>JAKOUW010000163.1 GCA_029782365.1 Chloroflexota bacterium
TCTACCGGCTGACCAGCGCCAAAGTGGGCAACAACGACGCCAACTGCAGCGGCACGCTGGGCAGCGGTGAATATGCCGATGAAACCTACGCCTATGACGGCACGACCGGCAACCTGTCCAGCAAGACCGGCATGGGAAGCTACACCTATGACGCCAGCCACAAGCATGCCGTCGCCACAACCAGCGCCGGCGGGTCGTTCAATTACGATGCTACGGGAAATATGACCCACCGCGACCTGCCGGATATACTGGATGCCAACACCTACGATTACACCTTTGACGCCGAGAACCGTCTTGTGCAAGCCAAGAAAAACGGCAGCATTGTGGCGACGCTTACTTATGACGGGGATGGCAAAAGGGTCAAAGCCGTGCAGGGAGGCACAACCACCGCATTCGTGGGCGGGTATTTCGAATGGAGCGGTTCGACCAGCACGATAGTGAAGTATTATCGGGCTGGCGGGCAGACAGCGGCAATCCGCACGGGGAGCGGCAGCGGCACGAGCGGGCTGCGCTTCTCGTTGAGCGACCACCTGGGCAGCACCATGCTGACGATCAATGCCGACCTGAGCGGCAGGGCAGACCAGCTCTACAAGCCGTGGGGCGAATCCCGCTATGCCTCCGGCACGCTGGGGACGAAATACACCTACACCGGGCAGTACAGCTACGCCACCCCTTCAGCCAACGACTTTGGGCTGTTATATTATGGGGCGAGATATTATGACCCGCTGGTGGGTCGCTGGGCGCAGCCGGATAGTATAATCCCTCAACAATCCCAGGGCGTGCAGGCGTGGGATAGGTATGCGTACGTTAATAATTCAGCTACACGATGGAATGATCCGTCAGGGCATTGCATCGATGGCGTATCCACTGCGCTTTGCATCTTTGTAGGCGCAATAATTGTTGGTGCAGTTGTTGGTGGAGCAATTAATGCTTATCAACAGTATCAGGAGACAGGCCGTGTAAATTCAAATCAAGTGCTTGGAGCCGCTCTTACTGGTGCGGTGGTTGGGGGAGGTATAGTTATTGCTGCTTCTGCAGCGATGGTTGGAGCTTCAGTTGTTGGTAGTGCATTAGTTGCTGGAGCTTGTGGTGATGGTGATTGTGGAAATGAAGGGATGGCAGCCACAAGAGCTCTTGGTCAAGCGGGAGAAACAGCTTCAGGTATTGTGAAGAACACTGTTCATATTGAATCGCTTACCGAAACAGCTAAATATCGCATTCCTGATCAGTTACTTCCAAATCAGCAATTAATCTCAGAAGTGAAAAATGTAGCTCAATTGTCCCTTACAAATCAAATCCAAGATTTTGTGGCTTATGCACAAAAAGAAGGGTATACCTTTGAATTATGGACACGGGAGTCAACAAAACTATCTGCACCTCTTCAAAAACTCATAAATAATGGAACAATAGTGCAAAAGATTTTGGAGCCAAAATGAGCGCAGAAAAATCCAAATGTGAATCTGACGAAGCTCGACAAGAGCTTCTAAGTTTATTAGAGGAGAAGGAACAACAGAGACAGCTCACCATTGCAATTAACAAACGCGATTCTGCACCTGTACTTGCAGATTTAGCCCAGGCAGGTTTTGTGATCGAGTGGATATCTGATCTTTATAGCAAGAGATATAACTACAAAAGCGCAATCCCTATCTTGTTAAGATGGCTACCTCTGATTGAGAACGTGAATGTTAAAGAAGATATTGTGAGAGCATTGTCCGTTCCCTGGGCGAAACCTATTGCCGCGCCAACCCTGATTTACGAGTTCCGAAAAATGCAGAATGAGTCCATCACAGGAATCAAATGGGCAATTGCCAATGCTCTTTCTATAGTAGCTGATGACAGTGTGTTCACAGATATTGTGGATTTGGCACAAGACTCACAGCATGGAACAGCGCGACAAATGTTAGCTGTTTCTTTGGGTAACATGAAAGATCCACGTGCTCAAGATGTATTGATAAAATTACTCGATGATGATAAAGTGGCCGGTCATGCAATTATGGGGTTGGGTAAACTGAAATCCAAAAAAGCTCATCAAGCAATTGAGCGGTTCTTGAGTCACCCCAAAACTTGGGTGCGTAATGAAGCTAAGAAAGCGTTAGCAAAGATCGACAAAGCGAGCAAGTAATTGGTGCAAGTCCGTGGCTAGAAAAGCATTTCGCCTAAAGTGAATGACGATTAGATTAAAAATTAGCCTCCGCCTCCTGCTTGATATGAGGTAATTATTTCGCAGCCTTAGTCCTGGAAAACACCCGGTTGAGTTCTTCCCGGTTAACAACTCGAATTTGCTATTGTAAATAGTTGTAATCACCTTCATAAGCAGCGGGCTATTCAAGACTGAATCCGGCTACAACAGCCAGGGGACGCTGAACAGCCTGTACAGCAGCACAGCCAGCTACTACTACGTGACGCAGAACATCTACGATGCCGCCGGGCGGGTGATGCAGAGAACTTATGGGGCGCTTGTGCCGCAAAACCCGCTGCTGAAGAGCGTATATGCCTATTACGCCTGGACGAGCCAGGGTGGGCGGCTGCGACAGGCGACCGCCGGGCTGAACGCCACTCCGGACACACTGCAAGATTTGCGATATACTTACGACCAGGATGGCAATCTGATGAGCATCGTGGATAACAAAGCCGGGCCGCAGATGCAGAGCTTTACCTACACACAGATGTTAAGGACTGTCAAGGATAAGTCGTTGCTGAAAAGGAAAAATGCGGTGATAGTCGTCGTAGAGGCTGTGGAAAAGTGGATAAGAGCGCAGTGGTATCCACTTTTCCACAGCCTATCCAATTAGGGGGCGCGGCAAAGCCAACCTGAACCGGGAAGGCAAGGCAAAGGGTAGGAGCGGGAAAGTCAAACCCGGTGATCAGCCGTCATCAGGCAGGTGGAGCGCTGAGGGAGGCAATAGCAAAGGTGATTTGAGTTTACCGCGATAGATTTGGTGTTAGCGTCCATATAAATTGGTGACGTTAATCCTGAATAAATTGTAGCCTGGAAAGGAAAAAGAACGGCTGCTCAGGTTAAGAGCAGCCCTTAAGAAATGTTTCAGCCTTGTTCCAGGTCAGCAAGGGCTTTGCGGATGGCGGATTCCTCGATGATTTGCTTTTTCTCCAAAGCCCCGAGACGAAGTATGATACTTTGCCAGTCAATGGTTACCAGACAGCCGCTACCTGGCGATAGGTTCCAGCTACGGCACAACGATCGTAGATATTTTTCATCACTGGCAAAGCCCGGTGTTGGACAGCGGCTCCCCATTCGGCTGGCTGAAAAAAATCTCGGACGCTCTCTACACTAAATATAAGCACGCGGCGCCAGGCATCCGGTTGCGCGCCAGACGCCTGGCGCTCTACAACAATTCACACTAAGCCAGGTGTTTCGCCTATAAATCCCTCACCGCCGGGATGATCGCATCCCCGAACACCTGCAGCGGGGTGAGCGCCTGCACGTTGGGCATGTTGAAGATCACCTGCTGGAAGCCGAGCGCCGCCAGCGCCCGGCACTGCCGCAGGATATCCTCGGCGCTGGCCTGGCCGGGGGCGAGATAAGCAGTGCCCAGGGCGGTTTTTTCGATTTCGTCGTACGGCCGTCCGGCTTCCCGGCAGTGCTGTTTCAGCACTTCCAGCTTGGCGCGCAGCGCCTCGGCATCCGCCCGGGCGAACAGGTTGCAGGCGTCGGCGTAGCGCGCCGCCAGGCGCAGGGTCTTTTTCTCCCCGCCGCCGCCCACCAGGATGGGCGGGTGCGGCCGGCTGAGCGGCTGGGGGCTGTTGATGGTCTCGGCAAGCTGGTAGTGTCGGCCGTGGAACGGCCCGTTGTCGGCCGACCACATCTGGTGGATGATCTGCAGGGTTTCCTCCAGGCGCTCGAAGCGCTCCTTGAGCGGCGGGAACGGCACACCCAGGCCGAGCGCCTCGCGCTCGTACCAGGCGGCGCCGAGGCCCAGGTACGCCCGCCCGCCGGACAGCACGTCCAGCGTGCTGACCGTCTTGGCCAGCAGGCCCGAGTGGCGGTAAATGACGCCGGTCACCAGCGCGCCCAATTTGACATTGTGCGTCAGGCCGGCCAGGTAGGCCAGCGTGCTGTAGCTCTCCAGCATCGCGTTTTCCGCCGGGCCGACGACGCCGATTTGGAAGAAGTGATCCATCACCCACAGGCTGTAAAAACCGGCCTGGTTGGCCGTTTGGGCGATCTCGGCCAGTTTGCCGGCGATGGCGGCCGCGCCGCCGGGCCAGGTGAAGTTGGGGATTTGTAAACCAATTTTCATCGTCACCTCTCTACAGCCGGATTATAATGCATACCATCTTTAACGGTCGATTTGGAGGTTGAAATGAGCGCAGAGAATATCACTGTGTACGGCGCGTATTGGTGCCCGGACTGCAGGCGGTCGAAAAAATTCCTGGGGGAGCAGTTCATCCCCTTCAACTGGGTGGATATCGAGCAGGACAAAGCCGGCGAGGCGTTCGTCCTGCAGAAGAACAACGGTAAACGCATCATCCCCACCATTGTCTTCGCCGATGGTTCGTTCCTGGTCGAGCCCAGCAACGCCGAGCTGGCGCAGCGGCTCGGTCTGAAAACCGAGGCGAAAATGGCGTATTATGACCTGATCATCCTCGGCGGCGGCCCGGCCGGGCTGACGGCGGCGATCTACGCGGCGCGCGAAGGCGCCGAAGTGCTGGTCATCGAGCGCTCCGGGCTGGGCGGGCAGGCCGGCATCACCGTCGGGCTGGACAATTTCCCCGGCTTCCCGGAGGGCATCAGCGGGCAGGAGTTCGCCGAACGCATCGTGAAGCAGGCACGGCGCTTCGGCGTGGAGATCCTGCAGGCGGTGGAAGTGGAGCGCCTGGCGTATGAAGACGGCTACCACGAAGTGTACACTTCGGATGGTAAACACTACCATTCACGCGCTGTGTTGGTCGCCACGGGCGCCTCGTACCGCCGGCTGGAAGCGCCGGGCGAGGACGATTACATCGGCGCCGGCATCCATTTCTGCGCCACCTGCGACGGCCCATTTTACAAAGGAGCGCGAGAGATCGTGGTGGTGGGCGGCGGGAACTCGGCGGTGGAAGAGGGCCTGCACCTGACCACTTTCGCCGAAAAAGTGATTTTGCTGGCGCGCAGCGACCGCCTGACGGCCAGCCAGGTGGCGATCGATAAGGTCAGCGGAGCCGGCTCGCACGTCGAGGTGCGGTATAACACGGTGGTCGAGGCCTTTGAAGGCGCCGAGGCGAAATTGAAGACCGTGCGCCTGCGCAACACGGCGACCGGAGAACGTTCCGAGATCCACCCGGCGGCGGCCTTCATCTTCATCGGCCAGCAGCCCAATACATCCTTTTTGAAAGGGTATGTCGAGATGGATGATTACGGCTTCGTGCTCAGCGGGCACGACCTGCTGCACACGCCCGCCACGCAGGGCAGCCGCCTGCCGTTCGAGACCAGCCTGCCCGGCCTGTTTGCCGCCGGCGACGCCCGCCACGGCAGCACCAAGCAGGTGGCTTCGGCGGTGGGCGAGGGTGCGGCGGCCTCGATCTCCATCCGCGACTTCTTGCGCCAGCACTAGGTCAGGACGCCAGGCGGGCTTTCTTGGCCTGCTTGTCCTCGTACATGGCGGCGTCGGCCTCTTCCAGCAGGGCGTCCAGCGAGCGGGCATACCCGGCTCTCAGCCGCGCCTGCCCGATGCTGATCGACAGGCGGTAGATGCGGCCGGGCTGCGCGTTGCAGGCCGCCACGCGCTCGATCAGGCGGCCTTTCAATATTTCCGCCGAATTTTCGTCCGATTCCACCGCCAGGATGACGAATTCATCGCCGCCGATGCGGGCGATGATATCCGATACGCGGAACGAATTTTTCAAAATGGCAGCAGTGTCTTTGAGGGCCTGGTCGCCCACGGCGTGGCCCAGCGAATCGTTTATCGTTTTAAGCCCATCCATGTCGATGTAGAACATCACCGCATTGAGCTTCATGCGGTTCACCATGCCGAACAGTTGGGCGCCTAAGATTTTGAAACCGCGCCGGTTGGCCAGCCCGGTCAGGTCGTCCACCAGCGACATCTCTTGCAGAGCCTGCTCAACGGCTTTGCGCTCGGAAATATCGTGAATGACGGCCAGGAAGCCGATCTGCCGGCCCTGCTTTTCGTTGAGCGTCGACAGCGTGACCTCGTAATAAACGGTCGAGTCATCCACATCCAGGCGCGTTTCGATTTTCTTGGAGTGCTCGATTTTTGCCAGCAGGGCAGTGCTGAGAATGCCGCCGGTAATTTTATCGGCGGCCTCGCCCACCGGTGCCTGGCGCCAGCCGAAGATGCGCAGGGCGGCGGGGTTGGCGTCCACCAGCCTGGACTGGGCGTCGAGCACCAGGACGCCGTCGCCCAACATCTCGATCAGGGCGTCGCGCGCCACCGGCGCCAGGTCAAACAGGTGGTAGCGGAAAATCGCCAGCCAGATCGCCGCACCCCACAGGGTATAGACGAAGGGGTTTAAGTCCAGGTGTTCCAGGCCCGGAAAGAGCCTGATCCCGCTGATGTACACGCCGTAGAGAAAATACAGCACGACCGCCACGGATAAGATGATCGCCGTCTGTTTGCGGTACAGTGTGGAGGCATGCCGCCGCTTGCGCAGCAGGAGGCCGTTCCCCAGGGTGACTGCCAGCAGGTTGTAGGCGACGATCACCAGGTAGAGCGGGCCGCGGGTGAAGGAGAGCAGGGGGATGGCGCCGTGGGCGTCGATCGCGGCCGCTGCGTAGATGATGTGCAGTGAGTCATCGGCGAATTTCGCCAGCAGAAAGACGCCAGGAAAGAGGAATGCCAGGGCCAGGTTGCGGCGCGTCAGCCAGCGGGTATAGCCGGAATATTCGAGTACAAAAACCAGGAAGATGGTGGGGAAAGTGAGAATGCCGATGTATTCTATTTTGCTCCAGAAGAGCATTTGATCGAGGCTAGGGCTGACCAGCTCCATGAAATAGCCCAGGATATAAATCGCCATCGAGGCGGTGAAGGCAGTAAATGAACGCCCGCCGCGTATATTGCGCCGATTCCAGGCATACATGGCAATCGACAGGGTGAGCACCCCGCACAGGAGAACGATGAGCGCGATCGGGTTAAGATTCATCGGGCATCAGACGAGAGGATGGCAGCGGCATTACGATCAACTGAATATGATCACCTCCGTCGCAAGTATTATGCCATAATTTGAACAAAAGGGCGAATAAATAGGGAATGGCAGCCGCATTTGCCGCCATCCCCAAACCCCTGAGTTAGCAATGAACTCTGGGGGTTGTTAAGCCGGGGTCTCATCCAGAAAAGGCGCCACGGCGGCCGCCAGGGCCGGCGCGGAGAATATGGTGTAGTGGGTTTGCCCCGGCAGGATGGCCAGGCGGGCGCTCGACCGCCCCGAGCCATCCCAGCCGGCATCGCGCAGGCCGCCGCCCAGCAGGGCGTAAAGTTCGACGGCGTGCGCCGGCCTGACGCTGTCGGCGTCGCCGATCACGACCAGGGTGGGGGCTTTGATTTGCTGTACTGCGTTCGACCAGTCATAATCCTGGCGCAGCAGGCTGCTGACTTTTTCCAGCAGAACGGGCCAATCGGCCAGGCGCGGCGCGATCTGGGTGTACAGGGCGTACATCGGCGACTGCTTCATCGGCTCGGCGGCCGCCGCCATGTCCATCTGCGCCATGTTTGCGGCCACTTCGGCATGCCAGCCGCTGCGTTTGCATGGAGCAGATACCAGCACCAGTTTGCGCACTACCTGCGGGTGGCGGATAGCGGTTTGCAAGGCGGTTCCGCCGCCCAGCGAGTAGCCCATCAGATCGACTTTTTCCAGGCCCAGGTGCTGGACCAGCGCGGCAATGTCATCCGCCATAGCCTCGAAGGTCATCGGCCGGTCGATGTCGGCGGTGCGCCCGTGCGCCTGCAGATCCACCCCGATCACCTGCCGGCCGGCTGCCAGCCGCGGCAGCACCTCGCCGAACATTTCGATGGCGCCAATCCCGCCGTGCAGCAGGATCAGCGGCTGGCCGTGGCCATGGATTTGATAGTATAAGTTGATGCCGTTTACCAGGGCGTAACCGCCCGTGACTTTATTTTCCATCTTATTTTTTCTTTTCTGGGGCGGCTTTGGGCGCAGCGGCGGCGCGCAGCAGATCGCGCAAGGCGCTTTCGTCGATGGCAGATTGCTCCAATATATCAATCCCCCGGCTGGCTTTGGCCTCCAGCCCGGCGTTGAACAGGTGATGCGGATCGGGCAGTTCTGCGCCTCTGAAAAAATTCAGCTTGAGGTGGTCTTTGAAAACACCCAGCGCAACAACATTGCCTTGGCGAGACCAGACCGCCGTGCCCCATTTCCATTCCACTGCCAGCTCGGGAACAGTTGAATTGATCAGGTCCCGCAGATGGACGTACCTTTCTTTGCGCCAATCCGTCAACGCAGCAATTTGGTTGGCGATCATCTGGGATGGCGTTTGTTCATTTTGTGCTTCCGAATTGTTCATGCTTGTTTCCTTCACCGTATTTTAGAACAAATATTCAAATCTTACAAGATCAAAATTCTCCAATTGCAGGGTTTTCGCAGCGCCGAAAACCCTGCTGGGGACTTTAAAATAAAATTTTGGGGGGCTGTCCAAAAACAAGAAAACTGATTTTCCTGCCAGTGGGGGCGGGCTAAGACCCGCCCCCACCACCACCCGTGGTGCTCTGGCTATCCCACATCGTTCTTTTAAGATCCCCCATACCCCACTATCACTGCGCCAAATTGGGGGAAATATACACCTTTTCACAGGCTGCGTTCAGCGGCTGGCGGCTGGCCACCAGCAGAAAGACCTCCGGGCAGGCGGCAATCAGCGTGTCTGCCAGTTGGGCGCAGGCGCCGCGCAGTTGGCCGCCGATGTTCAGGATCAGCAGTACGTTCTTTTCGTGCAGGCATTCCACCAACGAAACCGTCAATGAGCGCTGGGGGTTGGCATGCACACCCAAAACGGCTGCCACCTGGGAGAGAACTCGGGCAGGTTCGTCCAGCGCGCCAAGTTCCACCTGCCACACTCCATCTCGAAAGCTGTCCAACAAGAGAACCCCGGCTGCCAGCGCCAGGGCAGGTGTCTCCGCCTGCACCGTCACCAGGCGGCTGTTTTCCAGCAAACGTCCCACCTGCGCCGCTTCGGCGGCAAGCGCGGTCGAGCCCTGGCCGCTTTGCGGCAGGTTTGTCCGCAGGGCGCTGCTGGTTGGGCCGAGGTGGATGTGTTCCAACGCGGCGCAAACATCGGCCGCCGAAGCAAAGCGCTCCTGGGGATCTTTCGCCAGCAGGCGCAGCACAACCCCCTCCAGCTCAGGCGGAATACCGGCGCGCGAGTGGCTGGGCGGGGCGACCGGTTCTTCCAGGTGCTGAGCCAGGATCGCCTGGTCATCGAAAAAATCCGAGAACGGCAGGCGGCCGGTGAGCATTTCGTATAGAATAACACCCAGGGCGTATAAATCCGAGCCGGGGCTGCACGGCTGGCCGGCGATCACTTCAGGCGCCAGATAAAATACCGTCCCGGCCAGGCTGCTTTCTGCCGCCTGGGCAGGCGAGTCGAGCGGCCGGGCCAGGCCGAAATCGGCCAGCTTGACGCTGTAGCGAAAGCCGTGTTTTTCGAGCAGTACGTTTTCTGGTTTCAAGTCGCGGTGCACAATGCCCTGGTTGTGGGCGTAGGCCAGCGCCTCGCACATCTGCTGGCCCAGGTCGATGATCCTGGCAAAGGTGAAACCGCACAGGCTGCCCAGGTTAGTCCCCTCCACCCATTCCATCACAATGTACGGCGCAGGCTGGCGCGACCCGGTTTCGACCTGGCCGGCGGCATACACGGCGACGATGTGCGGGTGATGCAGGCCGAGCATGATCTGCGTTTCGCGGGCAAACTGCTGTTGAGACAGGGCATTTGCCAGGTCGAGGTTGATGATCTTGACCGCCACCGGGCGCTGGTTGGTAAGGTCAAGGCCGCGATAGACGATGCCCATGCCTCCCCGGCCAATTTCCGCCTCCAGGCGGTAGCGCCGGTCGATCAGCGCGCCCACTCCAAACGCGGTTTTTGGAGAGAGGGCAGGAGAAAGCTTTCCGTCGTTCGCCGGCGCCCCGGCCTTTGGCCGCCCCCGGATGAAACGCGAAAAAAATTTTACGAGCATATCTAAAATTATATTCCGGCTGGAATTTCCTGCAAGCCTCGGAAAAAGGCCGATGTTTTGGCTTTTTCACCATTTCCGCTATAATCAGCGTAACAAACTCATGCGAATCCTGGTGCTCTCCGATATTCATGCCAACCTGGCAGCCCTGGAAGCCGTGATCGCCGACGCCGGCACCTTCGAGAAGATCTGGTGCCTGGGTGATGTTGTGGGGTACGGCCCCCAGCCGAACGAATGCATCGACCGCCTGCGCCAGTTCGATTTCAGCGGGGTAGCCGGCAACCACGATCTGGGCGTGGTGGGCAAAACCGGCCTGTGGGATTTTACGCAGGAGGCGCGCGAGATGATATTTTTCACCCGCCACTGGCTGAGCGCCGCTAATTTTCAGTGGCTGGAAAAGCTGACGGAAAAAACGCTGGGGGTGGGGCACGGCTTCACGCTGGTGCACGCCAGCCCGCGCGACCCGGTGTGGGAAACGATCACGGAAAGAGAAGTGGCCCGCGACAACCTGGAATTGATGCAGACGCCTTATTATCTGAACGGCCACACGCACATGCCGGTCGTCTTTCGCTGGCCGGCCGGCGGCTTGAAGGTGCTGCAGGAAACGCTGCGCCCCGATGCGCCACTTGCCTTGAACGGCGACCAGATGTTCATCAACCCGGGCAGCGTCGGCCAGCCGCGCGATGAAGATCCGCGGGCGGCGTATGCCGTCATCGACCTGGCGGAACAGACTGTCACACACCGGCGGGTGAAATATAACGTGGCGCTCACACAGGAGTTGATGAAACAGGCGAAGATATCGCCTCGCCTCGTCAGGCGATTAAGTTTTGGGCAATAAAAAAATGGAGAGTGTGTTATGTATCGAAAAATCCTGGTCCCGCTCGATGGCTCCAAAGTAGCCGAAGGCGTCTTGCCGCATGCCAGGGCGCTGGCCTATTCCGAAGGCGCAGAGCTGATCCTGCTGACCGTCGGTGAGAACCCGGCGCTGGCGTATGCATTCTCTGACCCTGGCCTGGCCGACCGCGCCGTGCGAGAGCAGGAGGAGCGCATCAAACAATATATTGCCGGGATAGAAAGCCAGCTCAAAGCGGATGGCTTCAAGGTCTCTTCCCTGCTGCGCGTTGGGGCGGTGGTGGATGTGATCCTGGGAGTCGCCGACGAGGTACAGGCGGATGTGATCGCTATGTCTACACATGGGCGCACCGGGCCGGCGCGCTGGCTGCTGGGCAGTGTGGCGGAACGCGTGGTGCACAGTTCCAAAATTCCGGTCTTGCTGATCCGCGCCGCCGCCTGAGGCAATCCAAGGTGCGCAAAACATATGGTTCATCTGCGCCTTCCGGAGCATGGAGGGCATCCAGCCGCGGCAATTTCCAGCTTCCGGAAAAGATTATGAATAAGCTGTTCTTCTGCATCGTCATAGCCTGGGCAATTTCGGCTTGCGCTGCCAACCAGCCGCGGGAAAGCGCCGCGCCAGCCGCCGTGACGGCGCAGCCGCTGCTCACCCTGCCGCCTGCCTATCCCACCCCTGCCAGCTCCGAGCAGGCGACCGCTGCGCTGGTTCAGGCTGTCCCCGGGCTGAGCGGAGCGCTGATCTTGATCTCCAGCGGAGGCGACATGAACTCGCTGGTGCGCTACGACCTGGCGCAAGGGAGTATGACCAAATTGTTCCAGGCGCCGGCGCAATCCTGGCTGGCAGGCGAGGCTATCTCGCCAAACAACAGGCAAATTCTATTAGCGTACACTCCGCCCCCGCCCGCCGGAAAGACGAATTTCGGTTATACCGATCTTTACCTCCTGCCGGCGGATGGCTCGACCCAGCCCGTCCCTTACCTGGAGCGTCAAAGTGAAACAGAATCTTATTTCAATCCCACCTGGTCGCCTGATGGCAATAGCATTTACTTTGCCCATTTCTTTTACACCGACCCCAAAACCGGCGCCTATACATATCAAATCGAGCGCATCGGCAAAGACAAGAAAGTTGAAATCCTTGTGAAGTCCGCCTATTGGCCGCAGCTCTCGCCGGATGGCAAAAAGCTGGCCTATCTGTCATTCGACCCGCTTACAAAGAGTAACGAGTTGTACCTGGCCGATGCCAACGGTCAAAACGTGGTGCCTCTTTTGCCGCCCGGCTCCTTCCCGGCGGTGGATGCCATTTTCTTCTCCCCAGATGGCAGCACTATCACTTTCAGCGCAGTTAACACCCAGACCAGCTCAACGCTGAATTGGTGGGAACTTTTTTCTGGAATCCAAGTTGCCTCAGCGCATAACATACCGTCCGATTGGTACCGTGTCCCGATCAACGGTGGGCCAGCCAGCCGCCTCACCAGGCTGAATGATACCGGCTTGTTCGGGCGCTATTCGCCGGATGGAAAACACATCGCTTTCATCTGCTCAACCGGCATCTATCTTATGGATGAAGACGGAGGGAGTTTAAACCGGATTTCGAGCGCCCCCTGGCTGGGGACATTGGACTGGATTCCGTAAACCCAATCCTGAGCTCAGCCAGTCAAAAAACTCTTAAGATACCCTTCTTATAAATTAATAACTTCTAAGCCTGAAAAAGACCGGCTCTAATCGTCACTTGTAGATAAATAATGTAATATATATCTACAAAGTGTGGTTTGCGAGCATTCTTGCCTGGGGTGGAGCGGCACCATTACGCCTTAAAACAATTAAATTTGGAGGATTGGATGGCTACGAATATTCCCTCACGCAATCGAATGACTGGTTTTTGGATGCTTGGCATTGCTTTTGTGTTCGCTGTGCTGGTTTTTACGACTCTCAACAGCCAGGTTGCCTCGACAGCCCTGGCCCAACCGGCAGCCTGCACGCAATTAGCGGACCCGCGCGACATTCCTGCCCCCAAAATTATCACTTTCGACGACCGGAAAGATGGCGAAGCTTTGGGCCTGCAGTACGAGTCCAGCTACGGCGTGGTTTTCGCCACCTCCACGAACGCTCCTTACGTTCACGCTGTGGGGGCGAACGACCCCGATCAGCCACAGACCTCGCCAAATGTCGCCCGCAACGCCGCCCTGCCGGGAGTGGGCAAGACCCCGTTTGAAATCGATTTCACCTTTCCGCGCAGCCATGTCGGCATGTATTTGGGCAACGGCATGCTGCCAACCGGTGGATCGATCATCGCCGTGGTCACATTTATGGATGCCAAGCAGAATATTCTGTGCTCTTTTCGTGTTCCGAACGTAAGCGCCGCCCACAAAACTTTCGTGGGCGCTTACGACACCAGCGGGAGCATAAGCAGTGTGACCATTGATTATGGACAGGCGCCGCTGTTTGAATCGATTGACAACCTGTACCTGGCCCCCGGCTTGAACAACACTCGCCGCCCTCCGCAGCCAACCTGGACTGCCTTGCCTACCCTGAAACCCACTGCTGGACCGACCGCGACGCCTACCCCAGAATTCCCGGCATATTCCGTGTATGCCTACAAATCGCCGGTTCTGGTGCATCCGATTCCGATCGCGCCGGATTTCAGCATCACGAATATTGAGATCACCCAGGGAATCCAATGCATGTTCGGGAAGCCTGCATCGTGCGCTGATGATTCCCTTTCGATGGTATTGAGTAAAAGCGCGGTGGCCCGCATCTATATCCATGCCAATAACTCTCATTCCTTTTACAACAACGTCCCCGTGCGCCTGCATATCCTGGCGTTCGGCAAAGAATACACCTTCGACGCAGCCGGAAAATCCACTGCCAGCGTCAACCAGGCGGCCCACGATGATGCGGAAATCTATTTCACCGTGTACAGCGGCGGAACCGCGAACGTGAGCTTCTGGGCTGAAGTCGATCCGGGCCACATTTATAACTCGAGTTATACCAATCCACGCTATCCAGGGGTGGGCTCGATTCTCACGCATTTCTCGAACCGAAAAACCTTAACCGTGGCTGGCGAGCGACTGCATTACCATCCTACCGGTACGGATAATTACGCCGGCGGTTGGGCGGTAAACGGCGGCGCGGCGCAATGGTGGAACCAGGTGCTGCCGGTCAGCGATAATGGCATCAACTATTTCGTGCGCAGCGGGTACCTGGATTGGACATCCAACCTCTCTTCAGCGGACGCCCAGCATTCCTTGATTTCCACGCTCAACCTGATGTGGATCGAAGAAAACGCTTTAAGCTGGTGGTTTGGCACCGGTCCATTCACCGGTGTGCGTCATGTGTACGGCTGGGCCCCGGCCTCTGGTTACAGCGGCGGACATGCCGATATGCCCATTTACCCGCACGCAGGCGGGTTGGGTGTGGTGGGCATTGGCTCCGATGCAGCGGGCACCAACACCGATAACCCGGGCAGCGGGGCATTGATCTTTGGGCACGAGCTGACGCACGATTACAACGTTTTTCACACGAATACCTCAGACGCCTGCGGCTCCAACGATGGCAACAGTGATTTCCCGTACACCAATTCCAGCATCCAGGCCTTCGGTTTCAACACCCTGACTGGCAAAATCTATGACCCCGCCTTGACCCACGACCTGATGAGCTACTGTCCATCGGGTGGATCAAAGCAGGGTTGGATTTCGCCTTTCACCTGGAATAAAATGTTCAACGACCTGCCTGCCGCGGCTGTCCCAGCTCAACCTTCAAGTGGTGCGGCTGCTGTGGCTGCCGCCCGCATGCCCGGCGTTGTGCAAACGATCTACAGCGAATCGTTGGTCGTTCATGCAACTATCAACAACCCGGGCGCCAACCCCACCGTGACCGGGCACCTGGGGCAAATGGAGCGCGTCGTCAGTGGGTTGGCATACCCGCCAGCGGCTGGCAACTATGCGATCGAAGAACGCGGCGCTGGCGGCGGTTTGGTCTACAGCCAGACTTTTCAAGTGGACTTTACCAGCGAGTACAAACTGAAAAGCGGCGGGCTGCCGCCGCCGCCCTTCCCAGCGGGCGATACTGCCTCTCAGGATATCTCATTTGTGATGCCCTTCGCCGATGGCACACGCACGATTCTGCTGGTATATAACCCGCCTCAGCAGCCGCAGCAAATCTTAGACAGCCGAGCCGTACCCCAGAATGCTCCCCAGGTGACCATCACCTCGCCTGTCAATAATGTCAACTGGCCGGCCCACACCACCCAGCCTCTCACCTGGACGGGCATCAGCCTGGATAACCTGCCGCTGACTTATTCGATCTTTTACAGCAATGACGGAGGGAAAGGCTGGGTGCTGCTGGCAAGCGGCCTGACTGCTAGGAATTATGCTGTGATGGTCGACGCAATGGCAGGCGGATCGGATGTGCGTTTCCGGGTTGTGGCCTCGGACGGCGTCAACACCGGTTTTGACGAAACGCCAGCTAACATTACCATCCCCTTCCACGCGCCCGATGTGACCATTATCAGCCCGGCAAGCCAGGCCATCTTCAACCCGGGAGATCTGGTTGTGCTGCACGGCGGGGCAACCACCATGGAAGAAGGTACCCTGCCGGACGCCGTTCTGGCGTGGACAGATAATGTACAGGGAGGTTTGGGCATTGGTCCCAACGTGGCGATCAACACCTTAAAACCGGGCAAACACACCATCACCCTGACTGCAACCAACCAATACGGCGTCTCAAACAGCGCTTCGGTTACCATATTCGTCGATTACATGGGATTCTTGCCCGCCCTCCAGCGTTAGCCGTCTATTCTTTTGGTCTAAAAACAAGAAGATTCCATTATTTCCTACACACGAGCGGGTCCATCCCACCCTTGCCAGCCTTGCTGAGCCACCTTGTTCTTTTTCGATGGCCCCGCCCTGCTTGACACGCTTTGGGATGATCCTATAATTAGGATAATTTTTGGACTATTGAAAAGGGTGCAGGTATGGCGTTCGAGTTGCTTGAACGTGAAGCGCAGTGGCGGCAGGCTAACCAGGCTGCCAGGGAGGCGTACAACGGCTCAGGTGGGATCGTGTTGGTCAGCGGCGAGGCGGGGATAGGGAAAACAGCCTTCGTCTCAAAGCTTGCCGATTCCTTCCGCTCTTCAGCGCGTATTTTATGGGGCGCCTGCGATCCGCTGTTCACGCCCAGCCCGCTAGGCGCGGTTTATGAAATCGCTGTTAAAGATTTGCCGCATTTGCTTGACCTGTTGAACCTGGGCGGCTCGTGGGTCGCCACCGCAGCGGCTCTGCACAAAATCCTGTTGGAAAGTCCGCTGCCGGTGATCTTAGTATTTGAGGATATTCATTGGGCAGATGAGGCGACCCTGGACCTGATCAAATACCTGGGTAGGCGCATTCGATATACCAAAGCCCTGCTGATCCTCACTTACCGGGAGGATGAATTGGGCGGCCGGCGCCCCCTGCACTTTGTGTTGGGCGACCTGCCGGCGCAGAGCACAACCAGGCTCAATTTACTGCCGCTTTCGGAGCAGGCGGTTGAAGCCCTGGCCTCTCGGGCCGGCCGGACTGCGGCAGGCATTTACAAGGCTACGGGCGGTAACCCATTCTTTGTCACCGAAGTTCTGCGCAGCCCGAGTGGGGAGATGCCAGCCACAGTGAAAGATGCCATCCTGGCGCGGCTGGCTCACCTGCCGCCCGCGGTTGGCGAACTTTTAGAGTTGGTGTCGATCGTCCCAGGAGGGGTTGAGCCCTGGCTGCTCGAAAGCATCCTGCATCCAGCCCCTGGGGTGCTGGATGCCTGCCTGGAAAGTGGGTTCCTGATCGAAAACGGCGATCTGCTGTCTTTTCGTCACGAGCTGGCGCGGCTGGCGATCGAAGACTCTCTGCCGGCCAGCCACACGAAAGATCTGCACCGCCAGGCGCTGAAAGCTTTGCGCGGTCGGCCGGCAGGTGAAATTCCCCTGGCCCGGCAGGCGCATCACGCGGCGCACGCCGGGGATGTGGATATGATTCTGGAAACCTGCTCGCAGGCTGCCCAACAAGCCAGCCTGCATGGCGCGCACCGCGAAGCCGCCAGCTTTTATCAGGCTGCTCTGCGCTATCAGCAGCGCCTGCCTGAAGATGCCCGAGCGCGCCTGCTGGATGAACTGGCATTCGAGTATTACTTGACCGGCCAGATTGCCCCGGCTATTCAGGTCCGCAGCCAGGCAGTTGAACTTTGGCGTCTGGCCAGCCAGCCGGAACGCATCGGTGATGATTTGCGCTGGCTGTCACGCCTGTATTGGTTCCAGGGCAATAAGCAAAAGGCTGAGTTTTTTGCCTTAGAAGCTCTTGCCGCGCTGGAGCCGCTGGCGCCGGGAAAAGAGCTGGCCATGGCCTACAGCAACCGTTCCCAGCTCCACATGCTGGCGGAGGAACATGCGGCAGCCATCAAATGGGGTAAGAAGGCGCTCACATTAGCCGAAGAGCTTCACGAGACGGAAATTATCATCCATGCGTTGACCAATATCGGGTCAGCCGAAATGGTGTTTGACGATGCTGGCGGGCGGGCGACCCTGGAGCGTGCGTTGAAGCTGGCGAAAGATCGGGATCTGCATGATCATGCTGCCCGCTGTTACGCCAATCTGATCAGCCGTGCCATCCAGGACCGGAACTACCCGCTCGGCGAACGTTACTTGGGGGATGGGTTGGCCTACACAACCGACCGCGACCTGGATTCGTACAGTATCTACCTGTTTGGATGGCGCGCGCGCTGCTTTTTTGAACAGGGCCGCTGGGTAGAAGCGCAAGCAGATGCGGAAAAAGTTCTTTCCCTCCATCCCGGCTCAGCCGTAATGGCGCTGCCAGGGATCATCACGCTAGGACATCTCAAAGCGCGTCAGGGAGACCCTCAGGCCATGCGCTGGTTGGACCAGGCCCGCGATCTGGCGTTGGGCACCGGTGAATTCCAACGCATTTGCCCGATGGCAGTGGCCCGCGCTGAAGCGGCCTGGTGGGATAGACAGCCCGGCCAGGTGCTCGAAGAGCTAAAACCAGCCTTCGCCCTGGCATACTCGGCCGGTGATGATTACCAGCTTGGCGCGATGCTGTTTTGGAACTGGAAAGCCGGAGGGAGCGTTCCGGACAGCCGTGCAATCCCTCCGGCTTACCAGGCGATGATTGCGGGTGACTGGCGCGCCGCGGCTCAAGCCTGGGAGCACCTCCTCTGTCCTTTCGAACGCGCCCTGGCGCTGGCTGAAGGCGACCTGGCGGCGCGCCAGGAGGCGCTGGAGATCTTCGAGAAGTTGGGCGCCCGGCCAGCGGCGCGCCAGGTGCGCGAGCGGCTGCTCGCCGGCGGAGTCAAAGGTTTGAAGCGTGGCGCGCGCGCCTCCACACGCGCAAACCCCGAGGGATTGACGGTGCGAGAAATGCAAATCCTGGCTTTGCTGGTCGAGGGGCGCAGCAACGCGGAGATTGCCGTCCAACTCAGCATCACCTCCAAGACGGTCGACCACCATGTATCTGCGATCCTTGCCAAACTGCAGGTGCGCAGCCGCCTGGAAGCGGCTGCCGTCGCCCGCCAGAAAAAAATCTTGTGACCTCTCCTTTCACAAAATAGGGAAAACCGCACTCCAATATAGGGAATTCTCCCGAAGCGGGTAAAGAGGCGGTCGGGTATCCTTGCTTTAATTTACTGGACATTCCTCTGTGTAGGAGATTAGAGAAAGGATGTAACACATGATAGCTTTAACGATTGAACAACAACCAGCCGATATGCTCGGCCAGCACGAATTGGGTAATATGTGGATCGAAGCTGTGGCAGAAGGGGCGTTCAACCGGCTGGCAAGTTTTTGCCGGCCTGAGATTGCCAGTTTTTTACTCCTGCCAAAGAAATACCTTACTCTGGAAAACGCCACTGCTCTGGTAGCCAAATACCATGATTGGTTTGGCGACTGCGCCAATATTCAGATCGAAGCCAGGCAAATCAGCGTGGTGGGCGAGCGGTTAGGAATCTTTTATCGATTCCGTTTGCAGAGGAACGGGGCATGGCATGTGATCGAACAGCAGTTGTACTGCACTTTGAGGAATGGCCTGGTGGAACGCCTGCATTTAGTGTGCAGCGGATTTCAGCCGCTCGATGACAGCGCTCCGGCGGCGCCAGTTCCATTCCAGGAAAGCGAGCCGCGTGACCCTGAGCGGCATGCGCTGTTAGACTTTCGCGCCGTCGAATATGCCAACGGCTCGACTTGTGCACTGCTCACACCCGCCATGCGCTCGAAGCTGCGAGAGTTGAGCTCTGGGCAGGTGTTGGAAGTGCGCGTCGATGACCCTACCGCCAGGGAGGATATCGAGGCCTGGAGCCGTCTCACCGGCAATGCGATTTTGAAAATGGCCGCTGGAGAAGGGCAATCTTTGAAGTTTTTTGTTCAAAAGAAATGACGGTTGAAGCCAAAGGAGTTTGAAATGGCAAAATTAATGATTAACTGCACTCATGGGCGTGATGATCCCGAACGCGCCACCTTATCATTCGTGGTTGGGAACGTGGCGGCCTCGGCTGATCAGGAAGTGGTCGTTCTGCTGACGATCGATGGCGTGTGGAATGCGACGCGTGGTTATGCAGACAATGTTGCCAAGGAGGGCTTCCAGCCGCTGAAGGATGTGATGAAGTCGTTCGTCGACAACGGCGGGCAAATCTGGGTCTGTGGGGCGTGTGCTAAGCCGCGCGGCATCAACGACACGCAACTCATCCAAGGGGCGCGCATCGTGACTGCGGCGAATGCAGTGGAATACCTGTCTTCGGGCGCGTCTTCGTTAAGCTTCTAGCATTGTATTGTGCTGGCAGGCGAGTGCAGGTTCTGCTCGCCTGCCAACAGAGTCTTCTTAGGTCAGCCGAATTGGTGGTGGTTTATCCTGCGGTATAATCCACGCTGTGGATGCAAGCACAAACCTGCGCATCGATATGCTGGTTGGTGATGCCAATGATCCTTATTGGGGCCAGGTGCTGGAAGGAATGTACCAGGCCGCCCAGGCCCTGGGGGTGACGCTCGTCGATCTGAAAGAGAACTTGCCGTCCGAGCCTTCGGTTGAGGAGGAAGCGGCTTTACTCGAGGAACTGCTGGCCCTCAAGATAAAACTGCTGCTCGACTGGGGCATGCCGAATAATGTCGCCTGGCGGCTGCTGGAAGCTGGAGCGACGATTGTCCACCTGGTTGAAACGGATATCAAGCACCCGCGCTGCTTTTCACCAGTAGGGTTGTATGACGCGGCTCACATGGCTGGCGAATATCTGGCCCAGGTAAACCGCCCAGGAGGAGAAATCATATTGGTCGGTGGTTTGGGCTCCTCGCGCCGTTCCGAAACCGGCCGCAGCCGCATCCAGGGCTTTCTCGATGCCTTACGCCCACACCCGCAAATTCCGATCCGCCACATCCCAACCGGTTGGACACACGCCAGCGGGTATGAGGCCGTTTTAAAATCGCTCACCCAGTCAACCAGCCCGGTGGGCGCCATTTTTGGCATATCTGATACGCTGGCTGCGGCAGCGCGTGACGCAGCCCAGGCGCTGCACTGCCTGGTGCCAGGCGCGCCTGTGGTGGGGATCAACGGAGATCCATTTGCCCTGGCGGCGATTGCCGTGGGCAGCATGACGGCCACTATTGAGACCTCCGGCATTGATTTAGGCCGCGATGCTGTCCAAGTGGCTTTTGATCTTGCAAGCGGCAAGAGCACGCTCTCTCACTATCCTTACCGTCTGCGGCTGGTGACTGCCCAGAATGTTCACCAGGTCTCGGCGGAAAAATTGATTGCCATTGCTGAACTGCCGAACCGCCTGGTGGGGTTCAACCGCAAAATTCAGCAAGAGCGCCTGGTACAGTTGGAGACCAGCCTCGAGATCAACCGGCGCGTTGGGGCTATTTTGGATTTGAACCAGCTTTCGCACGAGATCGCTGAACTGATTCGCACCAATTATGGCTACGATGAGGTCAGCCTTTACCGTTGGTTGAGCGACCCGGGTGTGCTGGCATTGGAAAGCGGCGGGCAGAATAATGTGAGTTTGCCGCTTGAAGAAGAAACGGCCTTTTCCGAGACAATCCGCCGTGACAGCCCGCTCTTTATACCCGCCACACCGGCGCAGATCAATTCTCGATTGCTGCTGCCAATCCATTTCAGCGGCACCATCACACATTTGCTGGACCTGAGGAGCAGCGGCAGTATGTTTCATACTCGCCAGGATTTGATTGGTTTGCAGTCCCTGGCAGATCAGTTTGGCATTGCCATCCGCAACGCTGAGCTGTATGCCGAAGCTGTCCGGGCGCAGGATGAAGCCCTGGCGGCCAAGGCGCGGGCCGAAAAAGCCGACCAATTGAAAACCCGCCTGCTCGCCAATGTCAGTCACGAACTGCGCACGCCGCTCAATATTATTATCGGCTACAGCCAATCGGCTATTGCAAAGCCCAACCCCTATAAAACCGAGCTGCCCGAAAAATTATTAACCGATATCGGTTATATCTATGACAGCGGCGAGCATCTGCTCCGGCTGATCAACGATCTGCTCGATCTCTCGCGGGCGGAAATCGATGAATTAGATTTGTTCACCGAGGCTGTTGACCCGCTCGGCCTGATCGAAGATGCCTTCTGCAGCATGGCAGACACGCCAACGAATGAAAAAGCTGTCACCTGGCGACTGGAACTCCCCGATCGCCTGCCTATGTTGAACGCCGACCCGGTGCGGCTGAAGCAGATATTGCTCAATCTGTTGAGCAATGCCCGCAAATTCACCCACCAGGGCGAGATCGTTTTAGGTGCTGATATCGTTTTGCCTTACCTGCATGTATGGGTGAAGGATACTGGAGAAGGCATATCGATGGAAGATCAGGAGCGCATTTTCGAGCCGTTCTTCACTGCGCAGACTGCTGGGCACCGCCGCGAAGGGATTGGCCTGGGGTTGACGGTCACGCGCCGCCTGATAACCCTGCACGGCGGCTCGCTGTCCCTTGAGAGCCAGCCGGGTATTGGCAGCACATTCCATATGTACCTGCCTCTGCCGAACCTGGTGGATGAGCCTTTGCCCGCCACACTCAACCTGGATGCCCAACCGGTGGCTGTGATCGTTTCGCAGAGCGATCGGGTTTCGCCCGCCTTGGTGAATTTGTGCACCCGGCAAGGGCTTCAGCCCTACGTTTTGAACAGCATCGAAGACCTCAACCAGGCGTTAAAAAGCGGACGGCCAGAGCTGATCGCCTGGGACACCCGGCAGCCAGGTCCAAGAGATTGGGCATTGATCCAAAAATTGCGCAGCCATCCGCAGATTTGCCATTTGCCGTTCTTGTTGGCCGGAGGAGATATCAACAACGATCAGGGCGAGGATGCTGGCTTCACCGATGTACTGTTAAAACCAATCCAGAGCAGTTCTTTAATCAAATTAATCGATTCTTTCCGCCTCGAGCAAGCGCAGGGTGAGATTCTGATCGTCGATGATGACAAAAGCGCGCGCGATTTAGTGAAATCTATTCTGGATGCCCACCTGCCCGGCTATTCAACGATCTGCCTGGCCGGCGGTGCCGAAGCGCAAGCCTATTTATCCAAAGCCTCGCCAGGCCTAGTGATCCTTGATTTAATGATGCCGGGTGTGGATGGTTTTCAGGTGCTGGAATACATCCGCTCGCAGACGCGCACAGCTCAAACGCCTGTCTTGGTGATGAGCGGTCAGGTTCTGTCTTATGAGGATGTCAAACGCCTGAATTATGACCGCGTGTTCTACCAATCGAAAAATATCTTGTCGTTGGAGGAAACCGCCGAGCGGCTCCTGCAAGTTTTGGGGGGCGGTGAGACCCTGCCCCAAACCACCAGCAAGTTGGTAAAACAGGCGCTGGCATTCTTGCATCAAAATTATGATCGCTCTTTCACGCTTTTAGAAATAACCAACACCCTGGGTGTCAGCAAGAGCTACCTGAGCCAGATATTCCGCGACGAAATGGGCCTTTCACTCTGGGAATATCTGAATCGATTCCGTGTAGAGAAAGCACGGCAGCTACTGCGTGCAACCAGCCTTTCGATCACCGAAATTGCTATGCGGGTTGGTTTTGAGGATTTCAGCTATTTTGGTCGGGTCTTTCACAAATACTGCGCCTGCTCGCCGCGCGCATTCCGCCAGCAGGCGCAGTCTCATTGATAGATTCAGCAAGCTCAAATTTGCTCAATTTTCAGCACTTTGCTCTGCAGATTTTTTAACTCTATTTTGATTCCAGCTTCCATCCATGCCTTGCCAGAGCGCGGCCGGTCGAAGCCTTCCACACGGTATAACGCCTCCGGCTGCAAGCCTTTCAAGTAGATCACTGGCAGGTTAGCCGGGTCTGGCATGACGACTCGAAAAACAAACAAAACTCCCCGTGTCTTCTCTTTGTTGACGTACATCAGCGCAGAGAACTCACTCTTTTGAGGCGAGATCAGGCGGTACTGGTCGCCTAATTGGATGATTGAACGGATTTCTTTGTAAAGCTGGATGCAGCGTGCTGCCAGGTCACGCTCAGCAGGGCTCCATTCCAGCAAGTTGCCGCCCACCCCTAACGATCCGCACATGCTGACGTGGAAACGGAATTCGAGCGGGACCAGGTCGCGTCCCCAATCTGTTACCCATGCCTCCATTGTAATAGCGGGAAGAAATTGGGAAAAACCTTCTTGGATGGACAGCCTGGCAATTGCCTCTGTATTATCCGAAATCCAGATCTGATCTGCCAGGCGCAGAATGCCAAAATCGGCGCGACCGCCTCCTCCAGAGCAGCTCTGCCAGATGACTCGGGGGAATCGTTCACGCAGCGTGCTCCAGACACGATACACGCCATAGACATAGCGCACCCACAATTCGCGAGGATCGCCAGGCGCGTTTTCCCAGCCCGGTTCGCTGACGTTGCGGTTCATATCCCACTTGACAAAGGCGATGTTGTTTTCACGCAGGATTTTATCCAGCACAGCGATCATGTAATTTTGAACCTCTGGCCGACCAAAGTTCAAGATCAACTGCTGGCGCGCCTCGGTGCGGGCGCGGGTCGGGAAATGAATGACCCACTCAGGGTGGGTGCGGTATAAATCGCTGTTTGGATTGACCATTTCCGGCTCGACCCACAATCCGAACTCCATCCCCAAGTCGTTGACTTTTTGGATTAGCCCACCCAGCCCGCGTGGGAATTTCACCTCGTCAGGCCACCAATCTCCCAGGCCTGCGTTATCGCTCAGGCGGCCGTGGAACCAGCCATCATCCATCACAAACAACTCGGCGCCTATCCTGGCGGCTATTTCAGCCAGCTCCGCCTGCGATGCTTCGTCGATATTAAACAAAGTGGCTTCCCAAGAATTATAGAGCACCTTGTGCGGCTGTGGGCCATGCGGCAGCAGCTCATTGCGAACGTAATCGTGTAAGGTGCGGCTGGCGGCGTGAAAGCCATCTTGAGTGTAACCAATGACGGCGGCCGGGGTAGTAAAAGGCTGGCCTGGCATCAGCTTCCAGGCGAAATCCCAATCATTCAGCCCAATACTGATACGAGTCGAAGCGAATTCCGTCACTTCAGCGCTGATCTTCCAGTTGCCGCTCCAGGCCAGCGTGCCAAACCAAACTTCACCTGAAAATTCTTGGGCGTTCTGGCTGGCAGCAAACCAAGGAGCGCTGTGGTGACTGGTTGTCAGCCTCCGGCTTTCTACATGCTTAAGGCCGGGGACGAGCGGTTCCTTTTGGATATGGTACTCGTCGAGATGGCGGCCGTACATGTGAGATAAGAAATAGTGATCACCCTGGGGCAGAGTGAGCTTGGCAGAAAACGCGCGTTTGATCAAGACCGGGGTCTCGCCAGAGTTTTCGAAGGTTACCCAGCGTTCGATCAAGTCATACGCTTCGTGCAGGCGGTAGTGCAGTTCGATGGTCAGTGGGTAGTGCGCATCTTGCAGTCGAAGAATGAGCTCTGGCTTTGCCGTATCGATCACCGAATAATCTTTGTAAATCAAAACGACATCGCGTACGCCGTCTGAGAATGAGACGAGAAACGCCGGGTCGGTGAAACGCAAAGCTGAATAGCCGGGATATTCCTCGGGCGTCATATGGGCGGACGAATCGAATGAGGTGCGCTCTACCGGGTTCAGTGGGTCAGGATAATCACCTGGGTAGGGGAGCCGAGCACCCCAGTAACGCTGAGCCAACAGGCCGGCGGCGTTAAGGCCGATCGCGTAGGCGGTCTGGGACGTTTCAAGTACCCATCCGCTGTTCGCAGCATGAATTGGCATAATTGAAAATCCTCCTGTATATCATGATTGGGATGGCTGTCTTGAATCAACTGCTGATGGAGGCGTTTTGTAAAGGACGGTTTTCAGGAAGGCGTGCGCCGCCAGCAGCAGAAGCGCAGTCTCTCCGATGTTCCACCAGAAATGCACATCCAGACGGATAGCCGTGGTCAAAAAAGGAATGCGCGACAGGAAAGTACCGCGGGTCAAATCGCTTTGAGCCAGCCAGCCTCCTTGTCCCAGGATGCCAGGCAAACCTTGAGCTGGGATGGATGTCCCGCAAAGGACCTTCAACCTATCTGTCATTTGGAGAAAGCGAAAAAAAAGGTAAGTATGCTCGCTGGTATGGGCAGTAGAGTAAATGAGGAGTGCCCAGGCCCAACTGTTCCGCATACCAAGGGCGATTAAAGTCCCAACCAGGATCAGCACAGACCAATTCCAAGTGAAGTGGACCCATTCGCTGTTAGCTGGTGAAAGGAGGCCAACGGAATTTTGCATCGTATAGTTGAGTATATAATACTGCGCCCACTGCACCAGGTGTTCCACCATATGAAAACCCTGGGCAGTCAGTAAAATGCTCAGCCCCATGGCAATCACGCCATAGTTGCGCAGGTCGTCTCGCCACTTGCCGAGCAGGGCAAAGAACATGAATGCCAGGGTGACCGCAGTAGCCTGCCAAAGTGGCCAACGATATCTTGTCATCCCCAGCCAATCGACGCCCAGGCTGCAAAGAAAAATTAAGACAACCTGCAGGGTGCGCCGGCGCGGATTGAGAAGATCCCAAATGGGGATAGAAGGCAAGTGGAATGGAGTTGTTTGGGCAGTCATCATCTGTCAGCCTTTCATTAAGAACTATCTCAACAGATAACTGAGATCATCCGCGATTTGCTCGGGGCTGTTTCCGAATGGAATCTGCAAAACAATGCGTTTTGCCTGGTCGAGGATCAACAGCGCTGCCGTGTGATCCACGAAATACGAACCAGCAGAGGAGCCGTCGCGTTCTTTGTAATAAATTCCGAACTGGTTTGTCACCTGGTCAATCTGCTCTTTACTGCCGGTCAGGCCGGTGAAAGCAGTGTTGAAGTTGTGGACATACGCGGCCAGGCGCTGGGGAGTGTCGCGCTGAGGATCGACAGAAATCATCACCATGCTCACATTCTGGGCTTTCTCACCCATCAATTCGAGCGCCCGTTTGACATTCGCCATTGTAGCCGGGCAGACATCTGGGCAGTAAGTGTAACCAAAATAAAGCATCACCAGCCTGCTGTGAAAATCCTGTAGCGATTTTGAGCCTTGATCGCTGGTTAATGTGAAATTTGGCGCTTGCAGCGGCGGCTCAACCGCATTGCCATAAAAAGCGTGTGGTTTCAGCCAGAAATAAGTTGCAAATCCCAAGATAACCAGCGCGGCTGGCAGGTAAAAGCGGATCTTCTTCATCGGGTGATGGTCAGCAAGGTGTTGGCTGCAATTGAATCAATATTGGACGTCTGTCCATCCGGCCACTCAATTTCCAGGCTTTGAATGGATGCTCCCGATGGGATGCCGAAATGGACTCGCGCCGGATCGCCTGACAGGTATCCACTGCTGGCGCGCACATCTCGGTAAAAGCTCCCGGCAGAGGTCTGCAGGGCCAGGCGTGCGCCAATGGCGCGCGTATTTTTACTGCCTGCCCAATGCAAGTCTACCTCCACGGCCCCCCCGCCACAGATCTGGTTTTCATAGATCTGAGCGGGGCTGCGCAGGTTATTGATCACCACGTCCAGCCTGCCGTCATTGTTTAAGTCGGCCAGGCTCATCCCGCGGCCGCTGGCAGTCGAGCCTAGACCCCATTCTGGCGCCGGGCTAAAATTCCCTTTTCCCTGGTTGCGAAACGCCTGGTTGCTCTCCACCAATTCACCGCCGGGCATGTAGCGGAACAGACCGATGTCGATCATGCCATTGACATTGTATAGGTCCAGGTAACCGTCATCGTTCAAATCGCCAAACTTGGCCGACCAGCCCCAGCCGCTGGCGATCACCCCGCGCCCACCGGCATCCTCGTGGTATTGCCCGTCAGCCCCCAGGATTTGTAAAACGTTTTGAGCCCGTTGGACATCGGTATTGGAAAGCCGGTGAGGCATGCTGCGCATCATCGGCACCCACGGCGCTAATTCATCGATATCGACTTCATACGGGTTCATATCAGTGGCGAAGAATTCAAAACTGCCATTATTGTCTATATCGCCCCAATCAAAGCTCATTGTGTGCTGTGATGTGCGCGAAAACGGCGCACCCGGCTGCCAACTGGTTGGGCTCCAGAACCAGGCCTGGTCGGGCATATCGAAATCATTTCCAACCAGGATATCGGCATGTCCATCCCGGTTTACATCGAATAATGCGATTGCCAGGGCCTCGGATTGTTTTGCCAGGCGGGTGGCGTTGAAAACGTTTCCCTGGTTTTCGTAATAAAAGACCCCGGCTCCGTCAGAGAACAGGAAGGCGCCTCCAGGCTGGAGATTTAACTCTGCATCATAAGAACCGGCTACCAGGTCCAGGGCGCCATCTCCGTTTAAGTCCCCCCAAGCCATTGAATGGGCGGGCTGCGCTACCCCTGGCAGAGAACTGTGTTTGAAACTTGGGTGCTCCACTCCCGGTGCAGTGCCTTCATTGAGCCAGTAACCAGGCAGAGCAGTCAGGTGGGTAAAAACAATATCTTGCCAGCCGTCGCCGTTCACATCGACTATGTTGACCGCCCGGGCGTTGGTATCATCCAGGGCTTGTTTCTCAAACTGGAAGTTGCCGCGGTTCCAGAAAATGGATGAGGGCCCGTTGAGGTTGGCGAGAACAATATCCAGGAGACCGTCATTGTTGAGATCGTTAATCGCAACACCGGCGCCGTTGCCCTCAAACTGGTGGATATCTTGGGTGTGTGCAGAAGTAATGTGATCCAGGGCCAAAAGGCGAAAGTTACCTGTGCACGCAGCTTTGTTGTTCAAAGGCAGGGATGAGATCTTGATGGGTGTCCTGGCCGTCTTAGAAGCCGATAAAAAAAATGATGCCTGGGAATTTTGAAGGTTAGCCCGAGAACTCTGGCCGAGGAAATAGATCAATAAAGCAAGGGCCAGCGCGCCAACGAAGAGAACGACATTTTTCTTCTGCAGCAGCTTTGCCATGCGGTTCATCCTTGCCTGTGATTAAAAAGTTGTTTGAAGTGGGTTGTGAGCATCGAACCCGTGCAAGCGCTGGATTCGATGCTCACGTTCATGCATAAGAATAGGAGACTTTACTTGAACAAAGCATTTACCTGGTCGTTGGCAGCTTTCAGGGCACCGGCCACATCCGGGGTAGCCTGGCCTAGAATGATGCTGTCCATCACCGGACCCATGATATTGGCAATATCCGCTCCATGGTCGGTGATGGGGAAGAGGAAGGTGCTCTTGGGATCCAGACCTTCAATCGTGAAGGCGCTCACATCCACGCCCTTAGCCTTGCGCGCTGCCAGGTTGCGTTCGACGCCGGACTGCTGGGCAGGGAACACAACTGCACTGTCGCCGACAATGTTGGCGCAATCTGGAGAGGCGGCGAACTTGACCCATTCCCAGGCTTCATTAGGATGCTTGGTACCCACGTAGATGGAGTCAGCCAGGCCATTGAACATCGACTTGCGGCCTTGAGGACCAACGGGCAGTAAACCAAAGCCCAGGCCGAATTTGCTGTTATCCAGGAAGTAACCCACCTGCCAGGAGCCTTCGGTCGTCATGGCGCCTTTGCCTGCGATAAAGGTGGCATCGCCGCCCACGCTGGAGATGTCTTCCCACTTGGGAGCATAGCCTTTGTCGATCAGGCTGCGGTACCAGACCATTGTCTCAGCCAGCTTGGGATCATCGTAATAATACTTGGTAGTCCAGGGGCCATCAGTGAATTTGAAGCCATTGCTTACAGCAAACATTGACCATTGAGTCTGGCCGGAGAAACCGCCGCCGCCTTGAGGAATGAAGCCGTATTGAACTACATTGGCTTTGTCGAAGGCTGGGTCAAGACCATTCTTGCCGTTTTTGTCGATGGTCAGCTTGGCAACGGTTTGTTCGAATGTGCCGCCATCGGTCGGGTTCCAGGTCCAATCTTTCATGACCGAGACATCGATTCCGGCTTTGTCAAACATATCTTTGTTGTAGAAGACAGCGATTGTATCCCAGTCCTTTGGCAGGCCGTAGCGCTTGCCCTGTCTCACCCACAGGTCAGCCAGGCCGGGCAGGTAGATGCTCAGATCGACCTTGTCTTTATCGACCAGGGGCTGGATATCCATGATTTGTTCTTTCAGCGCGAATTCAGGATACTTGGCCAGGTGATCGGTGAAAACATCGGGGGCGTCGCCGCTGACAAAGCCGGTCTGGATCGCATTCCAATAATCATCCCAGCCCTGCTGTTCCACTTTCACAGTGATATTGGGGTACTTTTGGTGGAAGGCATCGGCGCAGGTCTGGTAAGGGGCCTGTTGGTTGGCATCCCACATGACGTAGCGGATTGTGACGCTTTCACCAGAGGGAGCGGCTGACGCGGTGGTGGCAGTTGGCGAAGTGCTTTCCGCTGAAGTGGGGGCGGCGGTGGTAGCGGCGGTGGTAGCGGCGCCACCGCAGGCGCTCAGCAGCATGCTCAACATCACGATCAGGCTGGCAACCACGGTAAGGCTTTTTTTGACGTACATCTTTTTCTCCTTATAAATGAATTTGATTGGTTTCAATTGTTGATCGATATAAGTTTTTGCTTGTTAATCAATCTGCGCCACCTCCTTGAGCAGATCATTTCCTTTTTATTTAAAACCGGTGAATTGGATCGAGTTCACTACCCGCCGGCCCAGGAACAGGAATACGAGCAATGTGGGTAAAATGCTGATCAGGGTAGCTGCCATTAAACCGGTCCAATCTGGCGCGCCCTGGGGTGTCTGGGATTTGAAGATCGCCAGGGCCACCGTCAGCACTCGTACGTTCTCCTTATTGCCGACCAGGAACGGCCAAAGATATGTGTTCCACGTGCTGACGAATGTCAGGATGGACAACGTAGCAATGGGCGGACCGCTGATCGGAACAATGATGCGCCAGAAGATTGTAAAGATATTGGCGCCGTCCAGCGCAGCAGCCTCCTCCAGCTCGTGGTTGATACCCAGGAAGAACTGGCGCATGAAGAAGACGGCGAAAGGAGACATCAACAGACTGGGAGCGACAATTCCCAGGAAAGTGTTATCCCATTTCAAATCGCGGTGGATCAACAGATAATTGGGGATCAGCGTCACGATCCCAGGGATCATTAAGGCTGCCAGGTACAGGAAAAATATCTGGTTGCGGAGGGGAAAGCGCATGCGGGCAAAGGCGTACGCCGCCATCGAGCTGAAAAAGGTCTGGCCGGCCACGGTCAGCAGCACCACAATGATCGAGTTGCGCAGATAAAGCCAGAAGTTGATCGTTTGGCCAGAACCGCCAGCGGCGATGGCTGTGGCTTTATCCGTCATGCCCAACACGCGGGCAAAATTGATGGTGGTAAAATCAACTGGCAGGAAGGATTCGGGATGCGCAATCACGCTCTTTTGGCTGGAAAGAGCCGTGCGTATAACCCACCAGAAAGGCAGCAGCGTGACGATGATCGCCAGCGTGATGACAGCCCAGGCGATGATTGTATTGATCCTTTTGGCAGGCGAGAGGCCAGGGTTATTTTTAGCTGACAAAGTTGAGGGTGTCATGGCATTTCCTCCGGGGCCCAGTATTAAGCCAGATCAGATTGGTCTGCGCGCAAGATGCGCATTTGGAATATTGTTGCCACAATCAGGATCGCAAAGACGATCATGGAAACAGCCGTGGCATAGCCCATTTTGAAGCGGCTGAAAGCGTACTCATAAATGTACCAAAGCACAACACGGGTCGCGTCGACTGGACCGCCTTTGGTGGTGACGGCAATTGTATCGAAAATTTGGAATGAGCCGATGACGGTTGTGACCAGCACAAAGACCAACACCGGACGCAGGAGCGGTAAGGTGATCTGCCAGAAGATGCGCAGATCATCAGCGCCATCGATCGCGGCGGCTTCGTACACCTCTTTGGGAATAGTCTGCAAACCGGCAAAGACCAACAGCGCCGCGTTTCCGGTGTACTGCCAGATATTAATCATGGCAATGGAGGGCATGGCCTGGTCTGTAGAACCCAGCAGGGGTGGGGCTGTCAGCCCCAGGGCTTTGAATGTCAAACCAATCATGCCCAGGCCCGGGCTCATCATCCATGCCCACACCATGGCTACCGTGACGGAAGGCAGCAGCCACGGCAAGATAAAGATGCTGCGCAGCCAGGTTGATTTCACTACGCGGTCCATCATCACTGCCAGGCCGACAGCCAGGGCGGTTTGGATCGGGATATTGAGCAGTACATAATAAGCCGTGACCTGCAGGGAATGCCAGAACTGGCTGTCCGATAAAATCTTGACATAATTATCGAGGCCGACCAGCTTGGGATCGTGGAGCATATCCCAATCGGTGAAGCTGTAATACACCCCGCGCACCGCCGGGATGGCGTAGAAGGTGATGAAACCGACTAAGCTGGGTAAGATGAACAGCAAGGCTACCAGGGTTTCCCGGGAAGTCCACTGCTTCATCCAACCTGGTTTGCCGAGCGAACGGCTCATGCTGTTTGAACTGCTAGTCGCCATGGGTCATCTCCTTTGTGCAATACCTGAATTTTGGTCGGGATTCATTTCACTAATTTGTAGAAGGGTTTCGATTAATAAAGATGGAGTAACGGGTTTTAATAAATACACGTCGGCCCGGGCTTCCATTGCTTTTTTGCGTGAATCGATTGCGTTGAAAAGAACAACGGGTGTGTTGAAGGACTGCTTGATCTCGGCAAGCAACTGCCAACCTTTCTTTGAAGGAAGTTCCGACTCGAGCACCACAGCGACAATAGGTTGACTCTGTAGCGCTTCGATAACGCCCTCATAATCCGAAAAAGCGATTACCTCGAAGCGATTGCTCAATTCGCGACAATATAAGTCTCTCATGAGCGAATTATCCTCCACGAGAATGATGCTTTTCACTGCTTTAAACTGAGAAGCGGTCGTAGGCATTTCGCATTCCTTATGCCTTATACTATATCAACCGTTTCGATGGATTTCTCGGACAAAAGATGCAAATAGTCGGACAATATTCCGATAATATATATATGAAATCCTGTTTCTATTGAATGCCAAGGCGGAATGAAAAAAACACCTACAACCGCCTGGTGCTTAAATTGCAAGAACCGCCTGGCAGAAACCAGACCGCTGAAATTTCGGTTTTATGGGGAAGATCTAACCCACTATTGGATAACCAACTTTTGAAGCTTTGGTGTGCTGGCTTTCACTTCTCCATCTAAACGCACCACCAATCCTCGCTCACGATCAAATTCAACATCCACATCGTGGTTTCGATACCGGATGTTGGTCATGGAAAAGGATGCCCAGCCCATATCAACCGGATCGATGATGATTTCATCCGTGTCTTGCGGTGTGAGGCCGGCTACATGTTGGATCAGGAGATCAATCCAGGACGAGTGATTGTAGTCAAGGTTAGCAAACATGGGTTCCGCTGTGTGTGGGTCATACCGCTCAGCGATGTTGGGCCGGTGGATATCGCCATTGGGGAAGTGCATACGGGTGTACCTGTCGAAAAGAAGGGCGGCGTTTTTGGCGAGTGTCGAATCCAGCGCTTTCGCGGCCCACAGCAAGCCGTCCACTACGTGGCAAGTCGTTCTAGGCCAGGTGCAGTAGTTCCAATAAGTCCAATTCGCCGCCTGGAGTTCGGCGTACTTTTCATAATCCAGCGGCAGAGATGGCAGGGGAAATGAGGTCCAAAAAGTCTTTGGATTGAAGAGATGCCGCAGCATGGGAAGGTGCTCATTTTTGGCAATCCTGGCCCAAAAGACATAAAACCCAGTCACAGATTTAACGCGGGCGTGCTTGTACACGATCGGCTTTACATCATAAAAGAAAGCATCCTGTGGATGCCACATGACAGCCAGCATTTGGAGACGGGTGCGCTCAGCCAGGCTGGCGTAACGGTTTTCCAATGCGAGATCGCCTATTTGATGGGCGAGGCTGGCAGCAGAAGCGAAATTCCTGTAAGCGTAGGCACACTGGTCAACCGTTGCAAGGCGGTGGTCGCGGTCTTCTGCGTAGCGTTGATACAACGCTTGTGTGGTTTGCGGCCAGTGTAATGCTGGATCCGTCACTACACTTGCCCGAATTTTTTGCAGCAGTTCGAGATCGGCGTCTCCGCACGATCCATCCGGAGAGTAAGTTCTGTCTCGTTCGTAACGCAAGATTTCGGAAATCGGGTTAAAGTATAAAAAGCGCGCCGCCCATTCCTGTCCGGCTGAGTTGCTCCAGGGGTAAGTCTCGTAGAGGTTATCCTGGTCGATATCGAACAGCCGCGGGTATGACTCCAGGTTGCTGCACAAGTGTGGCCAAGTCGCTCGTAGGGTTTTCAAGCCTTCATCGGGATGCACTAGCAGGGCGCCGTGGAAAGCGGCAACGGCATAATTTTGATAGGGCACCGAACGGCCCGAAGCATCCTGGTTGCTCTCATCTCCATCGATGCCCCAATCCCAGATATGGTTTGCCAGGTAACCGTCATTCAGATTCTCTGGTGAGAAGAACTCTTTGGTGGTGGAGAATGCCCAGGCCGGGTTTCTCATCCAGCGCAGTTCATCAACCGAAATGCACGCCCCGGAATAAGACACGCAACCTTCAAAAGCAACGGTGCCCTCGCGAGGTGCAGGGTAGAGGAAATGCCCCAGGCGCGCGGTAATCATTTTTGTGTAAAGTGACCACCAGCGGTAGTAATACAGTTTTTCAAAGTAAGGATTGCTTGCCTGGAAACGGGGAATCTCCCGGTCAAACCACGCATTCCAGTCTTGCCGGACTGAATTGAGCAAATCTGCACTCTCGATCCAACCGCTTAACGCTGCTTCAACGGCTCGTTGGTCAGTACCGATTCCCAACAAGAGAGTCAGCGTTAAGCGCGCTTGTGGTGCAAGGGAGAATGTAAATGCGACCTGGTATTCTACTCCGCTGAATTCTACGCTCTGCGGCGTCAGAGAGGAGGCCAGCGCGTAGTGGACCGGTTCGGGCACTCTCTCGCTGTAGGGAGACTCTGCATACAGCAATCCGGCCTCGGTGGCCGCGCCTGGCCTGGCGGCGCCAGGCAGCAACCCAGAAAAGGAAGCCTGGACTGTAATTGGCTGTGGGGTGTCATTTTGCCACTCAAGCGCCAAGCCCAGGATATCATTGCGCGCGACGCAGATCCAACGCGCAGAGGGTAAAAGCGAAAGGCGAGCCCCAAACGGGGGAGCAGTCTCTTCCATTTCCACCCGATCGGGAGCCCAGGATCGGACGCCGCCGGCTGCCCAAGGGAACAGGTTCTCTGGCTGCCATTTTTGCACGAAGATCAGCCTGGATTCCAAAGCGCCCATTTGCAGGCCGATGTTCCCGGTGCCAAGAAAGTTCTTATCGGCGCGACCGCCCAGGTACTCGCATATATTTCTCATCAATGATCTGCCTTCGCCGGTCCATTGTCCTGCAAGATGAAGAACACGTCAATGTTTTCGCAAAGGCGACGAGACTTACCTGCTCAAAAGAGTTTATCTTGCAATCTCCCAAATATACCCAGCCGGATCCATAAAACTGGCTGTGCGGATGCCCCATGGTCGATCCATTGGGCCGTTCAGCAGTTTCACCCCCTGCCTCGACAACCAGACGCACATGGCGTCCACATCATCCACGTGGATCGTGAATACAAAGCGAGCGCCCGAATCGTGACCTGCGACTTTGGCAGGCTCGATGAGTTCGTTGGCCTGGGTGATCCGCAATAAATTGATCAGGGTGCCGTCGAAATTGAAGACTGCTGAGTTTGCATCCTCGTATTGGACGGGGAGTCCAAAAGCCCGCTGGTAGAACTCTTTGGATGCCTCCAAGTCCTCAGTAAATAACGTAATGGCAAAAATTCCTTTTGGCCAGTCATTCGCTTGATTCATGACACTCCTTGAAATTAAGGGACAAGATCATCACCAAATCTCATCCAAAGGGGAAGCTTTCCCATCTAACAGGTTTTGCATTAGCTCAGAGTAATCAGCCTCATTATTCACGCTGAGCTCCAATCCCAACTGCTCTTTTGAGTCGACATAACTGTACGAACCTCCCGAGTGATAACCAATATGATAGGGGAGATTTACACCGATATCAGATAGCTTCTTTTGAAACCCTTTCCTGTCGTTGACTTGAATGCAGAAGTGAAAAACGCCCTGCCCATGTTTTTCCAGAAATGCCCTCCATGGACTGGGGCTTGTCCCAGGTTGGATCAACTCAAGAACGAAATTGTCGAGTTGGTATTTGGCAACCTGGCAATCTGTGTATTCTGCCGGTTTCTCGTGGGTATAGTGGAGTATACCAGGTGGGAAAACGGTTCCAATTTTTTCCTCAGGAATCCCCAGGATCTTTGCCCAATTTTCGTTGGCTGTTCTGACATCTCTGACCACGATGCATACCTGGGTAATCATTCTAGTTTCTTCCATACTGCTGTCGATCCTCCTGTTTCCATTTTATTGATTATTCTGCCCGAGAATCCGCCAGAAAGCAGCCGGCAACCACTCTTGAGGCAGTAACCCGGTGAGAATTAGTTTATGGTCATTTTCCCAAAAAATGGATGGTCATGACAGCTCCGCATACGGGGGCTCGACCAACGCATCTTGTACATAGGTGCGTGCGGCGATCATATGTGCGGTGATCCGCTCCACGCCGGGCTTTTGGTAGGCAAAGGCGCGCGCCTCAATGCCCTGGTCTTCTACTGTCACACGGGCATGCTGGCGCATGTGCTCGGCCCAGGATGGGGCGACAAACGATTCCAGGTACCGGTCTGGATCCGCCAAATCGCGGAATAGGTCCCAACGAATCGCGCCTTCGCGGTAGCGGAAACGGCGCATGTCTTGCATAGCGTTGATAAAATCGGCCGAATGTTCGGTGGAAACGCGGTGTTCCACCGTGATTAAAACTGGCCCATCATCCGGCTCAGGGGTGAGCACGATCTGGGGTTCGCGCCAATGCATGGAGTAGCTGAGGTCCAGGTGCAGGATGGGGCGCAGCGGCCAGCGCAGGATGGTCGCCAACCCGAGAATTAGGGCTGCCGCAGCGCAGGTCAGGGCGATGGGATTGCCCACCCTTTCGGCCAGGATGCCCCAGCCGAAAGCGCTGAGTGCCATGGTCCCCTGAAACACCAACATGTAAATTGCCAATGTGCGCGCCCGCACCCAGGCCGGCGACGCCGTCTGTGCAGCAGCAGTCAGGCTGGACATCATGGCCAGCCAGGCCATGCCGCCCGCCATCAAGCCCAATAACAACAAAGGTATTGAGTGCAAATATGCCAGGGCCAGGGTGGCTCCAGCAAAAACCAGGGTAGCCAGGGCAGTCAGGTGATCAACCGGGATCGTTTTCCGCAGCCAGGGCAGCAGCAGAGCGCTGCTCACGGCGCCGAAACCCAGGCTTCCCAGGACGATGCCGTACCAGGTGGCATCGAGGGCCAGCTCACGCCGGGCCATGATGGGCAGCAGCGCCCACAGGGCGCTGGCGCCGACGGAGAAAGCGGCAATGCGCACCAGCACAGACTGCATGGCTGGGGCATGGCTCACGTAGCGCAGCCCTGAGACGGTGGCTCCGAGGATATATTCAGGCGGGGTACTGCGCTGGATTTTTTCCTGCCTCCAGAAGTAAATCGCTGCCAGCACGCACAGAAAGGAGACTGCGTTCAGCAAGAAGACCGCTGCTGGGCCGGCCAGCGCCACGATAATGCCGCCCAACGCCGGGCCGAGAGCGCGAGCGATATTGTACCCGGTTGAGTTCAGTGAAACTGCGGCATGCAGTTCTTTGCGCTCAACCAGGTCGGGCAGGATGGCTTGCCAGGCCGGGCCATCAAAGGCGGCCCCCAGGCCCATCAGGAAAGTGATCCCCAGCAGAAGCCAGACAGAAATATGACCGGTCAGCGTCAAAACGCCCATCGAAAGCGCCATCACCAGTAAAAAACCCTCGGTGAAGAGCAGCACTTTGCGACGGTCAAGCAGATCAGAAAAGGTGCCGGCTGGCAGGCCGAGTAAAAAGATGGGCAGGCTGGTGGCTGTCTGCATGAGAGCTATCAGGAGCGGGGAAGGCGTCAGCGAAGTCATCAGCCAGCCCACCCCTACGGTCTGCATCATTGAACCCACATTTGAAGCGACCGAGGCGATCCAAATGGATCGAAAGACCGACCGGCGGAGTGGGCTCCAGGGGGAAACGCCTGGCTCCATTAGGCTGGCCTTGCTTCCACTGTCTGGACCATGCGATGATAGAGTATCTTTCATACTAATAGCGGCTGCCCACCACGCTGATCTGTGACATGGCCCGATTGATTTCATCCAGATCAACTTCGGTCAGCTCAATTTTCGCCGCTCCGAGGTTCTCATCCAGGCGTTCGAGTTTGCGAGAACCGGGTATTGGTACGATCCAGGGCTTTTGCGCCAACAGCCAGGCCAGAGCAATCTGCGCAGGGGTGGCTCCTTTTTGCGCGCCAATCCGCTCCAACAGATCGATCACGACTCGGTTTGCCTTGATCGCCTCTTGGGTAAAGCGGGGATTGCGGCTGCGGATATCGGTGCTGTCGTAGGTGGTGTTCTCGTCGATTTTGCCGGTCAGGTATCCCCGACCCAGTGGGCTGTAGGGCACCAGGCCAATTCCCAGCTCCTCGCAGGTTGGAAGAACAGCCGATTCGATGGCTCTCCACCAGATCGAATATTCGCTCTGCAAGGCGGTGACCGGTTGGACTGCGTGGGCCCGGCGGATCGTGCCGGCGTTTGCTTCGGATAGCCCAAAATGTTTAACCTTGCCAGCCTGGATCAAGTCCTTGACCGCTCCGGCTACATCTTCAATCGGCACATCCGGGTCGACCCGGTGCTGGTAGAGCAGGTCGATTGCCTCGACACGCAGCCGCTTCAGCGACGCCTCGGCAACACGCCTGATTTGCTCCAGGCGGCTGTCCAGGCCAACACCTGGATGAGGTCCCTTCTCAGGGTCATGTTTAAACCCAAACTTGGTGGCAATCACCACTTTGCCGCGAAAAGGCTCCAGGGCTTCACCCACCAGCGCCTCGTTAGTGAACGGCCCATAAACTTCCGCCGTATCAAAAAAAGTGACGCCGCGCTCAACAGCCTTATGCATGAATCTCAGCATATCTTGTTTGTCGGTTGGGGTATCGCCAAAACTCATGCGCATGCACCCCAGTCCGAGCGCTGAAACCTTGAGACTGCTTTTTCCGAGTTGTCGTGTTTCCATTTTATTAATTCTTTTCAATCTTCTGATTGACCGGTTTGTGTGTTCATTTGCATTTTCAATCCTGAAGGAAAGTGTATCACCTAGAGTTAACTCCAAGTCAAGGGTAAAAGTGATATCAATTTGAGCACAGGCTAGCACTGCCCAGAATTTTATTCGTGAAGGAGATCTTGTCCGCAGTGGTTGGTGCAGAAAACCGTCTCATGCCAATCTTGACGGACTGGGTACAGCACCGTCCACTGCATCTGGTCGTGTGACCACCAGGTTGTTTCTGTGGTATGCAACGAATCACAAGGTCGTTCCATGTTTCCTTAAAGCTTGTCCGCGCTAATCTCGTGAGGAATACCAGTTTAGCACTCGCAAAGCGCGCAGCGTGTTCCAGCGGCTCGGCCGGCCCTCACCATCGTCGATCTCGACCGGCATCATGCCAGGGTAACGGGTCTCGAGCGGCCAACGACCGTCGCTACCGCGCTTCGAGGCGACCAGCTCGATCGCCTCCGCGGCGCGTTCGTCGGGGCTGGCGCCTGCGCGGCGCAGATACTCGAGTCCACGCAGTACATCGTAATGCCACCATGTCGGGAAGGCGAAACGAATCCAGGCAGCCCCTCCCTTACGATCGCGCTCGATCACCTCTCCAGTGGAGCGCCGCCGGAATAATCGACGCTCGAGAAGGTACTCCTGGCCGCGCAGACGGGCCTCAACCGCCTGCGGACTGATTATGCCGTTCAGCTCGTGCTCAAGCAAGGCCTCCAGCACACAAATTGTGGTGTTGAATGAGGAGTGTGTCGAACCGTTCGGCGCTTCGCAGTTCCAGCCGCCGTCGGGCAGTTGCTCGGAGAGCAGCCGGTCAATCACACTCTGGACGTCCTGGCCGAAGTAAGCGCCGGCTGCGCCCACCTGTCCATTGATGCAGGGTTCCAGTTCGCCGGCGAAGAATGGATTGTCATCACACTCCTGTGGCCCACAGCCTTTCCAGGTCACGCTGTCACGGACGAGACCCAAGGCGCGACGCGCCTGGGAGCTGGCTGGGTCAAGGCCCAGGTCTCGCAGTAACATCAAGACGTGCATCGTGGAGTTCCATCCCCGGTTCCACGCCGCGCCTCCCCACCGCCCATCGGTCCCCTGGAGAGCGAGCAGGCAGGCGCCCCAGCCCTCGGTGGCGACTCGCTCCCGCTCAGTTGTGACCTCCTCGTCCGGCTCCTTCAGCAGGTCGCGCTTCACCTGCCAGCGAATCGAGGGGTCTGAATCAAGCAGCCATTTGATGACCGGATCTTCTGAGGGCTGGTTTGTAGATAAATTGGTCGTCATCTGCATACAAGCTCAGAAAGCAACCCCACTAGAACACCTGCATCACCAGCATAGAGATAAGGATTAGCAAAATACCGCTCAACAGCCCCAAAATCACCAGGTGTACAGAACTGCTCGCATCTACGATAAAGCTTGCCCTCTCACTTGGGCTCATATTGCGAAAACTTTCTGTATGGGCTCGTTGGAATAGGCCCCACTCCTGTCCGGCGGCCATTTTGGTTGATAAACCGGCGATAATCACCAGACTACCTGCGATGAAGAAAGCATTGCTGTACTGAAGGGCAGTATCCCACTGATTCAAATAACCAATTATTCCGACGATGATTCCTGCGGCAATGGCGATTAAGGCTGCTTCTCCACACATTCTGAGGATAGTCTGAATAAGCAATCGATTCATATGTGCCTCGTCATCACTTAAGCGAATGTGTTCGAGTCTGCAGGTGGAATAAAAACTTCGCTGCAAGTAGAGTACAGCTACAAACCAATCTGTCTGCAGCACCGCACTATTCATTATACAGCAATCTGCACCTGCACTTTATGTCAGGGTGTTTTTTCATTCCCCTCGAGAGATCGTTTTTGCCAGTGAATGTTCCTACCGAGGAAGATCCACGCGCCGATTCCGACGAAGAGATAAAGGGCGAAGAATAACCACGTGACGATGCGCGCAGGGTTGAACAGGCTGAAATGGATGATTGAAGCCAACGTCGCCAGGGAGGTAAACACGGCATACAGACCTATAAGAGGTTGAACAGCCTGCCAGCTCCTTTGGCGCAAGCTCCATAAGGAAAGGATACTGGCGCCTATAAAGAAAGCTCCAAGCAGCCGAACATTGACGATAGATAATCCCCAGGGCCACAGATTCTTCGCCAGAGCGGGCATAAAGTACATTGTCAGCCCAACCGGGATTACGACAGCCAGGTGGATGATGAAATAAATTCGCATACCGCGAGTAACCATCCACCGGCCTTTCGCCGTGCTTTCCTGGCCACGGCCCAGGAGAAGCGTTATACCTAACAGAAGCGCCAGCCCACTGAGCGCCGCCAGCCATAAAACCAGGCGCCCATTCAGACCTATCTCTCCGATATCAATTACGCCAACGGAGGCAATCAACAGATCGCCCAGGCCGAGTAATGCCGGGCCTCCGACGGGTATAGGGGAAGGCGCCAGCGCAGCCAGGGCGGTACAAACGCCCCCGCCCACGAGAAGTGAACCCATGAAACGAGCCGCCAGGGGAGGAAAGACCCAAGGCCATACCAGGCTGACCGTTTGCGGTAAGAGAAATAAGTATAACCCTGCCAGGGTGGTGATTGTGGTATGAATCCAGAGACCAGTCTTAATCAACTTTGTTTTCATCTGGGCCTTATTGGAGCAGTTGCATTCACCTGAGCTTGCCGAAACAGCCAAAGCAGATGGCTTGGAATCTTAACGCGATACCGTCTGCGCAGCAGTTCTATCAACTGCGGTGATCTTGAAAACCTATCAATCAACAGACGGTACACGCGATCGCCGCTGTGATCGTAGGCTGCCCGATTGAGTAGAGAGGTGTAAATCAATGGGTAGATTTGAGTGTGGATGGATCGATGATAGTCCGAGCCATGGGCAATAGCCTGGGCCGCCAGGTAACCGGAATGCAGTGCATAGCGAATCCCAAAACCCCACAGGTAATCCTGAAACCCGGCTGCTTCGCCCACCCGCAGAGGCATGTCTCCACTTTGCCAAAAATTAGCCCTACGACCGCCAAACCCTGACGTCAAACGAACATTGTCTAGTTTTATTGGGACTAGCCAACGAAAAAACTCCAGGCAGCGCTGGAGGTACGCGCGGGCATTCGCAAAATTGCGCGTCAAAATCACTGACAGAATGCCCTGCCCCTCAATAACAAACAAATAGGCATAGGCTTTGGGAGCATGGCTGACGCTGATTAAGAGTTTTACTGTATTTGGGTGAGATGTCTCAAATCGTAGCCCTACCCCGAGGAATTGGCCCCGGTGCTGTGCTCCTGTGGCCCAAACAGCCACATTTTGACGGTCGCGGCGCTCATTGTAATGAATGGTTGCTCCACAATCGAGGGCTTGTTCCTTAAGAGAGTGTTCCAGGGTGCCAGGCTGGTCACCGCGCTTGACCAGGTATAGGAGCGGGCGTGGGGATGTGATGAAATGGCACTCTCCACGCGGATCATATACTTCAAGATGGTTGACGGGCCAATACTCGAAATTACGGTTGATTTCCCAACTGTCAAGAAGATCGGCAAAATCTGTTTTCGTCGTCCAATTTTCAACTGCATCCCACGTGTTTTTTCGCCCCCAACCGGAATCGGGAGCCGCCTCGAAAACTTCCACAGGCTGGTTCGCCTGTGCCAGGCCAATCGCGGTGGAAAGGCCAGCCAGGCCAGCCCCTGCAATGCCAGTAATTGGGTGATGCATAAACCAGTCTCCCAATTTAATTTTGATTTAAATTATCGTAATTATGGCAATTATACTGCGTTTACTCCAATCATATGTTTTCGGCGCGTTCGATTAAATATTCTGGCCAGCAATCCATTCCAGGCAATAATCCGCCACTTCCTCCCAACCTTTTTGACCAAGGATGAAGTGGTTTCGCCCAGGGAACTGTTTGAAATCAGTGACTGAATTGGTTCCCTGATATTTGTCAAAATTCTTTTGATTTAAGTCAGGCGGTATGATGTGGTCGTTACCGCCGGCAATGAGCAGCAACGGTGCGTGCGGTTTCTTGAAATCAACCCTTGCTCCCAAAAGCGATTCGCGCGGAATGCGCCGCGACTCTGGCACCACATATCGTTCGAATGCGCGGCGTTGTTCATTCAACGGCATGTCATTGACGAAAGCATATTGAAAACGTTCAAAACTCATAAAGACAGGCGAGTCTTGATTCGCAAAGGGTGTGATGTGCCCCCAATTGGCTTTGAGAAACGATGCGGTTGTTGTGAAGACTCCCGTTGGGGGAGCCGAATCAATCGCAATTCCGGCAGCAGCGATTTCACGCTGGAGTAAGAGCTGGGTGATGAGCGCGCCCATCGAATGACCGATCAGAACCGGTTTCTCATCCAGCGCTTTGATTTGCATCGCGAGATGATCGAGAATAGCAGTGAGCGTCAACTTCCCTAAGCTGGCATCTGGCGTCTGCAACGCCTGAACAGATTTATCCCTACCGGGATATGCGGGAGCAAAACACCGACATCCTTTGGCTTCGAAGCGTTTGATCCAGTCTTCCCAGCACAGCGGAGTCATGTATAAGCCGTGAATAAAAACGACAGTTTTTGAACTCATAAGTGTTCTCCTTTTTCTGCGTTAGTATACAGCGCAGATGGAGAATCTCATAGAACAAAATGTCCTTTTAGAACGGCACACCGATCTGTTTGAAAATTTTCTCGCTGTCGAGGTTGGCTGGCAGAAACGCAATGATTTGGGGAAATTGAAACTGAAAATAGCCGACCGAAATCAACAGAGGACGAATCCAGGCGCGTTGCATTTCTGTCTTTGGATATGAAACAATCGTATCTACGGTGACGGTTGGGTGCTGGTTTTGGAGGCTCGAGTCAGCATCGAAATCCGCGTTCGCACTGACGGTCTTCCAGTGTTTTTCGAATTCCGGCAACACCATCAACCGCATGACCAGATCTTGGTACCACGGCTCAAATTGATAGAGTGTGTTTGCAGATTTGAATCCGTAAATGGTCTGACGCGCCATGCGCATCCATGAATCGCGATTTTGAATCAAACGCGGATACAGCGGCAGTTGTGGATCAAATAGTAAATTCAAGATATTCAACTGTTCCGGTCGAATAGATGCCAGTTGTTCGATCGTGACGCCATACAAGCGAATCAAATGGTCGTTGAAGTAGTGTATCTTCCAGTCACGATTGATGATCATGGCGGGCATGTTCAGGTTCTCTGCCACAGAGATTGCGACCCGCAGCACTTTTTCCAATGCTTCGCCGCTCAAATTGTGAGAAATTGGCGCGAGTTCGGCCGCCACCAGCAGTCGATTTCGTTCATCCAGGTTACAGTTCAGGTAATCGGCGATCTCCATCACGATCTCGCGACGCGGCGGACGGGTGATGCGTCCATTGCGCATTTGCTTGTAACTGCTGTACACCATATATTCGAGCTCGGTGCGCGTCCATGTGCGCGGGCCCCAGTCATCTTCGCGCCACAAAGTTGCCGAGTGGGTAACTTGAGCTGCTTCCTTCTGGCGTAGTACCAACAACGATTCCACAACGTCCACGAAGTTGCGGCAGGCAGGATGAACGACAAGATTCGTTTTTGTTCGGTTCTTCATGCTTCAATTATAGATGAAGGCAAGCGTTTCACGGATGTTTTTGAGTAAGATTGTAAACGACAGAACGATGCTCCGTTTGATTGGCTTTTTGTCCTCCAATTCGTGGGATTATTCAAATTACCCCAAGGGTTTTACGGTTTTGCACTCGAAAAATAAGTCACAATGCCGCCAACTCAGTATCATTCAACTCGTTGAAAGCCCTGGATGACATGGTTAGATCAATCCGTCTTCCATCTGGCAGAACACCCGTGTTAAACGTGCGGAAAAACTCTTCCCGCCTCCAATTTTTTACGGCGTTGGAGATTCGGTTACTGCGGCACTGAGCACAAATTGCTGGAAGATATTGGCCATATTCAACAGCTGCTGCAGGCACTCGATCCTCCGGAAGCGAGGCATTATGATCGATCAATTCTGCCGCGGGCGTAAATATTCCCAGCGCGGGGAAAATGGGAAGGAGCGGTCCATTACTTATCGTGAGAATATCCGTATCAACCGCTGGGATCTGTTTCAGGTTAGCAATCAAATCCCCCAGGTTCTGATCGCTGATAGCTGGAGCAGATATAAAGATCGTCACACTCGCCAAAATAGGTGCGACGAATAAGCCAACATCGTTATCCCTAAATCATTGTGTTGTCATCCACGATTTGATGTTTGGGTACAAGTTTCGACAAAATTGGTTTTGCGTGTGGAAATATCTATCTCCTAATACCGCCAACCCAACAGATTCCAATAATTCAGGAACCAGACAAAAGCGAAGGCCGCAATATTCACAAGCGTGTAATAGCTGCGGAAGGCGAGGCTCCAATAATGATTTTTCCAGGCCATAACAACGTAGATGAGTGCTCCGACCGTCAGCAGGGCTGAGAGAACGCCCAATCCCATCAAGATCTTATAAGCGAGTGGGATACCGAACATAACCCACGGGCCCCAAACAAAGGTGCCAGTTACGAATAACAGGTTAAGGGCGCTGATCCAAACGATGAGCTGGCAAGCCGTTTGATCTCCATGCCACCTGAAAGATTTTTCACCCTTCGTGCGGCGGTTGCGGATTGCGTGGATCGACGCAACAGCTAACATTGACAGGAACATCAGGAGACTAACAAGAAGCAAGGGCATATTGAATCCAACCGTTTCGTACCATTGCTCTTTTTCAAAAGCAAACTGGGGAATCATATCAGTAAACATGTAGGAGATATGCCCTTGACTGTCCTGGCGAAAGACAAAATGAAATTGTCCATCCACCTGTTGGAAGTAAAGCGGATCTATTTCAACCAATTGCATATTGCCATAAGGTGTCGTCATGAACAACGTGCCGTTACCGGGATTCTTGACTTCTACGGTTGGGGCAAAGAGTTGGGTCGTGTACTTTTCCATTGTGGTTGAAGAGCTGCGGGTCCATCTATATATTCCCACGAAGCCATCAGCCTGTGCCGCGAAATCCGCTGGAGGTTGGATCGGTTGGAACGTCGGGGCGGGGTAGTAGTGGTCAAAAAACGCCCTTTGGAACCCAAGATGCTGATTGACCAGCGCCCCGGCACCATCGCTGTTGTAAACTACAAATACGCCCAAGTTCTGATCGGGTAAAAGCAACAACAATGAATGCATGGGCTCACCTTCTCCACTATGCCCAATCACCCGCTGCCCGTTATCGTTGAACTCGAAAAAGCCATAGGCATTGCCTAAGATTCGCGAGTCGGGAGTGTACAAGGTCCTATGCATTTGTCGCGCGGTGGCTTCCTCTAAAATGCGAACCTCGGCGGCCGCGTCGCCGTAGAAACCGCCCTGCAAGTGCGCAATCATGAAGCGTGCCATGTCCGTGACGGTGGCGCGTACTATACCGGCCGGATACAGATCCACCTGACTAAAGAAAGAAGGGAACAACTTGAATGTGCCATCTTCATACCTATATCCTAGGGATTCATGCTCATGTAATTCCGGCGGGGTGGGCCAATAAGCAGTCGTATTCTTCATGCCCAGCGGGTTGAGGATATATTCCTGCACGTATTGGCTGTAGGATTCACCCGAAACCCGCGCCACAATGTATCCAGCCAGCGCCGCCCCATAATTTGAATACGCCGGCGCCTCGCCAGGTGGGCGAACCCGTGCCGGGATATGGGAAACTAACCATTCGCGCTGAGGCGCTAGATCTTCTTCCTTCCATGCCACCATGTCAACGTGTTGGTCTTCGAATCCTGCCGTATGGGTCATCAAATGCTTGAGAGTAATAGGTTGTGGATACGTATCCTGTATGCGAAAATCGAGATAAGTATTGATGTCCGCGTCTAAGTCTAGCTTTCCCTGTTCCACGAGTTGCATAACCGCAGTCCACGTGAATAATTTGGTGACAGAACCGATTTTGAAAAGTGTCTTTTCAGCAACAACTGGGATCTTGTTTTCAAGGTCTGCGTATCCGTAGCCTTTGGCAAAAACCACCTTGCCGTTTTTAACGACAGAGACGGCCGCTCCCACGATGTGTTTCTCTTCCATCTGCTTTACCATTATTTCATCCATGAAGGCTTCCACTTCGACGGGATCAACCGGACCTTGCCCTAGAAATGATACAGTGGAGACATTCCTGCCCGGCGCAATCATGATTTCTTGAGCCCCAGCCGAATCGACAACCAATAGCATAATCACCAGAGTTAACAGTATCTTCATAGAAATCGACAAAGAAATCTTGATGATTGGTATTACTTTTACAATTGACATAAGAATTCTCCTTCCCGGGCAAACTTATAGCCTACAGTCTATAGCTCAGTCAAAAATATTTTTATCCTCTTCCTGAACGAATGACAAACCGTTCAAAGCGCGGAAAGCGAGTCTATTGATAGGTCGCCTTCAGCGTGCGAATAAGGGTAGATCATGTTCTTTAGCAATTCGAAACGTTTGGAGTCCATTGTTTTATAAAAAAAGATATGGGTCAGGTTGTAGCTTCAATTCCCATAAGTCGGGTACTCACGATACCTGTTAAAAAATTCTGGAAGAAAATCTCCACCGCGCTGGCGGAAACCAAAACGATAGGCAGTGCATTAATTTGCATGAACAATGGGGCGACGCCCCCCACCGCAAAGAGGATAATGCCGGTCAGTATAGTCTTGTGCTTTTTGCTGCCTTTGAAAGTAAGGAGGAACGGGATGATTGAGAGTACAATCATCGGCGCGCGGATGAGCTCCGCTTTGAGGATAATCCCCTGCGCGGGGACGACTAGCCCACCCGCATGTGTCTCATAATAAGGTCCGGTGACCAACAAATAGTTGATCGCGCCAAAGAAATAGTAGAAGACGATATAACTGAACACACTGAAAACGAAACGCCAGAGCCAAGAAAGCCATGTACGCCGAATAGGGGCAAGCGGTTCAGTCTCTGCGATAGGCGCGAACAACATGATAATGAGCCACGTCGCGGCGAAGGCAACGATAAGTTGTTGCAGTATCAGCGCGGCCATTGAGCCTTGCACAAGATTGGGCGCGAAGAAGCGACCTTCGATAGTCACAGACGCAATATTGAGGAAGATAATTGTTCCCCATACGAGCATGTGACGCATCCGCGTTGCAGGCATCAATGACGCCAGCAGTCCGAGCGTGAGCCCGATCACTGTTCCGCCGACGAATGACCAGAGGAGTGATTGTATGTCTACGCCGCTTGAAAGGAAAAAATTGGTGAAGGCTAACGTCACTGTGTATCCTGCGCCGACGAATATGCTTTTCCAAAGGGTGTCAAAAACTTTGTTCATGAGGTTACCTATTTATCCTGTTGTAACTTTCATTGGCATGGACCACGCGCACAGTGCGCCGAAGATGCGTGTAGAAACGGACACTTCCCAGAAGTGATACAAGCTAACATCCGCAGGCATTAATGGATTGGCGAAAGCTAGTTGCACAGTCGGCAGGAAAGCAAGCGCAAGGGTGGAGAGGAGGATGAGTTCAACGATTCACCATTGAAAGACTTGAAGAGTGGGATCAGGCACAACGCCCAGAGAATACCACGTGCAAATTGGAAGAAGGGCATTTCGGGTTTGCTCATCAATGTCGTTAGGATTTGTTTCGCGAAAGAATTCAACTCGGCAGGACTGCCATAAAAAACACGCAATTCCTGTAATTGCCAGGCGACATCGTAGCCAAAGAGAATATAGAGTATGAAGTACAAGGCGCCCAGCCACGCGGCTGTTTTAAGGAATTGATCGGCGTGTTTGGTGATCTTCGTCTCTGTGCGCGGTTTGTGTGAGAACCCTCCAACTAACAGCGTGACCAGCAGTACGAAAACCGCGGGCGTAATCGCGCCGCGCAAGCATAGTCGATACACTTCAAAGTTGCCGTGTAGAAGCGGAAACTCGTTTAGAAAGTACGCGGTCTCGATTTGCGTCTGGAAGATCTGTGCGAGGTACAGGAAAATGAGTAACCCCCCCACCAACCTGATGCCTTTGAGGGAAGAACGCCTGGCTACCCAAATCAAGATAGTTGCGTTGACCGCTCCGTTAAAGAGAATCGCAGCAGAGCCAGACATGAATCTCGCTTCAGGAATTTTATCCTTGATGAACTGCGGAATTAGGGAAATGATATTTGCCGTGATCATGCTTATTATGAACGCCACCAACGCGCCATTCCACTGTTTGAGCAGAACAACTGTGGCCTTAGGCGAGAAGGTGTTCAGGTTAGGTTTTGATTCAACCGAAAGGGTGTTCATAAAATCTCCTTTATTCTTGAAAATTGGCGAGCTCTAACGCGGTCATCCCGATGGCGAGTATGGAGACGCCTGCATTGATATCCATTGTCTTGAGGGTACTCATCACGATGACTGTGATGCCAATCGCCATCGTAATGCCTGGCAACGCGATCTTGGTGAGTTCTTGTTCATAATTGATCCGTTTCTTAACTGTGTGCGAATGAAATGCACAACGAAATTACTGGCAGGGAAGTTTCGTGTTATGCCATTCTCCGCCATTTACTCTAAGGTCTACAGTAATATCATCTGGATGGGGATAAGGACCGACAAAGTGTAAGTTAATTGTCTTGGTGCCAGCCTGATCGAAAACTACAGAGCCAGTCACGGTTGGAGACAAGCCGTTATTTGCATACTGAAAATTTCCGGCGGGAATTTGCCCTGCGGTCGAGCCGATTTCATAGGAGGCTGTCGTCGCTCCATCGACGGTAATAGATGCATGGACGAAATATGTTGAATTGGTGGTGCACACTGCGCCAGAGCCTTGTTCGAGTTCGATGTCAATAGAGGTAGCAATGACTTTTCCAGTAACCTTGCTGCCGTCATTTACCTTAATCTCGGCATAGAACGAATTTCCATTTGCGCCGCCTTGAATGGGCATGAGTTGTCCGTTCTCTTTCTTCAATCCCCAATAAGAGGAGAAATTCCCGTTCTCAACAGGTGAGGTCATGCCAATACTGATATTCACAGTCTGTCCGGGTGCAACCGTTTGCCCCTGTTGAACGATCCAGTATCCTGGCTGTTGAGTCATTGTTGTTCCTGATATGTAAGTTACCAAATAGCTGCTGTTCCAGGTGCACGTGCCAATGTTTTTCAATATCCAAGTTTTAGTGAAAGGCGTATTAGGAGCGTAAGTAGTTCCATCCAGACCATCATCGCTGATGTATTGAGCCGAATCTTGACAATCCATTGAAGCGGGCACAGATGTTACGGTCGGCTGAGGGATGACTGTTGGGAAAGTTGTTGGTATTGCTGTTTGCTCCAGCGTTATGGTAGGTGTGATGGTTTGTAAGGTCATCGGTGATGATGTCACGCTTGTTGGTTGAACATTAACAGCCAATGGCGAGCAGGCTGATGCAAAAATCAACACGCCGAGAATCATAAATTTTGAAATTCTAAGGATCGAAATTGTGTTCATTTTGTTCTCCTAGCCAAAGTCAAAATGGTTTGGTTTAGAGTAAATCGTTAAAGTCTGCTTTAAACTTACCCAAAGTTTTTCGAGTGGCAACACAACGCTTTAAAAGTCTGACGGTTTTGCTTCCAATTCATTGTCTTTCTTATTCCACATTCAAGAACCCAAATATCTTCCACAATCTCCGCATCATACTGTGCCCCGTATCTCCATCCAAGAATTGAGCTGGACACGAGCCTGGTATCACAGTGATCCCATTTGCTCTGCACATTTCCACTGCAGATATTGAGACGCTGGTTGAGCCTGAAGACAAACCGGGTTTCGTTCCCATCATGCAGTGCATCCAAACATGTTTGATGCCCAAATCCACACATTGTTTAACGATCTCTTTCGTGACTTCAGGACTGGTCAACATGAACACTGCATCCGGTTTTTCCGGGATAGATTTCAGATCGGGATAGCAGGGCGCTCCATCAAATGTGGATATGCGTGGATTGACTGCAAAGACCCGATAGCCATGACTCGTGAATGTTTTGTAATTCCGATTCGCGCCCGTTTCACGTTTATCCGAAACACCCACCACTGCGATGACCTTCTGTGCGAGAAAATCCCGTACGAGATAATCAAGTGTCTCCATGAAATTATTCCTTCGTGTTTCCTTCTTTTGTCCATATCAAAAGCAGGTTACGGCTTGTCACTGGTGAAGTAAAGCCACAACGCATTTAATTCAAGATTGGTCAGCTCGCGGAAGGTGTCCGATGACATCGTTGGACCGAATGGTTTTCCATTCGACAAAACGCCGGTTTTAAATATTTGGATAAATTCATCCTTGCGCCATTTTTTCACTGCATTGCCTATGCTGTTGCCATGACATGCAGTGCAAATTGTGGAAAGATATTTGCCATATTCAACCGATGCATCCGGTTTTGGGTCTGCTGTGCGCGGGGATTGGTGATCAATTCGTTCTGCGGCGGGTGCAAGTAATCCAATATTGGAAACAATCGGAATGATCGGTCCGAACTGCATCTTCAGATAATTTGTATCAACGGGCGGAACTAGTTTTACGTAAGCAATCAAGTCACCCAGATCCTGGTCGCTCAAGGTCGAGTAGTCAAACATAAAAACTTCGCCATGACCATCTGGCATGACACCATAGCGAATCGCACGAACCCAATCTGTATCGTTATAAGAGGCCGCAATGCCTCCATTGCCCGAAGTCAGGTTGGAAGCGGGGATCGTCCCGAAAAGTGGAACATTTCCTGACAACGGATCATTCGTGATCGCCTTCCCGCTCAAATCTTTCTCATGACATCTGGTACACGCCCATATTGTGGCGATATGCTTGCCGCGAGAAACTGCATATTTGTCTTTGGGGATGGTGACCGTCTCCACCATGATGTTTGGATAGATCATGGTAAGTTTTTTAATGCCAAGAGGATATAGTATCAACCCGGTGAGTCCGACCAACACCAACAGTCCGGCTAGAACAATAACAGTCCATTTGATGAATTTCTTCAAAGTCATGTTCCTTTCGTTTCTATTGTTGGTCAATCAGCCGAGGTTGCTCGGTTAATCGTGCATGGTAAGTCATTAGCCAGGCGGAGGCAAGTCCGAGCACAATTGCTAAGCCCATGGTGAGCAGTGATCCGCTCAGGTCGGGCTTGGCGATCTTGAGAAAGATGATGCCAGGGACAATTGCCATGCGAATCTGGATGGAAATCCAAAGGAGCGGGTTGTTTACCATGGCTGGGGATGACAATGCCTTCAAACGGGGGCCGGTAACTCTGACAAGAATAATCATCAAAACCAATGCTGCCATCGTCACAATAAGCCATGGCGTTCGGCCCCACACGGCCGCTGTCATATAGATGCCGGTGATGAGCGTCACCAACATAGATGGAAACCCTACCTTGTTTGTGCCTTTGAGAATTCCAGTCCACACGCGAATTTGCTCCGGAAGTACAATCTTGCGGATTTGCCGATTGCAAGTCCATTCGAGGCCTAGCGCTACTGAAAGTCCCAACACGCCGACGATATGGAGGAACAAAACGATTGAATAGATGCTCATGGTCTACTCCTTTTCCATTTGGTTGATTTAGCTGTTAAGCAAGGGGGAATTAACAAAAATTTTGTCGGCGTTTTTTGGCCTGGCGTCTGTACTGAATAGGTTACCCATACGCAGAAATAAGCTCAAGTTACCGCGCAGTTTCATCTCGCCGCGGATCAGCGCTAGCGGGAGGTTGAGTCGCACGGTCAACATCCGACAGAAAACAGAGGTATCACGCATGTGAATCACCAGCCCGGGGTTTTCCACAACACCTTCACCTGAAGTGGGCGCATCCGGCGATAACTTCACGTACCAATCACCCCCGCCGTCACCGTCAATGCGGAAAGCGATCGCGTCGTGAAGTGAACCGCCAATGTCGATACGGTAAAGCAAACTAAAGGCGCGCATGATCCGTCCGATGAGGCGATGGCGAACTTCGGGTGAGAGTTGCGTCCATAGAGGCGGCACTCCGGCAGGCTCGGCAACTTGAGCCGCATGCACTATGCCAGCATGGAAGTTGATGATGCTGAGGGCCTCAACGATTCGTACAGGGCGGTTGTAGATTGGCATCGTCGAGGTCATTTTTGCTTGATCAGGACTCAGGCCACGCGCGATACGCGCAGATTCTTCAAGGATGGCCAATTGTTTAGCAAGCAGTTCTTTTACCGGGAGATGCAGGTAATCATTAATTCCCTGACGGTTAAAAGCGGTGAGTTTGTAGCGGTCTTCCAAGCCAACGAAGGTATAGGGTTCGCCGCGCAGGGTATGCTTGATACTCTCAAGTCCGTCACCGTTCAAGGCGCAGAGATGGGCGATGGTTTCGTGCAGGCTCCATTCTTTTGGACTGCCTTTTATCGGTTTGTCCCAATCGGGTACATTGATGGCGGCAGAAAAATCGGCGTAGATGCGGCGTACTTCGAGAAGGTCATCCGACAGGGTTTTGGGATCGAAGGTATTATTCAAAGTATTCATGACTGCTCCTTTTATTTTTTCTCTTTCAAGGGAATGGTGATGGCGAGTGCCACATAGACGGCGGCGAGACCAAGATATTCTGTCAACTCGAACGGACCCACGGCACGCGCAATCTGGTCGTATATCATTGCTGAAACATATGTAAGTGTGTTGCCGATCAGCAACGCCCACCATGCCCAATGATCGCCGCGGCGGAAAGCAGTGACAGCTATGGCAATCGCCATGAGCGAGAACCCTACGCCGTAACTGCCATACATGCGGAAAACCAGCGTCATAAACTCAGCAGCCTTTGGGGTTGTGCTAATGAGTACGGACCAGGAGTACCCGGTGAAGCCCTCGTATTCAGCAGGCAGGATTGGTCCACCTCCCGGTCCGAGCAATTGTTCCGGAGCCAAAGCTGCCATCGCACCCCACATGAGCAGTCCTATATCCGCGAGCACAATGAGAATCCATGCGGTACGGCGCCATGCCTTCTTCATATCATTTTGTTTGGTGGATGAAGCGTTCATATTTTCTCCTGTATTTATGCATTGGTTTTCATTGAATCACTCGGGCAGTGAGCCCAATATCTCGATCTTGAATCGGGCAGCGTCTGACTCAAGTTTAGATTTAGGGTCTGTCAACCTATGTTTAAGTATGAACTGATCGAAACCTGCTGGGATAGTCAGGTAGAGAATCCGAGCGGGGGCTGGGCCTTGCACACAAAATCCATGCGGCGTGCCTTTGGGTTGAAATAAAAACGTACCTGCGCTAGCCTGCCGTTTTTCATCACCCCAAAAAAATGTCAGCGCGCCCTCGAGCACGAGAATTGCCACATCTTCGGTGTAGTGGATGTGAAGCGGTGTCGCGAATCCAGGTGGGCACACTGCGTCGAACAAATCGAACACACCGCCGGTTTGTTCCGCGTCTGCTTTCAGACACACCTGTGCGCCCAGCAACTCAAAACGTTCCTCGTTGCTGCACATGGATGGGATGGTTTGAAGCGTTCTCGTTTTCACGCCTTTATTAAACATCACAAGCGTGCAACCTTGGTCACAGTGCGGTGTTACAAAAAGTGTTACAATTTTTATCTAAAAAAGGTAAATATGGAACCATTCGGCGAGTGGCTGCGCCTACAACGAACCGAACGGAAACTTACGCGTGATGAATTTGCCAAACGCGTGGGATGCTCTATTGCTATGCTCCGCAAGATTGAGGATGGCGAACGACACCCTTCCGCTCAAATAGCCGAACTGATTGCGAATTGTTTGGATATTCCACTAGAGCAGCGTTTGACCTTTGTGCGGGTGGCGCGCGGCGAATTAAGGATGGATCGTCTCTCTCTCAGGTCTACACAGGTTGCCGCCTCCAACAGGTCTTCCCCCAAAACTAATCTACCCATAATCCCAACCCCATTGATTGGACGCGAGCGCGAACTAGAGCAACTTAGCGGTCTCTTACGAGTACCCGAATGCCGCTTGTTGACCCTGGTGGGTCCCGGCGGCATTGGCAAGACCCGTTTGGCGATTGAAACAGCAACTCAATTGGAAAATGATTTTCCGGACGGCACGTTTTTTGTTCCACTTGCGCCTATCAATGGATCGCGCTACCTTGTCCCCTTGATCGCCGATTCAATCGGCTTTAATTTTCAAGGCGCAAGTCCCATGGATCCAAAGACGCAACTGCTGAACTATCTAAAAGAAAAACAGATCCTCATGTTGATTGATAATCTCGAGCATTTATTAAACGAACAGAGTGTCATCGAATTACTGGCTGAGTTAATTCAACAAGCGCCGGGGATAAAACTTATCACCACTTCACGCGAGTCACTGAATCTACAACACGAATGGGTATTTGAAGTACACGGTTTGCCCATCCCTGAAGGCGAAGTATCGGAAGGAAACTCCGTCGAATTGTTCCTGCAACGCGCCCGCCGCGCCAATGTGGGATTCACTGCCGCGCCCAATGATTATCCTGCCATCCTCCGAATCTGTACGCTTGTGGGCGGAACCCCACTCGGCATTGAACTTGCGGCGGCATGGGTACGGACTCTCTCTTGCGTGGAAATAGCGAAAGAAATAGAACGCGGTTTGGATTTTCTTTCCGTCGCCGCGCGCGACCTGCCTGTACGTCATCGTTCCATACGTGCAGTCTTTGACCACTCTTGGAAATTGTTATTTGAGGATGAAAAATCGGTTCTCTCAAGGCTTTCAGTTTTTCGAGGCGGGTTCTCACTGGAAGCCGCGGAACAAATCGCCGGCGCGACACTCTTCACGCTTTCAAGCCTAGTAACCAAATCATTAATCCGACGAACAGGCAATGGACGCTACGATCTTCACGAATTGATGCGGCAATACACCGCTGACCGGCTCCACGAGAATCTGGCGGAAGAAGACGCCGCCCACAATCGCCATTGTCTTTTCTATTTGGCTACCTTGCAGCAGTGTGAGGCGGCTTTAACAAGCGAACGTCAGGAAGTTACGCTTGCTAAACTAAACGCGGAGATTGACAATCTGCGTACAGCCTGGGAGTGGGCAGCCACCCACCGCCAGGTCAGGCAATTGCGACAGGCAGTCTGGTCATGGTGGTATTACTATTCACTGCGCGGCTTATTTCATGAAGGCGAAGCCATGCTTCTGCGCGCGGTCGAGAGTGCTCGGACAATGGAGGTTTCCAACCTGGTAGATGTTGCTGAGAATGAGCTGGCGTTGGCACACCTTCAAGTGTTTCCGACTTTCTTGGCCCTTCGTCTAGGACGTGTCGCCGAAGCCCAGCGGCAAATGAGGCAAAGCCTTGAAACACTCCGAAGATACACTGATCAGGCGGCGCTCCTCGATGCACTCTGGGCGCAGGGAACGGCATGTATGTTTGTAGGTCAATTTCGGGAATCGTCCCAATACTTGCGCGAGTCTTATTCGCTTGCCTGTGCATTGAACCGCTCGTGGGAAACAGAAACATCTGCTACTCTAATTGGCAAAGTCGAGTTCGAATTGGGCAACTATGCCGAGGCTCAACACTGGCTCAGGGAAGGTTTGGCACTCAGTGAGGCTCACGGTAATCCTGTTAATATCTCCTTTGCAATCAGTGCTCTCAGCCAAACGATGTTTGCTTTGGGTAGAGCTGAGGAGATGGAACCGATCCTACGCAAGAGACTGCAACTGGTCAAAGAGACAGGCAATCAGGTTGCTAAAGGATTGCTTATGGAACAGCTAGCCCAGGTCACTTTTGCTATGGGGAATTTGACTGAGGCAAACAATCTATGTCAAGAGACTATTGCGTTGTACAGAGAACTCGGCGACTTGTGGAATCTATCCCGTGTACTGAGCCAAATGGGCTACCTTAAACTGGCCGGAGGCAATGAGTCACAAGCGAAGACCTGCTTCATCGAAGCGCTCGCCCTCGCATACAAGGGGCATTTGTCTGCCAACGCGGTCGACGCGCTTGCCGGAATCGCAACAGCGCAGGCGCAGGGCAAGATGAAAACCTCTGCGCTGGAAATTATCGTCCACATCTTGCGCCATCCTACTACTACGCGCGAGGCCAAAAGCCGCGCCGAATCATTGCGCGCCGAATTGGAGGCAGATTTGACAGTGGAACAGATAAAATCCACTCAAGCTCAGGCTGAAAGGAAATCCTTTGAGAAAATTGTCGAAGAATTGTTAAGGTGACCAAAATTATTCTTAGCACGTCTGGTCGATTGAATCATCAAATTCGACCTGTAAATGAACTCTCCTGGGTAGGTGGATTAGATCGATTCATGCCCAGGTAAATCCTCATTGGTGTGAATTAATTCGCTGACACGACCGAGTTGTTTGCAATCCATTTCTTATACTTCAATTGAATTTCAGAATCTGGGAGTTTGGCATATTATCAATCAACAGCGGTTGAGATTCATTTCTACCGCTGTTGATTGAATTGTATAACCCGCGTTTTGGGTCGTATGATTGATAAGAACAAAATTCTGCCGCTACATTCTCTGCGAAACTTATAACCGTATATACGATTCGGCCCGCGGGCCTTTCCTTGAAGTAGTTTTTTACGATTTCATTCCAATTAATCGATCCGCCGGAATACCAAGAGCAAAATGATGGCGGGGTGAGTCCTCGGCTTTCCATGCAATATTCTAAAACTTGGACTGAGTTTTCCGGCTTTGGGAAAAGAATATTCAAGGTTTTAAAGAATGGGTTTTGGGGATTGATCAGTCAGCTTAGCCGAGCGATCAATCCCCGAATCCTTTTGTTTCCCCTCCTTGGATAGAGTAGCAAGACGTTAGGTCTATGTTAAAACCCTTAAGGAAAATTCAGAATTAATTGACAAAAAAGAGATTAAACGGTAGATTGTGGTAAAGTGGGTAATGATAAAGCAGTAAAAACCGTTTAAGCGCGGTTACCAAAGGAAGACCTTTAGTGCATAAATTTTCCGATCTTTATATCACAATGTTTTGCAAATTGCGCGTTTATTTCGGCGTTGGGTTCGCAATCGCTGGGCTGCTTCTCGCGAATTTAATTCCTCCGGCAGCGTCTGTGGCAGCAGCACCGGCCTCATTCACATCCGCGCCAACCTTCACCGTCAATAGTCTGGCGGATGTGGCCGCCTCGGCACCTTTGGACAACGGGATTTGTGAAACATCCCCCGGCAACCATATTTGCACGCTGCGCGCAGCGATTATCAAAGCCAACCACTACCCTGGCGGAGGTGTGACCATCCACCTGCCAGCCGGAATCTATGACATAACCATCCCACCCGGCGGCACGGATGACGAAACTACTGGCGATTTGAACCTGACCGTATCCCTTACCCTTACCGGAGCCGGAGCGGAGGCCTCGATCATTGACGCACACCAATTGGATCGACTGGTCGATGTAGCGGTAGGGAGTACAGTCACCCTCTCCAACTTAACTCTGCGCGGCGGAAAGGTGAACAATACCGGCGGCGGCCTCCAAAATCAGGGTATTACCACCCTCAACAATGATGTGATAAGCGGCAATCAAACCCTGGGCGGCAGTTCGGGTGGTGGTATCGCCAACTTAACAGGCGCCCTGGTCCTCAACAATACTCAGGTCCGTGATAACCAGGCCATCGGCAATGCCGGCGGTATTTTCAACAATAATAATAGCAGCCTTACCCTGAATAACAGCATCGTCGATGGCAACCAGACAGCCGATGGCGGTTACGGTGGCGGCTTGGGGAATTCTGGCACGCTGATCTTGAATAACAGCCTGGTGAACGGAAATCAGACATCCGGCGGCCTTCAGACAGCCGGCAAAGGCGGAGGCATCGCCAACTTTGCCGGCGTCCTGACTGTGACGAACAGCACAATCAGCAATAACAGCGCCAAAAGCGATGGCGGCGGCATTTACTCCAGTGGTGATGTGAATGTTTTTTTTACCACGATTGCCGGGAATCTCGCTGACAGTGGTACAACCGGCGCTGGAGCCGGGGGAGGAATTTTCAGTGCTTTGGGTACGTTCAGCTTGAAAGCCAGCCTTGTGGGCCAGAATTATGCTGGAGCCACGCTTAATGATGGGAATGGGAGCTTCAACTCGCTGGGCTATAACCTCATCCAAACGATGACTGGCATGACTCTGACTGGCATTACCGCAAGTAATCTAAATGGTCAGGATCCGCAGATTAACTCGCCCCAATTCAATGGGGGCCCGACACCCACCCGCGCGTTAATCGCGGGCAGCCCGGCTATAGGAGCGGTCCCTGTTGTCCAATGCACGGACTCGGTAGGCGCGCCGCTAACAGTCGATCAGCGTGGTTTTTCTCGCCCGGTTAATGGCGCCTGCACTATCGGCGCGTTTGAAGGCGGGCAGCCTGCAGTTAGCTTCTTGCGCAACCTGGTGCACAATGGAGATGCCGAGGGAGCAGCCAGCTCGCCGAATGGCGCTTTCGTGCCTGTGCCGGGGTGGCAGACCAGCGGCCAGTTAATGACCGCGGTTCACTACAACACGCCAGGCGGTTTTCCCGTAGTGGGAAGCGATCTTGTCCCGACCAACCACGGCGACAATTTTTTCGCGGGCGGCCCCAGCGCTGGCGCCGGCGGCACCCAGGTCATCGACCTGTCCCCCCTGGCGGCCAGCATCGACACGGGCAACATTCATTACGATTTTTCCGCTGACCTGGGAGGATACTTGAACCAGGCCGACCAGGCAACCTTAGAAGCCGATTTCCTGGATCAATCGTTCCACCTGCTATCTCAGGTAATCCTGGGAACGGTGACTGCCTTCGATCGGGGCAACCTGACTGGTCTTTTGCATCGCGACGCCACAGGTTTGGTGCCGGTGAACTCGCGCCAGGTTGAATTGTTTATTGTGATGACCACCGTCAACGGTCCTTATAACGATAGTTATGTTGACAACGTATCGTTGGTTCTTCTGCCCAAGATGCTATTCTTGCCGATGGTGGTCAGGTAGGCGCGAACTGGCGCAGTTACTCCATTCGGCAAATGAAAAAGCGCCTTCCAATTCTGGAGGGCGCTTTTCATATCTCCTGTGTAGAAAAAGCATTTACCTTATTCCGGGCCGGAACTTGTACCCGTACACAATCACCCCACGTTCATCGCCATCCGAGCGCAGTTTGCGTGTGACCATCTCGACCGGCATGCCGATCTCAACTTTTTCATCGCCCAGGTCGGTCAATTGGGCCGTGATGACTGGGCCTTCTTCGAGCTTGACCAGCGCTACGGTATAGGGCGCCTGGCTTTCATAACCAGCAGGGGCGTCATAGATTGTGGTATAAGAGAACACTTCGCCGCGCCCACTGAAGGAATATTGAACCTTCGCGTCCAGCCCGCACTCCGTGCAGATATCGCGCGGGGGGAAGAGCTTGGCATTGCAGTGGGGGCAGACCTCACCAATCAGCGCATAGCGCTGTTTTTTTAATCGCCAATGACGAGGAATTTCCATAAAACAATCACTCCTTGCATTTCTATTGCACTTACAGAGCTTAATTTAGCCTGTAGAAGCTATCAAACCCTATCAAGTTCACAATTTCACAGCTTCGAGCACGTGGGTGACGGCAACGGCGGCCGCGCCGCCCAGAGACTGCACCAGGCCGCGCTCGGCGCAGGCCAGCTGGTTTGCGCCGGCCTGGCCGCGCAGCTGGAGCGCGGCCTCGACCACCTGGTAAACGCCACTGGCCCCACCCGGGTTGCCGCGCGCTTTGAGCCCGCCGAAGGTGGAAATTGGTAAAAGGCTGTCGTTGCTGATCTGCCCATTTTGCGCCAGACTCCAACCCATTCCTCGTTCGGCAAAACCAGCGGCTTCCAGGCTGAGTGCGGCATAAATTGAATAGGCATCCCAGAGCTCAAAAAAATCCACTTCACCTGGCTGGATGCCAGCTTGCTTGCAGGCGCGCTGCACAGATTTGCGTGCTGCCTCAAAAGCGAGCAGATCGGGCCGGTCGTGCAGCGCCAGGCGATCATTGGAGGAAGCTGAACCGGCAATGCGCACCAAGGGATGGTGGAAATGGGCCGGCAGCAGCTCTCGGCGGGTGAGCAAAACGGCAGCCGCGCCATCGGCGGCCGGGGCGACATCAAACATATTCAACGGCGGGTTTACCATGCCAGCGCTGAGGTAGCCTTCCGCACTGAGCTTGCTGCGGAACATCGCTTTGGGGTTGTGCATGCCGTTAGCATGGGCAGCTATGGGAAAGCCGGCGAAGACGGCGTGCTCGACCTGGTACTCGTGCATATACCGCTGCATGATCAGGGCCGCCAGGCCGGAGGCTGTCAACCCCTGGGCGGCTTCATAATCAGCATCTAAACTGGATGCCTGGGCAGTTTCGACATCTGGACCAACCTTGTCGGTCATTTTTTCGACGCCCACCACCAAGGCGGCATCTACGGCGCCGCCTACGACCGCCATGTAGGCCAAACGCAGGGCCGACCCGCCAGATGCGCCGCTTGCTTCGATGGTCGAGGCCTCAATGCCGGTCAGGCCGGCATAATCTGCGATCAGAGCGCCCAGGTGAGCCTGGTTGGAGAGCGCCGGCGCGTGGATGTTGGCCACGTATAAAGCGCCTGGCCGCAGGCCGCCGGCGTCTTCCAGCGTTTCCTGCACGGCCAACAGAGCCAGGTCGCGCAGCGAGATTTCCCAATGTTCACCGACCTCGGTCATCCCCACGCCGGCAATAACAACATCGCTCATGGTTCCCCCTTATTTCATTGCCAGTTTTTCACGGAAGCGCACATACGTACCATAATCGATCTCGGTGCGCCGCTGAATATAATCCTGGGTGTGCAAAGCCAGGTCGCGCCGCTCCAGGATCTTCTCCGTCACCCGGATGGCGAAAGCGTCGGAGCCGGCGCCGGAGCCGAAGGAGACCATCAAGATCAGGTCGCCGGGTTGAGCGATATCCAGCACAGCGGTCAGGCCGATGATGGCCGCGCCGGCATAGGTATTGCCGATCACCGGCACCAGCAGGCCAGCGCTGATTTGTTCTTTGGTAAAGCCGAGCTGGGCAGCTACACGCTGTGGGAATTTTGCGTTTGGTTGGTGGAAAACGGCGTATTTATAATCCGCTGGCCTGGTGCCTGAGGCGCTCAGCAGCATGCGCGCCGCTTCGCTGATATGTTTGAAATAGGCTGGTTCGCCGGTGAACCGCTGGCCGTGCTCGGGATACTTGGCGTACTGGCGGCGCCAGAAATCGGGTGTGTCGGTTACATACGAGTACGTGTATAAAATTTCAGCCAGCGAATTTTCCGCCGGGCCAAGCACAAAGGCTGCCCCGCCAGCCCCAGCGGTGTATTCCAGGGCATCACCGGGGCGTCCCTGGGCAGTATCCATGCCGATCGCGAGCGCGTAATCGGCCATGCCTGAGCCTATGAAACCGATGGCAGCCACCATCGCTTCGGTCCCGGCCTTACAGGCAAACTGCCAATCGGCAGCCTGTACATTCGGCACCGCGCCAATGGCCTCGGCGACCAGAGTGGATGTCGGCTTGACTGCATAAGGATGCGATTCGGAGCCCACCCAGACGGCACGAATCTGACTGGATTGGATTGTGCTGCGCGCCAGGGCATTGCGCGCCGCTTCCATGGACATAGTAGCCACGTCTTCGTCCAGGCCTGGCACTGCTTTCTCTTTGATCGGCACGCCGCCTTCGCCGCCGGTCCAGATGCGAGCAACTTCTTTGGCAGGCAGGCGGTAGCGCGGCACGTAAGCGCCGTACCCGGCAATGCCCACCGGGCGGTTGGGTTGGAGTAATAAATTCTGAGGTTCTAATGAGTCCATTGAAATTACCTTTGCATTTACAGGTTGATTGTAAATGATTTTTCTTTTTCTGTCAATGAAATATACATGTTTTGTATAGATTTATTGTACGTCAGCCGGTCCTTGCCAACTCTTCAAGATTGCTTCGGCGCGGTCAATGCGCACCGTCTTTTCTTCCACCAACTGGCGGGCCAGGCGCTCGATTTGCTCGCCAGCCGCGCCGGCGGCAATCGCCACCTGGCGAGCATGCAGGCTCATGTGTCCACGTTGGATGCCTTCGGTCGCCAGGGCGCGCAAGGCAGCCAGATTTTGAGCTAACCCAACTGAAACTACGATTTCGGCAAGCTGGTTGGCGCTTTGAATGTTCATCAATTTCAGACAGGCCTTTGCGCCGGGATGAACTCGCGTTGCTCCGCCGACAACCCCCACGGCCATGGGCATCTCGAGCACACCTACCAAATCACCCTGGGGATTCTGGCCCCACTGACTCAGAGAGGTGTACTGCCCACTGCGGGCGGCAAAGGCATGCGCGCCGGCTTCGACGGCGCGCCAGTCGTTGCCGGTGGCGATCAGCACAGCATCCACGCCGTTCATAATGCCCTTGTTGTGCGTGGCGGCGCGATACGGGTCGGCTGCGGCGAATGCCCAGGCGGCGATGATGCCATCGCGCACCTCTTCTGCTTTGAATGAATCGAATGCCAGCGCCTGCAAAGGGATAGTGCAGCGGGTGCGCGCCAGCCGGCGGTCAGCCAGGTTGGAGAGAATGCGCAGGTGAACCCGCCCGCCAGTCAGGCTTTCGATGAGCGGCGCCAGGCGCTCGCAGGCGGTGTTGATGGCGTTGGCGCCCATGGCATCGCGCACGTCGTAGATGATGTGCACCACCATAAATGGGCCGATTGGCGATTGTTCGACCAGGCGTACCTCCAGGTCGCGCGGGCCGCCACCCAGACGCTGTAGGACGGGATCGATTTTCGATGCTTCAGCCAGCAGGGCGGATTTTTGTTCCAACACCGCCAGACGGGCGGCGGGCAGGTTTTCTACTCCCAACACCTGCATCTGGCCGATCATCTCGGGAGCGGTGGTGTGAGCACTGAAGCCGCCTCCCAGGCGGGCCAGCTTGGCCATGAAGGAGGCCCCGGCAACAATTGATGGCTCTTCGACAGCCATCGGCACCAGCACATCCTTCCCGTTCACCTGGAAGTTCAAGGCGAGACCCAGCGGCAGCGCAAATAAGCCGATCACGTTTTCGATCATGTGATCGGCTTGTTCACCTGTCAGGCCTGCTGAGCCATCCAAGGCGGCCAATTCAATCTGAGACAAGTCAGTTTGGGCGGCCAACGCCTGGCGTCTTTCTGCCAGGCTGAGGTTGTAAAAACCGGGTATGCGGGCGCTGTGTTTCTTCTCTTCCATGCTTGACATCTCCAAACTTCGTAACTTTAACCTGGGAAGGCTGGCAAAAGCTATCAAATCGGCTGAGAATGACGGGAGGACAGCCCGACCAGCCAGGGAGGTTAGAATGTCTGTGAATTTTGACACTCTTTGGTAAAATTATAACGTGGTGAGTTTATGGTTACCTTAACGCGGGAAGAAATTGAGGCCCGGCTGGTTGCTTTGCATAATGCCAGCCTGGAGCTTGTCAGCAATCTCAGCCTGGATACGGTGCTGCGCAGCATTATCACCCTGGCCTGCCAACAGGCCGGAGCGCGTTATGGCGCGCTGGGCGTGTTGAATGAAAGCGGCAAGTTGGAAGAGTTTCTACCGGTTGGCATGACGCAGGAGGAAATCAGCCGGATGGACCACCCGCCGGTGGGCAAAGGTCTGATCGGCGCGCTGTACAAAGAGCGCCGCGCGATCCGCGTTCCGGATATGAGCCGCGACCCTCGCCGCGTCGGCTTTCCTGCCAACCACCCCCCGATGCGTTCCTTCCTGGGTGTACCCATCATGCTGGGCGATGCGCTGTTAGGCCAGATTTACCTGACCGAGAAGAAGCACTGGCATGAATTTACCGCCGACGATGAACGCGTGATCGAAACCTTAGCCGCCTATGCCGCCACCGCAATCACCAATGCCCGCCTGTATGAAGGGCTGGTGCAGCGCGACGTGGTGTTAGAACAACGCAACCATGACCTGGCGCTGCTCAACCAGATTTCAGCCGCACTGGCTGGCACATCCGAGATCCCCGAGATTCTGCAGCTCACGCTGCAGCGCGTGATGAACTACATCTCCTTTGAGGCAGGCGAGATCTTTTTGCGCGATGAAGACAGCGATGAAATGCGTCTGTGCCTGCACCACAGCGAATCTGATGAATCCTTCTGGACGAAAGATTATTTTCTTCCCGGCGAAGGTTTTATCGGCCAGGTGGCGCAGACCGGGCGCTCATTCCAGTCGATTCTACCGCGAGATGAAGCGCGCTTTTTGCGCCAGGCGGTGACCGAAGCTGGTTTCCGCTCGATTGTGTGTATCCCTTTGTTCACCAGCGGGAACGTGATTGGCGTCATGTGCCTGGCCGCTCGCCAGGAGCGCTTGTTAGAGGAGCGTTCCATTAACCTGTTGACGTCCATCGGCACTCTGGCTGGCATGTCGATTGCCAACGCGCGCCTGAACCGCCAGACGCGGCGCCTGGCGATCTTGGAAGAGCGCGAACGCATTGGTATGGATTTGCATGATGGCGTCATTCAATCCATTTACGGCGTGGGCCTGGTGTTGGAACTGGCGCGTGTCTCATTGACTGAAAACCCCACCGAAGCCCAGGAAAAAATCGAACAGGCTATCCGGGGGTTGAACGGCACCATCCGCGATATTCGCACTTACATCCTCGACCTGCGCCCACGGCAGTTTACCGGAGGCAGCCTGATGGAGAGTCTGCACCGGTTGGTGGATGAATTTCGCGCCAACACCCAATGCGAGGTGGTCCTGATCGGCCCAGAAGATAATCCTCCCTCTCTGCCGCAGATATTTGCCGATGCCTTGTTTCATATCTGCCAGGAAGCCCTGGCAAACGCGGCTAAGCACGCCCATGCCCGCCAGGTGCGCATCCAACTTTGGACTGCCCCGGAGCGGGTTCTGTTAGAGATTTCGGACAACGGGCAGGGGTTTGACTTGCGTAAAATGAGCATCACCCTGGGACACGGCCTTTCGAACATGCATGTGCGGGCGCGCAAAGTGGGCGGCGATGTCGAAATTACCTCCGAGGAAGGCCGCGGCACCAATGTGCTGGCCTGGGTCCCACTGCGCCGTGACGCCCTTTACCAGTAAAAACAACGCGCGTCTGAAGCAAATTCGGTCACTCTATCAGGCCAAAGGCCGCAAAGAGAGTGGTCTTTTTGTGGTGGAAGGTATCCGGCATGTCGGGGAGGCGCTGCAGGCCGGCGCGGCTGTTGAATATCTGTGCTATGCTCCAGATCAATTGGACAGCCCGTTTGCCCTGGAACTGGTGCGCCAGCAAGAAGCGCTTGGTCTGCCTTGCCTGGCGGTTTCCAACGAGACATTCGCCAGCCTGGCGAGCAAAGAAAATCCGCAAGGACTGCTGGCCGTGGTGCGGCAGGCAGAGCACCGCCTGGATCAGCTCGACCGGGAGAATTTCCGCTGGGGGGTGGCCCTGGTTTCACCGCAGGATCCCGGCAATATTGGCACCATCTTGCGCACTATCGATGCAGTAGGAGCGAAGGGTCTGTTTCTGCTGGAGAACAGCGCCGATCCGTTTTCCCCAGCCTGCGTGCGTGCCAGTATGGGGGCATTGTTCTGGTATCCACTCGTGCGCGCCAGTTTTGCGGATTTTACTGCCTGGGCGCGCCGTCAAGGTTTTAAGTTGTATGGCACTTCGGCGCATGCCAGCCTGGATTACCGCCAGGCCGGACTGTTCGCGCAGCCCTGCATCTTAGTATTGGGCAGCGAGCAAAAAGGCTTGAGCGCGGCGCAGATTGAGTCCTGCGATCTGGCGGTTTCGCTGCCGATGCGCGGGCGAGTGACCTCGCTTAACCTGGGTGTGGCAGCCGGGGTTGTGTTGTACGCCATGCTTGAGGATTTCGAGCGCCAGCAAAGCTGATCAGCGGGCGGTATTGCCACCATCGACGACCAGCATACTGCCGGTGAGATAACTAGAATCGTCGCTGGCCAGGAACAACACCGCCCTGGCAATTTCATCCACTTCTGCCACGCGGCCGAGCGGCAGGTTTTCATCCAGGCGCGCCTGGGCAGGATCGACCGCACCCGAACTGCGGTAATAGCCGTCTTTTGACCAGCGTTCAACGAATGTGTCGCCTGGGCAAACGGCGTTGACCCGGATGCCTTGGCGGGCATGGTCGAGGGCCATGGCGCGCGTCATCTGCACTACAGCGCCCTTGGAAGTGCAGTAAGCCAGGGCGTTTGATGCGCCGACCAGGCCCCAGTCTGAAGCGTTATTGATGATCACACCCTTGCCCTGGCGGCGAAAAAAAGGGATCACCAGGCGTGACATACGCCAGACTGCAGTGACATTGATATCCAGCGTCTCTTGCCAGTCTGCTTCGCTGGTCGTCTCAGCCGTGCCTTCCAAAACCACGCCGGCGTTGTTGAACAAAATATCCACCCGGCCGTAAACCGCTGCGGTTTGCTCCACACACCGGATGCAGTCCTCTTGGCGCCGGTGATCGGCCTGGATATACAGCGCCTCAATTTGAGCGGCATTGGAATGGCCCAAACCGGGTCGCCGTCCGGTGATCACCACGCGAGCGCCTTCAGCAGAAAACAGGCGGGCGACGCCCCACCCAATACCTGAAGTCCCGCCGGTAATAATCGCTACCCGATCCTTTAGTTTTTTCATTGTTTTACTCCTGGCAACAATTATAAGATACGCCTCAGCGTAGCCTTTTGGTAAGAATTGGTTGAAATGCATGCTGGAATGAAACTCGAAAATAAATTTAATAAAATCAAACTTATTTTTAAATAAATTGAATTCATTATTGACAATTTTAAAAATGATTATATAATTTATTTATTATCTTTTTGGAAATGGAGCGATGGCATGGAATCAGTAGATATAACGGTTACCAAGAAATGGAAATCGCCTTTCTTTACGATTTGGACGGGCCAGGCTTTTTCGTTGTTTGGCAGCACGCTGGTGCAGTTCGCACTGATCTGGTATCTGACCAAGACCACCGGTTCGGGGATGGTGCTGGCGATTGCCTCAATTGTTGGCCTGCTGCCGCAGGTGCTGCTGGGCCCGCTGGCCGGGGCGCTTGTCGATCGCTGGAACCGCCGCCTGACGATGATCGTAGCGGACAGCGTGGTGGCGCTGGCAACCCTCTTGCTGGCCGGCCTTTTCAGCCTGGGCGTAGTCAAACCCTGGCACATCTTCACTCTACTATTCGTCCGTTCTTTGGCCGGTACATTCCATTGGGTGGCGATGCAAACTTCGACTTCATTGATGGTGCCCAGGGAGCACCTGGCGCGCATCCAGGGATTGAATTCCATGCTCGGCGGCAGCATGAATATCATCTCGGCTCCCCTTGGCGCGCTATTAATGGACTTCTTACCCATGCAGTCTGTCTTGATGATCGATGTCAGCACGGCATTGCTGGCAGTGCTGCCGTTGTTCTTTATTATGGTGCCTCAGCCGGCGCGTTCTATCGGAGCCAGCGCCGCAAATAATATTTGGGATGATTTAACAGCAGGCTTTCAATATGTGTTATCCTGGCCTGGTTTGCTGCTAATTTTGGGTATGGCCGTTGTAATCAACTTCTTGCTCACACCAGCCGCCTCATTGATGCCGTTATTGGTGCGCAGCCATTTCAATGGACAAGCGCTCCAATATGCCGGCCTGGAATCGGTCTTTGGCATTGGCGCTATCGCCGGTGGCCTTCTTTTGGGCGTGTGGGGCGGTTTCAAACGGCGCATCTATACCAGTATGCTGGGCTTGATGGGCATTGGCCTGGGCTCGCTGTTGATCGGCTTTGCGCCTGCCTGGGCGTATCCACTGGCCGTGGCGGGGATGTTCTTGTTCGGCCTCTCCAACCCGATCACCAACGGCCCGCTAATGGCGGTCATACAGGAATCGGTGAAACCTGAAATGCAAGGCCGTGTCTTCACTCTGATCAGCAGCGCGGCCGGTTTGATGTCCCCGCTTGGCCTGGCGATCGCAGGTCCTCTGGCGGATAACCTGGGTGTACAAACCTGGTTTGTATTGGGTGGTGTGATCACATTGCTAATGGGCATTGCAGGGCTGTTCGTGCCAGCCTTAATCAATTTCGAGCACCCGAAACAAGCTGAAATGACCGCCTGACTTTGGCAGAATCAATAACGAGCCGCGGAATTGAGCGGCTCGTTATTGATTCTGTGCTCTTTACCACAAACCGCGCACGACGAGCAGCAAACCCAGTATGGCGAGGGGAATGCCCAGTATAGCACCAACTACGGTGATGGTCAGAATCACGCCCACCAGCATAAAAACCAGTCCCAGGATAATCGCCACCAGGCGTCCGGTCAGGCCGACGATGTACGCGACCAGGTTCCAGATGGCCACAAAGGGCCACAGAAACCAGGGTATTTTCTTCATGTTAATTGTCATCTCAACCTCCAAGTCAATTTATAATATTCTACGCAAGAAATGAACACTGGTTGCGTGCGATGAAAGTATTCGCTGTGATGAATGTATAATTAATCGATGTCCTTCTCGAATTTTACAGAACGTGAATATGAAAGCCTCCTGCGTCAGGGAATTGCCATGGTGAAGGGGGGTAATCTGGCACAGGCCAGGCGGCTGCTGCTGCGGGCTGCCGACCTGGCGCCCAATGATGCCCAGCCCTGGGTCTGGCTGTCTGCCACCACGACTGATAAGGAAGAGCAAAAAGCATTCCTGGCCAAAGCCGTGGGCATCGATCCGGCGAACGCCGCTGCTCGCCGCGGCCTGGCTGTGCTGACAGGCAAGATAAAACCGGAAGATCTGCGTTCGGAAGGCTCCGCTGTGGCGCCGCCGCCTGCCAGGCCTGATGAGTCTGCCAGCCAGGCCTACCGCTGCGAGAAGTGCGGCGGCTCGCTCGAATTTGATATCCGCCAGCAGAACCTGGTTTGCACCTCGTGTAAAACTGTGCGGACGGTGGTAAAGACCCCGGCGGCTGACCAGGCGGAACAACTCATGGATCCCGCTTTGATGGGTTCGTTGGCTCACCGCTGGCCGCAAGAATGGCAGCGAGTTACCTGCAGCCAGTGCGGCTCGGTGATCCTGCGTTCGCAGGGGCAGCAGTCGGATTGCTGTCCTTACTGCGCCTCGAACCGTCTGGTTATCGCCGAAAACCGCGCGGCGTGGATCATGCCGCAGGTGATCGGCGTGATGCAGATCGATGGCGAAGAAGCACAGCGCCGAGCGCGAGACTGGCTGGGCAAAGGTTGGCTGGCGCCGGACAGCCTGGGAGAGCAGGCCAGCAGGCTGCAGTTGCGTCCGGCCTACTTTCCATTCTGGACTTTTGACGGCACGCTCTTGTTCCCCTGGAACTGCGAAGTTAATGAAGGCAGCGAGCGCAGCCCGCGCTGGGTGCAGCGCAGCGGTGAAGAATTCGAGATGTTCGATGATATTTTGGTGCCTGGAATCAAGGCGATGCAGTTGAAAGAGCTGCAGAGCATTGAACCTTTTGGATTGAAAGAACTGCTCGCTTTTTCTACGGATTTTTTGCCAGGTTGGAATGCGTTGATGTATGATTTCCCTATGGCTGAAGCCTCCCTGCGAGCACGTGAGAAAGTGGTTCTCCAGGCCCGGCGCGGTCTGTACAGCCGCATCGAACCGGGCCGTGAGAAACGCAATATTTCCTTCGGCGCAGGCAAGTGGAGCGATATGACCTATAAGCAAATCTTGCTGCCGCTTTGGGTGGGAGTTTACACGTATAGAGGAAAGTCGTACCGTCTGTTGGTCAACGGCCAAAATGGTAAAGTCGGAGGCACGAAGCCGGTAGACAACCTCAATTTGGCTCTGCTGATTCTCGTGGGCTTGGTTCTCCTGGCTGTGCTGGTTTTCTTAATCATGGTTTTTGTAAGGAGTGCAAATGCAGGTTGAAGGGTATATCCAGAATCCTCAACTCGAAGGCAAGTCTTTCGAATGGGCGGGCGGCCAGACTGGTGTGCTGTTGGTGCATGGTTTCACTGCCACCACCAGCGAGGTGCGGCCTCTGGCGAAAGCGCTGCACCAACAGGGCTTTACTGTCAGTGCGCCGCTGCTGCCTGGACACGGCAGCCAGCCGGCGGAGATGAACCGCATGCGCTGGCAGGACTGGGCTTCGGCCGTGGAGGCAGCTTATGTGAACCTCACACGGCGCTGCGACCAGGTTGTGATCGCCGGGGAGTCGATGGGCGGATTACTGTCGCTCTATCTAGCCTCTCAGCACCCTGAAATCGCAGCCGTGCTGACCTATGCGCCAGCCGTTGTCACAGGAGGCGCTTCGCAAGTGATCATTGCCAACCTGGTGGCCCCTTTTGTGCCCATCATGCGCAAACCCCAAGGTCCGCCAACCCCGGCAGATGAGCTGTGGCAGGGCTACACCGTTTACCCGGTGCGCGCCTTGACTCAACTCTACCGGCTGCAGTCGGCGGTGCGCCGCAGCCTACCCCTTATCCGGCGCCCTTTGCTGGTGGTTGCCGGGCGATTGGATACATCTGTTCTGCCTGTGACGGTGGATATCCTTTCGAAAGAGGTGCGCTCTACAGTCAAGCAGATCCATTGGATGGAACACAGCGGTCATTGTGTGCTGCTGGATGTCGAGTTCGATCAAATCGTGGCCATCACAACACAATTCCTGCACCAGGTGCTGAACTGATGGACCGGCCTGTCCGTTGGTATGACTATATTACGCTGAATATTTATTTCCTGGGACTGACCTTTTTCTCGCAGGCCAATGGCCTGATCACCCCTCTCTTAGTCGCCCAATTCGTCGGCGAATCGCAAAAAGCAACTTACTTTGGTACGCTGCGCTTGTGGACTCTGATGACGGCAGTGTTGATGCAGTCGCTGTGGGGGTTTATCTCAGATCGCAGCACATTCCCCTGGGGCCGGCGCCGGCCTTTTATTGCGCTTGGGTCCGTGGCGATGATCGTGTTTATCCTTTTGATCGGTTTCTTATTTGCCTTCGAGGGCTTGATTGGTTACATTCTTTTATTTACCCTGGCCATTTTTCTCAGCGCCAGTGCGAACGCGCCGCAGGCAGCAGCCCAGGCTCTGATCCCTGATCTGGTGCCTGAGAACAAACGCGGCGCTTTTTCTGGCGTCAAGGCGGTGCTGGAAATCCCGCTGCCTGTGATTTTGATTTCCTTTACCGTTGGCCGCTTGCTTTCACACAGAAACACCTGGGGGGCGCTGGGGGTGGTTGTGGCTCTGCTCGCCATCGTCACCATCATCACGATGTGGGCGCCTGAAAAGCAACTGGCGCAGAGGCCAGGCCCATTGGATTGGCGGCCTTTTCTGAACCTGGTCAGTATGACGGCGGTTTTTACCATCTTAATCCTGGGTCTTGGCTGGTTAGTTGCGTTCGTTGGCAGGGTGCTGGGCAGCCTTCTGCCGCTTAACTCGCTTCTTCTGGTGATGGGAGCGCTTGGCTTGCTGGCCATGGCAACAGCAGTATTAGGAGGGGTCTGGTCAGGCGTGCGCATCGGCTTGGGGGAGCAAGCTGTCCACAATCCTTCCTTCACCTGGTGGGTGATCAACAGGCTGGCGTTTCTGATCGGTCTGATCAACCTGTCCACGTTCGCCGTATTTTATTTCCAATCACGCCTGGGCTTCAGCCAGATGCAGGCGGCTGGCCCGGCGTCTCGCTTGATTTATGTTGTAGGCGTGATGATTTTCCTGACCGCCCTGGCAGGCGGCTGGTTAACCGATCGTTTTGGCACCCGGCGCATCCTGACTGCCAGCGGCCTGCTGGCTACTGGCGGGGCGGTCCTGATCTTACTCACAACGAACCTGACAGTCATCTCGGCAGGCGGGGCGGTGATTGGATTGGCTGCCGGTATGTTTTATGCGGCCAATTGGGCGTTGGGCACCGAGCTGGTGCCCAGGGATCAGGCTGCCCGTTACCTGGGCATCTCTAACCTGGCTGGCGCAGGCGCTGGTGCTATCGGCGCTTATATCGGCGGGCCAATTGCCGACTTGTTCACCCGGCTGGCGCCGACCAACCCTGGCCTGGGCTATGTACTTCTATTTGCAATCTACGGGTTGTTGTTCCTGTTGTCTGTGATGGCGTTGAGCCAGATCAAGATTCCCGCAGTACATTAGCGCCGCACAGGTTTTATCGGCTAATCGGTCAAAAAAGGTACAACCATGCTGTGTTTCATGTTAAAATCATGCTTCACAGTGTCCCTTTGCTCTTTTAGAAACATGCTGCGCAAGCTTGAGGGTTAGAGAGCAATAAAATTTTGAGAAGGAATTCCGATTTTTATGTCTGAAACGCTTGATTTTCAATCCATGATCATGGCTTTGCACCATTTCTGGGGTGACCAGGGCTGCTTGCTCTGGCAGCCGTATTATTCCCAGGTTGGAGCGGGCACGATGAATCCGGCGACTGCATTGCGAGTATTAGGTCCAGAACCCTGGAATGTGGCGTATGTCGAGCCTTCGGTTCGCCCGGATGACGGTCGTTACGGCGAAAACCCCAACCGCCTGCAAATGCACAATCAATACCAGGTGATCTTAAAACCCGATCCCGGCAATCCTCAGGAGATTTACCTGCGCTCCTTACAGGCCCTGGGTATCGACCCGCGCCAGCACGATATTCGTTTTGTCGAGGATAACTGGGAATCGCCAGCCCTGGGCGCCTGGGGGTTGGGTTGGGAAGTCTGGCTGGATGGGCAGGAAATCACCCAATTCACCTACTTCCAGCAGGCCGGCGGTCGGCCAACCGATCCCGTTTCGGTCGAAATCACGTACGGCCTGGATCGCATCGCCATTGCTCTGCAGCGGGCGCGCGGATTCCGCAACATCCGCTGGAACAGCGTTTTGACGAGCGGGGATGTCAACTTGCAGGGAGAATTCGAGCACAGTAAATATTATTTTGAGATTGCCGATGTGAGCCGCTTGCAGCAGATGTATGATTTGTTTGAGAAAGAGGCAGAAATTTGCATCTCTCATAACCTGGTGCTGCCGGCGCACGACTACCTGTTGAAATGTTCGCATACATTCAATGTGCTGGATTCGCGCGGCGCCATCGGCGTTACCGAACGCCAGGCTTACTTTGGGCGCATGCGCGACCTGGCCCGGCGCATATCCGATGCCTACCTGGAGCAGCGCCAGCGCCTGGAATATCCATGGATGGATCACCAGGCAATCAAGGGCAGGGTCATCTTAAACGGGACACTGCCAAAGCCGCCTGCGCCAGCAGCTCCAGCCTCTTTCTTGTTGGAGATCGGCAGCGAAGAATTACCCGCCGCCGACCTGGACAGCTTGCTGGAGCAGCTGCGCGAGCGGGTGCCGGCCTTGTTGGAAGAACTGCGCCTGGTGCACAGTGATATCCACGTCAACGGCACACCGCGCCGCCTGGTGGTTTTTGTCAGCGACCTGGCTGTGCGCCAGCCTGACCGCCAGCAGGTTTTTAAAGGCCCACCGGCTGACCGGGCTTTTGACACCCTCGGACAGCCGACCAAAGCCGCCGAAGGATTTGCGCGCAGCCGGGGCTTGCCCGTCAGCGATTTACAGGTTCAGGAAATCGATGGCGGGCGCTACCTGGCAGCCGTAGTGCAGCAAAAAGGCCGCCTGGTGACTGAGGTGCTTGCCGAAGCCCTGCCGGGGCTGATCGCTGCTCTGAAAGTGGACAAGGCCATGCGTTGGAACCGCACCAACGTAGCGTTTTCGCGCCCCATCCGCTGGCTGTTAGCACTGTACGGCGCCGACATCATACCCTTCGAGTACGCCGGGTTGGTTTCCGGGCGGACGACGCGCGGTGTGCGCTTCAGCGACCCCGAAGAATTCGCCGTGAAAAACCCGGCAGATTACTTCCAGCGCCTGGAAGCCCAGGGTATTATCCTGGATGTGCCTATGCGGCAGCAGGCGATCCTGGAACAGGTAAAAGCCCTGGCGTCTCAGGTCGGCGGGCAGATCGGCGATGAGCCTGCCCTGCTGGCTGAGGTGACCAACCTGGTAGAAGCGCCGCTGGCGCTGCGCGGCTCTTTCGAAGAATCTCATCTCAAGCTGCCGCGCGAGGTTTTGGTTTCGGTGATGAAGAAACACCAGCGTTATTTCCCGGTCAGCCGCGCAGGCGAGCTTTTACCGTATTTCATCACCGTTTCAAACCGCGACAAAAATGCCCCGGCTGATCTTGAATTGGTGGTGGAAGGCAACGAACATGTTATCCGGGCGCGCTTCGCCGATGCTGATTTCTTTGTCAAAGAAGATATGAAAGCCAATATCGAAAGCTTTGTCGCGCGCCTGTCCACCCTGACCTTCCAGTTCAAGCTGGGCTCAATGCTCGATAAGACCCGCCGCCTGACCTCCATGGTCAGGCCGTTGGCGCAGCGCCTGGGGCTGAACCAGGAACAGGAAGCGGTCGCAGAGCGCGCTGCCCATTTGTGTAAGGCTGACCTGGCAACTCAGATGGTCGTGGAGATGACCTCCTTGCAGGGCGTGATGGGGCGGTATTATGCGCTGCGCTCCGGTGAAAGCGCCGAGGTGGCCCAGGCAATTTTCGAGCATTACCTGCCGCGCTCAGCGGGCGACCAATCTCCCACCAGTCTGCCAGCTATTTTGTTGAGCATTGCCGACCGGTTAGATTCGCTGACCGGCCTGTTTGCGGCCGGCCTGGCGCCGTCTGGCACGAAAGATCCGTTTGCTCAACGCCGCACCGCCCTCGGCCTGGTGCAGTTGTTGTCTGCACAGGACCTGGATTTCGACCTGCGCAGCGCTGTGCGTGACATCGTAGCGCCCCAACTTCCCCTGGCAGCTCCTCAGGAGATGCAGGAGGCTGTTCTGCAATTTATCGTTGACCGGCAGCGCAGTATGTTTCTTGAACAGGGTTATCGTTACGATGTGGTTGACGCCGTGCTGGCGGTGCAGAATGCCAACCCGGCCAGCGCTTTGCGCGCCGTGCGCGAACTGGCAGCCTGGGTAGCTCATCCAAAATGGAACGCCCTCTTGCCGGCGTACGCTCGCTGTGTACGTATCACGCGTGAACTGAAGCAGCGCTTCCAGGTAAATCCCGAGGCGTTTGTGGAACCCGCCGAACGCCAGCTTTTCCAGGCGCTGCTAAGAGCGGAAAACAATGAGCGCCGGCCTGCTTCGGTGGACGGCTTTTTGGGCATCTTCACGCCAATGATCCCGACCATCAACCAATTCTTTGATTCTGTCCTCGTGATGTCTGAGAACCAGGATATCCGCCAAAACCGCCTAGGAATGCTGCAGCGCATCGCCGCGCTGCCGGCTACTGCGGCGGATTTATCGAAGCTGGAAGGATTTTAAGCCGCACGCAGGATGCGGCGCGCCAGGGAAGAACCTAACAATGCCAGCCCGTCGATCGGCAGGTAGTGAGTGCTGGCAGCATCGAATAAAATACCCGCCTTGGTTGGGAAATCTTCATCGCCTGGCCACAGCACTGCGGCCAGGCGAATTCTTGGCAGGGCGTCAAAAGCAAAGGCATACTGGCTGATACCGCTCAGCGGCCAACCACCAGTTTTCTGGCAGGCAGAGCTAAAACCGGCTGGGCCGGGGTTGGCCTCTCCTGCTGACTCTCCAGCGAAATGCCTGGCCAGTAGATCGCCGCTGTACCCCTGGAAAGCCTGGTGGTAAAAGGCGCCGCCCGGCAGCTCACGGTAACTGACCCAACGGTCAGCCATGGGCTCGCCGTCTGCTGTGGACAAATAATAGAGCAGCATGGCCTGATCATGCAGAGGCAGATCAGCGGTTGGTTGCCAACCAGGCCATGCCATGCTCACACGCTTGCCCCAATAGGTTAGCTGAAGCCAGCCTGCGTTGAAATCCCCGCCACAGCGCCGCGCTATTTCGAGGGGATTTTGCTCGAAGATGGAGGCGCGCAATTTTTTAACCTGCTCAAGCATATTCTCTTCCCAGGCCAGGTGGGCGCCTTGAACGGTGCGGCGTAAAAAAGGTTTTTTATCGACCATAACAGGTCAGTCGGCGGAGGCTCCAGCCGCCTGCGGTCCATCATAATGACGCAAAACCGGCCACCTGCTCATAATGAAAGCCGCACCGAGAATGCAGCCAATACCACCGCTGATGATAGCAAACGGCGCGCCGAAGAATTGGGCGGCCAAGCCGGCCTCTACCTCTCCCAACTGTGGGCCACCCATGAAGAACATCTGGTTGATGCTCGTCATTCGGCCGCGCATATCGTCGGGGGTGCTGAGCTGGCGGATGGTGTTGCGGATCACCGTGCTGACCGAATCGGCGGCGCCGATGATGATCAAAGCGGCCATGGCGAGGCTGAAATCGGCTGACATGCCAAACGCCACTGTCGCCAGCCCAAAGACGATCACCGCACCGAGGAAAATCGGTCCCTGCCGGCGAATGTTCCGCGCCTGCGACAGCACCACCGCCGCGCCAACTGCGCCGATCGATTGGGCGGCGCTGAGCCAGCCGTATGCTTCAACCCCTACTTTGAGCACATCGCGGGCGATGATTGGCATCAGCGTATTGGCGGAAGCAAAAAACGTGGCGACGAAATCAATGAACATGGTTGCTTTGATCATTTGATTGTTCCAGATGAACTGAATGCCATCCTTAATGGCCTGCCAGTTATTTGAGCGGCGCTCGATCGCCGCGTGCTGCACCGGTCCCATGGCTGCCAGCGCCAATAAAATCGCCAGGAATGAAATGGCATTGAGCAGGTAGGTGTAACCCTGCCCATAGCGGGCAATGACCACGCCGGCAAGCATGGGGCCGAGAATGGTGCCCACATTGAAAGCGATTGAATTTAAACTGAAGGCGCTGGGCAAATCTCGAGCTGGCACCAGGCTGGGAATAAGCGCCTGGCGAGCCGGACCGCCAAAGGCATTCACCATGGCCTGGACAGCGGTGAGGGCATAAATATGCCATAAGGTAATCTGGTTCTGGAAAGTCAGGTACATCAATGCTAGCGCCACGGCAGTTTCACCCAGGGTGGTAACCGCGACCAACATGCGCCGGTTGAGGCTGTCAGCGATGGCGCCGCCAAATAAGGAGAAAACCAGGATCGGTACAATGCGCGCCAGGCCGATGGCGCCGAGGGCAAATGGCTCGGCGGTCAGCTCGCGCACATGCCAATGCAGAGCGGCTACCTGCATCTGGCTGCCCGACACAGAAATCATCAGGCCAAACCATAAATAAGCAAAGCGTTTATGGTAAAGAGCAGGCGGGATGCGCAGCTTCATAGGTTTTCTATTTTACCACTCTCGATAATCTATCGATTCGGCTCACCCGCGCGCGCCCCTCAGGTTATTGCCCACGGCTATGCAGCGCATCCAAATCATTCATAAAAAATTCACTATTCATTTGACAATTCTTCAATCTATTTCGATAAGATGAAGAAAATTTCAAATTAGGAGTTAAGCGTATGGCAGTAGAAATAAATTCTCGCATGAGAACGGCTATTAAACCACGATTAAATGGTTTCAGAGCTTGGTTGTCTCACCGTACCTTTCGACGGATTGTTCAGTTGAGCTTTGCCTTCTTTATATTATTCCTGGTCGTACAGCACATTGTGATAGGCGAATCTGGCACGACGATTACAGCTTCTGCAGAAGCTTTCTGTCCCTTTGGAGGTCTGGAAACATTTTTTAAGTATGTCACCAGCGGTGGAAGTTTCGTATCACACACCCATCTCTCCAATCTTGTTTTAGCGGCAGCGGTTCTGATTACTGCATTGCTGGCGCGTTCGGCGTTTTGTGGCTGGATATGCCCGCTTGGTTTTATCCAGGATGTGATCGGTTCCACAAGCGCATTCTTACAAAAACGTTTTGTCGGGTTGCGCAAAATCCTCCGTATTATCAAAACCAAAGCAGCGCCTCTTGCATTTTTGGATCGTTATCTGCGGCTGCTCAAATATGCTGTGCTTATTTGGGCGGTCAGCGGTGCGGCAGTTTATGGTGTGATGGTTTTCCGTGATTACGATCCCTGGTCCGCTCTGTTAAATATCGCCGAGTTCAGCTTCACCCCTGGAATCGTCGTTTTGGTTGTTTTGCTCATTGCGTCATTTTTTGTAGAGCGTCCCTGGTGTCGTTACGCTTGTCCACTTGGCGCCATCAGTGGATTACTGGGAAAATTCAGTCCAATATACCTTAAGCGAGAGAGTTCAGCTTGCAAAGTGTGTAAAGTCTGCACGACGGCCTGCCCAATGGGCTTGAATGTCCATACAGCTTCAACGATCAAAAGCGCTGATTGTATTACATGCCTTGAATGTGTCGGAGCTTGCCCACGTGAAGGAGCGCTCGAAGTTAAGCTTGGTCTGCCAATTATCGGTCAATAAATTCAGCATTTGAGGAAAATTTTATGCGTATTCATCCGATTTTATACGGCATCTTTGTTTTGAGCCTGTTCTTGGGTATAGTCCTGTCTTTTCAAGCCGTTGGCATTTGGTCCATTTCTGGAAAAATCACCGCCGATGGCCAGGCTGTCCTACCATCCGCTTCAGATGTCGAGAGCATCAAGGGATGGATGACTCTCGACCAGATCGCCACTGCCTTCGATGTTCCTTTGGATGAGATTCTCTCAACCTTTCAGCTTCCGGCAGATACACCCGGTTCAGCAGCTTTGAAAGATCTCGAAACGGAAAAATTTTCTGTGACGAACTTGCGCACATGGCTTCAAGAGCGCAGCCTCGCCCCAACTCAAGGAATAACCCCAATGATTGGATTTGATATTCAGGCGGCAGCGTTAACACCGAGCCCGACTGTTGAGATAGATGTCGATGCTCAAATTCCGTTTACCAGCGCACCAACCGAGCACAGCGCGCCAGAGAGAACAATGACCGGTAAGACAACTTTCCAAAATGTACTAGATTGGGGCGTCAGCCAGCCAACGATCGAGCAGGTCTTGGGTTGCGCCATGCCGCTGCCCGGCATGTTGGTGAAGGATTTTGTCAATCAAAACGGCCTGGATTTTGCGACGGTCAAAGCCGCTTTGCAGGCTGAGATCGATAAAGCGAAGTGAATTTCACAGAAGCTTCGCCCATTATTCACAAAATCTTCAAATCGTTCCTTTATCATAAAAACAACAAATGTGCTGTGCAGCAGCGCAAAATCAAAACCACAAGGAGTTTCAAAAATGAAAAAGATAATCATCACCATCGTATTGACAGCCGTTGTGCTGACTGCTCTGGCAACTGCTAGCCTGGCATTCGCTCAGGGGCCTGCCCAGGCTGGGCAGGGAGCTGGCGTGGGTAACCGCGGTTCACGCGGCGGAATGCAGGGAGCTGGCATGACTGGCACCCAGGACGGAATTTTGCACGACGAAATGATCGCTGCTTATGCCGCCAGGTTTGGCCTTTCTGTTGAAACATTGAATAATCGGCTTGCAGCCGGTGAAACGATGTCCCAAATCGCGTTCTCTCAGGGTTTGACCCTGACAGAATTTCGCAGCCTGATGGTCGAAGTGCGCGCACAAGCAATTGCTAAGGCAGTCGAGAACGGCGATCTGACTCAAGCCCAGGCGAATTGGATGAATCAGCGGGGAACGCGAATGGGCGGCGGCCGCGGGATGCAGGGAGCTGGCCTGGCAGGTGGCAATTGCCCCTATGCCACAACAACTTCCACTCCATAATTCGGGAATTTCGATCGAAAGCAAATCTGAGTGAATGAAAAATTCCCTCAGATTTGCTCTTTAATGTAACCTTTTACCTCGAACTGCATCCAAATAAAAGCGCTTGCCACTGCACAGGGCGGTCACCCATTTAACTTTCTGAAAAGAGGTTTGTTATTTATGCCATTGTACGAATACCATTGTAATAACTGCGGCGAAGAGTTTGAGAAGATGGTGCGTTTTTCCGAAGCGGATCGCGCTCCATTGTGTCCCACTTGCCAGAGTACGGACACCAAAAAGAAAATCTCTGCTTTTGCTTCCGTCGGTAGCGCCCAATCTGGCGCGGCTGCGTCAGCGAACAGCAGTAGTTGCGGTTCCCGCGGCGGATTTAGTTGAGCTGGTTAACTAACCCTGCCGTGCGCAGGCGTTGCATTGTCATTGAGGAGAATTATGGGAACTACTACGGTCAAATGGATTCAAGGTAAGCAGTTCATTGGCGTTGATTCAACCAACCATTCTGTTGTGCTCTCGACGCCGGGAGAAGGAATTGGTGTTAAACCCTCGGACTTGCTGCTGATCGCCGTCGCTGCTTGTACGGCGGTAGATGTCGTCGAAATCTTAGAAAAGAAGCGCATGCCGCTGTCGTTCATGGAAATCACGACGACCGGTGAGCAAGACCAGGATCCCCCCTGGACTTTTCGGAAAATTCATCTATCTTTTCGTCTGGCAGGTAAAGATCTAACGGAAAAAGCCGTCTCACAGGCAATCCTGCTTTCTGAAGAAAAATATTGTTCTGTAGCAGCCACCGTGCGCGCAACGGCTGAGATTACGTTCAGTTTTGAGGTTTTGCAGCCGGAAGCGGTCATTCAATAATGCCCAAGAAAATCTTGATTGTTGATGATGAGCCGCAGATCCTAAGAGGGCTTCGAGCTTACCTGGAAAATGCAGCCTACCAGGTGATCACTGCAGTTGATGGGCAATCGGCGCTGTCTATCTTTCAACGGGAAATGCCAGATTTCGTCATCTTGGATTTGAATTTACCAGGTGTGGATGGGTTGGATGTATGTAAAGCCATCCGACAAAAATGGAACACCCCGATTCTAATGCTCACCGCCCGTGCAGAAGAGGCTGATAAGCTGGTTGGATTGGAATTGGGCGCCGATGACTACGTGGTTAAACCATTTAGCCCACGAGAGGTTGTGGCTCGGGTGCGCACAATCTTCCGCAGAGTGGATGGAGAGCAGCCCAAAGAAGACATTCTTTCAGTTGGCGATTTGCATATCAACATCGATGAGCACACCATCCAAATTGCGGGACAATCAGTCGATTTAACGGCAACGGAATTTGATATCCTGGTGGTGCTGGCGCGCCAACCTCGCCGGGTATTCAGTCGTTTACAAATTATGGAACAGGCCCAGGGCAGCGCCTTCGAAGGCTATGATCGCACGATAGACGCCCATATAAAGAATATTCGTCAAAAAATCGAGCCCGATCCAAAACAGCCAGCCTATATCCATACAGTGCATGGTGTAGGTTATAAATTGGATATTCAGGGCAATGCCTAAAAGTCTAATTTTTAAATTGTTGGGGGCTTTTTCGTTCGTGATTGTCTTAGGGGCAGCGCTAATGTTCTGGCTTGTTTCGCAGGCTACCCGCAGTGCCTTCAATATCTACACTTCTCGCAGTGGGCAAATGTTGGCGCAACGCGCCGCTCCTCTTTTCGCGGACTTTTACCTTCAAGCGAATAGTTGGAGGGGCATTGATTTGTTTATTGAATCAAATTTAACCTCCAACCTTGCAGCAAACCCGGGTGCGAACCATGGGGCAGGCCAGGGAAATGGGTTGGGCCGCATGGCAGGCACTGGACTCCTTAACGCGGCAGGTCAGCGATTTATCCTGTCTGACGCGCAAGGGGTCGTTATCAATGACACCAATGGAGAATTGGTGGGCACAAAACTCACTTCTGACCAATTGAAAGCAGGCACATCTGTGGTTGTAGATAATAAAGTGGTAGGTACACTCATTATTGCAGCAGCGGATTTTGCTAACCCCGCCAGCCCGGCAGGTCAATTCATCGCGTCGGTCAATCAATCAATTCTCCTGGCAGTGGCGGTGGCGGGAATCATTGCTTTATTGCTGGGCGCCGTCTTATTTTTTCAGATCACTGCTCCACTCCGGCTGCTCAATAAAGCTGCCTTCGCCATCGCGCATGGACAGCTTGACCAGCGCGTAAATATCCAATCCCATGACGAATTAGGTGAATTGGGCGGGGCATTTAACCACATGGCAGAAAGCCTGGAGCGAGCGCAGACCCAAAGAAAACGCATGATTGCCGATATAGCCCATGAACTGCGCACACCTCTGGCGGTTATCCAGGTGAACCTGGAAGGCATGATGGATGGTGTGCTCCCTTTTAATAAGGAGCAGCTTGCCCTGACACGCGATGAAACACTTCTGCTGGGTCGCCTGGTTGGCGACTTGCGTTTGCTTTCTCTTGCTGAAGCGGGTGAATTAAAGTTGGAGCGCCGGCCCGAACAAATTGGTACGATAATCAACCAGGTTGTGGAAAGGCTGGCGCCTCAAACGCGCTTGAAACAAATCACTCTTGAAAGCTCAATCGCTCCCCAATTACCTGATTTGTGGGTAGATAGCGATCGTGTAGGTCAGGTTTTGGGGAATCTGATTAATAACTCCATACGTTACACACCCCCTGGTGGGAGTATTACTTTGCAGGCTAAGATGGGAAACTCATCCCGCAATTTCGTCACAGTATCCGTCTTTGACACAGGAAAGGGTGTCGATGCAAATGATCTCCCGTATATATTTGACCGTTTCTACAGGGCAGAAAAAGCACGCGACCGGGCCAGCGGTGGTTCAGGCCTTGGCCTGGCTATCGCCAGGCAATTGGTCGAAGCACATGGCGGCTCAATACGCGCCTTCAGCCCGGTGTTCGTCGATGCCTTCGGGCAGGGTTACGGCACGGAAGTATTGTTTGATTTACCCGTTACTGTCCACCCTATTTCTTAATCGGCAGTCCAGCCCGGTGCCAGGCGCCCATTCCGCCACGAATGTTATAGGCTTTGTAACCCAGGCTGAGTAATTGGCGCGTCGCCAGAGAACTGCGGCTGCCGCTGGCACATATGACCAAGATTTCTTTATCTATCGGCAGTTCTTTCACCTTCTTCCCTATTTCATTCAATGGGATCAGTTTTGCGCCAGCCACGTGCCCGGCGCGAAATTCCTCTGGCTCGCGCACATCTACCAAAATTGGAGCCGGTTTACTTTGTAAACGAGTATATGCTTCAGCCGCTTCGATATTCTGCTGTCCGCCGCCAACCAGTGACTTGAAAAAATCCATAGCTTTGTCCTTTGCTGCGTTATTAAAAATGTGTCCCATCTTCGGGGTTGGATGGGTAACAATCATACTATATCTGGATTAGACCAGGCTGAAAAAATCTATTTTTCGTAAAGTTCTTGCCAAGTCATATGTAACCCTTTTGGCGAACGTGCATCTAAAGCTATAGTGATCTAATCTTTTGAAAACAATTAGGAGGTTCCGATGGATGGTTTCTTTCAGTTTATGGCCTCGACCAATGGCCGGATTGTGCGCGCTGTAGCAGGTATTGTGTTGGTTTGGCTGGGGTTAGCTGTTGTTGGCGGCACAGGTGGATGGATACTGGCAATCGTTGGCCTGGTTCCACTGGCGGCCGGTGTGTTTGATTTTTGCGTGTTTTCAGCTCTGTTTGGCGGTAAATTCTGGGGCAAAGAAATCCGTAAGGCTTAACAGGCAAAGGGAATCGGCGTTTATGGAATACCATGAACGCCGATTTATTTACTATATTTTGAGCGCGCCAAAATTTACGATTTCGCTGCGTGTGTTTTTGACAAAATCCCAAAATTCCATTTGAGAGCGGCTGAACGGCTGGCGGTGGTTGCGCACCAAATACAAATTGCGGTACAACTCCATCCCTTCCACTTTAATTTCGACCACTCGCCCTAGAGCCAGCCCGCGTGCCGCTGCCAGCCGTGAGATGAAGGCAATACCCAGCTCTTCTTCGACGGCCATCTCAATCGCCTCAGCGTTCCCAAGCACCATGGCAATATTGAGCATCTCGGGTGTGATATCGTGTTGGCGCAGCCCATCAGCCACCACTTCGCGCGTGCCGGCTGCTTCTTCGCGTAAAATCATAGGTTCATCCAGTAAATCGTCGGGAAATACCTGGCGATATTTTGCCCAGGGATGGTTGGCCGGCGCGATTAAGATCACATCATCCTGATAAAAATCCTGGTATTCAAAATCATGATTCTCAACTTTTTTGCTCATGACGCCGAGTGCCACATCGCCATTTCTAAGCTTGTTGACCAGCGAATCCCGGCTGGTCACCAATACATTGATATGCACCCGTGAAAATAAACGCCGGAACCGGGCAATCAAACCGGGCAGTAAATATTTACCCGAGGCCGTCGTACAGCCGATATTCAACTCCCCCACCACTTCTCCCTGTAGGGAAGAGATGGTTTCTTCAATACGGCGAGACGAAGCAACCAATTCTTGCGCCATGGGTCTCAGCAGTTGGCCTGCCTCCGACAGATGGACGGATCTTCCCTGGCGCAGAAACAACTGCACAGCAAGCTGTTTTTCTAGCCCCTGGATCGCCTGGCTCACCGCCGGTTGGGAAATGTGCAGCTGGCGGCCCGCCTCACTGAAGCTGCCCAGGTCAGCAACCGTCAAAAAGATGTTGAGCACTTCCAGGTTTAGCATTGCGACTCCTCGTACACTTCGCCAGCGTCTGGTTTGATTATAGCTGATTTGCTCAATAAACACTTATAAAATGATCAGCCCGTGAGTGCAAAACCCACGGGCTGAATGCATCAAGGAAAATCTGTTATTTCTTCACGCCGTACTTGGCAGCGACCCAGGCGTTCATGCCTCCGCCCATGTTGTACACGTTGGTGTAACCGATCATGCGCAGAGCCATCATGGCGATTGCGCCGCGGTGCCCAGATTGGCAAAGCGTAATGATCGACGCGGTTTTATCGGCAGGCAGTTGAGTCAGGTTATCGAAGAGCGTATTGATCTGGATATTGACCGAACCGGTGATGTAACCGGTTGAAGTCACCTCCACGGTGTTGCGGACATCGATGATGAACGGCGCAGGGGTGGTCAGCGTGGCTGAATGCACTTTCATGGCGCCCATGCTGTAGAGATCATCCGGTAAGGCAAGCAAGAAAGCATTCAGACCGCGGAAGTGAGCGCTGTCAACTGTTGGTGCCGTGCCGGCTGCAGGCGCGGCAGGGGCGCCAGTTTCGAAAGGCAGGCTGGCTTTTTTCCAGGCGCTGAAGCCGCCGTTCAAATTGCGCACATTGGTGTAACCAAGCATGCGCAGCGCGGACATCACCATAGCGCCGCGGTGACCAGAGCCGCAGTAAATCACGATAGCCTGATCCTGGCCGGGAAGCTTATCCAAATTTTTCAAGACTTCACGCACCGGGATGTTGACTGCGCCCTTGATAAAGCCGCTGGCGACTTCGGAAGGCTCGCGCACATCGACCAGGAAGGGCGGCTTGTCTGCCAATTCGCGGGCCAAGACATCCGATTTCACAGTGTAGAAATCTTTGGGGAGGTTCTTGATGAAATCGCTCCAAGTTGAGCTCCAATCAACCCAGCCTACCACGGGCAGTTTGGCAGATTTCCAGCCATTTAGCCCTCCGCCCAAGTTGAACACATTGGTATATCCCAACAGCCTCAAGCCCATCATTGCCATAGCGCCGCGGTGGCCTGAGCCGCAGTAAATCACGATCGTAGCGGCTTTGTCTTGAGGCAGCTTATCCAGGTTCTTGAAGAAATCGCTCAATGGGATATTGACAGCACCATTGATGTAGCCATCGTTGGTCCATTCATCTTTTGTGCGAACGTCTATGAGCGTGGGATGTGTGGCGCCGTCAAGAGCTTCTTTGACCTTGGCGCTGGCCATGCTGAATAGACCATCTGGAAGCTTACTGAGGAAACCATCCAACATGGAATAAAGCGCCTGATCAGCGATGATCGCCGTGCTGATTTTCACGGGATCAGCCGGCTTTGAGCCAGTGACTACGGGTAACTTGGCAGCTTTCCAGCCATTTAAACCGCCGTTGACATTGCGAACATTGGTATAACCCAAAAGGCGCAGTGCGGCTGTGATCATCCCGCCGCGGTGGCCTGATCCGCAGTAAACCACGATCTTGGCATCGATGTTGGGCAGTTTATCCAGGTTGCGCAGCACGATGCGCACGGGAATATTCAGTGCGCCATCGATAAATCCATCTTTTTCAACCTCTGTTGCTTCACGCACATCCAGCAAGAAAGGCTTGTCGGCGCCTTTCAGTTCCTCAGCCAGGGCAGTAGGTTTGACTGCGCCAAAGCCCTTGTCCGCTGGAATGCTGTCCACCAGAGCGCTGAACAAAGCAACGACATCGGGCGCGGGCTCTGCAGTTGGGGTGGGAGGGATCTGCGTTGGCGCTTCCACCGGCGCAGTGGTGGGTTTTTCCGCCAGCACCACCGCGGTTGGTTGGGCGACTGTCGTTTCGGCGGCCGTGGGTGCACAGGCGCCAAGCAGCATGCTCAAGATAAGCACAACTGCGAATACAAATTGAACTTTTTTGATCATTTCATCCTCCAAATTTGGTTGCGGAATTTTTCACAATTATCAAAATTATATTGAAATAAATTATCGAAACAAGTGACAAATATAACGCCTGCTTATCGTTATTACTTATCATTGTTGATAAGTAATAACGATAACAAATAAACGGTTGGTAAACACTTCGAAATGCTGAGTTTTTCCTAAACCAGATGTTAAATCCCAATTTCTATTTTTTTGATTGATTATCATTCGAAAGATAATTTTTAATTATGGATTGAGATAAAGAATTCGAATACCTTCTTGTTACATTTGGCACTAACCAACGGCTGCGCTTTGGGCTATTATTTCTTGTGGAGAACATACGAATATACGTATAAGGTAAATTGCTTATGGACAAAAATTTGTTGACTGATGAGATTAATCAATTGCATGCTGAATTATGCTCGGCGATGGCCGACCCGCGGCGCATCATGATGTTATATATGCTGGAAGCGAGCTCTCAATCGGTCAATGAGATCAGCGACAAAATCGGTCTCAGCCAGCCCGCCACTTCACGACATCTGAAAGTGCTGCGCGACGCTGGCCTGGTGCGGGCAACCCGTCAGGGGATGAACGTGGAATACTCGCTGGCCGATGGCCGGTTGATCGAGGCGCTTGATTTGCTGCGCCTGGTGTTACGCGACCGGATTCGCCATCGTGCGAATTTGATGAATATCAATATTGAAGGATAGGAGGCTTCATGCAAACGCGCAAACTGTATTTACTTCCGCTGGTTGTGGGCAGTTTCCTGCTAATTGGGATCGTGCTTTTTTGGCCTACTCTGACAGCCAATGCCCAATGCGGTTCGCAGGCTTCATCGTGCAAGACGTGCCACGAAACGCAAAATGCGAAACCAGTCAATAATGATGGCAACGGCTGGCATACCGGACATGCCTTTGGCGATTTCTGCTATTCCTGCCATGGCGGCAACAATCAAAGCATGGTTAAGGATGAAGCGCATACGGGGATGGTTCCCCCGATGTCTGATATTAAGATCGCCTGTGCGGGCTGCCATCCCGACGATCTGAATGAGCGCGCCAAAAAATACGCCGATGCCTTGGGAATCACGTTGGGCGCAGCGTCGGCTGCCACCAGCGCGCCAGCGGGTGATCAATCGACCGTAGAGCCTGCTGCAGCTCAACCCCAATCCACCAGCCAGCCCGCGCCAGTGGTCGTTGTGGCAGCGCCGCAGGCTACCAAAGAAATCGATTATGTCGCTCTGTATGCGGGGGAAACAGGAATGAATTGGGGCGATGTAATCCTGGGAGTGTTGATTTTCTTGGTTGCAACAGGTGGAGGAGTTTTTATTTACGCCAACGAACGGAAATTACGCGGACTTCCGATGTTCGGGTTCTCAGCCGCTGGCCACTCGGTAGAAGCAAACACGGCGCCAAAAGTACCTGGTTACTCAGATGAAGTGGCCGCATTGCTGCCCCTTATCGCCAGGCTTGACCCGGTCGGTTTGCACGCGTTGAAGCGCATCCTGGAAAAACCAGACCAGGCGAACGAAATGCTGCACAGTCTCTCACACCTGGACTCTGACTTGATCCGCCGGCTGCGCAGCCTGGATAAAGATTCACGCTCATTGTTGATGGCCCTGGCAGGCGATTGATGATTTGGTATTGAAATAGAAAGGCTTTGAAAATGAACTGGCTTAAAACCCAATTGCAAAAAGAACTTTGGTCACCTTATGCAGCCGGTGTCTTGTTAGGGCTGGTAGGGGTGCTGGCTGTCTGGTTGAGCAACAGCTTGTTAGGCGCTTCCGGCGCATTCGAAAACCTGGCAGGTTTGTTGGTTAAGGCAGTGACACCTGCCGATGAATTCAAGAAGAACGTGTATTTCAACTTTATCATGCCGCCTGGCATCACCTGGTCGGTCATTTTACTGGTCGGTGTATTCTTTGGCGGCATGCTGGGGGCGTTTACCAGTAAAACTTTCAAATTCCGTTTCAATGATGACCAACAATGGTTGAAAACGTTTGGTAAGCAGCCCTGGAAACGCTGGTTGGTGGCTTTTGTCGGCGCAATTGTGCTGCAGTACGCGGCGGGCATCGCTGGCGGCTGCACCAGCGGGCTGGCGATCTCTGGCGGCATGCTGTTGGCCCCGGCGGCGTATTTGTTTATCGCTGGCATGTTTGCTTCCGGCATTGTCACTGCTTTGATTGTTTATCGCAAGCGCTATTAGAAAGAAGGATTGGAAAGATGAATTATGTCATTGCCTTGTTCCTCGGTGCAGCTTTTGGTTTTTCCCTAAACAAAGCGGGATTGACTCGTTACAACAAAATCGTGAACGTCTTTCGCTTTACCGACATGGCTGTATTGAAATTTATGCTGACCGCGCTGGTGGTCAGCATGACCGGACTGTATATCTTGCGCGGCCTTGGGGTGGTTACCTTCCCGCGCGTTCCATCTACCTATATCGTTGGTAACCTGGTGGGCGGTCTGATCTTCGGCGTGGGCATGGCATTGAGCGGCTACTGCCCGGGCACTTGCGCGGCCGGCGCTGGAGAAGGCAAGTTAGACTACCTGATCCCGGGATTGCTTGGCTTTCTGGTCGGCGCGGTGATTTATGGTCTGACATACCAACAGGTATTTCCACCCATTGAAAAACTCGCCAAAATCGGTGAGGTCGTGATGCCAGATTTATGGAACCTCAACCCTTATCTGTTTATTTTACTCTTTGGCTTGGTGACGATCCTGCTCTTCTACTTAATAGATCGCGCCGGTTTGCAGCGCAAGTCAGAAAATTAAAGAGGTACATTCATGAGCCGCACCGTCGTTTCACGACGCGATTTTCTAAGACTCGGGGGAGCCGCCGCCAGCGTTTTTGCTTTGGGGCAGTTCATCCCACCCCAGGCAGCCAGAGCTGCCCGTCAGCTAGGCTCGTTAGATGCGAGCGGCACAGGCTACATAGACACAATGTGTGAGATGTGTGTTTGGCGCTGCGGGGTGCGCGCCAAAGTGGTGGAAGACCGCGTGGTTAAGCTGGAAGGCAACCCCGATCATCCGCATTCACGCGGCAAGCTTTGCGCCCGCGGCCAGTCTGGCTTGATGAATACGTATGACCCTGACCGCGTACTTACACCTCTGGTGCGTAAAGGCAAGCGCGGCGAAGGAAAATTCCTCACCGCCTCCTGGGATTCAGCCCTTGACCTGGTTGCTCAGAAAATGCTTGACATTAAGCAAAAATACGGCGCGGAGGCGATGGTATTCTCCTCAACCCACAACCTTTCCCAGGTGCAGTTTGAAAACCTGCTGAACGGCTTTGGCTCGCCGAATTACGGCACCCAGCGCAGTCTGTGTTTCAATGCCATGATTGTAGCGAACTTGATGACCTACGGCATGGAAGAGCCAGCCCGTGATTACAGCCAGGTGAAGTACATTCTCCTCACCGGAAGAAACTTGACAGAAGCCATCTCAACTTCAGAGACCTCGGACCTGGTCGATGCGCTGGCACGCGGCGCGAAGGTGGTGTATATCGATCCGCGCTTCACAAAAACGGCGGCAAAAGCGACCGAATGGGTGCCCATACGACCGGGGACAGACCTGGCTTTCCACCTGGCAATGTTGAATGTGATTATTACTGGCAAGACATACAACCAGGAGTTTGTCCAAAAATACACCAGCGGCTTCGACCGACTGGCCGAAGCTATTGTCCCTTACACTCCGGAGTGGGCGGCTGGCGTCACGGGCATCGATGCAGATCGCATCCGCCGGATCGCAACAGAATTCTGCGCCGCCGCGCCTTACGCCTTGGCGCATAATGGCTGGCGCACCTCCAATTTTATTAACTCGTTTCCGACAGAACGCGCCATCACGATCTTGAACGCCCTGGTTGGCAATTGGGGCACCACGCTTTTTCCGGCTGCTGGCGAAGGCGGCGGTGGGCTGGGCAAGCCGCCGCAGCCGCCTTACCCGCGTGTCACAGCCAAACGGTTGGACGGTGTGCCGTGGAAATATCCTTTTGTACCGCTTAAGCTGGGCGTGTTTCAGCAGCTCCGCGATTCAATCGTAGAAGGTCAGCCTTACGAAGCGCACGGTTGGTTTATCGCTCGCCAAAATCCAGTCCTTTCTTTACCCGATCGCAGCCGCACCCTGCAGGCTTTTGCCAAAATGGATTTCATCGTAACGGTTGATATCCTGATGAATGATACTGATTGGTTCGCCGATGTGGTGCTGCCGGAAGCTTCTTACCTTGAGCGGTATGATCCCCTGCTTCCCGTTGGCGACAAAATCTTCATTCGCCAACCAGTAATTGAACCGCAGGGACAGTCCAGGTCGGCACTATGGATCTACAAAGAATTGGGCAGCCGCCTGGGTCTTGGGCAATTCTTCCAGTATCAAGATGAGGAAGATTATATTCGCCAGCAGCTACAGCCGACTGGCTATTCTCTGGAAGAAATTCGCAATCGAGGTTATGTGGAAGCGCCTGCCGGTGAAGAAAAGGATATCTTTAACTGGACCACCCCATCCAGCAAAATCGAGATATACTCGACTACCCTGGAAGCCGGCAAATTTGACCCGCTGCCCAACTGGGTTGAACCACCCCAACCGAAACCCGACGAATTTTACCTTTTGACCGGTAAGGTGGGCCAGCACACCCAGTTTGGCACGCAAAATAACCAACTGCTGCACAAATACCAGGATGATCCTCGCCTGTGGATGCATCCCGGAGCAGCCGAAAAGCTGGGCCTGAAAGACGCCGATCGTGTTGAAGTGACATCGGCGGTTGGCCGCGTAACGGTGAGCCTGCACGTCACACAGGCGCTGCGATCGGACTGTGTGTATCTGACCCCTGGCTTTGGCCATCTCTCCATGGGCCTGCGCACGGCTTACAATGTAGGTGCCTCCAGCTCGGATTTGCACGTGACATATGTAGATCCGATCAGCGGCGGACAGGCACTCAGCCAGACATTTGTTTCTGTGAAAAAGGCGTAACTTATGGCTCAAAAGAAACATTACGCTTTCGTGATCGACCTATCGCGCTGCATTGACTGTCGGGCCTGCCTGGTGGCTTGCAGCGTAGAAAACAAAGTTCCTTATAAGCACACCCGGATTTGGGTGCAGGATCAAGGCGTACAGGGCACATTCCCCAACTTGTCGCGCACGTTTATGCCGTACAACTGCATGCACTGCGATAATCCGCCCTGTGTCGAGGTTTGCGTCAGCGGCGCTACGTATAAGGATCAAGAAACCGGCCTGGTGTTGGTGGATCAGGAAGCCTGCATCGGCTGCGGCTTTTGTGTCAGCGCCTGCCCGTACGGTGCACGCTACATCGATGAATCTCGCGGTGTGGTTGACAAATGCAACGCCTGCGCTCAGCGCCTGGCGGTCGGGATGCAACCAGCCTGTGTGGCTACCTGTGTGGGTAAATCGCGTTTGTTTGGCGATTTGAACGATCCACACTCTGAAGCAGCCATGGCACTCAAAAACGCCAAGAGTGTGATGCGCCTGGATTATGAGAAAAATACGGTGGATACTGATCCCAACATTTTCTACATCAATACACCCGAACTGGAAAGCATCCTTTCCAGCGATTCATTCAAACAACAACAAGCGACCTTACCCGCCGATCCGCAATATACATTCAGCGAAGAAGGCTGGAAGAAGGTTCTTTTGCCGCTAATGGGTGGGGCGATGGGCGCGGCTTTCCTGGTGCAGGCAGTTTTCTTCACCAAGCAGTTGGTTGAGGGTGAAAAGGAATTTGAGGAGTGATTTATGAGTGGACACAAGCACATCCCCCTGCCTGAGCGCCGCCGTTTGCGCGAAAAAATGTATAAGAAGCATAACCTGGCAAACATCCTGACGCATTGGTTCAATGTTGCTTGCTGGTTGATGCTGCTGCCAACGGGAGTTGCCATCATTTCTTCACCGCGCCTGGGAATTTCGCCGCTTTGGCTGCAAGAGCTGTTTCGAAACCTGTTCGGAGGCCCGGCAAACTTGATCAAATTCCATTACACGGTCGGTTTCGGGTGGATTTTTATTTTGCTCTTCAACGTGTTTGTCGGTTTCCGCAAATACTTTGTGCCTTTCGCGGCTACCCGGATGTTGTTAGATAAAGATGATATCCAATGGATGATGGTCAAGCCGGCTCAAATGCTCGGGATGATGAAAGGCAAAGAACTGCCTCCTCAGGATGCATACAACGCTGGGCAGAAAATCTACAGTTATTTTGTGGTGCTTGGCACAGCCGGTATCATGATCACCGGCCCTTTGATGGTCTTTAAGGAATATTTTCCGCCGATTGTCAAGCAAATCAGCCAGCCGGTGCATTTTCTTTCGGTGTTTATGATTGTCGCCTGGTTGTTCATCCATGTCTATATGGGGGCGGTGTTTCCAGAAGAAAAAGAAGCATTCTTCTCGATGTTCACCGGAAAAGTCTCAGCCTGGTATGCACGGGCGCACCACGAAAAGTGGTACAACTTGAAATTAAAAGAAGAAATGGAATGGGAAGACCAGGTGGATGCCGAAGTCGCCGAGGATGCCAGGGCGAAACCCGAATCAGCCGGCGCAGACTGATCCCAGGGAACACGTATTTTCAGGGCGGCGGAAGCGAAGATGAAATCGCATCACGCCGCCCTTATTTTTCGATATGATATCCACTATAATCTGACCAGTACCATGCGCCCCTCTTTCTTTCACCACCTTCATCCCCCTACGATCCCGGCGGAGCAGGCGCGCCTGCGCTACACCCTGGGGGCAGGCGGTATTTCAATTTTCCTGGTGCTGGTGGTGATTTTGACCGGCATGTTGGAGATGTTTTATTACCTGCCGGCGGTTGATGGAGCGGCGCAATCTGTGCAGACCATCACTTTCCTAGTGCCTTTTGGCTGGCTGGTGCGGAATCTACATTATTGGTCTGCTCAATTATTGGTCGTGGCAGTGGGGGTGCATGGTCTGCGCGTTGTCTTGACCGGGGCATACGCCAGGCCGCGCCGTTTCAACTATCTCCTCGGTCTGTTCTTATTTGCCGCTTGTCTCCTGCTCGATTTCACCGGCTATTTACTGCGTTGGGATACCGGCGTGCATTGGGCTTTGGTCACTGGGACCAACCTGGTAAAAACGATTCCCCAGGCTGGCTCTTGGCTCTACAACTGGCTTTTGGGCGGCGACCAACCGGGGCAGGCTGCTTTGGTGCGCTTTTATGCCTGGCATGTTTTTGGGCTCAGCACAGTGCTTGTAGCGGTTGGGGCCTGGCACATCTTCCGGGTGCGCAGGGATGGCGGCATTGCTGTGCCACCGGTTGAACTGCGCACAGGGAGACCCCGCATTACGCGCTTTGAACTGGCGCGCAGAGAAGCGCAGGCTATGTTGTGGGCCAGCGCTGTTCTGATCGTCGTGGCGGTGGTCTTTCCAGCGCCACTCGCTGCTCCTTTGACTGCCTCGCCAGAAGGTGTTCTGGCGGAAGCCCGTGCTCCCTGGTTTTTTCTATGGGTGCAGCAGTTGTTGAAACTGGGAAACCCGTTTCTATTTGGGGTGCTTGTCCCACTTCTGGCCTTTTGCTTGATGATATACGTGGCCTGGCTGCCCCCGCAGCCGGCCGAGCTGGGTCGCTGGCTGCCGCGCAGTGGGCGTCCTGCACAATTATTGGCAGGCAGCCTGGCGGTGTTTGTGCTGGCTCTGACCTTGTGGGCTGTTCTTCGTCGTTGAAATATGCGCAGGAACTTTCTGTTCGCGGCCGCCGTTTTGACTCTCTCCCTGCTGGTTGCTGTTCTTACGCAAATACGCCGGCCATTACCGGTACCGCTTACACCAGAAATTACGGGCCAGGTGGAATATTGTCTCACCTGTCACGCCGACTTGCCGGTGATCAGTCCATCACATCCTGTGGAAGCTTTTGGCTGTGTGCTATGCCATGGCGGCGAGCGGCTGGCCCTGGACGCTGACCTGGCGCACAGCACCCTGCGCGGCGCTCAAAACCCGTCAGACCTGGCGGTTGTCGAGGCATCTTGCGGAGGGGAAAACTGCCACAGCGGCTCAGCGCTGCAGCAGCGCGATCATATCCAGCGTGTGATGACCAGCATCCAGGCTACCTATGCTGGCGCGATTGCCAATATGCGCTTCACTTTTGGCGCACAGCACGATCTGATCGCGCTCATGGGGATTTTCGCGGTGCAGGCGCAGGCCGGGCAGCCTGTTTCCAGAGGCGTCAGCCAGCTCCAGGCGTTTGACCCGCAAAAAGAGAAATCACCAGCTCTGCAGGCGTTTGGCGAAAACTGCCTGAAATGCCATGTGTCGGCCAATCCACTCCCGGGTGAAGCATATGCCCGTTTCACTGGCTGTGCGGCCTGCCATTCGCCCAGGCCGCAGCTTGCCAGCGATGGATCGACCGTCCCGGTTCACCGCCTGACAACCGCCATTGCCTATTCTCAATGCAATACCTGTCACAACCGCGGAAATTATGATCTGCGCTCGATGATTTTCCAGGCCAGGACGGATGTACCTGCAGACCGACTGCATGATTATTACCAGCCCATTGCCCAGTTCACGCGCTGTGAGTGGACGCTGGACTGTATCGACTGCCACACTCGCCAGGAAGCGATGGGCGATGGTTTTCTCTACAGCAGTAAGAAAGATATCCAATATATCCGCTGCAGCACCTGCCACGGAACGCTGGATGAACTGCCGAAAGTCTATACGATCACCAGCCAGGATGACCTGGCTCTGCGCCTGGCTTTTCTCAACCCGGTGGTTGATCTCAAAGTGGGTGATCAGATCCTGATGACCGGTAAAGGTGAGCCATTATGGAATATTCGCAGCCTCCCGGATGGGACGTATGAGCTGTTTGGGAAGGAGAAAGGCCAGCGCTTCGTCTTTCGAGCGGTAAAGGGATCTCACTGCCAGCAAAAAGCTGACCAACAAGATTCGAAGTATTGCCATGCCTGCCATGCGGTGGAGAGGTAGCGGTTGAACATGCGCACGAACGTTTCGCGGCGAGATTTTGTCTCCCTGGCAGGGCGCGGCCTGTTGTGGCTGTGTGGCCTCTTCGGCCTGGGGATGGTTGGAGAATTTCTGAATTTTCAATCGCAGTCCCAACAGCCTACCCAATACAAGTTGGGAAACGCCAGTCAATATCCTGTTGGCTCGCGCACAATAGTGCAGGGTGCCCAGGCGGTGATGCTGCGTTCCCCGAAGGGTTTTATGGCCTTCAGCCTGGTGTGCCCTCACCTGGGCTGCACGGTGCATCCAGTAGAAGATGGATTTTCCTGCCCCTGCCATGGCTCGCTGTTTGGCAGCCAGGGCGAGCTGCGGCGGGGACCAGCAGACCGGGCCCTGCGCGCTCTACGGATAGAACTCACGCCTGAAAATGAGCTGATCTTGCATACAGACTGAATTAAGGATTGTTTATGAATGTTTCAATCGACCAATTATTGGCAGTTAGCCAGGCGCGCCACAGCCATTTGTGCCCGCGGCAGGTCTTAGGCGTCCGCATCGGCCTGGCTGGCTTTGCTGCTCTAGAGCAGGAACCACACACCGCCGGTAAAAATGTGCTGGTGATCCTGGAGACGGACGGCTGTTTCGCCGATGGCGTGGAGTCTGCGACGGGCTGCACGGTCGGTCACCGTACGTTGCGCGTGGAAGACTATGGCAAAATCGCGGCTGTCTTTGTAGAAGTACCTTCCGGAAAGGCTGTACGCGTCTCTCCCCAAATCAATGTGCGTTCAAAGGCGGTTTCTTATGCTGTCGAGGCGCACAATTCATACCAGGCCATGCTTCAGGCATACCGCACAATGCCGGAGGCTGACCTGCTGGATGTGCGGCCTGTTAGCCTGACAACCCCGATCGAGACATTGATCAGCCAGGCTGGCTTGCGCGCTGTGTGCGAACGCTGCGGCGAGGAGATCATCAACGAACGTGAGGTCGCCCTGGGTGGGCAGGTATTATGCCGGGCTTGTGGGGGACTGCCGTATTATGCTTACGTGCCCCAATCGCGCAGATAAAGAAAATCGTAGCCGATTGTGCGGTTCGATAACTTGGCAATCGGCGGCAGGATGCGTTTGAAATGATTGCGGCGGATACGCTCAACCACTGTTTTCACGAACGCCTCGGCAAAGCCGGCTGCCATGCAGTCAGCGGGGCTGAAGCGCTGGTCAACCAGCAAATATAACAGGCGATCAACCTCTTCATAGGTGAAACCCAGCTCGCCTTCGTCGGTCTGGTTTGCCCACAGATCGGCCGAAGGCGCTTTGTCGATGACAGGCGCAGGCACGCCCAACGCGCGTGAGAGCTGACGGACCTGGGTTTTGTATAAATCGCCGATTGGGTTCAAGGCGCAGGCAGAATCGCCGTACAGCGTGGTGTAGCCCAATAAAATTTCGGTTTTATTGCCGGTGCCAACTACCAGCCCGCCAAATTCTTCAGAATGGTCGTACAGCACAATCATGCGCTGGCGAGCCATCACATTCCCACGGCGCATCCGGCTGATTTCCGGGGATTGTTCGAAATATGGGTTGACCATCGGCGTGATCGGTATGGTCAACGAGCGAACACCCAGGGCATCGATCACCAGCTGTGCATGTTCGAGGGAATCGGCGGACGAAGTCTGGTACGGCATGCGAACCGCCAGCACGTTCTGTGCTCCCAATGCCTCGGCCGCCAGGAAACAAGATAGCGCTGAGTCGATGCCTCCCGAAAGGCCGATCACAGCCTTTTTGAAACCAGCCCGCGTAATCTCGCTGCGGATAAAATTCGTCAAGATACTGCGCGCCAGATCGGTGTTGATGGTTAAATCAATCGAGGTCATGCAGAAATTATACCTTAAGCCAGCCGACGGGCTTGGCTGGTGGATTAATCAAAAACCGGTGGATCTGATCCACCGGTTTTTGATTTTTTAGACCTGGGTTTGGCACCCTGGTATCTTAGCTTGCTGTAACATTGACAGCTTGCAAGCCCTTGGGGCCCTCGTCAATGGAAAATTCCACTTTTTGACCTGGTTCGAGGCGGCGGTAGCCTTCCATAACAATGGCGGTGTAATGTACAAATACATCCTCTCCGCCTTCGCGACCAATAAAGCCGTAGCCCTTGGCAGCATTGAACCATTTGACAACACCAGAAATCCGTTCGTTCATTTTAAACTTTCTCCAATTCTGAAATTTCTACTGTGTTAACAAATTCGAAAATCGTTAACATTAGCGGCGCAAGGTTATCATGCTAAGGCGCGTATGTCAAGCGTTAAATTAAACGAGTTTACGAACGTACAATTCGTAAACTCGTTTGCCTGCCAGCAGGGCGGTTATTTGCCCAGGCGGGCTTTAAGCACTTCTGTCAATGCCGGGAGAATTTCGTACAAGTCGCCAACCACTCCGAAGCGCGCCAATTTAAAAATCGGCGCATCCGCATCCTTGTTGATCGCCACGATCACCTTGCTCGAGCGCATGCCAGCCTGGTGCTGGATGGCGCCGGAAATTCCGCAGGCGATATAAAGATCTGGCGAAACAACCTTGCCAGTCTGGCCAACCTGGTTGTTGTACGGGATGTACCCGGCATCCACGGCTGCTCGGCTGGCGCCAACGGCGCCTCCGAGCACATTGGCCAGCTCTGCCACCAGTTTGAAACCCTGCTGAGCGCGCCAGATCTCTGCCGCTTTTTCATCCATTCCGCCAGGAGGTGACAGCTTGGGATTGTTGGAGACGCCGCGTCCACCGGACACGATAATTGCTGCGTCGGTCAGGCTCACCCCACCTTCGGTCTTGCTGTACCCATCGACCTTACTCGCCAGGTCGCCTTCGATGACGCCGGCTGCCACCTTCGTGGCTGTGCCGCTGCGCCCGGCTTCGATTGCCGGTTTGGCAAAGGCGCGCACGCGCACAGTGATCATCTGAGGGTTGGTTTGGCAGGTCACTTTTGCCAACAGTTTTCCGGCGTACACGGGACGAGTAGCCAGAACACGCCCGTTTTGAATTTCCAGGGCGGTCACATCCGGCAGAACACCTGTTTTCAAATCGATTGCCGCCACAGCAGCCAATTCACGCCCGCGCGTCGAAGTAGGAAAGATGATCACTTCTGGTGCGTATTGCGCCGCCAATTTGGCCAGGCAGGTCGCATAAGCTTCGACGCGAAAATCGGCCAATACAGTGTCATCGGCCACCAACACTTCGCTGGCTCCGTAGTGAAAGGCCTGCGCAGCAATTCCATCCACGCTCTGGCCAAAAACGAGGGCTGTCACTCCACCACCCAGCTTTTCGGCCAGGTGATTGGCAGCGCCAATTGTTTCCCAGGCAGAGGGCAGTGCCTGTCCTTTAAATTGATCGATGAAGGCCCAAATTTTATTGCCCATTACAGCACCTTCTCCGCGAATATTTTTTCCGCCAGTTTTTCAGCAATTTCCTTGGGGCTGCCGCCAGAGATCATCTCGGTCACAACGGCGCGAGCTGGCGGGTTGAAGACTTCTGGCCAGGTGTTGCGCACATGAACGCTCACTCCCAGGTCAGCCAGCGACCAGATAGGAATGTTTGCGCGCGATGCCTTGCGAATACCCATGAAAGACGGATAGCGCGGTTCGGCAAAATCCTTGACCACGCTCACCACAGCGGGCAGCCTGGCGGTGACGCTTTGGCGGCCTTCTTCGATGCTGCGCTCAACTTTGATCGTTTTGCCAGCCGGATCCAACCCGGCAATAGATGCGACCAGGCTGAGCACCGGCCAACCCAGCAGGCGCGCCGTTTGAGCCGGGGTGACGCCGGTATCGCTGTCGATTGCCTGCCGGCCAAAGAAGGCCAAATCCACCCCACCTAATTTTCGAATGGCGGCTGCCAGCACTTCGGCGACTGCCTGGCTGTCCGCTTGGGCCAGGGCTGCGTCGGAGATTAAGATCGCCTCACTGGCGCCCATCGCCAGGGCGTGCTTGAGCGCTTCTTTGGCATTTTCTCCACCGATGCTGATCGCTACCACATCCCCATCGTGCGCTTCTTTTTGCAAAAGGGCGGCTTCGACCGCGTATTCATCCCAGGGGTTGATCACCAGGGGCGCATCACCCCAATTTGGGCGCCCGTTCTCGGCAACAACTTTTGCTGCCGAATCGGGAACTTGTTTGACACAAACCACAATTTTCAAGGCTGCCTCCTTTAGGAAAAACATTGCTGGCGCGCTTTTACGTCGCGCTGCGTCATATCTATTATTTTACCTGAAAATTTTGAACAGGGTTAAAAAATTCACCCGCTGCCAGGCGCGGCGGATTAGTACTTATTATTTCGGTTTAAGCAGGCTGTTCACCAGGTTGATGTACTGCTGCATCGCTCCCTCTTTACTCGTGCCTTTCAGCTTTGTCCAGGCGGCGTACTTGGCCTGGCCAACCATATCAAAAGCGCCCGGGCGTGAGCCGCTGACATCGCCGCTGGTGGCTTGTTTGTAGAGGGCGTACAGCTTGAGCAGTGTCTCGTTGTCTGGTTTTTTCGTCAGCTTTTGCACTGCGGCGGCTGCGGTTTCGAATTGAGATTTTAGATCAGCATTCGTCGCCATGAAATCCTCCGTTTCTCGAAAATTAATGAAAGAACGCTTCTTTATTATAGCTTTAATTAAGTGCAAGCTTTTGCCCATCCGCTCAATAGCTGGGAAGCTGTTCACCACGCCTCATAAATTATAATCATCGCATGCAAGTATCTTCTCTACAAATGATCTTGCTGCGCTGGCTCAGGTGGGGCGCCATCGTAGCGAGTGTGGGATTGGTTGTTTACGGACTTTCTTTCTGGCGAGAGTATTCTCAGGCAAGCCAGGCGGCGGCTGCCAATCAACCGCTCGCCGCGGCACAACACCTGCGCGCTGCGGCTGCCTATTTTCCATGGCAGGCAGGACTGCTGAGCCGCGCCGCGGTTTATGCATTGGAAGCAGGCGATTACCAGGGCGTCGTGAATGACTTGACAGCCCCGCGCTTGGCGGGTCGGCTCTCTGGAGCAGACTATTTGCGGTTAGGCGATGCCTATCTTCGTCTCCATCAGGAATCCCTGGCCGCTGCAGCCTGGGGGCAGGCTTTGCAGAAGGGCGCAAGTTCCCAAGAGGTTTATCCCCGTTTGCTGGGTCTGCACCAGGCGCAAAAAGATTACCAGGCAGAGATAGCAGACCGCGAGGCCCTGGCGAGCGCCAACCCGACAGATGCTGCCAACTACCTGCGCCTCGGAGAGCTGCTCAGTGTGTTCGAGCCAGAGGCAGCCCTCCCTTACTTGGAACAGGTGCCTGGCCTGGAAGCAAAATCAGGTGAACAGGCTCACCGTCTGCAGGATGCAGTGCGCTCGGGGCTGCTGTCTGAGGAACCTGGTTTTGTTTACCTCCAGGTCGGGCGCGCCCTGGCTGCAGCAGGGAATTGGGAGTTGGCCAGGTTAGGTTTCGAACGGGCCGTGCAGCTCAGCCCGGGCTTGGCCGACGCCTGGGCGTTTCGAGGCGAAGGTTTTCTCCAGGTAAATCCGCCGGATTTTACCCAGGCGGGGCGCTCTCTGGAGCAGGCAGCCCGCCTGGCGCCTGATTCATTGGTCATCAATGTGTTTTATGGCCTTTTCTGGCAAAAGCAAGATAAATTTAGCCAGGCTCTGCCCTATTTTGAAACAGCAGCCGCCATCGAACCAGGTAACCCCTTGTGGTTGGTTTCCATTGGTCAATTAAAAGCCCTGCTCGGCGATTTGACCGAGGCGGAAAGCTTTTATACCAAGGCGGCTCAAATGGACCCAGGCCAGGCGGATTTGCAGCGCATGTGCGCGGAATTTTACATTCGTTTTCAATATAAAATCATCCAGCGCGGCCTGCCTGCTGCACTGGAAGCGGCGCGCCTGGCGCCAGGAAACCCCGCAAACCAGGATGTGCTAGGCCAGGCTCTTTTTCTTACCGGTGATAAAGATGGCGCGCTGAAAGCCTACCAACAGGCCTTAACACTGGACGAACAATACGCGGCCGCCAGCCTGCACCTGGCGGTGCTGTACACCGAATTGGGGAAACCGGAGCTGGCTTATCCACTGCTCGTTCGTGCTCACCAAAGCACCTCAGACCCGGCTGCCGCCGACCAGGCAGGGCGGCTGCTGGCGTATTTCTTTCCGTGAATCCTTGCGTGTGCTACAATTGGTCAACTGTCTCCGGTCAGCTAACCCACTGGCGTCCAGGAAATAAATATGTCGTTTGATCTGTTTTTGCAAAAAGGATGGTGTCGGCGTGTGGTTGTGTTAACAGCCTGCCTATTGATCTTCATATTATCCGGGTGCAGTGCGTTGTACCCGATCGATCCTGTCACTCATATTGTTTTTCAGGACGATTTTCAAGACTCTGCTTCGGGGTGGCCTGTCCAGGCTGGCTGGCAGGGTCGGATGAATTACCAGGATGGCGCTTACCATATGGAGATTTCTGCGCCGCGCGCCTTGATTTCGGCGGCGCTGCCGACCAATTATGTTTTCCCGCCGGATGTTGAAATACAAGTAGATGCCCATTCGCTTACCGGTCCGCAGGATAACCGCTTCGGTATCATTTGCCGTTACCAGGACCCGTTCAATTATTATTGGTTTGTGATCAGCAGTGACGGCTATTACGGCATTGGCAAGATGAAAGCTGGCCAGGCAGAATTGATCAATGCACCCCAAATGCCGCCCAGTGAGATCATCCAGCAGGGTTTGGATTCTAACCATTTGCGGGTAGAATGTGTGGGTGAGGCTTTGCGGCTGTATGTGAATAATTCCCTGTTAGCTGAACAGTCCGATCGTGAGTTCAAGCAGGGCGGCGTAGGTTTGCTGGTCGGCGCTGGCAGCCAGCCAGGGGTGCAAATTGCCTTCGAACATTTAACGGTTAAAGAGGTTGTGCGATGAAAGTTTTTCTGGATATGGTGGGCTGCCGGCTCAATCAAAGCGAGATTGAAACCTATGCTCGCCAGTTTCAAGCGGCAGGCTACGAAGTGACCGATCAACCCGGCCAGGCGCAAATGGTGGTGATCAATACATGCGCGGTTACTCAGGCTGCGGCATCCGATTCCCGCCAGAAGGTGCGCCAAGCAGCCGGCGCGGGGGCTCAGCAAATCGTGGTGACCGGCTGTTGGTCCAGCCTCGACCCGCAAACTGCGGCTGCTCTGCCAGGTGTCACACAGGTTGTGCCGAACATTTCAAAGGATGAACTTGTCTCGCGGGTGCTTCAACTGTCCCCCGAGGCCTTCGAGCGCGAATTTGTCGAACGTGAGCCCCTGCCCGGACCGCGCCTGCGCACGCGGGCTTTCATTAAGGTTCAGGATGGCTGTGACAACCGCTGCACTTTTTGTGTGACCACTCTGGCGCGCGGCGTCGGCCGCAGCCGCAGCCCTGCCCAGGTGATCGCGGATATCCAGGCCGCCCTGGCAGGCGGCGCACAAGAAATTGTGTTGACCGGCGTACATCTCGGTTCGTGGGGGCAAGATTTCAACTCGCCGCAGCGCCTGCGCCACCTGATTCAGGCGGTTTTAGCGGAGACAGATACTCCGCGCTTGCGCCTTTCCTCGTTAGAACCGTGGGATCTGGATGCTGGGTTCTTCGCTCTGTGGCAAGACAACCGTCTGTGCCGCCATCTTCATCTTCCACTCCAATCAGGCTCGGCGGCGGTTCTGCGCCGCATGGCGCGCAAAACGACCCCCCAATCGTTCCAAGCCCTGGTTGAGGCAGCGCGCTTGCAGATACCGCATGTGGCGATTACCACGGATATCATCGCCGGATTCCCCGGTGAGACAGAAGCTGAGTTTGCCGAGAGCCTGTCATTCATCCGGACGATGAATTTTGCCGGCGGGCATGTCTTCAGCTATTCGGCCCGCCCAAGCACGGCCGCTGCTCGCATGCCGGGGCAGGTGCCGACATCTTTGAAAAAAGAGCGCAGCGCCGTACTGCACCAGGTATTTGCTCAGGCGTCGCAAGATTTTACGCGCCGCTTTGTTGGTCAGGAATTCGGTGTACTGTGGGAAAATAATGCCGCCTACGGTCCACAGGGTTGGCGAATGAGCGGTTTGACCGATAATTATTTGCGTGTCACGGCTTACGCGCCGCAGCACCTGTGGAACCGGGTTACACCGGTTTTTCTTGAACGCTGCACACCAGATGGATTATTTGGCGTCATTCGCAGTGCGTGAAGGGTCGGGATGTATGGTGCATAATTGCGTGTTTTGCAGAATTGTGGCCGGAGAATTACCCTCCACAAAACTATACCAGGACGATTTGGTTACCGCTTTTCGCGACATTCACCCTGTGGCGCCAACCCATATCCTGATTGTGCCCAACCGGCATATGAATTCAGTCAACGACGTTTTACCGGAAGATGAGCCTGCCCTGGGTAGAATGTTCGTCATCGCCCGCCACCTGGCGGAAGCCGAGGGAATTTCACAATTGGGTTACCGCCTGACGATCAATTCGGGATCGCACGCAGGCCAGGTGGTTTTCCATTTACATATGCACTTAATGGGTGGGCAGCGCATGCGCCACCCGTTGGGATAAGGAGAAAAATTTATGCCGAACAAAGCAGATCTTGAAGCGGCCCTCAAAGACGCGATGCGCGCCCGTGATGACCAGCGGAAGAACACAATCCGCATGGTCCTGTCCGCGGTGAAATTTAACGAAATTGAAAAGGGCAGCCCATTAGATGAAAACGGCATCACGGCTGTATTTCAGAAAGAAATTAAATCTCGCCGTGAAGCCCTGGCGGATGCGCAAAAAGCCAACCGCCCGGAACTGGTCGCCGATGCCCAGGCAGAAATCGCTATCCTGGAAAGCTTTTTGCCCAAGGCGCTCAGCGCTGAGGAATTAGAATCCCTGGCGAAACAGGCCATCGCTGAAGTCGGCGCCAGCAGTCAGCGCGAGATGGGTGCGGTTATGAAAGTCTTAATGCCGCGCCTGCATGGCAAGGCGACAGGCGACCAGGCCAGCCAGGCTGTGCGTAAGCTGCTGCAATAATTAACATTCGATTTTATCTCTTTCAAAGCGGACCGGAAGCTTGAACGTATCTTTGCCAATCCCCGATTGGTATCTGCGCCGCCGTATTTTTCTGGGCGTTTTGTTCGTAGTGGCGATCATCGGTATCTTCTTCTCCCTCCTGGTGCCTTATTTGAAACGCGTCAACCAGCCCCCCATCCTGGTCGGCCAGGTGGCAGACCAGGATTATGTCGCTTCCACCGCGCTAACCTATATTAGCGATTCGCTCACCGAAGACCAGCGCGAAAAAGCGATCCACTCAGTGGAACCGGTTTACACCGCCATCGATACAGGCGTGGCGCGCAGCCAGTTGGAGCGGCTGCGCGCAGCGCTTGATTTTATCGCCACTGTGCGCGCCGATCCGTACGCGACCCCCGAACAAAAAATGTCTGACCTGGCAGTTCTCCAGGATGTACCGCTGGATAACGCCACGGCGCAAAAAATCCTGATGTTAAGTGATATTCGTTGGACCGCTCTTTCTCAAGAAGCCATTGTGGTCCTCGAGCAGGTCATGCGCACCATGATCCGCGCCGACCGCCTGGCTGAGGCACAGCGCAGTGTCCCGGCGCTAGTCAGCCTCTCGCTGCCCGAAGACCAGGCTGAGATCGTGGCTGACCTGGTCAAAGCATTCGTGGCCCCGAACAGCTTCTACGATGCGAACCAGACCAAAGCGGCGGTCGATCAGGCCCTGGCGGGTGTACAGCCGGTGACAAAAACGTATATGGTTGGCCAGATTATCGTGCCACGTGGTAAAGTGATCGATCAAACCGACCTGGAGGCCCTGCAGAAATTTGGCCTGGCGCAGTCCGCACAAAACTGGCAGGAAGTTGGCAGCGCAGGCCTGCTGACGGCTGTGCTGGCGATGTATTTCGCCCTCTTTCTGCGGCGCAATTCGAGCATGATCAGCGGGATTCGCAGTCCACTCGTATTTACGATTCTATTCCTGGCATTCGTTTGGAGCGCCCGGTTGATTATTCCAAACCACGTGCTGATACCGTATTTGTTCCCAGCGGCCGCCTTTGCATTAACCAACAGTGTGCTATTTGGCTCGGAGCCTGCCTTATTAGCCAGCCTGCCGCTGGCGGTTGTTGTTTCTTACCAGCTTCAACGCCCACTTGAATTGACACTTTTCATGGTGTTGGGCAGTTTCTTTGGTGTTTGGACATTGCAGCACGCCCGCCGCCTGATCTCTTTCTTCCTGGCTGGGGGCGTTGTTTCGATCGCCAGCCTGGCAGTGATTACTCTCTACCGGTTGTTAGATACTGCTTTTGATTGGCCGGGCTTTTTTTCTTTGGGAGGGGCAGCGCTGATTAATGGCATGGCCTCGGCCGGCATCAGCCTGATCCTGCAGTTCTTCCTGGCGCAGTTCCTGGGCATGATTTCTCCGCTCCAACTGATCGAATTGATCCGGCCCGATTCGCCATTGCTTCAGTTCATCCTGCGGAATGCCCCCGGCACCTACCAACACAGCCTGCAAGTCGCCAACCTGGCTGAACAGGCAGCCGAAAAGATCGGTGCGGATACTCTCTTGACCCGGGTCGGGGCGCTCTACCATGATGCCGGAAAGGCGCTCAACCCGTTCTATTTTATTGAGAACCAACCGCCAGGCGAATTGAACCCTCACGATGATATCGAACCTTCGGTCAGCGCCGCTCAGATCATACGCCATGTCACCGACGGCCTGGAATTGGCGCGCCGTTACCACTTGCCGCGCCGCATCCAAGATTTTATCAGCGAACACCACGGCACTCTGATCACGCGTTACCAGTATGTGCGCGCTGTTGAGAAGGCCGGAGGTAACGAAAACCTGGTCAATATTAACCTGTTTCGCTATCCAGGCCCCAGCCCGCGCAGCCGTGAAACTGCCTTGTTGATGCTGGCGGACGGCAGCGAGGCGCGAGTGCGCGCCGAAAGGCCGCGCGATGAGCAGGCATTGCGAATTACAATACGCAAAGTGATTGATGACCGCTTGAAGACCGGCGAATTGAACGGGACAAACCTGACGCTGCGCCAGTTGGATATGATCGTCGATTCTTTTACGGAAACCCTGCGCGGCCTCTACCATCCGCGGATTGAATACCCGAATCTGGCTTCTGCTGAGCCGGCGAATGCACTACCAGCTTTGAACAACCAGGCTTTCCCTCTTGAGACGCCCACCTCTTTGACCACAGATCAACCGCTGCCCAGGCTTGAAAACGAAAAAGAGCAAGAAAACCTATGATCAATCTGCAAATTGAAGCGCTAAACAGCGAAATCATCTCCGAAACAATCCTTCAGCAGGCTGCTGAAGAGACTTTAAAACAGGTTGGCGCCTCGCTCGATGCAGACCTGACCATCGTTTTAACCGGCGATGAAACGCTGCGCCAGTTGAATCGTGAGTTTATGGGTATCGATGCTCCAACGGATGTATTGTCTTTTCCTGCCGATGAGATTGATCCTGAAACCGGTCAACCTTACCTGGGGGATGTCGTCATTTCAATCCCGCGCGCCCAGGCGCAAGCGCCAGAGAATGGACAATCTGTGCAGGCCGAGATCTTGCTGTTGGCTGTGCATGGTGTGCTGCACCTGCTCGGCTTTGACCACGCCGAGGCGAGTGAAAAAGAACTCATGTGGGCTCAACAACAGGCCGTCTTGAGCAGGGTTGGCACAGCGAACTCATGAAGGAATTTGTTCTCACGCGCATCCAGTCGTTTCGTTATGCCCTGTCCGGTTGGTGGTATGTCATCCGTACACAGCGCAACGCCTGGATCCACGCAGTCGTAAGCCTGCTGGTCATGCTGGTCTCATTCTGGTTGGCCTTGAAACCGCAAGAGTGGGCGATCATCATCCTGACCATCGCCCTTGTCTGGACGGCGGAATTTATCAATACCGCTCTCGAAGCCGTCGTCGACCTTGCCAGCCCGCAGCACCACCCTTTGGCGAAGGTGGGTAAAGATGTCGGGGCAGCGGCTGTATTGATCGCAGCCACTTCCTCGATCTTAATTGGTTTGCTGATATTAGGACCGCCGTTGTGGCACAAAATATTTCCGTAGGAGTACATTATGGCTGAATTGTCATTTGTCTTTGGTACAGTCGGTTCACCGATTTCGACGCCTAAAAAGCCAGGGGGCAGTGTGGGGTCGGTGCTGCGCCTATCCGAGTTGGGTCTCTTCGCCCTGGAATTGGGTTGGGTGCGGGCGGTGCGGGTGACCGAAGAAACCTGCCAGGCAATTCGCGAAACAGCCGCGCAGCAAAATGTCCGCATCAGCGTCCATGCGCCTTATTACATCAATCTGAATGCAGATCAAGAAGAATGGCCCAATTCGCGCAAGCGCCTGATGGATGCGGCTCTTTATGGTGATATGGCTGGCGCGACGGATATTATTTTCCACCCGGGTTCGTATTTTGAACGCCCCCCGGCAGAAGTGTTGCCATTGGCTTTGGAGCGCCTTCAGGGGTGTGTTGCCGAGCTGCGCCAGGCGGGCAATCCAGTCACCCTGCGTCCGGAAACCATGGGAAAATCTGCTATGTTGGGGTCTTTTGAGGATACATTGGCGATTAGCCAGGCTGTGCCAGGCGTTCAACCTTGCATTGATTTTGCCCACCTGCACGCCCGCCCGGGGAATGGCACGATGAATTCGCCTGATGAATGGGCGCGTTTGCTTGAGACATATGGAAGAGAGCTTGGCCAGGATGCCTTAAAGCGTATGCATATTCACCTTTCGGGCATCGAATACGGCCCAAAGGGCGAAAAAGAGCACCTGGCGCTGCAGAAATCAGACCTTGACCTGGCGGCGATATTCCGGACGCTGAAAGCTTTTGGAGCGGGCGGCCGCATTTTATGTGAAAGCCCAGCCATGGAAGATGATGCGCTTTTCATGCGCCAACGCTGGATGGATATCACTGGAGAAAGCCAGGCTTGATGGACGATGAGCAGCGCAGCCAGGCCCTGGTAAAACTGCACCAACAACTGCATCACTGCCGCCTGTGCCTGGACGCCGGTTATGATATTTTTCCGCGCGCTATCTTTTCTGGTCGGGTCGGCGCGCGCATCATGACCATCGGCCAGGCGCCGGGCATCACAGAAAAAGATGCCGGGCGGCCTTTCAATGCCGGCAGTGGAAAGCGTCTGTTTCAATGGCTGGCGCAAGCGGGGATCGATGAGACCTGGTACCGCCAAACGCAGTACATGTCTTCGGTCACCAAGTGTTACCCGGGCCGCGCCAGGTCAGGCAGTGGCGACCGCGTCCCCAGCCGAGCTGAACAGGCCTTGTGTCGGCCATACCTGGAGGCGGAAATTGCCGTGATCGACCCGCAATTGATCCTCCCAATTGGCCGGCTGGCAATTGGCTTATTTTACGAGGCAGATGAGGCATTGGAAAAAACGATTGGCAGTCAAAAGCAGATCGATGGCCGCTGGATTGTGCCCCTGCCTCATCCATCCGGTGCCAGCCGCTGGCACCAAATACTAGAAAACCGCCTGCGTGTTAACCGGGCGCTGGATTTGATCCACAACCATGTGCAGCGACTGTTTGCCACGTCAAATTCGTGAGTTCCAGGCCGGCGACTGCCAGGAAGGGGGTACAGAGCGCTTTTTTGCCTGAAGTTGCACCATGCCCGGATAATAATGCCGATGACTTACGGCAGGCCGGTTTCAGGCCATGATCGACACCATTTCCAGGACGTGGTTGCCTAGGGATTCTTCGCCAGTGATGTGAATCTGAGGCCTTGCCTGCTGGCGGCTGATTCCCCTGGTAAACAACCGCCAGGCCAGATCTTGGTCGATCTCCACCAGGCAGTCGGTGGCTTCCACTCTGCCTGAGAATAATTCCCACTCGAGTTGATTCCGCTTGAGCGTCCAATCACCGCCTGCCTCGCCGGTAATGATGAGACCGATGCGCGTGTCTGGGCGTCTCTGGATGCCGCGGTAGGTATATGGCAAGGCATGCACGAAAGTCTCCAAGACGGGCTTCAGCCACCTCTTCTGGAGCAGGAGCGGTTGGCCGGCTGCTTCGCGGATGTGTTGTTGGTGAAGCCATTTTTCGGTATACTCACGAGCAATATCAAACCAATTGGGTGGTAAATTGTTACTGGCCCAGGCAACCGTAATCCTGGCTAGCTGAAAGGGATCGAGACGGCGAAAATGCTCGTAAAGATGGCGATCCGTCAGATCCAGCAATTCAATCAATAATTCTGGGCTGATGCGCCTTGCGGCCTGCACCCATTCGGCATTACTGTGGTTGATCTGCTCAAGCAGCGTGTTGAAATCCGGCTGGTCGTTCAGCTGCAGCCGGTTATTTTCGTCGCGCTTCCACAAGCGGCCCAGGCTGCCGCCCAATAGGTGCGCGGTTACATCTTTGATTGTCCAGGGGAAACAAACGGTAGGTTTAGACCAATCAGATGGCGACAGGCTTTTTAAACAACTTTGCAGTTCAGCTCCCAGGGAAGGAAATAGGTCAACAGTGATAATGGGCTTCAGCATTTCCATAATACCTTTTCCAGTTCAGCGTATAAGCCAGGTTTAACGGCAGCGTCCACCAAAACCCGCCTGGAGCGTGTGACAATCGGCGCGCTATGCTTGTGAAGGAATAAAAGCGCTGGTTCGCCCGCCGGTAACCTGCCAATAAAGCCTCAGGGCTCATCTGGCGAGGTTGGAAGACCACATCGTTTCTACCGTTATATTTGCTCCAATCATGGGTCAAGATGCGGTTTTCCGCCTCCAAGCGTGCATAGAGCCGGGTGCCCGGGTAGGGTGTTAATATGTTAAAGGTCGCATTTTGCACTCCGGCAGATTCTAAGAAATCCAGAGTTTCATCAAAGATTGCTTCCGTGTCGCTGTCGAAGCCGAAGACGATGCCGGCCTGGACTGCGATGCCATGGGCGTGAATGCGTTCGATGATCCTGCTGTAGGATTCAACTCGATTGAAGCGCTTATGAACTTCATCCATGCTAGCCTGGGAGATCGATTCCAGGCCGATGAAGAACTGCTTGCAGCCGCTGCGCGCAGCCAACTCGAGGAACTCGTCATCCTCACCGGCATGGATGCTGGCCTGGCTGCTCCACCATTTTCGGTAGGGGGTGATGGCTCGGAATAGAGATTTGGCATACTCCTTGTCGATTGCCAGGTTGTCATCCCAGAAAATGATCACTTTGCCTCGAAAAGAGGCGTATTCTGCCGCGACTTCGGCGATCGGCCGCTTGCGCACAGTGCGCTGATACATCACAGTCAGCGTGCAGAAATCGCAGTTGAAGGCGCAGCCTCGGGTGGCAAATAATCGCCCAGAAGTGAGGTCGCTTCGGTGGTAGAGCTCTTTGTTGGCCAAGGGAGCCCTGTCTAGGGATGGGAGGCTGGTGCTGCAGTATCGGCAGGCAAATGCGCCGGTTTCAAAATCCTGCAGAAATTGCGGCCAGGTTTGTTCCGCCTCGCCGACAAATATGACATTTGCGTGCGCCTGCGCTTCATCTGGCATCAAGGTCACATGAGGACCGCCAAGAGCGACCGGAATGCCGCGCTGCTGAAAACCGGCAGCCAAGTTATAGACGTGGGATGCGCTGGGGGTATGAAAGGTGATCGCCACCAGGTCGATGGGCGTTTTCAGATTAACCGCTTCGACAGCTTCATCTGTATGGCTGACTTGCCAGTGCGGAGGTACGAAAGCTGCCAGGTACGGCATCGTGATCTGTTGGAAGTTCAGAAAACGTGCCCGGCGCACTCGCCTGATTTCTGGGGAAGAAGCGGTGATCAATAAAAGCTTCGGATGGTTCATTGTCGAATTGTTGGAAAAAAGAAAGTGGCTCACGCAGGCTGAACTGGTGAGCCACCTTGCGACAAGCAGAATTAGTTGGTCTTTTTAACGAAATTGATCAGGATTAAATTTTTCTGGCAGTCATTAAAAGTGCTGAAGGAAATTTTGTCGGATACGGGTAAATTGGTTGCTGGCTCAAACAATTGGATAAATAGTGAATTCGTGGAATCAAAAGGTTTATCGCCTATTTGGATTTCGAAACCGCTGGGCCCATATTCACGCATGACACCGGTCAGGCTGAGTTGTGGGCTAAAGGTTTTTCCATCGGCAACCCCGCTGACTTGAACAATCAGGCCAGTTACCGGGGCGCCGTTCAAAGTCAATACCTGCCCGGCGACGCCGATCCAGTTGCAACCCAAATCTTGGTGGTAAATATTTGGAATCGCCTGCGGCGAGCCTTGTTGCACGCTGAACACAAAAGCGGGTTTGGTGGCTGTCGGCCCGGGTGTGGGGGTGCTGGTATCGGTTGGCAGCGGCGTCGGGCTGATCAGAGGGGTGGGGCTGGGCGCAGGTGTATTGGTTGCTGTGGGTTGCTCGGTGGCGGTGGGGGTCCAGGTGGGGGGAAGCTGGTAGCGCGGTGTGCTGGTTTGGGTGGGGCTGGGCGGGATCTCGACCGTGGGAATATCGGTAGCTGGCGGAAATGGATTGATCGAAAGGTTAGGGAAGAAATAAATCAGCCCGAGTGTGGAGCCGATGCACAGAGTTACGAGGAGCACCCCACAGGTGAGAATATTCCAAATGAAACCGGGGCGGCTTCGTCTGCGGGTTTTTTTCGTTTCGACCATTTCATATCCTTCCATTACTTAATCTCCCAGGATGGCGGGTTCAGTTCTTATGGAATCATTATTTCGATGCGGCTTGAATTTTGTCGATCGGTAAGCCAGGCTTCTAGCGCGCGTTCCTGGAGGAGCAAATAGGTTTGAGATTCAAATATTCGCTGGGGATCGCGTTCCTGGACAAATAAAATATGGTAACCAACGGACGTTTTGATCACTGTACTGTAAGAACCCGGTTGAAGATTGAATGCTGCCTCTTCTAGAGCAGCGTCATTGAGTGTGCCATGTGTAATCCAGCCTAACTCTCCGCCGGTAGTGGGATCATACCGGCGAGCCAGTGTCAGAAAATCCTGGCCGTTTTGAAGTAATGAGTAAACCTGGTTAGCGTCATCTGAATTATATAGCAAAATCTGGAGAACGTGGATTTGCTCTCCTGCGGTGGGAACCTTGTTCGCAATTTGATCGCGCATCCAGGCGGCGCTGGTGGAGCGGCTTAAGGCCTGCCGAAAGCTTACCTCGGTGTACCCGTTAGCGTTCAACCAATCAGGTAAATTCACCCGACCAGCGAGTTGATCGACGCGCTGTTGTAAAGCAGCCGCATCCAGCGTAAAACCTGCTTGAACTGCACCTTGCGCCAGCAATGTTTCCTGGATCATCTGGTTTAATACATACCGCTCGGGGCTCATACCACTGTTAGTTGCCAGATTCGTGCCAGATGCCTGGTAGCGGGCAAATTCAGCTTGAAATTCTGCCAGGGTGATGCCTTCACCATTGATGGTGGCAGCCAGCGGCTCAGGCGTAGGGGTGGGCGGCAGAGGGGTGAAGGTTGCCGTAGGTGCAGGAGCTGTTGCAGGAGCCGCTTTTTCCGGCAGCGGTGAGGGCACAGATTGATTGGTAGGAGAACCCTGGGCGAAGGAGCAGCCAGCGAGAAACAAGGCGACTGGCGCCAGGAAAAGGATAATCAAGCGCACGAATTTCATCGGGGTGATTATACCGTATCGTAGGATAGCTTCGATGATACCAGATAAGCTATAATATATAGGATGGATCAGCTTAAGTTGTTACGCAACAGCGTCGCTTTCCTGTTCCGCACGCTGACGATCGTTGAAGTGGTGGGAATCGAAAACATGCCTACACAAGGCGGCTGCCTGGTGTGTGTAAATCATCTGGCTGTTTATGATCCAGTTATCGTGTATTTATATTGTGGGCGGAATGATTTGTCCGCCTTGGTCGCTAAGAAACACCAGACTAATCCGATCTTTCGCTGGATTGTTAACGTAGTTGGCGGTATCTGGTTGAATCGTGATGAAGCCGATTCGCATGCCATTCGTGCTGCGCAAGAATTCTTGCGCAATGGGGGTTGCCTGGGTATTTCGCCTGAAGGAACGCGCAGTCCAACGCACGCCATGATCGAAGCAAAGACGGGTGCGGCCTACCTGGCAGACAAAGTTCAGGTGCCCATTGTACCGATTGCCTTATTCGGCACAGAGCAAATTAATCGAAGCTGGCTGCGCCTGAGCCGGCCCCATATTCGCATGGTGATCGGTAAGCCATTTACCTTGCCGCCGTTGGAACGCAAGGACCGGGCTGCGGGTATGCAGCGCAATACAGATGAGATCATGTGCCAGATCGCAGCTTTGCTGCCAGAAGCTTACCGCGGCTTTTACACCAACCATCCACGCATTTCTGAGCTAAACCGCCAACCATCTGCCGGTTAAAATGAGCCACCGCCAGGGTGGTGAGGAATACCTGGCGGTGGCCTTAGCCAAAGGAGGAAACAGGATGAGCATTCGGTGGTGCCCTTAACCCATCATTCGCATTTATCTTACTCGGTTTCGAGCCCGCAAGCTACTGTCTTAAATCACCTTTGTCATGTGACATTCTTCACAATGGATCTGTGCTGTCATAAGGCAGCTTGAGCCAAAAAGTGCTGCCCTTTCCGAATCCACTTTCAGCGCCTAATTGACCGCCCATCAATTCTGCCAGCATATGGGCGACATGCAACCCCAAACCCCAACCTGGAAACTCACGCACAGCCTGGTTTTCGGAACGGAAGAAAGCGCTGAACAATTTTTCTTGATCTTCCTCGCTGATGCCAATGCCGGTATCCTGCACTTCAATACATATCAATTTGTCGTCCTTGTGTGCAGACAACCTAATGGTTCCACCTTGAGGGGTATACCGGTTGGCGTTCAGCAGTAAAACACCCAGGATTTGCACGAGCCGGTTGTGATCGGTGCGGATTTCGTGTATATGATCCTCGATTTGAACCGAAAGCGTCTGCCCTTTTTCTTCAAATTTCGCGAGATGGGGTGTGGTTGCTTCTTCGAAAATTGCTTGCAGTGTTGTCCGCCTGGGCTGCAATTTCAGGCGGCCGGTTTGTAAATAAGACATATCTGCCAGATCAGCGATTAACGAGGACATGCGGTCCACATTGGAGCGCACCACATTCAAGAAATTCTTTTGCTGGTCATTCACTGGGCCAACAATGCCCTGGCGCAGCAGGTCCGTATATCCCTTGATTGAAGTTAGTGGCAGGCGCAGCTCATGGGTGACGGTGGAGATAAATTTGGCCCGCTCCTGGTTGGAGGATTGCAAATCGGCAGCCATACCCTCGGCTGCGCTGTTGGCCCTCTCCAACACGGCCTGCGCCTCAGGAGACAGGTTCATGGCTGCCAATTCTTGCAATGCGTTTTTCAGTTGGTCAATCGTAGAAATCGAGGGTTTACTGCTCATGGATAACACCTTCCGGATCAATTTTTAAGACAGTTGGCCTGGCCATACGCACATAATTCGTACAATGGGCAGGCAGGGCATTTGGGGTGGCGCGCCACGCAAATCTCTCGTCCCAGGCGGATCAGGTTCAAATGAGCGTCATAGTAAGCCGAGGGATGAAAGATCTCTTCTAGGTATATGTGCGCCTGCTCCGCGCTCATACCCTCCGGGCGCAAACCCAGCCGGCCGGTCACTCGATGCACATGGGTATCCACCGGAAAGGCTGGCTTGCCCAGCGCGAACTGAAGGACGATCGCCGCCGTCTTGGGTCCAACACCATTAAACTTGAGCAGCCAGTGCCGGGCATCCTCTGTGCTCATCGCCTGCAAGAAGGACAGGTCCAGCGAGCCGCGTTCGGCACTGATTTGCTGCAGTACCTGTTGGAGACGCGGCCCTTTCCGGTTGGCCAGACCGGCCGGACGAATCGTTTCAATGATTTCGGCAGTTGGCGCATCACGCACTGCCTCCCAGGTGGGAAAACGCTGACGCAAAGCCTGAAATGCCCGGTCGCGATTGTGGTCATTGGTGTTTTGGGACAAGATTGTTGAAACAAGCTCATCGATTGCTGGCAGCGGATTGCGCCAGATCGGCGCTCCATAAAATTCAAGCAGCTTTTGATGGACGGCTTGCGCCAGTTTCCTTGAGTCTTCCATGATTAACTTCAAGAGCGCTGCAGTTGGAAGCAGGGGTATGCCTGGCCGACATGAATGCGGCGGAAATTCTCCAGACGCAGATTCGGCCCATAGTCAGCCAGCATCGCCAGCTCATCCGGGTTAATCACATTCAACTGGCGCAAAATTTCGATCGCCACGAGAGGGCGCGCCGCGCCGTGCGAGTCGCCGCGCCCGCGACTGTGGCTCGCCAGATCGCCATCCGATATTTTGAAGGCGATGCCCAGCGCTGGCGACCCCTCCCCAACTGCCCCTGGCGCCACACCCATGACCTGGTATCCTTCTGCCCCACCTTTGGCGAGGACTTTGCCTTTCAAGGCGCGCATCAATTCTGTGTCAAAGCTGTCTGGGCCGCCGACCATATCCGGGTTGGCCAGCATAGCAGATGTTATTTTTTGGCAGGCTGCCGCTCGGCTGGCTGGCAAGCTGCTGGGATCGCACAAGCGGGCTAACCCATAAGCCGCACTGCGCAGGGGGACCGCGAAGTTGGGCGCTGAACAGCCGTCTACACCGACATGAATATCTGACAGTTTGAGGCCGCACATTTCGGCAAATGTTTGCTTGATTTCGAGCTGGATTGGATGATTAACATCAATGTAAGGCAGGTTATCCAGGCTGTACGGATAACCTTTCAGGCGTGCATAGGCCACCATACCGGTGTGCTTTCCAGAACAGTTATGCCGGTTCGGTGTGGGCACTTCGCCCCTATCACGCAAAGCTTCAGCGGTTTTTTGATGCAGCGGGGGATGTACGCCGCACAACAAATCACTCTCTTTCACGCCTGCCTTATGCTGGATACTCTCGACAGTTGCTTTATGATCATCTGTGCCAGTGTGAGAAGAACAAATCAGCGCGATTTCGCGCGGCGAAAGGTGGTAAGCTTCTGCGCCGCCGTTTTCAATGAATGGCAATGCCTGAAATGGCTTGGCTGAGGAGCGTAAAAAGGTGACAACATCCGGGCTGCCGTGCCAGGCGACCAGTTGGTTTTGGGCATCCACAACCGCGATGGATCCAAAGTGAATGGATTCGACCACTTCACCGCGGCTGAGGTTCATAACAGGTTCATACATCAATGCAGACATGGTTTTACTCGGGTTGGTTGTTTGAATTATCCGCAGGCCGGTAATGGCGGGTGAAGTACTGCGACAAACCATGCCGCAGTCTTTGAGCATACTGCTCCTCCTGACTGCGGGGGTACTGCAGTTCGGCAAGCAGGGTCGGGATGATCGCTTCGGTCGCCTCAGGTGGAATATCTCGTCGGGCGATTTTGTCCAGGTTTTTTTGGATCAGGCTCAAGTGTTGCCGCTGCAGGCGCACCGCGTCTGATGGAACAGGGCCTCCTCGCCCGCTGATAATGGTGTAATCTGGATATTCCTTGCTCAACACTTCCAACGAGACCAACCAATCAGGGATATTCGCATTTGCCAGGAAGGGCGGCTGGTCCGATAATACGGCATCACCAACGAACAAGATTTTTTCCGCCGGGATCGCCACCCAAATAGCCCCCGGGGTCGGACCAGGGTGGTTTTCCAGGTAGATATCCGGCGGACCCCAATGCAAAGCTACGCTCTGAGTAAAGGTGATGTCCGGCACAGCCCATCGTGTGCCTACCGCTTCATCGTAGGTCTCCCATTCGGAGCCGCTGTCAGCGCTCTGGCCTTTAAACACGCTCGGTCGGCTGCGAAACACCTGGGCGGTCTTTTGGTGGGCGATGATGGTGCATTCCATCACTCGCGCCCCCAAAGTGCGATCCGGATGAGCATCCAGGTTTATCAACAAGCGGTTTGCGCTGCCGCCCAGGCCTTGCAGTGCCGACCGCCAGGCGCGCCCTTCCTCTGCACGCAGCGGGGCATCGATAAAAATTGTGCCGTGGGGCAAGATCAATCCGCCCAACGTCACGCCCGAATAGGCATTTTCATAGTAAATATTCCGACCGATTTGTTCCATAGGTTTTGTTTATTTTCGCTCCATGAGCAGGATTAAGCCGTCTCGGCGAGAGGTAGGGTGAAGAAAAAACAGGCGCCGTTGTTAATCTCACTTTCCAGCCAGATGCGGCCGCCGTGCGCCTGAACAGCCAGTTTGCAATAAGCCAGGCCCAGACCCAAGCCTCTGGCCTTTGAATTCTGGTTCAAGCGGATAAATTTATTGAAAATGCGTTCATGTTCGCTTGCCGGTATGCCTGGGCCATTATCCTTCACCCAGAATTCGACAAAATCACCTGCCTGACGGCATCCTGCTTCGATAAACGTCTCACTGGGAGTATATTTACAGGCATTTTCGATAAGGTTTGTCACTACTCGGCGGATCATTTCCGCATCGACAAAAACGTCAGGCAAAGCGGCCGGCAGATTGGTGGTGAGTGTTTGCTGTTTGCTCTCGGCCAAGGGCTGGATCAGCTCGGCTGCTTCCTGGACAATTTGAACTGCGCTGCAAGCCTGGCGGTTTGTCACCGATTGACCGGCTTCGAGGTGGTTGAAATCCAGGAGTGAATTCGTCAGGCGTTGGACACGTTCGACTGAGCGGAGAGCGATGGTCACCAGGGAGTGCTGGCTGTTATCATCTAAAGGCAGCATACTGTCCAGCACTTCCAGGCTGGACACGACATTTGCCAGCGGCGATCGCAAATCGTGGTAGGTCATCGAGATCAAGTCATCGCGCATGGTATCCAGGTTCTTGCGCTCGGTGATATCGCGCAAAATCCATTGAATAAACTTATTGCCATCCAGCAAAACCTCATGCACATGTGCCTCCACCGGGATCAGTCGCCCGCTGGAGGTCTGCAGACGTGACTCATAAGAAAAGGTGTTCCCGCCAGCCAGGTTTTCGAAATTCTCTCCCAACAATCTTGCATCAACTCGGTGAACCTGGCGAACATCCATCCCGATGAGCAGATCGGGCTCGAACTCTGCCATGAGGAAAGCGCGCTGGTTTGCTTGGCCGATAGTGCCTGCCTGGTTGGTGATAAAAATCGAATCGATACTGTCGTCGAAAAGTGTGCGGTAGCTTTGATTGGCGGCTTGCAAACGTTCGAATAATTGAGCGTGGCGGACGGCTGCGCCGGCCAGGCTGCCGATGCCCGACAGCACCAATAACGCATCGGCGTCAAAAATTTTTTCGGATGGATTGATCGCTTCCAGCACGCCGATGACGATGCCGCGATAACTCAATGGAGCGCAGGCGACTGCCCTGGCCGATAGGCCAGTGCGCTGGTTCGTTTCGCTGTCAAAGCGTGGGTCTTGTCCGACATCATTGATCACAACTCCAGAGCCTTCGCGGGCTACCCAACCTGCGACTCCGCGATCTTTTGGGATGCGAATGCCGATGGGGTTCTCGTTCGCCCAACCGATGGCCGCATGCACCAGGAGATCACCACTGGCCGGTTCGATCAATGCCAGCGAGACAGCCGGCGCTGAAAGCGCCTGGCTGGTTTGCTGCATGATGCGATGCAGTACATCGTCAACCTCCAGGCTGCCAGTAATAATCCCCGCGATTTCGGCCAGGGCGGTCATTATACGAGCCTGCCGGCGGCTTTCAGCATACAGGCGGGCGTTGAGCACGGCGATCCCTGATTGGTCTGCGATGGCCTGGAATAAGTGAAGATGCTCCTCGGTAAAAAATACGGCGCTGTAGTGCACCAGCGTCAGGACGCCAACCAACCGCTCTGAAACCATCAAGGGAGCGCTGAGCGCCGAACGGGCGGTTGGCTTTTCCTGATCCTCATAATGGCGCGCCATCCAGCGCTCATCCTGGCTGGTATCTTTGATCAATACGGCTTCCTTGTGGCGCAAAACCCAGCCCGCCAAACCGCGATCAAGCGTGATTTTTAGCTGCTGGGTGGTGTCTTTGAGCACGATGTCACCATTAATAATGGCGGATTCCACCGCTTTCCCATTGTCATCAACTACGATAATGCTGCCGCTCAATGCGCCGACATAGCGCATGGACAAGAACAAGACGCGTTCCAGAACCGTCCGCAGATCAATGGCGGAGGTTAACTCACGGCTGATATGGTACAGCAAATCCAGCGATGTGCGCGATGTTTCATTCTCCATAGCTGGTGGTATCATTTGGTCAATCCTGTGGAGTTGAGAAGGCCTCTCGAAATCGGAAGACAAGCGAACATTTGCAGCGGGCCGGGCTTCCAGTATAGCATAAATTTATTTACCCGCATGCAGGCGCGGTAGATCGAGCAGTAAGATTTCAAAGGTCAGGCGGGCGTTCACGTTTCGTCGCAGACGGTTCATGCTGTTTTCGAGCGCCCGAATGGCCTGGTGAGCTGCCTGGCGGTTGACCTGCCTGGCAAGCGCTTCAATTTCCACATTCCATTGCAGGTTCGTTATTGGCGCTTCTGAACCACAGCAGCACAGCAGAATATCATGCCAGAAAGATATCCAGACGATGAGTATATTCAGCAAAGTCTCCTTCTCGGCGTCTTTGGTTTGCGTAATGGCATAGGTAAATCGCTCGACACGATTCGCGCCAATCATTCGCCAGATATCCTCAATCCATCCTTCTCGCTGGTCGAGCAGCTCCTGGTTTTCATGGAGCGCCATGGCATACCCGGGTCGCCCGCTGGAAATATGCGCCAGTTGTAACGCTCTCTCCGCCGAGATAGATTTGAATTCGATTAATTTCTTCCCCAGTTCTTCCACGCCAACTGGCCTCAGGCGGATGATCTCACACCGTGAAACTATGGTTGGCTTTAGACTTTCAGCGCTTTCGGCGGTTATGATCAGAATAGCCTGCGGCGAAGGCTCCTCCAGTGTTTTTAGCAAGGCATTTTGGGCGTTGTCATTGGCTTCTTCGAAACGCAGCAGCAAACCCAGCCGGAAACGGGCTTCGTACGGCGTCAGGGATAAAGTGTGCTGGAGTTCGCGGATCCGTTCAACCTTGAGGATCGCTCCGGGGGCTTCGGCCTGCACCACACTCAAATCTGGATGCTGCATCCGTTCAAGGCGCTGACAGGCGCTGCAAACCAGGCAGGGCTGGCCTGGGGTTGGAGGATGGGTGCAGGCCAGCGCTTGCGCCATGCGGACAGCCAGCGTGCGCCGTCCGACACCTTTGGGGCCGGTGATCAGGTATGCATGGCGCAAATTGCCCAGCAGGATATGTTCCGACAGCAGATCAACTGCCCACTGGTGACCGATCATGTTCCAATTCATAGGCTTGATTCTACCGTATCCTGGCGGGAAATTCCAACCTCAACTATGATAGAATGATGCCGGTATGGACCTGTTAAACGGTATGAATCCCCAACAAAAGCAGGCTGTGACTGCCGGCCTGGGGCCGATCCTGGTGATTGCCGGGCCAGGTTCGGGAAAAACTCGCGTTCTCACCCACCGAATTTCATACCTGTTGAGCTATATGGGTGTCCGCCCATACAACATGCTGGCTGTTACGTTTACCAACAAAGCGGCGAAAGAAATGGAAAACCGCGTGGCGAACCTTTTGGGCTATGGTGACGAAGGTGATCACAGCCGGGCTCCGAATATGCCGCAGGTGGGAACCTTTCACTCGGTATGCGCGCGCTTGCTGCGCAGAGAAGCGGAACACCTGCCGTTCAATGCGAATTTTGTCATTTTTGATGCGGACGACCAGGTCTCCGTGGTTAAGCAAGCGCTGGGGGAGTTAAACCTCGATGAAAAACGTTTCCGCGCCCAAGGTGTTCACGCTTCGATCTCAAACGCCAAAAACGAATTGCTATTGCCGGAAACATACCCGGTGCAGAATTATCGGGATGATGTTGTCAAGAAGGTTTATAAACGCTATCAAGAGCTTCTATTGACCAGCAATGCCGTCGATTTCGATGACCTGTTATTGTGGACGGCAGTCTTGCTTGAGCAAAACACTGCTGTGCGCGAACGCTATGCGCGGCGTTTTGAGCATGTCTTGGTGGATGAATTCCAGGATACCAATCAGGCACAGTATGTTTTGCTGAAGCACCTGGCGTCTTTCCATCGCAATATCTACGTCGTCGGAGATCCAGACCAATCAATCTACGCCTGGCGCGGCGCTGATTACCGCAACTTGCTGCGTTTCGAGGAAGATTACACAGATGCTCAGGTGATCCTCCTCGAACAAAATTACCGGTCAACCCAGATGATCCTGGATGTGGCAACTGCAATCATCGATCGCAACCCACACCGCAAAGCCAGGCGCCTGTTCACCGATCGCGGCACTGGGCGAAAAGTGGTTTTATACCAGGCATATGATGACCGCGCAGAGGCCACCTATGTGGTTGAGACGATCGCAAAATTGGTGGCTGGGGGCAATCAGCCGGGTGATTTTGCTGTGATGTATCGCACCAACGCCCAATCCCGCTTGATTGAAGAAGCTTTTTTACGCCATAATTTGCCCTACAAACTGGTAGGTGCGCAGCGTTTCTATGGTCGTAGAGAAGTGAAGGATGTGATCGCTTACTTGCGCCTGGTGCATAATCCCAGCGATGAAATCAGCCTTAATCGGGTGATCAATGTGCCGACGCGCGGTATCGGAGATAAATCCATGGCGTCTCTGCGCCAGTTGGCTGCCAAAGCTCACCTGGCAGCAGGCGATTTCTTGCTGGCGCTGCCTGCTATGGATGACAGTCAGCTACAGTCGGCGCTGACCGCCCGCGCGATCAGCGCGATGAAGAAATTTGTGCTGGAGCTTCGCAAATGGCGCAGCCTGGCAGAAAAGGCCAACCCGGCCGATGTGATGGACAGCATCCTGGAAGCGGTGGAGTACCGCACCTTCATCGATGATGGGACGGATGAAGGCCAGGATCGCTGGGACAACGTCATGGAACTGCGCAGGCTGGCCATCGAGTACGAGGGACGCACCCTTCCGGAATTTCTGGAAGAGATCGCGTTGGTCTCAGACCAGGATACAATCCAGGGCAGCAGTAATGTGCCAACCCTGTTAACTCTGCACGCCGCCAAGGGACTGGAATTTCCAGTGGTGTTTATCACCGGCCTGGCAGATGGCACCTTGCCGCATATGCGCTCTTTTGAAGACCCTGACAGCATGGAGGAAGAACGCCGCCTGATGTACGTGGGAATCACCCGCGCCATGGACCGCCTGTATTTAACCTGCCCGCAGACCCGCAGCACCTACGGTTACGCTGAGCCGTGCGATCCATCCCGCTTTTTAGAAAATATTCCCAATCAATTAATAGATGTGTCTTACAGTTCGCCACAAAATGTCAGCCGGCCGGGATCTGGCGGCGCTTTTTCATCCACTGCTCGCCCGGCAGCGCCGACCTGGCAGAGCGCGCGCAATGGTACTGCACCCGCCCAAGCCAATGCGCCAAAATCAATCCAGTTCCCGGCAGGTTCCAAGGTGGTTCACCCTGTGTGGGGCGATGGCATGGTGCTGAACAGCCGGATTATGGATGATGATGAGACGCTGGATATTTTCTTCGAAAACGTCGGTTTGAAGAGAGTGGCTGCTTCCCTGGCCCATTTGAAGCATAAAACATAATCCGCGTTTATAATCTAATTATGCCCATCCTCTCAGCCAATTCGTTGGATGTGATCAGCCGCAGCCCCGAACAAACCCGGCGGATCGGCATGCGCCTGGGCGCCATTCTTCAACAAGGGGATGTTCTAATTCTTTCAGGCGATCTCGGCGCGGGTAAAACCACCTTTATCCAGGGTTTGAGCGCCGGGTGGGGATCACTGGATGGGGTTTCAAGTCCTACGTTTGTGCTGGTCAACGTCTATCGCCGGCTGGATGGTCAACAATTTTTTCACCTGGATGCATATCGCTTGGCCAGTATAGAGGAAGCATACGACTTGGATCTTGACAGCATGTTGGAGAACGGCGTTCTGGCAGTGGAATGGGGCGAGCGGATTCAATCTGCTCTGCCAGGAGAAAATCTGCAGGTTCGCCTGACTTATATCGAAGAAAACCAACGGGATTTGCTGATTTCAGCCAGGGGAAGCCGTTACCAGGGGCTGGTGGCCTCCTTGCGCAAAGGAATCTATGGAGGCTGAATGCTGTTAGCCCTAGACACTTCTACGCGCGCCGCTGGCGTCGCTCTGTATGATGGCGCTCAGCTCCTGGCTGAGATGACCTGGGTGAGCCGCGATTACCATACTGCCGAGCTGGCCCCGGTCATTCAGCAAGTGTTTCGCCAGACCGGGGTGAGGATGGCGGCCTTGCAGGCGTTGGGTGTGGCGCTTGGCCCAGGCTCATTCACTGGCCTGCGCATTGGCCTGTCAGTGGCTAAGGGAATATCTTTGGCAAGGCATGTCCCCCTGGTCGGCGTGCCGACATTCGATATCCTGGCTGCTGCCCAGCCTGTGCAAAATTTGCCTTTGCTAACCATTTTGCAGGCTGGGCGCGGGCGCCTGGCTGTGGGTACTTATGAAATCCATGAAAACGAATGGCGAGCAGTTGGCAGCTTTCAGGTGATGGAAATTGAAACCCTTTCACACAGTATTCAGAAACCCACTTTGATCTGCGGAGAATTGAACGAGGCTCAACGCCATTTGTTGGCTCGGAAACGCAAGAATGTCATCCTCGCCTCCCCTGCCGGATCCTTACGCCGACCCGGATACCTGGCTGAACTGGCCTGGAAGCGCTGGCAGTCAGGGCAGGTGGATAACCCGGCAGCGCTGGCTCCCTTGTATTTGCATATCGGGGAGCCGATCCCGACATGATGTTTGGCAAGGATGAATTTCAAATCCGGCCAATGCGCCTGGAAGATATTGATCAGGTCCACCTGATTGATATTCTTTCTTTCCCCTTACCCTGGCCGCGCAATTCTTATCGCAACGAAATTCAAGAGACACAGCGTTCTCGCTGCTGGGTGGTGGAGCAAATCGGCGAGCCTATTCTGGAACCCGGCAGCACGGCGCCGCAACTGGCGCGCATCGTCGGCATGGCAGTCGTCTGGCTGATCGTCGATGAGGCGCATATTGCGACGATTGCTGTCCATCCAGATTTCCGCCGCCTGGGGATTGCGGCGCGTCTGCTATCTGTGATCGTATCAAACGCTCGCCGCGAGAAGATGCTCTGCGCCACCCTGGAAGTGCGTGCCAGCAACCTGGCTGCCCAGGCCTTGTATCAGAAATTTGGGTTCGTTGAAGTCGGCCGGCGTTTCCGTTATTACCAGGATAACCAGGAAGATGCTTTGATCATGACCGTGCAGTTCGACGAACCTGAAGAGACAGGCGTTGCGGAACTATCATAAGGAGTACTTTGTGACCCCCGAAGAATTACTCAAACAAATTTCTCAGGAAGTCGCGATTTGCAAGAAGTGTGTCCTGAACCATTCTCGCAAGCGGGCGGTGGCAGGCGAAGGCCCGGCGAATGCCAGGATTATGTTCATCGGTGAAGGACCTGGTTTTCATGAAAATGAACAAGGCCGCCCATTTGTTGGACAGGCTGGGAAATTCCTGGATGAACTGTTGGCAGGAATTAAAATGAAGCGTGAAGAAGTGTTCATCGCCAACGTGGTCAAATGCCGCCCACCCGGCAACCGAGACCCGCTGCCCGAGGAACTGGCTGCCTGCGGAGACTACCTCGAGCGGCAGATAAATATCATCAATCCACAAGTCATCGTAACGTTGGGCCGCTTTTCTATGGCGCGTTTTCTGCCCACTGCGAAAATAAGCGAAGTGCATGGTCGGTCGTTCCGCTTGAATGATCGTCTAATTGTGCCCATGTTCCACCCGGCAGCCGCTTTGCACCAACCATCGCTGCGACCGCTTGTAGAACAGGATTTCTCGCGGCTTCCCCAGTTGATAAGCCAACCGCTGTCGGCAGCTGCCCCTGCTCCTGATTCCACAGAGCAAAAAAGTCTAGAACAAAAATCTGAGCCTAAGCAGCTCAACCTGTTCTGATTAATTCACCTTTTCCTCTGTGAAAAAACTGTTCCTATCATTGCGCCAGGATGCACTGTTTAAAACAGTGGTCAAAAATAGCGCTTACCTTTTCAGCGGAACCACCTTATCGGCCGGCTTGAATATGCTGCAAGGCATATTGACTGCCCGCTTGATTGGAATGTATGAGGTGGGTGTGGTAGCTGCGGTGGTGACTTTCGCTTCAAATGTCAACCGTTTATTATCTTTCCGCATGAGCGAAGTGGTGGTGAAGAGTTTTGGCGAGGCGTTAGTTTTACAACAAACCAGCCAGGGAAGCAAAGAGCAGTCTGCGGCAATAATCAAAGGGATTGGCCTGACTGAAGCCGTGACATCGATACTGGCTTACCTGCTGCTTGTGCTCCTGTCTCCCTGGGCAGCCGTTGTGTTCGCCAAAGACGCGTCGACCGTCACCTGGTTTATTGTATACGGCCTGGTCTTATTGGCAAATATGGTTTACGAGACCTCCACCGGTGTGCTGCAAGTGACGCGTCGTTTTGATCGGGTTGCCGCGATCAACTTGGCGCAGAGCCTGGTGACCCTCAGCGTGATCGGTTGGGCGTTTGTTTTTCAGAAAGGCAGGGCGGAAGTTTTAACCGCCTACTTGTTGGGTAAGTCTCTGGCCGGTGTGGTGATCACCGCATTCGCCTTTCGCCAGCTCAACCAGGTGCTTTATCCTGGTTGGTGGCGCATCTCACTACGAGAGATTCCGGAATGGCGCAAGCTGGCGGGGTTTGCCATCAACACCAATCTGCATGGAACCGTCAATTTGCTGGTGCGTGATAGTGAGCCCTTGTTTATAAACGCTCTGCTGTCGCCAACCCAGGGTGGTTATTACAATATTGCCGCCCGATTGATCAACCTGGTTCTGATCCCTGTTGATCCTCTGATAGCGCCGACCTATACCGAATTGATTGGTACCATCGCCCGCCGCGAGTGGCAGGCAACGCGCCGCCTGCTGCAGCGGGTCAGCGGGTTAGCCGCGGCCTGGGTCTTATTGGCTGGTGGCAGCCTGGCATTAATCGGTTGGTGGTTGATTCCATTTTTATACAGTGAACAGGCCGCGCCGGCGTACCCGGCGTTTCTGATCTTACTGATTGGCTACGGTTTTGCCAGCGTATTGCCCTGGGATCGCCCACTCCTGCTGGCATTTGGCATGGCCAGTTATCCATTGTGGGTGATGGCGGGCACCGGCGCGCTCAAGATTCTCCTGACCCTGGTGTTGACCCCTCAATGGGGCTATTTGTGCGAGGCTGGGCTGCTTTCCGGCTTTTTTATCGTTTCAATTGGGGCGATTGTGTGGAGAGGCTTGACTGAATTGAAAATTCGATCGGCGCAATCAACCAGCACCTCTGCGGCTGGTGAATCTTAATTGGAGACTGATTGATGAAAATTTGTTTTATCGCCCATTCACGCCTGCCTTCCACCACAGCGAACAGCATCCATGTTGTGAAAAACGTGCAATCATTTGCCCAATTAGGTCATGATGTTCAGTTATTGGCTTCCGAGCCAGTTGGGGAAGGAGTGCAGGCCGACAGCATCGAAAGACCTGCGGCCCAATTGGCGCGCTTTTATGACTTAAAACCGGCCGCAGGGTCGGATTTGCCTTTTCCTGTCGAATGGCTGCCAGCCAGCCGGCGGTTCCATCGTTATGACTATGCCTGGCAGGCCGTCCAGCATGCCCGGAAGATGGGCGCGGATTTGGTTTATACCTGGATGCCGCAGGTGGGTCTGGCCACCTTGTTGAATGGGATGCCACTGATCATGGAGGTGCATGAGCCACCAACCGGAAGGTTCGGCACGCGCTTGTTTGGGCTTATTCTGCGCCTGCCAGGACGCAAACGGTTTGTGCCTCTCTCCCAGGTAATGGCCGATATCATCCAAAAACGCTATCCATTATTTTCTCAGCGCAATAAGTCTTTCTCCATTGTGGTTTGCCATGATGCTGTCGATTTACAGCCCTATACCGCCCTGCCTGGACCGTCCGCTGCCCGCGCCCGGCTGGGCTTACCCGAGCGGCTGACGGTCGGCCATACAGGGCATTTGTATGCCGGGCGGGGCATTGGTCTGCTGATCAGCCTGGCCCGGCGCTTTCCGCAAGTTACATTTCTCTTGGTGGGAGGGCGCCAGGCAGAACTGGAAGCGTGGCGCGCCAGGGTAAAGCAGGCTGGTGCTCACAACATCATCATGACCGGCTTTGTGGAGCGACAGCTCCTGCCGCTCTACCAGGCAGCATCTGATGTACTGTTAATGCCCTATGAGCGCGTAGTGGCTGGCAGCAGCGGTGGTGATAACGCCGAGTTTTGCAGTCCGATGAAAATGTTCGAATACATGGCGTGTGGGCGGGCGATCATTTCAAGCGATTTGCCAGCAATCAGAGAGGTGCTCAACGCGGGAAATAGTGTGCTCTGCCCTCCCGAGGACGAGTCAGCTTGGGCTGCAGCCTTGGAGGCAATGGTTGGCAGCGCCGAGCTGCGTCAGAAGTTAGGACAACAGGCTTTTCTGGATGTGCAGAACCATACCTGGTTAGCGCGTTCCGAACGGGTGATCACAGGCTTTCTGGAGGCCTGACTCACTGCCGAGGTCAGGTTATAATTAGGTACTCTTGATTTGATCCAAAGGATTTCATTTCTTTGAAGGAGCGCCAAATTCACGATGAATCAAAAATCAATTACTGATAGGCAGTTGAAGCAGGTATTTCGCTACTTGAATCGGGCGATGATTTTGAGCTGGCGCCTCGGATTGGGTGGGTGGGGAAATCGGGCGGATATTTCCGGCCAGATCATGGTGCTGACTCAAACTGGCCGGAAGAGCAGCCGCAGGCGCAGGACGCCGGTAAACTATACCATCCAAAATGGCGATATTTATTGTGTCGCCGGTTTCGGCGCGGGGTCGGATTGGTACCGGAATATTTCATCGAATCCGCAGGTCGAGATCTGGCTGCCGCATGGCTGGTGGGCTGGCGTGGCGGAGGATGTCACAGGCTGCCCGGAGCATATTTATTTGATGCGCCAGGTGATGATTGCCAGTGGTTTTGCTGCCCGATCGGCGGGTATTTATCCTCTGACGATGAGCGATGAAGAGTTGAAGCAAGTCACTGCCGATTACCGCCTGGTGCGTATCCGGCGCACGCTTGCCCGCACCGGCCCCGGGGGCCCAGGCGACCTGGCCTGGATCTGGCCATTAACCACATTTTTTTTGCTGCCGTTAGCCCTTTACAGCCTGGTCCGCCGCCGATAAGAAGATGAAATTCTATCGGACGCGCCGCTTCTGGATTGGAAGCGCTGCGGCATGTGCGGCAGGTGCTGTCCTGGCTGCTTTGGATGGCCGGGGAAGCTGGTTTCTCAGCTGGCTGTTATACAGCCTGCTGCTTGGCCTGGGCCTGGCGAGCCTATCGTGGGCGAGCAAGTCGTTCCAGGCCGACCATAAGGCCAGCCGCACTGCTTTTGTGGCATGGGTGATGCGCGTGAGCGTTGGAGTGGCGCTGATGCTGCTGCTGCCGCTGGTTGGCAATAAGAATGGGCCATCGCAGGCCGGGTATTTGTACGATGATGCCTTCCGGCGCGATTCACAGGCCTGGGAACTGGCCGCCTCGCAGCAGCCGCTGGTGAAAGCTTTCTCTGGCGATTACTCTGGCGACCAATACGGCGGCGTCCTGGCGCTGTATGCCCTGATGTACCGTTATCTCAGTCCGGATGCGCATCGTCCATTTTTGGTTATTTTGCTCGGAGCGGTTGTATCCATCTGGGGAGTGCTGGCGGCCTGGGCGGCAGCCAGGGAATGGTTTGGTTTGGAGACGGCTGGCGTCGCTGCCTGGGTAATGGCTCTTTATCCTGAGGCGTTGTTTCTGAGCGCCAGCCATATGCGTGAAGCCCTGCTAATCCCCGCTTCGGCCCTGGCGTGGTACAGCTTGATTCCATTACAGCGAGCTCCTAGAATTGGTTGGGCGGCGATTGTTTGCGCGTTACTGGCCTTGTTGTTGGTGCAGCCGGCCGCGGCTGTGGGGATGATTGTAGTCATTGCAGTGTTTTGGATGCTCCAGGCGGGCCGCCGCTTTTCCTGGCGAGGCGTGATCCTTTGGGGCTTTTTTTTACTGGCCGCCGTGATTATCGTCCTCTCAGTGTGGGCCAATCTGCCTTCTCTCCAAAAATCTGGCGGCTTGGGTCTGGTGATAAACTGGTTGAGCAGCAATTTCAATGTTCAAATCAGCCAGACCGAGCGGCAGTCCGGTTGGATGCAAACGATTCTAGGAGATATTGGTCAGCAGTTTAAAGGCGCAGCGGTGACAGTGTATGGATTATTCCGGCCGGTCCTGCCGGCTGCCCTGATCGTGCCTGGCGTGTGGATCATGCAGTTGATCGAAATCCTGCGCGCCTGCGGATGGTATATGCTTGCCCCACTGCTGGCGTATGCAGCCTGGCTGGTCTTCCGGCCGACGCGAGCCGGTTTCTCTCAATTCGAGCGGCGGGCGCAGCTTCGCTGGTTGGCGCTGGCTGTCTGGGGCTGGGCGCTCCTGGCTTCTATGAATGCTGGCGGTGACCAATGGGATAACCCGCGCTACCGGGCAATGTTCCTCGTCTTCCAGGCGTTGCTGTCAGCCTGGGCATGGTGCAAGGTGCGTGCGCTTCATGAACGCTGGTTCTGGCGTTTCGCTGGTGTTGAAGCTGTGTTTGTGGTTTTGTTCACGCTCTGGTACATGGGCCGCACGTTTCAATGGTTTTTTGGTTTTCACATATACCTGGCCCTGGCTGTGATTGCTGTCGCCAGCATGGCGATCATCATCTCGGGTATCCTCTACGATCGAAAACACCCTGCCTCCAGGTAAACTTGGGCTTTTTCTTACCCTTGACGTAGCCTGTTCGACATGTATAATTCAGTCGTTGAATTCAATGACTGAATTTTGGTTGAAATGAGTAATTTGGAAATCTCCCCCGATCCAGCCCGCGATATGGGGCTGTTGGAAGAAATCGAACACGATCCAGATGTCACCCAGGCTACGTTGGCAGCCATGCTTGGTGTTGCCGTGGGAACCGTGAACTGGTATTTAAAGCGCCTGATCGCCAAAGGATATGTCAAAGTAAAGCGCGCCGAGCGGAAGAAACTGAAATATATCATCACACCTGAAGGGATCGCTTATCGAGCGCACCTGACCATTGACTATATCGAACAATCGATGCTGCTTTACCGCCGGACGCGCACCAAAGTGATTGAATTATTATCCGAAGTAAAACGGCTGGGCATTGAGGCGGTTGTAGTGACGGGCGAAGGCGATATTGCTGATATCTGCCGCCTGACTTGCCTGGAACAAGGTGTGCGGGTAGTACCTGAAAAGGATGCGCCTGCCTGGGCTGCTGGGGGTAAATTATTGCCGGCCTTTGTCTTCTCTGGCGCCAGGGTTTCATTACAGTCGGAAGGCCGGGATTTGGTGGAGATATTAAACGCAAAAGGCGACCGGGTTCATGCGCTTGTTCAAAAAAGAAAATCGGAAGGATGAAGGCGAGGATTACGCTAACCTTATGAAATCAAGCTCTATGCAGCCTGCCCCCACACCAGCGAGCAGCCAATCACAAAACTCGCCCACGCCGGTGTTGGTTTTAAGGCCTCAACGCGGGCTTGCTTCGCTGAACCTGCGCGACCTGTGGATATTCCGTGAGTTGATTTATTTTATGACTCTACGGGAGATTCAAGTTCGTTACAAACAGACCTTGTTGGGCGCCGCCTGGGCAGTGCTGCAGCCTGTTTTGCAAATGGTTGTTTTTTCCATGCTGTTTGGCGGCATTGCCAAAATTTCCTCTGATGGGCTGCCTTACCCGCTGTTCAATTTTACCGCCTTGCTGCCCTGGGGGTTATTCTCTCGCGCCCTTTCAGATGCGGGCCGGTCGCTGGTTGCCAACCGGAATATGATCACGAAGGTATATTTCCCGAGGGTGGTGATCCCCCTATCTTCCGTTTTGAGCGGCCTGGTTGACTTTTTCATTGCCTTTCTGGTACTGCTTGGCATCATGGCTTACTACCATTTCCAGCCGGGTTCAAATTTCCATTTCGTTTTTTCTCCAGCCTTGCTGGCTTTGCCGTTTCTCCTGCTGCTGACGTTGGTGACAGCCCTAGGAGTGAGCTTATGGTTCTCTGCAATGAACGTCCTTTATCGTGATGTCGGGTATGTGTTGCCGTTCATCACCCAGATCTGGTTTTTTATCACTCCAATAGTGTATTCGTCCAGGGAAGTCACCGGGAATTTGCGCTTGTTATATATGCTGAATCCAATGACAGGTGTCATTGAAGGTTTTCGGTGGGCGCTGTTGGGCAGTCAATTTTCAGCAGCCGGCTGGCTCCTCGTGTCATCTCTTGTTTCGCTGGTGATTCTTGTCACAGGGTGGGTGTATTTTCGCCAAATGGAACGCACCTTTGCGGATGAAATTTGATGAACACAATAAGTGAGGCTGTGATTCGGGTAGAGAATTTGGGCAAGCGTTTCAACGTGAAAGCCTCAGGAAACGGCGCGGTGGGCTCAAAATATGTATCGGGGTACCGCACACTGCGGGATGAATTATCGACGAGCTTGCGCCGCATCAGAGAAAGGACGCAAGAGGAAACCGGCTCCATTTTCTGGGCACTGCGCGGGATATCCTTTGAAGTGCATCGAGGGCAGGTGCTTGGAATTATCGGCCGGAACGGCGCTGGGAAATCCACACTGTTGAAAATCCTTTCTCGAGTAACTGAGCCGAGCGAAGGCATGGTGGAAATTCATGGCAGAGTCGGGGCACTGTTGGAGGTGGGCACAGGTTTCCACCCTGAATTAACCGGCCGCGAAAATGTTTTTCTGAATGGCGCCATCCTGGGTATGCGCCGCACAGAAACTCAGCGGAAATTTGATGAAATCGTTGAATTTGCCGAAGTTACAAAGTTTATCGACACGCCGGTGAAGCGTTATTCCAGCGGCATGTATCTGCGCCTGGCTTTTGCGGTGGCTGCCCACCTGGAGCCGGAAATCCTGGTGGTGGATGAAGTACTGGCGGTGGGCGATGCCGAGTTCCAGCGAAAATGCATCGGTAAGATGAGCGATGTTGCTCAACAGGGGAGGACGGTGCTTTTTGTCAGCCATAATATGTCGGCCATTTTGCGTTTGACCGAGGAAGCGATTGTGCTTGACCACGGCAGTTTGGTTTTGCGCGCCCCTACTCCGCAGGCCGTTGACTTTTATATGTCCTCTGGCCTGGGCGAAAAAGCTGATCGCAGTTGGCGAGCCGAAGAAGTCCCACCGAGTTCGCAGCCTTTCCGCCCAGTTGCTCTGCGTGTGCGGGATATCCAAGGCCGGCATGTGGATTCGTTTCGCTCAACCGAACCTATTCACGTGGAGTTTGAGTATCATCTCGATGCGCCTATCAATGGACTGCGCACCGGTATCTACTTGCAAACCAACATGGGTGAATTTGTATTTACCTCCTTCGATACGGACTCTCCTGAACAGTACCGGCAGTACCCTGCACGAGCCGCCGGGCGTTACTGCAGTCATTGCCTGATCCCGGCCAATCTTCTCAACGAAGGCGGGTATGTGCTGGGAGTGAATGCCAGCTCGTTCGGCATTAAGAGGTATTTTGAGGAAGAAGGCGCTTTGAATTTTTCGGTCGATGCGGCCGGAGCTCCTGGCAAGCAGTGGACTGAAAAACGCCTCGGTCCTGTGCGCCCCTCCCTGGAGTGGAGGATTGACTATGTCACCTGAGCCCGCCTTAACCAGCGCGAAAATTAAGGAACGGTTGGGCGATTTGCCACTGGCGGCGGAACTTTATTGGATGCTGCGGCGGGAAAATGGACCCGCCAGCGGTGGGTATAATTTTGAGACAGTTCGCCAGAATTTACCCGGATGGCGAGCAGAAGTTGAACAGGCACGGGAAAAGATAACCCCGGTTGGGTCGCCGCGCCGCATTGGCTTATTCAGCATCCAGGCCTTCTGGATCCGCCATCAGTTATTAATGGGCCTGGCGTTGGCAGGCGTCGGTCACCAGGTTTCGCTGGCATACCTGCCGCACGGAAAATATTTCCGGGCCGCCTCCAATTTCGACCTGCGCCGGCAGGATATCTACCTCAAAGATATTTTGGGCCTGGCGCGACCATTTGTGGAGCCTGTCTCTCTCTACCGTATGCACTCCAAAAAAGCTCTGCCAGACTCTTTAAAAGCCAGGATAGCAGACTTATCCACACGTGACAGCCAGTATATCCTACAGCGAGAAGATATTTCACCGGAAAGCGAAATTTACCGTTTGCGATACGAACGGAATACCACCGCGGCGCTGTCAGCGATGGCGTGGTTGGAGAAAGCCCGCCCTGACCTGCTCATTATTCCAAATGGCTCCATCATGGAGTATGAGGCGGTTTACTACACAGCCCATTACCTGGGAGTGGATACAGTAACCTATGAATTTTCAGAGCTCAGCCAGAGGATCTGGCTGGCGATCAATGCGGATGTCATGCGCCAGGATACCAATGAATTATGGAATAAACGCCGCGACCAACCGCTGACAGAAGCACAATGGGATGCCATTCGCACGCTCTTTGCCGCGCGAAAAAAGCCCCAGCTTTGGGAAAATTTCGTGTTCCGATACCAGGGTGCGGTGAGCGAAGGCGCCCAGCATCTGCGTGCGTCTCTTGGCCTGGATCAGAGGCCTTTGGTTCTCTTGCCGACCAACGTGCTTGGCGACAGTGTAACCCTGGGGAGACAGGTCTTCAGCCAGAGTATGACCGACTGGATTCTGCGCAGTATTCAATACTTCGCTCAGCGGCCTGACCTGCAGTTTGTCATCCGCATCCACCCAGGCGAGCTAATGTTGGATGGACCCTCGATGGCGGAGATTATTTGCAGGGAACTGCCCACTTTGCCATCCCATATTCACCTGGTGCGCGCAGATGAGAAAGTGAATACATACGATCTTATCGAGGCGGCAGACTTCGGCCTTGTGTACACAACCACAGCAGGGTTGGAAATGGCGATGTGCGGCGTTCCCGTGGTGGTGGCTGGTTCAGCGCATTACCGCCAGCGCGGCTTCACTCTGGACCCACAGTCTTGGGAGGCTTATCTGGCTTTATTGGACAGCCTGCCTGTTGGCCTGCAAGACTATCGCATGACTCAAGAAAAAGTAGAACTGGCATGGAATTACGCCTATCGTTATTTTTACGAATTTCCCCATCCTTACCCCTGGCATCTGTACAACATGGATAAGGATTTGCACGAATGGCCGTTGAGTCGGGTCTTAAGCCAGGATGGCCTGGAAAAATTCGGCGCAACGCTGGATCACCTGGCAGGTAAACCGGTCACCTGGTAGATGATTTACCTCAGAGATGCGCAACTGCAGTCAGCTTATTTGAAGGAGTTCTCAATGGATTGGAAGAATCAAGTGGTTTTGGTGACTGGCGGTACAGGTTCCTTCGGGAAGATGTTCGTCGAGATCATGCTCAAGGAATATTACCCGGCAAAGGTGATCATTTTCAGCCGGGACGAGCTGAAGCAGCACGAGATGCGAGTAAACGGATTTGATCACCCATCCTTGCGTTACTTCATCGGCGACGTGCGCGATGTGGACCGTCTTCGCCGGGCGATGCATGGAGTGGATATTGTTGTGCATGCTGCGGCGCTTAAGCAGGTGCCGGCATGTGAATACAATCCAATGGAAGCGATCAAGACCAATATCTTGGGAAGCAGCAATGTGATCGAGGCAGCCCTGGATGCCGGTGTCCGGCAGGTATTGGCCCTGAGCACGGATAAAGCCGTCAACCCAGCCAATTTATACGGCGCCACCAAGCTGGCAGCAGAGAAACTTTTTGTGCAAAGTAATGCCTACGCAGGGGCGGCGGGCACGCATTTTAGCTGTGTGCGCTATGGCAATGTGGTGGGCAGCCGCGGCAGTGTAGTGCCGATTTTTATCCGCCAGCGGCAAAACGGCAAGCTGACCATTACCGACGAGCGTATGACTCGCTTTTGGCTGACCCTTGAACAAGGCGTTCACTTCGTTATTCGCTGCATTGAACAAATGCGCGGCGGCGAAGTCTTTATTCCCAAGATTCCCAGCACGCGGATTGTTGACCTGGCGCGCACAATCGCTCCGGATGCTGAGTTCAATGTCGTCGGGATCCGGCCTGGCGAAAAATTGCACGAGCTGCTCCTGTCAGAAGACGAAGCGCGCTCTGCTCTGGAACTCGAAGATATGTACGTGGTTGCTCCTGCCCATCCATTTTGGCAGCAAGACATCCAGTACCAGGGCACGCCTTTGCCACAGGGCTTTTCATATGCCAGTAATACGAACCCGAATTGGTTGAATGAGCAGCAAATCCGGGAGATCATCGCGCCGTTTGAGACCAGTTCAATCAGAGAATCGGAGGGCTAATGCGCATTCTGGTCAGCGGGGCGTCAGGTTTGTTAGGTTCAAACCTAGCCCTGGAAGCTGCCAGCCAGCACACTGTTTTCGGCATCACTCATCACCATTCGCTTCATACGACCGCTTTCTCCGTCCAGCAAACCGACCTTCTGAATCCGGGTTCATTGGAAAATTTGCTGGACAACATACAACCAGATTGGGTCATTCACTGTGCCGCTCAGGCTAATGTGGATGCCTGCGAAAAAGATCCCAATCTGGCATATCAACTGAATGTTGAACTACCGCAGCGGCTGGCTGCTTCTGTCGGTAGGAGCGGAGCGCGGCTGCTGCATGTGTCCACGGATGCGGTGTTTGATGGAGTGCGGGGTAACTATTCCGAGAGTGATACGCCGAACCCGCTGAGTGTCTACGCACGCACGAAATGGCTGGCTGAGGAGCGAGTGTTGGAGGCCAACCCGGCGGCTCTGGTGGTGCGGGTCAACCTGTTTGGCTGGAGCACAACGGGTAAACGCAGTCTGGCCGAGTTTTTCTACAATAATTTACTGCAGGGCCATTCAGTAAATGGTTTCCAGGATGTTTATTTTTGCCCACTGCTGGTGACTGACCTGGCTCAGCTTTTTTTAAGCATGTTGGAAAAGAGATTGAGCGGCTTGTATCACGCTTTTAGCCGCACAAGCGCGAGTAAATATGAATTTGGGCTGGCAGTGGCGCGCCGTTTCAACCTGGATGCCAGCCTCATCTCTCCTGTCTCTATCAGCCAGGCCAGCCTGGCTGCCGTTCGGTCGCCAAATTTGACGATGCGGACTGACAAGCTGGCCCAGGCTTTGGGATTACCACTGCCTTCCTGGCAGGAAGGTCTCGAGAAATTATATCTACAGCACCAGGTAGGCTATGCGGCAAGGCTGCGATCACTGATATCAGTTGCGCCTGGAAATTGATCAACACACGATTTTCGAGAGGAGATCATCATGGAAATCAAAATTGGCTCACGCACAATTGGCTTGAATCACCCCACCTACTTCATCGCTGACATTGCTGCTAACCATGACGGCGATCTGGAGCGCGCCAGGTTATTAATCCGTTTGGCCAAGGAAGCTGGCGCCGATGCAGCGAAATTTCAAAACTTTCAGGCGCCAAAAATTGTTTCTGATTATGGCTTCCGGAATCTGACCGGGGGCAGTCAGGTTTCGCACCAGGCGGCCTGGAAAAAGTCAGTTTTTCAGGTGTATAAGGAGGCCTCGATTCCATTCGAGTGGACTGCTCTGCTCAAAGAGGAATGCGACAGGGTGGGTATGGATTTCTTTTCTGCCCCTTATGACTTCGAAGCGATCGACATGCTTGATCCGTTTGTTCAAATGTACAAAGCTGGGTCCGGCGAAATTGATTGGATCGAAGCCCTGGAACGTATGGCCTCGAAGGGTAAGCCGTTTTTTATTGCCACAGGCGCGTCCACAATTGGCGATGTTCAACGCGCCGTGCGGGCAATCCTGAAAATAAATCCTCAGCTGGTCCTGATGCAGTGCAATACCAATTACACTGCCAGCCCTGATAATTACGACCATCTGCATCTCAATGTGCTGAAGACTTATGCAACCATGTTCCCGGAGGTCATCCTGGGTCTTTCAGATCACACCCATGCGGTTGCTCCAGTATTGGGTGCTGTGTCTCTGGGAGCGCGCGTAATCGAGCGCCATTTCACGGATACCAATGAACGCGACGGCCCCGACCACAAGTTTGCAATGAATCCCGCTAACTGGGCAAAAATGGTGGAAGAAACTCGCTTATTGGAGCGCGCCTTCGGCTCGCCCGATAAATTTGTCGCAGAGAATGAGCAGCAGACCGTGATCATTCAGCGCCGCTGTCTGCGGGCAGCTCGGGATATCAAAGCCGGTGAAATTTTCACCCGGGAAATGATCGACGTTCTTCGCCCGGCGACACCTGGAGCCATCCTGCCGCCGTACATCCCCGAGGTAATCGGCACCCGTTCTTTATCGGATATTCCGGCAGGCAAAGAGCTGCGTTGGGTTGACCTGGGCGCAGGCGAGCACAAATAGGAGATACAGGTCGGCTGTCAGGCTGGCTGGATGCTCAAACGGAATGCGAATTCTTTACTTTTCACGGGACTATACTCCCCATGACCACCGGTTTTTGACGGAGCTGGCAAAAACCGGGCATGAAGTGTTCTTTCTGCGCCTGGAACAGGGAAGCCACGCGCTGGAGGATCGCCCTCTGCCGCCGCAGATCGAGCAAGTTTTGTGGGAAGGTGGCCAAAAACCGGCTGGCTTCAGAGACGGCCCTCGAATGCTTGCGGCACTGCGGAGAGTTATTGACCGGGTGAGACCAGACTTGGTCCATGCTGGCCCTATCCAGCGCTGTGGTCTGCTGGCCGCGGTGAGCGGATTCCACCCATTGGTGACCATGTCGTGGGGATACGACTTAATTTTCGACGCCCCCAAAAATGTCTGGTGGCGCTGGGCCACCAGCTATACTTTGAAGCACAGCGATGTTATGGTGGGCGATTGTGATACGATCCGCCAGTTAGCCGTGACCTATGGTATGAAGGCTGACCGAATCGTTACATTTCCCTGGGGCATCGACCTGGCACATTTTAATCCAGGAGAATCTGTGCCAGCCGTGCCAGGCCAGCCAATCACACTCCTTTCCACGCGCAATTGGGAGCCAATCTACGGCATCGAAGTCATCGCCAGGGCGTTTATCCAGTCTGTGGCGCACAATCCCAATCTGCGCCTGGTCATGTTGAGCAACGGCTCACAAGCACCAATTCTGCGCCAGATTTTCGCCACAGCTCACGTTGACGATCTGGTGAGCTTTCCGGGCCAGATCAGCTTTGCCGGCTTGCCGGAATATTATCGATCCGCTAATTTGTACATAAGCGCCTCACATTCCGATGGCACATCGATTTCTTTACTTGAAGCGCTGGCTTGCGGCGCTCCAGCCCTGGTTTCGGATATTCCTGGCAATCTTGAATGGATTGTGCCTGGTCAAAATGGTTGGGTTTTCAAAGACGGGGATGCCTCTGCCATGAGCCAGGCAATCCTCCAGGCGGCTGCTGATCCTGGCCGTCTTTTTCAAATGCGTCAGTTTGCTCGCCAGACGGCAGAACGGCGTGCAGACTGGCAGAAAAACTTTCAGCAGCTATTGGTGGCCTATGATATGGCGTTGCATACGCACAATAGCAGGAGAAAAAATTGAACATTGTCGCAATCATCCAGGCGCGCATGTCTTCTTCTCGCCTGCCAGGAAAAGTCCTGTTAGATTTGAACGGCCAACCTATGCTGGAGCGGGTGGTGGAGAGGGTGAGACGAGCCAGGCGGATCCAACAGGTGGTGGTTGCCACAACCACAGACCCTTCGGATGACGCTGTGCAGGCATTCTGCCAGTCGCGCGGCTTTGCCTGCATGCGAGGCAGCCAGCTAGACGTGCTCGACCGCTATTACCAGGCAGCCAGGGCACTCCAGGCCGATGTGATCGTTCGCTTGACGGCTGACTGCCCTCTCATCGACCCTGCTCTGATTGATGAGGCGGTGGGCGCATTTTGCCAGGAGGCAGTCGATTCGGCAGGGCTGGCGTTTGATTTTTGTGCCAACCGCCTGCCGCCCCCCTGGCACCGCACTGTACCTATTGGCCTGGATATCGAGATTTGCAGTTTCCCTGCGCTCGAGCGAGCCTGGAAAGAAGCTGATCAGCTTTTTCAGCGTGAGCATGTGATGCCTTATTTTTACCAGGATCTGCAGCCACCAGATCACCCGCCTCTCAAGGCAGTCTACCAGACGCCGCGCGGTTTTCGGGTACTTTTGCTCAATCAACGCTCCGATGAAGGGGCGAGGCGTTGGACAGTGGACACACCACAAGATCTTGAACTGATCCGGCAAATATTATTGCATCTTCGAGGGCGAGAGGATTTTTCCTGGCAGGATGTATTAGATCTGCTGAAACGGCATCCCGAGCTGGAAAAAATCAACGCGGATGTACCCGCCAAGTCGACTTTTGCTGTTGACAACCGCCACACTCCTATCAAAAGGAATGAAAATGGCTGAAGCGATATCCTCCATATTGATTATCGGCGCTGTTTGTTCGATCACTGCCTGCACATTCAGATTTACCAGAACCTATCCAGAATCCTGCGAGCGAGTTCAATGACATTTATTACAATCTTTACTGTTCCAAAAGCATTTAAGCACCCGCACATTCGCCTGATCCAACGCAACACAGTGCGCAACCTTGCCAGCCTAGGTCCGGATGTCGACCCGTTGTTGGTGGGGGATGACGAAGGCGTGGCTGAGGTCGCAGCAGAATTTGGTGTGCGCCATGTTCCTAATATCGAGCGCAATGCTCAGGGCACACCTATAGTCGCTTCGGCATTCCGGCTGGCGCGGGAGAACAGCACCTCGCCGGTGTTGGCCTGCATCAATGCAGACAATCTCATCCTGCCAGATTTTGTCGATACTGCCCGGCTCGTCTCTCAGCAGTTCAAGAATTTCTTGCTGGTTGGCCAACGCTATGAACTGGATATTACTGCGGAACTGGATTTCGGCTCTAGAAATTTACCCGATGAGTGGAGCAAGGGTTTGCGGGCGATGATTTTACAGCGCGGCAAGCCGTTGGGTCCTCTGGCATTGGAATACCTGATCTTTCCCCGCGACCAGTTCAGTGATATGCCTCCATTTGCCTTTGGCCGCTCAGGTTGGGATAACTGGATGGCCTTCAAGGCTCGCTGGGAGCATTGGCCAATGATCGATGCAACTGGCTCAATCATCCTGGGTCACCAGAACCACGATTACAGTCATCTGCCTGGAAATAAGCCTCCATATAAGATGCCAGAAAGCTTGAACAATATTCGCATGGGCGGGGGCAGGCGGGCTATTTTTACGCTTGATGATGCCACCCATGTCATCGTAGATGGCAAAGTGCGCAAGAAGCCCCTGACCTGGCGTGTTTTCATGCGCAGCCTGGAAACATTTCCTCTCACCGCACTGCACAGTTTTACACTTGCCGCGGCTGTGTTCTGGCTGTTCCATCCCAAGCGCGCGTATTGGGAATGGAATCAGATGCGAGCCGGCAAGTTTTAGATTAAGGAAAAATCCATGCGGGTCGGTTTCCACCCACTCAAGAAAAAGGGCTCGCTCGAAGCTCCCAAAGACGTCACCGTTCAGATGGTGACTTTCGTGCCATTTTTAAGCGGTTATTTTGAACAGAGTCTGGATGTCCTCAAGCTCAGTCTGCAGAGCCTTTGGCAGAACACCGAACTTCCATATGACTTGATGATTTTTGATAACGGCAGTTGTGATGAGGTGCGCGGCTATCTGCTGGATCAGCATCGACAGCATAAGATCCAATATCTTTTTCTTTCGGATGAGAACGTTGGCCTGCCAGGCGCTTGGAACACGCTGTTTCGAGCTGCACCTGGCAAGATTATTGCCTATTCGGACAGCGATGTGTATTATTACCCAGGTTGGTTGAGCGAGTCCTTGCGTGTGATCGAAACTTATCCCAAGGTGGGGATGGTGACTGGTTGCCCGGTCCGCACCCTGCCGCATCTCTATTCGGCTGGAGTAAATTGGGCAAACCAATCTGGGGCAACGGTGCAGCGCGGCAAACTGCAGGAATGGGAAACCTTTTGGACTCATTCACGCAGTCTAGGGATGAGCGAACAGGAAGCGCGCGAGAACTTCGACCAGGGAGAAGATCTGCTGGTGGAATACCAGGGTGTGCGGGCTTATATTGGCGCATCCCATTTTCAGTTTGTTTCGCCGCGCGATGCATTGAACGCGGCTGCTCCATTTCCCTATATCATGGCGATGGGAAATGAGCTTTACCTGGATGAGCACATAAACCAGATGGGTTACCTGCGCCTGGAACTCCCCGAAATATTTGTACGCCACATTGGCAACCGGGCATCCACTTTCGATGCGCCTGGAGCTGGTGTGGAAATTCCACAGGCAATGCCGCCTAAAAAAGATCAATCTCAGGCGCGACGCCTGCTGTATCAGATTCTCGATATTCGCCTGTTGCGCCGGGCGCTGCTTTACCTGCACAATATGATCTTCCGGCTGTATTATGATCGTGAAGACAAGAAAAGGTAACCCGGTAAAGATGTGCAAAGCGCGGAGATGATCAATGAATAACTGGCTCAGGAAACAATGGCAGCAAAACCCACACCAGCCTGCCAGAAGGTTGTTATGGGCGCGCCTGTATCGACTGGTAGGGCGCAACAAAATTGCCATCCGTGGTGAGCGAAACTCGCTCAGTCTCAAAGATACGCTCCTGCAGCGTATGGTCTTTGATATCCAGGGAGATGACAATCAAATCAGCTTTGGCCCTGGCGCCCGCCTGGCCAACACTTTGATCCGTGTGCGCGGGCACCACCATCGCATTCAAATCGGTGAGAATTGCACCTACCAGGGCGGGCAGATATGGGTGGAGGATGAGCACACCAGCCTGGTGATCGGCGCTGGAACAACGGTGGTAGAAGCAAGTTTATCTGTCACAGAGCCTGGATGCTCTATCGAGATTGGGCCAGAATGTATGTTCGCCCACCAAATCGATATTCGCACAGGCGATTCGCATTCTATTCTGGATCTGGAAAGTGGGGAAAGGATCAATTATGGCCGCAGCATTTCCCTGGGAAGCCGTGTATGGGTTGCGGCTGGTGTGACAATCTTAAAGGGGGTGACGATTGGAGATGATTGCGTGGTGGCCAGCCGTGCGCTGGTGACGCATTCTTTTCCACCCCACTGCCTGATTGGTGGGATGCCTGCATCCGTCATCCGAGAGAAAATTTCCTGGAAGCGTGAGCGCGTATACGCGATATCATCGCCCAATGAAATGCAGAAAGTGAGGGATCAATGAAATTTCTGATCGCGGGGCTCGGATCGATCGGCCGGCGCCATTTTCGCAATTTGCGCCTGTTGGGGGCGGAGGATATCCTTCTTTACCGCACTCACCGGGCGACTCTGCCAGATGAGGAATTGTCTGGCTTCCCGGTATTTACCGATCTGCATAAAGCCCTGGCTCAAGGCCCAGCGGCTGTCTTTGTCTGCAACCCCACGGCTTTTCACCTCGATGTTGCCATACCGGCTGCCAGGGCAGGCTGCCATATCTTTTTAGAAAAGCCGGTTTCTCATTCATTTGATCGTCTGGACGAGCTTGAGGCCGCGGCTGCGGCGGCTGGCGGTCGGATTTTTGTCGGTTTCCAATTCCGCTTCCACCCTGGTTTACGGCAGGTGAAAGGCTGGTTGGAAGACACAGCGATTGGTCAACCCGTAGCGCTGCGCGCTCACTGGGGAGAATACTTGCCCAACTGGCACCCCTGGGAAGATTACCGCCTGACATACGCTGCCCGGCCTGAATTGGGGGGCGGAGTGGCTTTGACATTGTGCCATCCCCTCGATTATTTGCGCTGGCTTTTTGGTGAACCGGAAAGCTTGTGGGCATTTACCAGCCGGGCTGGCCTTGGCCTGGAGGTGGAAGACATTGCTGAGATCGGCCTGCGGTTCACCAATGAGGCAATTGCCAGTGTGCACCTTGATTACATCCAACGCCCTCCCCGGCACACCCTGGAAATCATTGGCAGGAATGGTACGATTACGTGGGATAATGCCAGTGGGATAGCGCGTTTATACCAGGCAAGTACAGTGGATAAAGACCCGGTCTGGCAGGAATTTACCCCACCTCATGGCTTCGAACGCAACACAATGTTCCTGGATGAAGTGCGCCATTTTCTACAGGTAGCCAGCGGAGCAGCCGAGCCGCTTTGTGACCTGCAGGATGGAAAGCGCACTTTGCAAATTGTCCAGGCCTGTTACCAATCTGCACAGCAGAATCGGCGGGTGAGCTTCGAATGGGCGGGTAACAAAAGATAAGCGCTCACTGCAGGTTTGGAAATATTCATGTAAGGACATAAATGATGAGCAATCAACAATCAATTCAACAAAAATTTGACCTCACCGGTCGAGTGGCGGTCGTCACTGGCGGACCGGGACTTCTCGGGACTGAGTTTTGCCGCACACTGGCAGAGGCTGGAGCCGCCGTAGTGGTTGTCGATATCAATGCGGAGGCAGCCCAAAATGTTTCTGCTGACCTGAATCAAAAAGGCTACCCGGCGATGGCCGCGCCCACCGATATCACCCGCCCCGAATCGGTGAATGCAATGGTGGAGGCTGTGCTCAAAGCTTACGGCAGGTTGGATATCCTGGTGAACAGCGCAGCGCTTGACCCAAAATTTGACCCAGACGCTTTCGCCAGAGGTATCACGCCAGGTAAATTTGAGGAATATCCTTTGGACCAATGGAACCAGGCACTCAATGTCAACCTGACCGGTATGTTCCTGGTCACCCAGGCCTGCGTAAAGCCGATGCTCGCCCAGGGCAAAAAGGGAAGCATTATTAACATCTGCTCCACCTATGGATTGAACGGCCCTGACCAGCGCATCTACCGGCGGGAAGGTATGCCGCAGACGTATAAACCAGTGTATTACACGGTAACCAAAGCCGGGGTACTTGGGTTCACCAAATACCTGGCAGCCTATTACATGGAAACAGAGATTCGAGTCAACGCGCTCACCCCCGGCGGTGTTTTCAACCAGCACAATGAGGTGTTCGTCAAGAATTATTCCGCCAAAACGATCTTAGGCAGAATGGCGCGCAAAGATGAAATGAATGGGGCCTTGCTTTTTCTGGCCTCCGATGCATCCTCCTATATGACAGGCAACAATGTTGTCGTCGATGGCGGCTGGACCGCCTGGTAATACGAAATAATTCAAACTGCCTGCTGTGAGAGCCAGCTGGCTTAAAGATAAAATAGCAAGAGAGAAACCAATGAAAATTTTGTATACTGCCTGCTTACGCGATCCCAGAGATCATGACTCTGGCAGTGGAATCGACTACGAGCTGTATCACACTCTGCTGGCCAAAGGTGCCGATGTAAATTTGGTCGGTCCTTTTATAGATACACCATCGCTGCCAGAGCGAATATTTTGGAAAGTTGTCAGGATGGCAACTGGTAAGCGAGCGCCTAAATATTCAAACACCTTCTTGAAAATGACTGGGCGAGCAGTGGAAAGAGCGGTTGAACAATATCAACCCGAAATCATCTTTTCTCTTTTTTCGGCGCCGTTAGTGCATGTCAAATCGAAAAAACCGATTGTTTACGTTTTAGATTCCACGCTGCGCGGCTCTCAAGAGGAATGGGCGATATTTTCCAGCCTGGCATACCGCTGGATGTTGAGTTGGGAAGAAAAATTCGTCAGGAAGTGTGCTCGTATCCTGGCTTTCAGCCAATGGACGGCTGATATCCTGGCCCATGATTATAAGGTAGATCCAAGGCTTATCACAGTCATTCCAATCCCGGCTTCTCTGCCAATTGAGGTTATCCCGACGGAAATCTCTCCCCAAGACAGGGCACTAAACCCGCTCCATTTGCTGCTTGTTGGAAAAGAATACCAACGGAAAGGGGTGGATATCGCGATTCAGGTAACAGAGATGCTCAATGAACAGGGAATTCCCTGTGAACTGAGGGTGGTCGGTCAGAATGGCCAGGATAGGGAGCATGTTCAGTTCAAGGGCTTGTTCATGAAGAAGATTCCTGAACAGTTGAAAGCTTATACTGACCAATACCGTTGGGCAGATTTTCTGATCCACCCGGCTCGTTTTGAGGCAGCGGGGATTGTCCCAGGAGAAGCAGCGGCGTTTGGCGTACCCACCATCACCAATGCCTCGGCCGGTTTGCCGACCACAGTGAAAGATCATGTATCAGGGATTGTGCTCACCAAGGACAGCCCGGCCGAAGCGTATGTGCAGGTGATCAAACATTACCTGCAAAACCGAGATGAGTATCTTGCCTTGTGCAAGTCGACGAAAAAGCGTTACCATGACGAGTTGAACTGGCCGGCAGCCGGCGATACTCTCATGAGTGTTCTCCAGGATGTGATCGCAAGCCATGATCAGCCTGCGTTATAATGACATTTTCCTATGAATATCCTGGCAATCATCCCTGCGCGCGGAGGGTCAAAAAGTATTCCCCGCAAAAACATCAAAATTTTAGCTGGTTTTCCATTGATTGCCTTTAGTATCGCGGCAGGCAAGCAGGCGAAACTGGTTAACCGGGTCATTGTATCTACCGATGATGAAGAAATCGCGGCGGTCGCCCGGCAATATGGCGCAGAAACGCCCTTCATGCGCCCGGCCGAATATGCCCAGGACCAGACCACGGATCTCCCGGTGTTCATCCACGCCCTGGGTTGGCTTGCAGAGCACGAACAATACCAACCAGATATTGTGGTGCAGCTGCGTCCCACAAGCCCTGTGCGTCCTCCCGATTGTGTGGACCAGGCGGTACAACTCCTATTGGATCATCCTGAAGCCGATTCGGTGCGCGGCCTGGTGCCCTCTGGCCAAAACCCGTATAAGATGTGGAAAATTGACTCTGCCGGACGCATGCAGCCTTTGTTGAAGGTTGAGGGACTGGCAGAACCTTACAACTCGCCGCGCCAGGCTCTGCCTCCCACCTTTTGGCAAACAGGACATATCGATGCAATTCGAGTTGCGACGATTGCGTCAAAGCAGTCCCTCAGCGGCGAGGTAATCTTACCCTTGATGATTGATCCGCGCTGCACGATTGACATTGACACACTGCGAGATTGGGAACGCGCCGAAGCATTGGTCAACCAGCGAGAAATCCCTATGGTTCGCCCAATCCCGTTGGAGGCTGAACAGCATGTCCAGCGCCAACTGCCAGAGCATGTCGAACTGGTCGTATTCGATTTTGATGGCGTAATGACTGATGATCGTGTTTGGGTGGATCAAGATGGGCGCGAGATGGTTGCCGCCAGCCGGAGTGATGGAATGGGGGTCGGTATGCTGCTTACCGCAGGTATACCGGCTTTGGTATTATCCACTGAGGCCAATCCGGTCGTGGCAGCGCGCTGTAAAAAATTAAGACTGCCGGTAGTGCAAGGACTGGTAGAAAAATCGCAAACATTACTTGGCATAATAAAGGAACGCGGGGTCAATCCTGCCAACGTCATTTATTTGGGCAATGATATCAACGATCTATCCTGCTTTCCCCTGGTTGGATTTGCTGTCGCAGTAGCGGATGCATACCCGGCTGTTCGTGCAAGGGCTGATCTGATTCTCTGCCATTCCGGAGGGTTTGGCGCTGTGCGTGAATTATGTGATCTCATACTGGGCTCACGTGATATGAAGAAGGACCACTAAACCCGCAGTGTCAAAATTGCGGTTTGCGTATTGATTATTCCAGATGGAGGCAATATATGAAACGTGAAATCCAAATCGGCGCTCGCCTGGTCGGAGATGGTCACCCTACGATGGTAGTAGCAGAAATTGGGATCAACCACAACGGTTCGCTGGACCTCGCCAAGCAGTTGATCGACGTGGCCGTTCGGAATGGGGTGGATGCAGTGAAGTTCCAGAAACGTACTCCTGAGCTTTGCGTTCCGCCCGATCAGCGCGGCCAGATGCGGGAAACTCCATGGGGCTATATTACGTATCTTGATTACCGTTACAAGACAGAGTTCGGTGAACCCGAATATACTGAGATCAACCGATACTGCCAGGAAAAGGGAGTGACCTGGTTCTCCTCCGTTTGGGATGAACCTTCGGTGGATTTTATGCAAGCCTTCGATCCGGTATGCTATAAAATCCCCTCTGCTTCTTTGACGGATCATAATCTACTCCGCCATCTGCGCAAAACTGGCAAACCTCTGATCCTTTCAACTGGTATGTCAACGATGGAGCAAATCCGCTCTGCGGTTGCTGTATTGGGGCAGGAAAATTTGATGATCACGCACGCCACCAGTACATACCCTTGTGAGCCTGATGAACTCAATCTGCGCATGATCCAGACGCTGCGCGATACCTTTGCCTGTCCGATTGGATATTCAGGGCATGAGGTGGGTCTGATCCCGACGGTTGTGGCGGTCGCGATGGGCGCCTGCCTGGTTGAGCGCCACATCACCCTGGATCGGGCGATGTGGGGCAGCGATCAGGCCGCATCCGTGGAACCCGGAGGCGTGGAGCGGCTGGTGAAATACATTCGTGTTACCGAGCAGTCCCTCGGAGATGGCGTGAAGCACGTGTATTCCAGCGAGATGTCCTCGCTCCGTAAACTGCGCCGAGTTCAAAATTAATCCAATCGTCAATGTCGCGTTTCGGAATACAATACGCTAATTTAGAAAATAACGTTCGTTTGCGCAATCTGACGCGCCGGGTTGGCGACCAGGTTGCACACCAGGTCAGGTCAGACCAGGCGCCAATCGCTTTCTTTAACGCTTCCACGCGCATCGGAGGCGTCAGCCAGAACGCGGCATTTTCGTTTCTGTCAGCTTGTGGTGTACAGCTTGCGGGTGTACCGGTTGTCAATTTCGCCTGTAAATATGGATTGAGCAGGTGCGTTTTGGGAACAAATAAAGATGATCATACCCAAAAACCGCCCTGTGCCAGTTGTACAACGGCATCCCGCTGGCTTTTCGCGAATGCACCCACTATCCCGCTTAAATATTCGCTTCCCAACAACCTGGCGAAAGACATCGCCGGGCTTGCAGTAGATGAACTGTCTGACCTGACCATACAATTTCCGCCCACCGGTCAGAGTATTCCTTTGGGCCGGCTGGTGATGCCCTCCTTGCGCTGGGCCTTACGCCGCCATCACCTGACAGATGATGAACCGACGCGCTTCCTTCTGCGAGAATATATTCTCTCCGCTTTTCACCTGGCAGTGGAGTTCCATTCCTTTCTGGATCAGGTTGAGCCTCAAGCCCTGGTTGTGTTCAACGGGATCATGTACCCTGAGGCCGCCGCGCGCTGGACCGCCCTGCAGAGCGGCCTGCGGGTGATCACTCATGAAGTGGGGCTGATGCCATTCTCGTGTTTCTTCACGAATGGAGATGCTACCGCCTATCCAATTGACATCCCGGACAGCTTCCAGCTCAGCCCTGCGCAAAATACCCGGTTAGATGCTTACCTGGAACTGCGTTTCCAGGGAAAATTTACCATGGCCGGGATCCGATTTTGGCCCGAGATGAGCGGTCTCGAGCCATCCTTTGTGGAACGGATCAAGCAGTTTCGCCAGATGGTGCCTGTTTTTACCAATGTTATTTTTGATACCAGCCAGATCCATGCCAACATCGTCTTCGAGGATATGTTCGCCTGGCTGGATGCCATCCTGGAACTCATTCGCATTCACCCAGAAACTTTGTTTGTCATTCGCGCCCACCCGGATGAAATGCGGCCGGGTAAAGAAAGCCGTGAAAGCGTCGCGGACTGGATCCGGTTGCGCCAGGTGGAAGCGCTGTCGAATGTGGTATTTTTCGATTCTCACGAACTTATCAGCTCTTATGAACTGATCCGGCGCGCTAAGTTCGCGCTTGTGTACAATTCATCCATCGGCCTGGAAGCCGCGCTGATGGGAGCCGCGGTGCTCAACGGCGGCAAAGCCCGTTACACACAACTGCCAATTGTATATTTTCCTGCAACGCCGGAAGCTTACCGGGCGCAAGCCGAACAATTCCTGGCCGACCCAACAGTGGAGGCCGACCCCCAATTTCGGGTCAATGCCCGGCGTTTCTTATATTATCAATTGTTTCGTACTTCTATCCCTTTTGGGGAATTTCTTGAACTGCACCCCAATCCAACCATGGTCAGGCTGAAAAAATTCGCCTGGCAGCGCCTGGCGCCGGGTGGCTCCGAGGTGATCCAATTAGTTGTTAATGGCATCCTGCATGATACGCCTTTCCTGCTGGATGCATCGGATTAAAGTAGGTGTTATGATGAATGAAAGTCTTCCCCTTGAAATCCAGACCCTAATGTCAGAGCTCTTTGAAGTGCCTTTAGAAGCGGTGCCAGCCGACTTGCAATTCGGCGGTTTGAGCCAGTGGGATTCGATGGGCCATATGCGCCTGGTGATGGCTCTCGAAGAACGGTTTGGCTTGCCAATCGATGCGGACAGCATCGCTGAATTAATTTCTATCCCGGCAATTGTTTCCAGAATTCAGGAGCAAATAAATAATGGCTGATCAAAAGATAATTCAAATATTCCCTCAGACCGCGATTCCGGGTTTTTTGGTTGGAGAAATCCGCTCCAAATTGGCGTATGTGGATGAGCAGATCGAATCAGCAGAGATCACACCCAATGGTGATATGATCACACTGCACCTGGTTTATCCGGCTAACCTGGCTATCCAGGCCAGCCTCGAAACGAAAGTACACCGAGTGGTTGAGGCGATGGCGAAAGGCGCTTTTAAACCCAAGGTGCAAATCCTTGATGACCATTTGGATCGGCGAGTGCCGTTTAGCCAGGATCCGACCAGCCTTCTTCTGGAGCGTGGAGAGTTGAGCCAGGAGGCTGTTGGCGTATTTACTCTGGGCCCGTTGTTAGCCCGTTTGATCGGCTTTTTCGAGAAGCATTTTCTCGAACTGGCCGACACATTTGGCGCCCAGCCATACCGCTTTCCAACTTTGATTCCGGCGCGCTACCTGGATCGGGTCAATTATTTCAGCGCCTTTCCACATTCCCTGACCTTCGCCACCCACTTGCGCACCGATCTGGATGTCATCGACCACTTTGCGGCGCATGCCAGCTGCGATGAACATGGTTTGAATGCCCCGATGGATAATTTCGCCCAGTTCGAGACTTTACTCTCGCCGGCAGTTTGTTATCATTTATACTTTGCCCTGGCCGACCGGCCGCTGCCTGGTGGAAAATTCACAGCCACCGCGGTTGGCAACTGCTTCCGGTATGAAGCCACCAACCTGGTCTCGCTGGAGCGTTTGTGGAACTTCACGATGCGTGAGGTTATTTTCATCGGCTCCAAGGATTTCGTCCTGGAAAACCGCGAGATTGCTCGCCAACGGATGCAGGCGCGCTTTGCAGATATTGGGCTTGCCTACCGGGTGGAAAGCGCAAATGATCCGTTTTTTATCGGCGAATTCCGCAAACAAGCTGCCTTCCAGAGTGCATTTCAACTGAAATTTGAAATCCGGGCCAGTCTGCCGTTCAAGGATTCTACCCTTGCCGTCGGCTCATACAATTATCACCAGGATTTCTTTGGAAGGAAACTGAACATCACCTTACCGGATGGCTCGCCAGCCCACACCGGCTGCGTGGCGTTCGGCCTGGAGCGCACTGCATATGCATTCCTCGCTCAATACGGCCTCGAACCAGCCGGATGGCCGGAAGCAGTCCGCAAAGCGGCGGCTTGATCCAATGGGCTTACCGGTCGTCACCTCTTCACAACTGGTTTCCATTCTGCGGGGACTGGGCTTGCATTCGGGCGATGGGGTGATGGTGCATGCTGCTCTGCAGTTCCTAGGACAGCCAGAATTTGGCCCCGAAATGTACCTGTCGGTACTGGAGGATGTCTTGGAATTAGCAGAAGCCGGCAAGGGCACGCTGGTGACCCCGGCACTAAACTTTGGCTTTGCCCATGGACAGCCATTCGATCAAAAGGAGACGCCCAGCGAAGGGATGGGAATCCTCGCGGAACTGGTCCGCCAGCACCCCAATGCCCGGCGCAGTCCCCACCCGATCCAATCGATCGCCGCTTTCGGGCGATATGCGGCAGATATCGCCAGCCGCGACACTTCATCAGCTTTCGATCCGGGATCAGCTTTTGAGCGCATGGTTGAGCTGGATTTTAAACTGCTGCTGCTCGGCGCAGATGTTAAATTCACGACAATGATCCATTATTGTGAACAAAGAGTGGGGGTTCCGTATCGCTTTTGGAAAGAGTTCAGCGGCAAAGTGCGGCTGTTGGAAGCAGACGGAACTCCCGGGCCATGGCAGGAGCGGACCTACCGGATGTATGCTCGCGATCTCCAGATTGATCCGCAGGTGCATTGCGGCCCCGTGCAAAAACAGCTCCAACAGCAAGGGAAATGGGCAGAGGCCAGGCTTAATTTTGGTAAAGTGTGTGTGTGCCGTTTCCGTGACTTTGTAGAATCTGCTGAGATCCTTCTGCGCCAAGACCCCTGGGTATTGGTACAAAACCGGCCTGATGGACGGCCGTGGAATCCGTAGGCGAAAGGCTTTTATCCCTGATTATGTCTTCAATGATGGAATTGATCGACGCGGTGTGGTATCTGAAACGTGATATCGTTTCCAGCGGTTTCGATGCAGCCCTGGAACGGCTGGCTCAAGAAGTGCCAATGACCATTCACGCTTATCCCAGTGGAACTCAATGTTGGACCTGGAAGGTACCCGAACAGTGGGATTGCCAGGCTGCGTATCTGGAAACCCTGGATGGCAAAAAAATCATAGACGCGGCAGATCATCCACTGCATGTGGTTTCGTATTCTCTGCCTTATGATGGCGTGGTGAGCCGGGATGAACTCCTGCCCCATATTTATACACATCCCCGCCGCCCGACGGCGATCCCTTTTGTTTTTAAGTATTATGACCGGACATGGGGTATGTGTTGTACCCAGGCGGTTAAAGAATCTCTGACTGAACCGGCATATCGGGTGGTCATTCGCACAACGTTCACACCGGGAAAGCTCAAAGTGGGCGAAGTGGTGATCCCCGGTCAAAGTGAAGAAAGCTTCATGCTGGTGGCTCATCTATGCCATCCAGCCATGGTAAATGATGACCTGAGCGGCGTCGTAGTGGGATTAGATGTTGCTCGAGAATTGCTGGCGCAGGCTGCTGCCGGACATCAACTGTATTACACTTATCGCCTGCTGATTTTGCCAGAAACCATTGGTTCAGTGGCCTATTTAAGCCACCACGAAGACCTGATTCCGAAGATGGCAGGCGGCTTGTTCCTGGAAATGGTCGGGAACAATTCTGCACATGCCTTGCAAGGTTCTTATCAAACGCAGAGCCAGGTCGATCGATGCTTCAATGCATGTATCAAGGCGCTTGACCCTGATGGTTATGCAGGCGATTTCCGTACGATTATTGATAACGATGAGCGCCAATTCAATGCACCCGGCGTGCGGGTTCCGATGCTCTCTTTGTCGCGCGTCGAACCGTATGGGTCCCCTACCCGCCCATATCCAGAATACCATTCAAGCGATGACAGCCCAGCGATCATCGATGAAGACCGCCTGTCAGCGACGCGTGATCTGGTTCTACGAATGTTGGAGGCCTGGGAACAAAATCAATATGTAGTCAACCATTTCAAGGGCGAAATTTTCTGCGCAGCATATGGGATCTGGATCGATTACCGGGTCAACCCGGAGGGTCACCGGCTGCTCTTCCGGGTGATGGATGCATGCGATGGCGAACATACCGTCGCCGATATTGCGGCCGAGCTAAAAGCGTCTTATTTTGTGGTTTGGGAAATTGTTTCTTTGCTGGAAAGCAAAGGGCTGGTTTCTTACAGCCGCACGCCGCACTCAACCAGCCCCAGGCGAAGTCAATAAAAGCGCTATATTTTTTGGGCAATGGCCAGCCACTCGGCATGAATGTCATAAGCCGGGTTGAGCATTTCTGTCCATTCAATATGGCGCAATGTTTGCACCTGCCATCCTTCCTGGAACATTGCGAGCATCTGGCGTTTACTGTAGAAATTGAGCGGTCCAATGCCAACCAACGATCCTTGCGAAATATCTACGATTACCCCATCCTCACCGGGATGCCCTGAAGCAGCAGAACTGTGACGGTCACTGTAACAATTGAAAAAGAATTTTCCTCCTGGCGCCAGCACCCGGCGAACTTCAGCGATCGTTTTGCGGGCGGCTGTAAAGCCGGAACAGGTCAGCGCTTCACGATCGATCACAAAATCAAAGACATCGCTTTCAAATGGCAGTGGTTGGTTAAAATCGCCAACCCGCAGATCTCCATTTAAACCTTCGGCTGAAAAGCGTTTGAGGGCAAATTCGATGGCGCTGGAGCTGCCATCAATCCCGCTAACGCTGAAACCTTCACGAGCGGCAAACCACAAATTATTACCGGCGCCGCATCCGATTTCCAAGATTTTGGTCTCACTGCGCGGCTTACTGCGGGAAAAACTGCGGTAGATAAAAGATACAACCGAATCAAATGGATAACGGTTTAATTGTTCGCCCTGGCTGTAAATATGCATTTCCCAATTGAAATTGGTGTCGGTTGGTTTATCTGGCTTATTCAGGCTCATTTTATTCTCCCTGTGGGTTAAAATGTGATGCACTTGAGTATAAACGATTTTTATCCACTTGCTGATGGCAAGGTCTGTAAACCATAGGTTGAAAGGCATGACAGTTCCGCATTGTTCATTGGTGATTCGCGCTTTCAATGAAGGAGGTCACATTGGCCGCCTGCTGGAAGGCATTCGCCAGCAAACTATGACCAATTACGAAGTGATTGTGGTTGACTCCGGTTCGACGGATGACACAGTTGAGATTTCCCAGAGTTGGGGAGCAAATGTGGTTCATATTAGCCCGGAACTGTTCACCTTTGGCTATTCGCTCAACCAAGGCCTGGCGCAGGCTCAAGGTGAAATTGCTGTGATCGCCAGCGCTCATGTTTACCCGGTGTATCCAGATTGGTTGGAACGCCTAATAGCTCCGTTTGAAGATCCTCAAATCGGGTTGACGTATGGGCGGCAAACCGGGCATGCCACCAGCAAATTTTCAGAATTACAGATATTTGAAAGCTGGTATCCCAACCAATCCCAGCCGCGCCAGTATCATCCATTTTGTAATAACGCCAACGCCGCCGTGCGATTGGCATTATGGAGACAGCACCCGTACGATGAAACCTTGCCTGGCCTGGAAGACCTGGCGTGGGCGCGCTGGATGATGGCTCAAGGGTATGCTTTGGCCTATGTAGCGGAGGCGGAAATTGTCCATGTACACCAAGAAACACCGCGAGGCGTGTTCAACCGCTACCGGCGAGAAGCGATGGCCTATAAACGGATTTTTCCTGAAGAACATTTCCATATCACAACGTTTATTCGCCTGTTCACCGGGAGCGTGCTCAGTGACATCTGGCACGCGATACACCGCCGAGACAGGCTCAGCCGGCATTGGCGAAGCATCCTGTGGTTTCGCTGGATGCAGTTTTGGGGCACTTACCAGGGCTACCGCCAATCTGGCCCGCTGACCTGGCGGCTTCGGCAGGTGTTTTATTATCCAAAGGGTATCCTCCCTGGCACACCGCATTTGCCAGCGCCGCGCTCTGTCAAACCTATTGATTACCAAGTTCAGGAGAAACCATGACTCGAATTGCCGCTTTGGTACCCATGAGACACCATTCCCAGCGCGTCCCCGGAAAAAATTACCGTATCCTGGCAGGCAAGCCTCTATTTCACCACATCGTAGCCAGCTTGCTGGCCTGCCCGGCGATTGATGAAGTGATCGTTGATACCGACAGCGAGCCGGTGATGGATGGTTTGCGGCAGTTCTTTCCTGCCGTCAGAATCCTGTCTCGACCGGAACGCTTGAGAGCAGACACCATTCCGATGAATGAGATTCTGGCATATGATACTGAGCAAGCGCAGGCGGATTTTTATCTACAAACCCATTCCACAAATCCATTGTTGCGCAGTGAAACGATAACGAGGGCATGCCAGGCACTGCTTTCCAAGTATCCAGCCTATGATTCGCTCTTCTCGGTCACCCGCCTGCAGACCCGTCTATGGGATCAATTGGGGAGGCCGATTAATCACAACCCGGCTATTCTCTTGCAGACCCAGGATCTGCCGCCAGTGTACGAGGAAAACTCTTGCATATACGTTTTTACCCGCCAGAATTTGCTGGCGCGGCGCAACCGTCTGGGGGAGCGGCCAATGATGTTCGAAATATCACCGGAAGAAGCCTGGGATATAGACGAAGAAATCGATTTTACAATTTGCGATTTCCTTGCCCAAAATAAAAATAAACCTGATAACTGGAAGAAAGATGATTAAACAAACTGTGAAGAAAATCACCCCGGAGCCAGTCTGGTCGCTGGCGCGTGATGTGGTCGATGGGATCCGGCGCCTGCCAGATTGGCCGCAGGCGCAGTTTCATCCCTGGCGGCGAGCGAGCGTTGCCCAATTGACTGAACTGCGAGATAAACATCGCGGACAACGTTGCTTTATTATTGGCAACGGACCCAGCTTGAACCAAACAGACTTGAGCAAACTCAAGGGGGAATTCACCTTTGGGTTAAATCGCATTTATATGATGTTCCCCCAGTTGGGTTTTACCACCACGTATTTTCTCTCGATGAATGACCTGGTCATCGAACAGTGTGCGGCGGATATTCGCGCCCTGCCCATCCCAAAATTCATTGCCTGGCGGGCGCACCGCTTTATCGAGCCAACCCCCGATTTGATGTTCTTGCACACATCCTATACTGGACCGAAATTCGCACGCGACGTGCGCGGCCGGTTATGGGAAGGAGCAACGGTCACATATGTCGCATTGCAGGTTGCATTTCACATGGGTTTTGAAACCGTGATATTAATCGGCGTTGACCATAATTTTGTTACCAAAGGCCCGGCAAATATGACGGTTGTATCACAAGGCGACGATCCAAACCATTTCAACCCCAGCTATTTCGGCAAAGGATTTCGCTGGCAGCTGCCAGACCTGGATACTTCAGAACGCGCCTATCGTATGGCTCGTCAGGAATACGAGCAGGCAGGGCGTCAGGTGCTGGATGCTACGGTGGGCGGAAAACTAACCGTTTTTCCCAAAATCGATTATGCCAATTTGTTTAAGTTTTGAAGCGTCTGTATTTTGTGGCTGTTCTTTGCCTGTTGTTGGGCCGTGAATTCGCTGTCTTTCTGTTAGGTTTGCCCTAGTATTTTCTTTGTGCTGGTTTTGATCTGCGCACGGACCTCGGAATAATCGGGATTTTTCAAAATTGGTGATAAGTGGTGTATAGGATAGCCCTGCGCTCTGGTATTATTTCCACCTATATGGAATGTTCGATGAGTTTCTCTCGTCACACAACGATAATCCATTTTTTAGGAATTTGTTTGTTTCGGTGGACGAGCGCCTGGGACAATCACCAAAAAGCGCGGCCGAACTATAACAGCAAGTACTGCAAGCGTTTAACTTCAACTCGTTCTAAACCACTGCCCAGGTTGGGCCCTTCGCTGTTTATCAGGTAGGTAATTGCTAATGATGCCGGTCGATCAATTCCCTAAAGTCAGTATTATTACGCCATCTTTCAACCAGGCGGCTTTTCTGGAACAGACGATGCTCTCTGTCTTGAACCAGGGATATCCCAATTTGGAATACATGGTCGTTGATGGCGGCTCCACGGATGGCAGTGTTGACATTATCCGCAAGTATTCGGACAGGCTGGCCTGGTGGGTTTCTGAGAAAGACGCCGGTCAGGCTGATGCAATCAACAAAGGGTTCGCGCGCGCAAGCGGAGAAATTATTGGCTGGCTGAATTCAGATGATCTGTATCAGCCAGGAGCAGTTGTGTCAGCAGTCATAGCACTGCAATCCGACCCGAATCTGGCGTTGGTGTATGGCAATTTGCTCTCAATCGATGGAACTGGAAGGGTGATCAATGTGCAGCGCTTCGGGAATTGGGGGCTTAAAGACTTGATGCGCTTTCGGATCATTGGGCAGCCGGCCGTCTTTATGCGTCGATCGGCATTAGAGAAAGCAGGTTTTCTCGATTTGCATTATCATTTTATGTTAGATACGCATTTGTGGCTGCGAGTGGCTCAACATGGAACAATGGAACATGTAAATGAAATTTGGGCGTGCGCACGCTTTCACGAAAACGCCAAAAATGTCGCCAAAGCCCTGGAATATGCCCCTGAAACTTACCAGGTGTTAGCCTGGATGCAGGCCCAACCAGTACTACGCCCGCTTTATTTACAGGACCGCTCACGAATTTGGGCTGGATATCACTTGTTAGCCGCCCGCTATCAATTGGATGGCGGGGATCACTATTCAGCATTGAAGTCTTATTTGCGCTGTTTTCTGGCCTATCCGCCGGCTGTGCGGCCCGAACTCCACCGCGTGGCTTATGCAGCCGCAAGCCTGGTGGTAAACCCGGCTGCACTGCGCAGGTGGTACCTTCAGCGCAAGGCCAGGCAGGCCCAGTCCAGTGAGAATCAGCGGCTGCAATCGAAGGCATCCCAGGCCGCGCCACCAACGAGGAAAGAGTAACTCATGTCGGCAAGTAGATCAACTCCTCGAGTTTCGATCATCACACCGTCTTATAACCAGGCCAGTTACCTGGAAGCGACGATCCAATCCGTCTTAACTCAAGATTATCCGAATATGGAATATATCATCGTGGATGGCGGTTCCACGGATGGCAGTGTGGAGATCATTCGCAAATATGCCGCTAAGCTGGCCTGGTGGGTGTCTGAACGCGACAAGGGCCAGACGGATGCGATCAACAAAGGCTTTGCGCGGGCGACAGGCGATATCCTGGCCTGGATCAATTCGGATGATACCTACCTGCCTGGCGCGGTTGCGGAAGCTGCAAGCTATTTGCAGGCCCATCCTGAAGCCGGGATGGTTTACGGTGATGCTAACCTTGTGGATGGCGAAGGGAACCTGCTCGGTCCATTTCCTGCCCGCCAGACGGATTACCACCGCTTGCGGCAGGGGTATGTGCATATCCCGCAGCAGTCGAGTTTCTTTCGCGCCGCTCTTTGGCGGCAGGTTGGGCCATTAGATCCTTCTTTTTACTTTGCCATGGATTATGATTTGTGGGTGCGCCTGGCTAAGATCGCCCCATTGCATTATTATCCTCGCTTGTGGGCGAATTTTCGCTTGCACAGCAGTGGGAAAAGTGTGAAGAGCGACGACCGCTGTTGGCCGGAGATGCTGAAGGTGCATTGGCGCGAAGGAGGATCTGTTTTTTCCTGGCTGGTTGTCAAAGCCTATCTCCGGCCGCTGCTGTATGGCTGGCTGCCGTTGAACCTGCGTTTGCGCCTGAGGCGGAAGATTTGAATTCGATGCACCTTCGAGTCCTGGCTTGCACTGGCAATGGCTGGACGACCCCACTGGCTGAGTTGCGCCTGGCTGGACCGGCGAGAGCTGCCGGCATTGATTTGATTCAATTGCCGCCCTGGGAGGAAGCCAGCCAGGAACAGTTGGCTGCCGCAGACCTGGTAGTGGTGCAGCGCGAATATGCTGCCTGCTCTTATTATCCGGCGCTCGTTCAACGGGCGCGCCTTTTGGGCCGGCCTCTGGTTTTTGAAATCGATGATTTGCTCATCGATTTGCCGCTTGACCACCCCGACCATGCGCATTATGCCGCCTTGCAGTCGATTATTTTGTCAGCCGTGAGAGAGGCCGACGCGGTATCAGTGAGCACGCCTGCACTTGCCCAGGTTTTGCACAAAGAAAACCCCAATATCTGGGTTCTGCCCAACTGCCTGGACGACCAGACCTGGCGTGTTCAACCCGTTTCTATTCGAAAATCCACCTCTCAAGAGAACACATCGCTGGTTATTGGCTGCATGGGGAGCGAATCGCACGCTCCAGATATCGCCGCGATTGTCCCTGCTTTGCAGCAACTCCTCGAACGGTATACTTTCCTGGAACTGCATTTTTGGGGCGTCAGGCCGCCACCAGAGCTAGCCAGATCCTCCAGAGTCGTTTGGTCGCCCCCTGTCACCGGTGATTATACTGATTTTGCCCGCCAATTCCAGGATGAGAATGGCCCGTCGGGGCGCTGGGATATTGCGATTGCCCCATTGAATGACAGCACTTTCAACCGATGCAAAAGTTCTATCAAGTATCTTGAGTACTCGGCTAGTGGGATTGCTGGTGTGTACGCTGACCTGCCTCCTTATCACAACGCAGTACGGCATGGAGAGACTGGTTTACTGGCGCAGAACACTGTTGAATCCTGGACGGCATGCCTCGAGCAGTTGATTAAAACCCCTGATTTGCGTTATCGTCTGGCGCAAAACGCGCTGAACGATGTTCTTCAGAACGGACTTTTAGTGAGACATGCATGGAAGTGGGCGAACACCTATACCCGCATATTGCGCCGTGAAAAACCCGACCTTCAATCGTTCGAAGGGATTTTCGAGCAAAGCTCGCCCCAATATTCTGCCAAAGAACAAGGGAGTATTGTGCCAGAAAAACCTGACGCCAGCCTGGTGATATTAACTTATAACAACCTTGATTACACTCGCCAATGCCTGGAGAGTATTTACAAGCACACGCCTGTTTCAGAATCTTCTCCGACGCCTTACGAATTGATTGTGGTCGACAATGCATCGACAGATGGTACGCCAGCTTTCTTAAGGGCGTATGCAGAGAAATATCCAAACTTGAACGTGATCCTGAATAGAACGAACGAGGGATTCGCCAAAGGCAATAACCAGGGCGCAGCGGCAGCCAGGGGCAAGTTTCTTGTTTTTTTGAACAATGACATCGTAGTGACCCCCGGATGGCTGCCGGGTCTGCTCAAACACCTGGATAATCCGACCATTGGCATGGCCGGCCCAGTCACCAATGCATCGGGCAACGAAACGCGCATCCCAGTTACATATCAGGATATCAGCGGGTTAGAGGCTTTTTCCGCCGAATATACGCACACTCATGCTGGAGAAAATTTTGAAATTGCCATGCTGCCTTTCCAATGCGTGGCGCTCCGGCGGGCTGTCTGGGATGAGGTGGGGCCGCTCGATGAAGGTTTCGGAATAGGCATGTTTGAAGATGACGATTATGCACTTCGTCTTCACCACGCCGGATACAAAATTTTGTGTGCTGAGGATGTATTCATTCATCATTGGGGCAGCGTTTCATTTTCCAAATTAGGGGTATCAGGCTACTGGCAGCTTTTTCAAAGGAATCGGGTCTATTTTGAACAGAAATGGCAGGTCAAGTGGCAGCCCCATTTGCCGCGGCCCGAACTGTTCTCCGAACAATACCGCCAGACTGTTGAAAACACTATTTATTTTGGTGGCGTGATTGCTCGAACAGAACAGGCTTTGAGTGAAAGCCAGCAGGCTCAAAATGAAGTGGGCGAACGGCTGGCAAAAAGTGCGGATGTCCAGAACAAACTGTACCAGGATTTGTTGGCAAGCCAGGAGACCCTAAGTGAATTCCGTAACCTGCTGGCAGGAAGCGGAGCAAAACTTGCTGTTGCAGAAGGTAAGCTTGCTGCTGTGGAAGAAAAACTTACTGCCGCAGAAGGTAAGCTTGCTGCTGCGGAAGGTATACTTGAGGAGCAAAAACAGCGCAATCAAGAACTGAACCATTTGGTTTATTGGTATCTTTATCAACTTCAAACGCTGCAGCAAAGCCGCACATACCGCATTGCACTGATCTTCCAGAAGATTCGAAAATTCTTCATCCCAGAGAAGAGCCGGCAGGAACGTCTGATATTGTTTTGTTTGCAGTTAGTGCGGATTTTGTTTCACCAGGGCCTGGTGAATTTCTTGCGCGTAGGTATTGTGACTGCTTTCCGCCATTGGCCGCTGCGCCTGGCTGCAAATTGGTTTGGGAACAACCTGCCATTACCCTGGAAAAGATCCGAAGAGGTTTTTAGCCAGCACAATCTCTACCCAGACCGCACCGAGGTGGTCTTGTTTGCCCCTCCGGATTTACTGCCAGATTACCAACCGCGCCGGGCAATTGAAACGGAAAGCTCAGACAATCAAGTGCGAGTCAGCCTCATTTCCACGTTGAGAAATGAAGCTAAAACCGTCAAAGCCTGGCTCGAATCCATTTTGCTGCAGAGTCGATTGCCCGATGAAATCGTGATAACCGACGGCGGCTCAACCGACGGCACGCAGGCGATCATTCGAGAGATGATCGGCAGCTTCCCCATTCCGATCAAGTTCAGCGAAGCGCCTGCCGCAAACATATCCAGGGGCCGCAATCTGGCAATCCAACAGGCGGCAGGGCCTTTGATTGCTTGTTCAGATTGTGGAAGCGTCCTCGACAAAGATTGGCTCAAAACACTTCTGGTGCCATTTGAAACTGACCCAACCATTGAAGCCAGCATGGGTTATTCTCTTCCATTGGGTAGCGAAGAAATCGATGCACTGTGTTCTTCATATTTTATGGCTGATCTTTCGCTAATCAACCCGGCCACGTTTTTACCTTCCGGACGATCTCTGGTCATGAAGAAGGAAGTGTGGGAAAGGGTAGATGGTTATCCAGAGTGGTTGAGCGACGCCGGAGAAGACACATTGTTTGACGTGATGGCCAAAGTAAAACCTGCGCGTTGGGCTTTTTGTCCTAAAGCCATCGTTCGCTGGAAAGCCCCCCATTCGCTTCGCCGCTTTTACCGGACAGTTTTTCGCTATTCGAAGGGCGATGGCGAAGGAGCTTTATTTACGCCGCATTACCAGAACCGCCGAGCGGGAGTTTATTGGTTTTATGGTGTGTGGAGCCTGTTAATCGTGGCGTCATTGATCTGCTTAGCCATTTTATCCACACCGTGGAAATTGCTAATCCCATTGGCAATCCTTGCACACGCGGCCTGGCAGTACTGGAGCCATATTTGGGCGGCTGCGAAACGTTTGAAAATTGGATTAAGAACTGCGGCGCTTGATCCATTTTACCTGGCGGCATTTCAAATGGCTCAACTCAGAGGCTTCAGCGCTGGCGTGCGCGGCCGAACTGCCGCTGTGCAGCGCAGCCTGGCTCGTTTTACCAGTCAGCTCCAAGATGTCCTGGCGGCTCATCCGCAGCGCCGTGGAGTGATCATCTACCCGGCAACCCACGATTGGGGCTTTATGTTTCAACGGCCGCACCAAATGGCGCGCGCCTTTGCCAGGCAGGGGTTCTTGTTCTTTTATGGCACAAATAATGAAAAGACCGACGGCCTGTTCGGTTTTCATCCGGTCGAGCCAAACCTGTATTTATTCCACGCCCCTTTGGATGTTTTCAAAGATCTTAAAAGTCCCATCGTTTACATTGGCTCGCCCTGGCACGCTGATAAGCCTGGATTATTTACTGATCCACGCATCATCTACGATCATTATGATGATTTGAACGTTTCTTCTGGGCGCAAGGAAGACCACCAGAAACTGATCCATAGTGCTCAAGTTGTGCTCGTGACCAGCCGCTTATTGGAACAAACGGTGAGCAAAGAGCGCCCGGACGCAATTTTCGCACCGAATGGCGTCGATTTGGAATTTATTCTCAACTGTCGTCCGCAGAAAGATGATCCTCCTCCGGCAGATTGGCTGCCTATCGAGGCGGCGGGTAAACCCGTTGTCGGTTATTCTGGCGCACTGGCAGAATGGTTTGATTATGAGCTGTTGAGCCTGGCCGCACGCCAGCATCCACAATGGCAGTTTGTTTTAATTGGTGTAAATTATGATGGGAGCCTGGATCGCAGCGGAATACTCCAACTTCCAAATGTGGCCTGGTTGGGGCTAAAACCATATGCCGAGTTGTTTAAATATGTGTGGCGGTTTGATATTGCCACGATCCCATTTAAAATTAATGAAATTACCCTGGCCACATCTCCAATCAAGCAGTTTGAATACATGGCCTGTTTGAAACCGGTTGTGGCTACCCCGATGCCCGAATGCCGGAACTACCCGGAAATTTTAATCGGGGAGACGCCCGATCATTTTTCAGCCTGTTTGGAAACTGCGATCGAATTGACCAAAGATTCACGCTACCTGGACAATTTGGCCAAAACAGCGATGGCGAACACCTGGAGCGGCAGGGTGAGCGAAATCATCCAGGCGCTCGAATCCAGGACATCTGGTCAGCGTGAACTTCATGAGTTGAGGGATACAAAATGAACAAATTGTTTCGTCATTTGGGTGGAAACGCCATGCGATTGATCGCCAAGGGTTGGATAAATCTTCAAACGCGGGTTCTGCCGCGGATGTCAGAATATCAACGCGACCTTCTTGTGCGCGAACAGATTGAAGCACTGCTCCCCCTTTCAGAAACAGTAGTATTAAAAGGGATCGGGCAGGATGCAAACCGGAAAGCTGCGGAACTCAACGCTGAGCTGTTTCGTGAAGTCAATTCTATACCTGAAAAGGAATTACAGGAAATCCGGCAGCAGATTCGCGCGTACGGAGAGAAGAATAAGTTTATCCCGGAATACTTGGATGCGCATTTGCGCCATGCCAGCCGGTATTTTCTCACTTTGCAGTGGCTTGAACCGATCCTTGCCAGCCTGCCCGCCGACGCAGTCATTCTAGACCTGGGAGGCGAAAGTGTGGCTACCAATTTATCCAGGCTGAAGTTTTCCCAGTACAACATTGCAAACCTGACGGTGGACTTGCGCTACTCCTGGCCGGTCGAGCCCAGATCGGTTGATCTGATCATTTGCACCGAGTTGGTGGAGCATGTCACGGATTTACCAGACGGGCTGAATGATACATTTTATGCAACAGGGCTTAAGGCTTTGCTGGGTGAGTGCCTAAAAGCTTTGAAACCGGGTGGGGTCATGTTTTTGACGACGCCAAATGTTAATTCGGTGCTCCAATTGAATAAGGCATTTGCGGGTGCCTCGCCCTGGTTTTATACCTTGCATATTCGGGAATACACTGCCGGTGAGATGATTAACTATCTGGAAGAGGCAGGTTTTAAGGTTGATTATTGGAAAGATATCCAATGTATTATCCCGGATGGAGATTTCACGGACACTTTCCGTGTGCTTTTAAACACGCCCTTCCCCAACGCTACGGAACACCGCGGCGATGATTTGTTTTTCATCCTGCATAAGCCCACCTAACAGCCAGAAATGACCACCTGACAAATCTGTAATTTAGAAATCAACCCAATCTAGTCCTTTATAAATCTGTAAAGTTCATCGCGTCTCTACTCAGGTAAGATGAATTCAAGTCACCTTACCAGGCAAGATGCGAAGGAACTATGCATATGAGGACAAGAAATCTGATTTCTAAAAGAATATCCATACTTTCTTTGACGATTATCCTGTTGGCGGTAATGGCAGGGATGTTTTTGCCGATGAAGGCAGGTGTCAATGCGGCGCAAGCCAAAGGGACAGGGACGCTGCCGGTGATGCTGGGCACCTTCACCAAGGGGTACATGAACCAGGCGACGATTGATGCGGAAGTGAAGACGATGGATACCTGGGCGGGTAAGCAGGCGTCATTGGTGGGGGTGACG
>JAKOUW010000176.1 GCA_029782365.1 Chloroflexota bacterium
GATAACAGCCCCTGGAATGGAGGCTGGGTACGATGCAGTGGGGGTGACGAGCCTGCTGCTGCACTCGACCGCTCAACAGAGTAAGGAAGACCCCAGAGGTAGATTGCCTTAGAGCTAGAGACGCCTCCAGGACTTCACGAAGCAACTGTGCCAGTACAGGGATGGAGAAGTGGACACTCAGCACAATTGGAGGCTCTGGCATGCGTAAGTGGTACAGTTTGATAGACAAAGTCTATGCCATGGATAACCTTTCGCCTGGCATTCAAACACGTCAAGTCCAACAATGGCGCTCCCGGGATAGATGGGCAGACCGTGAAGGACTTTCAGACGCGTCTTGAAGAGAACTTGGCCGCCATCCATGCCGAGCTGAAAACCAACATGTACCAGCCAAGCCCGGTGAGACGGGTGGAAATCGAGAAAGGCTGATCACCTAGCGGCTACCTACTCGATTTGGAAGGTGGTGTGCAAAATGAGTACTATTGGCGAACAGCCAATGATGCGCAGACTTCATCGGTTCCTTCGCAGAAATGGATTTCTGTTGTTGTTCCTCACTCCTCTAGTGGTGACCGTAACGCTCTTCTTGGTCTATCCGGTTATCAAGGCCGGGGTGATGAGTTTTCAGCATTGGCACTTGACCAGGCATCATCCAGATGGCCACCCATTTGTAGGTCTGGCCAACTTCAGAGCCGTTTTTCAATCGCCTGGATTCTGGTCATCACTCAGAATCACAGCGGAATATATCGTTGTGACGGTTGCGGCGCGTTACGTTCTGGGTTTGATAGCGGCCCTCTTGCTGAATGAGGACTTCAAGGGGCGTGGGTTGTTCCGTGTCTTGATCATCATTCCTTGGGCGATACCCGTGGTTGTTGCTTGTTTAGTGTGGATCCTGATGTTTGACTACCAGTATGGCATCATAAACCATATTCTAGAGACCATCGGGTTCTTAAGCTCGCCGATCGCGTACTTGGGCGACGTTAGGGCAGCACTGCCAGCCGCAATGGTGGTTAACATCTGGAAGGGTTTTCCTTGGGTAGCAATCATGTTATTGGCGGGTCTTCAAACAATACCCGTTGGGTTATATGAAGCAGCTGTTTTGGATGGTGCTTCAGCTTGGAAGAAGTTTCGCCACGTTACCTTACCAATGTTAAGGCCCGTTTCAGCGGTTGTTTTTCTCTTGCTCGTCGTATGGACCGTCAAGGACTTCGCCATCTTGTACGTTCTCACCGGTGGCGGACCGGCAAACTCCACCGAACTCCTAACGGTGTATGTTTATAAATCGGCCTTTAAGTTCTTCCGCATGGGCGAGGCCGCCGCTGGCGGAGTAGTTTTGCTACTCATTTCATTGTTCTTCACCATCATCTATCTCAAAGTAAGTCGGGGGGATGAAGCATCATGGTAGAGAGACGCAGTGCGGTAGGCCTGGTCTTAAAGAGGCTCCTTTTGGTGCTGATCACGGCTTTTGCGCTATTTCCCTTCCTGTGGATGGTGTCAACATCCATAAAGCCATCAAGCGAAATATTCAGCTATCCCCCCGTATGGATTCCCCAAAGCCCAACCTTTGAGGGCTATACCAGCATATGGTCAGAGAGTGCCATTTACAACGTTCCTTTTTCTCGTTGGATCCAAAATAGCCTGGTGGTATCCGTTGCCACCACTCTGTTCGCTATGTTGATCGCAGCCATGGGTGGCTACGCCATGTCTCGTTTCTACTTCCCCGGGAGAACTCTGTTGGGCTATACGCTGCTTCTGACTCAAATGCTGCCTGATGCTCTCTTGGTGATCCCACTATATGCAGTCTTTCGTGATCTGGGATTGTTGAACTCGTTATGGGGTTTGACCCTGGCGTATACTACTTTTGCTGTTCCTTTCTCGGCTTGGATGTTACGAGGGTACTTCAATACCATAAGTCTGGAATTGGATGAAGCAGCAATGGTCGATGGTTGTACGAGATTTGGCGCATTTTTCCGCGTAATCTTGCCGTTAACCTGGCCCGGATTTGCCGCTACAGCTGTTTTTGCGTTTATCTTGGCTTGGAACGAGTATTTGTTCGCATCGGTGTTCCTCAATTCCTTTGAAAACTGGACTTTGACCATAGGACTCGCAAGCTTTAGTGGGCAGTACATGATACGTTGGAACCACATAATGGCCGGTTCTGTTGTGGTCACGATGCCCGTGTTGCTGTTCTTCTGGTTTTTCCAGAAACATATCGTCAGTGGCTCAACGGCGGGCGCCATTAAGGGTTAAAAACACAGTCTTAGTCAAGAAGTAAAGGAGGATGCTTGTGGCGAAAATCAGAATGGGGATCGTTGGTGCAGGTATTTGGGGAGAGACGCACGCTTTTCTGTATGAAGAACATCCACACGCTGAGTTGGTTGCGATTAGTGATATCAACTTCTCAAAAGCGTCAGATTTGGCAGCGAAGTTCGGAGTTAACGCGTACGCCGATCACCGTGAAATGCTGAAAAAGGAACAGCTTGATGCGGTTGCGGTAGTTACGCCTGACTTCGCTCATGGGGACATAGCGGTAGATTGTGCTAATGCGGGCAAGCACTTACTCCTTGAAAAGCCGTTGGCGACGACTCGGGAGGACGTTGACCGCATCGTGGAAGCCGTCCAGAAGAACAACGTTCGCATAATGGTGGACCTACACAACCGTTGGAACCCGCCTTTTGCCGTGGCTAAGGCTTCCGTGGATTCCGGAGAGTTAGGCGAGCCCTATACCGCTTATATGCGTCACAACGACATCAAGTGGGTGCCTCTAGAAATGCTCTCGTGGGCTGACAAATCGTCAATTTTATGGTTTTTGGGTAGCCACAGCACTGACACGCTTCGGTGGTTCTTCGGTTCTGAAGTTGAGAGGGTTTACTCAGTATCAAGGAAGGGCGTATTGACCAGCCTCGGTGTTGATACGGACGATTGTTATCATACCATCTTGGAGTTCAAGAACGGCGGAATCGCTACTATGGAAAACAGCTGGATTACTCCGAACGGTAATCCGCATGTCAATGACATGAAATTCAACATCACCTGCACAAAGGGCATGATCAATCTCGACCTAAGCAATAGCCAGCTAATTGAGAGGTTTACCGAAGAAGGGAATGACAGGCCTGATGTGCTCATCAGTCATTTCATTCATGGAAAGCCGAAGGGCTTCGCATACGAGAGTATCAGGCATTTCGTAGATTGCCTGGTCGACGGCTCAGAGTTTCTGGTATCACTCGAGGATGCAGCGAACACCTGCTGTGTCATCCTAGCCATTATGGAATCGGCGCGAACAGGAAAACCTGTTACAGTCAAGTATTAGGGAATAGAAGCTGTTTCGTGATTTGGTTTGAACGTGTCGACACTAGCCCTCTATTCCTTGGAATAGTGGGCTAGTGTGGATCTCAGAGGTAACAAGAGCATCGGCGCTATTTAGGTGTTCGCACCCTGTGCTTCGGCCTTGCTGCGCTGCGATTGAGCGGATCGGAACTCACCAAAGAGGAGGCTGTCTTGAAGTTGTACCTAGGCATGGATGGTGGTGGAACCAAAACAGATTACATTCTTATGGACTACACCGGGAAGATCGCGTCCCATGTGCGCACCGATACCACCCATTATATGCAGATCGGCATGAACCAGGCGGTAAGCCTGATTCGCCGGGGCATTGAGGAAGCTTGCCGCCTTGCTGGAGTGGGGATAGAAGATATTCGCTGTGCCTTCTTGGGAGTGCCGGGCTTCGGCGAGAGCGCAAGCGATGCGGCGCAAATCGAAGAGCGCCTTGGAGCCTTCCTGCGGACCAGCTTCAGGTGCGGCAATGATGTGGAGGCGGGCTGGGCC
>JAKOUW010000182.1 GCA_029782365.1 Chloroflexota bacterium
TCCTGGTGGATCACTAAATCAATTTCACCATAGGTGTGCCACTTGCGCGTTATGACAAGGCTCTCGTAGTCGTCTATTTCAGCTAAAAGTTCAAGATTGGAGGAAAAGACACGGAGGGGTTTCATGTGTTACCCCTCCTCATTGTTGTCTGCTAGCGATTGCTGATATGCTTGCTCGTCAAAACGGACACTCTCGCCGTCAAGCACCAAGAACGATGCTTTCGCCTGCCAATCCTCGCCGCACAGGGTGATCAGCTCATCTATGTCGATCACTCTGGTGGAGAAGCCAGGAAACTCAATGGGAACCGTCCTGCAAGTAGAACCCACCTCTGCACGACCTGCGCTGTTAAAACCCACCGCATACTTCATGCTCCCCACCTCCTACGGCTCCATTGGGACATAGCGGAAATCGAGGCGTCTTGGTCCAGTGCCGCCCTGCCTGTTTTTCACCTGGAAGTTCTCCATCCTGTAAGCGACATTATACCAAATGTTCTCCGTCAGGTTTCCGCCAACAATATCGGTGTACGTCCTGGTGGTTGGTGCTTGTGCGAACACTCGCATCTCACCGTTCCAGGATGACGAGGGCACCGTGCCGATGTCGTGTTTGATTGACAATAGCAGCCCTTTCTTGTCCACAACCATGGCAAATTCGCTTGAACCAGATTGACGGTACGCCTCTTCTGCCACATTGGCTTCCAGCCAGGCTCTGGCCTGCTGCATTATGATCTGTGAAGCCATTTCGCTTTCCCATATCGCCAATCGGGCTAGCCAGCTGTCGAAGATGGCCTCCATGGCGACCTCGCTGTTGACAACCTCGCTCAGGGCCATCTCATTGTTGATCACTGCCTCCATCGCTACTTCGCTGGCGGCTACCGCCTTCATGGCAACTTCGCTGGCGGCTACCGCCTCCATCGCTACTTCGCTGGCGGCTACCGCCTCCATGGCAACTTCGCTGGCAGCTACCGCCTCCATCGCTACTTCGCTGGCGGCCACCGCCTCCATGGCAACTTCGTTGGCGGCTATCGCCTTCATGGCTACTTCGCTGTTGGCAAACGCACTCAGAGCCACCTCATTGTTAATCATTACCTCCATGGCAACTTCGCTCGATGTAATAATGTCCATCGCTGTCGGGTTGCGGGTGATCACATCCAGTGCCAGGAATTCCTGAGCCATCTGCTCCATAAGGAACGGATTCTGCACCGCCTGCTGAAACTGCGGGATAGACATGAAGAGGAAGGCTTCGGAGCGCGGCACTAGGTTGGTATCCTCCTTAACCTCCTCAAACCACCGTTGCCACTCCGCAGTGAACTGATGCCACGCCGCCGTGAACTGAGCAAAAATCTCCGTTGTATCCACCTGCTCAAAGAGGTGAGTAACCAGCCCGCACAGCTCCGTGTCGAAACGCTCGTCTACTATGTCGGCTGGGCTTACGCTCACTGCCCCTGCCTTTATTTTAACTTGAGCCAAGGATAACTCGTACACGTGGTTGTTGCGCGTTAGTGCCGGCGGTTGTGGTGTGACGCCTGGAACACCGGGCAGGACTCTAACCCCCATTGTTCGCAAATCGTAGTCGAGCCTGAGAACAACCCTATCGATCCGATCCATAGTAGCGTGGGAGACGTTATGGTCTAAAAACAAGTTGTCGGTGTTTTTGTAAAAATACCCGTTAATCCACGCCTTGCCAGGTTTAACGTAAGTCTTTAAGCCAACCTGTTGTGAGGATACCTGTAGCTCATCCCCGCCGTTAAAAACTCCATTGCGAATAAACTGTCGAAAATACTCCGCAAAGTCATCGGCACTGTACGATCTCGGATCACTTACGGTGCCATCAAAAAATCTATATAGTTCAGCCACTTCTACACCCCCACATATCTCTGTTTGAAAGCAATGGTAACTCGCGTTGTCCCTCCACTGTCTGATTCGTAGGTTATCTCGTTATCACCAATTGCAAGCCACCACAACTGACTACCCAGGTCGATACTGCCAAACGCGTTTGATTTATTACCCTCGTTATCCACCAAGGTGATCTTTTTTGAGCCAAACGCGGTATCTATGATTAGACTATAGCCATCGGGTAAAACGCGGTTGACGCGTATATACTCGCCGGTGGTTTCATTTTTGATCACTGGATTAGCTACCGGGCCATAAAACACAATCTCGACCGGTGTGGCTACGTCTCCGCCGTTGACGACAATCCCTTTGTTATCAAGTACGCCCATCTCGGTAGGTAAAACAAGCGGGAATTT
>JAKOUW010000197.1 GCA_029782365.1 Chloroflexota bacterium
CTGGGGTGATCAGGACCAGGAAGTAGATATTGAAGAGGCAAAAAACCCGGATAAAGTCATTCCTGATTACGTAGGCAATCCCCTCCCGCATATCGCGAAAATAACCGGTAACCTGCCTGCCCGCCGCCTTGGCATGGGCGGGAACCTGCAACAGGAATAGCAAGATGGATACGGCAATGGCGGCAGTGATGACATCGATAAAGAAGATGGTTTCCAGTCTGGCAAAGCTGAGCAGGGCGCCGCTGAGCATCGGCGAGAGCAGGGAAACTGCGGCTTGAATGGAGCTGTTTACGGCATTCACCCTGGTCAGTTTATCCCTGGGCGCCAGCTGGGGCAGGAGCGCCTCAATAGCCGGGGACTGCACCCCGGAACCCAGGGCGCGCAGAGCAGACATGACAAAGAGCAGCGCCAGGGAATTGTAACCCATGAAGAACAGGATCGCCAGCACCAGTGTCGACAGGGCGACGAAGGAATCGGCCAGGATAATCACCGTCTTGCGTGGAAAGCGGTCTGCCCAGACCCCGGCAAAGGGAGAGATAAAAAAGGTGGGCAGGAACCCGCAGATGATGGATATGGTCATCATCACCCCGGATTGGGTGGCCAGGGTAATGTGCCAGGTGATGGCATACTGGACCAGGGCCGAACCCAACAGCGAAATGGTCTGCCCCGTCAGAAAGAGTATTACTTTCCGTTTCCAGTCATTGTGCACAGTCGAGCTCCCCGTTTCTTAATGATATTTTCTTGCCCGGAATCCAGCCTTACCCTCCGGCCCGTGCCGGCGAACTGCCGTCTAATCCAGAGTATAACACAGGCTTGCCGCCCTGGATATCCTTTTGTCCCATCCCGGTATTGCCCGGGCAAAACTAAACAGGGCGCCGGGGGCGCCCTATCCTGCATCCTGCATATCTTCTGCAAACTGCATTTCGTGAAGGCGGCGGTAGATTCCGCCGGCCTGCAAGAGCTCCTGATGGGTTCCCTCCTCCGCCACCCTGCCGCCGGCAATGACCACAATGCGGTGGGCATCCCGGACGGTGGAGAGGCGATGGGCGATGACCAGGGTGGTGCGGTTCTTCATCAGCCGCGCCAGGGCCAGTTGCACCTGCTCCTCGGATTCGCTGTCCAGGGAAGAAGTGGCCTCATCCAGCAGCAAAATGGGAGCATCCCTGAGGATTGCCCTGGCGATGGCA
>JAKOUW010000214.1 GCA_029782365.1 Chloroflexota bacterium
TCGGATACAGCCATATTTATGCCCAGCTAAAAGAGGCGGTATCGATGTTGGAGCAGAAAAAGCCGCAAAGGATTTTTTTAATTGGCGGAGACTGCGGCACTGAGCTTGCTCCAGTATCATATTTAAACAAGCAGTTGGACGGTGATCTCTTTGTATTGTGGTTTGACGCGCACGGTGATTTAAACACTCCAGAAAGTTCACCCAGCAAAGCTTTTCACGGGATGCCCCTCCGGTTTTTGCTGGGAGAAGGGGAAAAGTCTATCCTGGACCTCTGCTTTTCCAGGCTGCTGCCGGGCCAGGTTGCCCTGGTAGGAGTACGAGATCTGGACAAGGCGGAAGTAAACTTCATTGAAGAGAAGAATATCATCACGCTGCCGGTGGAGCAGGTAAGATCGGGAAAGGTGGATCTGGGTTTCATCAAGGAAAAGGGTTTCAGCAATATCTACATTCACCTGGACCTGGATGTCCTGGATCCGGAGCTGTTTCCTCACATGCTCCTGCCTACGCCCAAGGGCTTTGACCTGGAGCCGCTTCTCGGAACCCTTGAAATGCTGTGGCGTAAATACAATGTAGCCGGCTACAGCATCCAGGAATATTTACCCCGAAAGGGAGAGGGGCCGGAGCAGCTGCAGGAGCTAATTGATTTTGGACTGAGATTGTCAGCGTCTTCCTGATGCCTGTCCAGTTCAACCTTGTGCCGGCAGGCGGGCTTTTGCCAGGCCGGATTGAGGATGCCCCGGAAATTTTATTGTAAAAAGGTGTTGACATTACCTGAACTCCTGCTATAATAATGTCAAATGATCTTGACATTATTAGCTGCGGGAGGGAAAAAATGAAACGTTTTTTGGAGAGGATTGGCTTTCGCCGCATGGATGAGATGGAGATGGAGATCTCGCTGAAGTCCCTGCGGTGGTCTTCGCTTTATTCGGGCTGTGCCCTGGCGGCTTTAACCATTTATGAAAAAATCTCTACCGGTAAAATTGGTTGGGCCTGGTTCATCCTTGTCACCCAATACCTGGTTTTCTGGATAGCCCATTTTATTTTGACCAGGCGGATGAGCGGTGGCGGGGATGAGGAATAGAATCAGGGAGCTGCGTAAAGAACTTGGATTGCGGCAGGAAGACTTGGCCCGGAAGGCCGGCGTAACCCGCCAGACGATCAACGCCATTGAAAATAACAAATACAATCCCACCCTGATCCTGGCGATGAAACTGGCCCGGATCTTGAAAACGACAGTAGAAAATCTTTTCCAGCTTGATGATTGAGTGCTGTTTTATTGGAAGGTGACGCCCTGGGCATTGCGCGCGCTAAATCTTGATCCATTTTTTCTCCAGGCCCTTGGCCAGGATGAAGCCGGCGATAAAAGCTACGGCCGGGTTCAAGGCCAGTGAAAGAGCGGCCACGGCCAGGATGACGAAAAATTCGCTGCGCTCGCCGATGTGCTTTGCCGCCGCGGCCAGGTCTATGCCGCTGTAGAAGAGAAGGCAGCCGAGGGCGGCTTCGGGGATCAGGGTAAAGATCCCGGTGCCGTCTTTTCCCAGGAAGAGACCGATGGCCAGCAGGAACGCCCCAATGATGTAGGCGGTATATTTTGTCCTGCCGCCGAAGCGGTGGTGAGCGGCGACTCCTCCGCTGCCGTGGCACATCATGTAGCCCCCGAAGGGCGCCGCAATAAGATTGGCTGCGCCCATGGTCAGGCAGAGGTTCCGGTTGTTTACCCGGGCCGCGCGTTCGCCAAAAAGCTCCCTGGAAATGGCGGTGGTTACGAGGACGGCATTGGCCAGGGTCAGGGGCAGCTGGGGAAGGGCGGCCAGGAAGAAGCCCCTGTTGAAATCGGCGGCGGCAGGCAGGCTAATTTGGGGCAGGTATATCCCGGGGGATATTGCCGGCAGCGGCTGCCCGGGATGGAGCAGGAAATTCAGCGCTATCCCGGCCAGCACGGCGGCGATCGCCGCCGGGAAGCGCCTGCTTTTCAAAAGAGGCAGCATGAGCAGGAGGATGGGCCAGCCTATAAGCGGCTCTGTAACGATCATCTTCACGCCCAGAACGGCCAGAGAGAGACCCAGCCCCACCTGAATGCCGCTGATCACGGCCCGCGGCGTAATTCGGCCGATATACTCGATCAACCCCGTCAGGGCCAGGAGCAGCAGCGCCGCACCGGTAATCAATCCCGCCGCCGCCACCTCGCCCGGAGTGAGATTGTGAAGCAGCACCGCGGCGGAGGCCGCTTTCATCGGCTGTACCGCCATGGGAATATTGTAAAACCAGCCGCTGAAGATATAAAAAAGGCCGAAGCCGGTAAATATGCTGGCCGGGTTGAAGCCGGCTACGGAAATGGCACCGAGAATGTAAGGGAGGAAGGTGCCCAGGTCGCCAATTGATCCCGAGAGCTCTCCCAAAAAATTGATTCTTTTCTTCTCTTTTTCCAAGACATCTTCAACTCCTTTGGCTGTTCGCTGGAGACGGCAGAAGGTGTGACCATCCGGTTTCCCCAAGTTGCTCTTTGCCCGGGCCAGGCATGCCCGTCCTCTAAATTAACTGAATGCTTAATTTATTTTATATGAGCCAACCCGCTCTGGCAATAGCGGTGTATGCGCCGCCGCGCCGGGGTTCTTGTCAAAATTGCTCATGTGCGCGCCGGGAGCGGTGATCAGGCTGTGGCCCGTTCTCGAAAAAGCAGCTGAAAGCAAAAAAATAGCCTACCAGAAAAAGTATAACATTGTCGAGAGAGGAGAAGGCAAAAATGCATAAAGCGCAAAGTGGCTGGATAGCCGCCTGGCCATCATCACTGGAACGGGGCTCATTCTTTTCTGGATTGGCTTCCTTACCATCGGCCTGGCGCCGGAAAACCCGCCGCCGGGATATTATGAATACGAGCATTCCTTCCCCCTGCCCGATATTATCCTGGCCCTGGCCCTCATTGCTGCCGGCATCCTCATGCTCAGGGGGAAGCTCCTGGGGAGGCATCTGGCGCACGTGTGCGCCGGCGCCCTCATCTTTCTGGGCCTGCTGGATTTCAGCTTCAATTATCAAAACGGGATCTATGCTCTC
>JAKOUW010000236.1 GCA_029782365.1 Chloroflexota bacterium
GGGCTTTCAATGACCCGGCGATCATCTACGTTGCCAATGGCTTCAAGGGTAGTGACGGTGTAACCCGTGAAGGTTATAGAGCAGCCGCCAGGGTAGCTGGAATAACAGCGGCAGCTCAAATTACCGAATCACTGACCCACTACGTGGTAAGAGGGGCGACTGAACTTGTCGGAGCATTAACCAATGCGGAAATCGAACAGGCAATCAATAGCGGAGCTTTGGTGTTTACGATGTCGGCACAAAAGCAAGTGCATATCGAATACGGCATCAACACCTTTATTACCGTGACTGCCGACATGGATGCCGGCTGGAAGAAGATCCGCCGCGTGAGGACCAGGGATAACCTGATAGACCGTATAGCTGCAACCTGGGACCCGCTCATTGGGAAGATTAACAACAGCCCGGATGGACGGGCGACATTGATTGCATCGGCCCAAGGCATCATCAACCGGATGATTGCCGAAGGTGTACTGCTCCAGGGAGCCATATTCGAAGATCCAAATAACCCGCCGGTTGGGGACTCAGCCTGGTTTGTGGTTCAGGTTGATGACCTTGACAGCGCTGAGAAGGTCTACATCAATTTCCAATTCCGTTTCAGCCCTCCGGCTGAGGCTCAGTAAAGGGAGGTGTTGTAAATGGCAGATGGAAGATATATTTTTCGGGATTGTGTGCCTGATGGTGCAATTGACATTGCAAACGTAACTTCGGGGGACATCATTAGCCGATCTTGGTCCTTCCGAGTAAACGAACCGCCTGAACTGCAGGAACTGCTGGACAGCGGTACCTTTGACCCAAGGAATATTCTTAGAGGTTATAACGGGGAACTGTATGACGGTGACGGTAATTTCCTAGCCGAAGTGAACCAGTGGCAGGCTCAGGTAAACTATACAAATACCGACTATCAGCCTGCCGGCAGTAAATTGACCTGGGCGGTGCCGCAAAGTTATACAGTGACTTTGACCTTCACCGAGACCGTAATCCGTGACGCCCGGTTGTTGCAGAAAGTTATTGCCGGGCTACGCAACAATGCCCCTGATGCAGTACTAAACTTCATGGGCGTACTTCGTGCACCCAATAGGTAATGGAGGGATAATATGAGCGAAGAAAAGAAGGATTATTTGACTCAGAACGAAGATGCAATCCTCCAGGATGTTGCGGGCGTCCTGGAGGCGATGGAAACAATTATTGAATACAAGCTCTTTGAGGTTATCAGAGATGGCAAGAAACTGTTTTCTTTCCGGGTTCGAGGACTTGATGACAGCGAGTTTGAAAAATGCCGGGACCAGGCTACAAAAGTGGCCAAAGACCGCAGGTTGGGCAATCTGGCCGTGCCACGTGAGTTCAATTTGGCGAAGTTTAACAGCCTGGTAATCTACACTTCCACCCATCCTGATGACAAAAAGGCGATCTGGGACAATAAAGACCTCTGGGCAAAAGCAGACGTGGTAACAGGCTGGCAGTTGGTGGACAAGGTCCTAAAACGCGGAGAA
>JAKOUW010000009.1 GCA_029782365.1 Chloroflexota bacterium
ACGGTATCCTCTGCCCTGGCAACGGTGTTCAGGTGGCGCTCAGGTTGCTTTCCAGCAGAGCCTTGTCCTCCGCCCGAACAAACTCATTCTACCATGCCGGATCGCCTGAAATAATGTTAAAGAATTGCACCGGACATCTCGCCTGACTAAAAGTGGACATTCCGCCCGATTTTTTAAGTACTTCTTATTCCGTTCTTGACATCGTAAGTATATCGCAAATCTTGCAGTGTATCCGGTGCGGCGTTCAGCCCGGCGGTCGCCTGCCCTGGCTCGTCCAGGCATAATAGGCATATACGCTCTTCAGCAGCGGGTTTTGCGGCACAACGGCCCCATAAGACCTCTGCACCACCCGCCCGGCCGCGTCGTAGATGGTCTGCGGCACGTAATGGTAGCTGTAAGTGATGTATATAGGCTTAATGTTTCCTTGCTATGGAAATACTTTTACATCCACCGTACCAGCTACTTGTTCATCAGTTATTTTTCCGTCTTTTATCAAGTTGCCAACCAGAATTATCCGCAAAATCACAGGCTTGCTTTTATCATCCAAAACTGGATAAACTGATGTAGATCCGGTTTCGAAAGAATCTCCTTTAGCTGGCCTCAGAATAATATAAACATCTTGTGCATCCGGGTAAGTATTGAAATCCTGTACTCGAACCCATTTGTCTTCTTGGAGAGCGTAGATGATAGCTCCATAATTCGGTTTAAAAGCCACTGAGAAGTCGTTGATTATTTCAATACTCATCGTAAGTTGTTTGTCAATTTTGAATGAGTTCCAAGGTTTTGGCAACGTGATATGTAAATTTTGATTAAAATGAACCCCTTGAATACCAATGTCCGGGGTGTTAGGCAATGAAGTTTCAGGCGATGAACATGCTATTGACAACATAACGATCAGAACGATTGTTGAACTAAGGAAATATTTCTTCTTCATAATAATCTCATCCAATAATGAACTATATAGAATCTTCGTCTGAATTAATAGCGGAAATTTGGGATTTTTAAGGCCGGAATAAATAAACCTAAGGAGTCGCCAACCAGCCCATAGGGCTGGATTTTAACCATCCCCACAAAGCCATTTGAGGAGGAAATCTCCAGGCATTGTTGTTCGCCAGATCGATAATTACCAAATTAACACCCTGGTCAGCTGTTACACGAAAGGCGGCAAGATAATCTCCGCCAGGCGACCATATGGGAGAGCCTGGCATAATTATATCTTCACCTTGCGGAGATGTATACCGGCCCTCCCCTGGCAAACAATACGATCTGACTTTGCCCGTGTTCATATTCAACACAGCCAGTCTCAAGGGAGTACGCGGACGCTTGGGATCATCATCTTCTCTCCATATGTCAGGCACAGTCCGCACCCAAAAAGCCACCTGGCTTCCGTCCGGCGACCATGAAAAATCGCCAAACTCCACCTCCGAAAAAGCACGGCTGAGAGTAGTCAATTGCTTCAATTGCCCTCGGATATCGACCTGGTAAAGCTCTTCCTGTTTTTCTCCCATGTTAGTTAAGTTGATCAAAACCGAACGACCATCTGGAGACCATTTTGGCTGGCTGCCATAATATCCATAGATATCTTCAATCTCAATTATCGCTTTTTTAGAAATTAAGCTCCATAGCGATATCATTGTTTTGCCTTCTTTTTGGACACTTGGGTAAACGACAAATTGCATTGCTGGATCGTAAACAGCGGGGGCAAAAACATATCCCCCCCATTTGTGAACCCCATCAATGACATTTTCGATTCCGGGGAAATCCGGCAACAACTCCTGATCGTTGCCACTGAATGGATTCCAACGTACAATTACTGCTGGGATTTCAATATAACCATTCGGTCTTCTGTCCAATGTTATCAACAAGTGCTGACTGTCTTGCCAACCAACCAATGTATACCAATCTTTTTCGGCATAATGGTTTGCTATGACTTTGCCGCTGGCGTCGAGTACAACATAATAGGCGTCGTTGAGGTTGTTCTTGCTGACAGCCCGGTAGGCTATATAGGTATTATCAGGGGAGACATCAAAATCCCCAACATACCGCCCGGCGCCTGGGTCGATGGTTACTTTTTTCCCAGTATTCATATTATGAATATAAACGTTGGATTCTCTCTCATAGAACGGATTGTCATTGATGACCAGGCTGCCATTCAGTTTGAGGTCGCTTAATTGAGCATCAACTGGCTGAATACACTGCACCAGGATTGGCGGCTGGGTGGCTGTGGGAGTCATTGATAGAGTTGGAGTCGGGGAGGGCAGCAAGGTGCTGGATGGCCGTCCCGTTGGCGTGGCTGTTCGGGTTGGAGTTTTTGTTAGTTCAAGTACGGTTGATGTCGCTGCCACAAGTGTCGTTGGCAGATGAATAGCCGATGTTTGAGTTGATTGAACACAACCTGAAAGGGAAATTTCGATTGCCAGAAGCAAAGAGAACATTTGAAGAATTCTAAATTTCGGAAGCTGCTGGTTCATAAATGCTGCCATTACTTCATCTCTTGGGAGTTTGATTAGTTTCATTGAGGGTTAATACATAAAAGAGGTCTTGCTTTGGATTGGATGAGTAGGGAAGATATCGAAAAACATAGCTTGTTGGAGCATCTATAAACAAACTTAGATTTCCCCAAGTAAACGGGTGGTCACTAACTGGATCCCATTTTCCAGCCCAGTAATTTCCTTCATTACGTTCCCATGCATGATATCGAGGGTAGATTATGTTGGCTACAACAATTTGGGCAAGAGGTAAATTTACTCCACCATGACGAGCTAATTCCGTTAGGCTGTTACCTGTTGACCGAGCATTATATCTTTGTCTTGTGGATTCCACCGCCCCTCCCCATTGAAGAATATCTGTGGCATTTTCCGCTAGATTGGTTGTACTGTTTTACTTTTTCAGTTTCAAGTGACATTTGTCATGTCTTTCACCTCTTCCCCAAACTTCGGCGCGCCCCTTGCAGTTTTCCTGCAGTCTGTGTATAATGCAATCCGCCCGGGTGGATAGCTCAGTTGGTTAGAGCATCGCGTTGACATCGCGAAGGTCGTAGGTTCGAGTCCTATTCCACCCACCAAAGGTGCGTGCATTGCGGCACGCACTTTCTTTTTTGTGGCATAATCAGGCTATGCTGATCCATTCTGCTGCTCAACTGCTCACCCTGGCCGGCGGCCCCCAGCGCGGCGCCGGGCTGGGGCGCCTGGGGATCCTCCCCGGCGGCGCCCTGCTGCTGCGCGGCGCCGAGATCGCCGACCTCGGCCCCACTCCGGAGCTGCGCCAGCGCTACCCGCACGAAGAGAGCCTCGACGCTTCCGGGCGCGTGGTCCTGCCCGGCTTCATCGACCCCCACACCCACGCCGTCTGGATAGGCAGCCGGGCGGCCGAGTTCGAGATGCGCCTGGAAGGCCGCTCGTACCTGGAGATCCTGGCGGCCGGCGGCGGGATCATCTCCACCGTCAGCCAGACGCGCCAGGCGCCGGTCGAAGCGCTCAAGGCCGAGGCGCGCCCCAGGCTGTGGGAGATGCTGCGCCACGGCTCCACCACCATCGAAGTCAAGACCGGCTACGGCCTGGACACCCCCTGCGAGCTGCGCCTGCTGCAGGCCATCCTGGAGCTGGACGCCGAAGGGCCCTGGGAGCTGGCGCCGACTTTCCTGGGGGCGCACGCCATCGCCCCCGAGTTCAAAGACGACCCCAACGGTTACACCGCCCTGGTGTGCGCCCAGATGCTGCCCGCCGTGCGGGACTGGTGGCAGGCCAACGCCCCGGGGCGCTCTCTGCCGTTCGTGGATGTCTTCTGCGAGACGGGCGCCTTCAGCCTGGCGCAGTCGCGGCGCATTTTAGAGACCGCCCGCACCCTGGGCTTTCCGCTCAAGATTCACGCCGATGAGTTCGACAACCTGGGCGGGGCCAGCCTGGCGGCCGAGCTGGGCGCCGTCTCTGCCGACCACCTGGTGAAGACTTCCGCCGCAGATATCGAAGCGCTGGCCGCCAGCGGCACCGCCGCGGTCGGACTGCCCTGCACGCCTTTCGGGCTGGCCGAGCGCGCCTACACCCCGGCCCGCGCCCTGCTGCAGGCAGGCGGCCTGCTGGCCCTGGCTACCGATCTGAACCCCGGCACAGCCTGGTGCGGCGATATGCAGTTTGCCATCGCCCTGGGCTGCCGCTACATGGGCCTGACGCCCGCCCAGGCCATCGCCGCCGCCACCATCAACGCCGCCGCCGCCATCGGCCGCCAGGCCAGCCTGGGTTCGCTGGAAGTGGGCAAGCAGGCCGATGTGCTGATCCTGTCTGTTTCCGATTACCGCCACCTGGGCTACCGTTTCAGCCAGAACCTGGTCGAGACGGTGATCAAAAAAGGCCGGGTGCTGGCGCTCTAGCTCGTGATAAGAGGTCACCAATGGATACCACCCAAATCATGAATATTGTTTACCTGGTCGTCGGCCTGGTCGTGCTGTGGATCGTGCTGCGCATCGTGCTCAAGCTGGCGGCCAGGGTGTTTGCCTGCGGCTGCAGCGTGATCGCCCTGGTTGCCATCGGCCTGATCGTGTGGAATTACCTGGGAAAGCCCTGAGCCATGCCGGATGTTGAGAGCGCCCGCGCCTGGTACCCACAGAGCGACCCGGTGCACGGCTTCGACCACGTGCTGCGCGTTCTGCGCCTGGCCGAGCGCCTGGCCACCGAGGAGGGCGCCGACCTGGAGATCGTGCGCGCCGCCGTGCTGCTGCACGACGCAGTGGATCCGCAGGCCGAGCTCCACGACGCCGCCGCGGCCCGCCAGAACCACCACCACGATTCGGCGCGCTTTGCCCGCCGGCGCCTGCAGGCTGAAGGCTGGAGCGAAGCGCGTCTCCAGGCGGTGGAGCACTGCATCCGCGCCCACCGCTTCCGCGATGGGCGCGAGCCGCCGCAGACGCTCGAAGCGCGCCTGCTCTTCGACGCCGACAAGCTGGATGCCATCGGCGCCATCGGCGTGGCGCGCGCCATCGCCTACGCCGCCCGCCACGGCCAGCCGGCCTACAGCCCGCCCTCGCCGCTGTTTCTCGAGACCGGCCAGTACGCCCCCGGCGAGGGACACAGCGCCTACCACGAGCTGCTCTTCAAGCTGGCGCGCATCAAAGAGCGCCTGTACACCGCCAGCGCCCAGGCGCTGGCGGAGGAACGCCACGCCTATATGCTGGCATATTTCCAGCGCCTGAGCCTGGAAGTAGAAGGGATCTGCTGACCATGAACATCCCCTACGGCCCCCTGCTGGTGGTCGAAGACATGCCCAACGTGCAGGAACTGCTGGTCGTCACCCTGCGTTTCAAAGGCTACCCGGTGGCGGCGGCCAGCAACGGCCAGGAAGCCCTGGCGCTGATCGCAAAAGAGCGCCCGGCGTTGATCATCACCGACATCCTGATGCCCAGGATGGACGGCTACGCCCTGGTGCACCGCCTGCGCCAGGACCCGCTCACGCGGCAGATTCCGGTCATCTTCCTGTCCGCCACCTACGTCACGCCCGAAGACAAGGCCTTTGCGCTCAGCCTGGGCGCCGTGCGCTTCCTGGAAAAACCGGTGGACACCGAGGAGTTCCTGCTGACCATCGCCGAAGTGCTAACGCAGGACCGGCCGGTAATTGCCGAACCGCTGGGCGAGCGCGAGTTTTATTCTGGCTATTTGCAGCGCCTGGAGGCCAAGCTGGAGCACAAGAACCAGCAGATCATCCGCACCGAGCGCCTGCTGCAAACCCTGCCCGCCGACCAGCGCCCGGCGTTTGAAACCCTGCTGGCCGAAGAACGCCTGCACCAGCAGGAAATCCAGCGCGAACTGCAGGCGCTGTACAAATTACTGGCGGAGTTGAACAAACCGGCATGAAACCCACCCTGGAATGGACCGCATCCCTGGCGCGCCAGGCCGGGGAGATCCTGCGCGCCGGCCGGCTGAACGGCTACACCGTGCAGCACAAAGGTGTGATCGACCTGGTCACCGAAATCGACCACCGCTCCGAAGCCTACCTGATCGGCGAGGTGCGCCGCGCCTTTCCCGACCACCGCATCATCGCCGAAGAGTCCGGCCTGCTGAGCGGCGCATCCAGCGGGCGCTGGCACATCGACCCGCTGGACGGCACGGTCAATTACGCCCACGGCCTGCCGATCTTCTGCGTCTCGCTGGCTTACGAAGAAGACGGCCAGGTGGAGCTGGGGGTGGTGTACCTGCCGCTGTTGGACGAGATGTTCAGCGCGCAGCGCGGCCGGGGCGCCTGGCTGAACGGCAAGCCGATCCAGGTGTCCAAAGAGACCCGCCTGGACCAGAGCCTGCTGGCAACGGGCTTTCCTTATGATGTCCGCACGCGCGCCGATAACAACCTGGGCCACGCCAGCCGCCTTTCCCTGCGCAGCCAGGGCGTACGCCGCATGGGCGCGGCGGCGGTGGACTGCTGTTACGTGGCCTGCGGGCGGTTGGAAGGCTACTGGGAGCTGAGCGTCAAAACCTACGATATCGCCGCCGGCGGGCTGATCGCCAGCGAAGCCGGGGCGCGGGTCACCACGGTGCAGGGCGATCCCAACTACCTGGCCTTCGAAACGTCCATCCTGGCCGCGCCGCCCGCCATCCACGCCCAACTGCTGGGCGAGCTGGGCCTGCAGGGCGTTTAGCTCAGCCCGCTGCGCAGGCTTTGCTCGAACTGCTCCAGCGGCTGGCGCGAGGTCAGATCCAGGCTGAGCGGGGTGACCGACACTACCCGTTCCACCGTAAGGGCATACACGTCTGTGCCTGGCTGATCGCTGGCTGCCTGGGGGTTGGCCCGGTACCCTACCGGCTTGGGGTCGTCCCAGCCGGCGCGCGCCTGCGGCGAGGGCAGGAAATAGCTCAGGCGTGACAGGCGGGTGACTTTCCAGGGTGTGGCGGGCGCCGCGTCGCACGGCACATCCACTTTGAGCACATCCACATCGAAGGGCAGGCTGCCGTGCAGCATGCGCCCGGCAAACAGGGCTGTAAAATGCGCTGCGGCGGCAAAATCTACCTGGTCGGAAAAGTGATAATGATGCTGAGGGTCGGTTTCCAGCGAGACAGCCAGCGCGGGGAAACCCAGGGCGGCCGCTTCCAGCGCCGCGCCGACCGTGCCGCTGATGGTGATACCGTTGCCCACGTTTTCCCCGAAGTTGATCCCCGAGACCACCAGGTCGGGCCGTTCCGGCAGGATTTCCAGCAGGCCGTGCAGCACAGCCTGGGCCGGCGAGCCGCCCACGGCGTACACCGTCCACGCCTGGCCATCCACCGTCATCTGCCGAGGGCTGATGCGACCATCCGTGGTGGTGGGCAGGCTGCGCCCCGCCCCACTGAACTGCTCACGCGGCGCCACGACGTGCACAAATCCCAGCGCCGACAGGGCTTTCGCCGCCGCCCACAGCCCGGGCGATTGGATGCCGTCATCGTTGGTCAGCAGAATCTGTGGGGTGTGCATGGGACTATTATAAAACGAAAACCGGGATAAAACCCGGTTTTGTTTTGCTGGCGCCCCCGGCGCGACTCGAACACGCGACCCTTTGCTCCGCAAGCAAATGCTCTAATCCACTGAGCTACGAGGGCAAGCTTTGAGCGTTGAGTATTTTACCACTAATCTTTAGTTTTGCAAGATGGCCTGAAATACAAAACAGTGTCTAAACAAGAAAGGGGTTTGGGGAGCAGGGCTTTACGACTTTGCTATAGCCCTGAAATACAAAACTACTCCGTCAGCTCGAGCAGGTCCAGCAGGCCCTCGATGACAAAATCGGGCGGCTGGTCCATCTGGGCGATATGGGCACGCGTGCTGACCCCGGTCAGCGCGGCGGCAGTGGCAAACCCGGCCTGCTGGCCCATGCGCATGTCGGTCTCCAGGCGGTCGCCCACCATCATACAGCGCTCGGGCGGCAGGCCCATGCGCTGCATGGCGACGTTCAGGATCAGCGGCGAAGGCTTGCCTGCCAGCAGTTCCAGTTTGCGCCCGCTGATCGTTTCCAGCGCGGCGATGGTCGCCCCGGCGTCGGGGATGGCGCCGCCGGGCATCGGGCAGACTTTATCGCCGTTGGTGGCGAAGAAGCGCGCCCCGTGCACCAGCGCCTGGTAGGCCGTGTTCAGCTTGCGGTAATCCAGGGTGCGGTCAAAGGCAACCACCACGGCGTCGATACCGGACGGATCGAGCACCTCCTTGGGATCCTGTCCGTCCAGCTCTTCTACGATGTGCAGTCCGTGGCCGCGCAGCTCTGCGCGCAGGCTGGTCTCGCCGATCACGTACAGGCGCAAACCCGGCATGTGGTGCGCCAGGTGGTAGCCCAACACATACGCCGAGGTGATTACATCTTCCGGCGGCGTGGGGATGCCCAGGCGGGTCAGCTTGGCGGCGTATTGGCTGCCCGGCTCCAGGGGCTTGTTGCTGACAAACAGGGTTTTCTTGCCGCGCCGGCGCAGCTCGCCGACTGCCTCCACCGCGCCCGGCAGGGCGGCGCTGCCCAGGTACACTGTGCCGTCCAGGTCGAATACAAAACCGTCGATTCTTCGCTTGCCCGTCATGGGTACAACACCTTCCGCACAAATTGGGTTTTTTGTTCTGCGTAGTGAGCGCGCGCCTGTCGGTGCGTCTGCGCCAGTTCTTGTTTCAAGGCCTGGTAGGCGGCGCGCAGCGCCGGGTCGGTGCGCAGCGCGTCGCGGAAGCGCAGCTTCTCGCTTTCTTCGCGGCTGCCTGCCTGCACAATGTGGAGGTGGTGGGTGCGCGGGAAGCCTTTGCGGAAAAAGAGGCGCTCGCTGTTTTCGGGGTAATCCACGAAGGTGTACCCCAACCCGGCCAGCGCAGGGATGCACTCCACCCCGCGAGCCAGGTCCGGCAGGCTGACCAGGATATCGATGATCGGCTTGGCGCTCAGGCCGGGCACAGCTGTGCTGCCCACATGTTCGATGCGCGCTTCCCGGCCGGCCAGGGCGGGCGCGATCTGCTGGCGCTCGCTCTCAAACTGCTGCGGCCACAGCGGAGAATAGGGCTCGATTTGCACGGCCTCGTGCAGGATGGCGTGGATCTGCCCGGCGGCCTGGCGGGCGCTGAGCTGGGTGGTGTCGATGAGGTAGCCCAGGTCGCCGTGCAGGGCGTTGGCATTCTGGATGCTGAGCAGCTGTTTGGCGCGCTGCAGCTCCCACTCGAGCAGGTCGGGTTCCAGGTGCGCGCCGCGCTGGCGGATGCGCCGGGCGATCTCATCTTCGGCGCACACCAGGCGGAAGGTGTACACCTCCGGGTCCAGCTCGGCCAGCAGGCGGCGCAGGCTGGCGGCCGAGGCCGGCTCTTCGAAGACATAATTAATCACAAAATGGCGGTAGCCGTGCTGCCAGTGCCAGCCGGCGGCCTGGCGCAGGGTCTGGTAGAGGTAATCCACACGGGCAGGGCTGTGCAGGTCGAATGGCTGAACCGCTCCCAGGTAATCGCCGTCCAGCATCACGGCGCGCTCGAACAAAGCCAGCAGTTCCCAGGAGGTTTCGGTCTTGCCGATGCCCAGCGGGCCGTTGATCAACACAAACATAAGCGGCTAGACGGCTTCTTCCTGCTTGAACTGCATGCGGTACAGCCGGGCGTACAAGCCGTCGTGCGCCATCAGCTCGGCGTGGCTGCCCAGCTCCACCAGCCGGCCCTGGTCGAGCACCGCGATGCGGTTGGCTTTGTGCACGGTGGACAGGCGGTGAGCGATGATCACCGTGGTGCGCGACTGCATCAGCCGCTCGAGCGCTTCCTGCACCAGCCCTTCCGATTCGCTGTCCAGGCTGGAGGTGGCTTCATCCAGCAGTAAAATGCGTGGGTCCTTCAAGAGCGCCCGGGCTATAGCCACGCGCTGGCGTTGGCCGCCCGAAAGCTTCACGCCCCGCTCGCCTACGATGGTGTCGTAACCCTGCGGCAGGCGCACGATGAACTCCTCGGCGTTAGCGGCGCGGGCGGCTGCTTCCAGCTCGGCGTCGCTGGCATCCAGCTTGCCGTAGCGCAGATTCTCGCGCACCGTGCCTGAAAAGAGCTGGGTTTCCTGCGGCACCAGGCCGATCTGCAGGCGCAGGGAATCCAGGCTTACCTGGCGCAGGTCGTGGCCGTCGACCGAGACACTGCCCTGGGTGGGGTCATAAAAGCGCGGAATCAGGTTGAAGAGCGTCGATTTGCCCGCTCCGGACGGTCCCACCAGCGCCAGCACCTCGCCCGGCTGGACTTCCAGGTTGATGTTGTGCAGAACATGCGCGACTTCCACTTCGTAGGTGAAAGAGACGTCGTCAAAACGGATTCTGCCCTCCACGGGCGGCAGAGGCGGCGCGCCGGGCTGGTCCTGCACGTCCGGGATTTCATCCAGCAGCTCAAAGATGCGCCGCGAGGCGCCCAGCGCCTCCTGCACCTGGGTGTAGAGGTTGGTGTAGGCGCTCAGAGCGGCGGCGATGTTGACGCCGTACACCAGGAAGGCCACCAGCGCGCCCCCGGTCAACCGCCCGGCCAGCACCTCACGCCCGCCGAACCACAGGATGGCCGCCAGCGTGGCAAAGACCACGAAAGCCACCAGCGCGCCGAACCCTGAACGCCAGACGGCCATGTCCAGCGTAATCTTGAACGTTTTTTCCACCTGGTCGGCGTAGCGCTGGGTCTCGAAGCGTTCGCGGTTGAAGGCCTTCACCACGCGAATGGCGCCCAGCGCCTCTTCGGCCTGAGCGGTGCTGTTAGCGACTTCATCCTGCACCAGGGTAGACATGCCGCGCAGGCGGTAGCCGAACAGGGCGGCAATCGCCACCACTGCCGCAACCAGCGCCAGCATAAACAGCGACAGGCGCCAGTTCAACACCAGCATCAGCGCCAGCGAGCCAATAAAGGTCAGGGTCTGGCCGAGCACTACGGCAATGTTGTTGGTCAAGACGCTGCGCACCAGCGTGGCATCCGAAGCCAGGCGCGAGAGCAGCTCGCCGGTGCGCCGGTTGGTAAAAAAGCGCAGGCTCAGGCGGTGAATGTGACCGTACACCTGCTGGCGCAGGTCGGCAATGATGCGCTCGCCGGTGTAGGTCAGGCTGTAGTTCTGCAGGTAGGTAAATATCGAGCGCACCAGGAAGGTGGCGATCAGCAGGGCGGCGATGCGGTTTAATTCTGCCCCGTCAGAGCGCACCAGGACTGAATCAATCACATTCTGGATCACCCAGGGGAAAACCAGGTTGAGGGCCGAGCTGAAGAACAGGGCCACAATGGCGATGGTCATCATGCCGCGGTACGGCTTGAGATAGCCGAACAGGCGGCGCAGCTCGGCCGATGAAGGCGGCTTGAGGTCGCGGTTGCGAGCAGGCGCGCCGGCTCGCCCGGCGCGGTTGATCATGAACATAACATTCCTTTCGCTATCATGGTGTAAACGGCGTGGACAGCGCCCCGGACGCCACGATCACCCATACGGCCACCCGCCCGGCGCGCCGGCCTGGCGCGACCCCGGCTTTGACCACGGTGCCTTTCATCATAACCTGGCCGCCCGCCACCGCCCAGTCTTCGGCGTGGGCGGTCTCGAATGAAAAGCCCTGGGTTGAATCGACCTGGACCAGCGTCTTGCCTGCCAGGTTCGGGTAGGTTGCTTTGACCAGGGCCAGGGCCTGCTCGGCGGTAACCGGCATGGCCTGCGCCAGACTGAATGAGAAGATGCCTAACGAGGCATCCTGGATGCTGGTAGTCAGGTCTCCGGTAGCCGTGCCGCCCCCCAGGCTGAGTGAGGCGCCTCCATCCTGGAGCAAAGCAAAGTACGACACGCCAGCCAGCTTCAATGCCCCGGTGACGCCAGATTCCACAGCCACCGGCAGATCCAGGTCGCCGATCACGCCGCGGCCAGCGATCACTGTAACATCCACGCCCAGGACATCTTTGCCATACGCCTGGATTGCCAGGGCGGCCTGCTCCTCGTTCAGACGGTTAAGCACCTGAGGAAATAAGGTGCCGGGCAGCGGCAGGCCCTTGGCCGGGTCCAGGGGAAACAGGGTTTGCGCGGCCGGCAGAGCGGTCGCCGCGCCCGCTTCCAGGGTGGGCTGGACAGTCTCCACCGCGCTCTTAATGGTGGGTGCGATGGTCTGCAGGCCGGCCTGCAGGGTGGGTGCAATCTGGTCAACTGCCGGCCGGCTGCCGCAGGCCAGGCTGACCAGGATGAGAGCCGTCAAAGCGATCCAAAAAGCACATTTTTGCATATCTTCCTCGCTCAGCGCTGGCGCAGCCAGTAAAGCAGGGTCGAACCATCGGTAAAGCCCAGCGGCAGGAAGGCGCCCAGGCTGTACACCAGCAGGTTATCCAGGAAAAAGAACAGGCTGACCCAGTAGAACGGCCGCGGCGCTGTTTGCAGCGCCAACCAGGCCGGCCCAGCCAGCGCCGTCAGCAGGGCGCTGCCCAGCGGGCCGCCCAGGGCGCGCCGGATATGCACCGCCGGTGGGAGCTGGCCTTCCTCGGCTGGGTAGCGCGAGGCCGCCAGCAGTCCCCAAAACGTAACGCCGATCATCGGGTGGCCGGCGCACCGGGCGGCGGCGGCATGCCCCAGGTTATGCCACAGCTCGCCGGCGAAATGCAGCAGGCCGCACGCCGCGGCGCACACCAGCGCTTCTGCCAGGGACATGCCAAGGACGAAAACTCCGATCACAGCCAGCGCCAGGCAGAGCGCCGGGTATGCCAGCCAGATCGACGAACGAGCTCGCAGGTCCAGACCTGCCAGCGTACCGAGATAGATCGTTTTGCCCATGGGTTGATTATCCTCGCCGTTGAGTATATCAGGATTATCCAATTATTTTTACACGGTGTGAGCAGATCAGGTACAATTGCCGCGCGCCACTGCAGCGTAACGATCTGCCGCCGGCGGGCGTGCTGAACACCAACCGGAGGACGCTCCAAAGGACAAATAAAATGACTACTCAACCAGAAGATTTACAAAACCTGACCATGCTCGGCCGGCCGGCCCAGCCTTCGAAGAACCTGGAGGCTTTCCCCAACCGCACGCCAGGCCGCTATTACAAAGTTATCTTGGAAACGAGCGAATTTACTTGCCTGTGCCCGATGACCGGCCAGCCTGATTTTGCTACCATTCGCGTGGAATATGCGCCGGACCAAAAAGTGGTCGAGTCAAAATCATTCAAGCTCTACCTGTGGTCTTACCGCAACGAGGGCGCGTTTCACGAGCACGTCACCAACCAGATCCTGGATGATTTGGTCAAAGCGCTCGACCCGCATTGGTGCCGCGTGGTCGGCGCCTTCAACATTCGCGGCGGGATCAGCATCACCGTCGAAGCCGAGCATACCAAAACCCCTGCGGCGCGCCAGGCCGTTTTGGGCTGAGGCGATTGTTTGCGCGCTCAGCCGGCGTAGGGCAGCGGGTCACGCAGGCCCAGGACGGCAAAGGCCGCCAGCCGCTCGGCGCAGGTTGGACAGCGCCCGCAGGCCTGCTGACCGCCCCGGTAGCACGACCAGGTACGGCTGTAATCCACACCCAACTCCTGGCCGAGGCGCAGCACATCGGCTTTAGACAGATGCACCAGCGGGGCATCCACCAGGATGGCATTCTTGCGGTTCAGGCTGAGCAGGGCGTTGATGCGCTGTAAAAAATCGGGCGTGGTATCCCAATAACCGTACAGGTCATGGGCTTGAGCGCCGTAATAGATCGTGCGGATGCCCAGGGTTTCGGCGGCGGCGGCGGCGATAGACAGGAAGATCATGTTGCGGTTAGGCACGTAAGTGACCGGCTGCGGGTCGCCCTGCACGGCGGCGATATCCGGAACGGCGATCTGCTCCGAAACCAGGGCCGAGCTGGCGAAAAGCGGGGCCAGCATGCTCAAATCGACCACCAGGTGCGGCTGGCAGCCGAGCGCCTCTGCCTGCCAGCGGGCAAACTCGATTTCGCGGCTGTGCTTTTGGCCGTAGGTGAAGCTCAGGACGGCTGTCGTCTTGCCTTCGCGCTTCACCAGGTAGTGCAGCAGGGTGACGGAATCCATTCCACCGCTGACGATGGCCAGGGCATCCAGAGTTGGCATACCTTATTCCGTCACTTTCAAGGGATTGAAATCCGTCTGGCGGTCAAACACATCCAGGCCTTCCTGGCGTTTGAGGAAATTCACCACCAGGTAGGTCAGCGGCGTGGCAACGGCTTCATAGACAGTCTTCATCAACCACTGCGTCACCACCGCCGAGGCCAGCCCGGCAGCCGGTATATTACCGGTGAAGGCCACCAGGATGAAGATCAACGAATCGAGACCCTCGCCAACCACCGTCGAGCCAATGGTGCGGATCCACAGCCAGCGCCCCTCTGTCAGCACCTTTAAGCGCGCCAGCACGAACGAATTGGCGAACTCGCCTACCAGGTAAGCCAGGAACGAGGCCAACAACAGTCGCGGTGTGTAGCCCAGGATCTGTTCGAAAGCGGGCTGGCCCTGCCAGAAGCCGGCCGGCGGCAGAGCCTGGGCCAGGGCGATGGCGAGCACCACCAGCAGGTTGCACAAAAAACCCAGCCAGATCACTCTGCGGGCGCGGCCGTAGCCGTAGACTTCGGTCAGCACATCTCCGAAGATGTAACTGACCGGAAAAATCACCACGCCAGCCGGGAAAACGACGCCGCCCACCTCTGCCAGTTTGACGGCAATGATATTGGCGGTGATCAGGCTGGTGACAAACACCGCCGTGATGATCACAAACCACAGGGAATACTGCTCGCCGCCCTGGCCGGCGTTTGTCTGTTTCACCATACCTCACCATCCGCTAAGAATCGGACTCTGCGCAGCCTGCCGCCAGAATCGCGTGGTTTCAGGCAATCTCGGGCGAGATTATACCCTTCTTTAGGGTAAAATGCCTGGATGCGAATCAAACTGATGAGTTTCAACCTGCGCTGCGCTGGCGCACCGGACGGCGTAAACAATTGGGAAGCCCGCCGCTCGCTGGTCATCGAGCGCATCCGGGCCTTCGACCCTGACTTGATCGGCCTGCAGGAGTGTGAAGACAACCAGCAGGCCGTTTTCATCCGCCAGGCGCTGCCCGATTACGGTTTCTTCGGCGTCCACCGCAGCGCCGACCCGCGCTCAGGTCTGGAAATGACGCCGGCGCTCTACCGCCGCTCGGCGTTTGAACTGGTCGAGCAGGGGAATTTCTGGTTGAGCGCCGCGCCAGAAACGCCCGGCAGTTTGGATTGGGGCGCCGTTTTCGCCCGCACGGTGTGCTGGCTGCGACTGCGGACCCTGCAGGCGCCGCGCCACGCGCTGGTTTTCTTCAATACGCACTTCGATTACGCCGCCAGCCTGGCCCGCCTGCGTTCCGCCCAGCTCCTGCGGCGGCGGATGCACTCGATTGCCGGTGGCTCGCCATTCCTGCTGAGCGGCGACTTCAACGCCGGTAAGCAGTCTGGCGCGCACAGCGCCCTGCTGGGCAGTGACCTGCAGGACGCGCTGGACGCAGCGGGCGTGCGCGGCGCGACCTTTCACGATTTTGGCCGGCTGGCGGGCGCGGAACGAGCGCCCAATGAAATCGATTGGATCGCGGTTTCGCGCCATTTCAGCGTGCTCTCCGCCATGATCGACCGCACGCGCCGGGGCGAGGTGTGGCCTTCAGATCATTATCCGCTGGGAGCGGTGTTAAATTTACTTGAAGTAGATTAATATCTATGCTATAACATGTATAGACCTGTTTGGGACGGTTTGCGTGGGCTGTTTTCCTGGCAGCCGGGCTCCCAAAGAAATTCCATAACCACAGTGGGTTCAATCAATCAACAAGGAGGTCACCATGTTCAAGAACATTTTGCTTGCCTTCGATGGCTCGGAACATGCGCTTAAAGCCGCGCGCCTGGCGAAAGAATTAGCCATGTGCAACCAGTCTGATTTATGGCTGGTCGTGGCTTACGATCCACTCCCGCCATACCTGGGCGAACCCTACCTGGATGTGGGCATCGAAGATCGCTTGGAATATGCCAAGTCGATCCTGGAAGCGGGGCGGCGCGAGCTGGGCGAACTAAGCAATCCGTTAAAGACCGAGCTGCTCGAAGGGCCGCCCGCCGAGGCGATCTTGAAAGTGGCTGAGACGCGCAGCGTTGACCTGATCGTGATGGGCACGCGCGGGCTGGGGCAGTTGATGGGGCTGCTGGTCGGCAGCCAGAGCCAGAAAGTAGTCTCGCACGCCAGGTGCCCGGTGCTGCTGGTACGTTAATCCGCAGATGATCCTCAGGGACGCGGTGTGATCATTTCACTGCGCACCGTTTTGTAGAGTGTTTCGGCTTTGATGTCGTTGATCGTGTAACAGGGCGCTTTGAGATGGTCGGCCAGCGCCTGGGCCAGCCCCTGGTCAAAGGCGGCGTGTTCCATGTTAATCACCACGCAGCGGTGCTTGCCAGAGGCAATCAGATCGCATAACTGGTGAGCTTCTTCCTGAGGGGGTATGTTGCTCATCGAGACGTTGCCCGCCCCGTCGGTCAGCAGGATTACCAGCGGCATGATGTCGGGGTGAAGCGTTTTCTCGCGGTCCAACACCTGGTAAGTGAGGTAGAGGCCGGCGGAAAGCGGGGTCTTACCGCCCACCGGGATCTCGGAAAGAGCGCGCTGGGCGAGCTGGACGGAGTTGGTCGGCGGCAGCACCAGCGTGGCGCGGTCTTTTTGAAAGACCACCAGACCGACGCGATCACGGCGCTGGTATGCATCGGTCAACAAAGATAAAATGGCGCCCTTGGTAGCCTGCATACGCTCGGCGACCGCCATCGACCAGGAGGCGTCAACCACAAACAGCACGAAATTGGCGGTTTTCTTGACGCGCACTTTTTTCTGGAAATCCGACTTGCGAATGGCAAAGGCGACGCGCTTGCGCTGTTCGCTGCGCTCGCGCTGGAAGGGGGCAGCGGCCCGGAAAGTGGCATCGAAAGCCAGGTCATCGGCTTTGCCTTGGGCGGGGCGCGCCTGGATATAACGGCCGCGCTTGCGCTTGCTGATGGTGCGCGAGCGCCGCCCGGCGTTCTTGCGGGCCAGCTTGTCCAGGGCGGTGTCCAACTTGCGGGGCATGAAGCTATCGCCAGATTTGACCTTTTGACCCCCATCCCACCAATAGGCATTGCCCGAGTCGAACACGTTTTGCGGCGAAGGCTCGGAAGGCAGCGGACTGGCTGATTCCTCAGCCGATTGATCCTGGACTACTTCTTTTTTTTTTCGGAGGCGGCTTCGCGTTCGTCGCTTTCCTGGGGTTCGCCCATGGTGGAGGCGGCGCCGGCAAGTTGTTCGATCTTTTCCTGCAGTTGGTCCGGGTTGACCCCGCCTTGCTGGAAAGGTCCCTGGCGCATGCGGTGCGGCAGGGCCAGTTCGGCAGCCAGGGCGATGTCACGCTCGTTGATGGCTTTGCGGCCCTCATAAGCGGCATGGGCGCGGGCGGCCTTGAGGATCACCAGGTCGGCGCGGTGGCCTTCGACGTTCAGCGAGGCGGTCAGTCCAGCGATCACCAGCAGGTCACGGCTGGTGTGCGTGACGCCGTCCACCAAAGAGCGCGCCTGTTCTATACGCCGTGACAGTTCTTTTTCGCGCGGCTTCCATTCTTCGACAAAAGCTTCCGGATCTTTTTCAAACGCCAGGTGACGCTCCATGATCAGGACGCGCTCGCGGGCGTCGCGGATGCCGACGATCTCCACAGACAAAGCAAAGCGATCGAGCAGCTGCGGGCGCAAGTCGCCCTCTTCCGGGTTCATCGTACCGACCAGGATAAAGCGCGCTGGATGGGCAAAGGAGATCCCTTCGCGCTCCACAATATTGACACCCATGGCGGCGGAATCGAGCAGTAAATCGACCACATGATCATCCAACAGGTTGACTTCATCGATGTAAAGCAAACCGCGGTTGGCGGCAGCCAACACGCCGGGCTCGAAATGCCGTTCGCCTTTCTGGATAGCTTTTTCGATATCCAGGGTGCCCACCACGCGATCCTCAGTTGCGCTGACTGGCAGATTAATGAATCCGATGCGGCGCTTGGCGACGCTGAGCTGGATGCCCTGGGCCAGGCGTTCCTTCACCCAGTCAGACCAGGTCTGCGGGGTGTTCGGATCATCATTAAACGGTGAATCGCTGAAAACATCGATATCGGGGAGGAGGGCCGCCAGGGCGCGCGCCGCAGTAGATTTGGCGGTGCCGCGTTCGCCGCGGATCAAGACGCCGCCAATGCGCTGGTCGACGGCATTCAAGATCAGGGCGCGCTTCATACGCTCCTGGCCGACAATAGACGTAAATGGATAGATCGGTGGCATGTGTGAATAGAACCTCTTCGCCAGAGATTATATCAGAAATGTCTGACAAAAACCCGGCAAGCTCAGGCGGCCTCGCCGGCGCAGTGCGTCTCCGCCTGGTGCAGGGCAGGCCAGCCCTGGGCAGCCAGTTCCGGCGTAGGGCGGGCGGCTTCATCCGGCTTGTCCGACAGTCCAAAGAGCAGCGCGCCCTGTTCTGCCCAGCGCAGACCGGCCGCGCGCACTTCCTGGGTGATCAAGATTTCGCTGTTGAGCATATCTGCCGTACTGGTTTCATCGGCGCACAGCCCCATCGCCCCAATCGTATTGCGGTATTCGTTGCGGCGAAAATCTTTGAAGGGCGTTGGATCGCCAGCCCGCACAAAGGCATAAATGCCCTCGTGAATCGCGCGTAGGGCCGGCGACAGGTGCTCTTTTTGCTGGTCCACCTGGCCAATATAGTCCACGAAAGAGCCGGCGGCTCCGCTGCGGATGCGTTCCACCAGCTCCGGCAGGCTGGTCAGGCCGCTGCCCAGCACGAGGCACAGGTACGCCAGGTAATCCTGATTGTCGCCTGTGAAGCTGTGGAACTCAGGCTGGCTGAGCTGGCTGTGGGCCTGTTGGAAGGCCGCCAGGCTGAACTGGTCGCCCAACATGCCTTCCACCGTCTGGCGCACGGCGGTCTGGCGCATGCGGTCGATGACGTGGCCGTTGCGGCCGCGCGCGCCCACCGCGGTTTTGTCCAGGTCGATCAACACCGCGCTGTGCTCATCCACTTGAAAGCCATTGCCAGAGCACCAGGCGGCAAAACCTGCCAGGGCAGACCAACGGTTGGCTTCATACAGCGTCCGGCTGGCATCCAGCGCGCTGATCTGGGTTTTGGGCGCGGCTTCGCTGTCAGTGCCGATGAACACTGCGCCGGGCCAATCGCCCGCCAGGCAGATGTTATGGAAAGCATTGACGTCCAGGTGGCGCGTATCGCCCACGAAAAGCAAGCGCCGGATTTCTGCCTTGGCAGTCTGGCGGATCATGCCAGCTACCACGCGGGCGTATTCAGGCTCATTCTTGCGGGGAATCACGCCATCCGCCAGGCCAGCCTGGGCGCGCAGCGCCGGCAGGCCCGGGATACGCGGGTCACAGGGCTCCAAATTGCGGTAGATCACCCGGTCGCCCAGGAACTCGCTCAGGCGGCCGCGTCCGAATATCTTGATCATTTCAAATATCCCAGGTTGACGAGCAGCTCAGCGTTGTAAATCGAGCCGCCGGCTGCGCCGCGGATGGTGTTGTGCGAGAGCACCACCATACGTACATGAAACAGCGGGTCAGGGCGCACCCGGCCCACCACCGTGGTCATACCCAGGCCGAGGTTGCGATCCAGGCGCGGCTGGGGCCGGTCGGTTTCGTAGCGTACGATGATGGGTGGGCGCGGCGCAGAGGGCAGGTCGCGGCTGGCAGCTGGCGCCTGGTAATCGCTCAACGCTTGTTGGACGGTTACGATCTCCGCCGGGCGTTCCAGTTCGATGCTGACGCACACGATGTGGCCGTCGCTGACCGCTACGCGGTTGGTGTGCGCCGAAATCACCACCGGCGCCAACGTCACCTGGTCGTTTTCAAACCGTCCCAACATCTTGCGCGGCTCCCATTCGACTTTTTCTTCCTCGCCGCCAATGAACGGGATGACGTTATCCACGATATCCAGCGAGGGCACACCCGGGTAACCAGCTCCGGAAAGCGCCTGCAGGGATACGGCAAAGATGCGCCGCAGGCCAAAGGCATCTTGCAGCGCCTTGAGCGCTATGGTCAGCCCGGTGCTGGTGCAGTTCGGATTGGTGGCGATCAACCCCGACCAGCCGCGCTGTTCGCGCTGCGCATCCACCAGGCCGGCGTGCTCGGCGTTGACTTCCGGCAGCAGCAGCGGCACCGTCGGGTCACGCCGGTAGCTAGAGGCGTTGGAGAACACCGCCAGGCCGGCCTGCGCCATCTCCAGCTCGATGTTTTTGGCAATATCCGCCTGCAGAGCCGAGAACACTGCCCGCACCGGTGGGTTGGCGGCGCACAGCAAGGCAGGATCGCTGGGAATCACCGGCAGAGCCGCCGCCCAGGCCGGCATTGCCTCGGCCAGCACCCAGCGGCAGGACTGCCCGTACAACTGCCCGACTGTGCGATCAGAGCCGGTCAACGCTACCACCTGGAACCAGGGATGGTTATCCAACAACTGGACAAAACGCTGCCCTACCGAGCCGGTGGCACCCAGCACGGCAACGGGGATTTTTTCGGACTGCGAGCGCACCTCAGCCATGAGCGTTCTCCTCCAAAATCAACGAGTGCAGGGTTCGCACCGCGTGGTCGGCTTCCTTCGCTTCGACCACCATGCTGATCGACACTTCCGATGAACCCTGGGCGATGGCAATAACATTAATTTTGTCGCGGCCGAGAGCGGTGAATATCTTCCCGGCAATGCCCGGCGTGTGGATCATGCCAATCCCCACCACGGTGATGATCACCACTTCGGCGGCTGCCCAGATTTTATCGATGTCGCGGTCAGCCAGCTCGGCGGCGAAAGCTTTGGTCAGGGCGGCTACTACCTGCTCCGTCGTATTGGAGGGCACAGCAAAGCAGATCGACTGCTCGGAAGAGGCCTGGGTGATCAACGGAACGCTGGTGCCCGTTGAAGCCACCGCCGCGAACGTGCGGGCGGCCACGCCCGGCACGCCCAGCATACCGCGGCCTTCGATGGTGATCATCCGTTGGCCGCGAATGGCGGTCACAGCCTTGACCACTGTGCTCTCTGCGGAGCGGTCGGAGACGATGCGCGTGCCGGGATGCGTCGGGTTGAAGGTATTGCAGATGCGCAGGCCGATACCGGTCTCAATCACCGGGCGGATGGTCTTGGGATGCAGCACCTTGGCGCCGTAATACGCCAGCTCGGCGATCTCACGGTAGGTCAGCTCAGGGATGGTGCGAGCCTCGGGCGCCACGCGCGGGTCGGCGCTCATCACACCATCCACATCTGTCCAAATCCAAACATCATCGGCTGGTAAGGCGGCGCCCAAAATACCGGCAGAGTAATCGCTCCCCCCGCGCCCCAGGGTTGTGATCACGCCCTCGGTGGTGGCGCCGATAAAACCCGTCACGACCGGCACGCGGCCCTGACTGGTCAGTGGTTCCAGGATCTGGCGCACTCTGCGCTTGGTGGCCTCCATGTCCGGGTGAGCATCCTGGAAATGGGCATCGGTGACAATGAATTGGGTCGAATCGACGAACTGAGCTGGCACACCGGCCGACTCGAGGGCGGCTGCCAGCAGGCGCACGCTCATACGCTCGCCGAGTGAGGCAACGGCATCCAGAGCGCGCGGCGTGGCTTCACCCAGGATTTCGATCGCCCGGCACAGGTTGGTGAACTCGGCCAGCAAATGGTTGATTTCCTGGCGCGCCTGGGCACGGCGGGCCATATCGTTGATCAATTGGTCGGCAATTGCCTGGTGCATCTGGCGCAGTTGGGACTCGGCGGCGTGATAAGTGCCCTGCATCGCCTGCTGAGCGCTCTGCAGCAGCAGGTTGGTAACACCGGATAAAGCGGAAGTGACCACCACCACGGACGGCCAATCCTGGCGCGCCTGGCGCACGATTTCGACCGCCTGTGCCATCGCCGGCGGCGTGCCGACGGAGGTGCCGCCAAATTTCATCACCAATAATTTTTGCTTGGACATCTTACTTCTCTCCTTCTTTCGGCAAAATCACCGCTTCCAATGCTTTCATTTCGACTGGAATCGCTACCGGCGCGGCAGCGCGCTGCGCGATGATCTCGGGGTCTTTCAAACCATGGCCGGTGCAGATAGCCACCACCCGCTGGCCGCGCACCGCGCGTCGGCCGGCGCGCACCTGGGCAGCCAGGCCAGCCAGGCCAGCGGCTGAAGCCGGCTCCACCCATACCCCCTCGATCGCCAGCCTGCGCTGCATTTCCAGGATTTCCTCATCTGTCACGGCGATTATCTCGCCGCCGGACTGCTCTGCCGCCAGCAGAGCCTGCTCGCCGCGCGCCGGGCGGCCAATGCGGATGGCTGTGGCGACCGTCTCAGGCTTATCCACCGGGTGACCGAGCACCAGGGGAGCGGCGCCAGCCGCCTGCACACCTAAAATCTGCGGCAGGCCGGTGCGCTTCAATTGATGATATTCCTGGAAGCCCATCCAATAGGCGCTGATATTGCCAGCGTTGCCCACCGGCAAACACAACAGCTCGGGGGCGCTGCCCAGCACATCGCAAATCTCAAAGGCCGCCGTTTTCTGCCCTTCCAAGCGGTAGGGATTGAGTGAATTGACCAGGGCGATGGGATGGCTGCGCGTGATCTCCACCACCAGATTGAGGGCGTCATCGAAAGACCCCAAGACCTGCACGATTTGGGCGCCGTACGCCATAGCGCCGGCCAGCTTGCCAGCGGCCACCTTGCCCTGAGGGATCAAAACGATCGAACGCAGGCCGGCGCGGGCGGCATAGGCCGCTGCCGAGGCGGCGGTGTTGCCGGTGGAGGCGCAGATCACTGCCCGGGCGCCCGCGCCGGCCGCCTCACCAATGGCGACCGTCATGCCGCGATCTTTGAATGAACCGGTCGGATTCAGGCCTTCGAACTTGACAAACAAGTCACACTCGCCCAATTCCTGGCCAAGGCGCGGCATGGGAATCAACGGCGTGTTGCCTTCCAGCAAAGTGATCGTCAATGTATGAGCGGGGATGTTCAGCAGGGGACGGTACGTTTCCAGCACACCGCGGTAGCCGGCAGACCTGCCGGGTTGAGACGGCTTATCAGGTAGGTTTGAAATCATAATCGGCAAATTATACTCAAAAAATCGTCATTTCAACAATATTAAATAAAATTAGCCTGGAGCCTGCAGCGCAGGTCTCCAGGCTAATTTTTCACAAACCACTAATTGGGCACTGCGGCGCGTTCGAACTGGCTGTTGTACAGTTCGGCATAGAAGCCGTCGCGGGCCAGCAGGTCAACGTGGTTGCCTTGCTCAACAATGTCGCCATCGCGCATGACGAGGATGAGATCGGCGTCGCGAATGGTGGACAGGCGGTGGGCGATGATAAAGCTGGTGCGGTTCTGCATCAGATTGTCCATCGCACGCTGGATGAGCACCTCGGTGCGCGTGTCCACCGAACTTGTGGCCTCATCCAGGATCAGGATTCTTGGGTCTGCCAGGATGGCGCGAGCAATGGTCAGGAGCTGCATCTGGCCCTGGGAGATGTTAGTCGTTTCTTCATTGATGACCATCTGGTAGCCGTCAGGCAGGGTGTGCACGAAGTGATCGACATGGGCGGCTTTGGCGGCCGCGATCACTTCCTCATCGCTTGCGTCCGGGCGCCCATAGCGGATATTTTCCATGAGTGTGCCGTTGTAAAGCCAGGTGTCTTGCAGCACCATGCCGAACAGCTTGCGCAGGTCGCGGCGGGTGAACTCACGAATATCGTGCCCATCCACCAGGATCGCCCCATTGTTGACATCATAGAAGCGCATCAACAGCTTGACCATGGTGGTCTTGCCAGCACCGGTCGGCCCGACGATAGCGATCTTGTGACCAGGCTCGGCCAGGGCGCAGAAATCGTTGATGATGATCTTATCGGGTGCGTAGCCGAAGTGCACATCTTTGAACTCCACCTCACCCTGCACTGTTGCCAGCTTGACCGGGTTCACAGTCTCAGGGATTTCTTCGGCCTCAGCCAGGAATTCGAACACCCGCTCGGCCGCGGCTGCGGTTTGCTGGAGCACGTTCGAGATGTTGGCGAGTTGGGTGATCGGTTGGGTGAAAGAACGCACATATTGGATGAACGCCTGGATATCGCCGACGGTGATGGCATTGTTGATCGCCAGCCAGCCGCCGATGATGCTGACCCCCACATAACCCAGGTTGCCGATGAAGGTCATGATCGGCATCATCAAGCCAGACAAGAACTGCGATTTCCAGGCCGAGTTATACAGCGTGTTGTTATATTCATCGAACTTGCGGATGCTCTCCTCTTCCCCATTGAAGGCTTTCATCACCAGGTGCCCGCCGTATATTTCCTCGACATGGCCGTTGACATGTCCCAGGTAATCTTGCTGTTCTTTAAAGAATTTCTGCGATTGACTGATGATCAGACCGACAACAATCATTGAGAGCGGCACAATGGTCAGCGCAACCAGCGTCATGATCCAGTTGATAGTGAACATCATATACAACACACCGATCACGGTCACGATCGAGGTGATGATTTGGGTTAGGCTCTGGCTGAGGGTCTGATTGACCGTATCGACATCGTTGGTGATGCGCGAGAGCACTTCGCCGTGTGTGGTGCCGTCAAAGTAACGAAACGGCATACGGTTGATCTTTTGGGAAATATCTCGGCGGAAGCGGTAGGCAATATTGGTCGAAACATTCGCCATGATCCAGCCCTGGATATAGGCAAAAACCGCCGAGAGCAGGTAAAGGAACAAAACCGTCAGCAGGATGTTGCCTATGTAAGGGAAATCGATGTCTCCTGTGCCGGATATTTTAGCCATCACGCCCTCGAATAAGCGCGTGGTAGCGTTGCCCAAAATCTTCGGGCCGACGATGTTGAACACGGTCGAAGCGATCGCAAAAATAAACACAACCAAAATCGACCAGCGGTATTTCGCCAGGTATTGAATCAGCTTGCGCATCGTGCCTTTGAAGTCACGCGCTTTTTCGCCTTTCATCATCATGTGTGGGCCCCCCATCGGGCCACGGCCGCGCTGTTGTCCGGGTCTGCCTTGCATCATCATGATAGCTCCTCCATGCTCAGTTGCGATAAAGCGATTTCTCGGTACGGTGGACAGTTGTTCATCAGTTCAGCATGACTGCCCTTGCCCGCAATCTTGCCATCTTCTAGGACGATAATTTGCTCTGCGTTTTTGATGGTAGAGACGCGCTGGGTCACAATTAATAGAGTGCTGGCGCTGGTGGTCTCTTTCATGGCCTTGCGCAAAGCTGCATCCGTCTTGAAGTCCAGGGCTGAAAAGCTATCGTCAAAAATATAAATTGGGGCCTGTTTGACCAGGGCGCGGGCAATCGAAAGGCGCTGCTTCTGCCCACCGGAAACGTTCATACCGCCTTGGGCGATTGTTTCTTCCATGCCCTGCGACTTGGCGTAAATGAATTCCGAGGCCTGCGCCACATCTGCGGCGGTCGCCAAACGGTCGCTGCTGGCATTCTGATCAGCATAGCGCAGGTTGCTCTCGATCGTGCCGGAGAAAAGCACATTCTTCTGCGGCACGAGACCGATCTTGCTGCGCAGGTCGTGCTGGGTTACCTGGCGAATATCAACGCCGTCGATCAGGATCTCCCCGCCGGTAACGTCATAGAAGCGGGGAATCAGGTTCACCAGAGTGGATTTTCCCGCACCAGTGGAGCCGATAAAAGCAGTTGTCTGGCCCGGAAGGGCTGTGAAGCTGATATCGTGGAGCACATCCTCCTCAGCGCCTGGGTAACGGAAGTTGACATTGCGAAATTCGATCTTCCCCTGGAAGGGCTGATTAAAATTAACCGGTTGTTCAGCGTCGTTAATGGACGGTTCTGTTTCCAGGACATCGGCGATGCGGCCGCCAGAGACGGAAGCGCGCGGGATCATAATCAGCATCATTGACATCATTAAGAACGAAAAAACAATTTGCATGGCGTACTGTAAAAAAGCCATCATATCGCCAACCTGCATGTTGGCTTCAGCCACCTGGTGAGCGCCCACCCACAGGATCGTGAGGGACAGGCCGTTCATGATCAGCATCATGACCGGCATCATGACTACCATGATGCGGTTGACGAACAGGCTGACTGCCGTCAAATCCAGGTTGGCTTTATCGAAGCGGTTTTCCTCAAAATCTTGCATGTTGAAAGCGCGGATGACCATCATGCCCGACAGGTTTTCCCGTGCCACCAGGTTTAGGCGGTCAACCAGTTTTTGGAAGCTCCGGAACTTGGGCAGGGAAATCGAGAAGACGATCGCAATCAGGCTGACCAGCATCAATACGGCGACGGCGATAATCCACCACATAGACGAATCTTTGGCCATGGCGCGGAAAATGCCGCCCACCCCCATGATCGGGGCATAGATCACCATGCGGATCATGATCATGGTCACCATTTGAAGCTGGGTGATATCGTTGGTGGTGCGGGTGATCAGCGAAGCGGTGGAAAATTTATCGAACTCGGCGTTGGAGAAACCGGCCACTTTTTGAAAGATGTCGCGGCGCAGGGTACGGGCCGCACCGGCGGCGATCTTCGCCGCTAAGTAGCCGACGATGATAGTGCAGGCCACGGACAGCAAAGTGACCAGGATCATCGTGCCGCCCACCTGCAAGACATAATCATTTTGCATCCTGGCAGTATCCATGCCAAGCGCTTCATACTCGCTTTTGACCGGCTTAACCGCTGCCTGCACAATCATGCTGGGTCCGAGCGTATCGAACTTCTCATTGATCTTGGTAGTGATCTGATCCAATTGAGCCGCCGGCAGGCTGCCCAACACGGTGAACAAATCCATTCCCGGGGGCAGCATGGACAGGTTGAAACCCTGCCCGGTGCTGGCGCCAAAGGCCGCCGCTTTGGAGGGATCGGCGATGATCTGCTCCAGCGTCGAAACCACTAAGATCGCCTTGCTGATGACCGGGTTGAGCCTGTCGATTTCGGCCTGGTCAACAGGCTTGCGAACATAGATGGATTGTTTTTCCAGAGCCGGGTATTGTTTGATGTATTGGGCGTAATCTGGCGAGTCTTTGGTCACCAGGGTGTAATCATTGAGCACCGTTGTTTTGTCCTCAGCGCTCAAAAATATCACCACCCGGTTCATCTCACTCTGGCGGATGGCGACCGGCACAGCATTTTCCACGCCGCTCTGCTGAATGCCCGTATTGACGATCTTGGACAGGTAATCAGGCAGCGCCAGGTCACAGTTGGCCTGCACAAAAAGCAGGGCAATGGCAATCACCAGCATCAAAAGATAAGGTTTTAAATATTTTGCCAAACGCAGCATTTGTTCGTTACTCCTTCAATAAAATAGCAGTTGGTTGTTGTTCCAACTGCCGGGTCTTTATAATCAGGATCTCCAGAGCCTGGTTCACCAATTCGCTTTCCGCCGGCGTGAGCAGGCCATCCAGCTCCCTCAACCAATCCTGCCGCGCCCGCACGCTCTGCTGCAGGAGAGCGTGCCCTTTTTCAGTCAGCACAATTTGCTTGTTGCGCCGGTCGCTGGGGTCTTCCGAACGCTCAATCAGCTTTTGCTGCACCAGTCGGTCGAGCATCTGGCTGGCGGCAGCGCTGGTGACCCCCAGCTCATCGCCGACCGCCGATACACCGCAAGCGCCGCGCTGGCGAATATGAAACATGGCGCCGATCTGGGGCATGCTGACGCCGGTTTCTTTGGCGAACAGAAGGAAGTTACGCATCGAATGATGCATAAACACTTCCATCCACTCCTGGATATTGGACAAAAATGGTGAAGGTTGTCGCATATTTAAGCTCTCTTATTAATTAAGCAATCCTAACTATTTAGCTACCGAAATATAAAACCGATATTATGTTTTGTCAAGGATGAAAAGCTGCCGCATAAACGCGAATCGCCTGACAGCCCGGAAAAAAGGGGCGGCCTCGGTGAAATGATCAGCGGTTAAACCAAACAAAGCGCGCCGCCGCCGAAATGCAGAAGTGCGCCTTTTTCAAGAAAGAATTCTAAAAACCGCCGTACAGCGGCAGGCGCGCTCCGTTCACCGCACCGCCTTGATCGGAAAGCAAATACATCACCGCCGCGCCGATTTCCTCCAAAGTGCTCCACGAGGCGTTGGCAGGTGTGGGCGTGGCCAGCTTTTCCCCTTTCAGGTCGATGGACTTCACTTGCAAAATATTGGCTGTCACCCCTGTGTCTTTCAGCTCTTGCGAAAGAGACAACACGAGCGCTTCCTGGGCAGCCTTGGCGGCTGCATACGGACCGCCCCTGGCGTTCGGGCGTGTGGCGTAGGGTGAGGAGACAATGAGGATGCGGCCCCAGTGGTTTTTGACCAAGCCCGGCACACAGGCCTGCGCCAGGTGAAAGGTGCTCCAGACGTGCTGTGCGAGCATCGCCTCCAGGTCGGCTGGCACGCTGTCCACCAGGCTTTTGCCGCCGACCCAGCCACCCACCAAATGCAGCAAGATATCCAGCCGGCCAAACTTCTCTTGCACTGCGTGGACCGCTGACTGCGCCGCCGCCCCGAGACGCAGGTCAGCTTCACAGGCCAACCAGCGTTCGGAAGGCAAACCCAGGCTGGTTCCCAGGCTGTCCAACCGCTGTTGGTCAGTGCCTAACAGCGCCAGGTTCGCCCCCTCTCCTGCCAGGTGGCGCGCCAGGAACGCCCCCAACCCGCCTGTCGCGCCGCTGATCACCACCGTCCGGTCTTTGAGTGACATCTCAACCTCTCCAGTTCAGGCCGGCTGGTTGATGATTAGCGAAGTCATTGTCAGCGAGCCGCCCACTGGCACATCGTTGAAATAAGTAATTTCTTCATCCGCTTCCTGCAGCGCCAGCGTGTAGAGCAGCGGCAGGTAATGCTCCGGAGTGGGCACGGCCAGCTGCACGGCGCTGCCCAGCGCCTGGTAATCGGAGAGCTCAGCATGGCGTCGCCCAGCGATCAGCTTCTTAAACGTTGCATCCGCCTCCAGGGCCCAATCCAGGGCAAACGGCCGGTTGAAATCATCCACCCCACCGCTCTGGAACACAATGCGGCGCAGGTTGTGCACCATGTTCCCACTGCCGATAATCAGCACACCTTTCTTGCGCAAGGCAGACAGGTCTTTCGCCAGCTCATAATGATACGCCGCTGGCTGGGTGTAATCCAGGCTGAGCTGGATCACCGGTATATCTGCCTGCGGAAACATAGGCAGCAGCACGCTCCAACAGCCGTGATCCAGCCCCCAGCGCTGATCCAGGCCGACCTGGGCTTTGCGCACTGACTTTTGGGTTTCTTCCGCCAGCCAGGCGCTGCCAGGCGCCGGGTACTGCGCTTCGTACAGCGGGCGTGGAAAGCCGCCAAAATCGTGGATCGTGCGCGGCATCGCCATGGCGGTGACATGTGTGCCGGCTGTCTCCCAATGCGCCGAGACGCACAGGATGGCCTTCGGGCGCGGCAGGATCTGGCCTACTTCCCGCCAGGTGCGGGAAAAAGGATTATCCTCAATTGCATTCATCGGGCTGCCGTGGCCTACAAACAGCACCGGCAGTGGATCGGTCGGTTTGAAATGTTCTGTCATTCTTTTGAGATCATCGATAAACATGATACGCTCCTGGCTTGCCGGAATGGGCAGGCCAGGTAATTATAAACCCTGATGATATTTGTGGTATTTCATTGCATAATTCAGCTCGGTATGCTACAATCACGCCCGTTATGAACCAGTTTTGCTTCCACCATCACCATGCATATGCTGCCGGGGTTCCCTCCGGGCAGTGCTGGTTTAAGCGAGCGTAAGCCGGGCTGGCTGGCGCTCTCCGCGAAGATCAACACAGGCGCTCCCCGGACCGGGGAGCGTTTTCTTATCGACTTGGAGGTTTGAATGGCAGGATTTTCAAATGAAATACGCCTGGCGCTGCCCAGCAAAGGACCGCTGTCCGAAGAAACCTTGCGCCTGTTGGAGGCTGCCGGCTTGAGTGTTTATCATCCCAACCCGCGCCAGTACAAAGCAACCATCCCGAACATTCCCGGGCTGACCGTGCTCTTCCAGCGCCCAGGCGACATCGTGGTCAGCGTGCGCGATGGCAGCGTGGATTTTGGGGTGACCGGCGGCGATGTAGTCGCCGAGAAGCAGGGCGATCACGGCAGCGTGCTGACCATCCACCCGCGCCTGGGATACGGCGCCTGCACCCTGAATGTCATCGTGCCCGAGACGTGGGACAACGTCAACAGCATGGCCGACCTGGTGGGACTGCAGCATGAGTGGGGCCGTCCGCTGCGGGTGGCGACCAAGTTTCCCAACCAGGCCAGCGCTTTCTTCCGGCAGTTTGGCATGGCAGAAGTCGAGTACATCACCGCTGAGGGCACTCTGGAGATCGCACCAACCATCGGCTACGCCGATCTGATCACCGACCTGGTATCGACGGGCACCACGCTGCGTGATAACCGCCTCAAACGGCTGAGCGATGGCCAGATATTAGCGTCGCAGGCCTGCCTGATCGCCAATAGGGCCAGCCTGCAAACCAGCCCGCCGGTCCTGAGCGTTGCCCGGACGCTGTTGGAATTCATCGTCGCTCATCTGAGGGCTCGTGACAACGTGTCGATTTTCGCCAACATGCGCGGCAACTCGCCCGAAGAGATCGCCGCACGCATGTTCAACCAGGCCATGATCGGCGGCCTGCAGGGACCAACACTCTCGCCAGTTGTCACCCGAGACGGTGAAAAGTGGTTTGCCGCACACCTGGTGGTGCACAAAGCACAACTGGCCCAGGCTATCTCCGAGCTGCGGCAGGTCGGTGGCAGTGGAGTGGTTGTTTCGCCGGTGATGTATATCTTCGAAGAAGAGCCGGAAGAATACCGCAATATGTTGAAATCATTGAATACCTGAAGGGACTGTGTCATGATCCAGATTTATTCAGTTGAAGAAGCCCAAAAGACCATTTTGCGCCGCCAGGCGCTGAGCATGACCAGCTATCCGCCGCGCTTGCTCGAAAGGACTGCCCAGTTATTCGGCCCAGGCGTCACCCCGCCGCAGGCAGTCAGCCAGATTTTGGCGTCGGTTCAGGCCAACGGCGACGACGCCCTGCTGCGCTGGTCTGCTCTGCTCGACCGGCAGGCTGAGACGCAGCTGGTTGTACCTGCCGCTGAGCTGCACGCCGCCTACGAATCGCTGTCGGAAGACCTGCGCCAGGCGCTGCACATTGCCGCCGACCGCATCCGCCGGTTCCACGCCATGCAGCCGCTGCCCAATTGGGAGACCGACCAACTGGGCGGCCGCCTGGGCCAGCGTGTCACGCCGGTGGAGCGCGTCGGGGTGTATGTGCCGGGCGGCACTGCTCCCCTGCCTTCTTCCCTGCTGATGTCAGTCATCCCGGCACAGGTAGCTGGCGTGAAAACGATCGTCGTCTGCACCCCGCCCGCTCCGCACCCCACCATCCTGGCGGCCGCTTACCTGTGCGGGGTTGAACAGGTCTTTGCCATCGGCGGAGCTCAGGCCATAGCTGCGCTGGCCTTCGGCACCGAGAGTGTGCCGCGCGTGGATAAAATTGTCGGCGCAGGCAACCTGTTTGTCACCCTGGCCAAACAGCAGGTGTACGGCATTGTCGGCCTGGATGGCCTGGCCGGGCCAACCGAGACGGTGGTGGTAGCTGACCACACCGCCCGCCCGGCATGGGTGGCGGCTGATCTGCTGGCCCAGGCCGAGCACGATGTGCTGGCCAGCGCCATTTTGTTCACCCCCGACCGGGCACTGGCGCAGGCTGTGCAGGTGGAAGTTGGCCGCCAGATGGAATCCCTGGAGCGCGCCGCCATTATCGCCGAATCCTTGGCCAACCGCAGCGGCATTGTGGTCACACCCGATCTAGCCACCGCCTGCGCCCTGGCCAACGCCTACGCTGCCGAGCATACCTGTATCGCCGCCGAGGATCCAGCCTCCCTGGCCGCACTCATCCCCAACGCGGGCGGACTGTTCCTTGGCGAGCATTCGTTTGAAGTGCTCGGCGATTATGTTGCCGGGCCCAGCCACGTGATGCCCACCGCCGGCACAGCGCGCTTTGCCTCCCCGCTGAATGTGATGGACTTCGTCAAGATCACCAGCATCGTCGCCCTGGATGAAGTCACCGGGCGCCAACTGAGCACGATCGCCAGCCGCATTGCTCGGGCGGAACAGCTCACTGCCCACGCCTCGGCTGCCGAGCGGCGCAGTGCAGGATAGGTGACGCATGTTCGACCCGCAAACCTTGATCCGGCGGCATATCAAAGATATGCCCGCCTACGAGCCGATCCTGCCTTTTGAGGTGCTCTCCGAGAAGCTGGGGCGGCAGCCGTCTGAGCTGGTCAAACTCGATGCCAATGAAAATCCGTACGGGCTGCTGCCTTGCGTACGCCAGGCGCTGGCCGAGATGGAATACCCGCACATCTATCCAGACCCTGGCAGCCACGCGCTGCGCGCCGCGCTGGCAGCATACCTGGATGTGCCGAACGAAAACCTGCTGGTTGGCGCCGGCGCGGACGAATTGATTGACCTGGTTTTGCGCCTGGTGATCGAGCCAGGCGATGTGGTTTTGAACTGCCCACCCACGTTTGGTATGTACCGCTTTGACGGCGACTTGAACGGGGCGCGCGTGGTTGAGGTTTTCCGGCGGCCGGATTTCAGCCTGGATCTACCTGCCATCGAACAAGCCGCTTTACAGCGCCAACCCAAACTGCTCTTCCTGGCTTCGCCCAACAATCCTGATGGCAGCCTGATCCCGCACACCGCCATCCAGCGCCTGCTCGATCTACCCCTGCTGCTGGTGCTGGATGAAGCCTACATCGAGTTCGCCCCACCCGGCAGCAGCTTGATCCAGGAATCTGCCCGCCGCAGCAACCTGGTCGTCTTGCGCACTTTCAGCAAATGGGCCGGCCTGGCTGGTCTGCGCGTTGGTTACGGAGTTTTCCCCGGCCAACTGTTGGAACACCTGTGGAAAATCAAGCAGCCGTACAATGTCTCGGTGGCAGCGGCCACCGCGGCGCAGGTCTCACTGGCGAATTCCAACGAACTGCAGATAGTCGGCCAGCGGCTGTTGGCCGAGCGTGAGCGCCTGTTCAACCTGCTGCAAGACATCCCATACCTTCAGCCTTACCCGACCCAGTCGAATTTTATCCTGTGCCAGGTGTCAGGCCGAGACGCCGGCCTGCTCAAGCAGCAGCTCGCCCAGGCCGGGGTGCTGGTGCGCTATTTCAACAAACCAGGCCTGACCAACTGCATCCGCATCAGCGTGGGCAAGCCCGAGCACACCGACCGCCTGGTCAGCGTGTTGAAGGCAATTTAAAAACGAAGATAAGGTGAACTCATGCGCAAAGTTGAGATTGAACGCAAAACGAACGAAACCGACATCCAGCTGGCCCTGGACCTGGATGGCAGCGGTCGCTGGCAGATTGAAACGGGCATCGGTTTTTTCGATCACATGCTCAGTCACGTGGCCGTGCACAGCCTGTTCGATATCCATCTCAAAGCAGCCGGCGACCTGCACATCGACCCGCACCACACCGTAGAAGACTGCGCCCTGGTGCTCGGCCAGGGGTTGGATAAAGCCCTGGGCGAGCGGCGCGGCATCGTGCGCAGCGGCTCAGCCTACATGCCTATGGATGAAAGCCTGGCCTTTGTGGCGGTGGATCTATCCGGCCGTCCGTTCAGCGTGATCCAGGTCGACTGGCACGGACCTTCCATCGGCAGCCTGCCGACCAGCCTGGTCGAGCATTTCTTTCAATCATTATCTGTGACCGGGCGTCTCAATTTGCATGCCCGCGTGCTGTACGGGCGCGATGACCACCACCAGGCTGAGGCGCTGTTCAAAGCCCTGGGCCGCGCCCTGGAAGCTGCCACCCGCCTGGACGACCGGCGCGGCAAAGCTGTACCATCCACCAAGGGGACATTGATGTGATCGCCCTCATCGATTATGGCATCGGCAACCTGCGTTCGGTGGAAAAGGCGCTCAGCGCCGCTGGCGCTGACGTCCGCCTGACCGAAGACCCCGAGGTGATCTTGAACGCTCACAAAGTCGTGCTGCCAGGGGTAGGGGCGTTCGCCGATGGCATGTCCGGCCTGCGCCAGCGCGGCCTGGAAAGCGCTGTGCGCCAGATCGTCGAGCGGGGAACACCGCTGCTGGGTATCTGCGTGGGCATGCAGCTCTTGTTTGAGGTTGGCGAAGAGTTGGGCGAACATCCCGGCCTGGGCCTGCTGCCCGGGCGGGTGCGGCGTTTCTCTGCTGCGAGCTTGAAAGTGCCGCAGACGGGCTGGAATCAACTGCTGAACTGCGCCAGTCACCCCCTGCTGCAAAATTTGCCCGCAGATAGTTACGCCTATTTCAACCACAGCTATTACTGCGCTGCCGCCCAGGCCGACGATATCCTGGCGTACACCGAATACGGTCTGCAATACGCCAGCGTGGTCGGGCGCGGCCGGCTGTATGGCGTACAGTTCCATCCTGAAAAAAGCCAGGCGGTCGGTCTGCAAATTTTGCGCAATTTTGTGGAGCGCGGCTGATGGACGCTTTCACGATTTATCCTGCCATCGACTTGCGTCAGGGTCAGGTGGTGCGCCTGCGCCGGGGCGATCTGACCCGCCAGATAGTGTACAATGCTGACCCGGCTGCCCAGGCCGCGCAGTGGGTACAGGCCGGGGCGCGCTGGATCCACGTTGTCAATTTGGACGGCGCTTTCGGCCAGGCAGATGGCGCCAACCAGGCAGCGCTGCAGGCTATTTTGTCCGTTTGCCGCACCGAGGGCGTGCAGGTGCAGTTTGGCGGCGGCCTGCGCACGCTCGAAGCAGTTGGGCAGGCCCTGGAGATGGGCGTGGGGCGCCTTCTGCTGGGCACTGCGGCCGTGCAAAACCCGGCGCTGGTGCAGGCCGCCCTGCAGCAGTTTGGCTCGGAGCGCGTGGGGGCGGCCCTGGACGCCGAGCAAGGGATGATTAAAACGCACGGTTGGGTGCAGTCAAGTGGAATCGGCGCGCTAGAGCTGGGCCAGCGTTTGTTTGCGGCTGGTTTGCGGCGCGTCATCTATACAGATATCGCCCGCGACGGCACAGGCGTTGGGGCAAACCTGCCTGCCAGCCTGGCTTTGCAACAGGCCAGCGGGCTGGCAGTGATTGTCTCGGGAGGCATCCATAGCCTGGATGAAATTCGCCAGGCGCGCCGGTTCGGGTTGGCTGGTGTGATCGCCGGGCGTGCCCTTTACGAGGGTGAATTCAGCTTGCAGGAGGCGCTGGCATGTTAGCCAAACGGATTATCCCCTGCCTGGATGTCAAAGATGGCCGCGTGGTCAAAGGAGTGCAGTTTGTAAACCTGCGCGATGCTGGCGATCCCGTGGAGCAGGCTCAACTATACGACCGCATGGGCGCCGACGAGCTGGTCTTCCTGGATATTTCCGCCAGCCCTGAAGGCCGCCAGACAACCGCTGGAATGGTGCGCCAGGTGGCCGACCAGGTGTTCTTACCGCTAACGGTGGGCGGCGGCATTCGCAGCCAGGATGATATGCGCCGCATCCTGCTGGCCGGCGCGGATAAGGTCAGCGTCAACACCGCCGCCGTGCAGCATCCCGAGATCTTAAGCCAGGGCGCCGGGCGCTTCGGCAGCCAATGCATCGTATTGGCCATCGACGCCCGGCAGCGCGCCTCCGGTGACTGGGAAGTGTACACCCACGGCGGGCGCACCCCGACCGGCCTGGACGCGGTGGAATGGGCACGGCGGGGTGTAGAGTTAGGCGCTGGCGAGATTCTGCTGACCAGCATGGATGCGGATGGCTCCCTGGACGGTTATGACATTCCCCTGACTCGGGCGGTCTGCCAGGTGGTTAACGTGCCGGTTATCGCCAGCGGGGGCGCAGGCCGCCTGGAGCACTTCGCGGCGGTGCTTACCCAAGGCCAGGCGGATGCCGCTCTGGCTGCTTCATTGTTCCACGACAAGAAACTCACCGTCGGTCAGGTCAAACGCTTTTTACTGGAGCGCGGCCTGCCGATTCGCCCGGTCGGGCTCGACCAGGGTTTTGAAGGGTTGATATGATCGAGATCAATTTCGACGCCAATGGATTGGTCCCGGCCGTGGTGCAGGACGCCGACAGCGGCCAGGTGTTGATGGTTGCCTGGATGGACGCCGAAGCTCTGCGCCTGACACGGGAAACCGGCCTGGCTCACTTCTGGAGCCGCAGCCGAGGAAAATTGTGGCTCAAAGGCGAGACCTCCGGCCATTACCTGCACGTCCACGAAGTGAACGTCGACTGCGACGCCGACACCCTGCTGGTGAAAGCCCATCCAGATGGCCCGGTTTGCCACACCGGTGAAACCAGTTGTTTTTACCGCAATTTAGAATAGAGAGGCAACTGCTATGTTTGAAGAACTTTTCGCGCTGATCCAGGATCGCAAAGCAAATCCACAGCCAGGATCGTACACCAACCAATTATTCAGCCAGGGCGAGGATAAAATCCTGAAGAAGGTTGGGGAAGAGGCGATGGAAGTGATCCTGGCCGGCAAAGGCCAGGGCAAACAACGCCTGGTCGAGGAAATCTCGGACCTTTTTTATCACAGCTTTGTACTGCTGGCCAACTACGATCTGACCCTGGAGGATATTGACGCCGAACTGCGCAAGCGCCACGGCGTCCGGCGGGAACCTTCATAAAACAGCCAGGGATTGAGCCTGAGTGCCGCTCAGTCTCAGGTGATTAATCCGCCGCGCCTGGCCCGCTGATAGCCGGTTGGGATTTATTTAGGAGCTGGCGGATCCAACCGCCCAGCGCAAGTCCGCCGCCAATCAGCAGAGCCAGGATGACAACCGAGAGATAATCAATAATCGGAATGCGGATGATTTCATTCAACGCAGCCCAGCGCCCATAATACACCCAGACTGCGCCGCCAAAATACAGCGCCAGAGCCATCAGCTTCGGCCAAAGCGGCCAGCGCAAACCGTGCATTTGCGTCAGGATGAACAGGGCGCCAAAACCGAAGAAAAACATCGGCCATAAGTTGTTGCCCTGCACCAGGGCGACAATCGTGCCGTGGATGGCCACCATCAATTCCTGCGTGACCATCCAATACCGGTTGAGGTGGATCCGGGTCAGGAACAGGCTGCCCTGAAGGAGCAGCAAAAACATGTAGAAGAAGCCAACCAGATGACCGGGCGTTGAAACCATCGGGTGGTACCAGAAAGTATAAATTGTCGCCCAGGCGAAGAAATAACCGTGGTATTTGCGGGCCCAGGCGATGATCTCATCCTTGATCGGCGCCTTCTTGCCAAAGAACAAGCCGCGGCGCTTATTTTCCATGAGAAGTACCCAGACCAGAAGAACGATCACCGAGCCCTGGGAAGAAAAAATCGAGACATCTTGCGCCAGACCATCGTAAAAAATGTGGGTCTGGATGAAATGAATAACGATGAACAGGGCATTCACACCCAACGCAGCGATATTCACGCCGTGTAGGCCGTTGGTATACGTTTTTACCTTATTTTGGGCGTAATAAATCAAGCCCCACATGCTGACCTGGTGGAGCAGATACAATCCCCAGGCGCTTAAACGCGTCCAGGTGGTGGGTTGAGGCAGCTTCCAATAATACCAGGCAGGGCCTTGGTCCGGCAGCAGTTGGATCGCCTCTAACCGCTGGCCGGCCCAGGCGATCAGCAGTGTGAACAAGAAACTGAATAAAATCCCGCCCCACAAAGTAAGGTTGGCAGTGCGGCTTGATTCGATTGTCATAGCGTTTTTATAATCTCGATCCATGAAAGGCCTCCAGGAAAATTTCACCTTGGTTTGACCAAATTATACTCTTTTGTACATTTTGTGTCAATATAATATATACATTTTATATACAATCTTCCACCCGAGATGATAAGGCGAGGCTTGATTGAAGATACGTATCGCATGCAACAACGTTTCCAGCGATGATTTAATTAATTTTCCCTCTTGACAAATTAGAACAATTATTCTATTATATAGTCGTTAGAACAAATGTTCACCAAATGTCTCGTATTCAAAAAATGGAGAAAATAAAATGAACGCCCCCTTCCCTCAAATCTTTCCAAATCTTCGCCGGTTGAACCGCGGCCTGGCCTTTGGGGTGCTCATTGTGGTCGCCCTGCTGGCATTCGAAATGTTTAATTACAGTACCACCGATTTTGCCCTGGCCGACCTTTTGGGCAACCTGCAATTTATCGGCATCAAATGGTCAACCATCCTGGCTATTGCCTTCTGCGGCATTGACTTTGCCGGCATCGCCCGCCTGTTCACCCCCGAACAAGGCGCCGATGAACCGGCCGAAATATGGTATTTGTTCGGTGCCTGGCTCCTGGCTGCTTCGATGAACGCCATCCTGACCTGGTGGGGTGTGTCGATCGCCATCCTCAATCACCAGACTTTGGGCAACGCAGTCATCAGCCGTGACATCCTACTCAAAGTCGTCCCCATCTTCGTCGCCATCATGGTCTGGCTGATCCGCATTCTGATTATTGGCACCTTCTCCGTTGCCGGTGATCGCATGTTCAGCCAGGGAGACCGCCGCGGCCGCTCTTCGTTCAACCGTACCAACCCCGTGCGCCCAGCTCAGCCTGCTCTGCGCACCCTGCCCCAGGCCACCGGCGCCCCAACGTTCCGCCCTGCCACCAAGCCTTCACCCAACGCTCAACCGGGCTACGCCCGGCCTGAACCCACATACCACCCCATCGGTATGAGTAGCGGCGGCCCACAACCGCATGATCCCAACGCTCGCCGCTAAGCTTTCTCTTCAAAAGAAAGGGCTGTCTCAAAAGGACAGCCCTTTCTTTTTATCCTCTAAAATGAAAGCCGGGCGTGGGGGGGACACGTCCGGCTATCTAAGGAGGCCACCAGGTTTTGCACGGGGGGGACGAGCAAAAACTTTGTTTGGTGGATGACGCCTGAATAACCAATAAAGGAGGCAGGTGTCTTGATAAATATACCCCAAATTATCTGCTGCTGCATTAATACTGGATTAGTATTATCCGATTTAGTTTTTTTTCGTTTTTCTTGCCTCGAAAATTTCAAGCCACTGCGCCACTTCATTTTCATCCAGGCCTGCCTCCTGGTGTGAACCGGATGCTTTGGATGATTGCCGCATTACGGTTCGCATTTCCTCTGCAAAGGCTGGTGAGGATTTCACCAGAGCATGCATGGAGCGAGCGTAGGTTTGCACGCGTTGGTCCGAGCTGACCACCAGCCAGTTGCGCGCCGCTCGCCCCAATTTTTCAAGACGAGAGCGGATCGCTTCATCTGCTGCCAGCCCCGCTCGCACGAAATGAACTGCCAGGGTGCCATACTTACGCATACCTGACTGACCTGGTTGGGCGTTGTCGAAATACACTTCCACCTGCTTGCGGCTCAGGCGCGCATACTCCTGCAGCAGGCGGATTAATTCCTGCTCGTCATCCAGATGCGTCAAAGAAAGACCTGATATATGTGGAATCAAATTATGTCCATCGATGATAACCGGCACAGCTTCATTTTATCCTAGAAAAGCACGAATTTTATGCTATCATGTCAGAAAAGGACGGTTATGAACTGGAAGCGCTTTTTTTATATCCTGGTTTTCAATGTGTTGATTGCCACTGCAACCACCTGGTTGGTGTTGAAAGTGTGGGAAAAGAAACCCCAGGTAGAATCGGCTGCCACGGTGATGGTGACTGTGCTGGTCACCGTGCCCGTACCTGTTCCTCAAACAGTGATTCCCACCATCCCTGGTACGGAAATTACCCCAGAAGGTTTTTTCAACAGCGGCGCCCCCAGCGAGACACCCATTCCGCTGCAAGCCTATATTGTTCAGACCGGCGATATCTTGAGCAAAATAGCTATCCAATTTCATGTCTCTGTGGACGATATCCTGCGCGCCAACAATCTGAGTGATCCAAATAACATCTATGTCGGGCAAAAACTGCTCATCCCGGTCGTCCCACTGCCCACCGAGACGCCCGCCGCGCCGCCCACCGAAATTCCTACCATCACTCCGCTGCCTTCGCGCACCGCCACACCCACTGCCACACCCACAACTGATACCTCCCCGCCGCGCCTGGTCATCGAGAGCATCCAGGGCGCAGGCATCCTCGACAGCGAGCTGGTCAAAATTGTGCACACCGGCGGCGGGCAAGCTGTACTGGAATCCTGGCGGCTGGAGAACGGGCGCGGGGACGTCTTCACTTTCCCGCGCCTGAGCTTGTTCCCCGGCGCGGTGGTTTTTATCCACTCAAACAAAGGCAATAACAGCGCCACAGACTTATATTGGAATTCGCCCCACACGGTGTGGAAATCAGGCGACACGGCGGTTTTGCGCGATCAGAGAGGCAATGAAATCGCATCCTACCTCTTACCATAATTTATTACAGGTGACACATGAAATCGATCGAAGAACAAATCAAGAAAGCGATGGAAGAAGGCCAGTTCAAAGATCTCAAAGGCAAGGGCAAGCCGCTCAACCTGGACGAAAATCCCTTTGCAGACCCTGATTGGCGGCTGGCGCACCATGTTTTGCAGACCGGAGGCTACTCCCTGCCTTGGATTGAAACCCGCCACGAGCTGGAGAACGAAATCAGCGCGCTGGAGATTGCCCTGCAGAGCGCCTGGGAGTGGCGACAGGAGGCTCAGGCACAATCGCAGGATCAGAAGTGGGTAGAGACTGAATGGCAGCGCGCTCTGTCAGCCTTTGAAGAACGCGTGAGCAAGTTGAATAAACACATCCGCGATTTCAACCTGAGCGTGCCATCCGATCGTTTTCAACTGCCTTTACTGCAAGCCAGGCGCATCTTGACGCGGGTCACCGGCGAATAACAGCTCAGGCTTCCGGCAACCAGGTGAAAATGCAGCAGCGGCAATTCCTGGTATGCTTCGCCGTTTACCACGGTAACCGCCTGCTGCCAGCCCCATTTGGGCGACCTGGCCCTGCACCACTTTCAACAGGTCACTCAAGAAAGACTGGTTATCACAACGCCGCCAGCAGATTGCGCCCAAATTCAGCAGGCTGGCTGTTTTCAATCACCAGATTTTGGGCTTTGTGAAAGTGCATAAAATCCCGCATCGCTCCGGCAACTGCCGTGACCAGCTCGTTTTCCAGCTCAACGCCCGGCTCGAGATGCAGTGCTTTTAAGCGTAAGATTGCCTCTTTTCGCTCCAGCTTCGGATCGAGCCGTCCGATAATGCGTTCATGGTGCAAAATGGGCAAAGAAAAATAGCCATAAACTCTCTTTGGCGCCGGGGTGTAGGCTTCCAGATGATTGCGAAACCCCCACAGCTGCTCGTCACGCCCCTTGGCCCAGAACAGGCTGTCGAAAAAACTCAAAAAGGTGGTCCGCATGGCTTTAATCTCCCCTGACTGCGCCTGTTCAAGGGCAGCGATATGATCGCTATGCACCACCATTTCCTGCACCCGGCCGTCAGCCAGGCTGACCTGCACCGGCAAGAGCACGCCTTCCGCCAGCAGTCCTTTCACAGCCTGACGCGAAGGAACAGCCTTCCGGTAAGTGTAGGTGGCAGCCTGGTCAACTGTGCAGATACCCAGGCAGCGAACCGCCAGCTCCGCCCAATGGCGGTCAACCTCTGCTTCGGAGGGTACGTTGGTATCCACCCAGGCGGGTAAGACGCGCTCGGTCAGGTCATAGACCCGCTGAAAGTTCACCCGTTCGCTGACCATCAAGTCGCCAAAGGCGAAATACCATTCCAGGGCGCGCTTGGCTGGACTCCAATCCCACCAGTCGCCGCGCCGGCGGCCATCTGACTTGAAATGTTTGGTGCGCGCCGGGCCTTCCAGCCGGATGTGTTCCAGGACTGATTCCATCATATTCAAATTTTCGCCGTCCGCCAACCAGCGCTCGTACCAGGAGCTCGGCTCCTGGCGCGCCCGCTTCTTACGCGGCAGGCTGTAGCGATATTCGCTGAGAGGTAAAATAGAAGCCGCGTGCAGCCAATCTTCATACAATACACGGTGCGCCGGATCATACACCAGGCGCTCGAAATCGCGCGGCTGGTAAGAGCCCAAGCGGCTCCACAGGACGATAAAATGGCTGCGCTGCACGACATGCAAGGTGTCGATCTGTAAGGCGCCAACCTGCCTGACGGCCGCCTCGATCTCGGCCATACCAGATTGTGATCCGGGGGTATTTGGCCGGGCTAACCCCTGGGTGTGCAGCGCCAGAGTACGTGCTGCCTGCAGTGAAATCACTTTCTCACCTGTCATCGTAGAACTCTCAATCCAGATGGTGGAAAACAACATCATGCGCGACCAGGATATTGTGTTTGTACACAAATTTCCCAGAGAAGAATCCCGGCTGGTCTAACCAGGGGATAAAGATGCGATCGCCTTCCCACAGGTTCAGTTCCAACAGGCGTTCATCCGGAATCCATTCCAGATGCCCTTCCGGCGAGTCAATCAGATCACCAGAAAAGTCGTCGGTTACAAACACAAAGGCATACCAGTCTTCTTCATTGGCAAAGCCCGGAAATGTCAGCAGGCCTTTTAGCAGCGGGTTGCGCACCTGCAAACCTGATTCCTCAAATATTTCCCGCACGGCACACTCTTCCGGCGTCTCGCCAGCCTCGAGCTTGCCGCCCAGGCCGTTCCATTTGCCCATGTGCATATCGTTGGCTTTCTTGATCCGGTGCACCATTAAAGTGTGCCCATTGCGCCGGACATAACATAACGTAGCGACTTTCATGAATTCAGTCTGACTCCTTATTTACACACCGTGTCTGGGCTTAATTTACTTGACCGGCCAGGCCTTTCAAGATGAGTTCTTCAGCCTGGATGCCTTCCACCAGGCGGGCTGCCGCCACCACTGGCAGCCAGGCCGATATGTCTCTCTGCCGCCCCGGCGCCAGCTCAAAATAGCGCCGGATATAGGCGCGGTAAAATATTTTTCGCAGTAAGCCCGCATAGCCGGCGAGAGAGGGCGGCACAGGCCAGATGGTGTACAACAGCAGAAGCGTGGAGCGCGCCACATCCGCCAGAGGATGGCCGCTGCAGGCGTCCACCCAATCGATCGTCAGCGGCCCACGCTGGCTAAGGATAACATTCCCAGGATGGAAATCGCCGTGGCATAAACGATCCGCCGTTGGCAAAACATCCAGCCGCCGCAAGAGCTTCTCTCGCAGGCTGTCCGGCAGGCCTGGGGCGTGTGAAATTCGATCTTTGAGACGCGGTTGCTGTTCGGGCAGGCCGGGAGCTGGGGCGACATGCATGGCGGCCTGCAGCGCGGCGAAGGCGCGCGCTGCCCAGCCAGTGCGCCAGGGGCGCGCGAAAAAACTGTCCACCAGCGAACGGCCCTCGACGCGTTCCATCACCAACCCGACGCGTCCATTGACCCGGATCAGCTCAAAAGGCTGCGGTGCGGCTATACCGGCGTTGAACACAATTTGCGCAACGCGCTGTTCATACTCCGGCAGACCCTCGCCGAAGCCAGGTCGGTACAACTTAAGCACCTTACCGGCCTGCCAGGCGTAGATTTCAGCCGTGCGCCCCAAGGCCAGCGGTGCAGCGGGCAGATCTGTGTGCATTCAGCCTCAATCCAGGTCCACCAGGTGTGTTTCTGGCAGTTCGAGAACCAGCCCTGGCCCATATGCTTTGGAGGGAGTCTGAAAGCCAGGCGAGTATTGGCCGCGTAAAATTTTTTCGACCACCAGCAGACTGCTCAGGATGGTCAAAGCGTAGCCTTCCAGGGTTTCCAGGCGGGCGGCTGCTTTTTTCCCCTGGGGATCCTGCACCTCAGCGTACAAAAAGCTGCGGCCGGTGCGGCGCTGTTCAGCTGTTGGCCCGGCCGGGCCAGCTTTGACCAGGCGGCGCAGGAGCGTTTGGGCAAGCCCTGTCCCGAGCGCACCCTTAAAGGCGCCGCTAAGGCGCACAATGCGCTGTACGGCGGGCGGGAATGCCATGAAGGTATCGATATTCGGGATACCGGTGCTGAAGTAGGCAGTTGAGATATCTCCCCAGGGAATGGAAACGGCCATGCGCGGGCCGCGCCCAAAATCGAAACTGCGTTGCTGAGCACCGGTTACCGCGTTTTCCAGGCGGCCGTTCCGGCGCACCGCGCCGGGCAGGCGGTAGCCCTCCAGCATCGTCAGCGCTGTCCCCTGAGAAAAACCGCTGCCAGCGTTGCGGATGGCCAAAACGAGCTGCTCAGCGGTGGGCAAGCGGCTCTTCAAATGAGCCGCCAGGCAGTCGGAAGGCACTACATCAAATCCAACGCCGGGCAGCAGCATCACCCCGGCCTGGCGGGCGGCTGAATCCATGGCGGCCAGGCCCTCGAAGACCGCGATCTCACCGGTGATATCCAGGTAATGCCGGCCTGTGCGCAGGCAGGCGTCAGCAACCTGCCGATAGGTGCGGTGAAACGGCCCGGCGCAGTGCAGGATCAAGGGCTGTCCTGCCAGGGCCTTTTCGAGCTCCGCGCTGTCCTCCAACGAAAACGCCCGGTATTCCAGGTTCAACTGCCGGGCGAGGCGCTCCAGCCGCAAGCTGTCTCGCCCGGCCAGCAGCGGCCGCAGCCCGCGCTGCACGGCCTGCTCGGCAATCAAGCGCCCTGTGTAGCCGTACGCCCCATATAAAAGAAACGTGTTCGATGTCATGCTGTTTTCTTTTCGCCTGCAGCGGTCAGTGCAGCGATAACCTGTGAATTGTAACTGAAAATTTCCTCGGCAGCCTGAGCGCAGGCAGGCAATGCAAATTCGGGGGCGCCAATCTGCGCCGCTTCTACGCATGCCAGGGCCTGGTAAATCAAACGCAGCAGGCGGCGAGCTTCATTGGGCAGATGGCCGAGGGACGCCAGCGCTTTTTCAGCCTGGATGGTGTGTTGGCGCATATGTGAGTCAAACCGCTCCAGACGGAATTGCATTGTCATGGGCTGGCTCTCCCAAAACCAGACCCGCGCAGCCAGCTCCGCATCACTGGCGCCGGCGAGCGTATCGATCACGCGCCAATGCAGGTCTGCCTGGCAAGCAGCCAATGCCGAAAAAGCGCCTTCTTCAGCAATCTCAAAGAATTGTTCGCGCCTGGTCAACTCCGACCATTCCGCCTCTGTGGGGCGCTCCGGCGTTTGGCCATTCCTAATTTGTAGCAGAGCCTGCGAGTTAAGAAACCAGAAAGTAATTTCTGCATCCAGCATGTGCGCCAGGCTGGTGCGCACAGACCATTCTCCCGGTGCCGGGCGCCGGAGCGCCAATTCATCGCTTAAGCCCAGGTGCACAGCCTGCCAATCACGGTACGCCGAATGGTAATGCCCAAGAAGCGCCTGGGCTGTGGTCCATGGGCGATAAGCGGCGCGTTGGGGAGTTATCTCGGCAGCCAGCAGTCGCAGAGTCTCGTAAACACGAAAAAATGCAAAGCGAACACCTTCATCGTAGTCGCCCCACTGCCAAGGAATATCGAGCTGCCCGTCTTGTAAGTCACAATGTGAAAGAGCGAAATGCTCAACACTTTCGGTGAGGTTCATTACGATTTTGCCTCCAAAACAGGCGACGCGCCGCCAAAACCGGTCGGGCGCGTCGCCTAAATGCACCAAATGCAAGCGGCTAATCGCCGCCGCGTTTACCGAGCTGGTGATCGAGCATCAGCACAGCCGTGTCGTGAGCATCAATGCGCTTTAAGCTCTCGACAATTTCAGCGGCATTCTTCTCTTCCTCGACCTGTTCGTTGATGTACCACTGGAGTAAAACCTGGGCAGGGTAATCTTTCTCCGACAGGGCGGTTTCGTAGAGGTTGTAAATGGAAGCCGTCACAGCCGCTTCGTGCTCAGCAACCTGTTCGAAGGCGGCCAGGTTGGTGGTGTAGGTAAACGCAGGCTGGGCGATCGGCTTCAGCGCCACACTGCCCCCGCGTTCCAGTAAATGCTCATAGAACTTCAGGGCATGCTCTTGCTCTTCGGTAAACTGGATGTGCAGCCAATGCGCAAATCCACCCAGGTTGCGAGCAGCAAATTCTGCCGACATCGCCAAATACAGGTAGGCTGAATAGAATTCTTTGTTGATCTGGTCGTTGATTGCGTCTTGCATCTTCTTACTGATAGCCATATCGTTTCTCCTGTTGATTGAATGTTCGTTTGTAGAACGTTTGACAAATCGGATTTCTGGCATAATCGCCAGGATATTCACAATCCTGATCTTATTATACCGAAAGCGAGAACTATTTTTCAACCAGCCTGGCTGGCAAATTGATCATTGGCAGCGCTCGAGAGTCTCAAGAAAGACCACCTAAAAACCGAGCTCACGCAATACCTGTCCTTCAGCGCGCTTCCCAACCGAGCGCCCGAACAGCTCTTGCCAGAAAACCTCATCATACCGCCGTGAACGCACTGGCAGAGGCATCGGCACCCCCCATCCCAGAAGCAGAACTTCTTCTTTCGGCTGCAAGCGCGCCAGCATGCCGCGCAGGGCATCGCGGCCGGCTAACCCTGACAGCACCGCCTGGATGTCGTTTTCATCGCCCAACCAGCCCGAGATGCGTGTGCCAAGCTGGGACATCACCTCATCATATATTTGAGATGGGCGCTGGTCAATGATCAGCAGAGTGACGTAATACTTGCGCAGCTCGCGGGCGATGGTGCTGAAGGTGGTTTGTGATGCCATTTCCCGGTTGAGCAGTTTGTGCGCTTCTTCCACTACAATCACCAGCGGGCGAGGTTCACTGCCTCCGTGCGAACGATACTGGTTCGTGCGGTTTTCCCAGGCCTCGCGAATGCGGCGAGTGAGCAGGTTGGAGACCAGCAGATAATCCAGGTCGCTTTCGTACCCGCCAAATGACAGCACCACATGCTTGCCCGCCTCCAGCATTTGGATGATTTCGCTGACGCTGTCCACTGCCGGTTTTTCGACAATGTAGCTCTTGTTGAAAAGACGGCGCAGCTTATCATGCAGTCCCTGAGCAGCCATCACATTGACCCCTTCAGCGTTGGCCCAATACTCCACGCTGCCGTTCGCCGGCACTTTTTTGCCTTGCTCATCTTCCACCTGGGTGCCGCGCTCCAGCGAGCGAAACTCTTTAAACCAACACTGGGCGCCAAACGATTTGACCAGCGCATCCAGGGTGGTGGACGTGGTCTCTTTCAGGTTTAGCTCCCGGGTAAGCATTTCGATATCCTCCGGGCGAATGTCACTCATGGCAATTTCTAAGTTGAAATCCGGATTCTTGCCGCGGATCTGGGCACCGCTTCCCAGGCCGATGATTTGCACTTTGCTGTGGAATTTGGTCTTCAGGCCGATCACATTTTTACCAGTATCCGAGGCAGTATCATCCAGGCCGTACTCGTTGTGCATATCGAACACCAGCACAGAGGCCTTGTCATATTTCATCAGGCCGGCCAACACGATGCGGGTAAGGAAAGATTTGCCCGTGCCTGTCGCGCCGAAGACGCCCGATGAGCGTTGGACAAAGCGTTCCAGGTTGATGCACACCGGATGACCCTGCTCGCGGGTATAACCGATGACGAAATTGCCATCAGCGCCCGGCGCGCCGAACACCTCGGCAATATCGCCGGCGGCAGCCAGCCGCACGGGCGCATGGTGAGGCGGGATGGTTTTCACTGGCAGCGGCCGAGGCTCGGTTTTTTCTCCGCGCGCAATTTTATCCTGCCAGTCCTGGTAAGCGGGCGAGCCAGGTTCCGGGCCGCGCTCCAGCATCAAGGCCGGCAGAACTTCCAGGTTGGTGAACAGGGTTTGGCCTTGCAGCAAACCAGCCAGGCGGGCTGGCAGGCGGTTCTGCGAAGGCTCATCCGCGAAGCGCGGGTCGGTGGAGCCAAGCTGTAAATCCGTAACCAGTCCGTAGAAAAGCCAGTCGCCGCTCTCTACCACGACAAAGCCGCCCTCCTGCACTTCCTGAGCCGGCAGGTTCAGGCGCACGCGCAGGTTCTCTTTCAGGCCGCCGCCAACGACATAGCCAATTGCGCCGGCTTGAGGATCGTTTAAATTTTTGTTATCCATGATGATCGTCTCCTCGGTTATTCGAGAATACCCGTGTCTGCCAAAGCGCCCAACACTGCCATCAATGCAGCGTAATCATCGCGCAGCAGGGTGATCAATTCTTGCGCTGCGCCTTGGGCCCAATCCGTGCGCCCGGCGGCCAGGTGAGCCTCTTGCGCCTGCTGCAGGTGGGCTGCTAACAGCTCACCCACGGGTATGTCAGCGGCGCGCAGAACATGACGGAAATAGCCAAAGTGGCCTGCACTGGTGAATTCACGAATTTCCTGCGGGCTGCACAGGAAAATCTTGTCCAGGCTGAGGGCTGGGCGCGGCGGAAGCAGGTGGTAAATGCGGTTCCCCTGGCGGTAACCGACAGCCAACACCCCCATTTCCAGCGGCACGTTGCGGTTAATCCGGTTGTCTTGGATGATTGATTCATCGATCTGGCTGCCGGTCACCAACTGGCGCACCAGGCCATCGTCATCGATGTGGATATCGTGGATCAAACCAAATATTTCGTAGCCATCCTCCAGGCGGACGCGCACTAACGCGCCTAGGCCTGGCGTGTTGGCCTGGACAACCCGGCAGCCGACGACAAAGCCCGTCAGCGCGCCGCGCAGCAAACGACCCACTTCAATTTCGTTCATGGTTTATATCCTGTCCTACCTTGCACGTCTTTCAAGAACTGTTTATAAGACTTCTCGCCCGGCTCCACGCCGCGCCGCCGCAGCTCCTGGACAATCATTTGAGTGACCTGTTCGCGCTCTTCCAGCGAGACGACCGCTGTCTCGTGGGCGCGGTGCAGCATGTACGGAAAAGGCCGCTGCGCGGTGACGCGGCACTGCTGGATGAGCACCGCATGCAGCAAGTCTAATTTTTGCGCGTCTGCCGCCACCCAGGCCGGGATTTCCACCCGCGACACCCAGGCATGGCCAGGCCGACCAACATTCAAATAGAAGAAATGCAGTTCCAGCTCATCCTGATATTGGCCCGCCGATTGAGATTGTAATTTAAATACCGCCGAACGCTCGCCGGGCTCCAGCAGAAGACGGTACAGGTCAAAATCGCGCACGCCGCGCAGCGGGTGGCGGTTTTTGACATCTTTCAGCTCGGCTTCGGGAATATCCATGACCTCCAGCAGGCGTACAACCAGGTCAGAAGCTGGCTTGTCAACATAGCCGGCTGCCCCAGCCCCGCTTTTGCACAATCGTCGCAGTGCCTTCTGGTATTCTTTCAATTGTTTCTGGAAGCCAACCCCTTCCGTTTGGGAATCCTTGGCGCCCCACAGTTCCATCGGGCCATCGGTGAAGGTCATCACCGGCGAGTTGGCGGTTTCAGCCAGGTCAGCCAGCAGGGTGCGCTCGAGATTATCACGCAGCAGCGCCAGGCTGGCTTCGCTGAGCGGATTATTGTCGGGGAAAAGCTCTTCATCGTAAATCAGGTGGCTGTGCACCATTGTTCGAGGGGCAGCCGCGCTGTTGAGCGCCATCTGGATCGCTCCCACGTTCACCAGGCAGTATTCCACCGCCTCATGACGATCATACGGAATTTGTGAGCCATCTGCGGCAATGATCGTGGCCTGGACCGGCGCTGGCGGCAGCGGGAAACTCCTGTCCAATGCCTCAGGCGCACGAATTTCCGGCCGCGTCGGCAGGGCACAGCGCAAACCGGCGTCATAATGGCGGGTGATCAGGGTCACGCGTGCCTGCAGGGCAGCAAAATCACGGGCAAAACGCGCCATGAGCTGGCGCGCCCGCTCATAGGCAGCTTTTACTTGTTCCTGGCGCGAAGCTGCTTTTTCGCCCAGATTGTGCACCTGCTGGTTTACCTGCTGAAAATCCAGTGACATACTGCTCCCTCGGCCATTTGTTTACCAGAACATTTTTTCTATTGTAAAGTCAAACGGCTGGGGATGCAAGAGTCAATTCGATTTGACCTGCCTTGATCGCGAAATCGCTTTGAAGATCTCTTCACTTGTGGCGGGGATCAAGGCAAGCACCAATACAACACCGATTTCCATCAGGTTCATTGTATGCGTGTTGAAAATCGGCTGCAAGAAAGGCACAAAAATGACCAGCCCAAGCAGAAGAAGGGAAGCCCCAACCGCCAACTGCATATAGCGGTTGGAAAAGAAGCCGATATGGAAAATCGATTGATGCTCAGAGCGCACCGTGTATGCCCGGAAAAGCTCGCACAACGAGAGCGTCACAAATGCCATCGTTTCAGCAGTTTGTACGTCCACGCCTCGCCAGTCATATTGCAATACAAAGAGCAGAGGATTTGCCCCAGCCGGAATCAAGGTACCAGCACGCAAATGCCATAGCAGGCCCATGACAAAGGCAGCCAGCGTTGCTCCTGTTTGGGCAATGGTCTGCAGTGTAACGCCTGCTGTCATCGTCCCATTGATGATTGGTTCGTGAGCCGGGCGAGGCTTGCGCCGCATGATATCATCATCGCCTTTTTCCATAGCCAGGGCCAGAGCCGGGGCGCCGTCAGTTAACAGATTAAGCCACAGTAGCTGAATGGGCGTCAGAGGGGTGGGCAATCCTGCGATTGTCGCCAGGAAGATGGTCATAATCTCGGCGACATTGGATGAGAGCAGGAAGTAAACAAACTTGCGAATATTGTCATAAATGACGCGGCCCTGTTCAACAGCCGAAACGATGCTGGCATAGTTATCGTCAGTCAGCACCATATCGGCGCTTTCCTTGGCAACGTCAGTGCCTGTGATGCCCATCGCCACGCCAATATCGGCGCGCTTGATGGAAGGGGCATCGTTAACCCCGTCGCCTGTCATTGCCACCACTTCATTGTTGGCGCGCAGCGCATCCACGATGCGCAGCTTGTGTTCAGGAGAAACGCGGGCAAACACATCGGTTTCCTCGACCTGTTTCTTGAGCTCCGCATCGCTGAGTTGGTTGAGATCAGCGCCTGTCAACACATGATGGCCTTTGCGCAGCAGGCCAATCGATTCGGCGATCGCCCGCGCTGTGTTGGGGTAATCGCCGGTGATCATAATCGTGCGGATGCCCGCCTGGGCGGCTTTCTGCAAAGCAGGTGACACCTCTGGCCGCGGCGGGTCAATCATGCCCACCAGGCCAATGAAAATCATATTCTTTTCCAGGTCCGCCAGGTTGGCAACATCCGGCATGGCCGGCAGAGGCTTGTATGCCACACCCAATACACGCAGAGCCGAACGCGTCATTTCGTCATTGGCTTGCAAGATCCGCTGCCGTCCGGCCTCATCCAAGAGAGCCGGGGTATCGTCCGCACGCTGGTAACCGCTGCACAGGCTGAGCGCAACGTCGGGCGCGCCCTTCAATGTCACAACATAACCCTTCATGGGCTGGTAGAAGGGGGAAGCATCTTCAGGCCGGGCATCGATAATATTGTGTACTGTGACCATGCGTTTGCGCACCGAATCAAATGGCACTTCCTGAACGCGTGGATAGGCCTTGTTCAGCGGGCGCGGCAGCGAGCCCGCCCGGGCTGCCGCCACCACCAGGGCGCCTTCCGTCGGATCGCCCACCATGCGGTAGGTTTGCTGGTTGCTGGTCTCGCCCGATATTTCCAATTCAGCATCATTGTTCAGAGCCGCTGCCCATAATAAGCTGCGCACGGCCGGGTAATGAGTCAAATCCACTGCCTGGTTCTTTTCAGAAAAGGCAGCCTGCAGTGTACGGCCTTCTCCGCTGACATGCACCGCCTGTCCGTCCACCCAGATCTGGGTGACAGACATTTCGTTTTGGGTCAGTGTGCCGGTCTTATCCGAGCAGATAACCGTCGCCGAACCCAACGTTTCGACAGAAGACAGGCGGCGGATGAGCGCGTGACGGTGGATCATCTCACGCATACCCAACGCCAGGCTGATTGTCACGACTGCCGGCAAGCCTTCGGGTACGGCGGCGATCGCCAGACTGACGGCAATCAGGAACAGCTCTGTGATATCGGCAATTGCTGAGTTGAGGTAAGCCAACAGCCCTCCACCCGGGGCGGTAATCAAGCCGATATCGGTATACCGCAGCAGGCCCACGATAAATACAAGGGCGCAGATCGACAGCGCCCCCCAACCCAATACTTTGCCCAGCTCTTCCAGGCGGCGCTGTAAGGGGGTGGGCTCTTGCTCGACCGATGACAGCATCTCGGCGATCAGGCCGATCTGCGTGCGCATACCCGTAGCCACCACCACCCCCCGGCCGCGCCCATAGGTCACCAGGGTGCCCATGAAGGCAGTATTCTTGCGATCACCGAGCGGGATATCGGTCGCCAGTTTGATGTTAGCGTTTTTCTGCACCGGCACCGACTCACCGGTCAGGGCAGCTTCGTCGACACGCAGGTTAACGGCCTCTAACAAACGAATGTCGGCAGGGATATGATTGCCCGCTTCTACAAACACGATATCGCCAGGCACCAGTTCTGGCGAGGGCAGTACCTTGCGCGATCCATCGCGCAGCACCTGCGCATCAGGCGCAGCCAGCTTGCGCAGCGCCGCCAGAGCCTGCTCGGCGCGCCGCTCCTGGATCACGCCCAGGGCGGCGTTCAAAATGACAATCGCCATGATCGCCGCCGCTTCGATAAAATCACCTAAAAGGGCGGAAACCAGCGCAGCCACGATCAACAACATCACCACAAAATCTTTAAATTGGTCGAGCAACATCTGCCAGAAGGTCGCGCCTGGAGCTTCGGCCAGGCGGTTTGGGCCATAAAGCTCCAGCCGGCGGTCAGCTTCTTCTGTCGTCAGGCCGCTTTCCAGGGGAGTTGCTAATTGGTGGGAAATTTCTTGAGGGGTTAGAGAATGCCAATCTTTTTGTTCAGGATGCGGCTGGGGGCTGTCTTTTGTCTTGGCCATCGGGGAATCCTCTCGACAGGAAAATGGAGTTGCAGAATTATTATAGCATGTGAAAAGCCTCCCAAAGTGCGCAGCGAGAAAGCACGGACATCTATCCGCAAAACCCTTTCAGAGCCTTCTTCGTGATGCTATAATCGGCAAGCAAAGCACTTGTTGAGATCATGTTGAAGGAGTGAAAGATGGCATATAAAATCGTAAAGGTCCCCGAGGGCGGCCAAAAAATTGGTATTCACAATGGCAAATTAAACGTACCGGACTGCCCTGTTCTACCTTTCGTAGAAGGCGACGGCACCGGTCGGGATATCTGGCGCGCTTCGGTGCGCGTCTTCGATGCGGCTGTTGAAAAAGCCTACAAAGGCAGCCGCAAAATCGCCTGGATGGAAGTTTTCGCTGGTGAGAAAGCGTACAACAATTTCGGTTCGTGGCTGCCAGATGAAACAGTGCAGGGTTTCCAGGAATTCCTGGTGGGCATTAAAGGGCCGTTGACCACGCCCATCGGCGGAGGCATCCGTTCATTGAACGTGGCTCTGCGCAAGGCGCTCGACCTGTATGTCTGCCAGCGCCCGGTGCGCTACTTCAACGGCGTGCCGTCGCCAGTCAAGCACCCCGAATACGTGGACATGGTTATTTTCCGTGAAAACACGGAAGACATTTATACCGGCATCGAGTTCGAGAACGGCACTCCCGGCAACCAGGCTTTTAAAGACCTGCTCAAACAGCATTTCCCCAGTGAATTTGGCAAAATTCGCTTCCCCGACACCGCCGGGATCGGCATCAAACCTGTTTCGAAGGAAGGCACTTTCCGTCTGGTGAGGGCTGCCATTCAGTGGGCGCTGGACAACAAGCGCAAGAGTGTCACCCTGGTACATAAGGGCAACATCATGAAATACACCGAAGGCGCTTTCCGCAATTGGGGCTATGAACTGGCCGAAAGTGAGTTTTCCAACAAGGTTTACACCTGGGCGCAATGGGAACGCACTAAGGAAGAAGAGGGCGAAGATGCCGCGAACGCCGAACAGGATGCTGCTTTAAAATCTGGCAAGCTGTTGATCAAAGACGTCATCGCCGATATTGTCTTCCAGCAGACCATCACCCGGGCGCGCGATTTTGACGTCCTGGCGACGATGAATCTGAACGGCGATTATCTCTCGGATGCCCTGGCGGCCCAGGTGGGCGGCATTGGCATTGCCCCCGGCGGCAATATTAACTATGCCACCGGGCATGCCGTCTTTGAAGCCACGCATGGCACCGCGCCGAAGTACGCCGATAAGGATGTAGTCAATCCCGGCTCGGTCATTCTGTCGGGGGAAATGATGTTCCGCTACATGGGTTGGGGGGAAGCGGCAGACCTGATCATCAAAGGTATGGACGGAGCTATCGGCGCCAAAACAGTGACTTATGACTTCCACCGCCTGATGGAAGGCGCCGCGCTGCTCAAATGCTCGGAATTTGGCGACGCCATCATCAAGCACATGGTGGACTGATCTCAAGGAAACAACCTGACACACCCCGAATCTTTTCGGGGTGTGTCTTTTTATTGGCGGATCTGCCGAAAACTGCCTCTTGATTAGAACAAAAATTCTGTTTATAATAGATACAATTCGACTAATATTAGTCTGATTTCCAGACACGTGACAGTGCCAATTGCCTGGCGTTGTCCAATCCAAAAGGAGCGAAACAAAATGCAAAAGATCACCCCCTACTTGTGGTTCGATACGGAAGCCGAAGAAGCGGCAAATTTTTACACTTCGTTGTTCAAAAATTCAAAAATTTCGGGGATCAGCCGATACGGTGAGGGAGCTCCCAAGCCCGCTGGCTCGGTGATGACCATCAGTTTCGAACTGGATGGCCAGGAATTTGTCGCCTTGAACGGTGGTCCGGAGTTCAAATTTAACGAATCGATTTCGCTGTATGTCAACTGCCAGGACCAGGCTGAAGTCGACTGGTTCTGGGAGAAGCTGACCGAAGGCGGTGAAGAAGGCCCTTGCGGCTGGCTCAAAGATCGCTACGGCCTGTCCTGGCAAGTCATCCCTTCTGGTCTGGGCGAAATGATCGCCGGTCCGGATGCCGCAAAATCACAGCGCGCCTTGCAGGCAATGTTTCAGATGAAGAAGATCGACCTGAACCAGATGCGCCTGGCATACGAGCAAGGATAGCAAAACCAAGCCAGACAATCAGTTATCCGCCAGGCGCGGAGTTATTCATCGATCTCTGCCAGATACCCCAGTTCGGCCAGGGCAGCCACTACCTTATCCACCGCGCCCGACCTGACAGCGATAGTCGTAGGGCCGAGGGGGTCTCCCAGATAACGACCTGCTTTGGAAGCGCGCAGCGTTTGCAGTAAGTCTGGGCTGGACAGGCGTAACACCACCAATTTTTGTAAGCGGGCTTCTACGCCCTGGCGCTCCCAACGCTCCAGGGCGCGGCCCAGGTTTGGCGGGGTGACGCGGCCAAACCGGCTCAGCAGTCCCATCAGTTGATTGGAGGTCAGACCTTGCTGGCGGGCGCGCGACAAAGAAGCCGGGCTGAGTTGGTAAACATAATCCTGAAGACTTTCGCTCTCCCAACTGGCAAAGCGCGCCAGCTGGTAGCGCAGCCAGCGCGGCGCGAGGCGAGGCACAAACAGGCGGAAGTCAGAGCGCGCCTGAACCACCCCATCTTCGCTTGCCAGACCCTGCGGCGGCTTGCCTTGTAATAAGTCGGCTGCCCAAGCTGAAAATCGGAAGGCAGTCACCGGCGCTGTTGGGTTTTCCTCCGGGTTGGCAGGCAGGGCCAGGTCAACCACCCCTAACCAATACAGAGGACCGCTGATGATAAAGCGCAGCAAGGCGCCGTCCACCTGGTCCCAACTATCGAAACCGCGCAGGTAGTTGCCGCTTGCCTGGTCGAGGAGATACCAGGAGTCATAATCACCCGCCGGGCGTTGAAAATCCGGGTAACGCTGGCGAATAGTTTCCAGGAAAGCGGCCACGCTCCAAAAAGGAGCCGGCCGTCCATCCTCAAAACCTGGGACTGTGCTCAAGAAATCGAGCGCTGCCTGGCGAGCGCGCAGCGGATCATTTTTCCATTCACCCTCGGCTGCCAGGCCAGGGACGAGGAGAAGATCGTTGAAGCGGTCGCTTTTCAACCAGCCGCGCATCAGCGCCACCAAAGCCTCAGGCCGGCTGGCTTCCAGCCACACGCGGGTTGGCTCAGGTAATGGCAGGCCAGCCGCATCGAGTAAACCCGCTGCGCCGAGCAGGCATTTTAACGCTACAAAAGATGGCGCAAAACGACCCCACCCCTGGGCTGCCGTTTGCAGCTTTTCGGCAGGCAGCCCCAGGCGCAAACCGGCCAGGGTTGTGCAAGCATGATCCAATACATGGTCGGCAGCAGGCAAAATGAAGGCGCGCTCCAGGGGTGAGGCGGCGCGGCCCAGGGCTGCCGCGACCCCGCTGCGCGGCGGCGGCAGCAGCGCCGCCAGGTCATCGGGCACATAGGCGAATTCTTCCGGACCGCTGGGAGCGTCGAAAAAGGCGCGTGCCAGCAGCGCCCGGTACCACAGCATCTCCACAGGTGAAATTGGGCTGCGTTGGGGTTGTTCGCGATCCCGGCGCGCCGGCCCCATTTCGCGCAGGGCGCCGAATTTGCGCGTGAACTGCGCCCAGGGCAGCCTCCCGCTGTGATTCAACAGGTCATCCAACGCAGCGCGTGTCTCCGCGGGCAGCTCTGCTACCATGGCTGCCACCCGCTCGCGGTCTAGCAGCAAGGCGGTCAGCCTGGGCAAGCCGGTGCGTGCATCCGGGGCATCCAGGCTCTCGCCCCACTGTTCGGCCACGATGCGTAAATGGCCGAGATCTTTTCCTTGCAGGCTTTTCAGCAAATCCGGCATACTGCCTGAGCTAAACGGCGACTTGCAGCGCCCCAGGTAGAAGCTCGATGAATAGATCCCGGAAATCCGTACCAAAGCCGGCATAAATCTCGCCGTCGGCATGGATAATCAAAGGACCATCTGCTTTGAGTTCCAGGCGGTTGAGTTGTCCCAAAGAGACAGATGAAAACTTACCGTGAGTACCTTTCATCACTTCCGGTAAGATGCGCAGCATCATCGGCCGCGAAACGCGCCGGATGCGGGCGTAATTCAACACGCCATCGCTGTTGCGCGCTCCAGGCGCTATCAAAAAACCGCCGCCTTCTCGCTCGCCGTTGCACACCGCCAACAACAGCAGATCTTCAGACCATTCTTCGCGGTCGGTTTTCACCTGGATATGCGGCGCGTCGTGGTTGAGCAGGATCGTTTGCAGAACGGCTGCCAGGTAGAGCGGAAAACCGCGCAGGTAGGTGAATTTGCGTGAACGGATCGTCACGGTGGCGTCAAAGCCGATGCCCAGCGTATTGTCCCAATAAATTTCACGTCCATGACTGTCGCGCATCACACCAATATCAACCGCTCTCATACGCCCACCCATCGCCTGGCGAATCGCCTGGTGCGGTTGGGCGCTCATGCCCATTGCAAAAGCAAAATCATTGCCTGTCCCCAGCGGCACGATGCCCATCTGCGGCCTGTACTCTGCAGGGACGCGCATCAGGCCGTTAATTACTTCATGCGCTGTGCCATCCCCACCCACAGCGATCACTTTTGTATAACCTGCCTCCCCAGCCTGGCGCGCTAACTCGGTGGCATGCGCTGGATAGACTGTGCCAGCCCAGTCCGCGCCGCCCAATTCATCCACAACCGCCCGCAGGTCGGCGGCTGTGCGCCAGGCTCGGCCCAGGTCGGCATTCGGGTTGACAATTATTTTCACTTTCGAGGCGGGCATAGGGGAAATTTTACCACCTTCCAGGTATGGCTACTCTACCCGCGCCGGGACTGCGATCTGCCCTTCCTGCGGATCGCCCAACAGGCTCAATCGCTCTGGGTGATTGGCTGCCAGCCAGGCCGTGAATGCCGCAGCCAACGCGTCCAGCTCAGCGGAGGTGTACAGTTTTTCCTGTGGTAACACCCCCTGGAGCAGACGGTGGCGGGTGATCTCCTCGAAAAAATCCATCGGATCGGGTATTCTCAAATTCTCAGCGAACAAAACAAGCTGGCGCTGGAGCCGGCCTTCCAGGGTGCCTTTTGGCAAGGGCGCTTTTTTTAACCACAGGCTGAAGGAAGCATGAGGATACACCTCAAGGCGGCACAAGGGGGTTATTTCGCCAGGTTGGTACTGCTTGTATCCCAGGCCCTCCAGGCGACGATGCAGCGCAAATCCCTGGCGCATCCAACCTGGGGCGTCTTTTTCGTTCGCCGGTGTTTGTGGGCAGGTTATTTTCATCAGGCGGAGCTGGTATTCAGCCAGGCGAAAGCCCATCCATCGCCCAGGACGCGGCGGCGGGTTGAGACGAGCGCGAAATTCTGCGTTTTCCAATAAACCCAGGTTTGGCCGCTGGGGCGCACATAGCGCGGCGCAGGCCTGGCGCTGACCGGCCAGAAAAGCCAGGATATCATTCAACCCGCCCTGTCCCAGGGCTAACAGCCGCAGGCTGCCATCCAGTGCAGCATACGTCAGCGGCCGCTGGCCAGCAGTCGGGTCGATACCAATGTAAGTCGTTTGTTCATTGAACATCATTCGTTTGCACTCCGCCGCTCAAAATCGGGATAAGTGTCATGCCTATAAGAATACACCTGTCTTTGACTCTGTACACAGGCTAAGCTATACTTATATTACTCGTAGAATGCCGGGAGGGCAACCCACCGGCGCACAAAACCGGGTTTGAGTTCCGGAATTTTTCAATCCAACCTATTCAAGGAGGTTTTTCGAATGGCTGAAGCTTTCAAGCTGACCTATGCAACGATGTTCAATCCCCCCGAGGAGCTGCACACCCGCTTCGATGCAGCCCTGGCTGATACCAAAGCCGCCTTGGGCAAAGATTATGCGATGATTATTGATGGCAAAGAAGTTTTTGCCAGTGAAAAATTTGAAGACCGCAGCCCGGCCAACACGGATGTTGTTTTGGGCACCTTCCAGAAAGGTGATGAAAAACATGCCCACCAGGCGCTGGCTGCCGCGCGCAAAGCCTTTCCTGTATGGAGCCACATGCCCTGGCAGGAGCGGGTAGCCCTGCTGCGCAAAGCTGCTGACCTGATTGATGAACGGTTGTTCAAAATCGGCGCGGCTATGTCCATGGAAGTTGGCAAGAATCGCATGGAAGCGCTGGGCGATGTCGCTGAGACAGCCGATTTGATTCGCTACGCCTGCTACCAGATGGAGAAGAATCAAGGCTTTGTGGTGGAAATGGGCCGCGATCCGCTGGTCGGCTACACCGCCACCAACACTTCAGTGCTGCGCCCATACGGTGTGTGGCTGGTTGTCAGTCCGTTTAACTTTCCCACCGCCCTCACCGGCGGCCCTGCTGGGGCTGCCCTGGTCACGGGCAACACCATTGTGATGAAACCTGCCACCGATACACCCTGGGTGGTGCGTTTATTGGCAGAATGTTTCCGCGATGCCGGCCTGCCGGACGGCGTGATGAACTACGTCACCGGCCCTGGGCGCACGATTGGACAGGCGCTGATCGAAAGCCCCGAGGTCGATGGTGTGACCTTCACCGGCTCGTACGATGTAGGCATGAAAATTTTCCGCGATTTCGCCAACGGCAGGTGGGCACGCCCGACCATTCTGGAGCTGGGTGGCAAAAACCCGGGCATCGTCACCCGCAATGCCGACCTGGAACGCGCCGCGGTTGGCATCATCCGCTCGGCCTTCGGTCTACAAGGTCAGAAATGCTCGGCCTGCTCACGCATTTATATCGAAGAACCGGTTTACGACAAACTGGTGACCAAGCTGGTCGATATGACCAATAAGCTGGTGATTGGCGATCCGACTGAACGCAGTGTTTATCTGGGGCCAGTTGTCAATAAAAGTGCATACCTCGATTACCAGCGCTTTATCGCTGATCTTGGCGAAAATGGCCGCATTCTGACCGGCGGCAAAGTGTTGACAGAGGGCGCTTTCTCTAAAGGCTATTTCTGCTCTCCTACCCTGGTGGATGATCTCCCGATGGATCACCACCTGTGGAAAGAGGAAATGTTCCTGCCCATCAGCACCATCGCCAAAGTGAAGAGCCTGGATGAAGCTATGGCGTATGCCAATGATGTGTCATACGGCCTGACGGCTGGAATTTACGGCTCTGACGAAGAAGTAAAATGGTTCTTCGACAAGATTGAAGCAGGTGTGACCTATGCCAACCGCCCGCAGGGCGCCACCACCGGCGCTTGGCCTGGATTCCAGCCATTTGGCGGCTGGAAAGGCTCAGGGTCTTCGGGCAAGAACGCTGGCGGGTATTATTATCTGCAGCTCTATATGCACGAACAAATCCATACCTTGATCCGCTAATCGGTCTCGTTCAACCTTATTGGAATGGCGCTTGTAGGTGCGCCCGACAGGCGCCATCCAAATTATCAAACAGGCATGCAAATCGATAAGAGCCGGCTAGGTATATTTTTCTTTCTTTTCGGGTTTATCATGCTGGTCATCTTCTTTGGCACCGACCAGAGTCAGAACCCGGAATACCTGCTTTTCTTTGGAGGCGCGCCACTCACCGCTCTGGGCATCTTCTTGATCTGGCGTCACCGCAAGCCGCCGGAGCCCACCACTCGCTTTGCTGGTGTGAGGCGCCTGCTGAACCCCAGCAAGGAGCCGCCGAAGCCAAAGGCCCCGCCAACCAAAAAAGAAGGCCGCAAAGGATTATTCAGGATTCTCAAAAAATGAGCAAACTCACCTCCCTCTCGGATGCCATTCAAAAGTTTGTCCACGACGGTGACCTGCTGTATGCCGCCGGGTTTACCCACCTGATTCCTTTCGCTGCGGGGCATGAAATCATACGTCAGAAAAGGCGGAACCTGACACTGGCGCGCGCCACACCCGATTTGATCTACGACCAGATGGTAGCGGCCGGCTGTGCCCGTAAAGTGATTTTCTCTTACATGGGCAACCCCGGGGTTGGCTCGCTGCGCATCGTGCGGTCGGAACTGGAGGCCGGGCGGTTGGAATGGGAAGAATATTCTCATTTTGGCATGATCTCGCGCCTGCAGGCCGGGGCAACCGGGGTTCCTTTTATGCCGATGAACCCCACAGCAGCCGGCGACCTGGAACGGGCGAACCCGAATTACCGCAGCTTGACCGATCCGTATTCAGGCCAACCGGTGGTGGTAGTGCCAGCCCTCAAGCCCGATGTGGCGATTGTGCACGTCCAGCGCTGCGACGCCGAGGGTAACGCCCATATTTGGGGCATCATCGGCGAACAAAAAGAAGCAGCCTTTGCTGCCAGCCGAGTGATCTTGACGGCTGAAGAGATCGTTGACCCAAACATCATCCGTTCCGACCCGAACCGCACTTTGATTCCAGGCATGATTGTAGATGCCGTCTGCCATGTGCCTTTCTGCTCACACCCGTCTTATACCCAGGGCTATTATGATCGCGACAACACTTTTTATTTGCAGTGGGACGAGATCAGCAAAACAACTGAAGGAGTCAAAAACTACCTGGATGAATGGGTGTTCGGCGTGCAAGATCGCCAGGAATATTGGGACAAATTGGGCGATTCTGTGCATCAACGGCTCAAAGTTGCCAGCCGCCCCAGCGCTTTGATCGATTACGGGCAGTATTAGGCGTGCCTGCCCCGGCCATTCCTTTTATCACTTATGGCGAACCTGCGGCAGCGCCTTCCAGCGCGAGCGGAGACTCTCTAACTGCACGTGAGGCGCGGACCAGGCTGCCAATAGTCTTTGCCCATGCCAACGGGTATCCGCCGGAGTGTTACGCGCCCCTACTTGAGCGCCTGTCAGCTTCTCATCCCCTATGGGCGTTGTATCAAAGGCCACTATGGCCTGAGGCACGCCCTCAAGATGTGCACAACTGGTATCCACTTAGCGCTGATTTGCTCAAATTTCTCGAGCAGCGCGGCGCTTGCCAGGTGATCGCCGTTGGACATTCCGTCGGGGCAATCGCCATCCTGCGCGCTGCGATGCAAGAGCCACAGCGCTTCGCAGCGCTGGTTTTAATCGAGCCCGTGCTAATGCCGCCCTGGGTCAACCTGTCCTGGCAGGTGATCAGCGCCCTGGGGCTCGCGGAACGTGTCCACCCGCTCATCAAGTCAGCCAGCCGCAGACGGCAAACTTTTACCGACCGAGAGACCATTTTTAAAAGTTACCGCCAGAAGAGCGTATTTCGCTATCTTGATGACGAGAGCCTGCGAAAATACATAGAAGGCATGGTTAGCTCTGCGCCGGGGGGAGGCTGGCAGCTGCGTTACAGCGTCGATTGGGAAGTGCGCATCTACGCCACCGGTGTGAAGGCTGACCTCGATTTATGGCGCGCTCTACCCGGGATCAAGATACCATTGCTCATCCTGCGTGGCGCCGAAACCGACACCGCCTGGGCATCTACCGCCCGCCTGGTGCAGCTCATTCGCCCGGCAACGCAGGTGATCACGCTGGACCATGCTACCCACCTGGCGCCCCTGGAAAAGCCAGCTCAGGTAGCGCGGCTTACCCTCGATTTTATAAGGAGCCATCTGCTATGATTGCTGTGCCCTATTCTGCTTCCGAATTGATGGTGGTCAACGCCGCCCGCTTGCTGCGCGACGGTGATGTGGTTTTCGTCGGCGTGGGGCAGCCCAACCTGGCCTGCAACCTGGCCCGGCGCACGCATGCCCCGAACCTGGTGATGATTTACGAAGCCGGGGTGATCGGTGCGCAGCCCGCCCGCCTGCCGCTGTCGATCGGCGATCCCACTCTGGTCAGCGGGGCTCTGTCTGTGTGCAGCATGTATGACATCTTTGCCTTTTACCTGCAGCGCGGCAATGTTGATGTCGGTTTTCTGGGTGGCGCTCAGATCGACAAATTTGGCAACATCAACGCCACCGTCATCGGACCTTACGAACAACCGAAAGTGCGCCTGCCAGGTTCAGGCGGCTCAATGGAAATCGCCGCCTGGGCCAGACGCTGTTATATTCTCACCCCTCACCAAAAGCGGCGCTTCCCTGAAAAGTTGGACTTCCGCACTTCATCCGGTTTCATGAGCGGGCGAGCAGAGCGCGCCGCGGCGCATTTGCGCGGCGCTGGACCGCTGGCTGTGGTGACCGACCTGGGCATCCTTGAACCAGATGATAATGGTGAGCTGGTTCTCACTGCCCTGCACCCGGGAGCGACGGTGGAGCAAGCGCAAGCCAACACCGGCTGGACGCTCCAGACTGCTGGTGAGCTGCGGCGCACCGCGCCTCCATCGGTGGAAGAGCTTCGCATTCTGCGCGAGGAATTGGACCCGCAGGGCATTTACCTGAAATCGGCCGGCTGATCACCGCGTCTGCTGTATGCCGACCTTACTGGCGTTTGCGCCGCTTTGTCTGATCCTGTATCTGATGGCAGGAAGGCGCTGGCCCACTTACCAGTCTGCATTGCTGGGATACCTAGTGACCCTGGTCATCGCTGTCCTCGGCTTTGGCGCCAATTTTCGGGTAATGTGGGTGGCGCACGCCCGCGGCGTCCTGCTCAGCCTGGATGTGCTGTGGATCATCTGGTCAGCTTATATCTTCTACCGCATCCTGGATGAAGCCGGTATGGTGAAAGTCATCGGCCAGGCTCTGCCAGGTTTGACCGATGATCGCGGACTGCAAGCGCTGGCGATCGGTTGGGTGTTTTCCACTTTTTTACAGGGAATGGGCGGGTTCGGTGTGCCAGTCGCCATAACGGCGCCGCTGCTAACCAGCCTGGGTTTCACACCCCTGCAGTCAGTGCTTATCCCTTCTATCGGCCATGGTTGGGCTGTCACATACGGCTCGTTGGGTTCTGCTTTCCAGGCATTGCTCACAGCCAGCAGCATGGATTACCCGGCCCTGGCTGGCGCTTCCGCTTTGCTTTTGGCAGCTGCCGGTCTGGCAGGCGGCCTGCTGGCAGCTCACGTTACCAGCGGTTGGTCAGGGCTGCGCCGCTTGATCATTCCGATCATCCTGTTAGGCCTGGGAATGGGTTTTACGCAATACGCCGTGGCAGTCTCCGGTTTATGGAATATTGCTGCAGTCAGCGCCGGGTTAGCAGGGTTGGCTTTGCTCATCCCAATCGCCTGGGTTTGGAACAGGCTGAGACGCAGCGCCTTCCAGGTAGTTCATCACAAAGCGCTGGCGCAGGCCCTGGTGGGCTACGCTCTGCTGATTGGCGTTGCCTGGCTGGCCCAGATTCCGGCGATCAAAGATGCCTTGAGCAGCCCAGTCCTTCAGCTCCACTATCCTGCAACAGCCACGGAGCATGGATATTTCCTGCCCGCCTCTGAAACCCGCGCCCTGCCTGTGCTGCGCCATTCGGGCACCCTGCTGCTATATGCCGGCCTGCTCGCAGCCGCCTTTTATGTTCGTCTGGGTGTTTATAAGCCTGGCACTGGCAGGCGCATACTGGACTCAACCTGGCGTGGTCTGTGGCGCACCAGTCTGGGAGTATGGATGATGGTCACCCTGGCGGCGGTGATGGAGCAAAGCGGCATGACCGCTGCGTTGGCGTCAGGCCTGGCCGCCTGGATGGGACCGCTCTTTCCTTTGGCCAGCCCATCCATCGGGGCGATTGGCGCGTTTATGACCGGCAGCAACACTAATTCAAATGTCATGTTTGCCGGGCTGCAAAAGCACACCGCCCAGGTGCTGGGCTATCCGGCTGCGCTGATTCTGGCTGGCCAGACAGCCGGCGGGGCAGTTGGCTCGGTGCTGGCGCCTGCCAAGATCATGGTCGGCGTGAGCACGGCCGGCCTGGTCGGACAGGAAGGCGAAGTTCTGCGGCACCTGCTCATCTATATAAGCTTGCAGATCGTTCTCCTCAGCCTGTTAACCTGGTTGGTCGTTTATGCAACTGGATGATTGATTTTCAATCGAAAAGAAGCGCGGTAAAATATTTTTATGAACCTGAACGAACTCTTCCACAATCAGTTTGGATCAACTCCCATTTTTGAGGCGTATGCCCCTGGTCGGGTAAACATGCTCGGAGAGCATGTGGATTACAACGACGGCATGGTGCTGCCAGCCGCTATCGACCGTGCTGTCCAGCTCGTTGGCCGGCCTACATCGGATGGTCTGGTGACTCTGTTCGCGGCTGATCTACAGCAAACGGCCAGTTTTTCGCTGACAGATTTGCTCGGCCAAAAAGAAAAAATGGCCGACTGGGCGCGCTATCCGGCAGGGGTGGCCTGGGCTTTGCAGAGCGCCGGTCATCATGTCAGTGGACTGCAGGCAGTTTTTCGCTCCACCGTGCCGATTGGCGCCGGGTTGAGTTCTTCAGCGGCGGTGGAAGTGGCCTTCGCCACTGCCTGGCGTCTGATCAACGGCTGGAACGCCGATTGTTTGGAACTGGCAAAATTGTGTCAGCGAGCAGAAAGCCAATATGTGGGGGTGAACTGCGGATTGATGGATCAATTCGCCAGCGCCTGCGGCGTTAAAGATCACCTCTTATACCTCGATACACGCAGCCTGGATTGGTATCCACGCCCACTGCCTCGAGGCAGTGCGGTAGTGATCGCCGATTCAGGCGTGCGGCGCACTTTGGCGACCTCAGCATACAATGAGCGGCGTGCGGCTTGTGAAAAAGCTGTCGAGCTGCTGCGAGCTTACAAGCCGGGCATTCACAGTCTGCGGGATATCTCCTCGGTGGAATTCGCCGCGTTCAGTGAATATTTACCAGAAAACGTGCGCAAACGCGCCGAGCATGTGGTGAAAGAGATCAGCCGCGTCGAACAGGCTGTGCGGGCGCTGCAGCGCAATGACGCTCGCCTGTTTGGTGGATTGATGTATGCTGGCCATAAAAGCCTGCAAGAACTGTACGAAGTGAGCTGCCCTGAGCTGGACTTCCTGGTAGAAACCACACGCCAGATTCCAGGGTGTTACGGCGCCCGCCTGACCGGAGCAGGCTTTGGCGGCTGCACGGTAAACCTGGTCGAAGAAAGCCAGGCCCTACCTTTTATCGACAGCCTGCATTCCAGCTACAAAGCGCACACAGGTAGAGAGGCGGCCATATACCTGTGCCACGCCAGTGATGGAGCGCACGCTGAGTGGCGCAGGACAAATTAAGGCGCAGCCTGCCACAGATTCAATACTCCATCCAACCCGCCCATTGCCAAAACCCGGCCATCGGGGCTGAACGCCAGCGCAGCCAACGCCAGGTTTTGGGCTTTCAGCCCAGTTAACATTTTTCCATCAGAAACATCCCAGATTGTCAGGCTGCCTGTACTGCCGGCTGCTGCCAGGCGGCTTCCTTCGGGGCTGAATGCCAGCGCCCAGATAAACCCGCGCGGCTCATCCATCGCCAGCCAGGTAGCCTGAAACTCTCCACTCGTAACGTCCCACACCTCAACGCGGCCTTGTTGTTCGGCGGCAGCCAGCAGGTGACCATCTGGGCTAAATTCAATCGTGAAAACCGGCAGTGAGGTCCGCAAAGTGCGCACCAGGCGCTGTGTTCGCGGATCTCGCAAGCGAATAGCGCCCAGGTCCACCGAAGCCAGCAGTGATCCATCAGGACTGAAACGCACGGCCGGCACTGCCACTGCCCCGCCGATCATCTCAGCCTTCAAAGGGAACTCGACAAGCCGGCTCTGGTGAAATGCCGCCAGGTTCCACAGGCGCACCATAGCATCGTTTCCGGTGGAGGCCAGGCTTTCCCCGTCTGGGCTGAAGGCCAGGCTGTTGGCGCTGCGGCGGTGCGCCTCCCAGGTTGCCATTTGTTTCCCAGCCTGCGCATCCCAAATCTGCAGGCTTCCATCCCGCACTGCCATGGCTAACCAGGGATTGGCAGGCGGGCTGGCCGGGTCAAAAGCCATCTGCCCAACCCGCACACCCACCGGCAGCGTTGCCTGCAGGCTCAGGTGGGGATAGCGGTAAACATACACCTGGCTGCCGGCAGCAGACGCCAGCAAATCGCCGCCGGGCGACCACGCCAGCGCCAGGATATGATCCCAGGGGCTGTAGGTCACCTGTGCCAGGAAAACCTGGGGAGTGATGGAGACTGCCGGGGCGGGCGTCACTGTGGCAGAGGAAGTCAAGGTGAGCGAAGGTGCAGGCGCAGTCGAGGCAAGAGGCGGAAGCGAGGTTGCCGAAGGTGAAAGGGAGGCCGGGGATGGCTGAAAGATCGTTGCTGTTTTGGCCAGAATCGGTGTTGTAGCAGGCCCAGGACTGCAGGCCGCCAGGCAAAGGCATGCCAGCGCCAGCCAGGATGCGGCGCCGGACCTGCAAATCATTGCGTCAGTTCGTCCACCCGAGCCCGCAGGGTATTCAGGCTGTTTTGCGCCTGGACCAAGCCGGTTTGTGCTTCAGACAGCTTGGCCTGTTCTGCACGCACGAAACGTGTATAGGGTGAAATCGCCTCACGGATGCGCAGCAGGCTGCGTTCGATTTCCTGATTGAACTGCTGGCGCAAGGCATCCACCAATTGTGTGCGCAGTGACGCCAGTTTGCGGTGCAGTTCGCTCTTCGCCTGGCGGCGGCGGGCAGGGATAACCAGCAGCCCCAGGGCGGCCACCACACTGGCTAATAAAATCCCCGTTACATCGGCAGTCACAGTGGTCGCCAGGATAGTCAGCACTGTGCCCAGGCCGACCGCGCCTACTTCAACGGCCGCCAGGGCAGCCACCGCAGTCTGTGCGCCATCGGCAATTGCCGTTGCTTCCTGGGCCCGGTCATACGTTTCGACAACCCGCTGTGCCTGCCGTCCGACCGATTCCAACAAACGGTCGCGCTCGTTGTGAAATGCACCCACGCCCTGATCGCCAACAATGCGTTCGTGATAGGCTTTGCGCCGGTCAGCCAGGTGTTCTGTCACCGACTGCCACTGGCGAAAGTCGGAATCAACCAACCAATCGATGATTTCCTGGACTTTTTTCTCGATTTGCTGGCCAACATCTAGGACAACCCGCTTCTCAAAATCACGCTGGATTGCTCGCCTGTCGAGCAGATCGAACAGGTGAGACAGGCGGATCGTTTCATCAAAATACGCCTCGCCGCGCTGTTCCATTTCGTATAAAACTTTTTCAATATCCGACATACGGAAATTAAAGTCGCGCTGCATATCCTCCTGGTAGAGCTTCAATTGTGTCTCGATATCTTCCAGGCGGGAAAAGTCCGTTTTGAGCAGATCAAGGCGCCCACGCGTTTCAGACAGTGTCTTTTCCACCAGGCTGGCCCCGACGCCCAACGGGTTGAGCAGCTTCAAGCGCAGGCGGCTGGTCTCATCCAAAGTTCCCTGCAGATAATGTTCCAACGCTTCAAAATGGCTCTCCTGCCAAAACTGCGGTTCGCCAGACTTGGCCCGCTGAGCGAGGCGGGCGCTGACCGGGAATATCTCAGGCTGCAGGCCGAACAGGCTGCGGGCATTTTCGGCCACAAACCCCTGCACATCTGCCGCTTCAGTCTCGTTCTGCAGTATATCCAATTTATTGATCACGATCACTACTTTTTTACCCCAATCATGGATCAATTCCATAAATGCCCTCTCGCTCTCCGTGAAAGGCCGGTCCACCGAGGTGATGAATAAAACCAGGTCAGCGCGCGGCACAAAATCGGATGTAATTGTCTCATGCTGGCGCATTACTGCGTTGGTGCCGGGCGTGTCCACAACGCTCAGCTCATTGAGAAGCGGCACCGGTGCTCGCAAAACATGCACAAACTCGCTTTCCACCACCCGCTCGACATTTTCACCAAAACGCAGGATGTTGATTTGGGCCGTGGTTGGAGTGACGCCTTCTTTGAGGATTTTTTGCCCAAGCAGGGCGTTAATCACCGAGCTTTTGCCCGAGTTAAATTCGCCGACCACCACAATCAAGAACAGGTCATCCAGTTGTTGGATGGAAACCCCGAGCGTTTTTTGATCTTCGACCTGCGCGCCAAACTGCACAAGGGCAGTGCGCAAATCATTCAGTAAAATTCGCTCGTCTTTCAACAGGGATTCCTGAATTTCCGTCAAAATTTTCATGGCGTGGCTCCGTCTGACAGGGCCTGGATGGCAGTGCGCACAGCCAGCAGGCTGCTTTCCAGGGACATGGTCGGTATGATTAGATTTTGCCCGGCTGCCTGCTCTGGTAAAGCCGGCAGGTGTATGAACCCCGCAGGGACCGCAGCCCGGTTGACTGCCAGGTGATGGAGCAGGGTGTACATCACCTGGTTGCACAGATAACTTCCGGCGCTTAGCGACAGCTCAGCCGGTACGCCAACGCGCATCACGGCGGTCAGCATCTTCCGCAGCGGTAAAGTTGAGAAATAAGCTGCCGGGCCGCCTGGCACAACGGGTTGGTCAATCAATTGTGCACCCGCATTATCTGGGATGGTGAAATCCAGCAGGTTAACCGCAACCCGTTCGAAAGAGACTGCCGCCCGGCGCCTCGCTTCGCCCAGGCAAATAACCGCTTGTGGTTGGATGGATTCCAGGCGGCCGCTAAGCGCTTGAGGCCCACGCTGAGCGTCGACCGGCAAGATCGCAGTGATGAGTTCAATGCCTGGTAAATCTCTGGCTTCCAGCGCTTTCACCACCTGTTCAGAAGGATTGGTCTGGCTGTTGCCAAATGGCTCAAAACCGGTCACGAGCAGGCGCATATATATTAAATCAATTTGTAACGTTTGAGGGCAGCTTCCAGGATCAAGTTAACCAGAGCTGTATGATCGATGCCCGCCGCTCCTGCTTCCATCACAAGGTCAGAAATACCGGGAGTCAGACCCGGCAGTGGATTGATTTCCAGAATATAGGGCTTGAAATTATTGTGGGCATCCAATCGGAAATCCACCCGTGAGACATCCAGGGCGCCCATCACCCGGAAGACCGCCGCCGTCAGCCAGTTCAATTCATCCAGCAGGTCTTTTTCCAGCGGCGCAGGGATCAAATAGGTCAATTCTTCGGGGATTTCGGATTTCAGACGATTGCCATACACTTCATCGGTCTGCTCGTAAGGTTTTAAATCCACTTCCATGGGGGGCAAGAAAGTCAATCCCGCCTCGATGCGCGGGCTGTCCCAATCTTCGGGGATGCGGCGTGAAACCGGGCCCTCCAGGTTGCCTACCAGGCCAATGGTCACTTCACGACCCTCAATATACGATTCAACCAGGGCAGTTTGCTGGTAACGTTCGTGCACATACACGATTTGCTCGCGCAGCTCGGTTTCATTATGCACAATAGATTTCTTCGAGACTCCCATACCCGTGCCCTCCCGGCTCGGTTTAACAAACATCGGAAAGCTCATATCTTCGGTCAGTGGTTCGTCCACACGTTCGAAAGATTGGAAAGGCGGGGTTGGCAGATCATGATAGGTCAGGATGCGCTTGGTCATGGGTTTATCCAAAGCCAGGGCCAGGGTCATCACCTTCGATCCGGTGTAAGGCAAACGCATCATTTCGAGTATGGAAGGGATATGTGCCTCGCGCCCATCGCCAAAGTGACCTTCACAAATATTAAAGCAAATATCCGGTTTGTAGGCTGGCAGAGTCTCCACCAGGGACAGGTTGCCTTCAAAGAATTCTGCGTGGTGTCCGCCGGCTTTCAATGCGTCAACCAGCGCCATCACAGTTTTCTCTGAGTCCAGGTCCGCCCATAGGTCTTTGGGCATACCTTCGAACTTGGGAGCATTCGCCTTCAAGTTCGCAAGGACGGCAACACGAAATTTCTTCACTTTTTTCTCCTTCAAACGGTCAGAGTGATGGTATAACCGCAATGCATTATATAGCAAAGCCCTGAGATGTGTGAAAATTGGTTTACAATAGATAGTTGTCTGACGACCGCTTTCCAGGAAAGCGTTAAGCAATCACTCGATCAACTTCACAAACCATGCAGTGATTGGAGTGAAATTTATAACCAGGTATTCCCGTGAACAAGTCAATTCTACCAACCAGCCTGTGGCGCATTTTATGGCGCGTCTACGGCTATCTCAAACCGTATAAGTGGTACACCATTTTCGCTTACGCCTCATTGGTGGGAATCTTGGGGCTCAACCTGCTGATGCCGCAAATCATCCGCTGGATGATAGACGAAGGCATCGACAGCCGGCAAACCAGCCTGCTGTTTTGGGGCGCTGCGGGTTTGCTGGGCATCACCATCTTAAAAGGCGTGCTGACCTATTACCAGGGCCAACTTTCCGAAGTCGCCTCGCAAAATGTCGCTTACGATCTGCGCAATGAAATTCAAACGAAATTGACCTCGCTGTCATTCTCGTTCCACGACCAAATTGAAACCGGTGATCTCCTCTCCAGAGCCGTGCAAGATGTCGAGCGCATCCGTTTCCTTACCGGCCGGGCTACCGTGCGGCTGCTGGATGGAGCGATGATCCTGTTAGCCACGGCAGGCGTGCTCCTGTGGATGTCGCCGCGTCTGGGATTGTTGGTGATCGCCACCATGCCGCTGTTGGCATTCCAGGCGCTGCGTTTCGGTCGACGCTTCCGTCCCCTCTCGCTCGAAATTCAAAAGCAGCTTGGCGCTTTGACCACCACGGTAGAACAAAATCTGCGCGGCGCCAAAGTTGTGAAGGCCTTTGCCCAGGAAGATGCCGAGATTGAGCGTTTCGATACTGTCAACCGAAAATGGATCGCCTTGTCTTCCGAGTCGGCCCGTTTGCAATCCCTGATGTCGCCGCTTCTGATTCTGATCGCCAACCTGGGCATGGTGTTCATTATCTGGTATGGTGGCAGCCTGGTGGTCAGCGGCAGCCTGACGATCGGCGAACTGGTCGCGTTTACGGCATATCTAGGGCAGTTGGTAGAGCCTGTCCGCCGCCTGGGGTTGATCATTCCGGCGATCGCTATCGCCAGCTCGGCTGCAGAACGGATCTTCGAGATCTTGGACGCCGTGCCTGACGTGCAGGATCGTCCAGATGCCCGCCTTTTGCCTGCTGTGCAGGGTGCTGTTAGTTTCGAGAATGTCTCTTTTGGCTACCGCAGTAAAGAAAACCTGGCCGCCGTTTTGCACGCCATCAGTTTCGCCGTCCAGCCGGGCCAGGTGGTAGCATTGCTCGGGCGAACAGGCTCTGGAAAATCGACCATCATCAGCCTGATCCCGCGCTTTTATGATCCCACCGCCGGGCGAATCACATTGGACGGCTTCGATATTCGGGAAGTGACTTTGAACTCACTGCGCCGGCAGATCGGCATTGTAATGCAAGAAACTACCCTGTTCGCTGGCACAATCCGCGAAAATATTGCCTTCGGCAACCCTCAGGCCTCCGATGAAGCCATTACAGCGGCAGCACGCGCGGCCCAAGCTGAAGAGTTTATTGCCAAAATGCCGCAGGGGTATGAAACTCGCGTCGGCGAACGAGGGGTGACTCTATCGGGCGGACAGCGGCAGCGTATTGCCATCGCCCGCGCCCTGTTGATGGATCCGCGCATCTTGATCCTGGACGATGCCACCGCTTCTGTCGATACCGAAACCGAAAGCCTGATCCAAAAAGCGTACGCACACCTCATGAAAGGTCGCACAACCTTTATTATCGCCCATCGGTTGACCACGGTTCGCCAGGCAGATTTAATCCTCGTTTTGGAGAATGGGCAGATCAGCGCGCGCGGCAGCCACGATACACTGATGCAAACCTCCGAGAGCTATCGCGAAATTTACGAAAAGCAGCTGCAAGCGCAGGAAAGTGAAACGAAATGACATTTTCAATTGGCTCTACCAGCACCGGCATGGGGCCGCGCGGCGCGCTGGAAGATTTTGGCAGCAAAGAAGCCGCAGAAGGCGTTATCTTCAACCGCCGGGTGGTCGTAGGTATGTTAGGTTACCTGAGGCCGTATTGGCGGCAAATGTCGTTGGCTTTTATCCTGATGCTGGCAGAAACGGGCCTGACTCTGCTGACACCTTACCTGATGAAAGTAGCGATCGACGGTTACATTGCAAACAGCAATTTGCCCGGCCTGGGTGCTGTCGCCCTGCAGTTGTCAGCAGCGTTTGTCGGCCTGTATATTGCCACAGCCGGGCAGAGCTACCTGCTAACCTGGGTGGCACAAAATGTGCTGGCGAATTTGCGCGCCCAATTGTTCCGGCATTTGCAAGCGCTGCACATCGGCTACCACGACAGCCACATCGTGGGCGTCACCGTATCCCGCCTGATAAACGATGTCGCTGAAATCAACGATCTGCTGTCACAAGGCATCATCACCTTACTGGGCGATTTGCTAACCCTGGTGGGCATTATCGTGGTCATGTTTATCATGAACGCTCGCCTGGCGTTGTTGACCTTTACGGTACTGCCGCTGATGTTCCTGGCAACGTATTTGTTCTCTCGTCAGGCGCGCAGCGCTTTCCGCGAAACCCGCTCAAAAGTAGCGGCGGTGGTTGGCGACCTGGCGCAAGAGATCAACGGCATCCGCGCCATCCAGGCTTTTGCCCAGGAACAAAACACACAGGAGCGCTTCAACGAAGTTAACACCCAGAATCGAGATGCGTATATCAACGCCATGTCGCTGTCTTATATCTTTTTGCCTTCGATCGAATTTCTGGGTGTATTGGCAACGGTTATCGTACTGCTTTTTGGCGGACTGGCTGCCCAAAAAGGAGATGTGACTCTGGGGGTGTTGGTGGCATTTTTATCGTATGTGACACGCTTCTTCCAGCCTGTGCAGGAGCTGAGCCGCCTGTACACCACGCTTCAATCCGCCATGGCAGGTGGAGAACAGGTGGTCAAGCTGCTCGAAACCCGGCCGGAGGTAGCCGATGCGCCAGGCGCTCATCCCATGCCAACCGTGCGGGGAGACATTGAATTCAAGCATGTGTCTTTTCGCTACCGCTCAGATGCGCCCGAGGTGCTCAAAGATATCAATCTGAAGATCAATGCTGGCCAGACAGTGGCGTTGGTAGGCCCTACCGGCGCCGGCAAAACCACCATCGCCAGCCTGGTTTCCCGTTTCTTCGATGTCAGCCAGGGCAGCGTGGAGATCGATGGCCTGGATATCCGCCAGGTTACACAGAGTTCTTTGCGCCAGATGGTGTGTGTCGTCCCACAAGAGCCATTCTTATTTTCGCGCAGCATCGCCGACAATATTCGCTTCGGTCGGCCGCAAGCCAGCGACGCAGAGGTCGAGCAAGCCGCCGAGCTTGCGAATGCGCATGGCTTTATCAAAAGCCTGCCGCTGGGGTATGCCACGCGCATTCTGGAAGGCGGCGTGAATGTGTCTGTAGGCCAGAGGCAGTTGATCGCCATTGCCCGCGCCATCCTGGCCAACCCACGCATTTTGATCCTGGATGAAGCCACTGCCAACATCGACTCCGTCACCGAAAGCCTGATCCAAGGCGCCATCGAAAGGCTCCTCAAACAGCGCACCGCGATTGTCATCGCACACCGCCTGAGCACCATTCGCCGCGCTGACCGTATTTTTGTCATCGATGTGGGCCGCATCGTCGAGCAAGGCACCCATGATCAACTGCTGGAGAACAAAGGATTGTATTTCCAACTTCACGAACATTTGAAGTAGGAACGGACTGCTCAAGCAAAGTGACGATATTTCTCACAATTTCACCCCGTTCGGTTAGAATGGGAGATATGCACAATCTCGATAATAATCAGGACGGCACCTGTGCCGGATGAATTTTTCAGCGGAGTAGCGCGCGCTATCCAGCATTTACATTTGGGTAAAGACCGCGTACGGGCGGAGACCAAGGAACTTGATCCTGGTCTGGCGTTGCTGCGCGAATGGCAGGCCAACCGGCTCAAATTTACCTACCGCGACCTGCTTGAAGACCGCCGCTACCGACCAGCCTGCGAGTTTTTTCTCAATGAAGTTTATGCGGCGCGCGATTTTACCAGTCGTGATCAAGATATTGAACATCTCTATCAACTGGCCGCACGGTTTATCCCGGAGCAGTTTCTGGCGTTGTTTAAAGCGCTGGTGGAACTCAACCGAATGACGAGCCAGCTGGACAATACACTCCTGCAGGTTTTGATAGAAAAGCTGGGGATGAAAACCGATCTGACTGCCGAGATGTATGCCCAGGCTTACCAGTTTTGCGATAATTTCGCTGACCGGAAATATCAAATCGAACTGCTGGCGGCCGTTATTCATGATGTCGGCGCAGGTGCGCGCGACCCTTTGATATGGCCTACGTTACAAGTGGCGCGCATACCGGCTGGCCTGGGCGGATGGAATGAAATGTACGATTTTGCCGTACATGGCTACCAGGCGTTTCGCGCCATGCGCCATCCCGAGGTATTCGCAAACGCCATCGAAACTCGTGAAATGCAAATTCTCGAGCGCATTTACGCCGGGCATCCCGATCCTTTTGCTTTGTCAAAACTATCTTAAGGAGCAAAATGTTTCACGGTGGAGGTTGGTTTAGTGTGATGACCGCCGAATCAAAAAAGCCCACTATTACCTGGGCTTTGGTGAAGCGGGTGTTAAGCTATGGAAAACCATATCGCGGCCAGATCGTTATGGTGATGGCCCTGATTCTGATCAGCACTGGGCTGAACCTGGTCTCGCCGCTGCTGCTGCGTGATTTGATCGATCACGCCATCCCAGGCAAGGATATCAACCAACTGACCGGGTTAGGCTCGCTGCTGCTGCTGCTGCCGGTGGTGAATGCCGGCCTGGGTGTGATCCAAAGGCGTTTGAACGCCCAGATCGGTGAAGGCGTGATTTACGATCTGCGCAATGCTCTGTACAGTCACTTACAACGTATGTCCCTGCGCTTTTTCACGCATACCAAAGTGGGTGAGCTGATGAGCCGCTTGAACAACGATGTCATCGGTGCGCAAAATGCGGTCAGCAATACCCTGGTTAACATCGTGATCAGCCTGGTGCAGATGGTAGCAGTGTTGGTTGTCTTATTCTGGTTAGAATGGCGCCTGACTCTGGCCGCCTTGTTGATTATGCCCCTTTTGCTGCTGACGGCGCGCCTGATTGGCGAAAAGCTGCGAATTATATCCCGGCAACAGATGGAAGCCAATGCCAAAATGAACGCCATGATGAACGAAACCTTGAACATCAGTGGGGCGCTTTTGGTCAAATTATTCGGGCGAATTCCGGACGAAATCGCCCGCTTCAGCCACCGCGCCAGCGATGTGCGCGACCTGGGCGTGCGCCGTTCCGTCATCGGCTCGGCATTTTTCGCCACCATTGGCTTAATCACCGCTGTTGGTTCGGCGCTGGTGTATGTCATCGGCGGACTGCTGGTCATCCGGGGTGCTTTTTCCGTTGGCGATATCGTCGCCTTTGGCGCTTACCTGGGGACGATGTATGGCGCGCTGCAGAGTGTGGTGAATGCGCCTGTCGAATTCGCCCAGTCGATGGTGAGCTTTGAGCGTGTTTTTGAAGTGATCGACTTGCCTTTGGAAATTCAAGACAAACCTGGCGCTATCAGCGTTTCTGACACGCCAGGCCGGATTGTTTTCGAGCATGTTTCATTTAAGTATGAAATGAATGAAGCCCTACTGCTCAAAGAGGTGGAGCGGCGAGGAATGCAGTCTGTGGCAGCGGCATTGTCAGGGGAAACGCCTGTCGCACGCAAAAACACGCCTGGCAAGGATGGTGAGGAGAACGGCGCTGTCCATACCCAGGCACGGCCAAATGCCCTGGCAGATATCTCCTTTGAAGCGGCGCCCGGCTCCCTGATTGCGCTGGTTGGACCCAGCGGCGCTGGCAAAACTACGTTGACCTATCTCATCCCGCGCTTGTACGAGCCGACGGATGGCCGCATCTTGCTGGACGGGCACGATTTGCGTGACATCACAATTACCTCACTGAGCGCTCAAATCGGCATGGTCACGCAAGAAACACACCTTTTCCACGACACGATTCGCACAAACCTGCTGTATGGACGGCTTGACGCCACCCAAGATGAACTGGTCGCTGCCTGTCAGGCGGCAAACATACACGATTTTATCGATCATCTACCCGAGGGATACGATACGATCGTGGGTGAGCGCGGATACCGCTTGAGCGGCGGCGAGAAACAGCGCCTGGCGCTGGCGCGGGTGATTCTTAAGAATCCACGCATCCTGGTGCTGGATGAAGCCACCAGCCACCTGGATTCCGAATCCGAGGCGCTGATCCAGGATGCGTTGAAACGGGTGATGGCCGGGCGCACCAGTATTGTCATCGCTCACCGCCTGAGCACGATCCTGGCTGCAGATTTGATCCTGGTGATGGATCGCGGCGAAATTGTAGAGCGCGGCACCCACCGTGAACTGCTGGAGTTCGGCGGTCTATACGCTGGCTTGTACCAGACACAGTTCAGCCGAGAAGCAGCCTGAGAACATTGGAACGCTTCGATGGCCGACTTTACAGCCCTGCGTATCAAACCCCAACGATTCAAAGCAGACTTTGAAACCTTGGCGGCAATTGGCTCGACTGAGGATGGCGGCGTCGATCGTCCATCCTTGAGTGAGGCGCACCTGGCGGCGCGCGCCTGGTTTCGCCAGCGAGCAGCGCGCGACGGGTTGACAGTAGCCGTCGACAGCGCCGGCAACCATTCTGCGGTTTTGCCTGCTGTCGCGTTGGATACTCCTCACCTGCTGCTCGGTTCTCACCTGGATTCGGTGCCCCACGGTGGTCGTTTCGATGGCGCCTTGGGCGTCGCCGCCGCGCTGGAAGTGCTCAGCACAATCAAGGATGCCGGTCTGCAGCTCCCCATCAGCCTGGAGGCGATCGATTTCACCGATGAAGAAGGGACGTTGGTTGGCCTGTTGGGCAGCGCGGCGCTGGTTGGGCGCCTGACGCCTGGCGAAATCCAATCGCCGCGCGGCGGGCGACAAAGCCTGCTAGCAGGTTTGCAGCGCGCCGCTCTGTCTGAGGAAGGGCTTTTTTTGGCCCGGCGCGACCCTGCCAGCCTGGCCGGCTACATTGAACTGCATATCGAGCAGGGGCCGCGGCTGGCGCGCAGCCAGACGCCTGTCGGCGTGGTGACGGCCATCGTTGGCATCGCCTCCTACCGGCTGATATTTCACGGTCGAGCCAACCATGCCGGAACAACGCCGATGAATGAACGCCACGATGCTGGCCTGGGAGCAGCCAGTTTCATGCTAGCCGCCCATCGCCTGGTGGTCGAATCTTTTCCCGATTGCACGGTCAATACGGGCCTGCTCCAATTAGAGCCTGGCGCCTACAATATCATCCCAGGTCAGGCCAACCTGGCGCTCGAATTTCGCTCGGCAGACGATAAGGAATTCGAGCAGTTGGAAAATGCTCTGCTGGCGCTCGCTCGCCAGCAAGCTGATCAGTTTGGCCTGGAGTTTGAAGCGAATTTCTTAAACCGGCACGCGCCTGCCCCCATGAGCGTCAGTATGCAGCAGGCTATCGGACAGGCAGCTCACTGCCTGGAACTCGGATACCAGGCTATGCCCTCTGGAGCCGGCCATGATGGTCAAAACCTGGCGCATGTCTGCCCGGCTGGTATGATTTTTATCCCTTCTCAAGATGGCATCAGCCACTCGCCGCGTGAATTCAGCGCCTGGCAAGACTGCATTAACGGAGCGAATTTACTGCTGCAGTCTGCCCTGGCATTCACCTTTGAACATTACCGCCCTTAAAATTCCAGACAATTCGGATTTATGCTATACTTTTGATGTGGAAGATAAATATCACGTCTGGCAGGAATGGGCCAGAAACTTGCACCATTGGGGTCTGGCAAGTATGGCGATTGTTTTCTTACAAGCCGGAGCGCCGCTGCGCATCCTGGCAGCCCAGGCAGCCTACCTGGGGCAGCCCTTCTTTGATTTATTCATAAAAAGTGACACACTCAATTCATTGGCAAAACTATTAGAAAATGACGGCGAAATCGCTTCTTTCATCGGTTATTTGCGGGAGGTAGATCAAGCATGAGCTTTCTTGCTATACCGTCCAACTGGCTGGCTGTTTTATTTGTCACAGCCTTTTTTGGGCTGCTGCTATTTTTCACGCTGACCGCTAAGAAGCAGCGCCGCGAAATCCGTGAAATCCCTGCGTTTAGCAGCCTGCGCAAAGCTGTGGGCATGGCAGTTGAAGCGGGTTCTCGACTGCATATCGCGCTGGGACGCGGCAGCCTGTTTGAATTGGAAGGCGCTTCAGCCCTGGCTGGGCTGACAGTGCTGGAACGCGTCGCACGCGCTGCTTCGATCAGCGATCGACCGCCTGTCGCCACATCCGGCGACAGCCAGTTAGCCATATTGAGCCAGGATGCCCTGCAAACCGCCTACCAGGCGGCGAACGCCTCCGGCCAATATGATCCTAAATCGGGCCGCCTGGCTGGCGTCACCCCGCTGGCTTACGCTGCCGGTGCGATGGCAGCCACTCACAGTGAGCAGGTATCTGCAACGATTATGTTTGGTCATTTCGGCAGCGAAGTGGGTTTGCTCACCGCAGCCGCCAGTCAGACGCGGGGCATTTCCATCGGCGGCAGCGACGACCTTTCAGCTCAGGCTGTATTCTATGCCACGAACGAAGAACACCTCGTAGGAGAGGAAACCTTTGCCAGCGGTGCATACCTGGGCAGCGCGCCGGCGCACGCTGCCAGCCTGCAAGTCCAGGACATTTTTCGCTGGCTGATAATCGCAGCTATATTGGTGGGCGCCCTGGCCCGGTTGGTAGGTTGGATGTGAAGTCTTCATTTTCTACAGTCAATGCAGTCATTGCAACCCTGGCTGGGTTGGTGGTGTTGGTTGGGTATTTTGTGCCTGGCATGGAGGCGGTGCGCAGTACGGTGCTGGGCTGGGCGTCGATCACGGCTGGCTTTGCCCTCCTGGCGGGAGTCTTGAATTTGCTGGCTGTGCATTGGGCTAAGGTTTTTTCCAACGAAAATGAAGCGAAAGGAAGCACAGGCAGCAGCATTTACAGCGCCATTTTGTTGCTCTCTTTTCTGGTGACGCTGGCGGTGGCGCTGATATCCGGCCCCACCGGTAAATGGACGATGTGGATTTTTAATAATATCCAAATGCCTGTGGAAACATCCTTGCTGGCCCTTCTGACGATCACATTGGCGGTTGCCAGTTTGCAAATGCTGCGTCGCAAGCCAGATATCTTTACTCTACTCTTCCTATCAGCCGCAATTTTGACGCTGGTGACTGCTGCTCCGGTGTATGGGCTGGGTGAAATTTCTCTGCTCAACACCCTGCACAACTGGCTCACGCAGGTGCCGGCCATGGCTGGGGTGCGCGGCATTTTGATGGGCGTCGCTCTCGGCACGGTGGCTACCGGCCTGCGCGTTTTGCTGGGCGCTGACCGCCCATATGGGGGATGAGCATGGCTGATATCCGCTGTCCGATGTGTGGAAAGAATAATCCCGCCGAGCGCGACACCTGCCAATACTGCAGCGCTCGCCTGAAACCCCTAACAGCTCCGCAAGCTCAGCCGCCTGCCAATTCTGCTCCTCAAGAAAATGAACCTGACTGGCTGGCGAGCCTGCGCGTGGATAGCAATCCCGATGAAATCAGTCAAGCCTCGTCGTTCAGCGGGGAAAACGAGGCAAATGATTGGCTTTCACGCCTGGGAGGTGACGAATCCGCGGCCAACAGCGATTCTCAGGTTCCTGATTGGCTCAGCACATCATCTGTGGATGGCAACGGCCTGGGTTGGCTTTCCGACCAGGAAGAGAAAGCGCCAGAAAGTGAAGCGGCCGCCGTGACCCCTGTCTCCGACTGGCTGAGCAGTTTGAATCAGGATGAAGAGACCCTGCCAAGTTGGTTATCCGAAGAAGAGCCGGCCGCCGCAAACGATGCCTTCCTGACTGACTCGCTCGACCAACCGACTGAGACGGGTGAACAGGCAGAGAGTGAACAGGCAGATTGGCAAAGCGCCAGCCAGGCGGACGCGGAGACACCCGATTGGCTCAGCGAACTGCAAAGCAAATCAGTTCCGGGACCATTCACAACCCAAATATTACGTGATATAGACGTTCCCGCCCCTGATGCACAGGCACAGCCCATCTCAAACCCTCTGCCGGATTGGTTATCAGGGTTAAATGCCGAGGGAAAAGAGCCTGCTTCCGCAGCCCAAGAACAAGATTCCAGCTCACCTGATTGGTTGGCGCGCGTGCGCGCCCGCCGCCAGGTAGATCAAGAGCAGATGTCTGAGCGACAACCAGGTGAAGAAGGCGGCTCTGGAGATACCTCGGCAGAAATGCCCGACCGGCTGTCCGGCATCAGCACGCCAAAACCAGCCGTCGAACCGGGACTAGATGCTGGCGAAGCGGAACAAAGCGCCCGACCGACAACTGCTTTTACAACACCCCTCTTCGAGGGCAGTGGTGAAGACCTGGATTTTGGCTCTTCAACAGCAGAGAGCAAGCGGGCTGACAGCCCCGCCGGCGCCAAAGAATCTCAGCCGCCGGCCGATGAAACTGAAATGCCAGACTGGCTTAAGAGCCTGTCATCAGATTTCAAGAGCGCCGAAACCATCACAGCCGTCAGTTTGCCTGAGGATATCGGAAGAGAACCCGGCGTCGCCGCTCAAGATACAACCAGTGAGCCAGATTGGTTGGCCGGGCTAGTTCAGGCTGGCGGTAGTTCAGCGCCGGGTTCATCGGTGCCCGCTTTTGTTGGAGATATCGATGAACTGCCCATTGAAGAAGACAAGCCGCCATTCGAACAGACATCATCAGAAGAAAATCTCAACTCCATTCCAGATTGGATCTCTAATGTTTCGGGGCAGGATACCACGCTGATCAATCAGCCAACCAGCGAGTCTGGATCGGTTGAGAAATTGGAGCCTGCGAATTTGCCTACCTGGCTGGAAGCAATGCGCCCGGTAGAAGGTGTAACCCTAGAGCCCTTCCAGGATACATCGGATGTGCACGTTGAAAGTGCCGGACCGCTGGCTGGTTTGCGCGGCGCTCTGCCCGCGGACCTGACGATCGACGGAATTCGCACGCCCCCGCCTTATTCGTCTAAGATTTCAATTTCAGATGATATTCAAAACCGGCTGGGCATCCTTGATAGCTTGATTCTGGCAGAAAACAAACCGCAAACTGTCGCCCAACCAGGCACCTTTTCAACTCACGCCATTTTGCGGTTGTTCCTTTTCGTCGTTTTCCTGGCGGCTGTTTTTCTCTCGCTGTTCTTAGGCCCGCTGTCCATCATGCGGCTTGCCCCGGCTGCCGGCTCACAGGCAGCAACAGATTTCCAAAGCCAGGTTACATCCTTGAGCTCTGGGACGCGGGTGCTGTTGGCGGTTGATTATGAACCCGGTTATTCGGCCGAAATGAACACGATCTTACTGCCGGTCTTGAGCCAACTACAAAGCAAGAATGTATTTGTCAGTGCTGTTTCAACATCGGTCACTGGCGCACTGCTGATCGAACAAGCGCGCCAGAAAACAGTCGAATCCCTGGGCGGCCAGCCTGTGGAGAATTTTTCGAACCTGGGATATATTCCCGGCGGCCCAGCGGGCCTGCTGGCGTTTGCCGCTAACCCGGCTTTGCTAGCGCCTGTAGATATAGTGGAAAACAAGACCTGGTCTGAAGCCGGTCTGAACCCGCAGGCCGGTATAGATAATTTCAGCGTGGTCATCGTCGCGACCGACAACGCCAGGACGGTTGGTATGTGGGCGGAACAGATGGGGCCGATACTGCAGCAGAAACGCATCAGCTTGCTGATGATTTCCAGCGCCCAATCACAGGCCGTGATCCAGCCGTATTACGAGACGTATCCACGCCTGGTCAGCGGTTACCTGGGCGGCTTGAAAGATGCTGATTTGTACAGTCGACTGAGCGGGTCGCAGGCTGGCGATGCCAGCCTCCAGACCGGATACAGCGCATTGGTCCTGACTGCAGTGCTGGTGATCCTGGTCGGGAATCTCATCAATTTCCTGGCGGCATCCTACACCCGCCCCAAAGCCGGAAGATCCGCTCCTGCGCGCAGTGAGGTGAAAGCATGAACCTGGCAAACACCCTGGATTTTGTGGCGGCGGCTGTTGGGTTCATCCTCACCCTGATGGTGTTCAGTTACATTTTGGGTGATAACCTGCTGTTTCGCATTGCCACCTACACCTTTATCGGCGTGACTGCCGGTTATGCCACCGCCCTGGTCTTGGTCAACATTGTTTGGCAGCGGATCGTTCTCTCCTTAATTCGCAATCCGGGCGAAAGTTTTGCCATCGTCGCACCTGGCTTCTTGTTAGGTATCTGGCTGCTGCTCAAGGTTTCCCCACGCCTGTCACGCCTGGGCAGCATGCCGATGGCTTTTCTGGTCGGAGTGGGTGCGGCCACTGTGCTCGCTGGCGCAGTGTTGGGGACGCTGTTTCCCCAGGCGAATGCTACGATGAACGCCATGAACCTGTCCACCGTCGATAACAGCCAGCTCAGCAGCGATCCGGTTTTCCTGGTCGGCTGGTTGATTAACGGCCTGATCGTCCTGGTCGGCAGCCTGGCTACGCTGGCCTATTTTCAATTTGGCAGCCAAAACAGCAAAAGCCGGTTTGCCGGGCTTCAGGATTGGATAAACGGCCTGAGACTGGTGGGCAAGGGCTTTATCGCTGTATCCCTGGGAGTTCTCTTTGCTGGGGTCTATGCGGCTTCTGCAGCCGCCTTTGTAGAGCGAGCGGTTTTCTCCTGGAACCTGCTGTGGAAATTGATCGGCGCTTTCTTCCCGAATTTCTAATCATATGATGCAACCTTCATTGTCCTCTTCAATCACGCTCTCCGAATCGCTGCTCGCAATCGATGTTGGCACCATCACAACGCGTGTGGCGCTTTTCGATACCGTAGAAGGCAGTTACCGCTTTATTGCCGCCGGTTCATCTCAGACAACTGCAGGCGCGCCTTTCCGAGATATATCCGAAGGCTACAACCTGGCGATGGATAATTTGCAGGCGCTGACCGGACGTCATTTGGTAGATGCGGCCTCGCACCTGATCATTCCAAGCCAGCCAGACGGCTCTGGCGTCGACAAATGCGTATGCACAGTCTCGGCAGGCGGACCTTTGCGAGTGATCGCGGTTGGTTTATTGGAAAATGTCTCGCTGGAAAGCGTGCAGAACCTGATCGCCACCACCTACGCCCAGGTGATTGGCTCGATCAGCTTAAACGATCAACGCACCACCGCCCAACGCCTGGATACAATTATCCGTCTGCAGCCAGATCTGGTGGTGATAGCAGGCGGCACGGATGGCGGCGCTTCACATTCGGTCGGGACGATACTGGAGGCGGTTGGATTGGCCTGTTATTTGACGCCCAAAGAGCAGCGCCCAGAAATTCTCTACGCCGGCAACCAGGCTCTGCTAGACCAGGTCAATGATCAGTTGGGCAGCCTGGCTTCATTCAGCAGCGCGCCGAACATCCGCCCATCATTGGACAGCGAGCAGTTGCTCCCGGCTTCGAAAATGCTCTCGAATTCTTACCGCAAGGCGCGCTCTCGTAATTTGAATGGCATCCAGATGCTCGATATGCAATGCGCCGGGCATCTGCAGCCAACCTCAGCGGCATTCGGGCGCACCATTCGCTACATAGGGAAAGAGCTAGAGCAAAAGCGACGGGGTGTGCTGGGCATCGATATTGGCGCCAGCGCAACCACGCTCGCAGCCAGTTTTGGCGCCGAGCCGTACCTGGACGTGCGTACCAACCTGGGCCTGGGCAGCAGCTTACCCGGGCTGCTGAGATATACGACTCCCGCCGAAATTGCCGCCTGGACAGACGAAAATATTTCCACTGGAGATATCGAGGATTATATTTACAACAAAGCACTCTTTCCTGCCAGCGTTCCGGTTACGAAAGAGGAGCTTTCAATTGAATATGCTCTGGCCTGCGAAATCTTACGCGCTGCCTTGAGCAAAGTGCGCTGGACGCCACCCAGGCAGTTGGTGGGAGCTATCCAGGGTTTCTTACCGCCTTTTGAATCGATCATCGCCTCAGGCAGCGTTTTCTCGCAAGCGCCTTCTTCTGCCAGGTTGTTGCTTACTCTTTTAAATGCCTTGCAGCCTGTGGGTTGGACAACCCTCGTTCTGGACCAAAACCAGATCGCGGCGCTGCTGGGCGCTGCGGCCGAAGTTGCTCCCCTGCTCACCGTCCAGGCGCTGCGCGATGCGAGCAGTTTTGTCAACCTGGGCATGGTGTTGTCTCCGGTTGGCAAAGCCAGCCCAGGCACGCCGGTGTTGCGCGTGCATATCAAATACGCGGATAGCAGCGAGACCGAAACCGAAGTGAACTACGGCACCATTGAGAAATTACATTTACCGGCCGGTCAGATCGCCACCATACGCTTGCAGCCATTGCATCATTTCGATATCGGCATGGGTGCGGCCGGGCGCGGCGGCACCATGAAAAATGTCTCCGGCAGCGAAACCGGCCTGGTGATCGATGCTCGAGGGCGGCCCTTAGAACTGCCCGAGGACAACATTGGCAGGCAAGAACTGTTAAAAAAGTGGTTGCAGGCGTTGGCCAGTTAGCTGAATGGAAAGGATTGTGTAATGTTAGCCCCGATCAGGCACATTATCCCCATTACAAATATCGCCCGTGACCGGGTCCTGCCCAAACAAGGGAAAGTCGTGGTGCGCAGAGGGCAAAAAGTAGCCGCAGGTGACGTGATCGCCGAATGCGTCATGGCTCCTGCCCATCTCATCCTGGATCTTGGCATGGGCTTGGGTTTACCAGATGCGCAGGCCAAAGAACATTTACAGCGCAAACCTGGCGAGCAGGTGGAAGTGGGCGATATTATTGCCGGGCCGGTGGGTATCGCCAGGCGGGTGGTGCGGGCGCCCAAGGCGGGGAAAATTATCCTTACGGAAAAAGAGCAGGTTCTATTGGAAATGCCGGGAAAACCCTTCGAATTACGCGCTGGCTACAGCGGTGTGGTAACCGACCTGGTAGCCGATCGTGGTGTGCGCATCGAAACGACCGGTGCGCTCATCCAGGGCGTTTGGGGCAACGGCCGTATGGATGCCGGCGGTTTGAGCTTGCTTGGGAGCAGTCCTTCAGAGGTGCTTTCGTCAAACCGGTTGGATATCAGCATGCGCGGCTCGGTCGGATTCTGCGGAATCGTCGAATCAGCCGATGTTTTCCGCACTGCCGCTGAGGTACCATTGCGAGGGTTGATCATTGGCAGCATGCCAGCCAGCCTGGTTCCCACCGCGCAGAAATGTCCGGTGCCAATTGTCATTCTCGAGGGATTTGGTCGTTTGCCAGTGAACCAGGCCGCGTTTAAACTGTTATCCACAAGTGAGCGCCGCGAAGCCATGGTGATTGCCGATAGCTGGAATCCTTTAACCGGCGCGCGGCCAGAAGTGGTGATCGGTCTGCCCCAAACCAGCGACCTGCCATTTCCGAGCGACTCGATAAACTTTGAGACCGGGCAGACCGTGCGCGTCGTCCGCCAGCCTTATACGGGCAGCATTGGCATATTGCAGTCCATTTTACCTGGCAAGAGCATTCTGCCCAACGGCGTGCGCGCCGATGCTGCTGAAATCCGCCTGGAAAACGGTGATGTAGTTGTTTTGCCACTGGCAAACTTGGAAGTATTGATGTAGATTAGAGCGAGGAGAGAGAAAAATGTCATTACCATTCGATAACCTAGATGACTCGGAGACCATTGCAAAAGAAGATGCCAACAACGGTGGTTCGCAAAAAAAGTCGAACAATCGATTGTTTGTCATCATCGCCGCTCTGTTAGCGGGCATTATGCTGCTGGTGATCCTGTGCGCCGCGGTGTATGTGCTGGTGCTGCAGCCCAATCAAAAGCGCGCCTTGCTCACACAGCAGGCTCAGGCGGCTGCTCAGGCGACTTCCCTGGCGATGAGCGTCAAGTCAACCGAATTAGCAGAAAAAGCCATCCTGGCCGCTTCTTCCGTCTCCCCCACGCCAGTTCTACCCAAACTAACAGCCACGCCCACGCGCCTTTCCCCAAGCGCCACGCCAACCACAACGCCGGTGATCGCGCTGGCAGCCACGGCAACTTCCGGAGTTCCGGCTGCCAGTACCCCTAACCTGACCCAAACTGTGGCGGCGCTGATCACCCAAGGGGCGAACGCGCAAAAAACAGTGGTGCCCACTTCCACCCTGCTGCCAAAAACCGGTCTGGCGGAGGATATCGGCCTGCCGGGCTTACTTGGCCTGGCAGCCGTCTTGATCGTGGTCATTTTCCTGGCACGGCGCATGCGTTCATAAACTCACAATTCGTTCCTCGAACCAATTGCTGCACAGCGGGAGTGGCTTCAAGCGCCATCCCCGCTGTGCGCTTAACATGCTAAAATGAGCATATGCTCGATCCCAAACTCCTGCCCATTTTGAAGGAGCTTTACCCACTGCGCAACCTGGGGGATGAGGAGATTGCCCAGATTGCTGAAGCTGCCACGTTCGCTTCGTTGGCAAAAAGTGAAACCATAAAATTGATGGGCGGGCCGGATGCGCCTTTTTACCTGCTGTTGAACGGCCGCCTGGAGTATATCGAGCTGAGAGGCGAAGAGAGCCGTGGCAAGCCGGTGACGATCCGCCCAGGCGGCTTTTTTGGCGCAGATAATCTGTTGTTCGAAATAAATCGAGACCTCGAGGTGGCGGCCAGCGAACCTTCCCAATTGATCACCATCCCCTCCGCGCGCCTGGCCGGGCTGCTGAACAAAATCCCTGGGCTCAAGGTTGGCCTGCAAGAGGGCTTAGAATTGCACCATTTACTGCAAAACAAAGCTTTTGCCTGGGTGCAAGATTCCGAACAGGTAAAGCTCCTGGCGATCAAGCACCCGGCGGTGCTGGTGGAGTTTCTGTTTTGGCCCATTTTATGGCTGTTGGGCGGCATTGCTTTGCTCGGGTTGGGTTCACAGATGGCAGTCGCCTCACTGCGGATCGCCTTCGTATCAATAGGCATCCTGGTCACGGCGTATGGCTTTGGCTGGTGCATCTGGCAGTTTATCGATTGGCGCAATGACTTTTATATTGTCACCGACCAGCGCGTGGTCTGGGTTGAAAAAGTGCTGTGGCTGTACGAAAGCCGGCGCGAAGCGCTGCTGAGCGCCATTAAATCCACCGAAGTCAAGACCTCGCAGGTCGGGCGCATCATGGGGTATGGCAGTATCACCGTCTTTGCGCTGATGGGCCAGGTGAAAATTGCAGACGTCGCCAACCCGGATCAAATCAAAGTGTTGATCGACCGCATGCAGAAACTGGCCAGCATCCGTGTGCAGCAAGATGACACGAAAACCATGGAAAAAATCATACGCCGCAAGATAGACCCGCCGCCTCTGAAGCCGCCATCCGCAGCGGCGGGGAAAGCAGCGCCAGCCAAACAAGGCCTTATAAAACTTCCGCACCTGGGGGAGGTTTTCAGCGCCGAAGAACGCATCGCCAGAAATGAGACGATTACGTACCGCAAGCATCGCATCATCCTTGTGCTGAAAATCGCACTGCCGGTGATTTTACTTACCGGCCTGGTTGGCGGCGCAGCCTGGATTATCTACCAGAATATGGCAGGACAAATGAGTTTTCCCTCCATCGGCACAACGATATTAACAGCGTTGTTTCTGGCAAGCGGATTGATTTTCTGGTTGTGGTATCAATACATGGATTGGTACGGTGATATTTATGAAATCACGCCGGATAAAATCATCGACAGCATCAAGAAACCCCTGGGAACCGAGGTGACCAAATCGGCCCCCCTGGGCAGTATCCAAAATATGGATTACGAGCGTATCGGGTTCATCGGCTTGATCCTCAACCTGGGAAATGTCACCATCAACACCGGTTCGGAAAGTAAAATGGTTTTCCGACAGGTGCACGATCCGGCGCGCGCTCAAATGGATATCTTCAACCAGCTTTTTGCCTTGAAGAGAAAACAGCAAACTGCAGAGTCATCCCGCCAGTGGGAGCAGGTGGCCGAATGGTTGGCTGCTTACCATCGGCAGGCGGAGGAACTGCGGAATCTCCGCAAATGATGCCGATTCTTCCTTCTGGACAGCAGGCTGTACAGGATAATTTTTCGAGTACAATAGGGCTGATTAAATTAATGTTGAAAGATTGGAATAGTTTGTATGGCCTTACGCGAAATTGTCACCTTACCTGATCCGGTGCTGCGGCGCAAAGCTCGAAAAGTTACCGATTTTGGCCCAAAATTGCAGCAGTTGATCGATGATATGGTCGATTCGATGCGCGCCGAACCCGGCGTCGGCCTGGCTGCGCCGCAAGTTGGCGTGCAGGAGCGCGTGATTGTCGTCGAATTTGGCGATGAAGAGGATGAAAAGGCGCCGCTCAAGTTGTACACGGTCGTCAACCCGGAATTTACACGTTTATCGAAAGACACCCTGGTCGGCACAGAAGGCTGCCTTTCCATCCCTGGCTACTTGGGCGAGGTAGAACGACATGCCAGCGTAGTTGTCAAAGGACAGAACCGGCGCGGCCAACCACTGACCATCAAAGCCCAGGGTTGGCTGGCACGCATTTTCCAGCATGAAATTGATCACCTTGACGGCGTTCTTTTCGTGGACAAGGCAACCAAAGTATGGCGTTTAACAAAAGAGGAGCAAGAACAAGCCGACGAACACGCCGCTCCCAGTTTAGGCGATTGATACGCCATGCGGCTGACTCATTTATCGCTGTCCAATTTCCGCAACTTCGCCCGCCTGGACACCATCGTTCCCGGCGGGCCTGTTTTGTTGGTGGGTGACAATGCCCAGGGAAAAACCAGCCTGTTGGAAGCGATTTTTTTGTTGGCTACCCTGGATTCCTTTCATGCCAGCAGCGACCGGCAAATGATCAATTTTTTGGCGGCGCGTGAAGCCCAGGGCGTGGCGCGCGTGGTCGGGACCTTCGAACGCGACCACCGGACTCACCGCCTGGAAGTGCGCATCATTCAAGAAAACAACCCTTTGAACGGCGGGGCGCATGTGCGTAAGGAAGTGCTGTTGGATGGAAGCAAGTTAAAAACGCACGAAGCGTTGGGGCAGTTCAATGCGGTGCTGTTCTTGCCGCAAATGCTGGCGATTATCGAAGGGGCGCCCGATGAGCGCCGGCGTTACCTGAATGTGGCGCTTTCGCAAACCTCCGCGCATTACCCGGCGGCATTGTCGGAATACCAGCGCATCCTCACACAGCGCAATTCCCTGCTCAAGCAGCTCAACGAGCGTCAGGGAGACCCTAAACAATTGGACTTTTGGAACGAAGCCCTGGCTGCCCAGGGCGCGCAGATCATTCAGGCGCGCGTGCGGGCGATCTTAGATCTGGAACGCCTGGCCCGTCCGCTGCACGCCGAGCTGACGCGCAGCGAAGAGATCCTGCGCCTGAACTATCAGCCATCTTTTGATCCGATGCCTCAGTCTGCTGCCCAGTTCGCCCTGCCAATCGACGCTTCTGTTGACCGCAGCGGCCTGTCGATCGAATATATTCGCAGCGGTTTCCTCGCCAGGCTGGCCCAGGTAAGCGATGAAGAGATCGCACGCGGGCTGACCACCTTAGGGCCGCATCGAGACGAGATGCGCATCCTGAGCAACGGCATTGATCTTGGGCTCTACGGCTCACGCGGCCAGGTGCGCACCGCTATGCTTTCGCTCAAGCTGGCTGAAGTGGCCTGGATACGCGAAAAAACGGGCCACTGGCCGGTGCTGCTGCTCGATGAGGTGCTGGCCGAATTAGATACGAAACGGCGCGCCGATTTGCTGGTGCGCCTGGCTGTGGCAGAGCAGGCTCTCTTGACCACAACCGATTTGGAGCTTTTTCCGCAAGACTTTGTTCATAACACCAGCCTGTGGCGCGTTGGCAACGGGCGGTTGATGGAGGTTAAACATGCAGGAGGCTAATGGCCAGGCGCATATCGTCCAAATCAATATTTCCAAAGGCGGGGTGCCAAAAACACCAGTCGGCAGCGCCAGGGTGACCTTATTGGGGCTCGACGGCGATCAGCACAATTTTGAAGATCACGGCGGACCTGAACGCGCCGTTTGTTTGTATGCCCTCGAGCGCATCCAGTCTCTGCAGGCTGAAGGGCATCCGATCACGCCAGGGGCGGTTGGCGAAAATTTGACGGTTGCCGGGCTGGACTGGAATAAAGTGGAACCCGGTACGCACATTCACATCGGACCGCAGTTAATTTTAGAGGTCACCCGCTTTACCGTACCGTGCAATACCATCCAAGACGCTTTTCTAAATCACGATTACGGGCGCATCTCTCAGACCCAACACCCGGGTTGGTCGCGTGTGTACGCACGCGTCATTCAAGAAGGTGTTGTTAACAGCGGAGACAGCGTCTGGCTGGAATAGCCTCACCTGCCAGGGGGAGCCAGCGGGCGTTTGGCCGGAATCCCCACCAGGCGCGGGTAGATAGTGGGGGTGGCGGCGATTTTTCTTACCACCACCAGGAAGCGCTCTTCCACCACTCCGGGCAGCGTCACTGGCATCAACTGGCGCAGCTCACCGCCCAACAGTTTCAAAGCGTGTTCTGATGCAACCGCTTCCACCGGCGCGCTCTCACCTTTCATGGCAATCATTCCCCCGCCAATTCGCACCAGCGGCAAAAGGTATTCAACCAGGGTGGGCATGGCAGCTACCGCGCGCGCGATGGCCCAATCATATTGTTCGCGGTGTGCGGCCATCCGGCCGACCACTTCGGCGCGTTCCTGCAGCACCTGCACATTTTCGAGACTCAGCACCCGGCTGATATGCCGGCAAAACTCAGCCTTCTTGCCGACTGACTCGACCAGGGTCAACTGCATGTTCGGATATGCAATCTTGAGCACCAGGCCGGGAAAACCTGCGCCCGTGCCGACGTCGATCACCCGGTCAACCGGCGTGTCGCGCATCGCCAGCAGGCAGGTCAGCGAATCTTGAAAATGCTTCACACGGATGGATTCGACATCGCGAATTGCAGTCAGGTTAAAACGGCTGTTCCAATCCAGCAGTTCCTGCTCATAGCGGGTGATGGCGGCCTGCTGCCGTTTGTTCAGACGCACATTGACCTGTTGAAATACCTGCTCTGCCAGCTTCTCCATTGTTAAAATTATACCAGCCTATACTCTCTGCCCTGTATGAACACTCTTTTTTCCACTTAGCAGGAGCAAATTGATAAAATGCAATCATCACTGTCTGGCAAGCAGATCGAATTTCTCCAGGTGGGTTGCGTTTAATACTCGAATTGGCTACAATGCATGCTATGAGCAGCAAAATCATCAAAGGATTGATCGTTATCTGGCTGGCCTGCGGGTTGGCAGTGAGCTTGCCCGTCCAGGCTGGCACACTGCCCGATACAGCTTACATTCCCAACGTAAGCGGCCAGGCGCAGCAGTATGTCTTGTCATGCGAATCGCGCTCGGCCGTTGATTGGGCTGCTTTTTGGGGTGTGAGCATCAGCGAAAGTGAATTCCTGGCGGCATTGCCCCGCTCGGACAACCCGGAAGCGGGTTTTGTGGGAGATCCGAACGGCGCCTGGGGCGGCATCCCCCCGGCCAGCTATGGGGTGCACGCCGAGCCGGTTGCCCGCCTGCTGCGCGCCTATGGCCTGCAAGCGCAGGCCCAAAAAGGGCTGAGCTGGAACGATCTGCGCGCCGAAATTGCCGCCGGTCGCCCGGCGATCGTGTGGGTGATCGGCCAAATGTGGAGCGGTACACCCATCGATTACACAGCACAAGATGGAACCACGACCACCGTCGCTCGTTTTGAGCACAGCATGATCTTGTTTGGTTATGATGAATCACACGTGCATGTCACAGACGCCTACAGCGGCTGGAACCAGACCTATCCATTAGAGACTTTCCTGGCATCCTGGAAGGTGCTGGGCAACATGGCCATCACCGGACAGGGGTTGTCAAGCCCGGCCCAGCCCACTGTTCCGCCCAACAATTCACCTTCGGCAGAAACCTATACTGTAATCCGCGGCGACTATCTTTCGGCGCTGGCTGAACGTTTCGGTACAACCTGGGTTATCCTGGCCGAATTGAATCATATAGCCTATCCGTATGTGATCTACCCGGGCCAACAGCTCAAACTGCCGAACAGCCAGCCATCTTCGCCTACTGAAGTCAGCCCGGAAACCAGCGTTGCCCAACCAACGCCAAGTTACCGCTTCCATTTGCTGCTGCCCATGATCGCCGGAGGGCAGCCAGCCAGTGAGCCGCCGCCTGCCACGCAGGAGCCCTCGCTGCCTACGCTTGCCGCCACAGAAACGCCAGCGCCTAAGGTGTATATCGTGCAGGCCGGAGATTTTTTGATCGAGCTGGCCAATCGCTTCGGCGTTGATTGGCGGAAGTTGGCCGACTTGAACAACATCCCATATCCCTATGTTATCTATCCAGGCCAACAGTTGACCTTACCTTAATATAAAAAATGGACGGCGTCGCCGCCGCCCATTTTCTCTTATTTCGCTTTACGGCGCAGCACCAGCCGCACCAGCAGATAAATCACGAACACCACAACTGCCAGGATCAGGAACAGCGGCAGAACATACAGGATAAAGACGATGATGACGTTCGCCAGGCCCTGCAGAGTATTCACCAGCGCCTGGAGGGCGTCCCGCGCTACGGCTGACGGCTGCCAGCCTCCCCCGCTGACAGGTTGGACAGCTGCGTTGGCTGTCAGGTCAACATTGATCATCGACAGAGCGGCGGATTGTTCATAATATTTCATCTGGCCTTTGATGACTTCGATCTGTTCGCGCGTCTGCACCAGTTGGTTATAGACTGCCAGCACATCCTCGGTCTTGGTAGCTGAGTCCATAATCTTTTGCAGTTGGCTTTCTGCCGCCTCCAGGTTGCGCAGACGAGACTGCAAGTCAGTATATTCGCTGGTGACATCCTGGCTGGTGATATTCTCCGTGATGATGGGCAGCGTTGTCTCCGCCCGGATGCGGCTCATCGCTTCATCCAGTTTTTCTACTGGCACACGAATGGACACTGTGGCGTGCGGAGCCTGCACGCCGCTGGACAACTGCACCTGCACGACATTGGCCGTGACAACATATCCGCCCATTTCTTCCGCCATCTTGCTAATGCGCTGAGAAACGGTGATTGGGTCGTTGACATAAATGCTGATGTTGGCATTCTTAATGACGAGGCGGTTGGCCTGGGCTTCACCCGATGAGCTGGTATTCGTGGTTGGCCCGTTGTAGGCGTCGGAGGCCGTTGAACCGGCGCTGCCGCCTGCCCCGCCGCTCGTTTGGAACGATTTATTCGAGTACTCCAGCGGGGGCGCTCCTGGCGCAGTCTGGGCAGCGGGCGTGGCTGCTGAGCATGCGGCTAACAAACTGGCTACGATGATTACGATTGAAATCAGGCGAGTTTTCATTTGTGACTTCTCCTTTAGTTTTCGGTGATGCTAATCGGCTATCCATGAGACGCAATTCATCGCCAAATGGTTCCAACGGGAGGCTTCGGCTGATTTTATAAAATGAAAAGAGCCAGGATTACCAACCTGCAGCGAGGCGTTGAATATGCCTCTCTGGCAGGCCTGCGCTGCGCATACGTTCCTGCACGGCAGCGATATCATAGGCCACGCGGCGGAATTCCCAGGTGCCCGTTTCAGGCTCGAAGATGGCATAAGCCGAGCGCGGATCGCGGTCGCGCGGCTGCCCCACTGAGCCGGGGTTGATGATGGTGCGCGGGGTCAGCGTGGTTTGGGTGAAATTTTCGGGCACCAGCAGGCGGGCTGAGCGGGTATCATCGGGCAGGTAATACAACACCGGCAGATGAGTGTGACCGACAAAGCAAAATGGAGTGCCGAAATAGTCAAAATTCAAAGTAGCGGTACGGGTGTCAAGCAGGTATTCCCATACCGGTTGGCGTGGGCTGCCATGTGCCAGGGTAACATCGCCGATCACCAGGGTCTCTTGCAAACTTTTCAAGAACCCTGAATTCTCCACTGTAAGCGAGTTTCGTGTCCATTGTATCGCCTGGCGGGCTTCAGGGTTGAAGGCAGTAATATCGATTTGTTCAAGAGCGGCAGCATCGTGGTTTCCAAGGATACATGCCAGGTTCGGCAGGCCGCGAATCAGCTCGACGCATGGGTTCGGGTCAGGGCCATAACCGACCAGGTCCCCCAAACACCAGACAGCATCGACGCTGCCAGCTTCCTTCAAGACCGACTCTAAGGCATCCAGGTTGGCGTGAATATCAGAGATGACCAGGATATGCATGGTTCAATGTTAGCATATAATCCTGGTTTATGGTTATTGTTTTACCCGCCAAAGCTGGTAAAAACCCAGGTTGCCGGTCTCGCCGTCTGAATGAAAAGATTCAATCACTTCAAATCCGTTTTCACCTGCCAATTGCTCCAGCTCAGCCGGTTGGAAATGATGGACATACCGCAGTCCGCTGCCTCCACTGCGCCAATCCAAAAGAAAGTCGCCAGGATCCACCTCCGCCGGGTTGATACCGGCTTTCTCCCAGGGTTGGAGGCGCGCCGCCAGGCGCGGGCTGTTTAGAAACTGCCAGTTGGAATGGATAAAGACACCTTCCGGAGCCAGGTACGTGCGTACATGCGCCAGGAATGCATTCCGCAGCGCCTGTCCGGGCAGGTGGTGCATCACGGCAAGAGCAAGGACGGTATCATAAGCTACTACGGGCAGGTTCACCTGCCAGGACGCCTGAGTAAGGTCTTGTTGGAAAAACTCAACGTGAAGACCTCCATTAATCTCAGATGGCGGCGCTAAAACGATAGCGGCCTGTGCCTGGCGGGCGTGTTCCAGCAGGCCTGCACTGAAATCGAGGCCGGTGTAGGAACCCTGGTGATGGGCCTCGACCAGCCTGCGCGCCAGCTCGCCATTACCACAGCCCAAATCCAGAATCCGTTTTCCCAAACGGCCTGCCCGCAGCAGGCGCAGCATTCCAGGTTGGATACGTTGGCGGGTTGCCGAAAATTGGACTGCAAAGGTCTGGTAAAATTGAGAATTAAGCGCCAGGAGCTGCCGGGCTGTCGAGTCTTGCATGCTGCGATTATAGCTTACCTGGCTTGTTCCGATCGAATTGAAAAAATGATGGATCAAAAAAGCTGGTTAGAAGCAAGAAAATACACCCCGGAGCTGCTATCCATAGCCCGGGATATCCTGGTAGAGGTGCGGGCTGGCCGCGATGTGACGGCTGCCGTCCAGCGGCATCCGCGGCCGGATGGCGGCTATATCGGTAAACACATTCTGGTGGCGGCGTACCACCAGGCGGTTGAGGCTGGCGAGTGGCCGCAAGACAATAAACTGATGGAACGCATCCGCATGAAACCCGTCCGCACCCTGTCTGGCGTGACAACCGTGACAGTCTTGACCAAGCCGTATCCCTGCCCTGGGAAATGCATCTTCTGCCCGACCGATGTGCGCATGCCCAAGAGCTACCTGCCCGATGAACCTGGGGCGCGCCGGGCCCTGGAACACCAGTTTGACCCCTTCACTCAGGTGGCAGCCCGCATCCAGGCTTTGGAAGCGGTTGGTCACCCGACCGATAAAATCGAACTGCTGATCTTGGGTGGCACCTGGAGCGCCTACCGGCGCGATTACCAAGAGTGGTTCGTACGCCGCTGCCTGGAAGCGATGAACGGCGTGGAATCTGCCAGCCTGGCCGAAGCCCAAGCGCTGAACGAAACTGCCGCCCACCGCAATGTTGGCCTGGTCATCGAAACACGCCCCGATCATGTTGATGGCAAAGAGCTCGCCTGGCTGCGCTATTTGGGTGTTACCAAAGTGCAAATGGGCGCCCAGAGCCTGGATGATTACATTTTAGAAATCAACCAGCGCGGCCATACGGTCGCCGAAACGCACGCCGCCGTGCAAAAACTGCGCCTGGCTGGGTTCAAAATCGTGCTCCACTGGATGCCGAATTTGTTGGGCGCTACGCCTGCTTCCGACAAGGCCGACTTCGCCCACCTGTGGGACGGCCTGTGTCCAGATGAAATTAAAATCTATCCCTGCCAACTGCTGGCCAACGCCGATCTTTACGCCTACTGGCAGCGCGGTGAATACCAACCCTATACCACTCAGGAATTGGTGGACTTAATCGCTGATGTCAAGCCCAGCATCCCGATCTACTGCCGGGTCAACCGGGTCATTCGTGACATCCCTTCCACCAACGTGGTGGAAGGCAACAAGCGCACCAGCCTGCGCCAGGATATACAGGACGAGATGCAGCGCCGCGGCACGCGCTGCCGCTGCATTCGCTGTCGCGAGGTGCGCAAGCAAAACGTTGAGCAGTCTGACCTGCGCCTGGATCACATGGTTTACCAGGCCGACGGAGCGCATGAGCATTTCCTGAGCTTTGTCACCGACGATGACCGGCTGGCGGGTTTTCTGCGCCTTTCGCTGCCCCAGCAAGACCCCGCTGAGCTCGGATTGCAAGATTTGCACGGCGCCGCGATCATCCGTGAGGTGCACGTTTATGGACAGTCCCTGCCGGTGGGTATGGAGCAGTGGGGCGCGGCTCAGCATGCCGGCCTCGGCACCCGCCTGATCCGCCTGGCAGAAAAGACCGCGCACGAAAATGGCTACCAGCGGCTGGCTGTCATCTCTGCCATCGGCACCCGGCGGTATTATATCGACCGAGGGTTTGAACGCGGCGAGCTTTACCTGGTGAAAAACCTGCCAGAAGGTGACACTTAGCGCAAACAGACAGGATAAGAATCCATTGCGGTAAAGACGGTATTAAGCGACAATATACTCGCATATTTCCGGCATTTTTGATTCCCATTTCCCAGAAAGGATCCCTGTATGCGACCGTTTGTTCCCACAAAACTGAAATTAAAACGACCTGTTCCATCGGATATTGAGATTGCCCAGGATTCGGACATTAAGCCAATCCAACAAGTGGCCGAAGAAGTCGGTTTACTGCCTGCCGACCTTGAGCTGCACGGCGATTATATTGCCAAGGTGCGCCTGTCTGTGCTCGACCGCCTGAAAGACCGACCCAATGGCAAGTACATCGACGTCACTGCCATCACTCCCACGCCCCTTGGAGAAGGAAAAACCACCACGACAGTCGGTCTGAGCCAGGCGCTGGGCGCTCACCTGGGCAAGAAGGTGATCACCACCATCCGCCAACCCAGCCAGGGACCAACATTCGGAATCAAGGGTGGCGCTGCCGGCGGCGGCTACAGCCAGACCATCCCCATGGAGGATTTCAACCTGCACTTGACCGGTGATATTCATGCCATCACGGCGGCCAACAACCTGGTTGCGGCAGCCATCGATGCTCGCATCATGCACGAAGCCAACCAGCCCGATGACAACAAATTGTTCAACGCTTTGTGCCCGGCTGATAAAAAAGGCGTGCGCCGCTTCTCGCCATCCATGTTGCGCCGCCTGAAAAAATTGGGCATCGAAAAAACAGATCCAAACGAACTGACCCCTGAAGAACGGAAACGCTTCGCTCGCCTGGATATCGATCCCGCGTCTATTACCTGGCGGCGCGTCGTCGATACCAACGACCGCTTCCTGCGCACGATCAAGATCGGTTTAGGCCCAGAAGAAGAGGGTTTTGAGCGTGAAACAGGCTTCGATATTACCGTTGCCAGCGAAATCATGGCCATCCTGGCTCTGACCACCGATCTGGCCGATATGCGCGCCCGCTTTGGCCGCGTGGTAATCGGCACCAGCAAAGCCGGCGAGGCTGTCACCTGCGAAGACCTGGGTGTAGCCGGCGCTATGACTGTGTTGATGAAAGAAGCCATCAAACCGAACCTGATGCAAACCCTGGAAGGCACACCTGTGTTTGTGCATGCCGGCCCGTTCGCCAATATCGCCCATGGCAACAGCTCGATCATTGCTGATCAGATAGCCCTCAAACTGGCCGATTACGTGGTGACCGAATCGGGCTTTGGCGCTGATATCGGCATGGAAAAATTCATGGATATCAAGTGCCGCTACTCTGGCTTGATCCCCAGCGTGGTGGTTTTGGTTGCCACGGTGCGCGCTCTGAAGATGCACGGCGGGGGCCCCAAGGTGGTTGCTGGCAAGCCGTTGGACAATGCCTACACCGATGAGAACCTTGACCTGCTACGCAAGGGCTTAGGCAATATGCAGGCGCACATCCGCAATATTCGCCGCTTCGGCGTGCCTGTGGTGGTGGCGGTCAACTCATTTGCCACCGACACCCCGGCTGAAGTCGAGCTCATCCGCCAGGCGGCCATCGAAGCCGGTGCGGAAGATGCGGCTGTCTGCACGCACTGGATGGATGGCGGCGCAGGTGCAGTCCAACTGGCTGAAATGGTGGTCAAGGCTGCCGAAAAACCCAGCTCTTTCAAGTTCCTGTATCCGTTGGAACTCTCGATCAAGGAAAAGATCGAGATCATCTGCAAGCAGATCTACGGCGCCGATGGCGTGGATTACCTGCCCGAGGCCGAAGCCAAGATCGAACTGTACACCCGCCTGGGTTTTGATAAGCTGCCCATGTGCATGGCCAAGACTCACCTGAGCCTGAGCCACGACCCGGCGCTGAAAGGCGTGCCCACCAGTTTCCGCGTCCCGATCCGCGATATTCGCGCTTCGGTTGGCGCTGGCTTCCTGTACCCACTGCTGGGCGAGATGCGTACCATGCCCGGCCTGCCCACCCGCCCGGTCTTCTATGATGTAGACCTGGATTTGGAAACTGGCCGCGTTGTGGGCCTGTTCTAACTAATTTCTAATTTGTTCGAGGGCTGTCCGTAGCAAGTGGACAGCCCTTTTTTAACAATATCGCCGCTCGTGAAGTGGTGTGGAAGGATAAACGCCACAACCGTAAGAATAATAGAAGAATTTCGCGGGGTAAACGGATGACTTACCAATCGATCATGGAAAAGAAACTTTCCTCTCTTCCACCGGTCGGGGGGACTGGCAAAAGGGGTAGGGCTGCGCCTGGCGCACGAGGGAGCGCAGATTGTGGACATTCCGGAAATTGATCAAAATAGGGGGTTGTCCGTTTAAATTTATCTCAGGAAACCATTCAAGCTCAAACCTGAATACCAGGCGCTATTTTTTTCCATCCGGCAATATCAATGGTGTGCCATAGAACGGATGAGTGGTCACATTCAAAGGAGTCTGGTAAGCCTCATTGAGGATCGAAGCGGTGAGCACTTCATGGGGCAAACCAAAAGCGCGCAGTTCACCGGCGACCAGCAGCGCTACCCGGTCGGTGTACAGGCCGGCCAGGTTTAAATCATGCAGAGCAATCAAAATCGCCAGGCGGCGCTCGGCGCACAGTTCGCGCACCAGGTTGAGCAGACCGGATTGGTAGCGCAGGTCGAGGTGGGTGGTAGGTTCATCTAATAACAGGATCGGGGTGTCTTGGGCAAGGGCACGCGCCAACAGCACTCGCTGCTGCTCGCCGCCCGAAAGCTCGTGGATCATGCGCTCAGACAGTTCCAGGGTACCGGTGCGCTGCATGGCCCACAGTGCGCGCTCGCGGTCATGAGGCGTGGTCTGGCCCAACCAGCCCAGGTAAGCTGTGCGGCCCAACAGGACCGTCTGGCGCACAGTGTACCCCTCTGGGAAAAGATGCGCCTGGGGTACCACCGCAATGGAGCGGGCGCGCTCGGCGGGAGAGAGGCGGTCGATGCTGTGTCCCTGGGCAATTACCTGGCCTGCCTGGTGTGGGATCACGCCGCTCACAGCTTTCAGCAGGGTGGTTTTTCCGGCGCCATTGGGACCGATCAAAGCAATCACCTCGCCTGGCCGAACACTGAGTGAGACCTGGTGAACCACGCGCCGGGCACCGTAATACACTTCCAGCTTATCTACGCTCAGGGCAGGCGAGCTATTTTCCATTCATCACTCCTTTTGAGCATGGCGCATCAACCAGATAAAAAACGGGCCTCCCACCAGTGAAGTGATGATTCCTACCGGCAGTTCTTGCGGCGCAATCACCAGGCGAGCAAGTAAATCGGCGAAGAGCAGGGCCACCGCCCCTCCCAACATCGATAAAGGCAGCAGGCGGCGGTAATCGGCCCCCACACCCAGGCGCAGCAGGTGAGGCACCGTCAGGCCTAAAAAGCCGATAATACCGCTGAACGCCACCGCGGCGGCGGTGGTCAGCGAAGCAGCCAGTACCACGATGATCTTTGCCCGATTAACGGGCAGACCCAATTGGGCTGCCTGCTCTTCTCCAAACTGCAGCACATTCAGGGCGTGACCGGTGAAAAGCAGCGCGGCCAAGCCGGCCAGGATAAACGGTCCAGCGGCCCACACAGGTTCCCAACCGCCCTGCACAGCACCACCCATCAACCAGGCCACAGCGCGGTGCAGTTCTCCCTGCGAACGAAGCATCAAGAACGAAGTCAGGGATGTGGCAAAGGCGCTGACTGCTACGCCCGCCAGGATTAACGGCACGCTGGATGCCTGGCTGCGCCGGTAGGCTAACGCATAAACAACCCCTACCGTCACCAGCGAGCCAGCAAAAGCAGCAATGGGTACACTCACCAGGGCAGGCAGCCAGCCCTGTTCACGCAGCGCCATGGCAAAGATAGCCCCCAACCCCGCGCCGGAGGCGGCGCCGATCAGGTAAGGGTCGGCCAGGGGATTGCGGAACAAACCCTGGTAAGCCGCGCCGCTGCCCGAAAGGGCCGCGCCGGTCAATCCGATTAATACCATGTGCGGCAGGCGGATGGACACTAAGATCGTTTCAAAGGACTGCGGCCAGTCGCCTGGCATGCGCAGAAATATACGTACGACGGCAGTTGGAGGGATGAAAACTGCGCCCACTGCCACGCTGAGCAACGCTGCCAACAGCAGCGCGCTCAACAGGATGATCAACGAGGCCAGCGGGCGCAGGGTTCTCATCGCAGCGTCACTGGCTATTTGAAAAGTTCAGGATGGAGCAGCCGGGCAAGCTCTTCCAGACCATCTACCAGGCGTGGGCCAGGGCGACTGACCAGGTCATCGTTGAAGGTCAGCACTTTCCCGTCTTTGACAGCCTTCAGGCTTTCCCAGCCAGCCCGCTTGCCCACCGACTCGACCGAGACGCCGTAATTGGCGTCGCCTAACAGGATGATATCGGGGTTCTTAACCACCAGCGCCTCCAACGAATACTGCACCCAGGGGCTGTTCTGGTCGCCAGTGACGTTCTCACCGCCAGCCTCTTTGATCAAGAGATCCATGAAAGAACCGGGACCAATCGTATAGGGGGCGTTTGGCTGGGAAGCATCCAATTCGTAAAAAACCGTGGGGCGGGTTTCAGGAGTACCCAGCCTGGTTTTCACCGCCTCGACGCGCTGTTTCAATTTTTCAACCAGCGCGGTCGTTTCGGCTTCATGGCCGGTCAATCTGGCCACTGTGGCCAAATTGGCGTACATGCCATCCATGGTCGTGGGATTAGAAAGATAATACACCGTCAGGCCCAGGTCCTGCAGCGACTTGACCAGCTCAGGCGGGTTGATTTCAGCCGCCAGAACCAAGTCTGGTTTTAAGCTGACGATTGACTCGGCGTTGTATTTGCCCATTGAGCCGCCTACGCTGGCAACACTGGCGGCTTCCGCCGGGTAGTTGCTGAATTCATCTCGACCCACCACCTGAGCGCCAGCCCCCACAGCGAACAGTATCTCCGTGTTCGAAGGCGCCAGGGAGACAACCCGTTTAGCCGGGCCAGCCAGGCGAATGGTGTTTTTCAAGCCATCGGTAAATTCCAAAGAAGCGGGCGTTGGGCTGGGGGCTGTCGTCGGGGGAACAGCGGCAGTTGGGGCGGAAGAGAGAGTTTGTGGGCTGCTGCAACCGACAACCAGGGTTAACAAAAGGGCACTTACAGCAAATTTCAAGGACAGTTTGTTCATCGAAAAATCTCCAGAAAATAATATTTATGTGGTTAAACAAATATCCCTGCCTTTGGCAGGGATGTGGAAAAGCAAACCAGTTGTGGTTGGCTCCACCTCCTTTCCGCGGGATTGTGGATAACCGCGAACAGGACGGGCGACCTGGCTTGCAATCGAAATTGCTTACAGTTGCGGGACAGCACCGGACTTACACCGGTTTCGCCTGGCAGACACCAGCCATACCCATCCGGGAGATGTGGCGCCCTGCTCGGTAATCTATGCAGTTTTCAGCTTGATTGTATACCGCCTGGTGTCAGAAGTCAATCAGATAAAAGGCATTATTAAAAGTGACAGAATTCCTGTCAAGGCATCAATAACGCGAGATCAACGAAATCAACATGGAAAGGATGACAATGAGACCGATAATCCCCATAACAATCTGTTGGGTGCGCAGCGCCCGCTGGGTGCTGCCTGAATTTTTTGTTTTCTTCGACATTTCGAACTCCTTCTGAGGGGCTATTTTACTCCAGATGCTCTTTAATGACCTGGGCAAGTTGGTGGTTGACACCTTTCACAGTCGTTAGCTGTTCCAGGCTGGCTTCTTGGATGCCGCTGATCGAGCCGAACTTTTCCAACAGTGCTTTGCGTCGGCTGGGGCCAATGCCCGGGACGGCGTCCAGGCGAGAAGCGACTCCGGCTTTATCGCGCCGGGAGCGGTGTGAGGTGATGGCAAAGCGATGGGCTTCATCGCGTATGCGCTGCACCAGGTACAACGCCTGCGAATGGCGCGGCAGGTAAATCGACTGCGCTTGACCGGGCACAAAAATTTCTTCTTGCTGCTTGGCGAGTGAAACGACCGGCACTTTTTTTGACAAATCCAACCGCTCCAGCACTCGCACAGCCCTCCCTAACTGGCCTTTGCCGCCATCGATGATCACCAGGTCAGGTAAGAAAGCAAAAGAAGGGTCAGGTTTGCTGCCCGGAGCCTGGCCGGCCTCCTGGCTGGCAATCCAGCGGCTGAAACGTCTGGTCAGGGTTTCTTCCATGCTGGCGAAATCGTCCGGTCCGATCACGCTGCGGATATTAAATCGCCGATACAGGTTTTTCTTTGGCACACCCTGTTCAAAAACTACCATGCTGCCAACTGCCGCTGTTCCCTGGGTGTTCGAGATATCATAACATTCGATCCGGTTGGGAGGAGCTAGCAAACCCAGCTCAGACTGCAGTTCAGCCAGCGCCAGGGTTTGGCGGTTTGTGTCTGCCTGCCATTGAGCCTTGAGCGATTCCAGTGTGGCGCGGGCATTTTCAGTCGCCAGCTCCACCAGCTCGTGCTGAGGGCCTTGCGCCGGCACACGGATTTCCACCTTTTGCCCACTGCGCCGCGTGTTGAGCCACTCCTTAACAATTTGAAGCTCTTCGATCTCGTTAGGCAGTAAAACTTGGGGCGGCACCGTCGGTGTCTGGTCGTAAAACTGCTTCAAGAAGCTGGAAATCACGTCGCTGTCCTGGCTGGCCTCAGCGCCTTCCATCAGGAAGTATTCGCGCCCAATCAGCTTACCACCCCGGATGAAGAATACCTGCACACAGGCGTCGCCGTTCGAACGCGCCATAGCTATGACGTCGGAATCGATATAATCTGGCGAGACCACTTTTTGTTTTTCTACGATCCGGTCAATGGCTTGAATCTGGTCGCGCAGCGCAGCCGCGCGCTCGAAACGCAGCTCTTCTGCCGCCTTTTCCATTTCTTGCTGCAAGCGCGCCACGATCGGCTCCGTATGGCCGGCCAGGAAATCACACAGGTCGGAGATCATCTGCCGGTAGCGCATCTGGTCGACGGCGCCGATGCACGGACCTGAACACAGCTTGATATCGTAATACAAGCAGGGGCGCTCATCTTTACCGGTAATTTCCCGGTCGCAGGTAAGGTAAGGAAAAATTTTGCGCAGCACATCCAGCGTCTGATGCACTGCCCATACACTGGTATACGGCCCGAAATATCGCCCGCCGTCTTCGCTCATCTGGCGGGTCACCGTCACCTTGGGGTAGGGTTCATTCCAATGAACCTTCACGTAGGGATAACGTTTATCGTCCTTCAGGCGCACGTTGAAGCGCGGCCGGTGCTTCTTGATCAGGTTCATTTCCAGGATCAAGGCTTCCAGCTCTGATCCCACCAGGATCCATTCGATATTGACGATCTGGCGCACCAGCTTACGTGTTTTCATATCTTCCTGTGAAGAAGCGTGAAAATACGAACGCAGCCGGTTGCGTAAGTTAATCGCCTTGCCAACATAAATGATCGTATCCTGGCTGTCTTTCATAATATAGCAGCCAGGCTTGGTGGGCGCGTTATCGAGAATTCCTTGAATATGTTCCGAGATTTCCATGCTGGTGGATTCTATCACTGAAAAATAACAACCAGATGACAGTCAAACAATATCACCAAGAAAAGTGAACTTCCATCCAAACGGCCAGCGTCTATTTGTGTCTTAACAGTCGGGCAGAATTTCCCAGGATGCCAAGGTCCGGCAATGATTGGGCTGCAGCCGCCACCACCGGCGGCAGGAAGCCGGCGGCTGCCAGCCCCAGGCCGGTGATATTATACAACGCTGTCAAGCCCAGGTTCATGCGCACAATCTGCATGGTGCGGTGAGCGATTTGCAGCGCTTCAGGGACCAGCATCCAATCCTCACGCAGCAGCGCAATATGCGCTGCCTCAATCGCCACATCCGTCCCTGCCGCGCCCATGGCGATGCCCACATCCGCCTGGGCCAGGGCTGGGGCATCGTTGATGCCGTCTCCAATCATCACCACTCGATGGCCTTTGGCCTGGTAATCTCTGACAATCGCAATCTTATCCTCTGGCAGCAGGTTGGCGCGGTAAGTAATACCGAGCTGGCGGGCAAGCTCAGCCGCGGCGCGTTCATTATCTCCAGTGAGCAGTTCAACCTGGCGAATACCCATCCGGCGAGTTTCTTCCAGGGCCGCGTGGACATCAGCCCGTAACGTATCGGCGGCCGCGAAGATCGCCAAGAGTTTCTCATCCACCTGCAGGAAGAGCAGCGTCTTGCCTTGCTCTTCGAGAAGATTGGCCTGTTCCAAACTGCCGCCTGTCGGAAGCAGCCGCCGGTTGCCGAGCACAATTTGGTGGGCGCCAACCACAGCTCGCACACCCATGCCAGGGATCACCTGGAAGGATTCTACCTCTGGCAAAGAGATTTGCTCTTGGCGCGCCAGGGCGCGCAGCGCCTTCGCCAGCGGGTGTTCTGAATACCGCTCGGCAGCGGCTGCCAGGGCCAAGATATCGGATCGCTCGCCGTCACCCACAAGGACAACATCCGTGATCTGCGGCTGTCCCAGGGTGAGCGTGCCGGTTTTATCCACCAGGAGTACATCTGCTCGATCGAGCAGTTCCAGATATTTACCACCCTTGATCAGCACACCGCGCCTGGCGCTGGCGCCGATGGAAGCCAGCATGGCTACGGGGGTAGCCAGCGCAATCGAACAAGAACAGGCCACCAGCAAGACGGCTGCCGTGGATAATGGGTTGCGGCTGATCAAAAACGTCAGGGCTGCCACCCCGGCCACAACCGGCAGGTACCAGCCGCTGAAACGATCGGCAAAGCGCTGCACATCGGCCCTGTTGGCTTCGGCTTCTTCAACCAATTTAATAACACGTCCAAATTTTGTATCCGGCCCGACGCGCTCTGTTTTCACGCGCAGGTTTCCCAGCAAGGCCAGGCTGGCGGCAAAAACTCGAGTGCCAGGCGCAGCTTCCAGGGGCAGTGATTCACCTGTGATGGCTGCCTGATCAATGGTCGCCTGCCCGGCGATCACCAGGCCGTCTACCGGAATTTTTTCTCCCGGTCGGACAACCACGATCTCACCAACCGCAACCTGAGAAGCCTGGATTTCCACCTCCTCGCCGCCGCGTTCTACTCGCGCTGTTTGAGGTGCCAGGGTAATCAGTTCTTTGACGGCGCGGCGAGCGCTCTCAGTGGTAAATTTTTCGATATAATCCCCAACTCGCATAAACAGCACCACGATCAAGGCTGTCACCCACTCACCCACCACCAGCGCCGCCAGAACACCAATTGTCATCAGGGTGTGCGAAATGACCTGTCGTTTTAATGATGCACGGATCACATTCACAAACACCGGGTATCCCCCGGCGAGAACAACCAGCATCCCTGCCAGGAATGGAATGCGTTCGTTGAGATATTCGAATGCTCCCAGCCATTCTCCCACCACGACAATCCCGGCGATGCCAATAAAGACGCAGAGCATAAGAATCGTCAGCCGGCGGTTAAAATCGGGCGCCAGAACTGCCGGGCTGGCAGTCTGCGCCGCTTCCGGCACCTGGTAGCCGGCACCCGCAACGGCGTCCCGAATGGCCCTGATATTCACCAGGGCGGGATCCATTTCTATCACTGCTTTTTCAGACCCCAGAAATACGTTCACCTTGTGCACCCCGGGCAGATTTTCAATTGCATGTTGGACATGCATGGTGCACTCTGTACAGTCCATCCCGGCAATCGGCACTTCGATCATTTGAGACATCTGGTCACCTCTTAACGGTATCGAACACATTCGTACACGCCGCGCGCCACCTCGAGAAGCAGGTTATCTGCAAGGGAAAGGAGCTGGCCGACCCTGGGATCGCTGAGCGTGTAGAACGAATATCGTTTCTCCTGACGCATCGAAACCAACCCACAGTCACGCAAACAGGCCAGGTGATTGGAAACATTCGGTTGGCTCAAACCAGTCAACTGCACCAGCTCGCCAACCGTATGCTCGCTATCCCGCAAGGCCGTCAGGATCGCCAGGCGCGAAGGATCTGCAAAGCCGCGGAAAAGGCGCGCCTGCAGTTCAACCGCTGAAGATAAAGTAGGGGGATTTGGGTTTTGCATTACATCATTATATCAGCATTTAATGATATATAACAGCAAATGACATGCTATAATAGCGCCATTGACTCGAAGGAGCATTTTTCCTGGACCGACTGCTTGAAGAACAAATTCGTGAACCTCTATTAGTGCGCGGTTGGCGATTAGCGGTCGCTGAATCCTGCACAGGTGGATTGATGGGCCACCGCATCACCAATATCCCGGGCTCATCGGATTACTACCTGGGCAGCATCACGGCCTATGCTTACGAAGCCAAAGTTCGCCTGCTTGGCGTCTCTTGGGACACCTTGCAAACGTACGGTGCCGTCAGCCGGGAAACCGTGCTGGCGATGGCCAACGGCATTCGCCAGGCCCTGGCAGCGGATATTGGCATGGCCATCAGCGGCATTGCCGGGCCGGGCGGCGGAATGCCTGATAAGCCAGTAGGGTTGGTCTGGATTGCGCTTGTCACACCGGATTACCAGAATGCCTGGGCTTTCCACTGGACCGGCAACCGCATACAGAACAAAGAACTCTCGGCAGAGGCGGCTCTCCAAATCTTGCTCGATTATTTGGAAGGAAAATTTTCTGGAAAATGAAATTAATTGAAGTTTCGGTTGAATTTCACACCGATGGTAGTGTTCGTATTTTACGCTTCAACTGGAATGGACGCGAATACGCCGTTGAATCTCAAGGGCGCGATTGGCAGGCAGAAAATGGTCGCCATTTTTTAGTGACCGCAGTTGGGGGCAGAATGTTTGAGCTCTTGTTTATGCCCAATGATGGGCGTTGGTTTATGGCACGTTCGCAGTCAGATCGGGCAGTGGCATGACAACCCGGTTTCGAAGCTTCTGCCTGCTGGCTTTGCTCCTGACAGCCTGGGCAGCCGTGGCAGCGCGAAGCGCTGCCGCCCAAACGCCTAACCCTTATGATCCTTTTTCCCTGTTGGATGCGGTGAACGTGTACCGGCAGAATCACACTATGTACGCCTATAAAGCGGATACATCATTGACCAACAGCGCCCAGGCGCACAGCGTTTACCAGGCTTCGATTCGCTCGGCCACTCACACCGGTTCAGGAGGCACAACCGTCTCCCAACGCGCCTCCTCCAGCGGGTACGGCGGCGGCCAGGCTGTGGAGTGTGGAGAGAACCTGGCCTCGGGTTTAAATCTGACGCCAGATGCAGTCATTCAGAAATGGCTGGACGGGGAAAACCTGGCAAACATGTTGAGTTCTCGATTCGTGGACGCTGGCGCCGGCTCGGCGGTCGACAGCGCTGGAATCGTGTATTACACCCTGGTTTTTTGTTACATTCCCGGGCAAACTTCACCGGGTGGCAGCGGCACGTCTGTTCCAGGCCTGATCGATATTTCAACACCCAATCCCGACGGCTCGATCATCCATATTGTCAAACCAGGTGAAAACCTGGTTTTGATCGCCCAGGCATATTCGGTCAGCCTATCGGAAATTTTCAGACTCAACCACCTGACAAAAGATTCGCCGATCTATCCGGATCAGAAGATCAAAATCCAGTTGGCATGGACTGCCACGCCGACCAGCTACTTCACGCCGAGCGCCACGCCCTTCACACCCGAACCAACTTCTACCCGCCGGCCGACGCGCACACCCAAGCCACCCATTACAGCCACCCAACCGGCACCTACCGTCACTCCAACGCCAGCTCCGACCGGATTACCAATGGATGAGGTTGAAAACATGTGGGTAGTTTCAATTCTTGTACTGGTGCTGGCCGGCGTGATTTTAATGGTGAGCGGCGGGCTGCTGCGATTGCGCAGTTAGTCCAGGTTCTTAGCCTGCCAGATGCCCACCAGTTCAGCCGTTGGCGCCAGTTCGAATTGGCTCCACTGCTCCAATGGTAAGCGCAGCCAGGCTAGTGCAGCGGTCGCCAGGGTGACCGCCTCGCCGCTCAGAGCAGACGCAAGCTCTTCCATATCCGGGTTATGGCCGACCAGCAAAACAATCGACACTCTATTCGGTAGTTCTCGCAGCACCTGGGCAAAGTCCTGCGCAGGGGTACTGTACAAGCGCTCATCGACCACCAGGCGGCCGGTATAGCCGCACGATTGGATGACGTAATCGGCTGTCTGGCGGGCGCGTCGGGCAGGTGAACAGATTATTTGATCGGGAACAATTTTTTGGCGGCGAAGCAAAGTTCCAATCAGCGGCGCTTCGCGTTCCCCGCGTTTGTTAAGCGGCCTTTCAATGTCGCTCAATTCTGGCTGGTCCCAACTCGATTTGGCGTGACGTAACAGCAAGAGTGTTCTCATAGAGCGATTATACCTTCCTGGTGGGATGAATTTCCCACAGGATTTTTTATGATTTCTCTTGCGTATTCAAGGATTTTCCGGTATGCTAAGATGAATATGAGGAAGGAATCTATGACCAACGATGATCGCAGAAAATTTAAACGCCGATACTTAATGTATTACTCTCGTGTGTTTGATCGCTCAACCGGCTCTGTGCTCGGCTATATCGTCGATGTTACACCCGAAGGTGCAATGATCATCAGTGAAGAACCAGTCGCTCCAGGGAAAACTTACCAATTCCGCATGGATCTACCGGAAGATATTTCCGAAAAGAGCTTTGTGGATTTCACGGCGGAAAGTGTGTGGTGCAAGAAGGATATCGACCCAAATTTCTACGATACAGGACTGCGGATTTCCAACCTCTCGGACGATGATCGAGGCCTGATCGAAAACATGATACAGGAGTACGGTTTCAGGGATAACTAGCGCTGGCGCTGGTATAACTCTATGGGGCAAGCATTTGAACGCATCCAACGGTGGCTGCACCAGCGCGCAAAACAAGCACAGCTTGATCAGCGAAAGTCATACCAGGGAAAATTGTCGCTGGCGAGCAAGCGCCTTGAACGCATTGAGACACGCCAGCAGTTAGACCCAATTATCGAGGATATCCTGGCTGCTTTTCGTGATGCAGCTTACCCATCCATGCAAATCCGCACTTTTGAGCAAGGATGGAGCCTGGGTGCCTGGGGCAAGCAAACGGATTCGAGTCTGAGCTGGAACAGCATTATCGATATCCTGCCGCTCTACGAAAAAGATGGTCAGGTTCGTCGGCTGGAAATCACCGGTCATAACCAGCACAAAGTGATCGGTTTGAACCGCCAGGCGATCGAATCTTTTCTTTTACAGGTGTATTTTCCTCGCAAACGTCGTGATGACCAACGCCGCCAGACGTAAAGCCGCTGTCTTCCTCACCATCCTGATCACCCAAACCATTTCCCTGGTCGGCAGCCGCATGACCGCCATCGGAATGGGTTTTTGGGTTTTCAGCCGCACCGGCAGCACCACGCCTCTTCTGCTTGCCGCTTTTTTTAGCGAGCTGCCCGGCATGTTATTCGGGAGCTTGAGTGGGGTCATCGTTGACCACTGGCCGCGCAAAGCCGTGTTGATTCTCTCGGATGCTGGTCAGGCAGCCGGCACACTGATCCTGCTGGTCAGCTTATCTTCCGGGCGGTTCGCAGTCTGGCATCTGTACACTGCCGCCCTGTTTCAAGGGGTTTTTGCCACGCTGCAGGCGCCGGCAGAAGATGCAACCGTCAGTGTATTGATCCCTGCAAACTGGCGAGAGCGCGCTAACGCCTTTCGAGAGAGCGCCTTCCCGTTTGCTGGCATCGGCGCCCCTGTGTTGGCAGGATTTTTATATAGTTGGGTGGGTGTGCAGGGCATTATCTGGCTTGACCTGGCAAGTTTCGGCGTGGCCGTGGCAGTGATTGGCTTTGTGACGATCCCCAAAGCGCAATCCAGCCCCGAAGGGAGCCTGGGGCGCGGCTCCATCCGGCTGGCCTGGCTGCAAGGCCTAGATTTTTTGCGCCGCCGCCCCGCCCTGCTGTATCTTCTACTGTTTAACCTGGCAATCAATTTCTTGCTGAATGGGCCGCTCGAACTTAACCTGCCATACCTGATCAGCCGCACCGGAGATGAAAAAGTAACCGGTTATATCCTGGGAGCGCTCAATTTTGGTGCGTTGAGCGGCGCTATCCTGATGACCATCTGGGGCGGCACACGGCCGCGCATCCACACGCTGATGCCAGGCTTGCTGCTGTGTGGAGCGATGATCGTTCTGTATGGGATGAATACGCGCCCAATGACGCTCGGAGTGATCACTTTCTTACTTTATGCTCCCCTGCCGGTCGGCAATGCTATTTTTTCATCCATCGTGCAGGCAAAAGTGCCTCAGGATCTTCAAGGGCGGATTTTTGGGCTCAACGAGCAGCTTGGTTTTATTGGTTCAACCACCTCGTTCGCGCTCGTCGGCCCACTTGTCGATCGCCTGCTTGAGCCGGCTGTGCGCCTCCCTGTTTGGAACTTGATAACTCCGTTAGTCGGCAATACTAAGGGTGCTGGTATGGGCCTTTTACTCGTGATCACAGGCGCACTGATCTTGTGCCTGACGGGAGCAGTCTATGCCTGGCCTCTGATCCGGCGCTTAGAGTGCGATCTGCCAGATTATGAGCCTCCGGCTGCAGATGTTAGCTCGCTTTCCGCTCCAGGTTAAGCAGCCACTCTTTCATACGGATCCCACCTGGGCCGCCGTAGCCATGCAGTCGGCCGTCACTGCCAACCACTCGGTGGCAAGGCAAAATCAGCGGCATGGGGTTGGTGGCCTCGGCCCTTCCCACTGCACGCGCCGCGTTTGGGCGTCCAATCTGACGGGCAATTTGGGCATAGGTGCGTGTTTCACCGCATGGGATCTCGTAAGTCGCTTGCAGCACCTTGCGTTGAAATTCGTTTAAGACATCCCAATCGATCGGCAGTGTAAATGCCTTGCGCCGTCCTGCCAGGTATTCAGCCAACTCGCGGCAGGCATGGGCGGCGCCTGCCGCATCACGCTGCAGCAGGCCTCTGCGCCCGACAGCGACCAGCCGGTGCTGGAGCGCTTGCGTGAACTGCATCTCCGGGCAGTCCCATTCGACAGCTACCAGGCCAAATGGGCTCACAGCCAACCATAATGGCCCAAACGGACTGGAGGTAAGTTGGTCATAATAAACAAGATCTGGCATCGTTTGTTCCTTAGCAGCTTTAATAATTGCTGACATAATCCAATAAGCCGCGTTGGCGGGCGCGTTTCTCGCAAGCACGGAACACAAAAACAGACCCAGCGGAAAAAACAACCGTCAATCCCACCAGGATTCCGAGCAGCTCCAGGTTGCTAAAACCGGACAGGGTAGGAAAAGCCTGGGCCACCTGGCCGATCAAGGAGCGGCGCAACAATTCCAACCAATATGTCAATGGCATCAAGAAACCAATTGGGCGCAGCGCGGCGGGCAGTACATCCAACGGGAAAATTGCGCCGCTGAAAAGATATAACACACCGGCGACTGCCTCTCCCAGGATGCCGCTGTGCTTGACCACGAGCATCGTCCAACCAGCCAAAAGCAGGCCCATTAGAGCCAGCATTACCAGCCCGATAAACAAAACCAGGAAAAAGAACAGCCAGTTCACTTGCGTCCAATCGATCTGTACATGCAAAAACAATACACCCGCCAGGATAGTGATGAAAACGGAGACCGAAGCTACCAGGAACTTGGCAACCCCTCTTCCCAATAGATAAAAAGGCATGGCAACAGGCGCCACATACATATACTTTAAAGTCCGGTAATGTTCGCGATCCTCGATAATGGCCCACGAGACGCCGGTGATTAACGCCCCCACATAAATATAAAAAGCGTTGCCCAGATAAATATATGGGAAAATCGGCTGGTTATAACTGCCTCCTGAGATAATACCGTACATCACCACCAGGATCGCCGCGCTGGCCAACGGCTTGACGATCGAATACACCGCAAACAGAAAAGCATCTGTCCAGTTGGATTCGATTTGCCAGCCCAACCAGGCGGCCATGCGAAAAGATCGCCAGGGGACATTCTGAGCGACTGGTATTTTATTCATCGGTAAAGATTGCTCACTCATGGCTTCATCCTCAATCAACGACGGCTCTCTGTCAGACGGCCTTCTCGCACTGCTAGGCGTTCCATATAAGCCAGCAGAAAACGTGCGCCTGCCAGGAAAATGATACACAACAAAACCAGCACGCCGATTTCAACGGGCACTGATACAAAGCCGAGCGTTGCGCCCCCGGCAAAAACGAGCTGACGCATCGCATCCATGCCCAATGTCAATGGTACGATCGAAGCGGCGGCGGCTACCCAAAAACCCAGGCTGCGCACAGGGAAGTAAAATCCAGAAACCAGGTATATTGGCTCCTGGGCCAGGTTTGAGAGATGCCAGGCTTCACGCGAGAGCAGCAAGAACAGAGAGGCGTTCATCATACCCATGCCATACAAAGCCACCATCGTCAGCAGAAACACCCCAAATAACTGACCATAACTCTGCACACTGTATTGGACATTGAACAGAAAACTGCCCAGGATGGTAATACCCAAAGCCCGCAGAGCGGTAGCGACCATGCCACCCAGCGCCATGCCCAACAGGATTGCCGTCAGCGGTGTGGGCGCCATGACATACAACGCCAGGTTCCCTTGCTCCTTCTCCCAATACAACTGGCTCGACATGCTCCACAAAATGTTCAGCCAGAAAGCAGTCATTGCCCCACCCATGACTGCGAAACCGACAAATTGCTCCGGTGCTTTGATCGCCCGGTAGATAAAAACATAGGCGGCAACAGAGATAACCGGGAAAACCACATCAAAGATCAACCAGGAAGTCTCGCGCTGTTGACCGATGATGCGCGGATAGGCGCGCGCCAGCACTGTTTTAAGAAACAGCCGCCAACCGCCCACCTTGTTGAGACGCGTTGCGGGAGGAAGATTCATTTTTCAGCCTCTTGCTCATTGTTTTCCACATCAGCCATGCTCTTCCCAACCAGGGAAACAAACACGTCTTCCAGGGTAGGCTCATGTTTTTGCAGGTGCCGCACAGGTAGATTATGCGCCGTCAATTCACTGATGATGCCACCCAACACACTGTCTTCTTTTAGCACCAGTTCCAACTCAGAGAAGCCGTCATGCACCAGGTTAGTCACCCGCGAGACACCCGGCAAGGCGCGCAACGAATTGACATCGAAACCATTGAGCATGCCAATCTCCAGGTTGAAGACCACTTCACTTTGCAGATCCCGTTTCAGGCGCGCCGGCGTGTCACAAGCCAACACTTTGCCTTTGTTTATGATAGCTACCCGGTCGCACAGCTCATCCGCTTCCACCATATAGTGAGTGGTCAGCAGCAGTGTCCGGCTCTGATCCTGATCCACCCAGCGGCGCACGAACTGACGCACTTCACGCGAAGCGCCCACATCCAGGCCAAGGGTTGGCTCATCCAGGAACAGGATTTCCGGGTCGGTCATAAAACCGCGCACAATATTCATCTTCTGCCGCAGACCGGTAGACAGATCGGATGATTTCGTATTGGCGCGGTCTGAAAGACCGACCACATCCAACAGGTCTTTAATCCGTTGATTGGCCTGGCTGGAAGGAATACCATAAAACTGCGAAAACATCCATAAATTTTCAGCAACGGTGAGCAAGCCATAGCCCGAAGATTCACCGCCGGATACCATATTGATCAAAGGCCGTATTTTATCCGGCTCTTGAGCAACATCATATCCTGCCACAAGGGCCTGGCCTGAACTCGGCGCTAGCAATGTGGTGAGGATTTTAATCAAAGTTGTCTTGCCCGCGCCGTTCGGGCCTAATAGGCCGAAAAGCTCGCCTTTGCATATTTCCAGGTCGAGATGATCTAGAGCCTGCAACTCTTTGCGCGGCTGTTTTCCCTTTTTCGAGCCAATCTTGTAGGATCGGCAGAGTTGTGAGGTTTTAATTGCAAATTCCATAAATCTTGTCCAAAATTATCAATTTTGTTAGTTGAGCGTAAGGTAATCGTAGGGTAATCGTCAAGTTTATTCATCCTGAATTTGTTATAGTAAAGGCTGAAGGGCGATTTCTCTTCTTCTCCTCCTTAGAGAGAGCCGGGAGCGGCGTACCCGGCTCTCGGCTATTTAACAGGGGTTTATGCCATCCCACAAATTTCTCCATAACGATAACAGTTGAGTGTGTGATCATTCACCATGCCCGTAGCCTGCATGTGGGCATAGACGATGGTTGGCCCGACAAAGCGGAAGCCTCTTGCAACCAAATCTTTACTTATTTTTAAGGAAAGGTCCGTCTGAGTTGGTATTTCCGACAGACTGCCCCAACGGTTGATGATTGGTTTGCTGCCTGTAAATTTCCAAATATAGGCATCAAAACTGCCGAATTCTTGTTGGATTTCTAAAAATGCCTGCGCATTTTGGATGGCAGCCAGGATCTTTTGATGATTCCGTATAATACCGGGATTGGCCATTAATTCGGCTACTTTTTCTTCATCGAATTCCGCAACCCTGCGCGGATCGAATTCAGCAAAGGCCTGGAAAAAGTTTTGTCTTTTACGTAAAATCGTTATCCAGCTTAACCCAGCCTGCATTCCTTCGAGAATCAGGAATTCAAAGAGTTTACGGTCGTCATGAACAGGCACTCCCCACTCCTGGTCATGATAGGCAATATAGAGGGGATCCATGCCAACCCAAGCGCAGCGTTCATTCATAACAACCTCGTTCTTATTAACCATAATTTTGCTGACTTTTGTCAGCAAACCGCAAATCAGGGCACGAGCCGCTTCGATGGAATAATCTGGCTTTCTGAGTCAGTGGCTTGACAACGCCCGGACTTCTAAGTATATCGCAATATACATTGCTTTCACGAAAAATTGGCCTTCAATCGCGGTTGGGCTCCAAAGAAATGGCATGGTAATGGTTATCAACGAACTCATCTTCGAGGTCGTCTAAGGGAACAGCATGTTCTTCTTCTGGCTGCGCAGCAGGCTTGGGTTTGGGTGCAGGTCGGAATGCTGGTGCTTGAGAGGCGGCCGGATTAGCTGCAGGCGCTTTACGCTGCAAATGGGCCAGCATCTCCTGACCAGTTTTGAATACCACGCCTGGCTGGACTTTTACTGGCTGACGTTCGACAGACTTCCGGTTATCAGGCGCAGACCTGGCAGGTTGTTGGGCGACCGGGCTGGTGTAGATTGGATTCACAATCTGGGGCACAACCTCTACTTCAGGAGATGGTTCTATGGGCTGTTCGCCTTCTGCCTGATCTGATTCTCCAGGGATATCTTGATCATTCGAGAAAAATTCAGCTTCACTGGATGACTCTGGTTCCGCTTCAACGGGAGTTTCGAGTAACTCTTGTGGCGTCGCGGCAGTCTCTTCTACTTGTTCAACCTGTCCCCACACCTCAAAGGGCATACCGTGGGGAGTTGAAAAACTGGCAACCCATTGTAATGAACCCATTGCCACTGGCTGCGGCTCCAGGTCGAAAAGTATCCCACGCTGGCGCAAATCATTCACGGTGGCAAAAAGGTCGTCTACCATAAATTGAATGCGGATGGCTCCTGGGGGGGTGGAGGACGCATCGGCCTGGGTTGGCACAACTGCAAAGTAAAAATCACCTTTGGGGCTGGTGAACATGGCATATTGGTCGTTGAACGCGTTCACCGGGAGGCCGAGCACATCTATCAAAAACCCAACTTCGGCAGCGAAATCATCAACGCGATATTCAATACACTGTTTCCAATGCTCGCCCCATTGAAAGGGAAATGCATATTGCGGTCGTTTCCACAACTTGTCCCAATCAGAACGAGTTTGGGCGCGCTGGGCAATATCTATTCTGGCTTTGCCGTAAGCTCTGTAACGAGGGTTGATGTGGCGTACAGGTAAATTCTCTTTTGACATAGAACAATCCTCCTGAAATAACCTGGTCAGCTGGAAACTGAGTTTTCCAGGTCATTCCACCCAAATATCTTCATATCGATTTTTCCCTGGCTGTCAAAGACAACGCCCTCCGCTTCCAACAATTCTTGCTGGTGGTTTACTGCATCGCCAGGGCGCAGACTGATTTTTCCCTGTGCATTGACAACACGCTGCCAGGGGACATCATCCGGGCAGTTCGCCATAGCCCCACCCACCCAACGCGGCGCAAATGCCTGGTAAGACTGAGCGTCCACGCCTAACGGAATTGGGATCATTTTGGCAATATGGCCGTAGGAAGTCACCTTGCCTGCAGGAATCTTGCGCACAATTCTCCAAACTGCCGCATAATAGGCTCGCTGGTTCGGAAGTGAAACAAATTTTTGGGGCATGTCTTTTTCCTTTCATCGTCCAAAACAAGGCCTGTGGTCGAAGGCGGATGATGGTGGTGACCTCCACAGCCGTATTCTCTGGCAAAGGTATGAGAAGTTTGGTGACCATATAAATACGACCATGTATAGAACAATTGTACTATAAATTAATCTTTGATTCAAGAGGCTTTTTCGCCTATTTTTCCAGTGAATATCCTCCTGGTGGGCTTGAGAATCACAATCCAGGTCTGGTAATTTCCAGGTTTTTGATGATATGATTTATATAGAAGAGGCGTCCGCCTAACCATTCGTCACAGCCGGGAGGAAAAGTGAAATTTATGATTCCACCTGCGCCAGTTTGGGAATATCAGATTACATTGGTAAGCAATTTGTGAATATAATTGGCTTTCGGGCTGGTTGCATTTGCGCTTTCTCGAAAACCCAACACAATATGAATCTTTGACAAAATAGGTTAGAAAAAGCATATGAATATCCTTGTAGGTGATATTGGTGGCACAAAAACCATCCTGGCGGTTTTCTCTTCTGACAAAGGTCCGAAGAAGCCGTTGGTTGAATTGACCTTTCCCAGCGCCCAGTATGACAGCCTGGAAGCAATCATCCATGAATTTCAATCCAATGTCAATCTACCCACGGATGGCGCATCTTTCGGTGTGGCTGGGCCGGTGGTTGGCAGCGTGGCGCGCATCACCAATCTTCCTTGGGTGGTTGACCAAAAAAATCTGCAGGCTGTTTTTCACTGGAACGCTGTCAAGTTGTTGAACGATCTCGAGGCGGTCGCCTATTGTGTGCCAATTCTCGATTCACAGGATGTGCACACCATCAGCGCTGGCAGCGCTGTGCCCAACGGCAACATCGCCGTGCTGGCGCCAGGCACCGGTTTGGGTGAGGCGTTCCTGACCTGGAGCAGCGGTAGGTACCAGGCTCATCCTTCTGAGGGTGCTCATGCCTCATTTGGGCCAGTCGGTAAACTGCAAATCGGCCTATTGATGTATCTGAACGATCTGGGGTTTGACCATGTCAGTTACGAACGGGTTTGCTCCGGCGGCCTGGGAATTCCACTCCTGTATAACTATCTCAAATCCATCCAGTATGCGCCTGAGCCTGAATGGCTGGCTGACCGGCTCGCCAGCAGCGCGGATCCGACGCCCGTGATATTCAATGCCGCCCAAGACAAGACTCACCCCTGCGAGCTGGCTGCGGTTACGCTGGATTTATTCGTTGCCATCCTGGGCGCCGAAGCAGGTAACCTGGCGCTCAAAGTGCTTTCCACCGGCGGCATATACCTGGGCGGAGGCATCTCACCGCGCATCCTGAACAGCCTGATGGCCCCGGCTTTCCTGGAAGCACTGCGCAGCAAAGGCCGCTTCCGCGAGATGCTGTCGAATATGCCTGTATATGCCATCCTGAACTCCAAAGCCGGTTTACTGGGCGCAGCGGCGTTTGGGTTAACTGCGTAAACGACCCATCCACCGCGTGTATAATCATTTGCATGTCTGAGAATCATGCCAACCGGCAAATTGCCCGCGCCACTGGCGTGGTGATGTTGGGCTTCGTGCTCAGCCAGGTGACCGGCCTGGCAAGGCAGAACCTGGTCAGCAGGACGTTTGGCACCAGCGCCGAATTAGACGCTTTTTACGCAGCAGCCATCATTCCCGACCTGTTATTCATGTTGGTGTCTGGCGGAGCCCTGGCGTCTGCATTCATCCCGACATTTACGCATGTCTTAGAGACGGGCGATCGCGCCAGAACCTGGCGGCTGGCTTCTGCAGTGCTGAACCTGGTGGTGCTTATTTTGGCAGCCCTGTCTCTTATATCAGGTTTCCTGGCGCCGCAGTTGGTGAAACATGTTTTATATGCATTTCGTCCCGATTTAGATCCGGCACTGCAAGAGCTGACCGCCAGTCTGCTGCGCGTTGTGCTGGTGGCGCCAGCGATCTATGCAATCAGCGGACTTTTAATGGGCATCCTGAACACCCACCAAAACTTCTGGCTGCCAGCCCTGGCGCCTACCTTTAATTGGCTGGGCTGGATTATCGGTGTGGTCGTGTTTGCCCCTCGTATGGGAATTATAGGCCTGGCTTGGGGTTATGTCCTGGGTGCCCTTATGCACCTGGTTGTCCAACTGCCAGGCTTGCGCCGCTTGCCAGGCTTGAAATATCAACTAACATTGGGAAAACATATTCCGGAAGTGCGCGAAATCGCCCGCCTGATGGCCCCTCGCCTGTTGGGCGTGGCAATCGTGCAGTTGAATTTTGTGATCAACACCATCTTAGCGACCGCCCAACCTGAGGGCAGCCTGACAGCAATCAAAGTCGCCTGGATGGTGGTAACAGTGCCGCAGGTGGTGATCGCCCAGGCAATCGCGATTGCCGCTTTACCCACCTTTTCCGCCCAGGCGGCGCGCGGCGCGACCGAAGAACTCGGCCGTTCCCTTACTGCCACCCTGCGCGGTGTGATTTTGCTGTCAGTCCCAGCCAGTATCGGCTTGATCTTACTGCGCACGCCGGTCGTCGCCTTGCTTTTTCAGTATGGAAAATTCGATGCCCATTCGACCGAGCTGGTGTCTGCCGCCCTGTTCTGGTATGCCGCGGGCCTGCTGGGACATTCCCTGGTTGAAATCCTCTCGCGCGCTTTTTACGCTCTGCACGATACCAAGACCCCAGTGCTGATTGGTGCAGCAGCCATGGGGCTAAATATTTTATTCAGCTTTGGCTTCTCAGCCTTATTCTCCAAATTTGGTTTCATGCCACACGCCGGATTGGCGTTAGCAAACTCGTTGGCGACCGCGTTGGAAGCAGCGGGATTGCTTTACTTGATCAACCGGCGGCTGCCGGGTGTTCAAAATGCCGGCACACTCAGTGCGTTGAGCCAGAGCATTTTAGCCGCTTTCGGGATGGGCGTCGGCCTGGCAGGTTGGCTGGCTTTGGTTCCAAACCAACCTGTTTGGCTGCAAGCCCTGGGCGGCGTAGCCTTGGGTGGGCTGGTGTATGGGCTCCTTGCGCTGGCTTTGCGCGTGACTGAAATTCACCAGGCCCTTCAATGGGCGCTCCGGCATATCTCTGTATCTATCAATAATTGAGTTCAAGAGCAGGCTGCCTATGACTGTGACGTTTGAAATCCTGGAACCCCATATCGGATTGCTGCTCGTCAACCGGCCCCAGGCCCGCAATGCACTGCGATTGGTCGATATGGAAACATTTTCCCAGTGTGCGGAGCAAGCCGTCCGCACTGCAGACTTGCATGCCCTGATCGTTGCCGGCGCGGGCGAGGCTTTCATCGCTGGAGGCGACTTGAAAGAGCTTCACAAGTATCCAAACTACTCGGATGCCGAACGCCTCAGCCAGGGGATGACAGCCGCTCTAGACATGTTTGAAACCTTGCCCTGCCCGGTGATTGCAGCGATCAACGGGCCGGCGCGCGGCGGCGGAGTGGAAGTTGCTCTGGCCTGCGACCTGCGCGTGATGTCAGAAAATGCCACACTTGGCATGGCGCAAATTACCCTGGGGCTGGCGCCTGGTTGGGGCGGCGGTCTGCGCCTGTTGAGATTGGTGGGTTACAGCCGCGCTTTCGATTTACTCACCACAGGACGGGTGATTGGCACAACTGAATGCCTGGCCCTTGGCCTGGCAAACCGCAGCGCTCCGCCCGGCAGCGCCCTGCCTGCGGCGATCGAGCTGGCCCGCCTGCTCTCTGGTCAATCCCAACCAGCAGTGAGAGCAGTTAAACGCATTTTACGCGCCAGTCTCACCTTGCCCCCCGATCAGGTCAGGCAGATAGAACAAAAGGAGTTCCTGGCGCTTTGGGTTTCCGACGAACATTTGCAAGCTGTAGAAAGCTTTCTCCATGCCAAGAGAGGCGCTTAACTTGCTGCCGATCCTGTATCACACGCACCACAGTGCCCACAGCGAAGATATTCCATTCTGGTTGGATTTAGCCCAACAGCAGAACGGAGCGGTGCTGGAACTAGGTTGCGGAACTGGGCGAGTGACCATTCCGCTCGCTCTGGCCGGCTGGCAGGTGACCGGCCTGGATCATGATCCGGCGATGCTGGCATGTTTGCACGACAACTTGCCAGCGGCGCACATCTCCGAGGGGAAAATTCACCTGGTGCAGGCTGATATGACTGCCTTCGACTTCGGAGTTCACTTTCCGCTGATCATTCTACCTTGCAACACCCTCAGCACACTGCGCAGTCCAGCCCGCAAATCGGTGCTGCAGCGCGTGGTCGCCCACCTGGAAAGGAATGGCGTATTCGCAGTCAGCCTGCCCAATCCAGGCATATTCTTCGACCTGCCCCAGCGCAGCAAAGAGCAGGTCGAAGAGACCTTTTTCCACCCAAAAACTGGCAACCCGGTGCAGGTGCTGAGCAGTTGGCGCAGAACCAAAACTCAGTTCATCGTCACCTGGCATTACGACCACCTGCTGCCGAACGGCAAGGTGGAACGCGCCAGCGCCGAAGCGCGCCACGAACTCGACCAAGCGGAAGTGTATGTCCGCGAAATAGCGGCCAGCGGGCTGCAAATCCAGGCGATCTACGGTGATTTCAACAAAACTGCGTTTGACCCTGAGGGGGACGAAATGATTATTGTAGCGAACAAAACAGCCAGCTAACTGCCGGCTCGTTAAGATCTGCCAATGAGAAGATCAGGTTACACGGTCAGTGTGCGAGAGCGCAGCCCGGATCCGGCGGAGAGCATGCTGCTTGGCAAAGGAGATTCTTTGAATCCATGACAACGGAAGTCATGCACAGCCTGAAAAGGGTTTTAGCACAGTTCCAATTGGAAGGCCGGTTGGAGAATATCCAGTCGGTAACGACAGGGCACATCAACCAGACATTTTTAAGCCGCTTTCGAGTAAACGGCTCTTCAAAGCATTATATTCACCAGCGCATCAACCATTATGTCTTCAAAGAACCCGAAAAAGTGATGCTGAATATTGTGCGCGTGACGCACCATGCGCAGCAAAAGATCCTAGCGGCTGGCGGTGACCCGGCGCGTGAAACATTGCACATTATCCCCACCCAGAATGGGGCCGCATTTTGCCAGGATGAAGCCGGAAATTATTGGCGCACGTACGATTTTATAGCCGGGGCGCGCACCTACGACCAGATAGAGGACCCACGCCTTGCCTATAATGCCTCGAAAGCATTTGGAAAATTCCAGCGCATGCTCAGTGATTTGCCAGGTGAGCGGCTTTTTGAAACGATTCCCAATTTTCACCACACACGCAAGCGCTTAGCCGATTTTAGCGAAGCTGTACACAAAGACCCCTGCAACCGGGCGCGCCTGGTTCAGCCAGAGATTGATTTTGTGCTGCAGCGCGCAGCACAGGCCTCAGTCATTGTGGATGGATTGGCCAATGGTTTGATTTCCGAACGCGTGACGCACAATGACACCAAGTTGAACAATGTCTTGATCGATGATGAAACAGGAGAGGGCATCTGCGTGATTGACCTAGATACAGTTATGCCGGGCTCCACGCTTTACGACTTTGGCGATGCAGTGCGGGTGGGCGCCAGCACCGCGGCAGAGGATGAGACCAACCTGGAGAGGGTGGATATCGACCTGACGATGTTCGACCGGCTGGCTTGTGGTTACCTGGAGGCGGCGCGCGATTTTTTGACCCCGGCTGAGCTCGATTTCCTGTCCTTCTCAGCCAGGTTGCTAACTTTTGAGTGTGGAATGCGCTTCCTGACCGATTACATAAACGGCGATGTTTATTTTCGCATTCACCGCGAGCACCACAACCTGGATCGCTGCCGGACGCAGTTCAAAATGATCCTGGCGATGGAAGAAAAAGCCGACCGAATGATGTCAATCATCGAAAAATACCGGGGGTAATCGCCGAATAAACAAACCGGTGAACGCCCCTCGGATGAGTAAGCCCGGATCAGATCGGCGAGTCAATTGACCAAATCGGCAGCCGCCATTGCAGCGCCGATGATACCCGCTTCATTTAGAAGCTGTGCAGGCACCACTTTGGCTCTCACGGTCAACAAAGAAGCAAAATTATCAAAATTTTTGACAGCTCCGCCGCCCAAAATGATCAAATCAGGGGTGAAGAGGCGTTCGATCATTTGCAAATATTGGTCGAAACTCTTGGCCCATTTTTTCCAGGACAGCTCTTTCCGTTGGCGGGCGGCGTCGGATGCCTGCTTTTCGGCGTCTTCGCCGTTCATCTCCAGGTGACCCAGCTCTGTGTTGGGCACCAACACACCTTTAATGAACAAAGCCGAACCAATGCCAGTGCCAACCGTCAGCATCATCACCACACCCTTGTGATCTTTACCAGCGCCAAAGGTCATCTCGGCTATGCCCGCAGCATCGGCGTCATTGACCAGCCGCACTGGCAAGCCGCCTGTCACATCGCGCAGCAGCCCTTCGCCATCGGTATCGATCCAACTCGCATCGATATTAGCGGCTGAACGCACGATGCCATTTTGTACTACGGCTGGGAATCCGGCCCCCAGGGGACCTTTCCAATCGAAATGTTCGGCAACCTTGGCTACTACTTTCGCCATTGCTTTGGGTTTGCCTGAATCAGGAGTCAATAAACGATAGCGCTCTGCCAGCAGCGTCCCAGTTTCTGTATCAACCGGTGCCCCTTTGATGCCTGTGCCGCCAATGTCAATGCCTAAGATTTGCATGTTGCCTCCAATGCCAGGGTGAACGTGCTTCGGTGTTTATGAATGAAGCCGGTTGATCTCCGAAAAAATTTCATCACGCCTCAGCATGATGTACTGTAGAACGTGCTTTTTCTCATCCGGACCGCAGGTGAATTCCACCGGGATGCGCCAACCATCATCTTGCCTGACCAGACGCAAGATCCTGCCTCGCAGGCCAACGCACCTGGCTGGAAAGGAGATTTCAATTCCCAATTCCTTTCCGGGTGTTAATTCCGCCGGGCATTCCTCGGTGCGCAGCATAAGACCCAGCCCATGCAGAGAAATATCGATTCCTTCTACCTGGAAAAGCCTTTCTCCATCGACCAGTGTCACACTGAAAGTCTCTTCAGGCTGGACGCGCAGCTCATGCCGGTTGGCAAAGGTTCCACCCGCAAACGTAAAATCGCTCAAGCCGATATTCGTTGTTTCATGATCCCACCCCACCACGCGCCCATCGACCGGCTCCAGGAACCCATTGCTGATGACAAAGATCTTGGCGCCCGGTTGCGCGAAAGCCAGCCCGGGCGGCGGCACATGGAACCAGGCGACTTGTTTATCCACGCCTTGCAGTGTCGCAGATGTATTGACCGGTACACCCTTATACAGTGAGATCAGCGAGAAACTCCGCTGTCCCTCATCAAAAAGAACCTCGAAATCGGTGAGAATATGCTGACTGTGGGACATCGCCAACCTCCTGTTCGACAGTCAAATTATACCTGAAAATGACAGTGTGAAGGGGCAGGCGAAATTGTGACAAAAAGCACTTAATAAATCCAATTGACAGACTTTTCATGATTATATAAAATGTAGGGGTCACCCAAACGAAACAACGAATTTTATATTGGAGGCAGCAGTGGATAGTTCACCGAATCAGGACGCCGAATTTTTTTATCCAAGCCAGCAGATTGTTGACAACGCCATCATTCAAGATTACGAAGCGCTGTATAAGCAATCCGTGGATGATCCGCAAGCCTTCTGGGCTGCGCGAGCCAATGAATTGGAGTGGGCCAAAAAATGGGATAAAGTACTGGACGACAGCAAAGCGCCCTTTTACAAGTGGTTCACAGGCGGAGTCACCAATATCATTACAAACGCTATTGACCGCCATCTAAAAACTGCTCATAAAAACAAACTTGCGCTGATTTGGGAGGGCGAACCGGGCGATTCACGCACCTTCTCTTATTTTGCCCTCAATCGCGAAGTCAGTAAGTTCGCCAATGTACTGAAATCTTTGGGTGTACGCAAAGGGGATATCGTCACGATTTACATGCCCCGCATTCCTGAGATGGTTTTTGCAATGCTGGCTTGCGCCAAGATTGGCGCCGGGCACAGCGTCGTGTATGGAGGTTTCAGTGTCGAAGCGCTGGCAGCCCGCATCGAAGACGCGCAAAGCAAAGTGCTGATCACCGCCGACGGCGGCTGGATGCGTGGGAAAATCGTCAACTTGAAGGAAATCGCCGATGAAGCCATGTCTCGCCAGCCGACGATCGAGTCGTGCATCGTGGTGAAGCGCACCGGGCAGAGTATTTACATGGAAGCTGGCCGTGATTACTGGTACCACGATTTGATTTCCCTGCCGATTGCCAGCCCGAACTGCCCCACCGAACCGATGGATGCAGAAGATATGCTCTTCATCCTGTATACATCAGGCACCACCGGCCGGCCCAAGGGCATTATCCACACGCATGGCGGCTATATGGTTTATACCTACACTACCTTCAAGTATGTGTTTGACATCAAAGAGGAAGATCGCTACTGGTGTGCAGCCGACCCAGGTTGGATTACCGGCCACAGCTACATTGTGTATGCACCTTTGATCAACGGCGCGACCAGTTTTATGTATGAGGGAGCTCCGAACCATCCCTACCCCAACCGCTGGTGGCAGATGGTGGAAAAATATGGCATTTCGATCCTCTACACCTCCCCAACTGCCATTCGCGGCCTGATGCGCTTCGGCAACGCCTGGGCGAACCGTCATGACCTGAGCAGCCTGCGCTTGCTCGGTTCCGTCGGTGAACCAATTAACCCCGAGGCCTGGCGCTGGTATTACACAGTAATTGGCAAAGAGCGCTGTCCCATCATGGATACCTGGTGGCAAACGGAAACGGGCGGGTTCATGATCTCGCCTCTGCCAGTCACGCCGCTCAAGCCAGGTTCGGCAACGAAGCCATTATTTGGCATCATCGCCGACGTTGTGAACGAAGAAGGTCACCCGGTGGCGGCTGGAGAAGAAGGCTACCTGGTCATCAAGGCACCCTGGCCGGGAATGCTGCGCACGATTTATAAAGACCCGGAACGCTACCAGACCCAATACTGGGGTAAATATGGCAACATGTACCAGGCAGGCGATTCAGCCCGCAAGGATAAAGATGGCTACATCTGGGTGATTGGCCGTATTGATGATGTCATCAAAGTTTCTGGCTACCGCCTGGGCACAGCCGAAGTGGAAAGCGCCCTGGTCAGCCATCCGTCGGTGGCTGAAGCAGCCGCCATTGGCCTGCCGCACGAACTGAAAGGCAATGCGATTTACTGCTACGTGATCCTCAAAGCCGGTGTAGATAAAAACGATAAGCTGGCAGAGGAACTGAGGCAGCATGTTGGCCACGAAATTGGCCCAATTGCCCGGCCGGAACATATCACATTTGTAGACAGCCTGCCCAAGACTCGCAGTGGCAAGATCATGCGCCGCGTACTGAAGGCGCGTGCCCAGGGTTTGCCTGAAGGCGACTTAAGCACCCTGGAGGAATAATCCTCAAAAAGCACAAACTGGCGTCACTTGTCGGCGCCAGTTTGTTGTTTAATTGCCTCGACCACAGCCAGGGCGCGCTGTGGAGCATCGCCCAGGTGATCGGCAGCGCGCATCAGCTCTTGCAGAGCGGCTGCCGGCAGGTAGCACAGCAGCTCTGCATCCTGGCACACCAATTCGTTCAACGGGTTGGCCTGCCCGGCCATGACGGCCGCCCAGGCCGTCATGGCGTGCTGGCGCAGCAGCTCGTGCATGCTTTGCCGGTCGGCGCCGGCCTTGCCCAAGGCCATCAGGACGCGCTCTACAGCCGCAAAAGGCCCATAAGCGGCGAAGTTGCGCTCAATCGCTGGCCGGTTGACCACCAGGCCCTGCAGCAGGCGGGTCGCCACCAAGAGCAGTTCATCGGTGATCAAGAAGGCCTCCGGCAGCATGCTGCGCCGGTTGGCAGAATCATCCAAAGTTCGTTCGAGCAGAGAATGCGCCGCGTTGTCCCATGCGAGGCGTGGGAATTGGGCCAGCATGCGCGCCAGCGAATCGATCTTTTCGGCATTGATCGGGTTACGTTTGAACGGCATAGCCGAGGATCCAACCTGTTTCTTGCCGAAAGGCTCGCTCAATTCGCCGAGAGGTGGAGATTGCAGCAAGCGCAGGTCAAAAGCGAATTTATACAACGAGCCTCCCAGCCCGGCCAGGGCGCTGGTGATGAAATAATCTTGCTTGCGCGGGTAAACCTGGGTGGCTGCCGTAAAGAAAGGCAGTCCAATCAGCATCGAGAGGCGCGCTTCAAATTCGGCAAGTTTCTCCGCCCCTCCCAACAGCTCGGCGTATGAAGCGCTCGTGCCTACCGCGCCTTTAAAGCCTTTGCCTTTCACCCCTCGGCGGGCGCGGCCCAGATTTTCCAGATCCAGCAGCAAATCCTGGGCATACTGCGCCAGCCGGTAGCCCAGTGTGGAGGGTTCCGCCGGCTGGATATGGGTGAATGCCATTACCGGCAGAGAGGCATACTGCTCGATCTTGTCGGCCAACACAAACAATAAATTTTTCAGGCGGCTCAAGACAAGGTCCAGCCCATCCCGCAGTCGCAGGGCGTCGGCGTTATCTTCGATATCCATAGAAGTTGCTCCCAGGTGGATAATCCCACCGCCCAACGGCGCCTGCCCGGCGAACAATCGCACCTCGGCCATTAAGTCATGCTGGATTTCAGCTTCGATCTCCAGGGCATGCGGTACATCAATCTCGTCTTGATGGGCGCGCAGGTTTTCGACCTGCTCCCGCTGGACCAGGCCATAACCAGCCTGGACCTCCGCTAATGCCACCCACAGCCCCCGCCACAACCTGCGCCGTTTGGTCTCGCTCCACAGGTCGCGCATCTCTGGCGAACCATACCGCCAGGTGTAAGGAGACAGGTAGGTGTCATAATCGTACGACATAAAACTCCCGGGAATCACACATGATGGTTATCAATAGATTTGAATGTCGCCCCAAATACATAATGGTTGCCTTCCAAAAAACCATGGGGAAAGCCCAAGTCGATCTGGCTGGCTGTATTCAAGCGCTCTATTTGCTCTTCATTCAGGCGCCATTCGAAGGCGGCCAGGTTATCAGCCAGTTGAGAAACGCTCCGCGCCCCCAGTATCGGCACCATTAACGATCCCGGCCGCTGGCGCACCCAGTTGATGGCTACCTGCGCCGCCGAGCGGCCGGCTTCTTGCGCTATCGCCTGGACAACTTTTACCGTGCCCTGCGTTTTCTCGCTCAGCTCGAGCTTGGAAGCGTCCAGGCGGGTCGGTTTATTGAGCTTGCCCTGGAATTTCCCAGTCAGAATACCCGCTTCCAGGATGCCCCAGGGCATCACCGCCATATCCCAATGCCGCGCCATGGGCAGCAGATCACGCTCCACAGCCCGGTCAAGCAAGGAATATGGGATCTGCAGACCAATGAAGCGCGCCCAGCCGCGCAGCTCAGCCAGGGTGTTCGCCTCAGCGACAATATACGCTGGCGTGTCCGAGACTGCAACATACAGCGCCTTGCCCTGGCTCACCACATCGTCCAGGCCGCGCAGCACCTCTTCCACAGGTGTCATGTAATCCCACATGTGCAGGTAAAGCACATCGATATAATCGGTTCTTAAATGCTTCAAACTGCGCTCCACCGACTGGCGCATATTCTTGCGGCTGTTGCCGCCCGAATTGGGGTCAATCGAATCGGGCCGGGTCAGGGTGTACTTGGTGGCAACCACAAAGCGCTCCCGCCGCCCCTTCAGCAGCTCACCTAAGATGGTTTCGCTCTCTCCGTTGGTGTAATTGACCGAGGTATCGATAAAATTGCCGCCCTGGCTCTCAAACAGATCCAGTTGTTTCAGGCATTCTTCCCGGTTGGCGCCCCACCCCCAGGTCTCTCCGAAAGTCATTGTGCCCAGGCAGGCCTCCGAGACACGCAGGCCGCTTTTCCCTAATAATTTGTATCGCACACTGCACCTCTTAATTCTTGAACACAAAATTGCTATCAAATTGATACATACCCATTATAAATGACAAACGGGGGAGGTTTAAGCCTTGACTCTCCCCCTGGAGGAGGCTGTATACTGTCCACAGAGGAAAGCTGGCGGACAGCAGCGGGCACACTTTACTCCCGACGCCTGGGGACCTTCGTTTGAACAGGAGACACGTATGCTGCGAGTTGGCGATTTCTCAAAACTGGCCCATGTCACAGTCAAGACCCTGCGTTATTACGATGAGCTCGGTTTGCTCCGTCCCATATGGACCGACCGCTTTACTGGTTACCGCTATTATTCGCTGGATCAACTGCCCCGGTTGAACCGCATCCTGGCGCTCAAAGACCTGGGCTTTTCCCTCGAGCAGGTCGGTAAGCTGTTGGACGGCAGATTATCGGCGCCAGAACTGCGCCAGTTATTCGATCAGAAACAGCGCGAACTGGCCGATCTGGTGCGCAGCGACCAAGAGCGTCTTATTCGTGTGTCCGAACGCATTCGCGAGATTGAAATGGAGGGCCGTTTGCCGCTGCAAGATGTGACGATCAAGTCTATCCCTGCCATGGCTGCTGCCAGTTTACGAGAAATAATCCCCAGCTTGTCTGGCTTAGCGGCAAGCAGCAGCCGCATGCGCGGCGAGTTAGAATTGTGGGCCGCCAGGCAAGGAGTGAGCAGCCGCGGCGCCTGGCTCACGCTCTATCATCACAAGGACTATCGCGAAGAAAAGCTCGATGTGGAGATCGTCTTGGCTTATGACTTGGAAGCCCTGGCGGCGATCAGGGAACACTCCTCCTCGATCGAAGTCAAACCCCTCCCGGCGGTCGAGAGCATGGCCTGCCTGCTCCAGCCAGCCAACATTGAGGCGCTACAAAACAGCTACACCACCCTGTTCACCTGGAGCGACCGCCACGGTTATTTGCGCCTGAGCCCCCTGCGGGAGCTGGCGCTGCATGATCCCATGCAAAAGGGCGGGAAAACCCAGTTCATCGAAGTGCAAATGCCGGTACAAAGCCGGGCAAGTCTCCAACAAAAATTTCTCAATAATCCCTATCGAAAGGAAAAGGAAATGGAACCTCAGTGGATTGATCTGCCAGAGATGAAAGTTGTGGGAGTGGCGTATATCGGCAAAAACGAAAACCAGGAAATCCCACAGACCTGGGATGTGTTCAACCGGCGCTGTCAGGAAATCAAGCATGTGGCGCCCGGTTCGCCGGCGTATGGCGTCTGCGCCTGTGTGCCAGAGGCAGCCCAAGGCGAGTTTGAATATGTGGCCTGTTACGGTGTAGACCAGGCATCAGAAATCCCCGCTGGTATGGTAGAGCGTACCATCCCCGCCGGGCGCTACGCAGTGTTTGTTCACATTGGTCCGTTGGATGGTTTGAGGGCGACCTATGAATATATTTATCAATACTGGCTGCCGCAGTCTGGCTTTCAGTTGACCGGGGGGCCGGATTTCGAGCTGTACAACCAAGAGTTTGTTAATGGCGCGGCTGATTCCAGGTTTTATATTTACGTGCCGATCAAGTGATGGATGAGCGTGCCGAACAGCGGCGCGTTCTCTTTTCAATATTGTCTAGTCAGCCGGGGCGTTAGATGATAAAATACCGGCGTCTAGTAACAACCTGTTGTCATTTCAATCCCGCCCTGGCTGTCTGCAGGACGGGTTATTTTCACCAGGATGAGAATATTCAAGCATGAGTTCTCAAAACGAAATTTTCCGTTTCGTGGTTAAATCCGGGCAGGGCAGCGATCCCCGTTCGCGCGGCCTGCTGGCCGACGCGCACTCCCTGGGTATACAAAACATAGAACGGCTGGAATGCCAGGATCTTTTTTTTATCGAGGGTAGTGTATCCGCCGCAGACCTCGAGCGGCTGGCCCGCGAACTTTTGAGCGACCCCATTACACAAACTGTCGAATGGGGTCGCGTTGTTTTAAGTGGAAGTGCAGTTGTCCAGGCGCCGAACGGCGAGTTTATCCTGGAAGTTGCCCTGCGGCCTGGCGTGACTGACCCGGTGGCGGCGCAAATTGTGCGCGCCGCGCACGAAACAGGCATACGAGGCGTGGCGCAGGCTTCCACCGGGCTGCGCTTCCTGGTTGCCGGCCAGGTACTGCTGCCAGACGATCTGCACACGCTGGCTCGCCGTCTCTTGGCAAACCCAGTCATCCAGCGCTATACGTTGGGTGAGATCGAGCCTGCTTTTCCCCAGGCTGCCGAAGCATCGGGGCGCATAGAAATTCTACCTCTACGCAAGCTCGACAACCCTGGCTTGGCGGCACTTTCACAGGACCGGCGGGCGGCCTTAGACCTGGCTGAGATGCAGGCGGTGCAGGCTTATTTCCAGGCAGAAGGGCGCGACCCCAGCGACGTTGAATTCGAGATGCTCGCCCAAACCTGGAGTGAGCACTGTGTCCACAAGACCTTTAAAGCGCTGGTCACTATTGAAGATAGTGCACAGCCAGGGGGGGGCAAAATGGTGGATGGCATCTTGCGCACCTACCTGCGCGCCGCCACCGAACAGATCGCCGCACCCTGGGTGCGCTCCGCTTTTGTGGATAACGCCGGCATCCTGGACTTCGATGAGGATTTCGAAGTTTCATTCAAAGTTGAGACTCACAACCACCCGTCAGCGATCGAGCCATTTGGTGGGGCCAATACAGGCGTCGGCGGTGTCATTCGCGACGTACTGGGCGTATCCGCCCGGCCGATCGCCGCCACCGACGTGCTGTGCTTCGGCCCGCAGGATCTGCATCCGGCGGCGCTTCTTGAAGGCGTTCTGCACCCACGGCGCATCCAATCGGGCGTTGTGGCAGGCGTGCAAGATTACGGCAATAAAATCGGCATTCCGACAGTCAATGGGGCCGTGCTTTATGATCGAGGGTACACTTCAAACCCGCTGGTCTTTTGTGGCTGTGTCGGGTTGGCGCCCAAGGGCAGCCACCCTCGCACCCCTCGACCCGGCGACAGGGCGATCGTCTTGGGTGGGCGCACCGGGCGGGATGGACTGCGCGGCGCCACCTTCTCTTCGATGACCATGGACGCCCAAACCGGCGAGGTGGCCGGGGCCTCCGTGCAGATCGGTGACCCGATTACCGAAAAAGGCCTGATCGAGGTGATCTGTCGGGCACGCGATCAGCGTCTGTACACCGCTGTGACCGACTGCGGCGCGGGAGGGCTTTCCTCGGCAGTGGGCGAAATGTCCAGCGAATGCGGCGCGCTGATCGAGCTGCAGCAAGTGCGTCTCAAATATCCTGGCCTGGCGCCCTGGGAAATCTGGCTTTCAGAAGCGCAGGAGCGCATGATATTGGCTGTTCCGCCGCACTGCCTGGTCGAACTGCAGGCGATTTGCGATATATTCTCCGTCGAGCTGACCGATATCGGGGAATTCAACCAGAGCGGGCGGCTGGTTGTGCAGTACACCGGGCGGACGGTGCTCGACCTGGACAATCATTTCTTGCACCACGGCATCCCACAGCGCCGTCTGCCTGCCAGGATCACGCCTGCCCCACAAACTGCTCCTCAGTCCAAGCCAACAGCAGACCTGGCCGGTGAGCTGCTGCGCCGCCTCAGGCAACCCAACACTGCCTCCAAAGAAGCCATCATCCGCCTGTATGATCATGAAGTGCAGGGCGGCACCATCTTGAAACCGCTGGTCGGGGCAGCCAATGATGGACCGGCTGACGCCTGTGTGCTCAAGCCTGCTGGCACGCGGGGACAGCGGGGCATCGTGCTTTCAAACGGCATTAACCCGGAATATGGCAAAATTGACGCCTACCGCATGGCCTTCTGTGTCGTGGATGAGGCCATCCGCAACGCCGTGGCAGTTGGGGCGGATCCCGAACGGATCGGCTTGTTGGACAATTTTTGCTGGGGTGATCCACGGCGTCCGGAGACATTGGGCAGCCTGCTGGAAGCGGCGCGCGGCTGTCATGAAGCCGCGCTGATGTACAAAGCGCCGTTCATCTCGGGCAAAGATTCGCTGAACAATGAGTATCTCGGCTCGGATGGCCAACGCCATGCCATTCCGCCCACTCTATTAATTTCAGCCATCGGATTGATCGAAGATGTTGAGCTGGCGGTCAGCCTGGACTTGAAAGAACCAGGCAACTGGCTTTACCTGGCCGGGCAAATTGAGTCCCCTGCAAATACAGAAAGTGAGACCGTGCCCGGGCGAGTGGATTACGCCCCGGCTCTGTACCGCGCCCTGCACCAGGCGATCGTTCAAAAATTGGTGTGCGCATGCCACGACCTATCCGAAGGCGGGTTGGGCGTGGCGGCCGCTGAGATGAGCATTGCCGGGCGGCTCGGCCTGCGCCTGGAAGTGAAAGAGACAAGCCTGTTCCGCGAGTCCAACGCCTGCCTGCTGGTTGAAGTGAGGCCTGACCAGGCTACAAAATTCGAACAAGTAATGAAAGGTTCTCCGCTGGTAAAAATCGGCCAGGTAACTGGAAGTGCTCAGCCTTCTTTTTCGATCTCTAGTGCGGGGCACCTATTGATTGACACACCGGTATACCGATTAGCAGCGGCCTGGAAAGGGGAAAAATCATGAAACCTCGCGCCCTTATCTTACATGCAACCGGGACCAACCGCGATCAGGATGCCGCACAGGCATTGGAGCTGGCAGGAGCGGCGGCCGAAATCTGGCATATCAACCAACTGCGCACTGGCGCTCGTCTTTGGCGTGATTTCCAGATGCTGGTCGTCCCGGGTGGGTTTTCGTATGCTGATGCGCTGGGCGCCGGGCGGCTGTTTGCGCTGGACTTGAATACCTATTTTGCCGACCAGGCCAGTGAATTTGTAGCTGCCGGCAAACCGGTGATCGGCATTTGCAATGGTTTCCAAGCCCTGGTGAAATCCGGCCTGCTCCCTTTCCCCGGCAGCCGGAGAACAGAACGGGCCACCCTGACATTTAATGCTTCTGGCCGCTTCGAGTGCCGCTGGGTGAGCCTTCTGCCCGTTTCGCAGCGCTGTGTGTGGACACGCGGCCTGCCGGGGGCAATTGACTGCCCGGTAGCGCACGGTGAAGGTAATTTCCAACTCGCCAGCCCGGCTGATCTTGACCAGCTTCGCCAGGGCGACCAGGTGGCTCTTCTGTATGCCAGGACGACAAGCCTCGAACCGGCCGGCGGCGTATATCCGGAAAACCCGAACGGTTCGCTGGCCGATATTGCCGGTGTTTGCAACCCGCAGGGCAATGTGCTCGGCCTGATGCCCCACCCAGAAAACCATATTTTCCCTTACCAGCACCCCCAGCATACTCGCCGGGCCGGCCAGGCGACCGGCCTTGGGCTGGCGATCTTTCAGAACGGAACTAGCTATGCCAGTCAAATGTAGGAGCAAAGAGGATGGATCATTCGCAAACAGTTGCTGACGAACGCAGAAAAACACTGGCCGGTCTGCTCAACAAGGCCTTCAACCAGGTGGATTTGCCCCTGCCCGGCAGGCAAAGCGGCAAAGTGCGCGAGAGCTATCTCCTGCGCAACGGCCAGCGTCTGCTGGTCACCACCGACCGCCTGTCGGCCTTCGACCGCATCCTGGCACGAGTCCCATACAAAGGTCAGGTGCTCAACCAACTCTCCGCCTGGTGGTTCCAGCAAACAGACGATATTATCGCCAATCACCTGGTCAGCCTGCCTGACCCCAACGCTCTGTTGGCTGAAAACGCGGCTCCCTTTCAGGTCGAAGTGATCGTGCGCGGCTACATCACCGGCGTGACCAGCACGGCGATCTGGCGGCGCTATGAGCTGGGCGAGCGAGAGATATATGGCTACTCTTTCCCGGAAGGCCTGCAGAAAAACCAGGCCCTTCCCGAACCAATTATCACCCCGACCACCAAAGGTGGAACCAGCGGGCATGACGAGCGGCTGACCTGCGCTGAGGTTGTCAGCCAGGGGCACATGCCTGCGCAGGCCTGGGAGCAGGTACAGCAGGCAGCCCTATCGATTTTCAAGCGCGGCCAGGCCCTGGCAGCCCAGGCGGGGCTGGTTTTGGTGGACACCAAGTATGAGTTTGGACGCACAGCCGACGGGCGCATCTTGTTGATTGATGAAGTCCACACGCCTGATTCTTCCCGTTTTTGGAAAGCAGGCAGCTACCTGGCGCGTTTTGAGACGGGCGCAGAACCCGAGAATTTCGATAAAGAATTTGTGCGACTGGTGTATGCCGCCCAGGGCTACCGCGGCGACGGCGAGCCGCCCTCTATGCCCGATGCGCTTTGGCTGGAAACCAGCGAACGCTATATAGCAATGTATGAGTTGTTGACCGGCCAGCCGTTCGTTCTCGAGCCATATCCCGTGGAGCCGCGCCTAGAAAGCAACCTGCGCCGGGCTGGTTTGCTTGAGTGAGCTGTACCAATAGAAAGCGAGGATGCAATGAGCACACCTCATCCCTTTGAAACACCCAGCCATCCATTGGTTGGGGTGATCATGGGTTCGAAATCCGATTGGGAAACCATGAGTCACGCGGTGCAAACCCTGGAACAGTTGGGGATCCCTTACGAAACCCAGGTTATCAGCGCCCACCGCACACCCGATCGCATGTTCGAATATGCCGGCCACGCGGCGCAGCGCGGCCTGGAGGTGATTATCGCCGGGGCAGGCGGGGCCGCTCACCTGCCGGGCATGACCGCCGCCAAGACGCACTTGCCTGTGTTGGGCGTGCCAGTGCAGTCCAAGAGCCTGAACGGGTTGGATTCCTTGCTCTCGATCGTCCAAATGCCCTCTGGTATTCCGGTCGGAACGCTGGCCGTTGGCCGGTCGGGAGCGATCAACGCCGCTCTGCTGGCCGCCGCCATCCTGGGCATTAAATACCCCGCCATCCGTGAAGCCTTGGAACGCTTCCGGGCGAGCCAGACCCAAAACGTCCTCGACCACCCGGACCCCAGCGAGGCATGAGGCGCGCATGACGACCATTGGCATTTTAGGAGCCGGCCAGTTGGGGCGCATGATGGCGCTGGCGGGATATCCATTGGGCCTGTCTTTTCGCTTCCTCGACCCTGCTGCTGGTTCGCCAGCCGGGCAGTTGGCGCCGCAGAACACCGCCAACTATACCGATGAAGCCGTCCTGGAGCAGTTCGCCCGCCAGGTTGATTTGGTGACCTACGAGTTTGAGAATGTGCCTGTGCAGGCAGCGCGCTTTTTGGCCGATCGGGTGCCCGTCTTCCCGCCGCCGCAGGCGCTGGAAGCAGCGCAGGATCGCATTAAAGAAAAGAGCCTTTTCCGCAGCCTGGGCATTGCCACGCCCGCCTTTGCCCCAATCGATTCACCCACAGATTTTCAGCCTGCCCTGCGCCTCACCGGCCTGCCGGCCGTGTTAAAAACCCGCCGTCTGGGATATGACGGCAAGGGCCAGCGCCTGGTCCACAGTGCTGCTGAACTGGGGACGGCTGCGGAGGAGTTGGGAAGACGCGATTTGATTCTGGAAGAGTTCGTAGCGTTCGAGCGCGAGCTTTCCATCCTGGCAGTGCGCGGGCGGGCACTTGAAAGCGGTCTCTCCCCTCAGGTAGCTTTTTACCCGCTCGTCGAAAACCACCACCGAGAAGGCGTCCTGCGCCTAACACTGGCCCCGGCGCCGCATCTCCACCCCGGGCAGCAGGAGAAAGCCGAAAGCCTTGCCCGCGCCGTGCTGGAGCGCCTGGATTACTGCGGCGTGCTGGCGATCGAGCTGTTCGAGCGCCGTGGCGAGCTGCTAGCGAACGAAATGGCCCCGCGCGTGCACAATTCAGGTCATTGGACGATCGAAGGAGCGCCCACCAGCCAGTTTGCCAATCATTTGCGCGCTGGCCTCGGCTGGCCGTTAGGGCTAACTTCAGCCCAGGGATTCGCAGCCATGATCAACCTGATCGGCAGCGCCCCGCCTGCGTCAGACATCCTGGACATCCCTGAAGCGCACCTGCATCTCTATGCCAAAGCGCCCCGCCCCGGCCGTAAAATCGGCCACATCAACCTGGTTGCGCCGGGCGAAGCAGAATTACGGCAGGCGATTGGCCGCCTGCGCCAGCGGCTGGATATCCCCGAGCTGGCCCGATATAACCAAACAACACGCATGGAAATATAGCTGTATGAGTGATTTTCTGCCTTTTCCAGATGACAGCCCACACGAAGAGTGCGGCGTGATTGGCGTCTACGCTCCACATGAAGACGTGGCTCGCATGACTTTTTTTGGCCTGTTCGCCCTGCAGCACCGCGGCCAGGAAGCTGCTGGCATTGCCGTGGCAGATGGCGAAAGCATTCATCTGCACAAGGGCAGCGGGCTGGTCGCCCAGGTTTTCAACCCGGCTAATCTCGAGCCGCTAAAGGGACATTACGCCATCGGCCATACCCGTTATTCCACCACCGGCTCGCCAGCAGCGCGCAATATCCAGCCTTTCTTGATCGAAACCATGTACGGCCCGCTGGCGGTCGCCCACAACGGCAACCTGGTCAACGCCGGCGAGCTGCGCCAGAGCCTCCTGCGGCGCGGAATCGGTCTGTCATCATCTTCCGACACGGAAGTGTTGACCATGATGCTGGCTGGCGCCCACGGAAGCACCTGGGACGAACGCCTGCGTTGGGCGATGCCGCAGTGGCAGGGCGCGTATTCTCTGGTAGTGATGACCCGTGACTGCGTCTACGCAGTGCGTGACCCGTGGGGTTTTCGGCCCCTCAGCGTGGGTATGCTGCCCAGCGGCGGGCATGCCATTGCATCCGAAAGCGGCGCCCTGGTGACCCTGGGCTGCCAGGCGATACGCGAAGTCATGCCCGGGGAGATCATTGCTTTGAGCAACAAAGCCCTCACCGTCAGCCAGGCCCTGCCTCCGATGGCACCCCTGGCGCGCTGCGTTTTTGAGCACATCTATTTTTCACGCCCCGACAGCTACTGGGATGATCGCTGGGTGCATCATGTGCGCCAACACCTGGGCGAAGAGCTGGCGCGCGAGCTGCCCACCCCAGCGGATGTCGTCATTCCTGTGCCCGACTCATCCACCCCAGCTTCCATAGGTTATGCCTTCGCCTCGGGCGTACCCTTCAATGATGGGTTTATCAAGAACCGCTATATAGGGCGCACCTTTATCGAACCGACCGATTCACTGCGTAAGCAGGGCATTGCCATGAAATTCAACGTGATCAGCGACAACGTACGCGACAAACGTGTGATTGTCATCGACGACAGCATTGTGCGCGGCAACACATCGGGGCCGCTGGTACATCTCTTACGCCAGGCCGGCGCCAAGGAAATTCACCTGCGCATCACCTGCCCCCCCATTAAACACCCCTGCTTCATGGGAGTAGATATGGGCACTTACAACGAGCTGATCGCTCACCGCCTGAGCGTGGCGGAAATTCAAAAACACATCGCTTGCGATTCGCTTTACTTCTTGTCCTTGGAAGGGATGATGCGGGCAGTAGGTAGAACGGATGGTTACTGCCAGGCCTGTTTTACCGGGCAGTATCCTCTGGCAATCGACCCGAACCAGACCAAAACCGGCTTTGAAAAAGCGGCCGCTTCATAGCAGGAGCAGCAGATGGAAGCAAATGAAAAGAGAAACATGAATGTCATGATCGTCGGCTCGGGCGGCCGGGAACATGCCCTGGGTTGGAAAATTGGCCAATCGCCGCGCCTGGCCAGGCTCTATTTTGCCCCAGGCAATGCCGGCACCGCCGCACTGGGCGAAAATGTGGCTATCAGCAGTGAAGACCCTGCTGGCCTGGTCAATTTTGCGCACAGCCATGGTATCGACCTGGTCGTGGTAGGCCCTGAGGCGCCCCTTGCTGCTGGCCTGGTTGACAGCTTGCAGGCAGTGGGTTTGGCCGCTTTCGGCCCTACCCGCCAGGCAGCCCAGATCGAGGCCTCTAAAGCCTTTGCCAAAGCTTTCATGGCGCGCCACAACCTGCCGACGGCGCGCTTTGCCACCTTTCGCTCGCTTCCGCCCGCCCTGGCTTATCTACACGGAGTGGGCCGCCCGGTGGTGATTAAGGCCTCTGGATTGGCAGCCGGTAAAGGGGTAGTGGTGCCGGAGAACCCTGAGGAAGCCGAACACGCCTTGCAAGAGATGCTGGTCGGCGGTGTCTTCGGGGAGGCTGGCGCTGAAGTGGTCATCGAGGAGCGCCTGGAAGGGCCGGAGGTCTCTTTGCTGGCGTTCTCGGATGGTGAGCACATCTGCCTGATGCCGCCAGCCCAGGATCACAAACGCCTGCTGGCCGGCGACCGCGGCCCCAATACGGGCGGAATGGGCGCGTATGCCCCCACCCCCATCTGCCCGCCGGCCCTGGCGGCCGAATTGGGGCAGAACATTCTGCAAAAGGCTGTGGATGGGCTGCGCAGAGAAGGTATGCCCTTTCAAGGCGTGCTGTATGCCGGGTTGATGCTGACCAGCGGCGGCGCGCGCTTGCTCGAATTCAACTGCCGCTTCGGTGATCCGGAAACCCAGGCCATCCTGCCCCTGCTGGAAACCGATTTGCTGGAGATCATGCTGGCCTGCACTGCCGCGCGGCTGGAGCAGGTGGAGGTGCGCTGGCGGCCTGGCGCTGCGCTGTGTGTGGTGGCAGCCGGCGGGAACTACCCTGGTAAAACGACTCCTGGCCTGCCGATCAGCGGCCTGGATTTCGAGATGCCCGAAAGCGTGGTGTTCCACGCCGGCACCCGCCAGGAAGCCGGTGTGGTGGCGACTGCCGGTGGGCGCGTCTTGGGTGTCACGGGTTGGGGTGCCGATCTGCAGAGTGCCCACCGGCGAGCGTACCAGCGCCTGCAGGCGATCCATTTCAGCGGTATGCAGTACCGCGAAGATATTGGGCGGCGCGCTTTCTCTGCTCAGTCTTCTTCAGCATATGCAGATGCCGGCGTGGATATCCAGGCCGGCAGCCGGGCTGTCGAGCTGATGAGCCAGGCAGTGAAGGCCACTTACGGACCTGAGGTGCTGTTGGGTATTGGAGCTTTCGGTGGCTTGTATGATGCCACCAGTTTAAAAGCCATGGCAGCCCCTGTCTTGGTGGCATCGACCGATGGTGTTGGTACGAAAGTCAAACTGGCCGCCCAGGCCGGGCATTACGATACGATAGGGCAAGACCTGGTCAATCACTGCATCAACGATATCCTGGTGCAAGGCGCACGCCCGCTGTTTTTCCTGGATTATTTCGCCGCTTCCAGGCTAGCCCCGGAAATTGTCGCCAGCGTGGTGCGTGGGGCAGCCCTGGCTTGCGAGCAGGCAGGCATCGCCCTGTTGGGCGGGGAGACGGCCGAAATGCCCGGCGTGTATGCCTCCCATGAATTTGACCTGGCTGGCACGATTGTGGGTGTGGTGGAAAGGGAGCATGTCTTACCCCAAGAGGGCATCCGCCCGGGGAATTTGTTGATCGGCTTACGCTCGTCTGGGCCGCACACCAACGGATATTCGCTGATTCGCAAGGTCTTCGCCGGCTACAGCCTGGAGCATCAGTTCCCAGAGCTGGGCATGCCGCTGAGAGAAGCCCTGTTGGCGCCTCACCGCTCATACCTGAACCTGCTGTACCCTTTGCTAACCCAACCCACTCTGGGAATCAAAGCCCTGGCTCACCTGACGGGCGGTGGTTTCATCGAGAATATTCCACGGGTATTGCCATCAGACTGCCAGGCGGCCGTGCGATCAGGTTCCTGGCCAGTACCGCCGCTCTTCAACCTGATCCAAAGATTGGGCCGAATAGAAACCCTGGAAATGCACCGCGTCTTTAACATGGGCATCGGCATGGTGATCATCGCCGACGCACAAAAAGCCGACGGGCTGCGCGCTGCCATTCCCGAGGAAACCTGGGTGATCGGTGAAATCGTTCAGGGTTCGCAGGGTGTACGGCTGGTATGAGCAGCTTGGTGAAGCTGGTCGTGTTGATTTCGGGCAACGGCTCGAACTTACAGGCTATCCTGGACGCCTGCGCCAGCGGTCAACTAGAGGCGCAGGTAGCGGCGGTCATTTCCAACCAGCCAGAGGCTTTTGGGCTGGAACGCGCCCGCCGCGCCGGAATCCCAGCGCACATCTTGGAAGCAAGGTCATCGAAAGATCCCACGACTCGCGCCTCCCTGCGCCAGGAATACGATGAGCGACTGGCGGAGTTGGCTGCTCATTACGATCCTACCTGGGTAGTGCTGGCCGGTTGGATGCGCTTGCTCAGCATGGCTTTCTTGAGCCGTTTCCCCGGACGAGTGATCAACCTGCACCCCGCGCTGCCGGGGGCTTTCCCTGGCACACATGCCATCGAGCGCGCCCTTGCGGCCTACCGAAGCGGCGAGATCCAATACACCGGCGTGATGATCCACCTGGTACCCGATGAAGGTGTGGATGACGGCCCACTGCTGGCGCAGGAAATTGTACCCATCCTGCCAGACGACTCCCTGGAAAGCCTGGAAGAACGCCTTCATGCCGTAGAACACAGGTTATATGTTGCTGTCTTGTGTAGGCTGACTCGCAGAGAAATGAAAGACACACCAAATAGATAATTCGAAAACTTCTGATTCTACACATCTGGGCAAATCCATGCCTTGATTGATTTTGTGATATCTCAATTGGAAAGGAAGATATTATGCCAAAGGCAATTCTCTCGGTGCATGATAAAAGCGGACTGCTGGAGTTCGCTCAAGGGTTAGCGGCGTTGAAATGGACGCTGATCGCTTCCGGCGGCACAGCCCGCCTTCTACATGAAAACGGTTTGGCAGTGACTGAAGTGGCGGATTACACCCACTCACCTGAAATTCTTGGCGGGCGGGTGAAAACACTGCACCCGGCGATTCACGGCGGTTTGCTGGCGCGCCCTACCCCCGCCGACCAGCAGGAACTGGGCAAGTTGGGCTGGGATTATATCGACCTGGTGGCGGTCAACCTGTATCCCTTCGAAGAAACCATCGCCAAACCCGGTGTCACCGAAGAAGAGGCAATTGAAAATATCGATATCGGCGGTGTGACTCTGATCCGCGCTGCTGCCAAAAACCAGGCTCGTGTCACCCTGGTGTGCGACCCTGCCGATTACCCGGCCGTACTGGCAGAGCTGCAGTCCGGTGCGGTGAGCGGGACCACCCGCAAACGCCTGGCGCTCAAAGGGTTTGCCCACACCGCTCATTATGACGCGGCGATCAGCGCTTATTTCAGCGGAGTGGATCAGCCGCTTTCACTGAATTTTTACCCGATCAGCAGCCTGCGCTACGGTGAAAACCCCCACCAGCAAGCCACTCTCTATGCCTACGATCCGCAAAGCGGGGCGCTGGGTGGAAAAGTTCTGCAGGGCAAAGCTTTATCGTATAACAATATCCTTGACCTGGATGCCGCCTGGAAGTGCGCTGTCATGTACGAGCGCCCGAGCGTCTGCATCGTCAAGCATCTCTCACCCTGCGGCGTTGCCTCTGGCGACAGCCTTGCGTCTGCTTATCCCCTGGCGTTGGCCAGCGACCCTATCTCGGCTTTCGGCGGAGTGATCGCCACGAACAGACCTTTCGACGGCGTGACCGCCGCCTTATTGGGTGATCTGTTTGTGGAATGCATCGCCGCTCCCGGTTTCACGGACGAGGCGCTGGAAATCCTGGGCAAGAAGAAGAATTTGCGCCTGGTCTGGATGCCAGACACCCAGGTCCGTCCGCTGTACGAGCTGCGCTCGGTTAACCAGGGTCTCCTGCGCCAAACCCTCGATACAGGCGATCCAGCCGGGACCGAATGGAAGGTGGCCAGCCAGCGACAGCCGACCGAGAAAGAATGGCAGTCGCTGCGCTTCGCCTGGAAAGCCTGCCAGCACGTGAAATCCAATGCCATTGTGTTTGCCCAGGGCGAGGCCACCGTCGGCATCGGCGGGGGGCAGCCCAACCGGGTAGACTGCGTGCGCATCGCCGCCCAGCGCGCCGGGGCGAAGGCTCAAGGAGCAGTGATGGCTTCGGATGCTTTCTTCCCCTTCCCCGATTCGGTGGAGGAGGCCGCCAAAGCAGGCATCACCGCCATCATACACCCCGGCGGTTCGGTGCGCGATGTTGAATCACTGGCCGCCGCTGATGCTCACGGCATCGCCATGGTGCTGAGCGGTGTGCGCCATTTCCGCCATTAGGAGGTGTCATGATGACCGAATCAATTTTTATTGACAACACAGCCCTGACGTTCGACGACGTGTTGGTCGTTCCCGGATACAGCGAAGTCTTGCCTGACGAGACAAATGTCAGCGCCAGCCTGACTGCCGAGATCCGCTTGAATATCCCGATCCTCTCTGCCGCCATGGATACTGTGACAGAAGCGCGCCTGGCGATCGCGCTGGCACGCGAAGGCGGGCTGGGCATATTGCACCGCAACATGTCTGCCGAGGCGCAGGCTGCCGAAGTGGATAAAGTCAAACGCTCGCAGTCAGGTATGATCGTCGAACCGATCACCCTGCCTCCGACGGCTCTGCTGCGCCATGCCGAAGAGATCATGGCTACATATCACATCAGCGGCGTACCGATCGCTAACCCGGATGGCACGCTGGCGGGCATCCTGACCAATCGCGATGTGCGCTTTGTCGATCCAGGCGATTACAACTTGCCAGTGACCCAATTTATGACTCCACAGCCGCTGATAACCGCCCCCGTGGGCATCTCGCTCGAAGACGCCAAGCGCATCTTGCAGAAGCACCGCATCGAAAAGCTGCCTCTGGTGGATGAGCACGGCGTATTGAAGGGACTGCTGACCGTCAAAGATATTCAAAAAGCGCGTGATTACCCCCTGGCGGCCACCGACAGCAAAGATCGCTTGCGGGTAGGGGCGGCGGTTGGTGTAGGAGCCGACCTGGAAGCGCGTGTCCAGCTTCTGGTGGAAAAGGGCGTAGATGTGGTTGCGATTGATACAGCCCACGGCCACACTGCTGGTGTGCTCAAAGCAATCCAGCGTATCCGGCATGCCTGGCGCGACCTGCCGGTTATCGCCGGCAATGTGGTCACGGCTGAAGGCACCGTGGCGCTGATTCAGGCAGGAGCCAGCGCGGTGAAAGTGGGCGTGGGCGCGGGATCAATTTGCACCACGCGCATCGTAGCCGGCGCAGGCATGCCGCAGCTTTCGGCCATTTATGCCTGCGCCGAAGCCGCCAGGCCCTACGGCGTCCCCACCATCGCCGACGGCGGTATCAAGTACAGTGGCGATATCGTCAAGGCGCTGGCAGTTGGAGCGGATGTGGTGATGCTGGGTAGCCTGCTGGCCGGCCTGGAAGAATCGCCAGGTGAGGTTGTGCTGTACGAAGGAAGGCGCTTCAAAGAATATCGCGGCATGGGCAGCCTGGGCGCCATGCAGGGTTTCGGCAAAGACCGTTATGGAAGTGGGCAGGGAGGCAGCAGCAAGCTCGTCCCTGAAGGCATCGAAGGCCGCGTGCCTTACAAAGGCACCCTGCACGATTATGTCTATCAATTGGTAGGCGGCTTGCGCTCCGGTATGGGTTACGCCGGCGCAGCCGATCTGCAGGAGCTGCGTACAAAGACTCGCATGGTGCGCATCACCAATGCCGGTCTGATCGAAAGTCACCCACACGATGTGATCATCACCAAGGAAGCGCCCAATTACCAGGTTGGCCGTTAACCACCGGAGGTAAGCGCATGACGCGGCTTGGGCGGGAATTTTTTGCCCGCCACACCCTGCTCGTCGCCCGCCAGTTACTGGGCAAGCGCCTGGTCAAGCTCGAAGACGGATGCCGCCTGGCGGGGTACATCATCGAGGCTGAAGCTTACCGCGGCGAGGAGGACTTGGGCTGCCACGCCAAAGCCGGGCGCACCCCACGCACCGCAGTGATGTATGGCCCGCCGGGCTTTCTGTACGTCTATTTTACTTACGGTATGCACTGGATGTTGAACATTGTCACAGAAAACGAAGGCTTTCCAGCGGCGGTGCTGGTGAGGGCGGTCTTCCCCAGCCAGGGCATCGCTCGCATGGCCGCCCGCCGGTCGTCCCAACCGCGCCGTTCGTGGACCGACGGGCCCGCCAAGCTGTGCCAGGCATTCGAAATCGACCAGCGGTACAATAATACCGACGCTTGCAGCCAGGAAAGCCAGGTTTTTGTCGAAAATGGGCTGGAAATTCCCGATTCAAGCGTGACCATCGGGCCTCGTGTGGGTTTATATAGTGTACCAGAGCCCTGGAAAAGCATCCCCTGGCGGTTCCGCATTCAGAGTGTGCTGGCGGCTCTACAGGCGCAGTGCGTCAACTCGAACAGCGCTTAGTCAACAACGAAAAGTTTTATTGGAGGATACGATGAGCTTGTTACAAGGAAAAGTGGCGTTAATTTTCGGCCTGGCCAACGAACGCTCCATAGCCTGGGGCATCACCAAGGCCTTTCACGAGCAGGGTGCAACCATCGGCATCAGCTATGCCGGCGAGGCGCTCGAAAAACGCGTCAAACCACTGGCCGCTTCGATCGGCTGCACGTTTGTGGAACCCTGCGACGTGGCTTCAGATGAGCAAATCGCGTTGGTGGCAAAGAAGGCCCAGGATGCGTTTGGGCAGGTGGACATCCTGGTGCATTCGATCGGTTTCGCCAATCGCGATGAACTGACCGGCAAATATTACAACACCAGCCGGGCGGGTTTTCACACCGCTATGGATATCAGCGTATTTTCCTTCACTGCCATCGCCCGGGCTTTCCAGCCCATCCTGCGGCCAGGCGGGGCATTGTTGACGCTGACCTATTACGGCTCTGAAAAAGTGGCCCCAAACTATAATGTAATGGGCGTGGCCAAAGCCGCCCTGGAGGCCTCGGTGCGTTACCTTGCCAGCGATTTCGGCCCGGACGGCATCCGGGTAAACGCCATCTCGGCCGGCCCAATCCGCACCCTGGCAGCGGCGGGGGTGTCAGGTTTCAAAGATATGTACCGCAGTTTCAGCGAAATCGCCCCCCTGCGCCAGCCAGTATCGCCCGAAGAATGCGGCCAGGCAGCGGTTTACCTGTGTTCCGATATGGCCTCCCGCACCACGGGACAGATATTGTTTGTCGATTCAGGGTACAATATCATGGGTGTGCCCCAGCCCCCTGAAAAAAACGGCTGAGGTAAATTTAAACCAACGTTTGTGAGCTTGCATGTTCCGAAAAAAAGAAGCGCCGCCCGCGCCGAGCGGAGGTGAAAAAAACGAACCCGCCGCGCCGGCCGATGGCCGCAAGCCAGCCAATCCAATTACTGAGCAGCGCATCACATCTGTGCTGGGCAAAGATGTTGTCTGGAAAGGCACGCTGGCCGGCAGCGGTGGGGTGCGCATCGAAGGGGCATTTGATGGCGAAATTGCCCTGCGCGGCGTGCTGGTCGTCGGCGAAAGTGGGCGGGTGACTTGCAAGGATCTGCGCGCCTACATGGTGGTGGTAGCCGGGTTAGTGCGCGGTGATATCACCGCCGAGAAAGTGGAAATTCGCCGCACGGGCCGTGTTTGGGGCAATGTAGTGGCGGCCTCTTTTGCTACGGAAGAAGGCGCCTTTTTGCGCGGCCAGATCCGGATGGAAGAAAAAGTGGATGTGGGTATTGGCCCTCTCCCCGATGAGAGCCCGGTCGAACTAGAAAGCGACCAGTTGAGCTGAACCTGCAGTTCACCGATCGCCCCTCCATTAACGCTCTCGAATACTGTGTTCGCCGCGGTGGCGCAGCCCGCTCCAGCCGCAATCATTGCAGTGATAACGCCTGGCATGCGGCAGGACTGTGGCGCTCAGCAGTCGGTCCTGCCAGTTTCGGTGCACCCGTACAATCGTCTTGCCGCACTTTGGGCACGCCCGGGCATACCAGCGGCTGGAAGCGAGAAAACGAACCCGCACGCGCCAGATCAGAAAACCCAGCGCCAGGATAGCGATGATGGCACCGGCCAGATCGACCGGGCTGAAACGCCCGAGGTATTTTGCCAGACCGGAAAACACCAGATCCACTTCTCCTAACAGCGCGCTGATATGGCCCCGGGTGATAAAAACCATCAGCAAGCCAAAGAGCACAACCAGCACAAACAGCAGTTCAATCCAATATTCTTTTATCAACAACTGCAGCTGCCGGCGCCAGGTGCGTTTACGCCCGTTTTTGTTTGATCCGATCATAAAGATCCTATCCCCAAAAAAAATTTTAGGCCGGCCCAAACTTGGGCGAGCGACGCAATCATCGCACGGAAATCGCAGATTGTCAATAGCAACCTTAATCGAATATTCGGCAGAGATTGACAGTCACCGCTGTAGCCTGTATAATTAGTTAGACAAACTAATTATATGGATGCTTATGGAAAAAATCTTAGTTCAATTTATTGATACCCTAGATAGCTCCCTAAAGAAGACATTGGTCCAAGCTGGCAATATTGACGGGCTTTCAAAGCTGACGATAAACCAATTTCACTACATCGATGCGATTTACGCCCTCGGCGAGCCTTCGATTACAGAAATCGCCGCGCGATTGCAGATTACCAAAGCTTCAGTCACTGTAGGTATTAACAAGCTGGTTTTCTCAGGCTTGGTCGAAAAGACTCAGTCTCAGGCCGACCGGCGCATGTTCCATGTTCGGCTTAGCGAAACCGGCCGGCAGTTGGTCGAGGCCAAATACCAGGCATTGGAAGAATATGGCGATTTCATCCGATCAGCCCTGACGGAAGAAGAAGTGCGGCAATTTAGCAAAATCCTGGCCAAATTGGTTCGGCTGTTTCAAGATAATAAGATTTTTCAGATTCAATAAGTCGTTTTTTAAAAAGATACTGATATGCTCATCACGATTTTAACCGCCGGCTCCCGAGGAGATATCCAACCCTATGTAGCCCTGGGCCGGGCTTTACAACAGGCAGGCAGTACAGTCCGCCTGGCGACTTTTGAAAATTATGCTCCCTTTATCCGCAGTAACGGCCTCGAATTCGTTCCGGTGCGCGGAAACATTGCTCAGGCAGTTAACAGCAAAGCAGCTCAGGAAGCGATGCAAGCCGATAACCCCCTTAAATTATTGTTCAGTTTTCGCCAGCTTCAATCCATGGTTTTCGATCTGCAGGAGGATTTTTTCTCTGCCTGCCAGGGCTCTGATGCGATTGTGTATCACCCCGGGGCAGCGATTGGCTATTTTGCCGCCCAACATTTTACAATTCCCAGCATTCTCGCCACGCCTTTCCCAATGGTACCCACACGCGCTTATCCATCGATTATCTTTTATGACGCACCGCGCTTGGGCAGGAGCGCCAATTGGCTCAGCCATAAAATTTTCGAACAGATCATGTGGCTGAGTTCTAGCGCACCCGTCAAGCAGTTTTGGAAAAAGCGCTTCGGCGGAGCGCCGCGAGGCTTCTCTGCACCCTATTCCAGACAAACTACGCAGGCTTTCCCCACAGTTATTTCATGCAGCCAATACGTTTTTCCAAAACCGCCTGATTGGCCTGGGCATGTGCACTGCACCGGTTACTGGTTCCTGGACAACGATGAGCACTGGGAGCCGCCCGATGATTTGTTGGAATTTTTAACCACCGGCAAGCAACCCATCTATATTGGATTTGGCAGTATTGGCAATCCACAAGAGGCAGCCAGCACCACTCAACTGCTCATTTCTGCCTTGCGCCAGGCCGGGCAGCGCGGCGTGTTAGCTTCAGGCTGGCAAGGATTGGCAAAATTGGTGGACAAGCCCGGGGATATATATGTTCTCGACAGCGCACCGCATGCCTGGCTATTCCCCCGCATGGCGGCGGTCGTCCACCATGGTGGTGCCGGCACAACGGCTGCCGGGTTCCGCGCCGGGGTTCCCCAGGCCATTATACCTCACGGCAACGATCAGTTTGCCTGGGGCCGCAGGGTGTATGAACTTGGGGCTGGCGCACGGCCGATCCCGCGCAAGCAGCTCAGCGCCAGCAAGCTGGCAGAGGCAATCCAATCTGCCCTGAGCGATGAAACAAAAAAAGCTGCCGCGGCTCTGGGCAGCAGGATTCGGGCAGAAGATGGAGCGCGCAGTGCCGCCCGCATCATCTTGCAAAGCACCGGGTAAACAATTTAATCTCCCGTACAGAGTGTACTATAAACTCATCACGCAGCCATCGGCGCGCGGGTCGCTGCCGCCGGCCAGGATCCCTGTTTCTGGCTGGCGTAGGATAACCTGGCCGCGGCCGAAGAGCGCCTGTTCCATCCCGCGCACCGGTCGCACGGGATGCCCCATCTCGGCCAAGTGCAGCAGTGTGTTTTCCGTAATACCCTCTTCAAGCGCCACCGTCCCGCCGGCTGTGCCATCCTCGATGCAATAGCGCGGCCGGTCAAGGGCAGCCTGCGGATCGAGATGATCGTCTATCAACGCCGAAACCACCTGCACGTGACCCTGGGGCTGCATGAAGCCGCCCATCACGCCAAACGGCCCACACAATGGCTCGCGCGGTTCGCCTGAACTATCGACTGGCTCAGCATAGGTGAGCAGGCCAGGGATGATGGTATGGTAAGGGCGTTTGCGCGGCGCCAGCGCGTTGGGATGGTCGGCCTGCAAGCTGAAATTATGGCCGCGGTTTTGCAGGCTGAAACCCCAGCCAGCCGGCACAATGCCGGTGCCAAAGCCCATATAATTGCTGTTGATAAACGAACAGGCATTGCCTTCGCTGTCCATCACGCAGAAATACACTGTGTCCGACGCGGCGTGCGGCGTACCACGCGTTTGGTCCAGCATCGCCCTGCGGGGGTCGATCTGGCGGCGGCGTACTTCTGCATAAGCCTTGGAGAGCAGATCGGCTAGGGGCAGGTTGCTAAAAGCCGGATCGGAGACATACCAACGGGCATCGGCAAACGCCAGGCGCATCGCCTCGATTTGCAAATGCAGGCGTTCAACCGACAGCGGCGCGCTGTGGTGCAGGTTGAAACCCTCCAGGATGTTCAAGGCCAGCAGCGCGGCCAGCCCCTGCCCGTTGGGCGGGCACTCCCAGACTCGCAGGCCGTGGTAGGTGGTGTGGATTGGCTGGTCCCAGGTGCTGTGATGCGCCGCCAGGTCATCCAGGCTCAGGCAGCCCTGCCCACCGCCGGCCTGTCTTAACACCTGGACGATCCCCTCGGCAATCTCGCCCTGGTAAAACGCCGCCTTGCCACCTTCGGCTACGCGGCGCAAGGTGCGCGCCAATCCTGGATTGCGAAACAGCTCACCGGGCCGTGGGGCTCGCCCTTCGACGGTCAGTTCAACGCCGTTCGGCGCCTGGCGAAGCTGGCGTTCTGCGCCGCGCGCCCAGAATTGAGCTGTCAATGGCGCGACCGGGAAGCCCTCTTCAGCCAAATGCACGGCAGGTTCGAGCACCTGTCCCAACGACAGCCGGCCAAAGCGTTCCAACAGGTCGCACCAACCGGCGCAGGCTCCAGGGACGGTGACGGTGTAAGGATGATAGGCAGGCAGTTCATGCAGGCCGTCCTGAGCCAGACGCTCCAAGGAAAGAGCGGCGGCTGAGCGACCTGAGCCGTTCAGCGCGCTCACCTGGCGCGAGGCGGCCTCGTAATACAGGGCGAAACAATCGCCGCCAATGCCGGTGGAGGTTGGCTCGCAGACATTCAAAACGGCGGCTGTGGCGATAGCCGCATCTGCGGCGCTGCCGCCCTGAGATAACATGCGCAAACCGGCAGCGACAGCCAGAGGCTGCGAGGCCGCCACCATACCACCCCGGCCGAAAACCGCTGAGCGCCGGCTGTTGAAATGAAAGCCAGGCGCAGAAGGCGCGCCAAACCAGGATGCTGCTGCGTCTTTCGTCATGGCTTAGAGCACCTCGATCCCTTCTCCTTCCAGCGTCTCACCGACCGTCCACAGCGGCTGACCCAATTGAGCGGCGCGCGCCAGCAGCGCCTCATGCCGTTCAGGCGGCACAGCCAACAGGAGCCCACCGCTGGTTTGCGGGTCGAACAGCAGCATTTGCTCGAACTCCTGCAGACTGGCAGCAAAATCAACCTGCCCGCCGAAATACAACCGGTTATCTGAGGCTCCGCCTGGAAAGGTAAATTCCTGGGCATAACGCCGGGCGCCCAGGGTGAAGGGCAAAGCCGAAAAGTGGAACCGGAAGCGCAGCCTGGCAGCTTGCGCCATCTCGCTGGCATGCCCCAGCAGGCTGAAGCCCGTGATGTCTGTGGCGCCGCGCAGGCCGAATTCGAGGGCTAATTGGGCGGCATCCTGGTTCAGGCGCTTCATCCAACCCGTCACTTCCAACACATCCTCAGGAGAGGCCAGCGAGCGCTTGAGCGCTGTGGTGGTCACGCCAAAGCCCAGCGGCTTGGAAAGCACCAATCTGTCGCCTGGGCGTGCGCCGCCTTTGGTTAGGGTGCGCTGCGGATCGACAAAACCCAATACGACCAGGCCGTACTTGGGCTCTTTGTCCTGAATGGTGTGCCCACCGGCGATCACAACCCCCGCCTGGCGGGCGATATCTGCCCCGCCGCGCAAGATGGCCCCGGTGATTTCTACCGGCAGGTCGGGCGGCAGAGCGGCGATGTTCAAGGCCAGGAAAGGTCGCCCGCCCATGGCGTACACATCCGAAAGCGCATTGGCGGCGGCGATGGCGCCATAATCGTAAGGATCATCCACCACCGGCGTGAAGAAATCGGTGGTAACTACCAAGGCGCGCTGGTCGTCGATGCGCCAGAGAGCCGCGTCATCAGGGTCGCCCAGGCCAACCAGCAAATCGGGATAGTCGGCCGGGTTGAACACACCCTGAATCGGGCGCAGTACCTGCGCCAGCGTTTCCGCGTTGAGCTTGGAAGCTCAACCCGCGCAGTTCGACAGGCTGGTCAGGCGGATTTGTTTGCCGGAAGGAGCAGGGGTAGCCAAAGTATCTCCTATGGGTTTGTCGTGGTGGGCGTCGCAGTTGGCGCAGCGGTCGGTGACGGCGCAAGCGTCGGCTCGGGCGTAGCTGAAACTGCAGGCGCAGCCTGGGTGGGCAGCGGCAGCAGATAGGGCGAGTTTGCCGGCACCAGCATGGTTTGGATGCTTGGCGAGAGCTTGTTGACATACAGGTATTGAATCAACTGGGGGTTGTTCTGAATCGCCGTAGCGATCAGTGCCAGGGCTTTGGCTTCGGCTTCGGCCTGGATGAGACGGGCGTCAGCATCGCCTTTGGCGCGGATCACCACGGCATCTGCGGCGCCTTGGGCAGTCTGGCGAGCCTGCTCAGCTTCCTGGATCTTTTGCTCAACCACCAGCTTGGCCTGCTGGGCCTGTTGCTCAGCGATTTGTTTCTGCTCGATGGACGCCGAATATTCAGTGGAAAAAGTGATATTGCGCAGGAGGAAATCGAGCAGCATCAGTCCGTTCTCTTTAAGCTTGGCTTCCATCAGGGAGGTGATCGTCTGGGAAATTTCATCTCGCTTGGAAGTTACGACCTGTTCTACGCCGTATTGCGAAATGACATCGCGGATGATGCCGCGCGCCATGGGACGCACCAGGCCATCAATATAGCGATCCTGCCACTCGATATGCACGCGCGTCACCTGTGTAGGGTCGATCTGGAAAATCACCGAGGCATCGATAAATACTTCCTGCCCATCAGAGGTGCGCGCTGAAATCGAATCATCACCCTGTATATTGCCTTCGGTCGTTGTCTTGGACATGGTATAGGTCTGGCGCGAGATTGGATAACGAATCACGTTTTCAAAGAAAGGGATTACCCAGCGCAAGCCAGGTTCGAGCGCCTGCTCGCGGTAACCTTTAGGCGCCAGGGCCGAAATGACGACACCGCGCTCCTCAGGCTGGATGAATATCACGCTGGTGGCAGCGCTGGAAAACAACGCCGCGACGATGACGATGCCAAGTACAATCGAAGTCCCGCCGCGCAGCGGCCGCCCACGCGACGCGCCAAGCACAGCAAAAATGATCACTACAATAGCGGCAAGCCAACTGACCGTAGCCAGTCCTTGAATAAATATTGCGACGTTCATAATGATTTCCTTTCTCCTTGCGCCCATCCGGCGCGTAAAGATTATACTCCAACCACAATTAACTTAACGCGGGTATAATACCCCGGATTTCGCTGCTTACTGTTTAGCGGTACTGGCAGCAATTGAAGGAAAAATTGGATGAGCAATAAAACTTTTCACATGGTTTCTCTCGGCTGCGCCAAGAACACCGTCGATTCGGACTCGATGGCCCAACTGTTAGCAGGCAATGGCTACCGGGCAGTCGCCGAAGCCCGCAAAGCCAGCGTTTTGGTGGTGAACACTTGCGGCTTTATTGGCCCGGCCAAAGAAGAATCGCTGCGTGTGCTGGCCGAACTGGCCGCGAAGAAGAAGAAAGGGCAGGTGCTGATCGCCGCCGGCTGCCTCACTCAGCGCTACGGCATTGAAGTGGCGCAGCGCGTGCCGGGGATCGATGGCATTCTTGGAACCCGCCGCTGGATGGATATTGTAGATGTTGTCGAAGGATTGCGCTCCAACGATCACCCTGAGCCCCGATACCACCTGCCCGACGCCGAAACAGTCGGCAGCGACGAGCACGGCGCGCTGCGCGTTTCCGTGCAGGGCGGCAGCGCCTATATTAAGATCGCCGATGGCTGCCGCCGGCCGTGCGCTTTCTGCGCCATTCCCCTGATTAAGGGCACGGCCGTCAGCCGACCAATCGAGGCGATCGCGGCCGAAGCGCGCACCTTGCAAGAATACGGGGTGCACGAGATTATTATGATCGCCCAGGACACCACCGATTATGGACACGACCTGAGTATGAAGAACGGCCTGGCGCGCTTGCTCCACGAGCTGACCAGGGCAGCGCCGCAGGTAGACTGGTTCCGCATCATGTACGCTTACCCGGGTTATGTCACAGATGAATTGATTGAAGTGATGGCAACCAACAAGCAGGTGGTGCATTACCTGGACATGCCCTTGCAGCACGCTCACCCCTTGACGTTACGCCGCATGCGCCGCCCTTCCAACATGGACTGGGTACGCAGCACGCTGTCCAAGATGCGCGCTGCTATTCCTGACCTGGCCCTGCGCACTACCTTTATTGTGGGCTATCCTGGCGAGACAGAGGAAGAATTCCAGGCGCTGCTGGATTTTGTAGAGGAAATCCGCTTTGATAAAGTAGGCGCGTTTAAATTCTCCTTCGAGCCAGGCACAACCAGCGAGCCGCTGGGCGACCCGGTCCCGGCCGAGTTAAAAGAAGAACGCTGGAACCGTCTGATGGAAAAACAGCAGCAGATCTCATTAGAGCGCAACCAGGCTTTCGTCGGCCGCCGGCTGGATGTGCTGATCGAGGGCGCCAGCGAGGGCATTTCGTTGGGCCGCAGCTACCGCGACGCACCCGAAATTGACGGCCTGGTTATCGTTGAAGGTGAACACCCCATCGGCCAGATGGCCGAGGTGCAAATCACCGGCGCCATGGCGTACGACTTATCTGGCGTGGCTGCCGGTCCGCTCAGAATTTTGGCCTAAAGCCGAAAGACAAAGCCTGTAAGCCGTTATGCGTTTTTCGATCTGAAGACCACCCCGGAGCGCTCAGGTCCAGATATTGTTATAGTTGCCCCTCACCAGCCTGCCCTCGCCAAAGCGGGAGGGCGCCAGCGGTGAAATGTCCACCGTGCTGGCTTTGCCATCCAGGATGAGCTCTGCCATGCACAATCCTACGGCCGGCGCGGTCTTGAAGCCGGTGCCGCTGTGGCCGCAGTCGAGGTAAAAGCCGTCTGGCCCGGCTGCACCCAGGATCGGATGCTGATCGGGAGTCAAGCCATCGTAACCTCCGTGAGCGCTTTGTAAGGCGCCAGCCTGCATAGCCGGAACGCGCAAACACAGGCGGTCAATCGCCCGCTCGACAAAACCAGAGCGGGCGCGCTCCGTGTCGCTGTCCGGCGGTTCACCCAGAGGGTTGCCATCTTCTAGGCCAACCAAGGTCAACCCACCTTCTGGCCGGAAATACATTTCGTTGCCAAAATCAATCACCGTCGGGTGAGAAAGGCCAATCTCAGGCGGGCGCACGACAAACATAGTGTCATGACGCCAGGTATTGTAGGGGATATCTAACCCCACCGAGGTGTTGATTTGCCCGGCCCAGGCTCCTGCTGCGTTGACTACGATCGGCGCCCAGAACACGCCCTGGTCGGAGCGCACACCCTTGACCTGGTTATGATCGACGATCACACTGCTTACCTGGCAGTCCTGCAGCAGACGGGCGCCTTTCTGCCGAGCGGCGCTCATCAGGGCATTGGCGGCGTCGCTCGGCATGGCATAGCCGGACTCAGGCTCATAGGCCGCCGCCTGGATATCCTGTGTGGCAAAATGCGGTGCCAGGCGTTTGACATCGTCTGCGCTGACCAGCAGGGCAGGGATGCCGATGGCCTGGTGCATGCGCACATTGGCTTTCAAAGCCTCGACCAGCTCGGGGGGGACCAGCTGAAGAAAGCCAGTACGGGTGAAGCCACAGTGACCGCCAACCAGCTCGCGCCAGTTGCGGAAATAGCGGAATGATTCCCACGCCAGGCGTGAATCCACTTCGGTATCGTAATGCATGCGCACCAGGCCGCTGGAACGCCCAGTAGCCCCGGCCGCCACAAATTTCTTCTCGAGCACCACAACCTGGACCTGCCGTTGGGCCAGATGGAAGGCCAGGCTGGCGCCTTGAACACCGCCGCCGATAATAATGACATCTGCTGTAAGAGTCATGCAAACAAACCTTTCTTCTGAATCAAGACTGCTCCAACAACACAATCTGCCCGGTGGAGCCGTCCATGCGGATCAATTGACCGGTTTTCAACCGTTGAGTAGCCTGGTCCAGCCCAACGATAGCCGGAATGCCGTACTCACGCGCCACCACTGCCCCGTGCGTCATCATCCCACCAACCTCCATGATCAACCCACTGGCTGTCAGAAATAACGGCGTCCAGGATGGATCGGTACCCGGGCACACCAAAATCTCACCGGGCTGTAAGCCTGCATGATGAGGATCCAACACCACACGTACACGGCCTTTGGCCTGGCCGGGGGAGACCGGGCTGCCAACTAGGGCGCCGTTGGTATCCTCTAACTGACCCAGGCCCTCATAAAAGGCGCGGCCATCACTGAGCAGCAAACGCGGAATATTGCGCCGCCGCTGTTCGCGCTGATATTCGGCGCGGCGGCTGGCAACCAGGCCGCGCCAATCCTGCGGTTGGCGAGCGGCAAACTGCTTCAACTCGTCGAAGGTCAGGAAGAACACGTCATCGGACTGGGTCAAATCGCCGGCTTGCGCCAGGTCCTGCCCGCTTTCCAACAAAGCCCGGCGGATGAAATACATCAGGCGCACCGCAAAAAACTTGGGGTTCTCTCGCATGCCCATCAACTGGCGCGCCCGACTGGCAAAGAAACGCAGAAGGCGGGATTTCAGCCAGCCGCCATGTGACTGGCGCACCATCCTCGCCAATTCTTCGACTGCCTGGCTGGCAGCCTGGGCGCCGCGGCCGAACACTGCATCCGGAGCCTGCGCCTGATCTTCAATAGCCAGGTAATTGCTCAACATACTGAATACATACGATGGGTCGTCAGCCCAACGGCCGCGCCCCAAATCGATCTCGGCCAGGCCGCGCCCCCCATATTTTTCCAAAAAACGGCGAATAGGCCGCATGATTTTCTCAACCATCCTGCCAGAAAGATACTGTGCAGCCAGATCGCTGGAAGACTGGCTCTGGAAATATTGCAATACGGCCGGGTCGCTTTTCAGCTCCCTGGCAATCTCCCATAATTCCAGATCCATCTGCGTGGTGGGGTTATACGGCATGCCGCGTGTCGCCTGCAGCACCAGATCGCGCAGCCGCTTCTTGTCTGTAGGACTGGCAGCGTTATTGGCCAGCATATTCATAAAATTCCAGGAAGCCATCCCCGAGGCAACCGCCGAGATAAACAGTCTGAACATCGACAGGAAACGATCGCTGACCACCTCCGGCATGAGGTCGGCCCGGGCAGCGAGCTTTTGCCAGTGATCGCCCTGGATAGCGGCGGCTTTCTTTTCCAGCGCGCGCAGGATGTTCTCACTGTAGCTGATTATATAGCTTCGTCGCGCTGTTGGCGCTGCCATGTTGAGCAGCACATTGCCCACCAGCGGGAGAAGAAACCGAGCCAGGCGCAGGCGCCCCTGCAGGCTGACTCCAGCGCGACGCGGCTGCAGTCCAGGGTCCTGCCAAATTTGCTGGACAGCCTGGCCAGTGCCTGGTTCCACCATGCTTAAAACCGTTGGCACAGCTTTGCGGCCGACCGAATTGGTCAGCACCGGGGTGAAATTCACCCACAGACGGGCGGCTGCTGTGTACAGCGCGGTCTGGGTGGCGCCGGTGACATGCACGCCGAACATCCCGGCTCCGCGAGCAAAAAGCACGCGCACAGCGTCGATGCCCAACGGCGTCATCGGGTCCAGCATACCCTGCACAGCGGCAAAAGAGAAGAAAGCTTTCAACGGTTTTGCCGGCAGGCCGGCAGGCAGGGGGAACAGCGAGGTGACGGGCCGTGACTGCAGCAGGTAAAGGCGTCCGCCTGCCCAGGCCCATTCGATATCCTGCGGGAACCCATATTCAGCCTGCACCTGCGCGCCAAGCTGCGCCAACGCAGTGATCTGTTCATCTGCCAACGCCTGGACATCAGAGCGCGGCTGCTCTTCGGTCTGGGTGCCGCCGCCCGCTTTGCCGTGGATGGCAAGCGCTTTCGCCCCCAGGGACTTGTGGATCACAGCGCCTTTGCCCAGGTCCACTACATAATGGTCGGGCTCCACCTGGCCTGAGACCAACGCCTCCCCCAACCCCAGCGTGGCATCGATCACGATCTCGCTGCGCAGGCCGCTGAGAGGGTTGGCAGTGAACATTACTCCTGACGCCTGACTCTCTACCATTGTCTGCACCACCACTGCCAGGGCGGCCTCGCTGTGCGCTACCTGGTTGCGCGCCCGGTATCCGATGGCGCGGGCGGTCCACAAACTGCTCCAGCAGTTCACCACAGCCTGGCAAACCTGCTCGCTGCCCACAATGTTCAAATAGGTGTCCTGCTGCCCGGCGAAGGACATATCTGGCAGGTCTTCGGCAGTCGCTGAGGAGCGCACCGCCACCTCCGCACCGTCCAGCCGCTCATAAGCCGCCAGGATTTGCTCCTTTAACTCTGGCCTCAGCACACCGGCGGCGAAGAGCGCCCGGATATGCCTGGATACTTCTTCCAGCGCCTGCAGATCGGCTGGATCGACCCGCTCAACCATCGTCAAAATGGGTTGGATGAGCTGATTATCCGCCATGAAATCGTGATATGCCCGGGTGGTGAGCAAAAAACCGGGCGGCACCGGAAAACCGGCTCGCGCCAGGCGCGCCAGGTTCATCCCTTTGCCGCCAACCAGCGCCAGGCTGGCTTGTTCGGATGCCAGGGGTAAAATCCAAAGGGAGATAGGGTATATTGGGTTGGTCATGGTATAAAAGTCTTTCGATCAGCTATTGACGAGCGCAGACAGCCTGCCGGCAGCTTATTCCACCTGGTTGGCAGCGATCAGGCGAGCGTACCATTCACCGCTGTCTTTGATTATGCGCTTTTGAGTGGCGTAATCCACATGGATGATGCCAAAGCGTTTGGTAAAGCCATGCGCCCATTCGAAATTATCCAGCATCGACCAGACAAAATAACCGCGGATATCCACACCGTCCTGCATCGCCAGGCGCACCTGGGTGATATGCTGGCGCAGGTAATCCAGGCGGCGCTCATCATGAATCTTGCCATCTGGGCTTAACACATCCTGGAAAGCTGCGCCATTTTCGGTAATGTAAATCGGGGGCAGTTGGTAATCTTGGCTAATTTTTTTGAGCATACGCCGCAAGGCCGGCGCACACACTTCCCATCCCATCTCCGTGTATTCCGAACCGGAGATCAGTTCCAGCCGCCCGCGGCTGGCGCTGATCACGCTGCGCGAATAAGAATTGATGCCCAGGAAGTTCAGTTTCTGAGCGATCAGCGCCATATCGCCTGGCCTGATCTCAGGCATTTCCTGCGCCAACACTTCGTACGACAGCGGATGATAATGGCCGGCAAACAGCGGATGCAAGAAGAAGGTTTCATGAGCATCCCAGGCATTGGCGGCCGCCGCCAGATCAGCCGGGTCGTCGCTCGCCGGGTCAACGCCCCACTGGCTCAATACGATGCCCACTTCCAGGGCGGGGTTCGCTGCACGCATGGCCTGCGCCGCCAGGCCATGCGCTACCATCAAGTGATGTCCCACCTGGCGGCACAGGCGGCGCTCATCACGGATACCTGGGGCGTGCTCGCCGCTCAGGTAGCCGGCCCAGGCGATCACGCCCGGCTCGTTGAACGTCGTCCAGCGCCGGATGCGGTCGCCCAGGCGCCGAACCAGCAGGGCGGCATAATCGGTAAAATGATAAAGGTTGTCACGGTTGATCCAGCCGCCTTTGTCGTACAGAGACTGGGGCAAATCCCAATGATGCAAAGTTATATACGGCTCGATATTGGCTGCCAGCAGGCCATCCACCAGTCTGTCGTAAAAATCCATCCCGGCCAGGTTCACCCGCCCACTGCCGGTCGGCAGCAGGCGCGGCCAGGAGACAGAAAAGCGGTACGCCTTCAGACCGAGCTGGCGCATCAGAGCGATATCATCGCGCCAGCGGTGATAATGATCGCAAGCGACATCGCCGGTGTCGCCGTTGGCGATTTTGCCTGGCGTATGGCTGAAGCGGTCCCAGATCGATTCGCCTTTGCCGTCTTCATTCCAGGCGCCTTCAATCTGGTAAGCCGCGGTGGCCGCGCCCCAAACAAAGTCAGGCGGAAATTTCATCATCATCGAGAGCTCCTTGTCGTAGAGATTGTAGTACAGTTGGGATCGGCCGCCCGGCGCGCAAGCGGTTGAATTTATAGTCTACCACGAGGCATATAGAAACACAAAAATATTCTACCTGGATAACGGCCCACAGGGCCGCATCTACAGTTCCAGAAGTCCCCGCTTCGCTGACTAGATGAAATCAACGCCTGCTGCGGAACAATTCATTGGTCGGGGGCGACAAAATGAAGCTCCCCATTCGCCCGGCAGCACACCCAGCCAGGCGTATCGAGCAAGCCCGTTTCTATAGAATGCGGGCCAGGCTTTGTGATGCCGCTGGCGGATAGAAAAACTATTCCCAATTCACATCTTGCTCGCCAGTTGGGAGTGCTTTCTGAGCGCCGCTAATGCCGTTGTGAGTTGGAGACAAAGCCTCGTCTGCCAGGCGGCGCGTGCCCTCGTTGGGATCGAAGGGTTTTTGGCTTTCATCCTCTTCCCAGGTGATGGTGATTGAGACAATCTTGATTTTGGTGATCAGGCGCTGAACAACTTTTGGCATGCGAATTTTCCTGTGGGAAATATTTCTCACCTGTTGATGCCTATAATGTATCAAAAAGCGCTCCGAAAAGTTTGACTTTTCTTGTCAAAGAGACTGAAGGTGCGTAGAATAAAGGGCTATGAGGTTCTTTCATGGCTCTGCCAGCCGCCCAAACATTTGGTGAACTGCTCAAGTACTTACGCCGCCGGGCGCGCATCACCCAGCGGGAGCTGGCAATTGCGGTTGGCTACACCGAAGCCCACATCTCACGGTTGGAAAGCAACGAACGCACTCCCGACCTGGCGACGGTCGCCGCATTGTTCGTGCCGGCTCTTTACCTGGAGGATGACCCTGAGCTGATCGAGCGCCTGCTCAAGCTGGCTGCCCTGGCGCGCCACGAACAGCATTTCTCCAAAGTCACCATCAACCAGATCACAGTTGAGCATCACATGGAACAAGAGCTGGGGGCGCTTGAGGATCTCCCAGGTCTGCTGCCGCACACCATCGAACGCCCGGCGTTAGAGCGCCGCCTGCACGCGGCTCTGGAAAAAGAACATAGTGTGGTCCTGAGCGGCCTGCCTGGTGTCGGCAAAACCGTGCTGGCCGCCAGCGCAGCCCGGCAGTGCGCGCCGCGTCCTGTGTTCTGGATCACGCTGACCGGCGGCGTAAACACTGCCGCCGAAGCGGTGGCCCGGCAGGTCGCTCTGTTTTTACTGGCCCTCGGGCAGACGCAGGTGAGACCGATCGTCGAACACCGCACCGACTCAGCGCCCATGCCGCTTGACCAGCAACTCTTGCTCCTGCGGGCTGCATTGGTGAAACAGCCTGCCTTGCTGTGCCTCGATGATGTGCACCTACTGCTCGATAATGAGAAGAGCCTGGCCCTGTTACGCCATCTGATGACCACCACGCCCGCCTGGTTTTTGCTCACCAGCCGGCAGGATGTGCCCCTGCCCGCCTTGCATATCAAGTTGAGCGGGTTGGAACGCTCCGAGGGGCTTGAACTGGTGGAGTGCCTGGGCCTCAAGCTGGAGCCAGGCCTGGCAGAGCGTCTGCTTGCACGCACCGGCGGCAGCCCGATGCTGATCAAGCTTTCGGCCGGTCAAATATTGGAGCAGGAAAGCGAACCGCGCGCTTTCATCGAACATATCGAGACACAACCACAGGTGGCAGGTTATTTGCTTAACACTATCATGCGCGATCTTTCGCCTGCCGCTCAGTGGATGGCCTCGCTGGTGGCAGTATTCCGCCGCCCGGTGAATATGTACGATGAAGTCTTGAACGAACTGTTGGAAAAAACAGGACAGCCATGGAATTCGAACGCGGCGTTGGACGAACTGCAGTGTCATCACCTGGTGGAGGATGCCCACCGAGCCAGTCTGCACCCATTGGTGCGCGATCATCTCCAGGCCACTCTAGGGGCTAACCCCAGCCTGAACAGGCAGCTCCACCGTCTGGCGGCCGAATGGTCCGAGCAGTCAGCAGGCGACCTGGTTGAAGCCGCCTACCATTGGATTCACGCCGGAGATGTGGAGCAGGCCATCGAGGTCATCGGCGATAAAAGCGAACTGCTGCAGAACAGAGGCCAGTCGCAGGCGGCTGTAGATGTGGTCGATGAGGCTTTTGAACGCCTGCGGCACAGGCGCGGTGATACCAGCAGTCTGCGCATGCAGTTGTACACGGCGCGCGGCGACTTTTTAACCGGAAAGGTGCGCGCCGCCGAGGCCGAAGCCAGCTATCGAGAAGCCCTGGCCCTGGCGCACGGCATTCCAACTGTGCGCGCCCAAATCGTGCGCAAGCTGGCGCATTTGCTCATGCAGCGCAGCCAGCCCGCTGAAGCCATGACGCTCTGCCAATCCGCGCTGGCTGAGCTCCTGCCAGGCGATATTGTCCTGGCTTCCCGTTTGACAGTCGCGCTGGCGCGCGCGCATCTGATGCAGTCGCACTATGTAGAAGCCGAAAAGGCCGCCAGCGAAGCGCTGACCCTCGCCAACCAGTTCACCGAGCTGCTGCCGGATGTGGCCAATGATGTGCGCGCCCGCGCCGAGCGCACCCTGGGCTGGATCAGCTACACGCGCCACCCGCAGGGCATGGAATCCCTGGGACATTACCGGAAAGCGCTGGACTATGCCCGCCGCGCCGGCCTGCGCAGCATTGAAAACTCGGCGCTCTCGAACTTGGCTACCGCCCTCAGCGAACAAGGCAATCTGGACAGCGCCCAGCAGTTTTACCAGGAAGCCCTGCAAGGATTCGAAATGCTGGGAGATTTGTACGGCACCGCCGGAGTCCTGCACAACCTGGGGCTGGTTGCGCACGAACGCGGCGATTATGAAGCGGGGCTGCGATTCGCCGAGCGGGCAAGCGAATTGGAGTGGCAGATTGGCGACCTCGAGGGCGCGCTGATCACCGACGCCGCCCGGGCTTCCATGATGCTGTCGATGAACCGGTCGGCAGAGGCGCGCCAGGTGCTGGAACGCGCCCTGGCGGGCAACCAGGGCTCCTCCGACACATGGACGCTGGGGAGCTGCTTGTGTACGTTATCAGAGGTTCAGCTCGTGCAGGGTGAACTGAAGGCGGCGCGCCTCACCAACCAGCGCGTCCTGGCGATCCCGGGCCTGCAGCACAACGCCCGCATGTTGGCCTGGGCGCAAAGCGGCTCAGCGCTCTTGCATATCTGCAGCGGAGAGAGCGCCGCCGCCCTGGAACTGGTGGCGGCCGAACCGGCCGGCGACCTGGGCGCAGAGCTGACCTGCCGCTGGTGGATGGTGCAGTGCGCCGCTCTGCTGGCTAACGACGGCTTGCAAGCCGCCCAGCACAAAGCGCGCTGGCTGATTGCCGAGGCCAGGCAGCGCGGTTACCGCAGGCCGCTCAAAGCCATCGAACGCTTTTTGGAACAACCCGGGCTGAGCGCCACCGAGCTGGCGCGCCTGATCGTGACGAGCTAACGCCAGCCGCTTGAACCGACTTTGTACTTCTCTCATCCAGGCCGGTAACGGCAACTCGTGCACAGGTTCATTGGCGCTCTGCTGTTCAATATTGACGCCCCATTCACAGCTGGGGTTTGTCAGCCCAATTATGGTGAAAAACGCCGAGCCGAGCGCATGCGGGCGCGGGCTGCTTCTACAGCGCGGTCTTTGGGCGGCGTATTCGTTTCAAGCGCTTTGAGCAAATCACTCGAGATGGCAGTGATTGCTTCTACCGCAGCCATGAAGACAGCCTCGTTTGCTTTCGATGGTTTGTTGAAGCCGCTGATCTTGCGCACAAACTGCACGGAGGCGGCCCGGATCTCATCCTGGCTGGCGGGTGGCTCAAAATTAAAGAGAGGTTTAATATTACGGCACATACCGGTTCTCAGGAAACTGCAAGTTCTTTGGTGTAATCGACAGACAGCCAATGGTCCGGGTGCAGGCGCACCAGCAGATCGCCGGCTACCCCGCCCGCACCGCCAATGCTGGCCAGGAATTTCTCGCCTTCCTGTTCGCCGAAGTAACGCAGAGCCATCGGGCGCACATCGCGCTCGTACTGCACCGGTTCCAGGTTGAAATGGCCTTCGGCGCAGACATATTTGTATGGGGGCCGAGGCTCTTGCACACACACGCTGATACGCTGTGCAGCGCGCAGCAAACGACCTTTGCGGCTCTGGCTGCCCGTCCAAATGCAGATATCTCCATTAGCGTCAAAATAAAACCAGACCGGCACCGCCAGCGGCCCGCGGCCAGGCTCAGGGATGCTGATCACAGCAGTCAGCGGTAAGGATAAGAACTCTCTACGTTCTTCGGGTGTCATCGTCGTGTTGGCCATTTTCGCTCCTTGTTTTAGATAGAGTGTATTTTAGCACTCAGGTGCTTGTCTGCGGCGGTTGGCGGTTGTATGATTAGCCTTAATTGTAATCTTAATGGCAAGCCAGGCGCCTGGAAAGGGCTTTATGCACAAGATCAGCTTTTTTATCATGTTAGCCAGCGCAATTGCTGCCGGGCTTTTCATCGCTTGGGTCGATTCTCGGCCAAATTGGGATGATACGGGCATCACCGCCGGTATGCTCCTGGTGGTCACTGCCCTTTTGGGGTTCATCGCGCCGCGCCGCGCCTGGCTGTGGGCGCTGGCTGCGGGAGTGTGGATTCCGCTGGCTGGTATTTTATTGCACGACGACTTCAGCATGCTTCTGGTCGGGGTGATCGCTTTCGTAGGTGCGTATGCTGGAGCGGTGACGCGCTGGGTTGTGCTGCCGCCTCAAACTGGCCAACACATTTGACCAGCGGAAAGCAGGATAGCATCAGACGCTTTTGTTCAACCTGGAGAATTGTATGTCCGACATTTTTCACAAACTAAACTGGAAAGGCCAGCAAGAGATTGTGCTTTTGAACGCCCCGGCGAGCTTCGAGCCTGAGCTGGCCGCACTGGGAGCTGTTACGATCCGTCGCAGCCTGGATGAGCTGAGTGAGATCGTTTTTTCCATTGCTTTCGTCACCCGGCAGCGAGAAGTGGATGAATTGGCTCGTTCCCTCAGCACCCAGGCGAAAGGCGACGCCATCCTGTGGTTTGCCTATCCCAAGGGCACTTCCAAAAAATACACCTGCGAATTCAACCGTGATACAGGCTGGGCGATGCTGCGCTCGCTGGGTTTCGATCCAGTGCGCCAGGTAGCCATCGATGAGGATTGGTCGGCGCTGCGTTTTCGCCGCACGGGTTTTATCAAGAGCGGCAAAAGGGATTAAATTGGAGCGCCTGGAACAAGCTCAAGGCAAGATGCGTGCATCCGGGAAATAAATCGTCGGAAAGGAAAACTGCATCTGGCGGAACTTCCAACCGGCCGGCTGTTTTACCAACACGGCAGTAAAACGCAGCGGCCAGGTAAAATCCTCGCCCCGGCGCAGTTCGAATAAAGTGTTATTACCGCCTCGCAGAATGTACAGCAGTTTTTGCTCGGCGGTCAGGTTTTCCTTTTCCATATAACTGCGAATAAAATTCAAGTAATCGGCGTAATTCTTTTCCGCCGGAATGGTCATTTGCACGGTGGCTGGAGCCGAAAGCCAGGCAGTCTGGTCATGCAGCCGGAGGCGCGCAGCCGAGATTTCCAAGCGCAGGTCGCCCCAGCTCTGCCAGTCGCCTACGAATATTTCCCGCGCTGTCTCCCTGGTGGGATACCACTCCTGGTCACCTGGGCGAATGCCATTCGTGCCGATCACTTCCAGGTCGTCATCCATCAGACGGTCGAAGAATTCATCCACCAGGGCCGGGTCACGGCGTGTGTAATATACCTGAAACTGCTGCAGAGCCTGCCGAACCTGCTCTTCATCCGAAAGAAAAACTGGCATGAAAACCTCCAAAACAATGTACACGTATTGCTGTTTCAGTTTATAAAAGCCGGTTTCTGCCTGCCACAAAAAGACTAATCAGGTAATTATTGACAAATTAGAAAATTCGTTCTATAATACGCAAAATCAACGCTGAGGCTGGCAGGCGCCGGCCGACTCGGTTGGCTCTATTTTAGCGAAATTGTTCGAAAAAGGAAGAATAAGATGAGTGGAATCAGGGTTTTGGTTGGCACCCGCAAGGGCGCGTTTATTCTAACCTCCGACGCCAGGCGCACTAACTGGAAAGTCAGCGGACCGCATTTTGCCGGCTGGGAGATTTACCACATGAACGGATCTCCAGCCGATCCCAACCGCCTGTATGCCTCGCAGAGCAGCGGCTGGTTTGGGCAAGTGATGCAGCGCTCGAACGACGGAGGCCAGACCTGGGAAACAGTGGGCAATAAATTCACTTATGAAGGCAACCCAGGCACCCACCAATGGTACGATGGCAGCCAGCATCCCTGGGAATTCAAGCGCGTCTGGCGCCTGGAACCATCCCTGCATGATCCGGATACAGTGTATGCCGGCGTTGAAGACGCCGCTTTGTTCCGCTCCACCGACGGCGGGCAAACCTGGCAGGAACTGCCTGGGCTGCGCGCCGTGAAAGGCAATCTCTGGCAGCCCGGGGCAGGCGGCATGTGCCTGCACACCATCCTGCTCGATCCTACCAACCCTCAGCGCATGTATGTTGCTATCTCGGCAGCCGGCGCTTTCCGCACAGATGACGGCGGCCAAACCTGGCGGCCAATCAACAGCGGCCTGCATTCTCCTTATGAGCTGCCAGACGCCAGCGCAGAAGTCGGACACTGCGTCCATAACCTTGCCATGCACCCCGCCCATCCAGAAAAATTGTTCATGCAAAAACACTGGGATGTGATGCGCAGTGACAATGCCGGAGATTCGTGGTATGAAGTCAGCGGCAACCTGCCGAGCGATTTTGGCTTCCCAATTGGCGTCCACGCGCAGGAGCCAGAGACGATCTATGTTGTACCGATCAAGAGCGACTCAGAGCATTATCCCCCCGAGGGCAAACTGCGTGTGTACCGCAGCCGCTCGGGAGGCAACGAATGGGAAGCGCTAACCCGGGGTTTACCACAAAGCGACTGCTATGTGAACGTTCTGCGCAGCGCGCTGGCGGTAGATACTTTCAATCCTTGCGGCATCTATTTTGGCACTACTGGTGGGCAGGTGTACGCCTCAGCCAATTCGGGCGACAGCTGGACCGCCATCGTGCGCGACCTGCCGGCTGTGCTGTCCGTTGAGGTGCAGACTCTGCCATGATTCGTGTGGTCATTCCGCACCACCTGAGGACATTGGCGCAGGTCAACAAAGAGGTTGAGTTAAACATCGAAGGGCCGGTGACAATAGGCGCGGCGTTGGATGCCCTGGAGGCGCGCTATCCTATGCTTTTAGGCACCCTCCGGGATCAGGTCAGCTTTCAGCGCCGGCCCTTCATCCGCTTTTTTGCCTGCGGAGAGGATTATTCTCACGAAAGCCTGGATACCTTGCTGCCAGAAGCCGTGATCCTGGGCAAAGAGCCTTTCCGCATCGTGGGGGCCATGGCGGGCGGATAAGCGGGCGATTACCTGTATTTACTCCTTTGAGGGTATGATTAAGTTCGAGCTTGTAATCACCTATCCCCCTGGAGTAATCAATGATCCACAACCCAATCATCGACGCCATGCTGAACCGCAAGTCGATCCGCAGCTACACTGAGGTCATGCCCAGTGATGAAACGCTGGAAACGATCGTGCGAGCAGGCCAGCAGGCGCCGTTCGCTTACCAACTGGGCAGTTTGCTGCTCTCCCGCAATCAGGAGAAAAACCCGTTCCACGCCCCCTGGCTGTTCACAATTTGTGTCGATTTACATCGTTTCGAATGTATCATGCAGCGGCGCGGCTGGCAGACAGCCTCCAACGACCTATCCCTGATGGTGCTGGGCATTCAAGATGCGGCCTTGATGGCAGAAAATATGGTCATGGCTGCCGAAAGCCTGGGGCTGGGAAGCTGCTTTTTGGGCGCATTCCCCTATTACGCTGCCGATATCATCAAAGAATACCAGCTTCCGCCGCGCGTTTTTCCGCTGGTCGGGCTGACCATGGGCTACCCGGCCTCGAATCCGCCTCCCCGGCCGCGTTACCCGTTGGCTTTTACCCTTTTCGAAGACCACTATCCCGAATTCGACGAAGCGGCTATCGAAGAGGCGATGCATGTGATGGACGAGGGTTACCTGGCGCAGGATTATTACCGCAAAGCCAACTATATGATCGATCTGCCCGAAGGCCGGCAAGAAAACTTCACATTCGAGAATTACAGTTGGACCGAACACATCTCCCGCAAGATTGGCATCTGGCAGCGCTCATCCAAAAGCATCCTCAGGGCTTTCAAACTGTCTGGTTTCAAGATCCCCGGGCACAGGCGCGAGAGGAAACTCGATTCACAGTAACTCAGACCAACTTGGTGAGAAGAATTATCCCTTGCTCTCCGTGGAACAACACTCGCTGAGCTGCGCCAGAAACTGCAAGAACGGCTGCGTTTTCACAGCGGTACCCCGTCAGGGTCATATCGACCCAGAGGTCGTCCTGCGCTGTTTTCAAAATCAGCGTTGACTCATTTTCAGTTATCTCAACCACTTCGGAGGTGAGAGAATGGACCAGCAGCCCAGCGTTGACCTGCCATTCGAGAGGCAGGATCAACCCACTGCGCGCTGCCAGGCTCAGCGGTTTGCCACGGAAGAGCATTTCGCCCTGGTAGGCGACTGTGGTTTCGACCGGGTCATCGAGATAGTTGTTCACAAAAAGGAAATTACCTTTTTCGCCGCAACTCAGGCGCACATCCGCCCAGTCGCTCAAATTGAAAGGCGATGGGCAGTCCATCTTCAAAGCCATCTGGTTCATAATATCCAGGTCATCCAAAGTATAGGCGCCTAAAGCAGCGCCAAGCACCATGACTTTCCCCTGTCCGATTGTTTTGATGAAACCGACCGTCTCGCCTCCTTCACTCTGTGCAAAAACCTCGTCAAAGGCGCCGTGGTACGTCTCGAGGAAGGAAACCGGCACATCCCGGTAATGAAACGCGTGGATATGTGTCTGGTTGAAGGGGCGGTCACTGGTAATCCGCTCAATGCCGAGGGCTTCCTGGAGAAGTGTGCAGTAAGCAGCCTGATCAGCATCCTCCACGCACATGCGCCCGGCGAGGATCAACTTGCCTCCGGAGAGTGCGTAATTGACCAACTTCTGCTGGACAGCCGCCGGGCATTGCTTTTCCATCATCACCCATAACAGGGGAGTCTGGGCCGCAGACAGCTCGCTGCGCTCCAGATCGAGAGCGTCAAAAGCGCGCTGGGTCAGCGCCAGGCCGCGGGCGATGAAGTCAAATAAAATCACCTCTCGCTGGTGGATGAGAATAGAGGTGTCTTCCTTGGTTGCCGGCGTATTTACTTCGTTCATGTATTGATCCAACAGGAAGCCAATCGTCGCCACGCGGGCAGGTCTGGCGGTAACCAGGGCCGCTCCATATGCAGCCAGGACTCTGGACAGCCTGGGATAGCGGTAATAATGCCGGCGCAGTGTGCCATCCTTTCGCACAGGGTGTCCCCAATCATGCCGTTTGGTTGGGCTGAGAACCGGGTCATTTTCCCCATCGCAAAAGAGATAGTGGTTGATACCGCGCATACCGACAGAAACGGATAAACGGGTGTGCAGTTCATAAAACGATGTTTGTTGGCCGCTAAAATCATTGTTTCCTCCGGCCTGGAATTCAATGGAAAAGAGCGGCTGGTGGGGATTGTGCAGAGCTTTGGTGATCTCATTGAGCGCCAGGAGTTGATGGTAATTGCCTTCGCCAATAAAGATAGGATACACATCGGTGGCGCTGAGCATGCCGTCCAGTCGCATGACTTCGATCAACTGCGACAGGCCAAGCGGGAAGGTTTTGCCGCCGTTCATGAATCCGTGAATGTTGATCACCGGTGGGACTTCCATGCCGTTAGCCTGGGCTGTTTCCCACAAAAATGCCGTATATTCGGCCAGGTATGCGCGGTAAAAACGGCGGTAATCCTGCACGCTGACAGCCGCCTGGGGAGCCTGGGGATTGGTTATGCCTTCCCGTAAAACAGCCTCCAGTTGTCCGGTTGGGTAGCGCCGTGGCAAATGCTCGCCGTAAAACTGGCGCACAAAACCGGCAAAGCGCGCCAGCGTGTCCGGGTTGATATCCAGGATATTGCGCACCCATTGGATCATGCCCATCTCATTGTCGAGCTGGATCAAAATAATCCGCCCGCCGCGTGTCACCTGGCGCGGCGTTAGAACTTCAAAAACCGCCCGGTACCACTTTTTCACACAGGCCAGAAAGTCGGCCTGTAGATAACTGGCAACGTTCTGCGTTTGCCCATCCTGGCTGATATATGCCGCCTGCGGATACCTGGAAAAAACCCAGGGGGGAATGCCCTCATTGATCGTTTCAGCCATGATGTACGGTCCCGGGCGAGCGATAATCCAGAAGCCCATCTCAGCAGCCAGGTCCAAAAAGCCCGCCAGGTCGCGCAGCGGGTGGCTGTGGCCATCGAGATCAGATTCATCCTCGGCGAGCTGATGCCAGATCCAGGGGATATAGGAAGCCAGAGCGTTAAAACCGGCCGCTTTTAACAGGCCCAGGCGGTGCCGCCACTCAGTCCGCGGCGTGCGGAAATAATGAAATTCTCCGGCCTGGATAATCACGGGCTGGCCATCTAGCCAAAACTGGCCGTCTCTGGCGTAAAAATCTGTCATGTTGTCATTCTCCTCGTTTATGGAAACCCAACACATTCAGCGCTTTTTGAATATATGCGCTGCTGGTGTAGGTATCCCAGATCAACCTGCTCAGGTAATTCTCGACCATAATCATCGAACAGCCTTTGTCGATGCCATACAGGGCGCTGCTGTACCAGGCCGGACTGACTGCCAGGTTGTAGGCGTCATAAAAACCATAAGGCCCCCAGGTGCGCGGCTGGCTGTGATATAGATAATCTACCATTTCCAGGGTCAGGTTCGGAATGAACGGCAGGCACGATAAGGCTGAATAAATTGAAACGGTGCCGTTCGCTCTGGGCTCCGCGAAACAAGGCGGGGCGCCGGATACATCGTAGCCCCACGGGCTGTCTCCCGCACTGGCGCCCCAGCTGTTGGCATGGTAGGTTTTGAATTCTGATGCATGCTGCATGCAAAAACTGCGGTTTGCCAGGGCTGCCAGGCGCGCGTTGTTAAACCAGTCGATACCATCCGGATCCAGATACTGCTGTGTATCCAGCCAGGCTTCGCTGAACTGGTAGACGAACAGGGCTCCGCCTGGGGTGAAGATAATCGGTTGTCCCTCGAAGTACCCGGTATCGCGCGCAAAGCCATGGTAGAGATGGCGAGCCGTCTCTGGCTCCACCAACGGGGCAGCCTGCAGGTACATCATCTTCTGCTCTGCAGCCATTTCCCATTGGAAGATGTAACCCGGCTCGCCTTGCACATAATCGCCATGTTTGTCAGGATTGTAAGCCATGCGGAAAAGTGTCTTGCCATCTCGCTCAAAAATGATGAAATTCCAATCCACGCGCTCCAACAGCTGTTGAGCCAGCTCTTGAATCTCAGTGTCTTTGAAATAAGCGCCAGCAGTGATCACGCCGTTCAGGCACAAGGCAGTATCAATGGTTGAATACTCACATTTGCGGTGCCTTGTGCCGCTGGTCATATCCAGGTAATGGGCGAAAAAACCACGGTGATGGCTGACACTGTCGCGCAATGTGCGCAGCGTCTGGCGGGTAATCTCCAGCGCCCGAAGGTGCTTCAAGTAACCGCGCTCCACGCCAATCACCCAGGCGCTAAGGCAAAAGCCCGTCGCGGCGATCGAAGCCACGTTCAGGTTCTTTGTACTGTCAACTGTTAATCCAAAGCCATGGCTGTTTGGATCCAGGTTGGTGTATTTCAAGAAAAAATTCAGAGAGCCTTTGAGCTCATCTTGCAGTATATTCAACTGTTCCATAGCGGTGTTTATATTGTCAGGGAAAGCGTAATGTTTTTCGAGGATGATTGGCGCTGGATCAGCCTGGTAGGGATGCGGTGCGCCTGGAAAGGCTGGTCATTTTCTAAGAAATCGATCAACTGGGTGGCCGCTGAAGACCCCCACAGAAAACGCGATGCGCCGATGGTGCTTAAAGACGGGTGCATATATTTGGCGATCTGGATATCGTCAAAGCCTACAATCGCAATATCCTCAGGCGCTCTCAAGTCGTTTTCTTGCATGGCTTTGATAAAACCAATCGCCATTTGATCGTTGGCGCAGTAAACCGCATCAGGCAAATCACCGGATGCGATGATTTGGCGGGCATTTTCATATCCCGATTGTTCCGTAAAATTGCCCGTATAGCATTTGACTGTAATTCTATTTTGTTCGGCTTCATTCATGAATGCTTTCATCCGCTCCAGGTTATCAAACGAATCCATAGCACCGGAAACAAAAAAGATCTTGCGTGCGCCTTGCCCGTAAAGATGATAAAACGCTTCTTTGGTTCCTTGTTGATTGTCAACCAATAAAGGAAACAGGTAATCGGCCTCCAGGTAGCGATCCAACACGATGATCGGAAATCTCTTCGAAACCAGGTTTGTCAGCGTATCGGATTGTATTTTCGAATCAAATACTATTGCGCCATCAACCTGTCTCTGAGTCAAAATCTTGTGCACGGGGCGGCTTTCCGGGCAGACGATCAATTCATAATCTGTTTTCAATATCGAATCGTGGATACCTTCCAGGATTTCCTCGTAAAACGATCCGCCGAACCGTGTAATAAAGACCCCAATGGTGCGGGTCTTGCGTTTTTTTAGATTCCGTGCAAACGCATTTGGATGGTAATTGAGTTCGAGCGCAGCAGACAGGACGCGTTCGCGGGTTGCAGGGCTGAGCGAGCCGATACCATTTAAAGCATACGAGGCAGTGGTGATGCTCACTCGAGCGTGCCTGGCTACATCTTTGATCGTCGTCATATTGCAATAACCTTAGCTGCCTTTTTTGATCTGCAAACGCTCTAAACCATGCAAGATGTTGGCTTGCTGCATCATCGTCTTATAAATGGTATCGGCCTGGAAATTGGCCAACATTAACAAAGAAATACCTTTATCGATCCCGATCACGTCGCTGTCAAACCAATTTTTACTCAGGTTAAACGCATCGAAAAAACCGTATTTCCCCTTGAGCTGGTCGAGGGAATAATAATAGCGCAAAGCGCGCTGGGCTTGCTCGGGAGCAAAAACAATCGAACCGATTGCTCCATAGGGCGGCAGGGTGTCATCAACCACATGCTGTTTGTTGTCAAAACCGGAGGGCGGCGCTCCGTATAAGCCGTTGTAACCTCCCGGCCCATCGCAGGCTGAGAGCCCCCAGGCATTCGGGCCAAGCGTCTTATAACTGGACTGGTTGTCGGCAGCAAAGGCAATTTGAGCGAGTGTGGCTTCGACCGAGTTGTCAAACCAGCTCACATTGTCCTTATCGGTGTAGCCGCGGAAATCAATCCAGGCATGGCTGAACTGATATGTAAAGATAGAGCCAAACCAGGAATGGATGAATGGTTTGCCCTGCCCATAAGCCGCCGAGTCGCGTTTGAACGTATAATACGGTGATTCACCGGTCGGATGGGTTGGCGAACCAGCGGCTAAAACGTACAGCATGAGCTGTTCGGCGTAGAAATCCCAATGCCCTTCGAATCCTTTTTCAGGCCGGTAAGCCATGTAAAACATATTGTTCGACGCATCGAGGAACCACGGCCAGTTTACCCCTTCGTAAAGCTGCCTGGCCTTGGTTTGCACATCTCCGCCGAAATACTGCCCGGCTGCCAGCACACCCATCATCAAGATTGCGGTATCGATGCTGGAAATCTCACTGTCCCAGGCGCGCTTGGCTGTTTTCATATCAACGAAGTGATAGAAGAAACCCTCCTGGCGATCCATTTTAAGCAGGGTATCCAGGGTTTTGCTGGCGCGTTCGGCGCCTTCCTGCCGGGTGATATACCCCTTTTCGACGCCGACCAGGTAGGCTGTCAGACCAAAACCGGTGGAGGCTGTGCTGGCAATGCCTTCCGCTCCGGGCCAGCGGTCACGCACCAGGCCGTAACCCGGGCTGGAGGGATCGCTGTTGGCATGCTCCCAGAAGAAATCGAAAGAGCCTTTCATCTCGAATGCGATGATGTCATCGATTGAGGTAGCCTGCAAGGTTTGCTGGGCGGAAGTAGCAGCAGCCGCTGCCGCCGCCTGCGTTTGCACGGCGACCTGGGTTTGACCGCTGGCGGTCTGCTGAACAGACGCCGTCTGCGCTGCAGTCTGGGTCTGAAAGGCCGAGGCGGTTTGCTCAACGGCAGCCGTGGCAGCCGCCAGCGCAGTTTGCGCTGTGCTCGTCAGGCTGGCGTCCGGGGTAGCGACAGCGGTCGTTAGCGTTGGAGAAACTGGCGCGGCGCAGCCGCTGATAACCAGCGCAACAACCAAGAAGAACAAAATCAGTTTATTCACCAGTAATGCCGGTCCTCTCAATGGATTCAACAAACCACCTCTGCATGACAAAATACATCAAAAGCAGTGGAAGAATGTTCAAGAATGTGCCGCTCAACTTGACTGCTTCGTTCAGACGATCGAATAAATTGACCGTTCCAGATGGGTAGAGATTTTCATACGCCTGCACAAACTTGGACAGCTGCATTGGCAGGGTCTGGATGCCGCCTTCCAGGAAAATGACTGTCATGTAAGTCTCGTTCCAATACCAGACGGTCGAAAAGAGGATTGAAATCACAAAGGAAGGAACGGCAGCAGGCAGAGCGATTTGCAGGAAGATTTTCAAGTCGGAAGCGCCATCCAGCCGGGCAGCTTCTTCCAACACTTTGGGCAGTGAGACAAAAGTCTGGTAGAAGATCAGGATGAATATAGCGCTTTTAAAACCCTGGCCGAAAATTGCCGGCAGGATCAGAGAGGAGATATTTCCAAGTAAGCCGTACTGCTTATAAGTCAGCATCTGCGGGATGATTGTATTTTGGGCAGGGATGATAAACGTTGCCAGGATGAAGATAAAAATCAAATTTTTTCCCCAAAAGCGATAGCGCGCCAACCCATAACCAACCACGGAACAAACCGCTGCCTGGATGAGCGAAGGAACCAAACTGACCACGATCGAGTTCATCAGGGTCGTTGGGTAATTTAACACCTGGAAGGCCTTGGTATAGTTGCCCAGGAAGAGCTCTGTCGGCACCCACTGCACCATTGGATTGAGCAGGTCCGATGGGCTTTTCATGCTGGTGACGAACATAAACAACAGCGGGTAAAGATAGACGAAACCAATGGCGATGAGCAGCATGTAGAGAATTATCGTAAAGATCACGCCATAATGGGTGCGATCCCCCAAGAAAAAAACTTTCAATTTGTCCTGGATTAAAGTTTTCATAATCATGCTGCCTTTAGTTGTATTTCTTTTCGGTGCGCACGTTCATAAGCAGGTAAACAATTGCCAGCACCAACACCAGAACAAAGAAATACAGAAAAGACATGGCGCTGGCATATCCTATCCCGCCCTGCACTGCATATGTTTGGTTGTAGACATATTTGATCACTTTATTTTCCGAAAAATGCGACAGTGTGATCACCGTATAAATGGCTACGATCATGGTGGTGGTGGACAGGGACGGCAGGGTGATTTTCCAGAAAGATTCCCAGGCCGAAGCGCCGTCAATCGCTGCGGCTTCGTAGACGCTCTTGTCAATCTTCTGCAGGCTGGCGAGATAGATCAGGATTTGCACGCCGGAAAACCACAGGATCAGGATAAAGGAGGTCAGAAGGTACTGGATCGGGGTTTGTAAATAGCGCGGCAGTTGAGCCAAAAAATCAGCTACCGCAGGGGAATTGGCAATTCCCGGCGCGGAGGTGGCACCCTGGGAGGTTAGTTCTTGGATGACCGGCCCGCTGGTGATCACCACCGGCAGGAAAAAAATCGTTCGGAAGATCCCCTTGCCGCGGAAGTTCAGGTTCAAGAACATGGCAATGATCAGTGAAAAGATCAAGACGATAGGCACAGATACCAGGGTCTCCACCAGATAACTGATCAACAGCTCCACAAAGGTCGGATCAGTAAACAAAGCCCGGGTGTAATTTGCCCATTGAACAAATACAAGGTCAATGGTAGTAGCGGTGACTGTAACCTTGTTCAGGCTGTACAGAAAGGTCTGGATCAACGGAATGAAGGTAAATAAAGCGAAACCAACCACCCAGATCAGCACGAAGGCATAGCCGTACAAAGCCTCCCTGGTGCTGTGCCGCATTTCATTCTTACGCAGGACATTCATCAGATTCATGGTTTCACCTCTCTGATCACAGCATCTTTGGCATTGACCATCACGCCACCGGCGGAATAGGGCGTATCGTTGTAATTGACCAGGATTTGTTTACCGTTGGCGTAGGTTGTGGCGGTGACGCCTGCCGCCAAAACCTGGCGGGCGACAATTGGTTGGCCCTTGACTGGTCCCAACAGGTTATTCAGCCATTGGTATGTTTGTTTGACTTCCGCCCCCCACTGCGGGTAGGAGGACGTATAGATCCAATTTGAGCTGGTATTCAAAATTTTTGCCGTGACATCATTGGTCAAGAAATAGGCAGGGTAAACGCCAAAATCAACCTGTCGCAATAAATCATCCTGGATGGATGAAGAAAAATTCAGGGCAGGCCCGTAATATGGCACATAGCCCGCCATAACAATCTGCAAGAACGGCACCAGGTCAGTCGTGTAAATGTAGCCACTGTCCGTCAGGGGCATGTCATAATAAGCCTTCATTGCCCCAAACATATAATCATTGGGTTGGTAAAAGGCAGTGCTGGCGGTGCTGTCTGCCAGCAGTTTTTGATACCTGGCGATCGCATCTTCGCGATTCAAGAAATGATTGTTCTTAAAATCGCTGTATAAGATTGAGCCGAGACCATCCAACGCCAGGCCTGCTTTTATCTTGTCAACGACATCTTTGCTAAGCGAGTTGTAATTTCGGCTAAGCGTCTCATAGTTAAAATAATAGTTGACCTTATTCCGGTTGTATCCGATCAGATTGACATTGGTGATTGCCATCGCCAGGTCATTGCGGGCAGAATACCCGCCTTCATCGCGCAGGGCGGCCTGAGGATCCAGGTATAAGTAGAAGTTCCCGCCGCCAGCAGTTACCTGCTCACTCAAGGAGCGCAGCTGGTCCAGGTTGCCCAGCCCGCCATCTATTCTTAGCGAATTTGGCGGCATGCTCGATGCGCCCAACGGCTGCCAGCCGTAATAGACTACATCCAGGTTTTTCAGGCCGATTTGTTTAAGGATGTCGCTCATCTGGTTTACGGTGGTCATAGAAATCAGGCGGTACCACAACAATACTTTTTCCTTATCACCGCCCAAGAATTCCAGGCGCAGCCCGATATCGCCGCTTTGCGCGGGCAGTTTATGGAACACCCCCTGGTCAATCAGGTACTGCTGATAGCTCCGGGCCATGCCGACATAATCGCTTTCATCTCCAGTGAGAAAGCGATAATGCATGCGAACATCGAACTTATTGGTGGCATGCTGGATCGTGGTGACGCCATCGCCAGAGCGATTGGTCGCCTGGTAGTAGCTTTCGTTGTAGACAAAAGCGTTGAATATGAAATTAAAATTGGTGATAATTCCTGAAGGGTGCGCCTGGACTTCACCGTATGAAGCGCCTTTTTCGACTATGGCAATATAACCATTTTGTTTATAGCCGTGCACCATACCGATCACCGGGATAGAAATTTTGAAGGCCCGGTTGATCGTAGGATCGAATGGCATCGTCGCAATCATGCCCAGGTCGGCGCCGTAGTAGCGCGCATAAAGCATGTTCTTGGCTTTGGTGGCGTCGCTGAACCGCACAAGGCTGCCAGGACCATCGGGAATAAACATGTAGCCAGGCACTTCTCCGGCGCGGGTAGCGCCAAAAAATGGATAAACGTACAGCAGGCCAAGTTTGAAATCGGAATTTTCCTGTTTAATAGAGGAGAAGGGCACATCCACGCTCACACCCGTAGGCTCCAGGCGCACTGTAACGCCCACGGTGATGGAAAAATCGGTAAAGGTCACCAATCCCTCGAATCCCTGGTCGATGGTTTTGAAATCGATCGTGGTTTTCGAATTTGTGATAGAGATGCGTTTGTTAACAGCCTTGGGGTCGAGATAATCGATGCTGATCCCGCTCTTAGCAAAGGCTGCCCACGACTTGTTCAGCCGGTCGGTTGCCCCCGGCTTATCCAAGCCGGAATGCCAGACATATCCACTGCGTTTATCGACCACCTTGAACGCCAGGCTGGTCTTGTCTGCAAATAACTTAAAATTGTCATTTTCTCCTACCAGCGTATATGAATCCGGGATGGTCTGGTTGATTTTCCAATCGGTGTTAACCTGGTCGATTTGGGTAAACTGGTTCGAAGAAACCTCAGCCGTTTGTGCCTGGGCGGACTGTGGTACAGTGTTTAATCCCAGGAGCAAAATAATGACCCATAGTATCTGGAAAATTTGCTTTATCTTAGCCACGTAAGCCTACCTCCTGTATGATCGCCGAAATAAAATCAAACAGTTGGTTGAACAGGACATATAAGATATATCCAGTCAGCACGAACAAACCCATGGTAAACAGGGTGATCAACACGTTTTTGACTGTTTCTGAAAAGGTGTAATTGTGTATTTCTTTCACCATGATAACCAGCATCATACCCACCCAGAACCAAATCAGGTTTTGAGTGAAGGAGTAAATGAACACCTCGTTCAGAGTCAAAACGTTCGATACCAGCGCCAGAGGTAGGGCAAACAGTGCATACGGGAAGAGACTGTATGCGCTGCCGATGACCACATCCCGTACGCGGCCTTCGCCATCACTGATGGTTGATACCAAGTAGTTGGCTGCATTCCAGATGCCGATCAACAAGAGGACAATCAGAATCTCGTTCTCGACATGAATGTACACAGTGGAGCTGTACGGGCTAAAGGTGAACCCGGTCACGTACAGCGACAGCACTCGCACCACCACTACCCAGGCATAAATTGCCAGAGCAAAAGCCAGGCTACCGCGCTCGTTTTTCTTGATGTAATAGAAGCTGTCGGCTGGCTGCTTAATGAAGCGGAACATGAAGACAAAGTCATCGATCGGTTTTATGCGCTGCAGGCCGCGCAGCCAATTCCGCACAGGATCCAGCCATTTACGGCGGCGTTCAAAATACCCAAAGACGCTGGAAGCCACCCACAGGCCAAATAAACTCAAGATGGCTGGCGAAAGGTACTGCTGCAGTACTTGATTGCGCAGCTCCCAATAGGCTTGAGAATAACCGGCTTTATCTTCGGCGTAGCGATAAGAATTTAGAGCGTCAGGATAATCACTCTTCTTGAAGTAAGCGTCAGCAATCGCCTGGTAAGACATGATAAACGAGCCGTTGAAGTTGAGCACATCTTGAAAATAAGGCATTGCTTCGGTATAGAACCCTTCCATATACAACCGCACACCTTCGTGAACTTTCTTAGCAAATGCGGTCGTTTGATAGACCACGATAGCGTTCTTGTCTTTATCGAGCACGTACACAAAATCCTGGTCGCGTTCGATGGCGGTCGGGTTCATCAAGGTGCCCAGGCGCTGGTCACCAGCATCTTTAGCGCCAAAAATAAATAATAATGTGCCGTTCTGGTCATATTCCCAAATTACGCCGTTAGCGTCTACTGCTAACAGCAAGCCGTCATCGCTGACGTTAATATCCCGGAAGGAGGTCGATCCATAGACATCAGGAAAAATGTTCTTGCCAGAAATAGTGAATTTGCGGATGGATTGAAAACGATTCGTCCCTGCGGTGATCGAATAAACCAGCGATTGGCTGTCTATGGCGATATTGGAGGGCGAGGCCGCTTCGTTCTTAATGAACTGGTCAAGCTGTTCTTTGGTCAAGAACATTCTCTGCAAAATCATCTTCAATGACATTTCCGAAGTGTTGGCCCCGAAATAGCCGATGAAATTACCGTTTGTGTTCATCTGGACAATGCCGTTGACGGAGCCTTCACTGATGATGTAGAGATTCTTCCGCAAGTCCACCGCGATCTTGCGCGGCAGAAATTCGCGGGTCTTGCCGAATAACGGCTCACTCGGCCGGCCAAATTCCTTGATCAGGTTGCCGTTTGCATCCAGGATGATGACGGTATTTTTCTTGGAATCGGTGATGTACATGATGCCTTTTTCATCCACGAAAATACCGCTGGGGTTCTGGACAATGTCTTTGCCGTAGGTGGCAACGACTTCGAAGTTCTTCAACTTCAAGATCTGCCCATCTCCGGTGTCGGCAATGTACATGTAGCCATCCGGAGCCACAACCATATCTTCAGCATTCTGGATGGGAAGATTAATCTCAGCGTACGGCAGATAAGCGTCCTGGGTCATCACGGCGCCCCCCCCAGGCCCCAAGGCCCAGGTGGTGTAGGGCGACCCTGCTTTCACCGTGGTTGCAGGAGTAGATTTTTCGGCTATAATCCCAAAAAGGGCGAATAGGATGAGGATGCGCAGTAACTTCTTCATATCATTTAAGACCTGAATGAGACATGGTGCTCATGACCTGGCTTTGTAATAACACAAAGATGATTAAGTTCGGCAAAAACATGATCAGCGAAGCGGCTGCTGCGATGCCCTGCCCGGCTACGGCGTTAGCGCCTGCAGTAGATGATGTGAGCGTGGAAAGATAAAAGGCAAAAGTTTTCAGGCTTTCCGAGTTGACATACAGCGCAGAAGTATCGGCGTTATTCCAGGTAGCCTGGAAAGTCAGGATGGCAATCGTCGCCAAAGCTGGCCGGATCATTGGTAGGATAATCGACCAGTAGATGCCCAAGTCGGTCGCTCCATCGATTTGAGCCGCCTCGATAACCTCATCGGGGATGCCATCGATAAACTGCTTGATCAAGAACAGCCCTACAGGCATAGCCAAACCGGGCAAAATATGCACTGCAAAGGTGTTCATCAAGTCCAGTTTGTCGATGATCAGGAAGCGAGGGATGGTCACCGCAATGGGCACGAACATCAGCGCCACGGTATTGATTGCGAAAAGGGTCTTCTTCAGCTTAAACCGCTTTTTCGAGAGAGCATACGCCGCTGTGCTGGACACAATGATCGAAGCGGCAATGGTGACCAGAGTGACCAGGATGCTGTTAAACAAGTAGCGGCTCACCGGCACGCCAGAATTCGACATCTTGGAAAACAGGTCAGAGAAATTCTTGAAAGTGGGATTAGTAACGAAGAAGCGCGGCGGATAGGCGAACAGCTCGTCCGGGGGCTTAAAAGCATGCGAGAAGATGAAAATCATTGGAAGGAGCATGAAGACAGCCAGGGGAAGCAAGAAGGCGTAAAATTTTAGCTGGCTGACATGAAAGCCCTTGGGGTTGATCCCGCTGTTACGGATACCAGAGTAACGGCCAAACAATCTAAGTCTCATAGGTCGCCGCCTAATTATCACTGGCAAATAACCGGTTGGACAACCGGGTAAACAAGAGCACCATCAACAACAACACCACTGAAACCGCGGCGGCATAACCCATTTCATAACGCAAAAAGCCATAATCTTCGATGTGATTGACGATCAATTGACCCGCATACTGCGGCGTCGGGTTGGTGCCTGAAAGTGTGACGCCGATGGCGCCAGCCTGGAAAGTGCCGACGATCGCCATCACAGCGCCGAACAACATCTGTGGTTTCATCGAAGGGATGGTGATGTTCACGATTTCCTGGAAACGGTTGCTGATGCCGTCCAAAGCGCCGGCTTCATACATCTCCGGGTTGATCTCCAGGATCCCTGCCAGCATCGCCAGGAAACCGACCCCCATACTGCTCCACAGCGTAACGATAATCATAATCGTCATCAGATACTGAGGCGATTGCAGCCACTGGATGGGCTCCTGAATAACCCGCAAGCCTAATAAGAAACTGTTGAGATAACCGTTCTGGTCGCCGCTAAAAAGGGTCTTCCAAACCACTGTCATGGCAACGCCAGTGGTCATAGAAGGGGAATATAAAATCAAGGCAAAGAGCGTGCGGGGCAGCTTCGGGAGCTGAGCCAGCATCCAGGCCAGCATAAAGGAAAGTACATAGCCTCCAGGGCCGACGATTACGGCGAACTGGATTGTGTTGGGCAGGACGTATTTCATAAAAATATCGTCCTGGGTCAGCAAGACTATATAGTTTCTCAAACCGTTGAAGGTAGGCAACTGGATTGTGTCGAAAAAGGTGAACGACAGCAGGAATGCTACGAGTACAGGCACCACGATAAAGGTGATGAACAGCAGGGCGTACATCGCCAGGAAACCATAAGCGCTGCCTTCTTTGTAAAGCCACTGGCTAAGCCCGGAGCGGCTGGAAGTAAGAGTGTTATTTTGCATTTTGCATCCACTCCTTGACCGTATCGATCGTGGGGATTTTGAATTCTTTCACCTTGACACCGTTTTTAAGATAGCCAAATTCTTCCATTTTACGAGTTATCTCACGGTTGATGATGATGATTGAATTATCAATTGCCACACGGGGGTTGACTCCGTCAAAGACGATCTCGTTCCAGGCGTTGCTGATCTCGCGTTCTTCCATGTAGCTGCCAGGCAGTTTGACCGGCTCTTGCAGCCACTGCCACTGCTGTAAAATTACATCCTTGTGTTCCTGGGGGATCGACAGAGTCTTGAACGCTTCCAGGTTGGCTGAGTTCCACAGGTATTCCGGGCCATAATTCAATACCAACTGCTGGGCGAAATCAATCTGGGTGTCGGTGGACATCCACCATTTCATGAATTTCCATGATTCTTCAGGTTTCGTTGTACGGGCAAACATAATGCTGGCCTGGGCCGAACCGGTGGCATAGCGGTTTTGCGTGCCGTCTGGCAGTACAGTTGCTGGATATAATCCGATGCCCCACAACCCGGCAATTTCAGGGGCGGCGGTCATCAGTTTAATATAGGTCTCAAAGTTCGATACGCCGATGGGCAGACTGCCATAGCGGAAGCTATCATAGAAACTGGATGTTGTCAGCGGCATGCCATAAATCGTGAAGCTTTCAGCCATGAATTTCATCGCCTTAATCGCCTCTTCGCTGTCCAAACCAGTAGAAAAACCATCGGCGCTGTACAGGTGGGCACCCTGGTTGAAGATGTATGGAGCGGTCATCAGGTAAGGCTTGCCGCCGCTGCCGGCGGAGAGCGGCGTGTTAAAATTCATGCCGTACCGCTGCAGCTCGGGCAGAATCTCGATCACTTCATTCCAGGTCTGCGGGATAGGGATTTTCAACGAATCAAGGATATCTTTGCGGTAATAGGTCACCCAGAAATCCTGAGTTTCAGGAATTGCGTAAACAGAATCATTGATGATGTAACTAAGCAGAGCGCCTGGTGAATAAACTTTGATGTAGGAATCAAAATCGGGGAAGGAGCGCAAATCTTTCAGGGCGTTGCGGATAGCTAGCTCATAAGGTTGGTTGGTGCTGACCCCCAGGGCAACGTCTGGCTGGATGCCAGCAGCATTCGCCAGGATCAGCTTCGACTCATCCGGCATGATCGAGAATTTCACTTTGATGCCCGTATCTTTGGTGAAACCCTGGTCTACCAGCGTCTGCAGCAGGTCGACATACTGGCGAGGGCGGTTAACCCACACGTTGAGCTCATCTTTCCCGGCTTCGATTGATTGGTAAGGATCGGGTTTGAAGGAGTTTATGAAGCGTTTGAGCCCCTCCATCAGTGAGGTAAAGAACGGCGTCTCTACCTGTTGGGGCACCTTATCTGCCGAATGGATGTAAATCTTATCCAGGCCTAATGGGCTGCTTTGCAGCAGCGGCAGCACTGTGCCCAATTCTTGTGCTGCCGACCCCGAGCCCTCGGAAAAGCGGTTCATGTAAATCGGGATCTTGTCGGGATCCTGCGCCAGGAAGAGAATATTGTCGATCGCCATCTGATAGGTCAGGATTTCCTGCGAGCCACCAGTCTTGTTGATGGTAGTAAGTACATCCTTATCCACTTTCAGGTCATTGGCGATGGCGACCAGGCGGTCCTTGATGTCGGGGATATAGTCTGTAATCGTCCATTCTTTGTAACGATCGACCTGGTTACCGGTCAATTTTTTAATTTCCAGTGAAAGGTTATTGATGTCGATCAGTACTTTTTTGATCTTCTCAATCGCCGAATAATAAGGCGAATTGGTAGCTTCAATGCCTAAAATATTGCTGCCTTTTTTTAGAAAAATTTTAAAGGGAGTATCACCTCCCAGGGGAATATTGGTCCAACGCGATGTATACCCGAAGGGCACTTCGTTCAACTGCTCGAAAGGCACATCGCCGTTGATTGTGATACGGCGGAAAACAGTGTAGTTATTTTTATAGTTTTGGATTGCTCGCAGCGTGATGTAATAATAACCATCTTGCGGAACATCGAACCGGTAATACACCGTCGTGCCGCTGCGCTGCCAGCTTTCGCCGCCCATGGTGTTCAGGAGCAGGCGGTAGGTATCATAAGGCGTGACATCCAGGCTGCGATCACTGACCGGGCGAATCGATGTGTCGTTCTTAAATGCAGGATGCTCTGCTTCAATCTCTATAGAAACACCCGCCGGATCTGAGGCCGGGTTGGCTTGCAAGTATTGCTCATAGTTGGGGTATTGGGCAAAGGGAGTAATATAAATACTGCCCAGGTACAGGGCCTCTTCCGTCACTTTAAATTCGAATGTGTGGTCGCCCTGGGATAGATTGATCTGCACAGGATACTGCAGGCTGAAATTGGCATCTTCAATCGGCACCCTGGTCCAGCGCTCCAGCCTGGCCTGGCGGATCAAGGCCTCGTTCCCGTAGCGGTCTAAGGGGAATGTATCGGTGGTGTTCTGATAAAACAAAGGGAAAACGATGCGCCGGGCATCGCTGACCGGAAAGGCGCCATCTACCTGGAGCTGGCCCTCCGGGGGATTGACTGCACTTTCGCTGGCAGCCATGTCGAAGGCAAGGGTGTACAGGCCGGTGGCGGGAATGGAAACCTGGAAACGCACTGCATCATTTTGCTGGAGCAGCACGCTCGGCCCTTCATACAACGAGGCGATTTTGTCTGCGGAAAGCGGGAGCCCAAAGGCATCCGCCTTGATCACAATGGTGTTTCCCCCGGTTGCGGCATTGACGTGAGCTGGCTGGCTGGCAGCAGCCTGGCTGCGGTTTTCTATCTTTGCAGCGAATACGGAAGATGGCAAAACCGTGAGTAAGATTAAGACTGACCCAAAAATCCTGAGAAGTTTAATCAATTTCACACGCATATACCGTTCCGTTCTCAATAAACTTTCCGCAAATAGCGCCTGGAATCGATCCACAGTTCGAAAATAAGGATTTATCGCAAAAGATTCGGGGTTCCTTTGAAGTAATCGAAATCTGTGTAATCTGGGCAATCTTTTCGATGCCATTTAGGACGGTTATTGATCTTGTAAAGAAGGATTTCGTCCATGACGTGAGCTATCCGCAGATTAATTGGCGTATATATTGATCAACTGGCGCACCCTCTTCGAGTGCGCCAGTTGATCTGGGTTGAAATTATTTGTTTAAGAGGGCTGCTGCATCAGCCATAATCTTGTTGGCGAACTCTTCCAGTTTCGCGGAATAGTCCTCGAATTTGAACTTGCCGGAGGGAGCGTTATCGAGCATGTAGCCGATGTTGACATCCTTATCGGTGCCAATATCGATGCCGGGCTTGCCTTCCCAACGGGCCTGGATGTAACCAGGGACGACTTTCGCCAGGGATTCGAGCAGGCTGCCGTTCAGGTTGTCGAGCGCCTTGTTCACACCCGGTTTGTCGACAAAGGTTTTGAACAGCGCCACCGAAGCCGGGTCCATAGCGATAGGCAGGTTGAGGCCGGAGCCCATTGCCTTGGCCAATTCAGCGCGCTTGGCGTATGCCTGGGTGGAGAAAGTCATCCACTTGGCAAAGTCATAAGCCGCCTGGATATTCGGCGAGGTCTTGGAGACGACCATAGCATCGAAAACGATGCACTGGTTGCCGCCGGGGATGCCGATGAAGTCCCAGTTAAACTTGGCGTTCTTGACCATGTCGGGGATAGCCCAGGAAGCATCCCAACGCACACCGACTTCCTGATTCATGAACAGTTCCCAGGGCCCTTTGGATTTGAAGGCCTTCTTCTGGTCATCGGTCAGGCCCTGCCAGGTGTAGGGGATCATTTCGGTGGTCTTGGCAACGGCTTCCTTGAAGGCGGCTGAGTTATAGTTCATCTTGGTGCCATCGAAACTGTAATACTTGAGGGTTTTGTCGACTGTGCTCGGATACCAACCCTCGATAGAGAACTGCTCGTCCAAACCAAGAATGCCCTTAGCAGGGTTGTTCAACTGCTTGGCAACGGCGAAGAAATCATCCACTGAAGTGCCGTATTCAGGCGCGTTCAGGTTGGCGGCTTCGTAGAGATCCTGGTTGACAAAGTAGCCCATGATAAACTGTCCGGCTGGCAGAGCCAGAGTCTTGCCGGAGTAGGTGAAGGCGTCTTTCAATGCCTGGGGAATGAGCTTCCAATCGGCATCATCCTTGGTGATATCGCTTAAATCGGCGAGCCAGCCATTTTGCACATACAACGGAACGTTGTTCGCCATGAAAACATCAGGCAGTTGGCCTTTGGCGGCGTAACCGGTCAAGACAGCATCCCAGCCACCTTCAGCAGACATATCCACAAATTGGATCGTTACATTGGGGTGGGTTTCGGTATAGACATGCACCATTTGCCGCTCCATATTGTTTTCAGCGGCGGTGCCCAGGTTCCAGTTCGCATAGCGCAGAGTCACTGGTTGAGGTGCGGGGGTATTGGTTGGCGGAACGGCTGTCGGTGTGGGTGGAACTTCCGTCGCGGTGGGCGCAGTTGTCGCGGTAGGTTGGGGCGGTGGTTGGGTCGCTGCTGGGGGTTGGGTTGGAGCCTCAGTGGGCGCCGGTGTGGGCGTCGCGCAGCCAGCAAGGCCGAGCACGAAGGTAGCGATGATCATCAGGCTGATCAGTTTGGATAAAATTTTCATATTTCTCTCCTCTATAGGTTTAGTGATTTAATCCCAAATATACACACGGGTTGTTTCGTATTGGCTATCTCGATACGTGCCTCCTTTCGATTCGATACGAAAATTACAATTTTACTCATTTCAGGATTTCCCCATAATGATATCGACTGTATGGGTTTGCCCCTCGGGAAAGGCCGGAATCAACTGACCCACCAGTTTCGCACCATCCACTGTAATCGATTTAATGCCTCGATTGACTCTTTCTGGATTGGATACTTTTATTGTATACAAGGAATTGCGGAATTTCCGGGTTACAATGAACCCAGGCCAGGAGGATGGAATAGAAGGGTCGATATAAATTCCATCTGCTTGTGGGCGAATGCCGAGGATCCAATGCGTGGCCACCCGGTGCAGCCACTGCGCAGAACCGGTGTACCAGGTCCAACCGCCGCGCCCATAATATTCCGAGATCGGCCCATCCACATTGCCAGGTGTGACATACGGTTCGGCTTTATAGGCCTCGATATCCGCACTGCGGTTAGGCGGGCAAATTTTCTGATAAGCCTCGTAAGCCAATTCCGGCTGGCCAGCCAGGGTGTATGCCCAGACAGACCAGGTAGCAGCGTGCGTGTACACACCGCCGTTTTCGCGCAGGCCGGGCGCGTAGCGGGTAACATAACCGATATCCGGGCGCGGCTGGGTGAATGCCGGGTAATTGAGCAGTGTACCGTAATCTTTTAACAAGTAATGGGTCACGGCATCCATAGCAGTTACGACGCGCTGTTCATCCGCCGCTCCACTGATCACCGCCCAGTTGTTCGGCATCAAGAAGATTTGGCCCTCTGCATTCGCTTTCGAGCCTAAGAGCAGCCCATTATCGGTTGTGGCCATCAGGTACCATTCGCCATCCCACCCATGTTTATTGAGCGCCTCTTTCAGGCTCTGACGGACAACTTCGCAGCGATCGGCAAAAGCCTGGTCAGAGTATCGCTGGGTGATAGGTATGAAATTACCCAGGATCATATACAAGAATTCTGCAACCCAGAAGCTTTCTCCCTTCATCAGGTTGCCCACGGCGCTCAGGCCATCGTTCCAATCGTGGTCACCCATCAGTGGAATGCCCCTGGGCGAGAAGCGCGAGAAAGACCGCTCGATGGCGCGTTTACAGTGCTCATAAATAGTCTCTGGGCCGCCGTTTAGAAAAGGAACTTTTTCATCCAGGATCGTGAAATCAGCTGTTTCTTTGAGATAGGCGTCCAGGATGAACGGCAGCCAGAGCAAATCGTCGGAACAGTTGGTGCGAGGGCCGCCGCCGCGAATCGAGAACCACCAGTGATAGACATCCCCCTCGGAGAACTGGTTGGCGGCGTGCAGCAAGAGCTGCTTGCGAGCATATTCTGGTTCGCTGATCAAAAAAATCTGGCTGTCCTGCAGCTGGTCGCGGAAACCGATCCCGGCCGAGACCTGATACAAAGCCGATTTACCCCACAACCGGCAGGATATAGCCTGGTATTTCAACCAATAGTTGGTCATGAAATTAAGCGCCTCATCTGGCGTCTCAACTTTTTCAGTATCGACAAAACGCGACCAGAAGGCTTTAACATCCAGCAAGGCCTGGGCTGCAGCGGCTGGTGAGGTGTATTGGGCAGCCAGGGCAGCGGCATCTTCGTGGGTATACTGGTTTTCCAGCGAGCTCCCTGCCGGCCCATCGGCGGCGGCGCCCAGGGCGAAGACCACCGTTTTCGATTCACCGGGCCCCAGCTCGACTTCAATCTGTAGGGCAGCAATCGCATCGGTAAAGCGACCAGTCCGCCCTGACAGGCAGGGCTCTGCCATTGCCCGAGGTTGATCATCGTTGCGATACATACCGATGAATGTTTCTTTGTCACAGTCGAAAGATTTCAACGGCTCACTGGCTGCCATAAAGGCGGTGAAAGGCCAGTCGATGTTGTTGTGGCGGCCGCGTTCATCAGGAAAACCCCACAGGTACTTGCGGGCGTAAACTGTGCCAGCCGCAGAATCTGCAGAAGTATCGATAAATAACTTGTGGAATTCACGGTGCTCATCGGGTGAAAAGCCCAACAGCCACTCGGCATAAGAGGTGACATCCAACAGGCGCGAGTCAGCACTGCGATTCGTCAGCTTGAGCTCAAAAATTTCAACCGGATCTTTCGCGGCGACAAATACGGTGAGCTGGCTTTCGATATCTTCCACTTGTTGGATGAACCGGGAGTAACCTATTCCGTGTACGACAGAATAAGATGTGTAGGGATGCATCACCGGCTTATAAGCCGCTGACCAAAAAATATTTCGCTTAAGATCGCGGATATAAAAATATTTTCCCCAATTATCTTTAATTAAATCCTGAAAAGAACGCGTGATGCGGTTTTGGCCTGCATTGCCTCGCCAGCTGTAACCCGAACCTGTCTGCGAGATCATCATACCGTAATCGCCGTTGCTGATCACATTTCCCCATGGCCTCGGAGTCAGCGGAGTGGTGATGATATATTCTCTGCCATCTTCTGAAAAATACCCGTATGCACTCTCGAATTTTCGCTGCATGCTTCCCTCAGAGAAGGTGGTTATCAAATAATATTAGAACTATTCAAATGGAGCCGTTATTTAGCCAAAAGAGTGAAACGTTTCACTACTTAAAATTATGATATCTTTCTCTTTATTTGTCAAGATGTTTTAAAACAAATAGTAATTTTCTCATATTCCTAAACACGATTTGAGCCGTATATTTCTGAAAAAGGGTCGTCAATTATCCAGGATGGTTTTGCATTTGAAGCAGACAGGTGTATAATTTCACTTTCTAATTATTAGAAAGGCTAAGCAATATGGCGGATCAATTACCTTTATGCGCTCGTGAGCTTATGGAAACAGCCCCTAAGATTGTTCAGGCCATCCGGGTTGAAATGCGCCAGGGACGCGGCTCAAGTCTCTCCATTCCACAGTTTCGCACACTGCGCTTCATCCAGGTCAACGCTCCAACAACCCTGTCCAGCCTGGCAGAAAACCTGGGTCTCACACTACCCTCCACTTCAAAGCTGGTGGATGGCCTGGTCAGGCAGGAGCTGGTTGTGCGTCATGAATCTGCTAATGATCGGCGCTGTTTGGCGTTATCGCTGACGCCTGCCGGAGAGTCGATCGTCAACTCGGCGCGCAGTGCGGCACAGGCCAGCCTGGCTCAAACGCTGAGCCGTCTTTCTACATCAGAGCTAAATACGGTCCACCAAGCAATGGAGCTTCTCCAACCACTCTTCAGGGCATAAGCAGGGTCGCCAGGAGCAGGAATACTTTATGAGAGAACCATCACGGGTTGATGCACAAAACAACGAGTCCACTGCTGGGCGTCGCCTGGTCACCGGCCAGACTTTTTCTGCGATGCGACATCGCAATTTTCAGCTTTATTTTGGCGGCCAATTAATATCGAATATCGGCACCTGGATGCAGATCATTGCTCAGAGCTGGGTGGTTTACCAGTTAGGGCATTCTGAGGTAACTTTAGGGCTGGTCGCCTTTGCTTCAGCAGTCCCATCCCTGTTAATTACACCCTGGGGAGGTGTGGTGGTTGATCGGATGTCGCGCCGCATGCTGTTGGTTTTAACCCAGACCGGCGCAATGCTATTGGCTTTTGTACTGGCCTGGCTTACTTTTGCCGGTATTGCCCAGGAGTGGCATATCATCGTCTTATCCGCTTTATTAGGGATTGTGAATGCGTTCGATGCGCCCGCCCGGCAAGCGTTCGTCCCAGAAATGGTTGGCAAAGAAGATCTTTCAAACGCGATTGCCTTAAATTCGATGATGTTCAACAGCGCTCGTGTTCTGGGGCCAGCCTTGAGTGGGTTCCTGTTGGCGATCATTGGCGCCGCCTGGTGTTTTACATTAAATGGCATTTCTTTTCTGGCTGTCATCGTTGGTCTCTGGCTGATGAAATTGCCCGATCACAAGCCCACGCACAATCCTGCTTCTCCATGGCAGCAGCTTGTCAGCGGTGTAAAGTACACTGCCAATAACAGTGAAATGTCCGGATTGATTCTATTGGCGCTGGTTTTTAGCTTCTTTGGCATCTCCTACTCTACTTTACTGCCAGCTTTCGTGGAAAAAGTCTTGCAACAAGGCGCTCTGGCGTATGGTTGGCTCAACGCCGCTGCTGGATTGGGGGCTGTGACCGGCGCTTTTATCCTGGCCCAAGGATATGGCTACGGCAGGCGCGGCAAACTGCTTGCGGTTGTCAATATCTTCTTCCCGATCATTTTGATCGGTTTTGCAGTAAACACCAACTTCCTAATCTCATTGCTCCTGGGTTACGGATTGGGCGTAGGCTTTATGGTACAGTTCACCACCATTAACACATTACTTCAAACTCGTGTAGAAGATATTTACCGCGGGCGGGTCATGGGGCTGTACACGATAACTTTTTTTGGATTTGCACCTTTTGGAAATCTGTTGATCGGAGCTTTAGGTGAAAAATTGGGCTTAGGACTCTCGATTATTGGCTTTGCCATATGCTCACTGGTTCTTTCGCGGTGGGTGTTAATCAAATATCCCGAAATTAATCAGCTTCCATGAGCCAGCTTGTGATGCATAAAAAAACAGGGTGATTTTCGGTGCATACGAAAATCACCCTGAGCATCTTTCGCTGCTAGAAACAACGTCAGATATAAAGATCGCGTTTGTTATAAATCCAATATGCTGACACCAGACTGACGGCAATGATCGCTGCCGAGATCAGCAAATATGTCCCGTCTAATTGGCGGGTGCGAAAGAGCTGACCCGCGTCAAAATACTTGAATGGCGAGAAATATTTTAGAAAGTCCAGGTTTTCCTGCATGCTCGAAGCGACCGACAAAAAGTAAGTCACGATAATGATACCCACAGCAGTTGAACCAGAGAGTTTATACTGTTTCATGGCGCAGCCCAACAACAAACCGATAGCCAGGAATATCAATTCGATGGCCAACATGCCTTGCATCTCGAGGGATAGGAAATCAAAAAATGCCTGATCCGGTTTGTATGAGCGGACAGCTACAAGCGACACTAACCAGGTGATCAGCATAAAAGCAATGCAGTTGATCAGGGCAGCCAGCGCTTTCGCCGTAATAACTCTGCTGCGAGAGACCGGCAGCACCAAGGCAAACTCGACCGTTTTGTTGCGCTCTTCTTTGGAGATAATCTCACTGCCCCACATCGCCGCAGCAATAGCGCCCATCAATCCAAAATAGATGAACATGATGCCGTAAAAGCCGCTCAGTGTGGTCAGGTTGAAGGCGCGCATGTTTAACGCATCCAACATGGCAGGCGGCATGGCATCCAACATTTTTAACATTTCGGGATCCCCAGCAAAAGCGGAAAACTTGGCCACCGCAATTACGGTCAGGAGAAAGATTATGAAGCTCCAAATCAAGAGTGATTTTAGGTTAGCTTTCAATTCACGCAAAAGGATGTTCACTGTACGCCTCCTTACGAAACCGCCGGGATGTCGCGGCGAATATACAACCAATAACTGACTGCCAGAGACACCAGGCTGACTGCCACGTTAAGCAGCACCAGCGGCATATTATATGCGCTGTGCTTGACAATCGCTGCCGCGTCAAGGTGTTTAAATGGTGTCAGCAGTTCCAGGGCGACGTCGCCAAACACACCGCTGAATCCATTCAGCACATACGCCCCAAAGCCCAGGCCGAGCGCGTAGGGCGTCACGCTGCGCAAGCGTTTCACCAGGAGTGAGATAATCAGCCCGATACTCAGGAAAAAGACCTGGAAGATGATGATACTGGCCAGCAGCAAAACCAGAGTCCCCGGTTCATAGGCGCGCCCCTCTCCAAACAGGGCAATTGCCGCGAAGCTGACCACCCATACCACCAGGTTGGTGATGGTGAGGCTGGTCAGAGCCGCCAGCAGTTTGCTAGTCATTACCTGGGCCCGGCTGACAGGCTTGCTGAGCAAGAAATCGGCGGTTAACTCGCTCTCCTCAATTGAAACCAGCCCAAAACCATACGTGCTGGCCTGGATGGACAGGCAAAGCTGTACAAAAATAAAGATGAAACTGTAAAAACCAAGCACGGTCGCCAGGTCCATGTTATCCAGGCCAAAAGCCGCGCGCAGTTCCGCCGGGTAGCGGGCCAACAGTTCGTTCATCAGGGTCGCCTGGTCGGAAAAAACCGGGAACAATGAGAAGAAGAAAGCGACGAGCACGACCAGGGCGAGCGACCAGGTGAGTACCGATTTCATGCGCATGCGAAATTCGTGTAGGTAAATGTTCTTGTTCATTTGTGTGCCTACTCGTAGTAATGCATGAAGATCTCTTCCAGGGTTGGCTCTTCGATCGTCACATCCGACACCTGGATGGCGCTCACCTTCTGCAGCAAGGTGTTAATCTCACCCTTGTAAAAGAAGTACACACTGCCATCTTCGGTCTGTAGATTAGTCACCCCAGGCAGGTTGAAGGTCTCCGGGTTGAGCCCTTCGGCTGAAACGCGCACTTTTTTGTAATTGTTTTGCTGCAATGTGCGGATGTTCGAGACCTCCACAAGTTTGCCTTCGCGAATGATGCCTACCCGGGTGCACAGGCGCTGGACCTCGCCCAAGATATGTGAGGAGAAGAAAACTGTCACCCCCCGGGCATTTTCCTCGCGGATTAAGTTGAAGAACTTGCGCTGCATAAGCGGGTCCAGGCCAGCTGTTGGCTCATCCAGGAAGAGCAGTTTGGGGCTGTGCAGCAGACCCTGCACAATGCCGACTTTCTTTTTATTGCCATAAGACAGGTCACTGATCCGGCGGTTCATCTCCAATTCCATGATTTCCGACAGATCGTGCATGCGTTTATCGCAGTCACAGTTGTAAAAACTGGCTGAATACTTCAGCAAATCGATGACTTTCATCCCTTCGTAATAATAAACCTCCGAGGGCAGGTAGCCTATAGTACGCCGGATCTCCGGGCCATTGGTCACCACATCCTTTCCAAATATAGCGGCGCTGCCGCTGGTTGGATGGATCAGGGATAACAGCAGGCGGATGGTGGTGGATTTCCCGGCGCCGTTTGGGCCGATGAAGCCAAAGATCTCGCCTTCTTCCACGTCAAATGAAACATCCACGATGCCACGGGCTTTGCCGTAATACTTGGTCAGCTTTGAAACTTCGATTATGCTCATCGATTTGCTCCTGTGAAAATATGATCATGGCGCTGCGAAAAGGCCAACAGGCACACCAGAGCGCCTCTGCGAGCCTGAACAGGGGGAATAGTCGGCTTACGACATCCCACCCCAATATTTAGTTTATTACCAGAGGTAATTTAAGTCAACAAAAGGCGGTGTCAAGAACAGTTCGGAAGAGTTTATTCCAGGAATGCCTTTTCAAACTCCCAACACTCAGGTCCGGTTTGAAAGCCGAGCGATTCTCCCAGGCGCCGCACTGCCTGATTGCCTGTTTCTGTCCAAAGAATGATGTGCTGTATCCCTCGTTGCGCTTGTTTACGGAACTGCTCTGCCAACAGCCAGCGGCCAATCCCCCTGCGCCGGTAATCCGGTTCAACGCCCAGCCATTCGACGGTGCACCAGGATGAATACCCGGGGCAGGCCGAAAAGTGCGGTGGGATTCCCCAGGCAGAGCACTCGCCGACTAACGCATCACCGGAATGCAGCCCAAGGTCCCATTCTATTGTGCTGTTATTTTCATTCCAGGTAGCAGTGAACGATGAAGGTAACACAGGCTGGTTGATCATCGGCGGATCAACGGCGCTGGTGAGAAGAATCCATTGGCTGCCGCGGACAAAACCGGCCTGCTGCAGCGCCCGGATTACATGCGGCCATTCAGCCGAGACTCCCAGCCAACCGACTCCAAAACAAAAGCGGCCCGTTAAGATTCGCTCGACGCCGGTGGCGCGTGCCCGCTTTAAAATTTCATCCACCAGCAATTTTAATTCTCCAGGATGGCCTGGCTCGCCAACCAGCCAAAACAGCACACTGGCATTGTTGAGCGCAGGTGGAGTCTCACCGAAAACTGGTGTTCCCCACTGCGCCGCGGCGACCAGATGGTCGTCCACGAGCATACACAGGGTTTCCAACGTAAATTCCGCGCGCTGCTCCGGAAAATGCATTCCCCACAGTTCAGGCGCACTTTGGATGGTTTGGGAAACCTGGTGTTCAGTCATTACCCAGCCAGGTGGGATATTCTTAATGTGCGAATTTACCAACCTGGTCAGATCTGGGAGGAAATCAAGGGAATATCGGATGAACTGCATAACTACCCGGTTTTCACTCGATAGCCCTGGCGGGTGTTGGTCGATCTATTTTTTACCTGATACTGTTGCCGGTCGCCCAATACGAAGAGAGGCGATATGACGACTTCGCTCATTGTGGTTCTCCGTCCAGGGTAAGCTCCAGCACCATACGCAGATGGGCGGGATCGAAACCTTGCTCGACTGCCCCAAGCCTACGCCATATACGCAATGAGGCGATATTCTGCCGCTCGATCGTTGCACTGACCTGGCGGATACCCTCACGACAGGCAATCTCTACTACCTGGCGGAATGCTTCAGTGGCAATCCTTTTACCCCATGCGCTGTTGGCCAGCCAATAACCGATGCGGGCAGTTCCGTCTGGTCGGCGATTGCTCAATGATATTGTACCAACCGGGCGGTCTGTATAAATGCAATAAGTGGTTGCGTTGCGCGTTTTTTGCCAGTCTGAACTTTGCTGAATGAAGCCTGCCCGTGTGATGGTTCGTTTACTCGGGCCTCCCAGGCATGCATTTAAGGCAGAATCGCAATTCAAGATTTGCACCAGTGTATCCAGGTCGGCGCCTGATAAGGTTGACAATGGCAGTAGTCTGACCATAAGAGGAGATGTTATTCTAAAGTTTACCACTTGACCGCCAAAAACGGTTAGCGTATAATTACTCATAATACGAGTATTCATTCGTAAAATGAATTCAAATTCGCAATAAAGGATTTTATGGAACAAACCCCCGATCAAGCAGCCAGGCTGGCGCGGCGCGAACGACGTTTCGAGCGAAGGCGGCTGGAAATCCTGGAAGCGGCTGCCCAGGTATTTGCCGATAAAGGGTACGAGAGCGCTACTACGCGCGATATCGCCAACGCGGTGGATATGGGCGAGAGTACACTGTATAACTATTTTCAAAACAAGCGTGAAATACTGTTGGCGATCGTTGAGCTGAAAAAAGTTGAGATGGACGAATTCCTCAGCCAGATCGATCGGGTGGAAAATCGCCAGGAATTGGTGGAGCTCATCGACCAGGCCATGCTGATCGTTTTTTCCCGCCTCGCCTACACACGCACCTTGTTTGGGGAAGCCTGGCGAGATCCGCAGGTTTTCGATATCGCCCAGGCTCGTTTGCTGCGCATTTATGATTTATTAAAAAGTTACCTCGACCGGCACATCCTGGATGGGCATTTTCGCCCGGTGCACACCGACCTGACCACCCGCATGATCATCGGTATGTTTATGGCGATCCTGGCGCCAAGCACTTTTGGTGGACAGCCCGTACCTACGGCTGAACAGCGCCGCCAATCTGCAGAAGCGATGGCAGACTTACTATTGGCAGGCATCACCTTCGGTATTAACCAATGATCCAACGCATCGGCGCCATCCTGCAAAAAGAACTGATCCAACTCCTGCGCGACCGGCGCACCCTGGCAGTACTCATCTTCACTCCACTTCTCCAGTTGGTGCTGTTCGGGTACGCCGTGCATATGACCGTCACCCACATTCCCATGGTGGTAGTTGATCAGAGCCTGGATGTACAAAGCCGAGCTTACCTCGACAACCTGGTCAGTTCACAGTATTTTGACATCACCGGTTGGGCTGCCAATCAAGCTGGTGCTGCCCAGGCGATTGATGCAGGACAGGCGCGAGTCGGAATCATCATTCCCTCAGATTTTGGCACTCGCATCCAGCAGGGAACCGCCGAAGTGCTGTTCCTGGTGGACGGGTCGGATATGTTTACCTCGCAGTCTGCTTATAACGCGGCTAACCTGGTAGCCCAGGAACACGCCATCCAGCTCAAGATGGCTGAACAGGCAAGCCAGGGCAGGCCGGCGGCCGGTCTGCCGCTGGCAGCATTCGTAAGGGTGCTGTACAACCCCGATATGAAAGATCTATGGTTTGTACTGCCGGGCATGATTGCCATTTTGCTGCAGCAGGAATGTGTCATCCTGACCGCCCTGGGAGTAGTACGCGAGCGTGAGAACGGCACCCTGGAGCAAATCCTGGTCACCCCTATCCGGCCGATGGAGTTGATGATCGGCAAAGCCCTGCCCAACCTGATCATCGCCATGATCAACATGCTGACCATCCTGGCAGTAGGCGTGTTTTGGTTCAAAGTGCCTTTCCAGGGTGATTTCTGGCTTTTCACCGGTCTGTCAGTCATCTTCTCATTGGCGGGCCTCGGTCTCGGTTTGTTGATCTCCAGTGCCTCCGAAAACCAACGCCAGGCTCAGCAGCTCTTGTTAGCGGTCAACATGGTCAGTCTGATCCTGGGAGGCACGTTTTTCCCTGCCTATGCCATGCCCCAGGTCGTTCAGTGGATTGGGAAACTGATCCCTGTCAGTTATTTCATCCCGATTTCACGCAGCATTATCAATAAAGGGGTGGGCATCAGCTTCCTGTGGTACGAAACTTTGGCGCTGGCAGCATTTGTGTTGATTATCCTGGTTCTGGCGGCGCGCGCCTTCCGTCAGCGTTTGGATTAGGTGCTTTATGTTGAAATCGTATCACCGCTTAAGTGCCTTATTATGGAAAGAATTAGTCCAGGTGCTGCGCGATCGGCGTACCTTGCTGATGACGTTCGCCTTACCGTTGTTTGAGTTGTGTCTGTTTGCTTTTGCCGTCCATTTGACAGTCGATCACATTCCGCTGGCAGTATTTGACCAGAGCAAAGATTACCAGAGCCGCGCTCTGGTGCAGTCATTGACCAATTCCAATTATTTCAGCCTGCAGTCAAACCAGGACAGCCGGGATGGAGTGGTTCAAGCCATTGACAGCGGCGAAGCGCGCGCCGGCCTGGTGATTCCTCCCAATTTTGCCAGCCACGTCACGAGCGGCGATGCCAGCGTGTTCATCTTGTTGGATGGCTCCGATTCTTTCAGCGTACAGGGCGGATACAGCAGCGCCAACGTGATCAGCCAGCAGTTTGCCCTAAACCTGGCTGCCCGGCGGCTGGCAGCCGCCGGCAGCGCTTCTGGTCAGGCGTTGTCCATCACAGCCCTGCCGCGCATTCTGTATAACCCGGACAATAATGATTTGATTTTCATCCTCCCTGGTTTGATCGGCATTGTCATGCAGATCCAGGCGATCGGCAGCGCCGCTCTAGTGGTGGTGCGCGAACGCGACGCCGGCACGTTAGAACAGCTTCTGACCACACCCATCCGTCCCTTGGAATTGATGATCGCCAAGTTGGTGCCGAACTTGCTGGTGATCTTGTTGGACGTCTTTTTGATGATCGCCGTTGGTGTGTGGTTTTTCAACGTGCCGTTTGTGGGCAGCGTATGGCTGTTCTTGTGGATGGCAATCCTGTTTGTCGCCTCTTCCCTGGGTTTAGGTTTATTGGTTTCCACGGTCTCTCAGACTCAACGCCAGGCCCAGCAGTTTTCCAATATCTTCAGTATGTTCAGCATGCTGCTGACCGGCTTTTTGTATCCCACCGAAACCATGCCCTTCGTGCCGCGCCTGATCGGCCAGATGATGCCGCTGTCTTATTTTCTGCGCATCGTGCGGGGCATCATCACCAAGGGCGTCGGGCTGCAGTTCTTCTGGCAGGATGCCCTGGTGCTGACCATTTACGGCATCGTCATTCTGCTGCTGGCTTCATTCACATTTCGCAAACGCCTGGATTGAGCTTTCTAATGAACTCTGCAAACCCGCCTTCATACGCAATCATAGCCCAGGATCTGGTCAAGGTGTTCAAGACTCGTTCAAGTCCGCTGACTGCGGTCAATAAAGTGTCTTTTGAGATCGCACCCGGCGAGACATTCGGCCTGATCGGCCCAGACGGCGCCGGCAAGACTACAACGCTGCGTGTACTGCTGGGGCTGCTGCGCCGCAGTGCGGGCAGCAGCGCAATCCTGGGACACGATTCGATGCACGACACTTTTGCAATTCGCGAAAAAGTTGGATATATCGCCCAGCAATTTTCGCTGCCGGCCGATCTGACAGTCATTGAGAACATGCGCTTCTTTGCGCGCGTACATTCAGTCCCTATAGAGGAGCAAAAAAAACGCATCCCCGAACTGCTGGCTCTGGCTGGCCTGGAGAATTTTACAACCCGCCTGGCAGGTAAATTATCGGGCGGTATGAAAAAGAAGCTGGCCCTGGCCTGCTCGCTGGTGCATGCCCCCCAGGTGGTGGTTTTGGATGAACCTACACTGGGCGTGGATCCGGTCTCCCGGCGAGAGTTCTGGACGTTATTGGGCAACCTGCGCGTGGAGAAGGGCCTGACAGTGCTGGTAAGCACGCCCTACATGGATGAAGCAGAGCGCTGCAACCGGGTTGGTTTGATCTTCAACGGCCGCCTGATCGCCTGCGATACCCCTGCTGGCATTAAGCGGCGCACACCGGGATCGATGCTCGAATTTTCGCCCCAGCCGTTTGTCGCCGCGCGCGACCTGGTGGCTGTTATGGAAGGTGTGCTTGAGCTGCAGACGTACGGCGTTATGCTGCATGTCTTCGTAGATGAGCCCGAACAGCGCCGCAGGCAGATCGAAGCCGACCTGGCCGCGCACAGTATCCAGGTCAGCGGGATGCGCCTGATACAGCCGCGCATGGAAGAAGCCTTCATCAGCCTGGTCAAACGCCAGGCGGCTTCTGTACAGGAGGAAGCATGAGCCTGATTACCGCCGGGCGCCGCCGCATTCCCCAGCCAGAGCTAAACGAAACGCCGTACTCGATCCAGGTTGAACACCTGAGCAAGCGCTTTGGAGATTTCCTTGCCGTGGACGACATCACGTTTAGCGTCCGGCCGGGCGAGGTTTACGGGTGGCTTGGACCGAACGGCGCCGGCAAGACCACTACCATCCGCATGCTGTTGGGGCTGCTGCGCCCGAGCGCCGGCAGCGCTCACGTATTGGGATACAACTCAACCACCCAGGCCAAGATTATGCAGTCGCAAATCGGCTATATGTCCCAGCTTTTCACGCTGTACAACGACCTGACGGCGCGTGAGAATATCCGTTTCTATGGACGCACCTATGGCCTGTCGCGCCTCGAGCTCAAAGAACGCGAAGCCGAGATCATCGAAATGGCCGGTCTGAAAGGGCGAGAGAACCGCCTGACAGCCAACTTGTCTGGCGGCTGGAAACAGCGCCTGGCGCTGGGATGCGCTATCCTGCACCAGCCCAAGGTGCTTTTCCTGGATGAACCGACCGCGGGGGTTGACCCGATCAGCCGGCGGGAATTTTGGGGGCTGATCTATGCGATGGCGAAGAAAGGCGTGACCATCCTGGTGACGACCCATTATATGGACGAAGCCGAGCTGTGCCAGCGAGTCGGCTTTATCAGCCAGGGCAAGCTGTTGGCGTTGGATACGCCTGAGCAGTTGAAGCTGACGCAGATGCGCGGGCAAGTACTGGAGATCTTCACCAGCGAGCCAGATCACACACTGCGCGCCCTCAAAGCTGCCCAATCCTCTGGGCGGCTGCCCCTGGACGAAGTGGCATTGTACGGCGCTCAAATTCATATTGTGGTGCCTTCGGCCCAGGAATATACCCCGGTTATCCGGCAGTTTCTTGAGGGCGAAGGGCTGCCCACTCCGCAGATCGCATGGATTGCGCCCACATTGGAAGATGTTTTCATCTCAGCGGTCCGGAATTAAGCATACCGGCGCTCAGATTAACAACAAAGGATTGTCTTTATGAAGAAAAACAGCATTTCTTTCCTGCTCATCTCACTCCTAGCCCTATCCCTGGCGGCTTGCAGCGCTTTGACGCCTGGCAAGAACAGCGCAGCCCTGGGCGCCTCTGGCACCATAGAGGCAGAAATCATTCATCTGGCGCCCGAGATCGGTGGGCGAATCACGGCCATCAACGCGCAGCGCGGCGACAAGTTATCTGCCGGGGCCGAAGTATTCCGCCTGGATGACAGCGCGCTGCAGGCACAGCTCAGCCAGGCCAGCGCCGCTCTGCAGGCCGCCCAGGCCGCGCAGGCGGCAGCCAAAGCAAACCTGGCACTGCTGCAGGCCGGTCCGACCGAATCTCAGCTCCAGGTCGCCCAGGCCCAATTGGACCAGGCGGAAGCCAGCCGCCAGGCAGCCCAAACGAACCTGTGGGCGCTGACTGCCGGCGTGCGCCCGGAAGAGATCAGCGCGGTGCAGGCGCGCCTGGATTTCGCCCGTTCGACCTACTACAACCTGGTGGTGGTACTCAGCTCTAAGCAATTGGAAGATGTCAACCTGTCTGTCACCCAGGCCACCAGCAACCTGGCGCAGGCGCAGCAGCGCAAAGAGAAACTGGACGCCGACCTCCGCACGCCGCCCAGCGCCGCAGACATGGCGGCGATCACCATCCAGGATGCACAGCAGGTGCTCGACCAGGTGACACAAGCCTACCAGGCAGCCCAAGACAAGAAAATGCCCTATTCCAAGCAGATCGAAGCCATGCGCATCACCTGGAGCCTGGCCGATTTAAACCTTTCGCGCGCCAAAGCGCGCCGGACCAGCCTGCAAGCCGATGGCAATATGACCCAGGAAGCGCTCGATGCCGCCAAATCGGCTGTCGATGATGCACAGACCCTGCTGGATAAGTGCAAAACTGCCTATAACGGGCTCTCGACAGGCGATAACGCCGAACGGTTAAAAAGCGCCTGGAAGGATGTCCAGGATGCCCAGAATAATCTGAACAAACTGGCCAGAAGCGCTCAGGGCGCCCCCAGCCTCGAAAGCCTGCTGAGCCAACTGAACGCCGCCGCAGCCCAGCGCGATGCCGCCCAGGCCAACCTGACCAACCTGAAGAACGGCGCCCGCCAGCAGCAAATCGATGCGGCCCAGGCGCAGGTGGACGCCGCCAAAGCCCAGGTTGCCGCAGCTCAAGCCGCTGTCGACCTGCTCAACGTGCAGATCGGCAAGCTGAGCGTTAAAGCGCCGACAGCCGGGGTGGTATTAGACCGCGCTTTGAACGCCGGCGAGATCGCAGCGCCCGGCGCCGTGGTCGTCGAGCTAGGCTCATTGGACAAAGTGACGCTCACGGTGTATATCCCCGAAGATCAATACGGGAATATCCAGCTCGGGCAGCAAGCGACCATCAAGGTTGATTCATTCCCCGGCAAAACCTTCGAGGGTGTGGTGGAGTACATCTCCGACCAGGCCGAGTTCACGCCGCGCAATGTACAGACCGTGGAAAGCCGCAGCACCACCGTTTACGCTGTGAAGATCGGCCTCCAAAACCCGGATCGCCAGTTAAAGCCGGGCATGCCTGCCGATGCGGAGTTTCAAGTCGGCCAGGCAAAATAATAGAGGGATTACCACATAATACTCAAGCATCGGCCTACCAATCAAAAGTATCGCGCTCAACTCGAAAGCAGCCCAAGGTCCCTGGCCTTCGCCAGGGCCTCAGCGCGATTATGCACCTCTAATTTGCCGTAGATAGTCTTGGTATGTGTTCTGACAGTATTCGAGGAGATCAGCAGCCCGGCAGCGATTTGTGGGCGCGACCAGCCAGCAGCAATCAACTGCAGCACTTCCTCCTCGCGCTTGCTGAGCAATTCGACCACCCCCTTCCTCAGTGCGTTCCGCTCCTTCTCCACTTCCGCCGGCCGGGTCTCAGATTCGACAGCTTCCAGCAATCTCTGCGCATAAGCTTTGCTCGAGACCGGGATAGTATTTTGCTTCACACCGTGCGCACAGCGTGCCAGCAGAGCGGCTATCGGCTTGCCCCCATCCAGGAAAGTACGCACATACCCATCCGCTTCCGCCAGCAGCAAAGCTTGCCCCATGATGCGGGAAGCCAGGTCAGGGCGGTGCAATCTTTCTACAGCCGGTGCCAGCAGCACGAGGATTTTGATTGCGCTGTCCACGCGACCGCTTGTCTCGGCGGCCGTCAGCAGACGTTCGAGCAAGCTGACTGCCTCTCCATACTGATCCTGTGCTATCAGCAGGCGCGCCAGTGTCAGATGGGCCGCCTCGCGCAAGTAGGTCGGCTCATCCTTGGCGCTTAAGCCAGTCGCCTCGGCCCAATGGATGGCCGAATTCAGGTCGCCGCACGCTAGTTGCAACCGGGTCTGGTAAATAGAAACCCGGGCCAGTTCTTGCCGCAAACGGTTGGCGCGTGCCAGGCATTCCGCCTCTTGCAGCCAGTTTGCCGCTTCGCCCCAATCGCCGCGCGCCTGCGCCAGGCGCGCCGCCACGCGGTATCCCAACGAAAGAATATCCATCATTCCACTTTGCCGTGCCAGTTCCAATCCCTCGATTGCCCAGCGCCTGGCCGCTTCCAAATCGTTCCACTCGTAATACAGCAAGGCCAGGCCCAGGTATGCACGGCCGGCAATGGGCTGTACCTTACCCTCCATGTCCATAGCCAACTGGATCGCGCGTTGGTTTGTCCGGCTGGCCTCGTGCAGCCTGCCCCGGGCCACCTGCACGCCAGCTAACTGGCACGAAGCCAACACGCTGGTAAAGGGATTGCCAGGTTGTTCGCTCTCCAACAGCGCCTCGGTCAGCATCTTTTCCGCGCTAACGACATCTCCATCCCACAAATAAGCGCTGCCAAGGTTGTGCAGCAGTCGGCCGCGCAAGAAGCGCTCGTCCGATCCAAAAGAACGTTCCAGCGCCTGGCGCGAAAGGAGAATGGTGAGCTGGGCATCGCGCCGGGTGGCAGCGATGGCGGCGCGCAGCGCCAGGGTGTGGTTGCTGATTCTCCGCGCGTAGCGTTGCTCGATCTCCCCTTGCGCTTTGTCCTTTTCTATCTCTAGCCAGCGAACAGCGTCCAGCAGGTGCGCTTCGGCGGCATCGACCTGACCTGATGCGAGCAGAGCGTGAGCCATCCAGACAGCAAGAAAAGGACGGACACGCACAATCACTTCGGGCAGCGCGCCCAACCAATCGAGCAGCGTCGCCACTTCACTGTGCGCCACCATGCTTTCAGCATAGGCCTCAACCAGGTCGGCAGCCAGCTCGAACTCTTCCCCAGCTACTGCGTGTTTCATAGCGCTATCAGCCATCCCCTTTGACTTGAACCAGACACTGGCTGCGAGGTGCAGGATTTGTTCTTCACGTGGATGCAGCAGGCGCAAGCGTGCTCTCAGACACTCTGCAAAGAGCGGATGATAACGGTACCAACTGCGGCAGCTGTCCAACGGCGAAGTGAACAGGTTCGCTCGCTCCAGGTATTCCAACATGGGTTGGCCCTCCCCTTCAGGCAGTCCCACCACAGCCTCGACGAGTGAGCTATTGAGACGGTCAAGGATAGAAGTGCGCATTAAAAATCTCTGCACTGCTTCAGGCTGCCGATTGACCACCTCTTCAATAAGGTAATCGACAATGCGCCAGTTATCGCCTGAAAAAGTTTCGACAAATTTATGGATGTCGCCGCGCTCGCGCACGGATAGGGCCGCAGTCATTAACCCGACAATCCAGCCTTCCGTGCGCTTCTCCAGGGCAGTCACCTCGTCCGTCTTCAATCCGAGGCGCATCGTCTGGTTAAGAAATGAGTCTGTTTCAGCCAGGGTAAAGTTGAGATCAGCAACTCTGAATTCGACCATCTGGCCTTTTGCCCGAAAGCGCGCCAGGGGGAACGGCGGGTCACTGCGCGTGGCGATGACCAGGTGCAAGCGCGGCGCGGGGTGTTCCAATAGTAAGGTCATTCCCTGGTGAATGGCTTCGTGCTTGATGGCATGGTAATCGTCCAAGATTAACACAAGCTCGCCGGCCTCGGAGGCGATTTCGTTGACCATCAGCGTGACGACTGCTTCAACCGAGCGAGCCGACGCCGAGCGCAGTAAAGCTAGGGCAGCGCCGCCGAAGCTCGGGTGCTGTGTGCGGATGGCAGCGATGATGCTGGATAAGAATCTTACCGGGTCGCTGTCGGCCGCATCCAATGAAACCCAGGCCGTGGGCAGAGAGCAGTTCACAGCCCACTGGCTTAATAGTGTTGTTTTTCCAGAGCCGGCTGGTGCTGAAACCAACACCAGCCGGTGCTGCAGGCCTTCTTCCAGGCGCTGCATCAAGCGCGTGCGCGGCACCAGGTTTGCGCTGGCTAGAGGCGGCGAGAGCTTCGTATTGATCAGGGGATCGAGGTGGTCTTCTCTGGGAAAGCGATTCGAACGGGAGCGGTCCGGGCGTCTGGAGAGCAGTCGAGGCTTTTTTGGCGTAGCAAAAGCCTCACCCGACTCTTTATCAGCATTGGCAGAGGCGGATGCACTATCCTGCTTTAGGATGGCATGGCTTAGATCTTGCTTATGCCGCATCAAATCCTTTATTCATCATCTGTCTGCAGGTAGAGTTAGAGGCATATTATAACTTGTAAATCGCCCCGCGGGGGTGATGCCTTCGCCCGTGAATTTTGATACACTTTTACAAATATTCTCAGATTTCAGCGGCAATCATGTGGAGCAATCCCCAAAAGGACTTACAATGGAAATTAAAAGAAAAATCCCTGCAGTGGAGGGCTTCTTCACCTGGCCCAGTGCTCAACCGGCGCTCATCGCCAGCCGCTGTCGTTCGTGCGGCAGTTATTCCTTTCCCGCTTATTCCACCTGTATCAATCCAGGCTGCACTGAGAAACAAGTGGAGCAAATTACTCTCAGCCGCAAAGGCAAGCTTTGGACTTATACAGTTCATTATTACCAACCCCCGCAGCCCTTTCAAGCACCCGAACCGTTCAAACCGTTCGGCATCGGGGCAGTTGAACTGCCGGAAGGCATCAAAGTCCTGGGGATGCTGACCACCATCGATCCACAGTTCTTAAAAATAGGAGCGGAAATGGAGCTTGTCATCGAAAAGATGAACAACGATGCAGAGGGTGTAGAATATTTGACCTGGAAGTTCGCGCCAGTTGAAGGAGGCGCATGATGCGAGAAGTGGGCATCCTGGGCATTGGCATCCACCCCTGGGGTAAATTCCCTGGCAAAACCTTTGTTGACCTGGGTGTTCACGCAACACGCGCTGCACTTCAAGATGCGGGTCTGGAATGGACGGATGTCCAGGCTGTGGCTTGCGGCTGCTATGTTTGGGGCGGTATGGCCGGCCTGCTCGCTGGACACCAGCTGGCTTATGTAATGGGAGAGACGGGCATCCCGATCGTAAACATATACAACGCCTGCGCCACTTCGACCGCCGCGCTGCGAGAAGCCTGGCTGATGGTCGCCAGCGAGCAATGCGATGTAGCCCTGGCAGTCGGACTCGACAAATCTCCAGAGGGATTTCTGCCTGCCCTGAATGATGATCCGCACGACGCCGATTATGTGCGCTGGCGGATGGTCGGCGTCAGCAACCCCGGTTATTGGGGGCTGGAAGCGCGCCGCCGGATGGTGGAATATGGCACGACTGAGACGGACCTGGCGCGCATCAAGGTCAAAGCCAGCAAAGCCGGCGCGCTCAATCCCAATGCGCGCTACCGCAAGGTTTTTACATTGGAGGATGTGCTCAAATCGCCGATGGTGTGCGATCCCTTGAGGCTTTTTGAAATTTGCGCGACCAGTGACGGCGCGGCGGCGGTGATTGTGGCCAGCCTGGAGCGTGTGCGTCAGCATACCACCCGGCCTGTTAAGATTGCTGGTGTATCTGTCAGCAGCTCTAAATTTGGCGATCCGGCGATTCGAGTTCTCACCCTCAGCTCACCGCTGCAGGCCAGCGCTCCCTATATGAGCGAGAGCGTTTTGGCCGCACAAATGGTGTACGAGCAAGCCGGAATTGGACCAGAAGATATCGATATCGTCGAACTGCCCGATAACAGCTCGTGGCATGAGCTGGTGTACATGGAAAATATGGGCATTTGCAAGCGCGGCGAAGCAGAGCAGCTTATGCGCAGCGGCGCAACGGAGATCGGCGGTCGGATTCCCGTCTGCCCGAGCGGTGGGGCGGCATCCTTCGGAGAAGCGGTGGCAGCCCAGGGGCTACTGCAAGTTCACGAGAATGTGATGCAGTTGAGGGGACTGGCCGGGCCAAGGCAGGTGGAAGGCGCCAGGGTGGCTATTTCCCAGGTATATGGCATGCAAGGCAACAATTCGGCCGTCCTGCTGACCGTTTAGGATTACGAAGAGGCCCAAAGGTGAAAGGCAGATTGAAAGACAAAGTGGCCATCGTGACCGGTGCGGGCCGGGGCATCGGCAGAGCGGAAGCTCTGCTGTTAGCCTCTGAAGGCGCGGCGGTGCTTGTCAACGACCTGGGCGCCAATGCTGATGGCGTCTCCAGCAGTCACGACCCTGCCGATCAGGTTGTGGATGAAATTCGCTCGGCGGGCGGGCGGGCCGCAGCCAATTACAGTTCGGTCGCCTCTTTAATAGAAGGGCAAGCCATGGTGCAGGCTGCGCTCGATCACTTTGGAGGCCTGGATATTGTGGTGAACAATGCCGGGATTACGCGCCACAAGATGATCTTCGAAATGACCGAAGAAGAATGGGATCAGGTGATAGATGTCGATCTCAAAGGGCATTTTACGGTGACGCGCGCTGCCGCGCCGCTCTTGCGCAGGCAGCGATCCGGGCGCATCATTAATACTTCGTCCGACGCCGGCCTCGGTACAGTGGGGGCTAGCAATTACAGCGCGGCCAAAGAGGGCATCATCGGGTTGACGCGCAGCCTGGCGCTCGAGATGGGCCGTTATGGCGTCACCGTGAACGCCATCCGGCCCTGGGCTGCCACCCGCCTATCGCTGACCGATAAAGTGGACTGGTCGGTGGCCATCCTGGCCGGGCTGGGCAAAACGCGCATAGCAGAGGGCCTTTCCAGGCTGGAAACCTTCGATTCGCAGTCCGTTGCTTCCCTGGTTGCCTGGCTGTGCACCGAGGCAGCCGCCAATGTGAACGGCCGCACGTTCCTGGTGGCAGGCCCGACAGTGGCGCTGTTCAGCGAGCCGGAACCCATGCAAACGCTTCAATCCGCCCAGAATCAGTGGACGCTTGAGGCGTTAATCCAGGCTATGCCCGCCGTTACCGGCAAGTTAATCAACCTGGCAGCTCAAACTCGCCAGAACAACGAACAACGGCCCGATCAACAATAGCTAAAGAAAAACCAAATGGAGGAACGAAAATGCCAGCGACAGAGTTCAAGGTAATTTTTGAAGGGAATGTGCCAGGCAAGATGCGCGACGGTGTGGTGCTGCGGTCTGATATCTGGCGTCCCGACGCGCCGGGTCAGTATCCGGTCATCCTGGTGCGCACTCCATACGACAAAACATCGTATGTCTTGCGCGTGGTCTACAGTGTAGAGCCGATTCGCGCCGTCCAGCAAGGGTACGTCGTCATTATGCAAGATACCCGTGGGCGCTACGCTTCTGACGGCGATTATCGGCCATACATGGATGATTTCAACGATGGGTATGACACCGTTGAATGGGCGGCCAGCTTGCCGTACTCCAACGGAAATGTGGGGATGATGGGCGCTTCCTATTATGCCGGCACGCAATGGCTGGCAGCCCTGCAGCAACCGCCGCACCTCAAAGCAATCTTCCCGACCTGGTTTGCTGACAGCGGCATGTACACCGGCGGCGCACTGCAGTTGGGCCTGTTTCAAATCTGGGGTTACCTGATGGCTGCCGACGCCCTGAAACGCAAACTGTTGGCGGGTCAAAGGCAGGTGGCCGCCTACCTGCCGGCCTTGATGCAGGCATTGGACAATATGCCCAGCGCCTACGAAAAGCTGCCTTTGAAAGGCGGCTTGCCCTTCATGAGCGAGCTGGTGGCCTCGTATGATGAGTGGCTCGACCACCCGGGCAACGATCCATATTGGACCACGCTGGGCTTCTCGGCCAGCCTCGAAAAAGTGATGGTGCCGGCTTATAATTTGGCCGGCTGGTTCGATCTCTTCAGCGGCGCGCAGCCGGCGCTCTTTTCGGCAATGCGCCAACGCGGCGGCAGTGAAGCAGCGCGTAAAGGCCAAAAATTGATCATCGGTCCGTGGGCGCACGGAGCGAGCAGCGACCAGTTCGGAGATATTTACTTCGGAACGACCGCCACGCTGGCGGGTGTCGATATCGGTGCGGTGCATTTGCGCTGGTTCGACTATTGGCTCAAAGGCGCGCAGAATGGCATTATGGATGAGCCGCCGATCAAGATCTTCGTGATGGGCGCAAATAAATGGCGCTTTGAGAACGAATGGCCGCTGGCGCGCACTCAGTGGACGGACTATTTCTTGCACAGCAGCGGAAACGCCAACTCCCGCTCGGGTGATGGCATCCTCAGCCCGGTCGCGCCAACCAGCGATGAGCCGGTCGACCGCTATGTTTACGACCCACACAATCCGGTGCCCACGTTGGGCGGTTGTACTGCGCTGCCCGGAGCCAGTGTGGTGGCCAACGCAGGACCCAAAGAGCAAAGCCCGGTCGAAACACGCAGCGACGTGCTTGTTTACACCAGCCAGCCGCTGGAACAGGATATCGAAGTCACTGGCCCGGTCACGGTCACACTCTTCGCCGCCACCAGTGCCGCCGATACTGATTGGACGGCTAAGCTGGTCGATGTGCACCCGGATGGCAGTGCTTACAACCTGGCAGACGGCATCCTGCGAGCACGCTACCGCAGCGGAACAGAGGAACTGCTGGAGCCAGGAGCGATCTACGAGTACAAGATCGACCTGCAGGCAACGAGTAACGTATTCAAAAAAGGCCACTGCTTCCGCGTCCAGGTCAGCAGCAGCAACTTCCCGCGTTTCGACCGCAATCCGAACACCGGGCGCACCATTGCTACTGAGACCGAACTCATACCCGCCTCACAAACTGTGTACCATGACCCCGGCCATCTCTCGTGCATCACCCTGCCGTTGATTCCGGCGGCTTAGAAAGAGGCACGAGTGAGCGACCCTGTCCTGCTGAGCGCAGAAAATAACGGCGTCTTGACGCTCACCCTCAACCGCCCTTCGGCGTTGAACGCCTTAAATCAACCTTTGTTCGAGGCGCTGAACCGCGCGGTTTATCACGCCAGGTTCGATAAGGCTGTGCGTGTGCTGGTGATTCAAGGTGCTGGGAAAGGCTTCTGCGCTGGGGTGGATATGGGCTACATTGCGAACGCCGGCGAGACCGATCTGGCACTGCGCACGTTTGCCAACCTTGATCTCGTGCGCCATCTAGTGCGTATGGAAAAACCCGTGGTGGCCAAAATCGCCGGCTGTGCCATCGGCGCAGGCCTCAGCCTGGCGCTGCTGGCCGATTTCGCCATCGCTAGTGAGGATACTGTGTTCCAAATGCCTTTCACCCACTTGGGAGCGGTGATCGATATGGGCGCTTCCCAAATACTACCGCGGCTTGTCGGCATGGCGCGCGCTAAAGCCGTTGCCATGCTCGGCGACCACCTGAGCGGCGCCGAGGCGGCCAACTGGGGTCTGATCTACAAAGCCGTCTCGGCGGCAGAACTGGACATAGAAACCAATGCGCTCGTCAGTCGATTGTTGGAGCTCTCACCGGAAGCCCTGGGGCTGACCAAGCGCGGGCTCGACCAGGCGCATTATTGGGATATCGACCAGACGGTGGATTGGGAAACTTCGCAGCAGATGCGTTTGATCCCAGGTGAGTATGTGCAAAGACAAGTCCAGGCATTTCGATCCAGAAAAGAGGGTTCCTGATGGCGCGTTTTTTAAATGCCGAACACCATCAATTTCAAGAAGTGTTTCATCGCTATGTTCAAAACAAAATCGTCCCCAACATGCCCAAATGGGAGGAGGAGCGCGGCGTTCCCCGCACAGCGTGGAAAGATATGGGGGCGCAGGGTTACCTTTGCCCCTGTGCGCCGGCCGAATTTGGCGGGGGAGACGCCGATTTCGCGTACGCCTACATAATCAACCACGAGCTGGGCAGGACGGGTTACACGCTGGGCTTTGGCCTGCACAGTGACATCATCGTGCCCTATATCAGCCACTATGGAACGCCTGAGCAAAAAGAGCGCTGGCTGCCGGGGTGTGTGAGCGGCGACATCATCACTGCCATTGCCATGACCGAGCCGGGCACCGGCTCGGACCTGCAAGCCATTGCCACCACCGCGGTAAAAGATGAGCATGGCTACGTGATCAACGGTTCTAAAACATTTATTTCAAACGGCATTTGCAATGACCTGGTGATCGTCGTCTGCCGCACCGACCCACATGCCAGCGGCGTGAAAGCATTGAGCCTGATCGTGGTTGAGGATGGCACTGCCGGGTTTGTCAAGGCGCGTAAGCTGGACAAGATGGGACTGCACAGCCAGGATACGGCCGAGTTATTCTTCCAGGACTGCCGGGTGCCAGCCAGCAACCTGTTGGGAGAAGAAAACCAGGCCTTCAAGTATCTGATGGCCCGCTTGCAGGAAGAACGGCTGATCGTTTCGATTGAAGCTCAGGCGATCGGTGAGCGCATCCTGGAGGTGGCGTTGGATTATGCCAGGCTGCGCACTGCGTTCGGCAAGCCGATCGGTTCGTTCCAGCATAACCAGTTCAAGCTCGCCGAGATGGCAACCGAAGTCGCACTTGGCCGCACCTTCATCGACGATTTGGTGCAAGACCATATCGATGGTAAGGATATCATCACAAAGGTGTCGATGGCCAAGTGGTGGGTCGCTGAAATGGTCAACCGCATCGCCTACCACGCTGTGCAGCTGCACGGCGGCTATGGTTACATGGAAGAGTACGAGATTGCCCGGCTCTACCGAGATGTGCGCATGCGCACGATCGCTGCAGGCACCACCGAGATAATGAAACAGACGATTGCCAAACGCATCGGGCTGTAGCGTTCAGTTCACTTTGATTGGAATGTTTCCGGAGGTTTGTTATGCACCCAAAAGCAAGCGGCACCGTTTCTGTGGGCAACCTGATCAAAATCGCAGCATTCCGCTACCGCCACCGCGAAGCCATTTACTGCAGTGCCACAGGTAGACGCTATACTTTTGGTCAGGTGAACGAGCGCACTAACCGCCTGGCCAATGGTCTGCTGGGCCTGGGTTTCAAAAAAGGGGATGTGGCCGCCTTTTTGTGCACCAACCGTGCGGAGATGGTGGAGATTTACTTCGCCCTGGCCAAAACCGGCATCGTCGGCGTGCCGCTCAACTACCGCCTGGCGCCAGCCGAGATGATCCAGTTGATGGCCGATTTTGGGGCCCAGGCGCTGATTTACGAGCAAAAATTTGCGCCTGTGGCTGAAGGAGCCAGAACCCAGGTTGCCTCTCTGCGCGTCCTCATCGGCATCGGTGATGAACTGGCTTCTTTTGCGGCAGGCTATGAAAAAATCCTGGCCGATTCTTCCGAAGCAGAACCCAATGTTGATATCCTGGAGGAAGACGATTATTACATGAATTTGACTTCAGGGACGACTGGCCTGCCCAAAGCGTACATCCTGACTCAATATAACAACGCACTCACTGTGGCAGGCTTTCCTTTCCTCATGGACCTGACCGGAGATGACACCGTGCTGACTGTTTTCCCGATGTTCGGGCGAGTCGGCTTTGCCTGGACCGGCGCGGCGGCGTATGTAGGCGCCAAGAATGTGCTCTTCAATTTTGACCCCAAGACTGTGTTGGGCATTATCCAATCTGAGCGTGTCACAGTGACCAACTGGGTGCCCACCATGGCTAACCTGGCGATAGCAAACTCAGACCTCAGCCAGCATGATCTGTCCACTTTGCGGGCAATCATTTTCGCAGGCGCCACATTCCCTGTTTCCGTTCAAGAAAAGGTCAGGAAATACCTTTGCCCGAATATTTACGAATACTACGGGATGCAGGAAACCGGCGTATTGACGATGGCCAAAGCAATCGAGAAGGCGCGCAAGCCCGAATCGGTCGGCCAGGCGATCCAGTTTGCCGAAGTGCGCGTGGTCGATGCAAGCGGCAAGGATATGCCGGTCGGTGAGATCGGTGAAGTGATCGCCCGCTCGCCGGGCTGCACATCCAGCTATTATCGCTCGCCTGAAAAATCTGCTGGCACCTTTCGCAGCGGCTGGGTGTACACCGGCGACCTGGGCAGATTCGACGAGGAAGGATTTCTTTTCCTCTCAGGTCGTATCAAAGACATCGTGATCACCGGCGGGCAGAACGTCTTTTCGCCGGAAGTGGAAAATATAATCATGTCACATCCTGCGGTAGCCGATTGTGCTGTGATTGGCCTGCCTGATCCAATTTGGGGCGAAGCAGTGACGGCCATCGTCATCAAAGCAGCCGGGGCAGAGGTTTCGGAAGAGGAGCTCGTGGATTACTGCAAAGAGCACATCGCCCATTTCAAAGCGCCGAAGCGTGTAATCTGGTCGGATACCCCCCTGCCTCGCACTGCCACCGGAAAAATAGTCAAGTACCTGCTGACGGAGAAATACTCAATGGGCGTGTGATGTAAGATTTGTACGCTTCGAAAAATTCCTCCAGGCTATCGTAAGGCCACAGCGGGTTCACTTCCAGCAGTTCCGCCTCGCTCGGCCCTGCTTGAGATGGAAAAAGCAGGTTGAGGCTGTTATCTTCTGGCAGGCGGCCGGGCATGAGCGCCTCGAGCCGCACCTGCCGGTCATCCATGTTGGAGATCGACCAGGCGGCTACCAGTCGGCGCGCTGCGCTGGCCTGCTGAACCTCTTCTCGACTGAGCGGGCTGACATCCTGCTCGAAGGAGACGCGCACCAGGCTATTGGCAAGGCGCTGGTATTCAACGATGCGCGCCTTTTGCAGTTCGGGTTGGAGTTCGCTGAACTGTGCAAGCGGCATTTCCACCTGCGCCTTGACCAGCAAAAATTCTGCCTCACCGAACGGCAAGCGGTGATACCAGGTGATTGCCGGGCTGATGATAGGGGGAATATCTCTGGTAAACAAATTGAATCCGCCCCGCCTGTTGGTGAGCAGGCGCGGCGAATTGGGAATGACCGGGTGCGGCGTACCATATTTCGCTGTAAGATCCCAAAACGACAGGCTTTCCCAGGGTCTTTTCATAGGCAATGTAAATCTGTCAGTTCATCCCCATAAATTCTTCAAATATTTCATCTTCTCCAAAGTTTGGAAGGAGTCGCCGCCCTCGTGATTGTTGTACGGCCAGATGCGGATCTCTTTTTTGCCCTGGTAGTGGTTGTACGCTGAGAACACCGTGCTGGGCGGGCAGATATCATCCATCAGGCCGACGGAGAAAAGCGCCGGCGCCTGGGCGCGGGCGGCAAAATTCATACCGTCGAAGTAGGTCAGGGTTTCGAAGACTTTCTCCGTCTTGTCGCGGTGGGTTTTGCAGTAACTGGTGATTTCATGGTACGGATTTGTGTCGATGATATCGGTGGCGCGCTTGAAATTGCACAGGAATGGCACATCCGGCAGAGCCGCATCCAGGTCGGCCACCAGGCCTGCCGCCGCCAGTGTGATGCCCCCGCCCTGCGACCCGCCTGTGATGGCGATGTGCGCCGGATCGACAGCCGGGTGAGAGCGGGCGGCGTCGATGGCGCGCACCGCATCGGTGAACACCCGCCGGTAATAATAGGTTTTGGGGTCGAGCACGCCGCGCGTCATGAAGCCGGGAAAATGGGCGTTGCCTCCGTCGGGCTCAGGGTCGGGCGTGTCGCCGGGCGACCAGGTGCTGCCCTGGCCGCGTGTGTCCATCACAAAATGGGCGTAACCCATGTTGGCGAAGATCAGCCAGTCGACCGGCAGGTTCCGCCCGCCGCCGTAACCGATGGTTTCGACCACACAGGGCAGCCGGCCCTGGCGGCTCCGGGGCAGCACCAGCCAGCCTTTGATCGGCTGGCCGGCGTAGCCGGGGAAGGTGACATCCAGCACATCTACCAGCTTGAAGCCCGTTTCCACGGGGACAAATTGGGTCTGCAGTTTGCTGGAGCGCGCCTCAGCCAGGGTTTCCTGCCAAAAGGCGTCAAAATCCGGCCGGGCGGTGAGCGCCGGCCGGTAAGTGTACAGTTGTTCCAGAGGTAAGTCAAAATACATTGGTTTGCTCGCTTTCTGCCACGACGGCGTGCGGCCGGTGCGCCATCAGCATTTTCAAATAAACCTGCACCGGCAGGCGCATATCGGAAGCGAATATCGCTTCGTCTTTGACCTTGGCGAGCGCATCGACGCCCGGCACAGATTGACCGATGTAATTCATAGGAATTATCCGTTCTTTGAAGGTAAAACAAGTACAAACATATTCTATTACAATCCGGCACAGGGGAGTATGAATTTACACAGAGGAAATGACAGCCAGAGGTCTCTTGCCCTGGTAATATAAACCTATGCTACACTATGCGGGAGGAGAATTTCGTATGGCCAAAAAGGTCCGGTCCTTTCCCATATCCCTTGAAACGATCACCGCCATATTGATCGCCCTGGCGACATTGGCCACAGCCCTGGCTGCCTGGCGCACGAATGTAGTCAACTCCGACGCCTCCAATTACAATCGCGAAGGCCTGATCCTGTCAATTAAGGCCGGGGCTTCGCAAGGGGAAGACTGGCGCAAAGTGTATGAAGAAGCCGGTTATGCCCGCGATTACCTGGCCGAGCTGGCAGGGGTGAATGCCATGGAGGCCAGCGGCGCGGCGCTGGATGCGGCTGCCGCGGCTAACCTGCGCCAGTACCTGCTGCCGGGCATGAGCAGCCTGACCGGCCCCCTGGGCGCTGATACCGCATATCGCAAAACCGATGGCACATTCGATGTGCAGAAACGCTTCCAGGAGCTGGAAAACGAAAATCCTGACCTGGCGAGCATTAACCCTGCGGCTTCTTTCAAAAAAGCTGACCGGTCATTCCAGGAACAGCGTTTCTTGATGATCGGCGTGATCCTGCTGGCGATCAGCTTGTTCTGGCTGGGCCTGGCAGAAATCTCGGCAGGGCGCATCAAAATCATGACTCTTGTAGTCGGCGCGGGCGGCTTCCTGGTGACGCTGGCTTACCTGGGGGTAGTGGAAGTCGCCTTCGTTGTACTTACCTGGGTGGCTAAATGAGCGCCGAAGCTGCACCCCAAACCGACCGCCGCCCGTTTTACGTCCTCGCACTGCTGCTGGTGACCACCGTGTTCGCCGCCTTGGTGACTGCCTTGCAAGCCGACGCCAGCATCCGCGCCAGCCAGGCGGATATCAAATCGCAGTATTATGCCGTCCTTGCCTCCGCCGAATTGTTCCGCCAGGGACAGCAGTCGGCGTTCGACATAGCCACACTCTCAACCTATACACGCTATGAACAGCAAGCCACGGTGCTCGAATACAGCGCTCTGCAGCTTGAAAACACAGGCGACCAGAGCGGCGCAGCCAGTCTGAGGCTGCAGGCTGGGCCTCTAAGTGCCCGCGCACAGGCTGTCAAAGGAGTTTCGCTCTTTTTTAATGACCCGCGCTATGCCCCCGCCAGCCCAGACCAACTGCCCAACCTGCAGTCTTACTTGGGCGACCAGGACAAGATCGCAAATGACATTGTATCCAAACAGAACGCGGCCGCTGACGAATATCACCATTGGGATAATAGAGGCAACGGTTACCTGACGATATTGACCATCCTGGCGCTGGTTTTTTTTCTGCTCGGACTCGCACAAAACTCGCAAAAACTGCGCCTTTTCTTCGCCCTGGCAGCCGTGCTGATCCTGGCAGCGTGCGGCGTCGGGACTTTGTGGACGCTGATCAGCTAATTGTGTCTTGTCTTTTTCCTGCAAGCAAAGCGCTGCACCGTGAAGCGCATCAAGGGCTTGGGCGGAAGCTGGCGCCGTCATTGAACAACGTTTCCGAGGAACTGTCCCGTCCACCCCATATAATCAAATCTGAACCTGTCCAGACAGATGACGATTCCCAGCGTGCCGGCGGTGCCCCTTCCGTTGAGAATATTCGCCAGCGATCGGCAGCCGGATCGTAACCGGCGGCCTGGTTTTGAATGGCGTACTTACCCATGTAAATGCCGGAGACGATCATTTCGCGGCCGGTCCACACGGCGCTGTACGAGGCAAAATGGTTCAGCCCGCTGCTGGCGATGGGCGCCCAGCTGTCAGTGACAGGATTGTACCGTCCTCCCACATAATCCTTCTGACCGATCACGATTCCCCACACCAGCAGTTCTTTGCCGGTCCACACCGAGACAAAAGAGTCAAACCCCGCTGGACCCCCATCTGCGGAGATTGATTGCCACGTATCCTCAGCAGGGTTGTAACTGGCGCCGTTTGCCAGGCCGGTATTCTGCTTATCCGACCCTCCCCAAACGATCATCTCCCTGCCCGTCCAGGCAGTAGCTGCACAGCAGCGCGCCGAAGGCGCTTTAATGGATGAGATAGACAGCCAGGTATCCGCTCCCGGGTCATAACGCCCGCCATCGCCGAGGTAATATCCCCCCTGGTAACCGCCCCAGAAAATCATCTCTTTGCCTGACCAAACCGGCATGGCGGCCCAACGACCCTGGGGCGCGTTGATTGTGGAAATTCCCTGCCACGAATCGGTGCTCGGGTTATACCGTCCGCCAAGTGCGACCGTGCTTCCCATGCGGTATGCGCCCCATAAAATCAACTGTGTGCCGGTCCACACTGCGGCTCCTCCGCCCAGTTCAGGCACACCCTGGGCGTTGATCGGACGCCAGGAGTGTGTCGCAGGGTTATACAGCTCACCATTGGGGATAATGGTGTGCTGACGGTCGCTTCCACCCCAGACCAGGACCTCACTTCCGGTCCAGATCAAATCGGGGTGGGCGCGTCCGGATGGCGCTCCTTGTGCAGGCAGAGGCAGCCATTCGCCACAACCAGGGCAATTGGTGGGTGTGAGGGTATCTGTGGGCTGCATGGTCGAAGTCGCCGGAATAATGGTAGTTAGAAGGAACACAGTCGCAGACGGCGAGTCAGTGAAGGTAGGGCTGAAAGCAGCCGGGAGAGTTTTATCGCCAGGCTGGCGAGTGGTATCGGCGCTCAGCGGCAGGGTGCATGCCAGGCTCAGCGTCATAAGAAAAAGTATGAAAATACACAATCGTCGTTTGGTCATCAGACCTCCTTTTTAAAATTCTACACTCAGTCTGAAATTCCTTCTTGCAAAAACAGCGTCAGTGCCAGGGTGTTTTCACCCAAATGCGAATCACCTGGGACACATGTAAACCGGAACATGTCAAGATTGACTTTATATTGACCAGTCGCTATAATTACAGCGATTGTCAAACATTCCTTCCAGGAGGTGGAATGACAAACGTGCGTGAAGAGATCATCCTGGCCACCTGCCGGCTGCTCGAGAAGCAGGGTTACCCGGCAACCGGTCTGAATGAGATTGTCAAAGAAAGCGGCGCGCCGAAAGGATCGCTTTATTATTATTTCCCAGAGGGAAAAGAACAAATCATCAGCGAAGCCGTGCGCTATGCTGGGCAGATCCTGGTCGAGCGCATGCGCACCGGGCTGATCAGAGTGGATGATCCCTTGCAGGCGTTGTACGAATTTATTAATCACCAGGCAGATCAGGTGGAAAAGCAGCATTTCACCGCAGGCAGCCCGCTGACGATTGTCTCAGTAGAAGCCGCCGGGTCCAGCGAACGCATCAGCCAGGCCTGCCGCGCAGTGTATGACCAGATTGAAGCCGTGCTTCAAGAGAGATTGGCTTGCTGCGGGCTGACAGAGGCCGAAGCCGCTGAGCAGGCCCGCCTGACCCTGGCAAGCCTGGAAGGCGGGATGATTCTCAGCCGGGTGCACCACTCAGCCGCCCCCCTGCGCTCCGTTGCCCGTCACTTGAAAGACAGCATGAAGAAGGCTGTTGAGAAGTAAATTGATCAGGATTGAAAAACTCCGTATGAGAAAGGAATTCAATGACCCCAAAAATTCTGGTTACGTATGCCAGCCGCTTCGGAGCGACCGCTGGCGTGGCAGAAGCTATTGGCAAAACACTGGCCGAACGCGGCGCCCAGGTCGATGTGCTGCCGATGAAAGAAGTGCAAGACTTAACGGCTTACCAGGCAGTTGTGGCTGGCAGCGCCATCAACGGCGGCGCCTGGCTGCCAGATGCCATGACATTCCTGCGGGAGCGCCAGACCGAGCTGCGCAGCAAACCTCTTGCCGTCTTCCAGGTGTGCATGACCCTGGCGATGAAAAATGGTGAACAGTACCGCAGCCACGTAGCAACCTGGTTGGAGCCAGTGCGCTCGCTCGTCAGACCGCTCAGCGAAGGGCTGTTCGCCGGAACATTGGACATCAGCAAAATCCCCTCCTGGAGCGACCGGCTTAAGTTCCGCCTGAGTGTGCTCTTCGGCGTCTGGCAAGAGGGCGACCACCGTGATTGGAAGACCATCCACGAATGGGCTGACGGGCTGGTTCCGCTCCTGATCCACTAACTGCAAGGCAACAGGTAGAACCCAGCTACAGGGTTCCCTGATGCTGGTATGCTAACAGTAGGCTGTGCCGCAAATTGTACTAAGATCAATTAGAAAAGATGAAGGAAATGTTATGGCTAAGATAGAAAACCTTGTTCAAGATTTCTTGTCTCAAAAGCGCATCGCCGTGGTCGGCGTCTCAGACAAGCGGGAGACCGGCTGCAACCTGGCCTATCGCAAATTCAAAGCTGAGGGTTACACGGTGAGTGCGGTGAACCCGCACCTTGCAACCTTCGATGGCGATCCATGCTACCCCGACCTGAAATCGATCCCCGAGAAGCCACAGGCTGTTTTCATCCTGACCAATCCCAAGGTAAGCGAACAGATCGTACAGCAGTGCGTCGAGTTGGGGATTAAGCGGGTTTGGATGCACTGCATGATGGGCACTAAACCCGGCCTGGCGGCCAATATGACCAGCGTGTCGCAGGAAGCGGTGCGCCTGTGCCAGGAGAACGGCATTACCGTCATCCCCGGCGCCTGCCCAAACCAATACCTCAAGCCTGATTTTGGCCACGCCATGATGCGCGCCATGTTCGGCGCATTTGGATTCCACAAAGTTGGTTAAGGAAAAAATGAACGTTCTTTTCCCCTTTTTCGTCATCAGCGGCCTGGTCGTAAGCGCCATTTCCATCCCGCTGATCTACCGGCGCATCCCGCCGAACGGTTTATACGGCTTCCGGGTGCGCAAAACGCTGGAAAACCCCCACATCTGGTATGAGGCGAATGCATACGCCGGACGGCGCCTGTTTATCTTCGGCTTGTTGGTGGCGCTGGCCTCTGTTGGCTTATATTTTCTAAATCTATCTCTGGATGCCTACGCCTTGAGTGTGCTGGGGGTGATGACGGCGGTGTTCGCGGTGGTGCTGGCGCAGTGTATCAGGTACCTTCAGCGGTTATAAAAGAGCAGGTAGACAGAACCATGGGGGAAATCTGAAGTATCATTGCCAGATACAAAAAGTACTTCAGGCTGAAGGAGTGTTTTATGGTTTACAAGAAAATCACCATGAACCAAAACAAAAAGATTGCGTTAGTAGCCCATGACAACAAAAAACGTGACCTGCTGGAATGGGCAGAATTCAATCGTATTTTACTGGCCCATCACGATATTTATGCAACCGGCACTACAGGCACAATCCTGGAGAGCAATTTGGGGCTGACAGTGCACAAACTGCAAAGCGGACCGTTGGGCGGCGACCAGCAAATTGGCGCCAAGATCGTCGATAATGAGATCGATTTCCTGATTTTCTTCTGGGATCCGCTCGAACCGATGCCTCATGACCCCGACGTTAAGGCGCTGTTGCGCATGGCCGTCGTATGGAATATACCGATTGCCTGCAACCGTTCATCGGCTGATTTTATGATTTCTTCACCGCTCATGGATGGGGAGTATGAGCGGCTGATTCAGGATTATGAAGATTATCGTGCGAGGAAGGTCGGGTAAAAAAACCGCTTCTCGAGAATCTTTCTTTTCATTCGATCACATCACGGTTGTACCACTCGCCGCCGATGCGCAGTACATTGACCGTCATGATCACGGCATCCCAGTTCTTGTCTTCCAGGAAGATGCCCGGAGCGCCGGTTGTGCCTGAGGTCGTCCAAACCATGTATTTACCCAGGTAGGGCTTGCCGAGGTTCTCCAGGCCAGCAAGGTGTTCCTGTACGCCGGCTTTATGCAGCGCCGGATCCGTGACCACTTCGTCAAAGTGTTCCATCAGTTCAGGTTTGGTGACAGGTGGAAGCTGGCGCACATCGTTGATGGTTTCAGGCAAACCGCGGTATTTTTCGGCGTAGAAGCGTGAGTGGATGCGAGCGAAAGAGACCAGGTCGTTGAGACGTTCTCTCTGGCGGACAGCGAGCAGTTCAGGGGCGCCGCGAGTCAGGCGGTGAGCGTCCAGCATGATAGATATAGGATTGAAAGAAGTCATGGACGAAGAATCCTTTGCTTGATGTTGATCAATAATTTCCAGCTTGACGGAAACTAAGGCGCAACCACCATCGATTGGAGCATGGCATCCAACTGGTTGAGGGCGGGCATGAACGAATCCGGTGTTTGTGCATTCAGCAGAGCGGAAACGGCAGATTGGTACGCAGGGAAGTTCGCATTCGGGTCGGCCAGGTTGGGGAAGGCGATCCCGCCCGGGGGCAGAGGCGCCCCGGCATCGCCAGATTCGGGCAGAACCGGAGATGTGATCGGCAGAATGGCGACAATATAATAAGCGCCGTCATCGGTCAGACCCTCGAAGTGATAGAACAACTCATGATTGTTGATCGGCGCAATGGCCTGGCCAGTTTGTGTCACAAAACGCACACCGCGCCCGTTTTGGAAGGTAATCACCTGGATATTCGAAGCGAAAGCAGGCACATCGTTGAAGAACGGCGCCGCCGGTAGCTGATCCAATCCAAGCGGGGCGGTAGGATCGCCCAGGATATTGTTCAAGCGGTGCATGCTCTCGAAGGCTAACGGAAGCAGTTCGGCATAGCCCTGCGCAGGGAAAACATAGATCTGCGGTTGATGAGACTTGCCCTGTAGAACGTAATCATCGCCCAGGTTTACTTGCAGATGGCCGGGTGTTTTTTGCCACCAGGCGGCCTCGGGGCTGTCCTGACGAGGCTGCTCACTGCCGCTGGCTCCGCTGGCGATATCTGGCGGCAGCAGGAAACTCAACGGCGTGAAGCTGATTTCCACCCCAACCTGGGTTGGCAGCGGAGCAGGTGTGACTACAGCCACGACAGTCAGGGGAATTTCGGCCACCCCTGGCCACTGCAGGCCCATCACGACAGCGGTTTCGGGCACAGTGAAGTACAAGGCGAGCTGCTGGGTGGACGGCGCATAGGCCAGAAGGCGATTGAAAGGCGTGACAGCGCCGGTTTCGTCGTGAACAGCGATCCCCTGCGGCAGGTTTTTGTAATCCAGCGCCTGGCCTGCAGGCAGATTTAGGGCTTGCAGGGTAACGCGCAGATAGCGCGTCCCGGCTGGCGCGGCGGGGCAGTCTGGCAGATCGCAGCTACTGAAGGATGCTTCCACCACAGCCAGGGTGACGCCGCTCAATTGAACCTGCGCAGGGATAGCCTGCGTGCGAGCGATGAAAATTTCGGGGGTAACAGTGGCTGCCAGGGATTCTTCAGGAATTGCACTGATTTGAACCGCGATTTCTGGCGAGGGCGTCGCAGACGGCAGCGCAGACGGAGTCAGGCTGCAGGCCAGGCTGATGAATAAAAAGATAGCGAGGAGCACAGCAATTTTCTTCATAGGTCTTTTCCTTTCAATATTGTTTGCAGGGACTTTTTATCCAGGTCGCGAAACAGAACTGCCGTCAGCCAGATTGCGATACCGGCCATGATCATGAAGGAGACATCCTTCCCAATCAGTTCACCCGGCGTGAGGTGGATGCCAGCGCTCAACTGCATCAACGTCTGCCCGACGACCATCGCTCCGACCAGGATCAGCATGATGCTGAGCGTGGCAAACAGCACGATCCCGAACGGAGCGCGCCGCCATAACTGGACGCCAGCCAGGATGCAGGCGACGGCGATGATTCCCACATCCAGGGTGTACGTGACGACCGTGGTGTACGGCCCCAACACAGTGGGGACCAGGTTGCCGAGCAGCGCGGCGACTGCATCGCTCAGCCAGATCAAAGCCAGCCCTATACCCACGATGAACATAAAAACCGCCATCCCACGCCGCGGCAGGTGGTCTGACGCCTGCCTGGATAGCGCCGCCAGGTCATACGAAGTGAGGATCAGGGCAAACGCATAAAAGCAGGCCGAGAAGAGGGCGATGTACACCAGGAACAGGCGGTTGTAGGCTATGCCGAGCCCCAGAGAAGCGCCGTAGTAGAGGAAATAAGCCAGTGTTCCGGTCAAGAGCAGCCCGCCGCGCAGCGAGCCGCGCCGGTAGAGCCAGGCCGAAACGAGCAGCACCGGCAGTCCAACGAATAAGGTGGCCAAATCGGTGCCCCAGGAGAGTGAGGCGGTGAACAGCGTATCGTGAAAGTAAACGCCTTGCCCGGACATCTGGACGGTTTCGCCGTGCACGGTAGTGAAGGAGAAAGGGCCGCTGCCATTTCGATCCAGCAGCCCGCTCCCGCCGGCTGCCAACGTCAGCACGAGAATGAGCGGGATCAAGATCGTCATTGCGGGTTGGTACTTGATGATCTGCATAGCTACTCCTATGTAATTTATTGAGGCCAGGCCTAATTCGCAGGGACAAGCGCTTCGGCGCGCGCTTTGATGCCCAGCATACATTTGCTCATCATGATGAGGTCGCCAAAATCATAAACCAGGTAATAAATCACCCAGGGGAACGAGAAATCGTAAACCGTGCGCAGACGGGTTACCAGCCGGGTCTGGTTGGGCGCGATTTCGTCGATCTGCCACAACCAGGTAGCTTTAAGTTTTTTATCCCACCAAAGAATGACATGCGGTTCCTGGTATTCTTTCACCCACATCCCATTTTTTTGATCAGGTGTGAAAGGGATGAAATAGCCGGGTTCGATTTTTTGAAACTGAGGCAAAATCTCGTGCGAGCTTTCTACCCCGGCATTATCCAGCCAATCGTGGCTGTACCAACCGGCGCGAGCCGAGCCAATCTGCAGGATCCAGCGCCAGACATCCGCCGGGGCGGCCTGGATGGTCACGGCGCGGGTGGCGACGAAGTGGGGCTGGGTCACGAGCTCGTCGCCCATATAAACGCGTTGGATTTCAGCCTGGGTGGCTCCCCAGTGCAAAATCCAGGGACGGACCAGGAAGAAGTAGATCAGCGCTGCAAACAGCGCCGCAAGGATCAGGGTGACAGCAGGATACATGGTTTGCTCCTCAATATGGGTTGTGAAGGAAATACGTCACAGCGGTTGAGCGGTGAGCGTTTTAACTTTGTGTGACTGTGTAAAGGATACTTCCAGCGCGAGAAAAAATCCTCTGTCGGAGGGAGAGGTCGAGGTGTCCGGATGGACAAATTTTCGACTGGTCAAGTGGACAGGGAGTTTTCCTTTGCCAGGTAGAGATAACGGGCGTGCAGTCCATCTTCAATCGCCTGGCGGATGCCTTCGCTGTCGCCCAGGCGGTTTTCGTAGAGGAACATAGTCTGCTCGGCTTCGAAGACAGGTTTCAATTCTTCCAGCACCACCTTGCGGCGCAGAGCCAGAGCGTGATCCTGAGCGGTCAGATTCCAGTTTTGGAAGGCCAGTCCGTTAGACCACAGCGCCTCAGCCAGGGGTGTTTTGTCGGCAGGCAGGCGATCCTTGGGGAACTGCTCCACCGGCACCCAGGGTTCGCGTCCATAAGAATAAAAGATCGCCACCTGACCACCCGGCTTGAGCGACGCTTTGAGGGCTGCCAGCGTGGCGGTGTAATCTTCGCTGAAATAGATCGTGTCGATGGATAGAATGAGATTGAAGGCGGCTGGCGGCAAAGCCAGGTGATTGATGTCGCCCACTTGAAAATTCAGGCGCTCAGCTTTGGCCGTTGTGCGCTGCTGCGCCTGCTGGACGGCCAGGGGGATGAAATCCAACCCGCTGACGTGCGCCGCGGAGCGATCCGCCAGGTATTCTGCGATGCGGCCATCGCCGCAGCCCAGGTCGAGAACGCTCTGGCCGAGCCTGAGCTGAGTCACCTGCAGAAGCAGTTCAAGCTGTTCCACGTCCGCGAAACCGTGCTGGCCCAGATCCTTGCCGTACACGCGCTCACAGAAAACGTGGTAAGCCCGGCTGTGTTCCAGGGCGCGGTAAAAAGCATCGTAAAAGTCTTTCATCTTATTCGACGATATTTCTTAACAAAGACGCCGTGGCTCCCAGGTTGAGCAGGGTGATCGCCAGGAACGGCACAACGATTGCCAGGCTGTCGGGAACGCCCTGCAAAGCCATATTGACGCCCATGGCGCTGACGCCCAGGCCCAAGGTCACAGCTTTCAGCACGAACACCGAGGCCAGCAGGTAGCCCCAGGCCGAGCGGCGCAGCAATAATATTCCCGCCAGGATGGACAAAGGCACGATCAGCCCCAGGTCCATCGTCTGGATCACCAGGGTGGTGGTATTTTCCAGGGCGGGGGTTGTGCCATTGACCAGCGGACCGCCGATCCGCCCCAGCCAGGCCAGCGAGAGAAACCCGCCTACGACAAACAGCAAAGCGGCTATCATGCCATGCGGCAAACGCGCTGAGAATTGACGCGGCAGGCCAGCCAGGTCAAACGACATCATGCTCAGGATAAAGGCATACAGGCTCAAGCCGAAAAGCGCCACATAGACCAGGAACAGGTTGTTGTAGGCTGTCAGCATCGACATGGACATATAGGTGTAAAGGAAGAAGCCCAACGTCCCCGTCAGCAAGAGCTGCCCGCGCAGTTTGCCTTTAAAGGCCAGCCAGGTGGAGAACGCCAGCAGCGGCAGGCCGACGACAAGGGTGATGAAATCATTGCCCTGCATCTGTGCGGCGGTGCTGAGCGTGTCATACTGATACAATCCCCGCCCGTTGATCATGACGGTTTCGCCGCGGTGGTTGGTGTAAGCATAGGGTTGGCCAGGGGTGGGGTCAAACAGCCCCCAGGCCGCGGCCAGCAAGGCCAGGACGAAGATCGGAGGAATAAGCCATTTCAGGGCGGATTGGTGTTTCATTGGCAGTTCTTTCAGGCGTCATGCCTGGACGAGCCAGGCGTGAATGACGGTATTGAGAACCTTCGCGGCGATCAACCCCACAACCCATAAGAGCGCCTGCTGGTCGCTGGCGATGAAGGACGGCCTGGCATTGAAAAACACTGCCCCTGCCAGGAGCAGGATGGCCGCGCCCAACACATAGCCGACAATGGCCAGGGGATGCGCCCAGGCATTGAGCGCCGCCACGCGGTTGATGCCGCTGGCAGTGCACATTGCCATGCCCAAAACAATCAAGACAACTAAGGAGATCCGGGGTTCAGACAGCAGCGGCACTTTTTTGCCGCTCAGCGCCAGCAGCACCACTCCGATGATGAGCAGGCCCATCACAATCACGCTGAGATTGATGGGCTGGGGGATGGCGGTCGGAGTGGTGGTTTGAGAAAGTGTTTTCATGGGTTTAACTCCTGGATAGCGGGATATCGTGATGATACTCCGAGATGAAAAACAACTCCCCCGCCGCGGGGGGAGTTCTGGTTGACCGGTTGACTATCGAAATCCTGGTCAGGTGGACAGGTATCCTTGCGATCACACGACTGCCTTCCTCCTGGGTGGCCTTTTCTTGATCAAGATCAACTGCTCGATGTCCTGCACATCCTGCTGGCAGGTCAGCGAATCGGCCACGCGGATGTACATCCAGCAGCCATCGTGATACCTGGGTGATTCCACCAAAGCCTGCCGCACGGTCGGGCCAAACGAATCCAGCCTTGCCAGGGCCTGCTCCAGGTCGGCTTTACCCAGGATCACCAGGGCAGTAAAAGAACCGTGCTCGGGGTACATTTCACATAAGGGCCGCCCGCCAATGCGGTGCTGCAGATTCCAGCCGTATTTCTGCCCGCCCGAGTTGAAAATGGGAGCGATATGGTAGGTGTCCACCAGGAACTGCCGCAGGGCGGTACAGGCGCCGGCGATGGGCTGCCCGATCGTGCTGATCATATCCTCATCCGATGGCTGGATCGATTTATCGGCCATTCGTTTGTGCATCGCATCCTCCGTTTTGTATCAATAGAATTGCTCATAAGCTCAATCTGGTAAGGCTCGGCCAGGCAGCCCGGCTTACTTGATCGCCAACACCAGCTCGATTTCGTCACCGTACATTTCTCCGGTGGGCGTGAATCCCATCTCTCTATAAAACCCTTCCGGACTGGCTTCACCCTGGCCGCAGCTCGTGTACAACTGCGGAACGCCTTGCGCCTTCAAATGGGCCAGCAGGCGGTCCAACGCCATGCGGCCGTACCGCTTGCCCTGCTGTGGTCCAGCGATCATAAAACGCCACAGGAAATACCCGGGGCAGTCAATGCCATCCTGGTAATCCGAGCCAATGTGGAGCAGAACAAACCCGACCAGCTCGCCATTGGCATAGATGGCCCGCATCCAGGCGTTTTCAGAACAATGCGCCTGGGCAATCGACACGGCATTGTCCGCCACCATTTTGCGCTGCGACGGCGTAAGGGTTTCACTCAATTTGCAGACTGCCACCACGTTTGTAGCGGTGATCCGCTGGAAATGAACATCCGGAAGCTGGGTATTCATGCGTTCCTTTCCTTCGCAGGTCCACGAACCCTGGGGGGCTTTTCTCTGAAGCCCCGATTAGAGGTTCTTCTCAATGCTGCAATTCGGCTATCAGTGAAATCGCGATTCTGGTGGCATCCTCAGCGCATTGCAGACAACGCTCCATGAGCTGATTTTCTATGAAATACCGCTGTCCTGCCTCGGTGGCCAGGTCGCAGCCGATCAATTGGCGGCAATTGACAGAACCATGGAGCTCTTCAAAACGGCTGATCAATTTTTGAGTAAGGGTATAGCAGATTTCGATGGATTCGTGCGGTGAATTTCTGCCGGCAGCCAGGCTGATGCCCATGATTGCCCCGCTGAGCGCACCACACATACCGCCTGTGCGAGAAACACCGCTGCAAAAGCCCGTGGCAATCCTGGGAATCAAATCGGAGTGGATGCCCTGGCTTTCCGCGATCGCCAGCAGCACACTCTCTGCGCAGAAAAAACCTGACCTGAACAGTTCCAGGCTGCGCTGCGGGGCTTGTTCGCTCATGTTTTGACCTCTCATATCGGGCTCCGGCGATCCGGAAGATCCCTTTAATCTATTTACAACGAACAGCAGCTTGCATCCCGGCTGGCGGGATGCAAGCTGCGCCGGGTGTTTAATGCATGCGCTTTCATTATAACGCCGCGCGATCAACGGCGTGTTCGCTAAGTTCTCGTCGATATTCTTCATTTGCTTACTGCTCAACAGATCGAGCCTGGGGGGCTGCCTGGCGATTCTTTCCAGGCAGCCCCTCGGTGAACTGCCCCAGAATGGCGTGGAAGAGGGACTTGGGGTTGGCAAATACGGCCAACACATTTATCAGGCTCTCTCCAGGGTCGAACGGGATGGCGCTCGCAGCCCATATCCCACGATGACGCCAAGCACAATGCTCATGATCAGGTGCATGACGAAGGATCCACCGAACCACTGCAGGGCTGCAGGCGCCGCCATTTTCAACAGCATGGGCGTTGTCACCAGGAGCGGCTGGCTCAGGATCTCCACATACACAAACGCAGCCAGGGTGATCTTCTTCCAGGAGGCCTGGCGAAGAGCAGGGAACAACGCTACGATCGCTCCAAAGAGCATGCCGAACAAAGGACCGACAGTATAATGCGTAACCACGCCCGTGGGGACGCCGCCCGCCACCTGCATGTTGAACAGCGCCAGGAAACGGGAAACCGTGTCTCCGACGATGGAAAAGCACATCAACGCTGGCTGCCTGAGCGCCAGCAGGGCTCCCATGAGCACGATGTCCATCACCAGCGTGCCGGCCAGGCCCCCGAGGAAGCCCCATGCGATCCCTGCGGCGAGAGGGGCACGTTGGCCGTGCCCCTCCATGAACCGCTGTCCTTGTAATGTTTTATCCATTGTTTTTACTCTCTCTCAGTCCACTGCCCAGCAGGATCAGCCCCAGCGCCAACAGCAGAATGGCGAAGATCGGGAGCTCGAACGACAGGTGCAGGTATGGGCGCGCCAGCTGCAGAGCGCCCAACAGGAGCGCCAGGATGCCGAAGGTGGTCGTAAAACCGCCGATGGGTTCTTGTTTCCATAACCGGGCCAGGTTGAGGCCGATCAGGATGGCGCCGATGCCGGCTGCGCCTGTGCCCTCCGGCAGGGATGGAATCATTTCTGTGATTCCCCACAGGATGAAGAAGGCGCCCCAAGCGATGGTGCCGAGATCCGGGTTTAACTTGCGTGTGTTTTCCATTTCTTTTTCTCCAAATTACGGTTGTCTGATTGTGAATGATTCGATCAGGCCTGAGCCTTGGCCGCCGCGCGCAGGGCGCACGCCCGCGCCTGGTGGAGCTTCCAGCCAGGCCACCAGGTCTTGTGCCAGATGTGGAGCCGGGCAAAGATCGAGCGCGGCCGTTTGATCGCCAGGTGCCGGATGGGGCAGTCTGCGCAGTTGTGAATCTTCTCGATGATGAATGCGCTCCGCCCAATGGTTCCCAGATCGGGATTGAACTGATTTGTGTTTTCCATTTCTGAAATCTCCTTCTTGAATGGATTCTTTGACATTATTTCTTTTGCTCGACTTTGCTCAGCGAGAGCAAGGTCAGGTTCAGCCCGTACAGTTTGTTCAGGGTGCCCAGCAGGGCGGCCTGGTCTCCGATGTGCCCGCAAAGGATCATTTCACCGTTCTGCAAAAGCGTCACATCCAGGCCTTCCAGCCAATCCGACCAGCTCTCATCGAGATGACCTTTGACGTGGATCTCGAAGAAGGCTCCCTGAGCGCCGGTGGAAAACGCTGTTTGACTTTCCTTGCTGTTTGTATCCTGCTTGTTCATCATATTCTCTCTGGTTCTACTGTAGCAGTTTCCTGGTCAGGGTTCATCGTCTGAAGGTTGTATCTGGGGTTGTATTTCTTCCACATGAAAAAGAAAGCCGGCCGCGGACGATGTCCACTGCAGGCTTTTGGAACGTGCTGATCTGCCGCCGCTCAATCGAATATTTTGAGCTCTTTGCCGATGGCGACGGCCTGGGTCCTGCTTTGTACCCCCAGCTTGGCATACACATTGCTGATATGGCGCTTGACGGTGGGGAGGGAGATGACTAACTGCCTGGCAATATCCTGGTTGGAGCAGCCGGCCTGGATGAGCTTCAGAACCTCCACCTCACGCGCCGTCAGGGGCTCGCTCAAAAGCTGCATGGAGGGCTGGGTCATGGCGGTGATTTTGCCAATCCTGGAAAGCAGCACCCCCGCATACCCGCTCCCAACCTGGCGTGACTGCGCCTGGCACAGCAGTCTCGTCATCGCTTCGCCTTCATCCAGAAAGGATCGCACATACCCCTCCGGCTGGGCCAGCGAGAGGACTCTTTCCAGGGCCGCCAGGGCCGGCTCGGTCTCTTTCTGCGCCTGGAATGCCAGCGCCTGGAGGATCAGGATTTCGATGACCAAGCCCATCCGCCCGGCCGCTAAGGCCTGTTTCAGCAGGCGTTGGGCTAAGGCCAGGCCAGCTTCAACATCATCCTGGGCGAGGAGCGTTCGCAGCAGGATGATGTATTCGGGCTCCCGCGGATAGGGAATTTCGTCCATCGTCGACAGAGCGCTCTGTTGAATGAGCTGCGACAGTTTTTCCAGGTTCCCTTGGGCCAACCAATAGCGCGCACCTTCATACTTCCACTGGATAGAGCGCAGCAGGGGAAGCGGATGCTCGCCGGCCAGCCGTTCTGCCTCCCGAAACGTTTCCTGGGCTTTCTCTGCATTCCCCCGGGCAAGCTCCAGCCTGGCCAGCATGGCGCTGGCAATGGCCTGCAGGTCGTCTTCCCCCCACTGCCGGCACAGCTCGATGCACTGCCGTAAATTTTGATCTGCATCGTGCAGTTGGCTGCGCTCATAGGCTATCCTGCCCAGGCCGGCGTACAGCTTGGCGGCCAACGGCGATCTTTGTCCATCTGGGCGAACCGCCATCTGCAGGGAGCGTGTATAGGTGCCGGCTGCCTGGTGGAGCTGGCCCTGTTCCATGCATATATCGGCCAGGTTGGTATTGGCAATGATGACCATGTGCAGGTTCCCGGCCTCCCGGCCGATGCGGATGGCTTCGGCGTAGGCGCGGGCGGCCTGCTCCAAATTCCCGTTGATCCAACTGGCATCCCCAAGGATCGAGGTCGCCACACTGCGGATACTTTGAGCAATGGAACTGCAGTCGGGCAGCAGATCCAGGGCGCGCCGGGCATACTGCGCGGCCGCCTGTGTATCGCCGCGCAGGTTGGCGCACTGGGCGCGGGCCGCGGCGATGGTGCCCTGCATGGTCCGGACCTCAACGGTGGGTTCCAGCGGAGCAAGCAGCTGCTCGGGAGCCTGCAGGGTTGGCTCGATCTGCTCCAGGCTGCCGCTGAGGGCGAGCGCCCAGGCTTTTTGAATGGCCAACCAGGGATGGTTTGCGGATTGAAATTCGATGGCGCCGGCCCAGTTCAGCAGCGTCGAGACCTCGCCGCTCATCAGTAAGGTACAGCCGTTCTGCTCGATCAACTGCGCCGCCCGGCCTTGATCGCCGGCGGAGATCGCCTGCTGGATGGATTCGGCGATACATCCGTTGCGCTCGTACCACTGCGAGGCGCGGCGGTGCAGCTCGGGAAGCAAATGGGGAAACTGGTGCTGCAGGCGCTTGCGCAGCACGTCGGCGAAGAGATGATGATAGCGATACCAACGCCGTTCATCGTCCAGCGGGATCACAAATAGGTTCATCTCTTCCAGGGTTTCCAACGTACCCTGCCCATCCACCGGCTCAGCCGTGTCCAAGCGGACAACAGCCTCGCACAGCGACCCGCACAGGCGGTCCAAGAGCGAAGTTTGCAGCAAGAAGCCGCTCACATTCTTCGGTTGAAGTTTGAGCACCTCTTCAACCAGGTAGTCCATGACATAATGGTGGCTGCCGGTGAACGCCGAAACGAAGGCGTGAATATCGTTGCAGCCTTGCATGGAAAGGGCGGCCAACTGCAGGCCAGCGATCCAGCCTTCAGTGCGCGACTCGAGGGCGGCCAGGTCTTCAGCAGACAGGCTCAGCCCCATCCCTTCGTTCAAGAAGGCCGCAGCTTCATCCGGTGTAAAGCGCAAATCGGCCTCACGAATCTCAAGAATGTGGCTGCGAGCGCGCCAGCGCGCCAGCGGCAGAGGCGGGTCGGTGCGGGAAAGGATGGCCAGGTGCATGGCAGGCGGCAGGTGGTCAAGCAGGAAGGCCAGCGCGGCGTGGATGGCGCTCGTCTGGATGACATGGTAGTCGTCGAGAACCAGCACAAAATCCCGCTGGTTCTCGGCCAGGGCATTCGCCAGGGGGGTAAGGACCGCTTCAAAGGGAGGCGGTTCAGAGGACTGCAGCAGGGGCAAGAGATCGTGCAGAGCGCCAGGCAGCGCGCCAGGCAGGGCGGCCTCCAGGCAGGCCAGCAGATATTGATAAAAGCGGGGCAGGTCGTTGTCTTCAGCGTCGAGCGAGAGCCAGGCCAGCGGGACAGCGGCGCCAGGCCCGGCGCGCCACTCGGAGAAGAGCGTTGTTTTGCCGTAGCCGGCAGGCGCGGAGAGCAGGGTGAGAGGCCCGTCCAATCCATGGGCCAGCCGTGCGAGCAGGCGCGGGCGAGCAGTGAGCGTGGCGCGCACCGGCGGGACAAAAAACTTGGTGGAAAGCAGCGAGCTGGAGGCCATAGGCGGATTGTTTATCTAATCATAGCATATACATCCAGAACCGGAGCAGTCTTTGGCGGTGAGGGGGCGATAGCGCGTTATTTCCTGCCAAGGCGAGGCAGCCCCAGCGATGAGAAGAGGCGCAACTACGTCAATTTGACGCGGCGCGCCGGCTGGGGCGCGGAGGCCGTACGAAGGGCAGCTTCGCAGGCGCTGGCCCAATCGCACAAAAGCGACCTGGTAACCATCACCGGCCGGATGGCCTATGAGGTTTCCGAGACCAACAGCGGCAGTGGGCGGGGCAGGGATGCTGTTTAGAGACGGGTAAGTGGCCCACTTGACCCAGATTATGAACCCCTGCGGTGTTCTACGAGATCGACTAGCTCTTACCCATTCTCTGGAGAGTGATGCGAAGCATTGCAGTTTACCGCCCGGGCGCGCCGCTGCCGGTGCGGGTGCTCTTCCCGACCTACGAGAACACGCTGGAAGAGCGGGCGCTGAACCTGCTCGGCCAGAAGATGAAGGCTGCTCAATTGTTTTACGGTGACGAGGTGGCGTCGGCTTTGTGCGATGACGAGGAAGGCGACTTCCTGAACGACCTGATCCTGTCGGTGTTGAAAGACGACCGCCTGGAACGGGCCAATGCCATCTTCTCTACTCAGAACGATATGACGGCCTCGCCGCTGAGCGATGTTCTTTATCGCCGCTCACTGACCGCGGCCAGCCCGCATCTCAACCCCTTCAAAGCGCGCACCTGGTCCGAGTGGCTGGCGGCGCGCAACAAGGCGCTGCCCACTCGCAATGGGAGGCCCAAGAGCGCTGCCGCGCAAGGACGGTTGTCGCTGTTTTAGCGTGACCTAACACGATAGCCCTGGCCAACCGCCAGGGCTATCTACTTTTGGATTCGGGCGCTAAGGGTTGACTCTACTTAATCATTCCATTTTCCCTGAACATTCCACCTTTTCATTGCGGCGGTAAGTAACGAAGAATAATAGTTCCCAGGAAAGATGAGCCAAGATTCAAATGTCCGCTGGCTTACTTGGCTGACAACTTTCCGAGTTTTTCCTGTACGTGGAAGCGCCCCATTTCCACCTGGTCAAATGGATATTTCGAATTTCGGTTCGCCAGCACTCTATATGTCAATCCATTGACGATCCCACCTGCAATGATTAGCAAGTAAACAATACCTAAAAGCCAGTCTGTTCCCTGCGCCAATCCTTTGGAAGTGATATACCAGATGTAATAAATCCCAATGGGAATATGAAGGAATACCACCGCCCCAAGACCCGGGTTGTAGATGGATTTCATCTTGATGTTGGTGGCAATCCCATGCACAACGAACTGCATCATGCCCATTAGCATCGGCGCCAGCCCGAGCCAAATCACATTTGATAGAAAAACGGGAAGTAAATAAACTGTGTATGTAACCAATACATTGGTAATCATGGCAGAGTTTTGGTTTAGCGGATAGCGGTCGGGGATATCGCTGTTTCGCAAAGCGATATTCATAATCGCCGGTTCGCCGCCAGGAATACCATATTCCTCGTACTGGTGAACCAGAATAGCAATAAAGCTCAAAAGCTGCAATCTGACCAGCACATCCATTTGGTTCCAAAAAATCACCAGGCAGGCAAACGCTGCAATTGCAACGATCCCGCCGATATCATACCAATGCCTTCTAAAGAATTTCATAGGTCAATTCCTTTCATCTCGACTTACCTATGTTTATCCAACACTGTGTCGGACAAACACAGTATAATTCTTCTGCCCTCGTGCATCAACCATCAACCATCACCCGAATGTCGGATGATCGCATTCTGGAAGGAGTTGAACGAATGAAAAAGCAACCCGAGATCACAGCCCAAACGCGAGAAAACCTGATTGAAGCTTTTTGGAGCCTGTATTGCCAGATAAAGATCGAAAATATCACCATCAAAGACATCACAACAAAGGCCGGATACAACCGAAGTACGTTTTACGAGTATTTTGCCGATATTTGTGATGTCTTGAATCAGTTGGAGGATTGGCTTCTTGAATACTTGAAGGTCCAGGTTCTTAATAGCCTGGAAGGCGGGCTGAACGATGACATTATCCAGAAAGTGGCAGAGGTCTATGAATCAAAAGGAAATTACCTAAGTGTGCTGTTGGGTGAAAACGGAGACCCAAATTTTGCCAGGAAGCTGAAGGCCGTCATGCGTCCTGCGTTGGCAACGGCTTTCGGGCTACCTGAAAACGATATCCACGTCTCTTATATATCTGAATTTGCACTGTCTGCCATTCTCGCGACGATCACTCATTGGTATCACAACCATAAAGATATTCCATCGAAAGAAATGGTTCTCCTGGTTCGTTCTATGTTGGTGAAAGGGGTTGCGCCTGAGATGCAAAAGTATTCAACTGCATCCTGACCTGCCCACAACGATATAGCTTCATCATCAATTGCTTCTCCGGCCCTGTCTCCTTGACCTGCCCTCGCCTGATAGCATCACAGGCACCCATTGACGGTTCGCCACCTTGTCAAATTCATCCTTCGGCATACGTTTTATTCTGAGCGCCATCACTTCACCTTCACCCACTCCACGCCCTTGCCCTTATGCGCCTCCCGCGCGTGATTCTCGCGGTCGAAGCCCATCACCATCTTTCCGCACGCGCCGCACTTATACAACCCGAAATCGCTAAACGATGCTTGCATCGCCGTGGGCTGCCCAGGTGTTTCCTGCACCGGCTTCTCCTTGACCGCCCGCGCAGGTTTCTCCTTCACCGCCGGCGCATACACCTCTTTCACTGGCTCGGCCGCTGCTGGCTTCTCAATCTTCGCCGGTTCAACCCCCTCCAACCGATCCCACGCCTCCAGCACCAGCCGCCGCGTGCGATACTCGCCAAACTGCCTGATCTCCTTCTCCTTCAACACCCGGAACGTCTCGCCGGGAAAATCCGGCCCATACACATCCTGCGGGTCGAGAATGTAGCGTAATTCGTCGCGCGTCAGGCCATAGAGTTTGGCGTAATAGGCATCCAATTCGGAACGCAGCAGGGCGCGGCGCTCTAGATCCCAACGGAACGGCTCGCCGTAATACTCCATATCTTCAGCAAACGGTCTGAGGTCATAAGCAGTGTAAACTAGCTCTAGCACTCGCGGAGCTATGAAGTTAATTGCCACCGAATCATAACTAGAGGGCGGAAGTATGGGAAATTGTTTCAGGATAAAAAGGTTAATGGTGACGCCAGCAACTTTTTGACGAGCAACAAAATCAAGTACCATACAGTTTAGATTTGAGAGTAAGCAAGCATTTAAGTTGACATTATCTAAATCAGATAATAACAAGGGAATTTTGTTGCCAACCCCTTCTCGCGGCAAAAGGCTTGCAATCAAAGTTCGCTCATTTGTTGCCGATGTTATTTCCTTTATACCTAACAACCAATTTCTTGGCCATTGACTTAACCGTGACTCAACTTCAGAGCGAGGAACCCACCAAGTCGGTTTTGGTGAATAAGTAGGATCCGTATATTGGTCCAGCGATGATTCCAAAGGCTGGCTTTGTCGAACCGCATTACTCGCGACATATACTGTACTTGCAGCTCGATGATCAAACGCCTGCACCATTTTTCCCTCAAATAATCTCTCGTAACCTTCTCCTGGATGGTTGACAAATAAATAGCTATCGTTCGACATATGAAACATAGCCATAAACCGCATGCGCCATGGGTTCTGGTGTGAGTTTTCATTTACTAATACTGGAACAGATTGATAAATCTTACGCGTTAATTCAGCGTCAGATCGGGTGCGAAAAAGGGGCATGGTGAGAGTATTTGGATTGAACAATGCGATCTCAGATGGTTCGAGGCTAAAGCGACGGCGCTCATCGCGCAAATGTTCAACGCGGGTTGCAAAAAAGACGAAATTGGTATGTTTTTCCGTCGCACCAGACAATGTAAGTAAAGAAAACTTCATACGACTATCAACCGCCGGAAACAGATTTTCTCGGTTTTCAAAATCGTACAGGGAAGCTAGAGACAATTTTTCAGTCAAGTCAGCAAAAAAATTCTTGGTGGTATCATCGGTTGCAATTCCGGTTGGAACAATGATTCCAGAATATCCGATTCTTGCAATCAGGTTACGAATATGCTCGGCAAACAGGGCGTATGAGTTTACATCGCCTACAGCAGTCAGGGGGTAACGTTCACTTTCACGAACAAACTTACTTATGCACTCAGCCATATGTTTAGCTTTCTCAAAAGCTTTGGCAAGCGTTAGGTTAGAATGTATTAGTGCGGTGATTAATTTCTGGCGCACAGCCTTATTGGGCGCAGCAGCAATTTCCAGGTCGCGCTGGGCGAAAAATTCTTCTTCTTGCAACTTGATGCGCTCCCACGGCGGGTTGCCCAGTAAACAGTCAAAACCGCCTCGGTCAAACACATCTGGGAATTCTAATGACCAGTGGAAAAAATTAAGTTCTTCTGAGATGCACCGCGCCTCAGCGGCCAATCCAAGCGAAGGCTTACCCAGGCGAGCGTTGCGCCACTCGCCCTGGGTCGGAGCGGCCAGCGCACCTTTAGAATCGAGCCGCAGCTTCCAAAAGAAGGCCGCCGTCCATAAATCGGCCAGCAGGCGACGGTGTTGAGCCTGGTAATCAGCTTGCAGGGCCTCGTAAGCCGAGGCTTTTGCAGCTACCTGCTCAGGTGTATCCTCCGGCATGGCTTCCACCTGGCGGGCGCGAGCAGCGTAGTCTTCCGTCGGTTCTTCGCGCACGCCGGATAGATCGAAGGTCAACTGGCCTTTGCGCTCTTCCTTATTGCGCTTCTTTAGCGCACTAGCTACTTTCTTATCGTCGCCGGTGACCGGATCGAAGGCTTCGTCGGGGATAGTCAGATCGTACACATCCATGCCCGGCCCCACCCCAACCAGGCTGTTGCCGCACTTGATGTGGGCATCCAGGAAGGTCAGCGGCTTGCCTGGTTCGAGCGCTTCCAGCCACAGGTTGACCTTGCACAGCTCGACCGCCATCGGGTTGATGTCCACGCCGTAGATGCAGTGGGCGATCACTTCGCGCAGGGCATGGCGGATCATTGAGGGGGACGGCTCTTCGTCGCCAGAGCGAAGCTGCGCCAGGCGGCGGGCAATCCGGCGGGCGGCGGCGATCAGGAAATGCCCGGAACCGCAGGCGGGGTCGCAAATTTTCAGGGCAATTAACCGCAAAGACGCGAAGGACGCAAAGTCTTTTTCTAAAAATTCCTTAGCGCTCTTTGAGTCTTCGCGGTTCCATTCTTCTTTGGCCCTTTCAAGCGCCTGGGCGATCACCGGGTCGAGGGCGGAGTCCAGGGTGATTTTAATCAGCCCGGCGTTGGTGTAGTAACTGCCGGTGGTCTTGCGCTCGTTGCCTGCTACCGTGGTCAGTTGGAACGCGCCGGCTTCGACATTGAGAATGGGTTGGAGTTCGAGCAGGCTTTCGTACACACTGCCCAGTTCTTCGGAGCCCAGGTTCTTGTAATCTACGGCCCTGCGGGAGCTTTTTTCTTGGGTAAAAGCCAGCGAGCGCACGGCGTTGAGCAGCGCCTGGTTGTCCACCTGGGCATCTTCCAGGTCGGGCAGGGCAGTGTGCGAGAACAGGAAACCGCCTAATACCGGCAGGCCAAGAGCTAACCGCGAAGACGCAAAGGACGCGAAGTTTTCTTTTTCTAAAGAATCTTGGCGCTCTTCGCGCCTTTGCGGTTCCATTTTCTCTCCGCTCAAAATCCCTATTATCACCTGCAAGCCAATCCACAGGTCGGGATGGCGCCCGCCGCGCTGGCGCTCGGCCAGGCGGCGCAGGCGGGCGGTGGAGTAGAACTTCAGATAACGTTCTTTGGCTTCAGGCGCGGCCTCCGGCAGAAGCAGCAGGTCGCGGTCTTCGGCCACGAACAGAAAGATCAGCCGGTACACCAAACGAAGCAATTGGCGAAAATACTGCTGGCGGTCTAGCTTGCCGCTTTTCAACTGCTGGCGCAGCGCCTGGTTGGCCGGATGCACCAGAAAACCTTGTCCCAGGGCGATGATGGCTTCTTCCACGCCGCTGCGCAGCCCCTCCAGGGCGCGCGTACCTTGATCCTGGGCCACTTGCGACCAACGCTCCAACCACTGCGCTTCGGGTTTGTCGCCTTCCAGCCGCGATTGGTGGCACACCAGCCACAACACGGCGAAGTCGGCATAGATTTCGCCGCTGAACATCGCTTCCAGGTCGAATTCCAGATACGCCTGGCGGGTCAGGCTGGCATTGTCGCGCAGCACCCGCAGGCGCAGGCCGTTAGAGACCAGGCCCCAGTGGCGCGTCTCATCGCGGTTAAGCAGTTCCTGCATCAGCGAGTGTGGGCTGGACTTGGACGCCCCGCTCACCCCCGCCTGGCGTTTTTCGATATCCACCCCGCAGCCCACCAGGTGGATGGGCGTCGGTAGCTCCGCTGTTCCCCAGGTGTGCGAGATGGCGTAACTCTTGCCCTCAATTTCGATGGCCTTGGCTGTTTGCAGCCGCCCATAGCCCAACTCCTGAAACAGCGGCAGCAGCCAACGTTCGCGGGTCAGGGTGGTGCCGGGGTCGCCTTCCTTCAGGCGTCCGCGACTGGTCTGGAACGCCGCCCAGGCCCCTTGCAAGTGGTTCCAGGCGCGGTTGATCGCTTCGTTGACTTTTTCGCCAGAGAGGTGATAGTCTTCGGGAGCCAGGCCGGGCAAATCTTTATCGCCGGCCAGAATGCGCTGCAGGAGATCGATCGGCAACAGGGCGCCTTCGGTGTGGATGGTCAGGAAGGGAGAACGGTGGAAGGTTTGCATCGTTATTCACCGCAAAGGCGCGAGGTACGCCAAGAATTTGATATAATTAAAGACGCCAGTGGACAAAAGTCGGCTCTGCGCCGTGTAATTGTCTGGTTGCGGCCAGTTCAATTCTATATCCCTGGCTTTTTTGTTTAAGGGTATCATAATTTATTCACCATCCGCTTGATGCCGTCCTTGACCAGGGGCACATGCCAGTTGATCAAGTAGCCCAATCGGCAATCCCGAAGTCGTAAATATGTGAGCAATTGAGCTTCATGAATTGGTAAAACAGTTTCCACAGCTTTGTTTTCAATGATAACCTGGTTGTCAACCAGCATATCTAACCGATAACCAGCTTCAATTTGTAAACCATCATATTCGACGGGCTGTGAAACCTCACACTCAACGCACAAGCCGCGCTTGCGTAGTTCATGCGCCAGGCAAGCCTGGTAAGCAGATTCCAATAATCCCGGCCCTAACGCTCGATGAACCTTGATCGCCGCATCTACGATTTGCTTTCCAACTGCCTCTATTTCCATAAATCTTTGTGTCCTTGGCGTCTTTGCGGTTCAAATCTTTGGCAAATAAACATAGATACCTAATACATCCGGCGGGAGCTGCGGCTCCACCCGATAACGCACGTTGCGGATTTTCGATGCCCGGCGCACGCGCTGGTGCGCTTCCAGCAAAGCATCGCCGCGCTGGCGGGCGGCTTGTTCCAGCATCGGGCGCAGCAGGTCGAAACCTTCTTCCACCTTGCGCACGAAATCGGTTGCTTGCTCCGGGCTGATATTGGCTTCCGGGTGGGCCAGCAGAAGCTGTTCGGCGGCGGCCGGATCCAGCCATTCGGCGTTTTGCGGTGCGCCGGCAAATGCCAGCGCCAGTGTGTCTTCGGCCAGCAGGGGTATTTCATCATTCTTGAACCGCGAAGGCGCAAAGGACGCAAAGTTTTCTTGATTTAAAGAAATCTTCGCGCTCTTCGCGTCTTTGCGGTTTGATTCCACCACGATGTGGTAACGTAAGCGCAGCAGGAGCAACGTGGTGCGTTTGCTGACCGCGCCGGTGCGGATCGCGCCGCAACGCCGGGCTTGCAGGGACCCGCCGCCATTCAGCGGATCGAGTGCGGCTTCCATAATGTAACCGGACAGCCCTTCGACCAGGGGATGGGTGCGGGTCAGGAGCAGTTGACCTTCATCCGCCGGCGGGGAAAAACGGGCGCTAAAGGTTTCTTTCAAGGTGCTGGCATAAGTCAGGTTGTCTTTCAAAGCGCGAGGCGTCTCTTTCAAATCAACCTCGATCGCGCCATCTCCTCCAGAAGCGCTAACCGTCGCCCCGACCATGCGCAGGGCTTCCTGGGTGAAGGCGGCCACATCCACGCCCGAACCCACGGCAGACTGGGCGGCCTGCAGTTCCTGGGCCACCTCATCCACTTTGAGCGTCTCCTGGGCGAACAGGGTGCGCGAGCGCTTCTCGCGTTCGGACGCCGCTTCCCATTTGCCATACAGATCGTCTTTTTGCGGCTTGATGTACTCGTCGAAGCCTGGCAAGAGTACTTGCCCTGGCAAGAAGCCCTGCAAGGCGCTGGGTTCGGAGCGCAGTAATAAGCCCTCGAAGATGGCTTCGATCACCTGCTCGGTGTTCACCGGCACGGGCACGGAGATGCCCAGCGAGCTGCGGATGGTCTTGTGCTTGCGCAGCAGCACGTCCAGAACCACGCCGTCGATCTGGTTGTCCACGCCGTAGTATGTCAGCACACGCACGGTCTTCTTCTTCTGGCCGTAGCGATCCACCCGGCCCTCACGCTGTTCGTGGCGGGTAGGGTTCCAGGATAGATCGTAGTGCAGCACGGCGTCGAAATGCTCCTGCAGGTTGATGCCTTCGCTCAGGCAGTCGGTGCAGACCAGCACCCGGGAGGGCGACTCGGCTAACTGGGCAATGCGCTCCTCGCGCTCGGCAGGGGGGAGCAGCCCGGTGACGGAGGCGATCTCGACCGGGTGGTCTTTACCCGCACTCTTGGGCAGGCGTTGGCGCAGCTCTGCGGCCACGTAATCGGCGGTAGGGATGAAGCGACAGAATAAGATCGGTCGGTAGCCGTCTTTGAGCAGGTCTTTGACCATCTCCACGACTTTGTTCAGCTTCTCGTCTTTCGCCCCATAAAGTTTATCGGCTTCACGGGCCATCTCCAGCAGCTTGCGCCGGTTGCGTTGGGATGCGTCTTCTTCGCCGCCCGGATCGCTGCCTGGGGCCACATCCATCCCCTCGGCATTCTCGTCTTCCTCCATATCGAGGATGGTGCGGCGGCCAATCTCGTTAACGACGCTCGCGTCGCCTTCATCGGGGTTTTCGATATCCGATCCTGCGGCGCGATTGCGCAGCGTGGCTGCGGCAGCCGCCGGGCTGGATGCCAATGAGCGCAGCAGAGCCAGCGCCGACCACCAGCGCACGCGTTGATGGAATGCCCCGCCGCTCACATCCTGCACGCTCTCGCGGGCATACTCCAGCACGCGCTCGAACAGGTGCTTGTAATCGCCGGAGAGCTTATAGATAGACTCCCCTTCCAGCCGTTCCGGGAAGGGCGTTTCGGCATCCAGGTAGTGGCGGATATCTGCGCGGCGGCGCTGGATGAAGTGCTGCGCCAGACGTTTGCGCCACCGCTGTATTTCAGCGGCGCGCTGGTTGGCTTCGCCGCTCAAATCCTCGGGGAGTTCGCTGAAATCGTGATCCAAAAAGGTCAGCAGCGAGCGGAAAGCTTCTTCCTTGCCGCTGTGCGGGGTGGCCGTGACCAGCAGGATATGCCGCTTGGGATCGGCAGCCAACTTCTGAATCAGTTCGTAACGCAAGTGGCGGCCCTTCTCCTGCCCGAAGGCGCAGGTATGGGCCTCATCCACGATTACCAGCTCAGGGCAGGTGCGCTTGAAATCTTCGCGCCGGCGCTCGGTCTTGATGAACTCGGTCGAGATGACGGTAAAGGGATACAGGTCGAAAATGGTCTGATCCAGACCGCCCAGTCTGCGTTCCAGGCGCGGTGCGGTGGATGGCAGCACCAATTCGGCTTCGATGTGGAACTTGTCGCGCAGCTCAGCTTGCCATTGCTCGGCCAAGGCTGGCGGGCAGAGCACCGCCAGGCGTTGGATTTCGCCGCGGTCGAGCAACTCACGCGCCACCAAGCCGGCTTCGATGGTCTTGCCAATGCCGACATCGTCCGAGATCAACAGGCGCACCGGGTCGAGCTTGAGCGCCATCAGCATGGGGACGAGTTGATAAGGACGCGGCTCGAAGGCCAAACGCCCAAACGAACGAAACGGCCCGGCGCTGGAGCGGAATCCCAGGCGGATCGCGTCGCGCAGCAAGCGTGCCGAGCGATAGTCGCCGATCTGCTTGGGATCGGGCAGGGCAAAGCTGGCCGGCTCGACTTTTTCGAGCGGCAGGTAGATACCGGCAATCTCATCATCCGTGCCGCCGAGCGGACGCAGGACGAGTAGATCATCTTCGGATTCGGGCAGGACAACCCATTCCCGTCCGCGAGCTTTGACGAGGGAACCGACGGAGAAGGTCATTTGGACCACCTGCGCCGGACTTCTTCGAAATAGGTCCGGAATTCTTGGGCGTCTATATCTGATTTTGACGCCCGCGGCAGGATTGCCAGGAAAAGCTGCTCCAGAAAGTCAAACTGGATTAATTTTTCTTCCAGCAAAAACAGAACATCTTCAATATCGGATTCAAAACCTCGGGCAATTTTGCTCAGAGCAATACTGTAAAGATCAAAAATATAGACATCCATTTGGCCGAAGCGACCGATGAAACGGCGGCGTTGGTGCGATTCGGGGGGCAGCGGAATAAACTCGCCCAAGGGCACTGACTCTAGATCAAGTTTCATTTCGTTGCCAAGCTGATTCAGTGCGGATTGAAATGCCTCGGATTGGTCAGGGCTTAATTCGAATGTGTAATCGACATCCAAAGTCTCGCGCGGGCTGCCGAGCAAGCACAGTGCGCTGCCGCCCAACAAGTAAAACTCAGCCGGATCGGGATATAAAACCCCCAGTCGCTGGAGAAAATGTTGCAAGGCGAGCGATGTTACAGGTTCCATTGTTTTTCTTTCTCCCAGCGGTGGAGTAAATGCTGTACCACATTCTCATAAGTGCCGGACCAATTTAAAACAACCCCGGTGACCTGGCAGTGAATCAGGCCCAAAGAGCGCAGGCCCTCTTCAGGGGCCTGGCCGGGGCGGATGCCTAACCCGGCCGAATACAAATCGGGAAGCCGCTGCCAGCGGGATCCCAGAAAAACGCGTAAACGGTCAGCATATTTTTGCTGCAAGATGACTGCCGCGGTATAGAGCAGTTTAAGGGTGAGTTGCTCGTCTGGCTTTAACAGGGTTATTGCTTCTGGGACAAAAGCCGCGAGGTCAGGCTGCGCCAAAAGAGCGGCAATCAGCGCCGTACGCACCCGGCTGGTCGGCTGGCGCACCAGATCAGACAGGAAATGGGCTGGTGAGCGCCGCGAAACAGCAGGAGCTACAGCCTGGCGCGAAAGATAACGCACCCCCAGGCTTTCCAGTTCTGCAACCAGGCGTTCTTCGTTGGTATCTACTCTGGTCATAGATTATCCATAATATATGCCCATCATTTTTAGCTGACCCGGTTCTTGTTCTATTTTCTGAAATGTAATATGCGTTTTGGTAAAGGAGTAAAAGTTACGCCTGGAATTTCTCGAAGAACGGCCATAAGTTTGTCCGTTCGAGTCCTGTGGAGACGGGTAACTTGATGATGAATTTCGTCTACGCTTAATTCGCCATTTGCTATCAAACGACGGATCGCCTCTCTTACCATGGAAGAAGGGAGAAAAACACTCAAACCCGTGGGATATACGACTGTAATCCCTGCATCATCTACTTCCATCCTGGCGGGATTATTTCGGGATAATGTATAGCAATTCTGACCATTTTTCTTTTTAAGTTCCGCATATAGATCGGCCATTTCTTCCTCCGATTGCCTTTATTTTCCAAATATGGATGAATATTTTGTAATTAGCGCTTCCCATGATTCCAATAGGCCGAATCGAATCACGGTGTAACCGCAATCTTCCATGCACTCCTGCTGCGCCTGGTCGCGCGCCCGGCGCTCAGGGAACAGGTGGTGGTAGCCGTCCACATAGATCGCCACGTTGTCTTTCTCGTAGAAGAAATCCGGGCGGGTGTGGCAGGCCTCGATCAACTTTTGAGCGTGCGAGGGCAGGTTGTAATGCTGTTGCTCCAAGTAATCCAGCCACTGGCGTTCCAGGTCGGATTGGCACAAGTTGCGAAGCTGCTGCAAATGCTCGGCGCGTGTCAGGGAACTCGGCGAGATTTGCGCTTCGGCCTGAGCCAGAGCTTGCAGAGTCTCTTTGATTTCCTGGCGATCCAGGCGGCGGTGATCGGACTGGTTGAAGTAGCTCATCAAGCAGTCGTAGCAGGCGGCTTCGCAGTCTTCTTTGGCGTTGGGGGCGCGGCGCAGATCTTCGCCGGTTGCTGGGTCGAAGTGGCACAGGCGCAGGGCTTCTTGCGCCACTTCTGCAAAAGCCTGGGGTGACTCCAGCAAGCGGCGCAGCACACCTGCCCCGCCTTCCGCCGATTCGTAAAAGAGCAGCAATCGGCGTTCATTTGCGCTTGGCAGGGGTTCGGCAGCCAGTTCATCATCTTCGAGCTGGTAATGCACCTGGATGGCGGCTTTGAGGGCGGCCTGGAGCGAGGCCATCTGACCTTCGTCCAGGCCTTCCGCCGGCTCGAAGAGCAGGCAATTCTTGGTGTCTTCCACATAGGGAGTGACACGCTGGATGCGCGGCGACATCGGATCGTCCGGTTCATCTTCCTGCTCGCTCTGCTTCGACCAGTAGCCGCGCTCGATGTCAAGCAAGAAGCCTGGCGGAGTATTTTCAGCGCGACGCTTCCAGCCCATGTTGATGCGCCAGAGTGTAGCAGAACTGGCATAGGTAATGGTTCCCAGAACGGCATCGCCGGATTTTAGACTGGCTGAGCGAGCCGCCGGCTGGCCGGGCGCCAACTCATGGAAGCGCACGGCGGTGCGCAGTTCGAAGCCCTGGCGCATGCGCTCTTCTTCGTCCGAACTGATGCGGTCGCGCCGGCGGGTGGAGACGTTTTGCAAACGGAACAATGCGAACAGGGTTTCGTTGAGCGGAGCATGACAGCGCTCGCACAAATCCAGTCCGTCGCCGGCCGTGATCGGGTGGAAATAACCGCAGACCGGGCATTGCTTGGCGCGCTGGGTCGCCGCGCTGTTTGAATTGGGATCCTCACTCTCGGCCACCGGCAGGTTGACTTTGTTGATGATGTAGCGCGAGCCTTCGTGATAGATGATCGCGCGCGGCCCGAACTCGGAGATGGCCAGGAAGCGCGGGCGCGAGAGGAACTCGTCGGCGTTGCCCTTGATGCGCCGCCCGGGGATGTAAGCTGAGAGCGGCAGGCGCGGGAAGCTGTAGCCGGGCAGGAAGCCCTCGCTGGCAAAATAGCGATAAGAGTAGAAGTCGGATTGGATGATGTTGTCAGCTTCGGTCAGCAGCTCGATCTGGCTCTCGGCCTCCATGCGCAGGCGTTTGGCCTGATCGTGGTCGTCTTTGGAGCGCGAGTGGTCGTCAATGATCTTCTGCTGCGCCTTTTGTTGGCCTTTAGCGGCGCGATACAGGCTGCGCCAGCGCTTGCAGGCTTGCTCGAACTGGATCGGAATCTGCTTGAGCATCGTCTCCAGCCAGGTCTCGTTGTACCAATCGGCGTGGGCCAGTTCATCGGCAACCGTGTTCAAGACCGCCTGGGCGCGCTGCTGCGCTTTCTTGGCGTAGGTCTCGGAGTTCAGGGCAGCTTTGACCGATTCGAGCAGTTGGAGCGATGGGTCGTCGCCCGAAGCCTTTGGCTCGAGATCCAACAGTTCTTTGAGCGAAAGACCCAAATCTAGCCCGCTCTCGGCCAACCACATAGCATGCACGTGCGAACGCGCCAGGTCTTCGTTGGCTAGGTCGAGCCGCGGCGGGGCAACCGCCCCGGCAACCATCAGGTTGGGGCGCTTGAAATAATACTGGTCGTGCGGGCTGCCGATGGTGGCGTAGGTGAAGACCAGGGCCGGTTGCCCGCTGCGCCCGGCGCGCCCGCTGCGTTGGGCATAATTGGCCGGAGTGGGCGGGACGTTGCGCATGTTGACCGCATTCAGTTCGGCAATGTCTACACCCAATTCCATCGTCGGCGAACAGTACAGGATGGGCAAATCGGCGCTGCGGAAGCGCTGTTCGCGTTCTTCACGCACGGCGCTCGGTACCTGAGCGGTGTGTTCATGCGCTTCCAGACCGAGCAGTTTACTGGCCACACCCTGGTAGAAATCAACGAAGAAGGGATTGGTGCGCCCGCCGCCTTCTGGTAAGCGCGGCACGCTGATTGGGTCGTGGAAAGCCTTGGTTCCATCACCGGCCTTCCAGATCAGGGCCGAGGCGGGAATTTGGTAACCGTTCACGCCTTCGCCGTTCTTGGTTTCCTCGACGATCTTTACCAGGTCGCCAAACACCAGCGCATTCAGCAAGTGTTGGATGATTACAGCGGTTTCGGGTACGGTGATCTTGTCGGAGAACTCTGGGAAGGTGGTGCTGCGGCGCAGATACTGACCAAAACCGCCACGCGCCGATAGATACGCGTTTTCGCTGTTTTGCTCTTTCTCACCCCGCGCGCGCGGATAGAGCACAGCGCCGCGACTCAGGCGTTCCATCTCATCTAAAGCCCAAGGGGTTTTAAGATACTGACTGCTCTGCTGCTTGAGACTGTCCTGGTAGACCGGGTCCAGATAATCAACCTTGATCGCCAGCGAGCGGCGCATGTAATCCAGCAGTACTTTACAGACTTGCAGGCGGGTTTCGGGAGAAGCGCCAGCCAGGGTTGGATGCGTCTGCTCCCATAAGTCGTCCGCCGTGCAGACCTCGGCCAGCGAAATGTAACCGATTTCCAACAGCCCGCACTGCTCCAGGTTGGGCGAGGTCAGGCGCCAGCCGCGTTTCAGGTCGCGGTACACGCGGTAGCCCAGCACCTCGCGCAGCGCGCGTAAGGTGTTATCCTTTTGCCCGAAGCGTGCATCCGGGTTGGCGGCAAAGAGGGCAAAATCGAGTTGGAAAGCCTCGAATACTCTTTGCGCCAGCACATCATGGCGAATACCATCTGCTCCAGCTTTTTCGACTGCACGATAGAGGGCGGCGCGCTGTAGGGCAATCTCGATGAAATCATTGAAATGCCCGGCCTGCAGACTGGCATCCTGGCGGTTGTCGGTAAAACTGAGTAGTTTGCGGGCTTCTTTCTTCAAGTCGGCGTCGCTGCGCAGAGTGCGCAGGAGCGACAGGCTGAGCAGGGTGGTGTCAGTGCTGCGCCCGCCGGAAGACAGTTCGGTCAGCTTAGAGAAATCGGACTGCTGACGAGCGCCGTAGGTTACGCCGCAGTGCAGGCACAGACGGAAAGGGGCGGGAACGAATTGCATGCGAAGCTTCGCTGCGCCCGCTGCCCCAGAATCGCCGTCCGGGCTGGCCGGGCCAGCAAAGCTGGCCGCGTCGGCTAGACCATCCGGCGCAACGGAGAGACTCTGCGGCACATGCTTGCGCTGGTTAGAGCGCACGCGCAACCCGCCGTGAAATTCTTCCAGCCAATCTTCAGGCAAGCGTTCAATGATCTCCTGGTCCGTGGCTGGCCAGGGATTGTCGCTGCTAGTGTATAGGAATCCAGGATCGCCGCTCTCTTCATCGGGCCGGTCAGAAAGGTCGCGTGGAATGAAGGTGTACAGGCCGGTTTGCTGGTCTTTGACTCGCTGGACGACATAATATTCCTGCCCGCACTCACGGCAGAAGGCCAACGGTAACAGGATGCGTCCCCGATCGCCAGGCACAAACTGTTGGCCATATACAGTCAAGTAACGTTTATTTTCTGCCTCAAGCGAGGCATAGACCGTATCGCCACGGCTGATGAACTGGTGCAGGCGGAAGGCGAAGGTGGGCAGGCTGGTTTCCGGATTGGGGATGCCGTAGCCAGCCATTAGTAAGCGGGTCAAGGCTTCGGCGCAGCGGTTCTCTGGAATACCGGTTTCGGCGCTCAACTGCCGGGCGGCGCCATCCTGCCCTGAGATGCTGCGCGGGCGAGCGCGGATCAATCTTCCACTGACAGCGTCGGTAGTTAGCCCCAGGTTGCTTTCGATCCAACTTGCCAGCGGATCCTGGCGCAGGCTTTCGTAATCGGTAGGTACGGCCTGGGGTGCAGCGACGCGTTGCGCCAGGCGGTTGAGGAATAACCGATCATCAGGTTTGTGCTCTGGCGTGGCGCGGCGCAGGGTCTCGCCAATGATGTGTTCGGGTTGGACGGTATCGCCAAACAGCATGGTCGCCACCCGGGCGACTTCCTGGCGCTGCTGCTCCAGGCTGCCTGGACCGGCTAACGTAGCCGAGGTGCCGATGCATTGTAATTTATAGGCATTCAGCGCATTGCGCACCCGGCGCACCAGCATGGCCACATCGGCGCCCTGGCGACCGCGGTAAGTGTGCAACTCGTCCAATACCAGGAAACGCAGCCCCTGGGCGTTGGTGACCAGCGATTTTTGCTCCTTGGGCCGGGTCAGGATCAATTCCAGCATCACATAGTTGGTCAGCAGGATGTCCGGCGGATTGGCCATGATGCGATTCTTCTCTTCATCGCTTTCCTGACCGGTATAGCGCTCGAAGGTGACCAACGGCTTATTGTCTGGAAAACCCAGTTTGAGAAACTTGCTCAGCTCACCCATCTGGCTGTTGGCCAGGGCATTCATAGGGTAGACGATGATGGCCTTGATACCTTTGCCAGGATTGCGCAGCACATAATCCACGATTGGGATGATGTAGGCCAACGACTTGCCCGACCCGGTGCCGGTGGTCAGGACATAGTTATGCCCTGTACGAGCAACGCGGATGGCTTCTTCCTGGTGTTTGTGCAGGCGCAGTGGGCTGCCGGATGGGTTTTGTTCGTTTTTGCGGCGGAAGATAGATTTGCAAGCCTTATCCACCAGGCCTTCGTCAGCCAATTCGTCAATATAATGGCCCGGCTCGAAGGCTGGGTTAAGCTGGATCAAGGGGTCCGGCCAAAGCAAGCCCTCGCCCAGGCTCTGGTTGACGAAACGCCGCAAATATGGGTCTCGAATTTGAATAAAGCTAGAAATATAACCGTGGTAATCCTGGATCAGGTGGTCGCGCAGTGCAAAGACATCCATAATTAGTCCCCGGTTTGTTCAACACCATCGATTTTTGCCGAAATGCCTGCTTGCGGATAAGCATCTAACCAGCGATCAAGAGTTTGCCGGCGAAAGCGCCAATGCCGCCCCACTTTCTGGCAAGGGATGCGCCTCTCCTGAGCAAGCTTGTATAGCGAACGCAGGGGGATGCGCAGGTAAGCCGATGCTTCATGAACATTCAACACTTCAGGCAGTTGATCGTGCATAGCTTATTACCTTTGGTTGGTAGAGATGGGAACTCTGAGAATATAAGTATGAGTGTAGCAGAAGTTGTCAGTTATTGCAATTCATTTCACAGCTCGTTTTCACCGGAATAATCCTCTCCCCCTTTTTTCTTAATTAACTGCGCTGATTGATTTTTTCCCAAAAAAATTTTCAGCTTATCCCATTTATATCTCCTTGCCTACAGTTCTCAAGCTTGCATTAATAGAATCGGGTCAGAAACAATTGAAGAGGAATGGGCTTTTAAACGAACAACTCTGCCAGATCGGCAGAGTTGTCTAGACAGCGGAGAGGGAGGGCACGCGCCCCAGACATACTACCTGCTTATGGGCAAACAACGCTTGATTGTGCTTCCGGATAGCACAGAGATGGAAATCATCTGGCCATTGTTACAAAAAGAATTGATTATGCTGCCTATCAGGTTGATTGATCATCAGCTTCAGCGGCTAGAATAACCAGAAACTGCGTAACATAACCAAATTTCACAACGGCTCCTGTACCTACTACAGGAGCTATTTTGTTATCCATGAACAACCCGTCACTTCCCAATAAGTCTAAAGCGATTACACGCCTGAGTCAATGGCTCCAGGAGTACAGCCTATCCCACGGGATTACGCTGACCGAGCTTTCACGCGATGCCGGTCTCTCCGATGGGACATTGCGAAGCCTGATGTACTACCCGGAGCGATTACCAACGATGGAAACTTGTTTGCGCCTGGCGCGTGTAACTGGTGAGTCCGTCAAAACTGTTTTGCAGTTAGCGGGGTTGCCAGAATCCGCCGAAATTGAGCATTACGATCTCAACGGGGCAAAGCTGATGAAGGTGTACCGAGGCCTTCCCCAAAACATCCAGATCATGCTGCTCGAAATCGCCGAGACGCTGCAACAAAACTTTTCAGAACAACCCGTTGCCTCATATCTGGAAAATAAGGGAGAACAGTAACATGGGCAAAATTCTCGCCGGTCTGGTCGCAGGATTTGCGCTTTTGCTTATGCTGGTCATCATACTGACATTGGCTGCCAGCGTGTTGGCAAGCAGCATGGCGAACCTGGCGATGTCTTCCGCCCTGCTCACTTCGCAGTGCGTGATAGGGTTTGTCGTTGTGCTGGCTGTGATCAGCACCGCCCTGACCGTGTGGAATTTTGCTATTCTGGCGCAGCGGCGCAATCCAGTTCCTCAAATGCCTCGGCCGGTTGTATTCCCGGCCATGAAATCGCCGGCAACTCCCTATCCTCCGGCGCAGCTTCAATTGCCTGCCGGCCAGCGCCAACTGCCAACGATTTATGTGGCCGGTCAGCAGATTGAGGATGAAGAAAATGTGGATGACGTTTTGTTCGCAAATTGGGGATGGTAGCCATGCGGGAAAGGATTAGGCCCCTCTTTGATCTGGTCATTTCCATCATTCTGATGGCAATGTTTTTCCTCTCTGGCTGCGCCGGCGTCAGCGGCGGAGATTTGCCTGCGCCCAGGCGCTCGCCCTTGCCAACCGTAATCCCCCCATTCGTAGCCACCGACCAGGCCTCGGCGATCCAGGCCCGCTCCACCATTCAGGCCGGAGAAGCGATGGCTTCCAACCTGGCCCTGACCGGCACCGCCGTCTCGATGGAGGTCAATTTGCAGTCCACCCAGGTGGCGCTGCAGCTCACCCAATCGGCCGCCACCGAGCAGTACCTGGCTCGCCAGACTGAGGTCTCCGGTGCGGCCACATCCACCGCCATCAGCCAGCAAGGCACGGGAACCGCCATTGCCCAGTTCGCTGCCGGCACCGGCACAGCTATGGCACAGCAGATCGCCGCCACAGGCACGGCGCAGGTCGCTACGGCTACACAGTTGGCGATTGACGCCAGCGTGCGCGCCACCTCCACGCAGTTTGCGATCAACGAACTGGAGCGCCGGGACGAAAGCCAGCAGCAGACCCTGCTTTTTCGCACCTGGGCCGGGCGAATCAGCCTGACGCTCAGTTTCGTCTTTGGCGTCGTTCTGATCTGGAAGGCAACACCCTGGGTGCTGCTCAAAGCGCTTGGCGTACATTCCTGGAACGGCAAGCCGGTCATCATCATCCCGAACGGGAAGGGCGGTTTTCAGGCGGCAGACATCGCTCGCAGCCTGGGACCTGGCCTGGTGATGGATGAGACCGGCAAGATGCTGACTACCGGTATGGCCGCCGACCCACAAATCCAGGTCGCTGTAACCGCTCGCGCCCAGGCCGCCGAACTGCTGCTGGCGCTGCGCGAACAGACGTCCGAAGTGCGCCGGCGGACGCTGCGCCAGGCGATCCAGTCTGTGCCGCCAACCGCTCCGGCGCTGCCCCAGTCTGGAGAACAGGGCGAAATAATTGACGCTCAGGTCAAGATTTTACCGGCCGGAGACGCCCGCGTCAGCGAATGGCTGCGTGAGCTTGAAAGCAAGCTAGTCAATGACTTCGACGAGTAGGAGGAACGTATGACGATCCAATCGTATGCCGCAGAAGCTGAATACGTTGTCAATCGGGTCAGTGACCTGCCCCCCAAAAACTGATCCAAAATGAAAGTTAGGAAATGGATCGAAAAATGGGTATACTTTTCGAAAGGCAGGTGAAAAATGCCAAAAAAGAACTTTACAACCGAACAAATCATCAGCAAACTAAGGGAAGCCGAAGTGTTGGTTAGCCAGGGCCAAACAGTACCCGCGGTCTGCAAAGTGATAGGAGTAACGG
>JAKOUW010000010.1 GCA_029782365.1 Chloroflexota bacterium
GCTTCCTGCGGAAGGAAAGCCTAAGGATTTCTCGGGCATTGTGGGTACACTGCAGCTGGAGGGAAGCTACACCAAGGAGGAAGTGGAGATCGGCGATTCTTTGTCGCTGTTGGTCACAGCTTCGGGAAACGTCAACCTGGATGGGTTGAAAAAGGTTTTTTCCGGAAGTGTTCCAGGGTTCGCGGTTTATGAGACGCAGAAAAACAGCGCAGAGTTTGTGCGGGACGGCCAGTATTACGCCCAGAAGGACTTTGAAGTGATCATGGTGCCCCAGCGGCCTGGAACAGTTGAGGTGGCGCCTGTGACGATATCTTATTTTAACCCAGAGACTGAGCAGTATGAGCGGGCGGAGATACCGGGGCAGGTGATTGAGATTCTAGGCGAAATGCCTGTGGCAGTGGTAAGTGGCGGAGGCAGCCAGGCGGCTGGGCCGGCAGCTGTGGAGACGGTGACTGTGGCGCAGGTGAGTTATCTAGCTCCAGACGAAGACGCGCTGACGATCCGGATCAACAGGGAAACGATGTTTTGGGTGCTGATTGGAATCGGTGGGGCATTGTCTGTGGTTTTGGTTCTAATCCGGCTTGCCACGCGGCGGAAGCGGCAGGATGGGACGCTGAAAGCGCTGTACAAGAGGATGATGGCGGCAAAGGATGTCAATGAGGTTTATGATTTGTTTAACGAGATGATCAAGCACTGCTTTGGGGTGAGTTTGAAGGCGAGTTCGATTAATGTCGTTCGAAGCAGGCTGCCGGAGGAGATTGCCGAGCAGGTGGTGGAGGTTGTAGAGTTGGTGGAGGATGGGGAAGGGAGATCCAGCAAGGAGTTGAAGGGGAGGATTAGGAAGGTGCATGCTGCGATAAAGCAGAAGCAAAATGAAAAGAGTGTGTAAGACGAGCCATTATCGTTTGATCAATACTGATTGGAGGAATTTTTGTGAATTAAGGCGGATATTTAAGCGGGAAATATTGGAAAAGTGTCGAATAATATAAGTAATGAACTGAATGCACTTGGTCTCTCATTGTGTAGAATTGATCCTCTAAAAACCGACCCGCTCTGTATTGAAGCGGGCTGTTTTACAATTGTAATGATTTAAGTACGGACAGCTATAAGATATGATTTAAGCGCTTGTGTTAAGGGTTGCTATTCTCATCTAATTGAAGCATAACTACGGTGGTTATCGAAAACCAGCGACAGAATACACATCGTGGTTTATTATAACCATTGCAGAAAATGAAAAAGGAGGCATGACATTTCATAACTTGCGACCAGGCTTATGGAGCTAAAAGTGTATGATACTCTTCTCGATATGGGTTCTAGAGTGAATTCGTACCTTATTGAAGCAGTTCTAGACAATAAGTGCAAGGCAATTTATGGTGTCGAGATTAACACGGATAACGTAGTGATTGGAAATCCGTGTGTTTATACTAAACCTACCGATAAAAGGAATTCAGGG
>JAKOUW010000014.1 GCA_029782365.1 Chloroflexota bacterium
ACGGTATCCTCTGCCCTGGCAACGGTGTTCAGGTGGCGCTCAGGTTGCTTTCCAGCAGAGCCTTGTCCTCCGCCCGAACAAACTCATTCTACCATGCCGGATCGCCTGAAATAATGTTAAAGAATTGCACCGGACATCTCGCCTGACTAAAAGTGGACATTCCGCCCGATTTTTTAAGTACTTCTTATTCCGTTCTTGACAACGCGTGGCGCTGCGCACAAGCGTGGGCGTGCGCTACCTGTTTGGCGACCACCTGGGCAGCACGAGTGTGACAGCGGATGTGAGCGGGGGGAGCGTGACGAAGCAGTTGTACAAGGCGTGGGGAGAGACGAGATTTACCTCGGGCAGCCTGCCGACGAGGTACCAATACACAGGGCAATACAGCTATGCAACAGGGGCAACGGGGGACTTCGGGTTGCTGTTTTATAACGCACGCTGGTTTGATCCTGCACTGGCCAGGTTTACCTCGGCAGACAGCATAATCCCTGATGCATCCAATCCAGTTGACTTTGATCGTTACTCCTATGGCCGGAATAACCCTCTTTGTTTTAATGATCCAACTGGCCATTGGCCGAATGGCATGGCGGTTGAGGGAGACCCCCAAACACCGTACCAATTTTGGGCTTTGATTACAGATGTCACAAAGCCCGTTGCATTAATGGGTAAGAAGGGCCTTGAGGCTCAATATATCGTAGTTGAGTCACCTAATTATTTTTCGACAGTTAAAAGCTATTCTGACAAAAATCACTATAATTTATGTGGTCAACTGTCGTTCGCGTCTATTTATGAATCTCAAGAAGGCGGAAATTCTTTAGCAATGATCTGGGAATTGTATCCAACATTACCAGAAGAAGGAACAGATGTCAATGAATGGGCAAAAAAAATTAATACACTGCCAGGGTGGAACGCTGAAGAAATCTACTTTAACTCAAGCAATCCTTACCAAGAGATTAAATCAACCTTGGATAAGGGAGCCAATATTATGTTTTTTTGTACATTAGATACAATAACGGGAAAGATTGTAAGTAATTCCAATTTGGGAAAAGGTAGTAATTTTGTGCGTCATTATGTATCAGTGAAAGCAGTGAATTCTGATTTTATACTGATCTACAATCCATATATAAATGATTTTCAACGCTACTCATGGGATGATTTTACAAATTCCTGGGGCCCAGCAATTGTAATTACACATCATCACTATAGGGCACCACAAGTGAAGGATCGAACAACATGAAGTGCCTTAGTAGATCAAGAAACTTTTTATTGGAGATCAAAATTTCATTTTTTTTCGCGTACTGTGTGTGTCTTTCTGCCTGTGTTGTTCCGATACCCGATTTGCGCAATCCTACAACGCAAATTCAGAACACCACTCAAGTTTCCAGTTATCATCCGTCACCTACCTTCGGTGCACCAATTACGGGAACTGCTTCTCAAACTCAGAAATTGACGGAGCAAATCCATCAGGAAACCTCAACCCTACCGGTAGAGAGCAAAACATTGGAACCTGTTTATTCAATGACCCCAACACTTGAATTAAAACCTACGCCGACATTTCTCACAATTACCCCGACACCGAAACCCAATATTTTTGGATGGCTAGCATTTTCCAGCATGAAAAATGGTGTTGATGGAATCGCAATTATGCGGGTTGATGGCCTTGGTTGGCGTATGGTTATGGAAGATAGTACCACCACTGGCCAACATCCACACGCACCAATATGGTCACCAGATGGGAAATGGATTGCTTTTTTGGAGCATGGAAAAAATGGCGAAGATATATACCTGATGCATCCAGATGGAACAAATATTGTGCGGTTAACGAACACTCCAGGCATTAAATCGGGGTTCTCTTGGTCAGCAGATGGAAAATCTATTTTATATGCTTCTATTATTCCCTTGGAGAATGAAATCGGTGAATGGCTTGGTGATCGATACGAAGGTCTTCAACTGGTAAATATTGGAACTGGAAGAATCACTCAATTAAAGATTCTGCCAAGCCTCAACATAGCGTCTCCTAAATTTTCGCCTGACGGAAAGAAAATTGCATTTGCAATACAATCCAAAGATAACGCCGACGAAGGTCTTTTCGTAAGCGATATAGACGGCAATAATCTTCAACAGGTGAGTAATCTACCAGTACGCAGTTATTCCTGGTCGCCTGATGGGCAGCAAATTGTGTTTGCTACATTCCATTATCCATTTTGTGATCACTTATATATTGTAAATTTAAATACGCATGAATCGCGTCAAATTACCGATGGACCAGGAGTAGAATTTGACCCATCATGGTCTCCGGATGGAGAATGGATTGGTTTTAGCTCAGATGAAATTTGTCATATACAAAGTGGAAAATTTTTTCTTATTCGCAGTGATGGCAGTGGATACCAACTATTAAGGGTCCCAAAGTTCCAAACTTGGGAAGACAACTTAGAATGGTCGCCTTTTCCTGCATTGAATATAGGGAGCACGTTCACGATTACAGAATCTGGTAATGGGATAGGCTTACAGGCAGAACCCTCATTGAAGGCTGATATTGTGGAAAGGCTTTTGCCTGGAGAACAGATTCTGGTTTTAGATGGACCCCAGAATGCAAATTCATATGATTTCTTGTGGTGGCGGGTCCGGCTTGTGGAAAGCGGCATCGAAGGATGGATCAATGAGGTGCCGGGCTGGTTTGCCAGGAAATGGTAAATTCCCTTCAGTCTTGGCGCTGCGCACAAGCGAGGGTGTGCGCTACCTGTTTGGCGACCACCTGGGCAGCACGAGCGTCAGTGCGGATGTGAGTGGGGGGAGCGTGACGAAGCAGTTATATAAAGGATGGGGTGAAATCCGGTATGCCTCGGGCAGCCTGCCGACGAAGTATCAATATACCGGGCAGTATTCGAACATGAGCGATTTTGGGCTAATGTTCTACAATGCGCGCTGGTTTGACCCGGTTTTGGGACGCTTCTCTTCGGCAGATACAATCGTGCCCGGGACTGGCAACCCGGCCGCCTGGGATCGTTATGCAGGTATGCTCAATAATCCTCTGAGGTATCGGGATCCGTCGGGACATAATGTTTGTTTGGAAGATGGATATTGTTTTAACGGAAAATACTCTGTAGAAAACCATTTGAAGAAATATGGGATCACCTTAAGAGGAATCTGGAAAGATGAATATAAGTGGGCTGTGTTTTTTGCAGTCTCAGCAGTTGGTGAAATGATTGATGGAATTATGAGAAGGAACTCCCCAATGATGGAATTTAAAAGGTTGTATAGTTATGTGGAAATGGAAATGGGAGGTTGCCCTGAATGTCAAGGAGCTGGTGCATATACACATAGTGCGCACCATATTGAATTCTATAAAGAAAATCCTTTTTGGCGCGTGACTATCGGTTCAGACGGAAAATATCAGCGTTCTCCAGATTTAGCATTATTGTTAAATAGAAATGAAGTTGTCCATGAACTTGGTCATGCTTTTGCAAAATTATTTTCAGGTCCTAACAGTCCTTCAAGTAAATCATTTCCTGATTCTAAATATTTGACCAATGAAGGCTTTAAGGAAGGCTCAAGTTATGCCGGGGATTTATGGCGACAACACCCTGATCAAGGTCTAGGTGTAGAGGATGATAGCATTCGTCACCATGAAGCTTTTGCGGATATGTTCTTGGGTTATACCTTTGGGCAATGGGCCGGAGATAAAATGGGACAAAATCGCCATCAGTATATGGAAACTAATATGGCTGAATGGGTTAAGTAATATTTCAATCCTAAAAAAGAAACCGAAGAAAACGAAATGGTGACAATTAAGGTAAATACTCTTAAAATAATTATTGTGGTTTTACACCTCCTGATATTATGTGGATGCGAAGGAAGACAAATATCAGATCAATCTATTTCTTCAAATTCAACAATTCAGGCCACAATCTTTTCTCAACCAACCTATACGATACTCAATACATCAATCGAGGAACCTACTACCCAACCTCATTACACCGGGACATCAACCAGCATTCCTACTCCATCAAAAGTAGCCTCAAACGAAATCGGTTTTACTCGTGTGCCAGAAACTCCTGCTCCAATACTCACACCAGCACCAACCTTGTCACTTCTAAAGTCAAAGGAGTTGTTCCACTATTTCTTGAATACGAATGGAAATTGTGATTTACCTTGCCTTTGGGGGGTTGTTCCGGGAGATACCGATGTTGAAACATTCAAGAGATTTGTGTCTCAGTTTGGAAAGATTGAAGCTGACAATTTTATTTCTCAGGGTGATTGGTCCGAACAAGAGGCATCCCTCTTTTTCGAGGAGAAGGTTGGTACTTATGGATATGATGTCACGATGAGTGGTAAGTATTCCCAGCGTATAAATTTCTTATTTTTAAGAATCGACGGGCCTAAAATATCACATCAAACTTCCTTAATAAACAATATCATTGTTAATTATCAATTATCTACAATACTCTCAAAATTCGGCAAACCTTCGCAAGCGCAGATTGCACCATGGCCAGACGAACCCTCTCGTCCAAATGAATGGTTACCTTTTAATCTTCTCTTATTCTATCCAGAAAGAGGTTTCAGCATCGAGTATATTTATTCAAAAGAGGAGAGTAAAAATTTCTTTATTGGTTGCCCGAATCAACTTGTTGGGCTATCAATTATTACCTGGACTCCTAAAAGCTCTTTGATGCTTTCTGAAATTGCGGCGATAAGTGTTTATTTCTATGGAATGAATAAGGAGATTATTGATCAATATTACAAGCCTATTACAGATGCAATCGGCTTGAGTGAAACCGAATTGGTTGAACAATATGGAAATAACAATTCGCAAACCTGTTTTAAAGCCCAAAGATCGAAATGGCCTTACGGCTATTTATCGACAGAAACAGCTTCACCTTAGGCTATAAATACATTTAATTTTCGACAAATGACAATGGAAATGTGAAATTTACCTCGGGCAGCCTGCCGACGAAGTATCAATATACCGGGCAATATTCGAACATGAGCGATTTTGGGCTAATGTTCTACATTGCGCGCTGGTTTGACCCTGCGCTGGGCAGATTCTCTTCGGCAGATACCATTGTGCCAGGGGCCGGCAACCCGGCTGCCTGGGATCGCTATGCTGGAATGTTGAATAATCCAATTAACTATATTGATCCTACAGGTCATGGTTGCATAATGACATTAAACGGAAAAGTATGTTCAGATTTATATCCCGACATAGGTTTTACCGTTAATGTAGCTGAGGATAGAAAAGCTAATACTAAACAATCCCAATACGCAATAATAGGCAATAAGTACCTAACAGGTAACGCGTGCGGCTTTATAGCGGTTGAAATTGTTGCAGAAGCTATCTTTGGCTTTAAAGTCCCGTTGGTAAGCATATATACTAAGTTTATTACTACAGGTCTGATAACCCCCTATCACGTGGCTAATTTGGTGCAGCAAACGGTGCCCTTCGCTATGGCTCAAGTCAGGGCATGGCGAAAAGATGCAATAAACGAGATTATAAGTTGTCTCAACCATGAAAAGCTTGTAATAGCATATGTGCGAGTTGACCCTGAGACGGGTAGACTCATTGCACAAGAATTTATCAAAATCGAACAAGGAGTTTATGATCAGACTAAACTTGCAAATCATTATGTTGTGGTAAAAGAAATCAACCATGAATACGTAATTGTAATAAACCCTTTCAATAATGCTGAAGAAAAGTACACTACAACTGAGTTTTCGGCCAGCTTTGCTGAAACTTATGTGGTAATTACTCCACCGCCAAACAAGAATCCCATTCCAGTATAGACGGTTGGAGGAAGCATTATGGCTCAATTAATTCTTCTTTTATTTCTTGTTTTGTTCACAGGTTGTTCGCCTGTTACTTTCGCTCCAGCCTATCCGAAGGCAACCGAAGGCGCTATACAGGCGCATAGTGCTACAATAACGCAAGGATTGACGATCGTTACAACCAGTCCAAGCGAAACGGTTCTTCGAACGATTACACCGACCATTGCACCAACGGAATCGCCTACAATAGCAGCAATTCCAGCCATCCAACTGCCTGCGCTGTTACAATCCACGTGGATTGCGTTTATAGGCAATGGATATTCAGGGGTATATCTTGTGCGCCCGGATGGTTCTGATGTGCGAAATATTTATTTTAATCCAGGAACCTTTGTAAGCGAACCTTCCTGGTCTCCAGATGGTCATAGATTGGCAATTACATATTCTATCCCTTATGACCTGAATTGGAACGGAGATTTCCAAATTTTCATCATCGATATCGATGGCAAAAACTTACGTCAACTGACTTATGAAAAAGGTCGAGTGAACTCTTATCCTTCCTGGTCGCCAGACGGTAAATGGATCGCATATCAAAGCATGTATTTTCTCAATAATCAAGCTTTTTCGGACATTGAAATCGTGGCTTCTGGAGGAGGAACCCCAAGGGTCCTTGTTAAAAATGGTTTTGTTAACACGAGTCCGATCTGGGCGCAAGATGGAAAATCGATATATTATATGGCCTCTCGTTCTCTGGATGATATACATATATTGATGTCAATTGACCTCGATAGCTTTCATGAGCGGGTGGAATTCCATCCTCCAGATTCGACCTTTGGATTTCGTATTTCATCCATCGCGTATGATGAAGGTAAGATATTATTGGATAATGGTAATCTTTCTGGTTCTGGAGATGAATGCTTAGGGATAATGGAGTTTTCATTAAAGAATGAAAGCCGGAAAATATTACCTTTTAAAGCTTGGACATTGGCAATGCCCACCTTTTCGCCAAATTCAAGATACATTGCACTACTCATTGATACAGGAAAAGCTTGCAGAGGATATGCAGATGATTGGGGTTTATATATCATGGATCTTCAGACAGGTACGGTTAAGCAAGTGATTGAGGAAATTATCGGTCATGCAGATACTCCATCCTGGCATCCAGATACTCCCGCGTGGTCACCAGTACCCACCCTACAGCATCAGCAGAATTATTTAATCACAGCATTGGGAGACAGGTTAAACCTGCACAGCAAGGCTGCCATTGGATCAAATGTAATCCAGCAGCTCAAGCAAGGAGAAAAAATTATCGTTCTTGAAGGCCCGGTAGATGCGGATGGCTACTACTGGTGGCGCATACGCACAGCGGACGGCGTCGAGGGTTGGGCGGTCGAGGTGGCGGGCTGGTACGCTCCGCTTGAGCAGCCTGGCACTTCGACGGTAACGCCTGCGCCGTAATGGTTGGTCTTAGCTGGGACAACCGAAGGATTTCATGATCATCAGGCTTTCCGCTGCGCATCATCGATGATCTCCGCCACGATTTCGGCGGCGGGGCGGGCGGCGCCGCACACCAGGGCGTCCGCCGGCTCTTCCAGCGCCGCGAACTGGCTTTTCAACATTTCGGGCTGCATGTAATGCCCCTGGCGGGCCGCCATGCGGGACCAGAACAGCGCGTAGCTGCCTTTGAGATAGACGATCTGCACGCCCGCCGCGCCGGCGACCAGCGTCTGCCGGTAGCGCTCTTTGAGCGCCGAGCAGGCCAGCACCCCCGGGCGGTTTTCTGCCAGGCAAGCGGCGATCAACTGGCGCAAACGCGCCAGCCAGGGCGCACGATCCTGGTCGTCGAGCGGGATGCCGGCAGCCATCCTGGCGATGTTCTCCGGCGGGTGAAAATCATCCCCGTCGTAGAAATCCCAGCCCAATGCCTGGGCCAGCGCCTGGCCAACCGTGGTCTTGCCGCAGCCCGAGACGCCCATGACCAGGTAAAATCTTGGCTTCATGCGTGTATGTTCCAACGATCGAACTAGCTTTCCAGCGCCCCGCGCTCTGACAGCACCTTTTCCAACTGCTCATACTGGATGCCGTAGCGCGCCGCGATTTCCATGGCGTAACTCTGGCCGAGCGGAGGCCGTCGCTCGATCTTGTAAGTCCGTTTGATTTCTGGCGAGGTCATCTGAGGATGCGCGTCGACCGGAGAGGAGACCACGCTGATGATCTGGCTCTCGCCCGCCACCGATTGGTTGAGCTCTGCGCTGCGGGCAGCCAGCTCGTGGAGATGGGTGGTGTAAATTGCCCGGGCGCCAACCCGCCGCAAGGCCCTGACGATATCTTGCGCAATGTACAGGCTTTCGCCAAAACTGGTGCTGGAAAGCGATTCATTCAGCAGCACCAGGCTGCGGCGCGTAACCTGCTCGAAGATCTTGCCCAGGCGCAGCGCTTCCTCCCCAAATCGGCCGGCGTCCGTTTCCGGCTTTTCTTCGAGTGGAAAGTGGGTGAGGATCTTGTCCACCAGGCTGATGCGAGCTTCTTCCCCCGGGACAAAACAACCCACCTGCGCCAGCACCTGCAAGATTCCAACCCCGACCATGTACGTTGTTTTGCCGCCCTGGTTGGGGCCGGTCAGGATGAGGATTTGCCCCTCCGGCCCGATTTCGATGTCATTCGTGGTGATCGCAGACGCCAGCGCATTTTCCCCTCCCTTGTCTCTCAGGCGCAGCGCCAGCTGAATGTTGAAGGCATTGCGCACCTGGCATACGCGTTCCTCTGCGCCAGAAATGACGGGCCGGCACATGGGCAGACCAGCACGCTGGATGGTCCGGACGAGCTGCGCCGCGCCCAGGTAAAAAATCAAACCCTGGCGCAGGGTGATGACCAGCTCGCGTTTCAGCATGGCATATTGCTTGAGCTTTTTCACCATCGGCGTGACTGCTTTTTCCAGCACTTTTGCCAGGTCGGCGATCAAAGGCACCATCAGCGGATCCACCGCCCCTCCCAGGTCCGACAGGGTGTGTTCAGGGGCCGAATGCAGCTCGGCGATGCCTTCATTTTCTTGCGTGACCCCAAACAGCCTGTTCAACAGAGACTGGTCGGTAAAGGGCCTGTCATTCACGGATAACAGCGCCGCCTGGAAAGGGCGCAAATTGGTATCCAGGTTGACGCCGATGGTGATGCTGGCGCACGATCTAAGTTTGGAGAGCAGACCGGGCAGCTCTTTGACCAGATTCTGGAAAACCGGATGCGCCTGGACGTTGAGAATTTCCACCCATAGATTGCGCAGGGCCTGGGATTTCAGGTTGCCTTTCGCCTTCGAAAGGACTTTTTCCAATCCCTGGATGCAATCGAGGATGCCCTGGAGCTCCCCAACCCGCCAGGTGACCTGATCGAGATTATTCCTGGCTTGATTGGAGTGGTATGAAAATGCGGCGAGCGAATCGATCACGGGGAGTAAGGAAGTGATCTGTTCTACCAGCTCGGAATTGTCCAGCAGATCTGCGATGATTTCCTGGCGATATTGGATTACTTCGGGAGCCAGAACCAGGCGCCCAAAAATTTCCCGGATTTCTTTTTGCCGGCCCGTAACGCCGCTGAAGGCCAGTACGATTTGTTCTATGCCAAGATCGTGGAAGACATCGAAAGAAAGGGCGCAGGAAACCTCTGTTGAATTCAACACCGATCCAGGGGGGTACAAGAGGTTCGTATGGAGCGATAAATCTCCATCCTGCGAGGTTGGAGAGTCAGGAATTGCCGGGTCGCCTGCTTTCATGTTGTTTTCCTTTTGAATTTGGCTTGGTCAACCGTGCCCAGGTCGCTATACTCGTCGTCTTCAGGATTACCGTATATTGATCTTTCGTTAGGAATAATCCTTCTGCTCACTCAAGTAGATAAGCCATCTGTACTTTCCTGGCGGCTTCTATCAGTTGGACGTCGAACGAGGCCAGTGTGACTGGCATCCCCAAGGTTTCCTGCCAAATGAGTGCGCAGGCCAGGTGGGTAGCATCATAGCCCCTCAGGTTATACTCGACAGCCAGGTTGTCGCCGCGCGCCACCGTATTTTCGGTGATCGGCAATCGCTGAAAGCTCTCCCATTCCAGGCGGAACTGGCGCAGTGTGGTGAGGGCTTCTTTGGATGTGATCAGCTGCATTCGGTTGGCGCGAGCAATCGCCGCAGCGACCTCAACCCGGGTAATCAGAGCGGTCACGACCATATCGGCGGCCTCAATCCAGGCGTTAACATCCTGTGAAGCATTTTCTTGAATATAGCGTTTCACCAGCGCGCTGGCATCCAGGTAGAGGATCACTCGCGCATCTCCACCAGGAGATCCGCGACTTGCCGGTCGCCGCGGTTTACAGCCACCGGCCTGACAGGTTTCAGTTTCTCACCATTCCAGGCGACTAACCCGGCAGCCTGCAGCGCCTGAAGCCGTTCATTGATAGGCTGATCAACCGGCGACAGGCGACCGACCGGGCGTCCATGATCCGTGATGATGACCGTCTGTCCCTGGCTGACCTGGCGAAGGTATTCGCTCAATCGCGCTTTCAGATCGCGGACACCAACCCGTAATTCATTCATATCTCGCCTCCAATTGTGACTATATTATATCAATAATAGTCACATAAAGCAATTAGAAGCGGGAAAGTGGAAATCCGGCCGGAAAACCAGCATATGCAGGACCACAAAAACAAAACCCCCATATATGGGGGTCAGTGAGCGTGGAAGGACTCGAACCTTCAACCAATGGCTTAAAAGGCCACTGCTCTGCCATTGAGCTACACGCCCGTGAAGCGAAGTGCATTCTATCATGCAAGGCATAAAGCGTCAACGTGTTTTGCTGCGAATTTTTCTCCCAGTCGTGATAGAATTCAGGGCGTCGGAAGGAGATCTTTATGGAACTGGCGACTCTCAGCGAAGCAACTTTTGAGCATGAAGTGCTGCAGTCCGAGCAGCCCGTGCTGGTGGAATTTACGGCGGTGTGGTGCAGTCCGTGCAAAATGTTGGACCCAATTGTCAAGCAGTTGGCGGATGAGTGGCAGGGCAGGGCCAAAGTAGTCAAGCTGGATATCGACGATAACCCGTACATCACCCAGGAATACGGCGTGATGGGGGTGCCGACCCTGATGCTCTTCAAGCAGGGCAAACCGGTGGAGCGCGTCAGCGGTTACCAGCCAAAGGACCGCCTGGTGAAAAAATTTTCTCCCATGATCAGTGCTTGATGGGATTTGCAATCGTTTAATGAAGCGGCGGGCGCTTCAATCTGAAGACGCCCGCCGCATTTGTTATGGATATCGTTAGATGCCTGCCGCCTGCCGCAGGGCATCGACCTTGTTGGTCTGCTCCCAGGGCAGGGTGAGGTCGTCGCGGCCGAAGTGACCGTAAGCAGCCACCTGGCGGTAGAGCGGGCGGCGCAGGACCAGGTCGCGGATGATGGCGCCGGGGCGCAAATCGAACACCCTGGTCACCAGCGCGGCGATTTTCTCGTCGGCGATTTTCCCCGTGCCAAAGGTTTCCACGTTCACACTCAGCGGGTGCGCCACGCCGATGGCGTAGGCTACCTGGATCTCGCAGCGCTCGGCCAGTCCGGCTGCCACCACGTTCTTGGCGGCCCAGCGGGCGGCGTACGCCGCCGAGCGGTCTACCTTGGTGGGATCCTTGCCGCTGAAAGCGCCGCCGCCGTGGCGGCCCATGCCGCCGTAGGTATCGACGATGATCTTGCGCCCGGTCAGGCCGGCGTCGCCCATCGGCCCGCCGATCACGAAGCGCCCGGTAGGGTTGACGAAGATCTTGAGCTTATCGTCCACCATGCCGTCGGGCAGCGAGGGCAGGATCACGTTTTCGATCACGCCTTCGCGAATGTCGGCGTGCGAAACGTCCGGCGAATGCTGGGTAGAAACGAGCACGGTGTCGATGCGCTTGGGCTTGCCGTGCGAATACTCCACGGTGACCTGGGATTTCCCGTCCGGCCGCAGCCAGGGCAGTTCGCCCGATTTGCGCACCTCCGCCAGGCGGCGCGCGAGCTTGTGCGATAGATAAATGGGCATCGGCATGAGCTGGGCCGTCTCATTGCAGGCGAACCCGAACATCATCCCCTGGTCGCCAGCGCCGATCCGGTCGATCTCGTCCTGGTCGCCGCCCTTGGCTTCCAGGGATTTGCTGACACCCAGATCGATGTCCGGGCTCTGGCTGGCGATAGCGGCGATCACGCCGCAGGTGTTGCCGTCGAAGCCTTTCTGGCTGTCGTCGTAGCCGATGTCTTTGATCACTTTGCGGGCCAGCTCGTCGAAATTGACGAAGGCGTGGGTGGTGATCTCACCCAATAGAATGACGAACCCGGTCTTGGCAGCCGTCTCGCAGGCGACGCGTGAATAAGGGTCCTGGTCCAGGCAGGCATCCAGCACAGCATCGCTGATCTGGTCGCACAGCTTGTCGGGGTGGCCCTCTGTCACCGATTCGGAGGTGAAAAGCAGGCTCTCCGCATTCATGAATGTATTGCTCATTGAAAATCCTCCAAAACTTAAAAAATTTGCCCTTTCGGCAGTCGAAAGGGCAAACCATACACTCAGGATCACCCTCTCATCTTCCAGTATCCTTCTGACGGAATTGGCACCTTAGCCGGTCGGCTGATGTTCAGCCATTGCCAGGTTGCCGAGGTTTCGCAGGGCCGGTCCCTCCACCTCTCTGGATAAGAGCGCACTCAGGGCTATTCAGTTATCGGGGCAATATTACCATGCTTCGCCGGGCATGTCAATTTTAACTCAGCGGTACCACAGCCAGGAGATCAGGTAATAGCTGATCACGCCGGCCCACAGCCAGGAATCGATGCGGTCGAAGGCGCCGCCGTGCCCGGGGATCAGCGCGCCGGAGTCCTTGGCATGCGCCAGGCGCTTGATCATGCTCTCGCCCAGGTCGCCAAAGACAGTTAAAACGCCCATCACCAGGCCGACGAGGGCCGAAGCCGGCGCCGTGACGGCGGAACCCGGCCCGGCGCCCAACTGCCAGACCAGCCCAAACAGCCAGCCGAAGCCGATGCCAAAGACAATGCCGCCGAAATACCCTTCCCAGGTTTTCTTGGGGCTGAGGCGTGGGCTGAGCAGGCGGCGCCCGAAGCGCTTGCCGAAGAAGTAGGCGCCGCTGTCCACCAGCCAGACCGAAGGCAGGACGGCGTAGACCCACCACTCTCCCGAGGGCAGGAAGCGCAGTGACAATAAGTACGACCCAATCCAACCCAGGTAGGCAATCCCGGCGATGGTGATGCCGAAATCGACCGCCGCCTGCTCGCGGCCGCGCTCGAATTCCACCAGGTGAAATGCCATCGCCAGCAGGATGAGCAGGTTCAGCGTGACCAGGCTGGTGTTGGCCTGGTTAAATCCATCCCAGGCGCGCGCCACGAAGAGCAGCGTCACCCCGCCCACCACCAGGATGGCGGAGGGCTTGTGGCCGCTGGCCTGGAAAAGCTGGACATATTCCCAGGCGGCGGGGATGAAAAAGACCAGCAGCATCAGCAGGTAGAGCCAGCCGCCGACATGGATGGTGAACATCCCGATGGGGATCAAGATGATGGCGGCCAGGATGCGCTGTGCGAAGGAACTCATGGGGTGGTGGGGGTCAGGCCGTAGCGCCGGTCGCGGTGGCTGTATTCGAACAGGGCCTTCAACAGCTCCTGCCGGTCGAAATCGGGCCAGTAAGTGGAGGAAAAATACCACTCCGAATACGCGCCCTGCCAAAGCAGGAAATTGCTGACCCTCAGCTCGCCGGAAGTGCGGATGATCAGGTCTGGGTCGGGGACGCCGGCGGTAAAAAGGTATTTGTTGACCAGCTCGTCGGTCACTTCGGGCGGCCTGACGCCGTCTTCGATCATGCGCTGGATGGCGCAAATGATCTCATCGCGCCCGCCGTAGTTGAAGGCGATGTTTAAGATCAGGCGGTCGTTTTTCTTGGTGAATTCAACCGCCTGGAGCACTTTTTTCTGGAAGGAGGGTTTCAGGCCATCCAGCCGGCCGATGTGGCGCAACTGCACCCCCATGTCGTACAACTGCTGCAGCTCGCGGTCGATCACGTTTTCGAAGATGCGCAGCAAGCCTTGCACCTCTTCCTGCGGGCGCCCCCAGTTCTCGGTGGAAAAGGCGTAAATGGTCAGGTAGCGGATGCCAAAATCGATGCAGGCCTCAATGACCCGGCGCAGGTTCTCTGTGCCGGCGCGGTGGCCGGCCATCCTGGGCAGGCCGCGGGCGATCGCCCAACGGCCATTGCCATCCATGATGATGCCAACGTGAGTCGGGATTTTGGGAGGCAGTTCGGTCTTATCTTGGGGCATGAGCAGCACTCGGTGGAAGCGTTAGACTTCCATAATCTCCTTTTCTTTGTGCGCGCCAACGTGGTTGATTTCTTCGATATATTTATCTGTGTACTTTTGAAGCTCTTCTTCGGCGCGCTTCAGCTCGTCTTCGGAGATCAATTTTTCTTCTTCAAACTCGCGCAGGTCTTTGATCGAATCGCGGCGGATGTTGCGGATCGCCACGCGCGATTCCTCCAGGCGGTGGTGGACATGCTTCACCAGCTCGCGGCGGCGTTCTTCGGTCAGGGGCGGCAGATTCAGGCGGATTGCTTTGCCATCATTGTTGGGCGTCAGCCCCAGGTCGGAAGCCAGGATCGAGCGCTCAATGGTTTTGAGACTGGACGGGTCAAAAGGTTTGATCAACAGGGAGCGCGCTTCCACCACGCTGATGGTTGCCAGCTGCATGAGCGGGGTTGGCATGCCGTAATAATCGATCGGCAGCTTTTCCACCAATGCAGGGCTGGCTCGCCCGGTGCGGATGGTTGCCAGGTCATCTTCCAATGCCTGGATGGCGCTTTTCATGCGCGACTCTGCATCATGGTATGCGTCTTTGAGCATGGATGCCTCCTATTTGAGCAAGGAAATTGGAACTGCTTATAGGATAACCGAAAATTTGAAATTGCGCTATGTAAAAAATCTGAATGGACGGCGCGCTACATGTCGCAAACCAGCGTGCCGATCTCTTCGCCCAGCACGGCCTTTTTGAGCGACTCGGGCTGCCATAAATCCAGCACCAGGATGGGCAGGTGATTGTCCATGCACAGCGAGATAGCCGTGCTGTCCATCACTTCCAGGCGGCGGTTCATGGTTTCCAGGTAGCTCAGGCGGTTGAAGCGCACGGCGTAGGGGTTTTTCTTGGGGTCAGAGTCGTACACGCCATCCACCTTGGTGGCTTTGATCACCACATTGGCGCCGATTTCCATGGCGCGCAGGGCGGCGGCAGTGTCGGTCGAGAAGAATGGGTTGCCGGTTCCGGCGCCAAATATGACCACGCGGCCTTTTTCCAGGTGGCGAATGGCGCGGCGGCGGATGTAGGGCTCGGCTACGGCGTGCATCTCGATGGCCGATTGAACGCGGGTGACCAGGCCGGTGCGTTCCATGGCATCCATCAACGCCAGGGCATTCATCACGGTGGCCAACATGCCCATGTAATCGGCAGTGGCGCGGTCCATGCCGCGCTGGATGCCCACCCGGCCGCGCCATAGATTGCCGGCGCCGATCACGATAGCAACATCTACGCCCAACTCATGCACCTCGCGCACACGCACGGCGAGCTGCTCGGCTTCCAGCGGGTCGATCCCGCTGCCTTTGGGCCCTCCAAGCGCTTCTCCACTTAATTTCAGCAAGATGCGCTTGTATTTCAGTTGATTTTCCATGTCGGATCTCCTTAGGATTAAAAAAGAGGGCCAACTGTGGGTTGGCCCTCTACTGGATTACTTATGCTCGCCCAGTTCCCAGCGAGCAAAGCGGCGGATGACAATATTTTCACCTGCGGAGACGATTAACGAGCTGAGCAGTTTTTCGACCGTCAGGGTTTCATCACGGATGTAAACCTGGCGCATCAGGCAGGCTTCGTCTTTGAATTTTTCCAACCGGCCAGCCACGATGCGATCGACGACGGCGGCGGGCTTGCCTTCTTCCAGGGCGCGCGTCTTCGCAATTTGCGCTTCGCGTTCAAAGACATCGGCGGGGATTTCTTCCGGGCGAATGTAGAGGGGAGCCGCCGCCGCAATCTGCAGAGCCACTTCATGAGCGAACTTGCGGAAAGGCTCAGAGCGGGCGACAAAGTCGCTTTCGCAGTTGACCTCGACCATGACGCCGATGCGGCCGTTGGCATGCGAGTAAATTTCCACGGTGCCTTCAGAGGCTTCTTTATCGGCGCGCTTGGCGGCCTTGGCCAGGCCTTTCTCGCGCAAAAAGTCGACGGCTTTCCCATAATCGCCGCCGGCCTGTTCCAGGGCTTTTCGACAGTCCAGGATGCCCGCCCCAGTCGCTTCACGTAGCTCTTTAATCATTTCGGTAGTAATTGCCATTGATACGATCCTCGTGCTTTCAAATATTAGCTGTTTTCTTCGCCAGCTTCTTCAGGTTTTTCAGTTTCTTCTGGTTCTTTTGCTTTTTCAGTTTCTTCGCTTACATTGTCCGCTTCGATTTCATCAATCAGGACAGCTTCTTCTTCAACTGGCTGCGGCTTGCTGCCAATCTTCGCCAGCGTGGCTGCGCCCAACAGCTCATCATCCGTCAGTTCGTCTTCATCGAGCATCGACTTGGGGGCGATGCGCAGCTCTTCCTCAACCTGTTCCTGCTCCGTCACATCGTCCTTGCGCATGGCTTTTCCTTCCAACGCCGCATCAGCCATTTTTCCGACCACCAGCTTGATGGCGCGGATGGCGTCATCATTGGAGGGGATGACATAATCGACAGCCCGCGGGTCGCAGTTGGTATCCACCATGGCGACCACCGGGATGTTCAGCAGGTTGGCTTCGTGAATGGCAGTAGCTTCGCGGTGCACATCGACCACGAACAGGGCTTCGGGCAGGCGGCTCATGGTGCGCACACCGCTCAACAGGCCTTCCAGGCGCTCAATTTCGCGGTTGATAATCAAGATTTCTTTCTTGGTCTGATCTCCGAAATTGTTGGTATCGCGCATCTTGCTCAGGCGCTCCAGCTCGTTGATACGGCTGCGGATGGTGCGCCAGTTGGTCAGCATGCCGCCCAACCAACGGTTTGTGACAAAAGGCATGCCCGAGCGGGTGGCCTCAGCCTGGATCGTTTCCTGGGCCTGGCGCTTGGTGCCCACAAAGAGCACCGTGCCGCCGTTCATGACGGTATCGCGCACCAGCGCATAGGCCTGTTCGATGGCCTTTGCGGTCTTCTGCAGGTCAATAATATGAATACCATTGCGCTCGGTAAAAATATACGGCTTCATACCCGGGTGCCATTTGTGCGTGCGGTGCCCAAAGTGAACACCACTTTCGAGTAAAGCCTTCATCGAAATAACAGCCATTTCTATTCTCCTTGTGCGTTTGGCCTCCGCTTTCTCCATTCTATGCGGGACTGGGGTCTTGCGACCGCAGCACGCTCCGCCTGGTCAGAAAGCGTGTGAATTAGCGCCCTGAAGGGCACGGTTGGGGAGTATATCACAGGAATGACTCTTGCGCCAGGGTTTTTTCTCTCTTAATTTGAGGATGGCAGCAGCATTTGCTGCTGCCATCTCCAAACCCCTGGGCTGTCAATCTTTCTCGAAAAAGCCATATAAAACCGACCTGGCTGGCGGGTGCTATCCCAATCTCCGTGCTGAGTGTTCAAGACCGTCAGATCGCTTATAAACAATCAGCCTTGCTGGAGTTATGGCACGAGGCGCAGGCGGTCGGGCGCGTGGGATTCGACCTGGCTGCGTTCCCAATACATCGGGTGGTATTGGATCAAGCGCCACGGATCGATCTGGTCAGCGTAATGCGGGTGGTAGGCGTGCCCCGACTGCCCGGTGGTGATCACCGATTGTGAGTTTTGCAGATCAGACAGGTCGACGATCATGCGTTCGGAAGGCAGCGAGCGGACGGCGTAGCTGCCGGCGGTGGTGCTCCAACCGGTGGCGTTCACAATCTCTGAGCCGCCGGAGGCCGGGAAGGGACCACGGTTGAAGATGTTTTCGATCAGGCTGACCCCCGATTTTCCCAGGCTCTGGTTGTGGAAGGTGATCGTGTGCACGCTGCCCCATTTCCATTTCGCCGGGTCGCTGCCCATCTGCTTTTCCAGATCGGCAACCGCTTCGGCGAAGGCGGCCTGGAAGATCTGATCACGGTTTTCTTTTTGCGGGGTGGTGACATTGTCCCACCAGGCGCTGTCGGGTTTTTCCACCAGGTTGCGCATCACTTCAAACCAGCGCCCGCCGCCTGGGGGTTGGTCGTTCGGCAGCTCGTCATTGAAAGTGTCGGCTAATAAATATTTCCAAAAGGCATTGAACAAGGCTGCAGGCGCCGAATCCATCTGATCCTGGTAATCCCAGCCCTGCAAAATCTGGCGCACTTGCGCCAGGTGAGCATCGCTCAGCGAGACGTTCATCAAGACGGGTGTCAGGGCGGCGGCGTTCCAATTCTTGTCATCTCCATGAATCTTTTTGACGTAATCCACGGTGATCGGGCCGGGCGCGTTCTCGATCATGCTGACAATTTCACGTGCCCGGAATCCATATGCCCAGGAGCGGGAAATCGAATACGGGTAATCTGGGCCGACCACTGCGTTGTTGGCGGTCGCCACGTAACCCTGCGGCGGGTTGTAAGTATGGGGAAGCTGCTCGAATGGGATATAGCCCTGCCATTCATATTCGCCTGTCCAACCCGGCACCGGCAGCAATCCATCATCCCCGGCGGCCCGCACCGGGATATTGCCGGGCGTCTGGTAACCGATGTTGCCATCCACGTCTGCAAACACCATATTTTGAGAGGGAACGGCAAAATAACTGGCTGCCTTGCGGAAATCATCCCAATTTTGGGCCAGGTCAAGCCCCATCAGCGCCTGGATCACATTGTTCGGTTCCAGGGCTGTCCAGCGCATAGCGATGGCGAACTTGCCTGGCAGATCGATGCCTGCCTGGTCTTTGAAATTATCCAGCGCACCGTACACATCTGAGATAATCGGGCCGTGGCGGGTAACCTGAACGGTCATTTCTACGTTTGGACCGCCTGCCACTTTGAAAGTTTCCTGGCGTGTTTGCATATCGACCCATTGGCCCTGGTACTCGTACTGGTTGGGATTATCGGGGTTGATTTTTTCGATATACAGATCTTGCACATCGGGGCCGACATTGGTGAAACCCCAGGCGACGCGCTGGTTGTGCCCCACGATAACACCCGGCATGCCGGCGAAGGTGAATCCGGTGACGTCGAACGGGCACCCGGGACCAACTGGCGTGCATTCCAGGTGCGCTTCATACCAGATGGCCGGCATTTGCTCGCTGAGGTGCATATCATCGGCCAGGATAGGCTTGCCGCTGGCGGTGCGCGAGCCGGCAATCACCCAATCGTTGGAGCCAATGTCTGCGCCTGTGTTCCCCAGCAGTTCCTGCACCTGGCTCAACTGCTGGCCGGTGCTTTCGAACAATCCGGTGAGAGCGGCGTAATTGAGCGCTGCGCCTGTAGATGCGCTCTGGCCGGCCGAATTGATCTTGAAACCTGGCACAATCACCGGGTTATCCGCCGGGTAGGGTGGGTTGAGCTCGGCTATTTGGGCGGCGCTGAACGTTTTGAGCAGGATGGCATTCTCTATCTCCTGGCCCATGTTCCCACCCAGGTCCCAGGCCATCACTTTCGGCCAGGCGATGGATTGCTGCGGCAGCCAGGGCTCGATTTTATAATCGCGGTTCAACAAAGACAGCACAGCATACTCCAGGCTGAGCGCCGTCCCCTGGTGGCCGGCCAGGTAGGCGTTGACGCCATCGGCGTAAGCCTGGAAGATTGTGCGTGTATCCGCTGGCAGGCTTTGCCATTCCTGCTCGGCGATGTCCATCCACCCCATTGTGCGCAAGAACTTATCGTTGGCGAGTTGGCTTTTGCCGAACATTTCAGCCAGCCGCCCGGCGCTCAGGTGGCGCCAGAAATCCATCTGCCAGAAACGATCCTGGGCATGAACGTAGCCTTGGGCAAAGAATAGATCGTGCGCGTTGGCGGCGTAAATGTGCGGTATGCCGTTTTCATCGCGCATCACATCCACCGGCCCATTCAAGCCCCTGACCTGAATTTGCCCGCTCACCTGGGGAAAAGATTGGCGCGGCAGAACGTATGCCGCAGTGCACAGAACAATCCCCAAAATTACCAAAACACTGACCAGTACGTACGTCACACGGCGAAGCTTGGATTTCATTCAGTTGCCTCCAATATTGGTATATTCCATTAACCCTGCTCCACCCTTTGAGTGGCGCTGGCAGGAAAACTGAACGATTTGTTTTCGCGGCGAATTCTTATTGGTTGCTGCGTTGCAATAACGGAATGCGAGGCAAGTTGACCACCAGGATGCCGCTGATGATCAGGATGCCGCCCAGCACGCTCTCCAGGTACAGGCGTTCATGAAGGAAAAGGGCGCCCAAGACAACGCCAAACAACGGCAGGGTGTAGGTCACCATGGTAGTGCGCGTTGGGCCGATATCGTGCAGGAGGGTAAAAAACAGCAGATAAGCGACAAATGACCCCAGCAGACCCAGCCAGAGTAAAGCCAGCCAGGTCAGGGGCAGCATAGGCAGTTTCAGAGGTCTTTCCACGCTCAATGTGACGGTCCAGATGATGGTCGTCGCCACGATCAATTGTAAAAAAGACTGTGAGGCAGCCGGCAAGCCCTTGCTAGCTCGCCGGGCATACACCGTGGCAATCGCATAAGAAAAGGTTGCCAGCAGCATGGCGCCTTGGCCGATCAAATTTGGGCTCATTTTTTGGCCCAGCTCAGGCGACAGCAGGACGAAAACACCCAGGAAACCGACTGCCAGCCCGGCGAATTTCCGCCAGGTAAAAGGATCATCTTTGAGCATGATGGGGGCGAGAATGATCGAGAACAGAGGCGTGGTGCTGTTCAGAATCGAGGCGATGCCGGAATCGATAAACTTTTCTGCCCACGAGATCAAAGTAAAGGGAACGGCCACGTTAAACAAACCGATAATGATGAACGGCCCGATCGCCTGGCGCAGGGCCTGGCGGCCTGGCCGGGCTGCCGGGTTTACCAGCAGTACCACGGCTAGGCCCAAGGCGCCAAACAGGGTGCGAAAGCTGACCAAGACGAAGGGGCTTACCTCGTTGACGGCAATTTTTATCCACAAAAAAGAGGTACCCCAGATGACGCCCAGCAGCCAGAACCAGGTCCAATTCTTTTTATCCATGAACAGTTTCCTTCACATGCTGTTTTTCGCGCGCCAGCAGAGATTGTTTGCGCTCCAATCCCCAGCGGTAGCCGCCCAAGCCGCCGTCGCTGCGCACCACGCGGTGACAGGGCGTGACCAAGGCTGTGGGGTTGGAGGCGCAGGCGTGGGCCACGGCGCGCGCGGCTGTCGGCTGTCCGATGGCCACAGCCACCTGGGCATAGGTGTTGGTTTGCCCGTAAGGTATCTGGCGCAGAGCTTCCCAGACGCGGATTTGAAATGCGCTGCCCGTGACATCCATAGGCAAGCCGCTTGTCATAGGCGCGCCCTCCAGGTAAGCGGCAATTGCCTCCAGCCAAGGAGCAACCTTGTTATTATCCTTCTCCAGGCTGGCTGCCGGGAATTCTCTGCGCAGAGCGGCTTCTAACTGCTGGGGTTCGTCGCCCAATTGAACGGAACACAATCCCCGGTCGGTGGCTGCCACCAGCATCCACCCCAGGGCGCAGGGCGCTATCGTGTAATTAATCAACATGCCGTGCCCGCCGCGCCGGTAGGTGGAAGGTGTCATGCCCAGGTGGCGGGCAGCCTGCTCATACAGGCCGCGCGCCGAGCCGTAACCCGCGGCGTACTGTGCGCTGGCGACATTGCCCATGGCCTGGGCCTGGTTCTTAAAGCGCGCCATGCGGCGGGCTGCTGCATACTGGCGTGGGCTGAGGCCGGTGTTGGCTTTGAATACGCGCTGCAAGTAGGAGGCGCTGAGGCCCAACTGTTGGCCCAGCGCGCGCAAAGAGAGCTGTTCATCGGCATTGTCCAAGATGGAGCAGATCCGCTCGACTAATGCTTCGGCCGGGGCTGAGGATTGGTTTGGCTGGCAGCGTTTGCAAGCGCGGTAGCCGGCCTGTTGGGCTTCGCCTGGCGAAGCAAAATAGGCTACCCCATCTTGAGCTGGCTGGCGCGAGGCGCACGAAGGGCGGCAGTAAATACCCGTCGAATGCACGCCGTAATAAAAAACGCCATCGAATGCTTTGTCGCGGGTCATAATGGCTTGCCAGCAAACTTCGGGTGTTGGTAAAGTGTTCTTGTTCATTGTTAAGTCTCCTCATGATACCATTGAGTGTGGTGGTCGTCACGTTATTGTTTGATCTGATCTTATCGAAAATAACGATCCACGACTATCCGAAACTTGCACTCTTATTGGTTGACGGCATGCCCATTTTTTGACATAATCAATGTAATCTGACCACGGAGATGCTTGATGGATAAAACAGACTGGATAAACGCCCTCAGGAGCCGCACAACGCTGTTTGGGATTGTTTTTGGATTGCTGTTTCCGTTGATAGCCACGCCGATTCAAGTGCTGGTGCTGCGTCTGCCATTCACGCTGTCCAACATAGTAGAGGCCCAACTCAGCCAACCTTTGTTGTGGCTCGTGGATACTGCCCCTTTATTCCTGGGATTGTTCTCATTCTTCTCCGCCTTGCAAGAAGAACGGTACCGTCATCTGAGCGAATCCCTTGAAAATATCGTTGTCCAGCGCACCGCAGATATTACCAAGATGAACCAGCAGCTCACAACAGAAATCGCAGAACGTACGCATATTGAAGCGCAGATTTCCCGGGCGAAAAAAGATTGGGAAACCACGTTTGATGCCGTGGAAAACCCGATTTTGATCGTCGACTCGGCCGGCATCCTGATCCGCTGCAACCGGGCGCTGACGGTAATTTTGGGGCGCACTTTTCAGCAAATCCTGCAGAAACCTGCCGTCAGCCTGTTTTTTGAGGGCCAGACAGACATTGAGATGCTGCAACGGTATGTAGGAAAAGATGTTGAATTTCCCAATCTCTCAGGCTGGTATAACGTTGCCATGTTCCCTCTGCCGCAGGTTGACGGCAAGCAAAATTTGATCTTTATCCTGCGTGATGTGACCGACCTGAAGAAGACGGAGCTGGAAATTCGCCAGCAAAAACGCTTTTTTGAGGCTCTGGTGGAAAACAATCCGGTGGCGATTGTGACACTGGATAGAGATGAGAGGATCGTCTCGTGCAATCCGGCTTTCCAACATTTGTTTGGTTTCAACCAGCAAGAGGTGGTCGGGAAAAATATTGACAGCCTGATCGTTTCGGAGCAGATTCGCAGCCAGGCGCATGATTACACCAGTCAGTTGCTGCAGGGCGGCACGATTCATGGATTCGGAAAACGCCACCGGAAAGATGGTGTTGAGCTGGATGTGGAAATTTACGGTGTGCCAGTCATTGTAGATGGTGAAACGTTGGGCTTTATCGCCCTATACCATGATATCAGCGAGCTGGAAGAGGCCCGACGAGACGCTGAAGCAGCCGACCGAGCCAAGAGTGAGTTCCTAGCAAACATGAGTCACGAAATCCGCACGCCAATGAACGGTGTGATCGGTATGTTGGACTTAACCCTGGATACTCAGCTCAACCCTGAGCAGCGCGATTTTCTTGAAACCGCGCGCGACAGCGCCGACGCCCTGCTGGTTTTATTGAATGATATTCTCGACTTCGCCAAGATCGAAGCCGGAAGGCTGGATCTGGACATCATTGATTTTGATTTGCGCTCAACGGTGGAGGGCGTCGCCACCACTATGGCGCAGCGCGCCCAGGCCAAAGGCTTGGAAATGGCCTGCCTGATCTACCACGATGTCTATTCCAACCTGCGCGGCGATCCGGGCAGGCTGCGACAGGTATTGGTTAACCTGGTTGGCAATGCCATCAAGTTCACCCAAAAAGGAGAGGTTTTAATTCGCGTGCTGCGCGAAAAAGAGGATGAGAAGCAAGTCACCCTGCGTTTCTCGGTGACGGATACGGGCATTGGCATTCCGAAAGAGCGCCAGGCATCAGTTTTTGAGCGCTTTGTCCAGGCAGATTCTTCGACCACACGCAAATATGGCGGCACCGGGTTAGGCTTGACTATCTCCAAGCAGTTGGTAGAAATGATGCACGGCCAAATTGGCCTGGAAAGCGAACCGGGTAAGGGCAGTACATTTTGGTTTACTGCGGTGCTTGAGAAGAACCTCGCGGAGCAAGAAGCTCCCGAAGCCAAGCCAGTGGATATCCAGGGATTGCATGTGTTAGGGATTGACGATAATTCCACGAACCGCATGATCCTGACCCGCATGCTGGAGAATTTTGGCTGCCGGATCGACACTGTGCCGGGCGGCCGCGAGGGAGTGGAAGCTTTGCTGCAAGCCGCCGATCATGATCCTTATAACCTGGTGTTGCTGGATATGCAGATGCCAGAAATGGACGGCGAACAAACGCTGCAGTTGATCAAAACAAATCCCCGCATTCGCCAGGTTCCCGTGATTATCCTAACATCGATGGGGCACCGGGGCGATGCTAACCGCCTGGAGCAAATGGGCTGCGCAGGCTACTTGCTAAAGCCGGTGAAGCAGTCACAGCTAAACGAAGCCATTCTTGCCGTCTTGAGCCGCACGAAAGAGAACGCCCGGAAGCAGCACCCTGTGCCAATCATTACCCGCCACACGCTGAAAGAAATGACCCACCACGGCGTTCGCTTACTGCTGGTGGAGGATAACGCCACCAACCAAAAATTGGCTGTGACACTGCTGCAGAAACAGGGCCTTTCCGTGGATGTGGCTGATAATGGCTTGCTGGCTCTGGAAGCGGTCCAAACCAAGAAATATAACCTGGTGTTGATGGATGTGCAGATGCCTGAAATGGATGGCCTGGAGGCAACGCGGCGCATCCGGGAATTTGAAGGCAGCTCCCGCCATACGCCCATCATCGCCATGACCGCCCATGCCATGAAGGGTGACCGCGAACGCTGTCTGGCCGCCGGTATGGACGATTATGTCACCAAACCACTCGAACCCAAACAGGTGTTGGCAACGATCGAGCTCTGGTTGAGCGGAGACCAGAGCCTGCAGGTAGAAATGGAAGGCCCGGCAGTCGAAAAAGCCGCGCCTGCTGTGCCGTTGATTGACCTGGATAAGGCGCTGCCGCGCTTTGGCGATGACAAAGAATTTTTCCTTGAAATGCTTGCCGAGTTCATCCAAACCATCCCTGAACGAACGCAGGCATTGCGCCAGGCAGCAGCAGAAGCGAATTGCGAAGAAGTCTCACGCCAGGCGCACACTTTGAAGGGGGCAGCCTCGAATTTCAACGCTGAACCCCTGACCACTCTGGCGAAAGAACTGGAATTGGGCGCCCGGAACGGCAGCCTGGACAACGCCGGAGAGCGGATTGACCAAATCGCAGCGCAGGTAGAGCAGTTAATTGCTTTCCTGGCCAGCCAGCCAAAAGCCTGAAAGGCATTGGCTTTTCTGATGCAATTGACTTTAGAACGTTTGTTCAGTATAATTCAGGCTGGCACTATATGATTTCTACAGCCGGACATCTATGTTGAATTTAGACTCACTCGACGCCTCTGAAGAGTTCACACTCAACCTGGCTGCTTTTAAGAGCGAAACCAGGGCTCTGGGGCCCGGATTGCGCTCGGCGGTTTGGGTGCAAGGCTGCCCTTTTTCTTGCCCGGGCTGCATCGCTCCTGAATGGATCCCACAGCGTTCGGCAAATCAGGTGTCCACCCGACAACTGGCAGATATGATCCTGAACTGCGCAGAAGTGACCGGTATTACTCTCTCAGGCGGCGAACCGATGCAGCAGGCGGCTGCACTGGCGGACCTGGTCCGGCGCGTGCGCGCTCAGCGCGAAGTGGATGTGATTTGTTTTACCGGCTTTTTCCTGGCGGATCTGGTGGTGAATGATGCAGGCCCGGGCGTCAGCAGCCTGTTAGCTGAAATCGATGTCCTGGTGGATGGACCATATATTGCCGCGCTCAATGACGAACGCGGGCTGCGCGGCAGTAGCAACCAGCGCTTCCACTATTTGACTTCCCGCCTGAAGGATATCCCTTTCGAAACGATGCCGCGCAAAGTTGAGATCACGATCCAGGAAGGGAATATGCTGTTAGCCGGTATACCTACCCGGAAAAACCTGGAGGCGATCGATGGCGCGATCAAAGCTTTGCGGGCGGTAGGCCATTAGCCCATGACAATCGAACGGATCAAGCAAGTTTTTTCTTCCTCTGCCAGCCATCGCTTCACTATTCTACACGGCGAAGGCCTGGAAGATATTTTCGTGAATCAGAAGCTGCAGGAGTTGACATTTGAAGAAGCCATTTATGAAGAGTTGAAACGTCAGCGCTTTGAGCGCGTGGTGTTCTATTCGCCTCACCGTTCGATTTTCTTTTTCGATGAGAAATCCGCTGACCTGTCTCGCCTGAGCGGCGTGTCGCCAAAGGCGAAAAGCAGTCCGGCCGAGCTTTCCATGGGTCCGCTGCAGGAGGTTAAGGTTTTTCGAGGCCAGGCTGTCCAGGTGGAGGGGCCGCGGCGAGGCATTGGGGATGTTCACGCCTTGCGAATGCTGGACAAAATCTTGCGTGAGACCAGCGCGGGCCAGGCGGCGGTGGTCTTTTTGCAGGCCGAGACCAGCCTGCGTTTCTTCGAAGATCTGCGCACCCTGGCGGGCCTGGTCGGCGATTGGAGCCGCTTGCCCTCTACCAACCCTAACAGGGTGTATTTTGCCTTTTCCGTGGATGATTTTGCTGGTTTATCCAGCATCGCCAATGAGATTGCCATCCCTGAGCTGCGCAGCGCAATTTTGCGGAAAACCACTCAACCAACACAGGCTTTTCATATCAAGAAAATCGGCACTCCGGAATTGGATGAGATACAGCGCATCACCGCCCTGGTTCAGAAGCGCACCGGTCTGACAATTGTCGAAGTGGAATTTGACCATATTTGCCACCGCATGGTGAACGAAGGCCGCCAGGCGCGGTTTTGGATGCGCAAGCTGGTGGAAATTCAACGCCTGGATTGGGAAACTGTGCGGCAGTTGGGCTGGTTCACAGCGATTAAAGACAGTTTAACCAGCGTTTGGGAACGGTTGGATAACCTGGTTGGCCTCGAGGCGGTCAAACTGCGCATCCGGGAGATCGCTGCCTGGCTTAAAATTGCCAGGCAGCGGGGCGATTTCGAGTCGGAGAACGCCGATTTTCCCAATTTGCATATGATCTTCACTGGCAATCCAGGCACCGGCAAGACGACCGCCGCCCGCCTGTTTGGTGAGTTGTTTTTTGAGCTGGGCCTGCTCAAAAGGGGACATCTGGTCGAGGTGCGCGCCAGCGATCTGATCGCAGAACACGTTGGCGGCACGGCGATTAAGACCAACGGAGTGGTCGATCGCGCCCTGGATGGGGTATTGTTTATCGACGAAGCTTATGCGCTGGTGGAAGATGAGCGCGGCGGTTTCGGGCGGGAAGCCGTGGATACATTGCTCACGCGGCTGGAAGATGACCGCCGCCGGTTGGTGGTGATCGCCGCCGGCTACCCCGAAAAAATGGAACATTTTCGCCAGGCCAATCCAGGGCTGGCGCGCCGTTTTCCGGCGGAAAATATCATTTTCTTCGCCGATTTTTCTGCGAATGAGCTTTGGACGATCTTGCGCCAATTTCTGGAAGCAAAAAGTATACCGTTATCCCCGGAATTTGAGCCAGTATTGCGGGATGTGGTTATCGAGCTCCATCGCCGCAAAGATGCTGCCTTTGGAAATGCGGGTGAAATGCGCAATCTGGCCGAAGCTTTGGATCAAAAGCGAGCCTTCCGAATAGCCAACTCAGCCGGCGAAGCCCACCCAGAGTTGCTGGTAGAAGACCTGCCTGCAACTTACCAGTATTTGCTCGCCAAGCCGAATTTAACCAGCAGCCAGGTGTTTTTACAGGATTTGGATCGGTTGACTGGCCTGGCTCAAGTAAAGCAAAGGCTGAGTGAGCTGGCCCAGCGAGTGGAATTTGAATATACCCGGTATATGCTGACCGGCGGGAAATCGCGCCGGCCGGCGTTGCAGCACCTGTTATTTACAGGCAAGCCAGGGACTGGAAAGACCAGTGTGGCCAGGCTGGTCGGTCAATTTTATAAGAATTTAGGGCTACTGCGCAAAGGCCACTGCATCGAAGTGTCGCGCGCCGACCTGGTGGCTGGTTATGTCGGGCAGACAGCCATGAAAACGATGGAAAAAATCCGCTCGGCGCTGGACGGCGTACTGTTTATTGACGAGGCCTATGCTCTTGACCGGGGTGCAGATAATGATTTTGGCGCCGAAGCTATCGATGTGCTCGTCAAAGCGATGGAAGATTATCGTGACCGCCTGCTCGTCATTGCGGCCGGATACCCGCGCGAGATGAAGAATTTTGTCCGCCGTAACCCAGGTTTACAGTCGCGCTTTGGGCCGCCGCTGGTTTTTGAAGATTTTACAGCAGATGAACTGGCGCAAATTTTTTCCCAAGCGCTGATCGATGAAGGGTATGAATTATCGGATGAAATCCTGGTCAAAGCTAGGGAGTATCTGTTGGAAGAAAAGAACCAGGAAAATGAACGCTTTGGCAACGCCCGCTCTGCCTTGCGCCTGGCTGACCTGGTGAAGACGCGCCTGGCCCAGCGTGTCCTGCCGCAAGCGGCTGGCCTGGATCAAAGCGCCATTATCTCTCTGATGAATATTGTGCAGCTTGAAGATGTGCCGGGTAAGGCGCAAGCCGAGTGATTTTATCAGGAACCAGCGATTCCGATAGCCATGCGGCTGGTGTCAAGGTAACGCCGTGCGGTTTCGAGAACATCTTCCTTCGTAATTCTCCTCACCATACCCGCATAGCGGTAATAGTAATCTAGGCCCAGCCTGTGCCTTTCCAAATAACAGAGCCCTCCGGCGACCCCACCGTTCGATTCCAATCCCAACGGCAGCCTACCGATGAAATTGTCCTGCGTATCCGCTAATTCTTCATCAGCGACCAGTTCTTCGCTGAAGCGTTTAAACTCGATCTGGATCAAATCGATGGCTTTGTTAACATTGGCCGGGTCAACGCCAGCGCCGGCAAACCACACGCCAGGCCCGATGCCGCCATTCATATGACTGAAGGCATAATATGCCAGGCCGGCTTTTTCGCGCACGTTGCGGCCAATCCGGCCGTACATGCCGAACTGCCCAAGGATGTTGTTGCCCACGGAGGCAGCCACATAGTCTGGAGATGCCCGGTGCGGACCGATGGTCCCAATAATCACATCGCTCTGGCTTTTCCCAGGCAGTGTTACCTGTCGGCGGACGGTTTTTTCAAGAGGCGTGATCGGGGGTAGAGAGAGAGCGTCTGGCTGGTCTGGATTGGTCCAGTCACCCAGGTATGCCTGAGCTTTTTCGACGGCTTTCTGCGGCTCCACACCGCCGACGATAGCGATGACACAGCCTTTTGGTCCATAGAAGCAGTTGTGAAAATTGAGGATATCCTGGCGCTGGATTGCCTGTACGCTTTCGACGGTGCCATCCTCTGGGCGGCTGTAAGGATGACCAGCGAAAATAATTTCGTCGAATGCCTGGCTGGCCATTTCACCTGTATTCTGGGCACGGATTGCCAGGTGGGTTAGAAATTGCGTGCGCAGCCGTTCGATGTGCTCGCTTGGGAACACCGGCCCTTGTACCGATTCGCGAATCAGGCCCAGGAGTAAATCCAGGTCTTCTACCAGGGCGCGACCGCCGAAAGAGGTGGTATGCACCCCGCTGGAGAATCCCAGGCTGGCCCCGGCGCTTTCGAGGGCCTCGTAGATCTGCTGAAAAGTGCGCTGCTGGGTGCCACGCAGCAAGGCTGCTGCTGTAAAATTGGACAGCCCGGCCAGCTCCGGCGCTTCGAACAGGCTGCCTGCCCCGAAATAGCCGTTGACGACCACCGATGGGCTGTTAAAGTTCGGGCGCGCCAGGATCACGATCCCGTTCGGCAGTGTCACTCGCGTAATATCTTCTGGTCCGGGCAGGCTTTGCTTGACAGTCATGCTTCTTTCTCCTCTGCGAAGTCTATCGCCTCGTCCGGGAGGTCGGGTGTGGAGCCGGTCGGCAAGTAACAGCCGGTTGTGCGCTGTTGTGGGCGCAAGTAGGTTTGAGCGGCCTGCTGCACCTGCTCGGCCGTTACCGCCGCCAGATTGTCAAGGTAACCGGTAAACCAACTGTAATCGGCAAACATCTCCGAAAAGCCCAGCCAACTGGCCTGGTTGCTGATCGATTCGCTGCCGTAGGCGAACAGCGCCCGTGCTTGTTTGACTGCCCGCTGCACCTCTGCTTCGGGCGGTGGCGCGTCCTGCAGGCGCTTGATCTGCTCTTCGACTGCCTGGATAACCTGCTGCTGCGTTCGGTCAGGGCGGACAGTGACGCTGATACTGTATAAATAGGGATCAATCGTAGCAGGCATGCCGCCCGACACCCCTACCGCCAACTCGCCTTCTACCAGCGCGCGATAGAGCCGTGAAGTTTTGTTGGAGATGCCGCCGCCAAACATGTTCAAGCTCGAAGCGCCAGTCAGCAAGCTGTCCAATACCATTAATGGGAGGAAATCATCGTGGTCAGCCTGCGGAGCGTGGTACGCCAGCTCGATATACGTGGTTTCCCCAGGGCCTTCGACCGTCACCTGTCGTTCGCCGACCTGCGCCGGCTCCGGGCGGTACAGCCTCTGAACCGCAGGCCCGGCTTGCAGTGGATCATAAAGCTGGCGAATGCGCTCCAGCATTTTCGTGGAATCAAAATCACCTGCCAGGGCCAGGACTGCGTTGTTCGGGTTGTAGTAAGTGCGGTAGTGTTGGAATAGATCAGCCCGCTGGATGGTTTTTAAATCAGCCATATCGCCAACCGTATCGTGGTGATAGCTGTGGACGCGGAACGCCGCTGCCTGCACTTCTTCGGCCAATTGAAAGAGCGGGTCATTCTCGCTGCCCTGGCGTTCGCTGATGATCACCGTGCGCTCGGATTCAACGTCAGAATCTTTGAATAAAGAATTCTGCATGCGGTCTGCTTCCAGGTCCAGCGCCATGTCAATGTGTTCGGCGGGTAAAATTTCGTAATATGTGGTCCAGTCCATGAAGGTGGATGCGTTCCACGAACCACCCAGGCGGGCGATTGCCCGGTCCAAAGAGCCGGCTGCAAAGCGCGGAGTGCCTTTAAACTGCATGTGTTCGGTCCAATGTGAAATCCCTGTCCGCCCTGGGACTTCATCCTTGGAACCGACGCGGTACCAGACCCACTGGCTGATAATCGGCGCTGTATGAATTTCTTTTAGTAAAACGAGCAGACCATTTCCGAGCGTTAGGCGTGTTATTGAATTCAATATTGTAAGCTTCCCACAGGTTTATTTAAGATCAAAAATCCAGGCGCACAGCCAGCGGGCTCCTGGTCCACAGACGCCGCTTTGCTCCCATGAATTGGGCAATTCTCCCAGGTACCTGCGGTAAGGCGCCAAAACCTGCTGCAGACCGCTGAAGGGTTCGTGCAGTTCGGTTTTTGCCAGGGGAATGTCCACATGCACGGGCAGGTTCACCTGGATGGTGTTGCTCACCGGCACATTGATGGATAAACGAATATCAAGGGGTGTATTTTCGGGTAAGGTGATATTGGCCGGGGCGTTGATGCTTAAATTAATCCCGGCTCCAGCCGTGGTGAGAGAAACATAGGTGTTGGGAATGGAAATATCGCGGGTCAAGATCACCGTAGTGTCTGTTTGCACCGGCAGGTTGAAGCGCACGGGTATGGGCGCGGAGACCTGGATATCGGTGATAATATGCGCCTGGTCCATTTTTACAAAATTGTCATACAACCCACCGATCAGATCGCCCTGAATCAGGGCTTTGATAGCAAAAAGCTGGCGGCTGAGCAAGATGATAACAATCATCAGCACCACATTGACGCATAAGGAAATCACGCTGGAAACCGTCCAAAAGGCGGGAGCGATTCTCCCCTGCCAAACCCAGCCCGGCAGGCGCCAGCGTGGTTTCGGCGTAGGCGCCTTATCTATTTCGTCTTCATTCATGAGGGTCTCCTGAGGCACATTCTATCGAATATAGCATAAACACCAGGATTAGAAAAGGATTTATAAACTTGTGAAATACTCCTGCCATGCTATACTATGGATGTAACATCGATTATTATATTAATTATATTAAGGAGGAGCTTTGAGCCAGGTAACTTCTCAAAAATTTATTGTTGCTGTGATTGGCGCGGGTCCTGCGGGTCTTTTTGCCGCCCGCCAATTAGCTGCTGGCGGCGCCTACGTGGTATTGATCAACCGGGATATCAAGCCAGGTGGGTTAGCCGAATACGGCATCTATTATGAAAAATATAAAATGAAAGTCGGGCTGCGCAAGCAGTTTCGCCAGATCCTTGACACAACTTCAATAGAATATTTCGGCAACGTGACGATCGGTCAAAATGCGGACCTGACCCTGGACACGTTGAGGAGCATGGGCTTTCATGCCATCCTGGTGACAGTGGGCGCCCAGGGGACCAAATGGCTGGGTTTGCCAGGCGAAGAGCTGGCAGGCGTTTACCATGCCAAGGATCTGGTGTATCACTATAACCGGCTGCCGCCTTTCAGCCAGAAAACTTACCCGATCGGTGAGCGCGTTGCCCTCATCGGCGTAGGAAATGTCAGCATGGATATCGCCCATTGGATGGTGCATGATATTAAAGCGAAGGAAGTCATTTCCGTAGCCCGGCGCGGACCCGCTGAGGTCAAGTTCACCAAGGCCGAAATGGAAAACGTCGGAAAGAACCTGGATATCGCTGCGCTGGATGCCGAGCTGGAACGTGTGCGCCCGGTGATGGAAGCGCTGGGCCAAGATGTTGCTGCCGCGCGCGACTTTATCCTGTCTGGTGCGCTCAAGGCGGTTGATCCGGTTTCGAACACCCGCATGCGTTTCGATTTTCTCGCCTCGCCGGTGCGCATCCTGGGAGACGCCAACGGCAAGGTATGCGGGCTGGAGGTGGAAAACACCACGCTGGTGGGAGATAGATCTGATCCAAAAGCCAAGGGCCTGGGCACCAAAAGGGTGATCGATGTCGATACGGTGGTTTTCTGCATTGGCGATAAGGTGGATGATCATTTCGGCTTGCCGGTGCAGTGGAATGCCTTTGTCAAGAACCCGGCTCCGCAGTACCCGGTGGCGGGCAATTCGTATGAAGCCTATGACCCGGAAAGTCAGCGCCCTCTGCCTGGCATTTTTGTTGCTGGTTGGTCGCGCGAAGCCAGCAGCGGCCTGGTCGGTATAGCCCGTAAAGATGGTGAAAACGGCGCTCAGGTTGTCATGGGATATTTACAGAGCCTGGCTGATTTGTGCCCGCCCGCTCAGGTGTTGGATAATTTTCGCTCTGCCATCAGTGAGTTGGGTGGAAAAATTATCACCCAACAGCATCTGAAAGTTTTGGAACAGGCCGAACAGGCCGAAATAGAGCGCCTGGGCGCTGATGATTTTAAGTTTGACTCCAACGAGGCCATGTTCAAGGTTTTGGGATTATAAGAAGAGCGGCGGATAAACCCGCCGTTCTTCTTTTACTTCTTCCTGGCGCTGAAGGGTATAGTCAACAAAAAGCCCAGGCCCACCAGGAATTCACCGAACAAAACCCCCAACGTTTGCAAAAAACCGAAATAAGGGACGACCGCCGGCATGTGTTCGCTGCCAAAGCCAAACACATCGGCTAGGCCTGTGAAAATTGCGATCACATAACCGGTGCTCACCAACCGCAGGCCGATATCGGCTGAGATTGTGCGCGGTTTACCCCGGCGCAATGTGTCCAGGCTGATAAAACCGCCCAAGGAAATGAAGCCCAGGCCAATTAGAAACACGGATATTTGTACGAAGCCAACCACCGAACTGCGGTCAAGCCCAACCCACTGCGGTGCAGCGCCGAGGATAAAAACTGCCAGCCCGAAGAACGTGGTTACCAGGCCCACCCGAGCCCGGTTGCGGGTCAATGGATTACGCGAAATTTTATTCCTCATCGAACCTCCGGCAAGGTCGCGCGCAGGACGCCTAGCCAGTTGCCCCCCAATACTGCTTCGATATCCTGATCCGAATATCCTTTGGCCTGCAGCAGCGGCTGCAGTTTTTGCAGGTCGGCAATCGTATCGATCTCTGGCGCTACGGATTGAACGCCAAAACCACCATCGAAATCGGAACCAATGCCGACATGCCTGGCATTGCCGGCCAATTGGCAAATATAGTCGATCTGGTTGGCGACAACAGCCAGCGGTACTTCACTGCGGTCATGGCCGCGCTTCCAACCCGTCTTTAGGAATGAATTTAACGGCACGATGCCGATTACCCCATCCCGCTGCAAAATGCCCTGGATCACTGCATCTGGCAACAGGCGGTTGCTTTCCCAGCCTTTGATGGGGGTGATCGCATTGGCATGAGTGGCGATGATGCGCCCGGGGTAATGATCTATTGACTGTAAACAGGCTGGAGCATCCATATGGCTGAGATCAAGTACATACCCAATCTTAGCCATCCAATCGAGCAGCGCATAGCCTTCCTTTGTCAAGGGTCCCGGTTCGCGCGTCCCGCCGCAAAAGCGGTTGCCAGCCCAGGCTGGACCGAGGATGTGCAGCCCTGCCTGCCACCATTCTTCCAGGTCTGCGGGGCTTTGAATGGCTTCAGCACCCTCCATCAACAGAACCAGGCCCAGCGGATTATCCTTGGAGCCAGCCTTCCAGGGTTTGATGACAATTTCCAGGTCTTGCCTGGTGCTCACCAGACGGAAATAATCGGACTGTTCGGCGAACATGCGCTGGTATAACTCGAGCTGCTGGCGGTAAAGCTGCCTGGCCTGTTGTGTATCGGCATAGCAGATTTTGTCCCACTCGCCCATAGAGGCGCGCTGTGGTGCAGCAAACACAGTTGCAAATATCACGCCCACGCCGCCGGCCTGGTATTCAGGCCAGCCCATCAGGCAGTCGCCGTTCCAGGTTGGGACAAGCGTGTGCTGTTCCAATTTTCTCGTCTCGTAGGCAGAGCGGCGGTAATCGCGGCCAAAAGAGAGCATGTTATAAGCGATATCTTGGTGGGCATCAACAAGCAAGGTGGTCATTTTATTCTCTCATTCAACAGGTATGCTCAGTTGAGCGGCTGGGGGTTGTTTTGAACGCCTGGTTGATGCCTTGCCCTGCAGACGGAGGGAGATTTGACGGTCAACCTTACCCATTGGATATTGGTCAAGATCGGCGGGCTTGACCCAGTTCAAATCGCTGGCTGCCAGCGGCTGCGGCTCGCCCTCAACCAGAGCGCATTGAAATGCGTGCAGGGTTATTTTGAAATGGGTAAAGGCATGGCGGTAAATTCCAAACGGTTCACCCACCGAAATTTCGGCGCCCAACTCTTCGCAAATTTCGCGTTTCAGGCAAGCCGACAGGCTTTCGCCGTCGTGGGCTTTTCCGCCAGGGAATTCCCACAATCCGCCAAGCAAACCATTTTCAGGGCGGCGGGCGATCAGGACGCGGCCATGTCTGGCAATGACTGCCGCTGTGACCGTATAATGCGGTACGACCTGCCGGATAGGGAGCACCGGCCGCTGCTCTTGCACCCCCAACAGCCTGGCCTGGCAGTGTTCTGCCAGCGGACACAGTCCGCAGGCAGGCTGGCGAGGCGTGCAGATCAGCGCGCCCAGGTCCATCCAGGCCTGGTTGTAATCGCCAGCCTGGCCAGGCGGCAAGTGTTCTGCCGCCAGCCCCCACAGGCGCTTTTCGCCTTCCGGTGAGCGAGCCGGAATGTCCACATTAAAGATACGCGCCAGTACGCGCCGGATATTGCCATCCAGGGCGGCTTCATCCTGGTGAAAGGCCAACGAGGCAACTGCGGCGGCTGTGTAGCGGCCTACGCCCGGCAGCTTGATTAACGCTTCGACCGTTTGCGGCAGTTCGCCTTGATAATCATTCATCACCATGCGGGCGGCGCGGTGCAGGCTGCGCGCCCGTGAGTAATACCCCAGCCCTTCCCAGGCAGCCAGCACATCCTGCAGGTCGGCTTGCGCCAGGTCGGCAAGGGAGGGAAAGCGTTCCATCCAGCGGGAGAAATAACCCAAGACCGTTTCCACGCGCGTTTGCTGCAGCATAATTTCAGAGACCCAAACAGCATAGGGATCTGGGTGTCCACGCCAGGGCAGACGGCGTTGATTGCGCTGATACCAGCTTAGCAATTGGCTGGATATAGGAGAGATCATTGCTCGCAGGCTGTTAAATTTGGAATCCGCCGCGGGAGGTCACGATCTTGTAACGGTAATTGGTCACGTAATCGAGAAGCTGATTGATGAGCGATTTCCATTCTTCAGAATTGATGGTTTTTTTCATTTCGGCCAGCGTGGGCATTTGCGCGCCTGCCATGATCTGAGGCTGCTCGCCATACATTGTGTACCAGGCATCGCTGGGTTCCAGGCCCAAGCGCTGCATGCCGGGCACGAAATCGCGCACGACAAACTCAAAATACTCTTGCTCGCGGCCAGTTATGATATCCCAGGTCATCAACAATTTGACAGTCATGTTGATTCTTCCTATTCCTAATGTTCGTAGGTCAAAACGACGACGCGCGTCTCTTCGGGGATGGATGACACCGTTACCTTTAAGGAGGGCTGTGCTTCTACAGAGTCCAGGCCCATTTCCTTGATAAACTTATTCAAAGGTGCAAAGTTTAGAGCGCTTTTTGGCGTCGCATAGTGCATTGGGATGACGATCCCCGGTTCTAACATGCTGACCACCTCGGCTGCTTTGGCCGCGTTTAGACCACCTCCGCCGCCCACCGGCACGAGGGCGACATGGACATTGCCCAGCGCTTCAATTTCGGTCTGAGTGGGCACGCGGCTTAAATCACCCAGGTGCGCTACATTTACCCCCTCATATTCGAACACATACAGTGTATTCCTCGGATCTGTTGTGCTGGTTTTGGAATGCCCATTTGTCTGGATGCCTGTGACGAAAACATTGCCGATCTCGAACTCACCGGGGCCGGTAATCAGGTGTGAATAGCCTTTGACGGCTGAAGTGAAGTTGTGCCCGGGCGCATCGTGGCTGACCGTGACGATATCGGCGCGCAATTTGAGCGCCTCATAGCCTGCCACGCGGTGATCATACGGATCGGTGACCACGGTCGCCAGGCCACGTTCGGTCAAGCGAAAACACGAAAGCCCATACCAGGTAATTTCCATGCAACCTCCAAAAAACACGTTCCCAGGGCGCCTTTCCAGCACAATCAGGCACGGCTGGTTTGTAGGGTGATTATATCAGAAGAGAGCAGGCCAAAAGTGGTATATTCAAGGCATGCAGCTCCAACCTACCTGCACTCCCAGGGCCGCTGTGAGCGAAGAATTCACCGGTCATTGGCGTTTCTCAATCCCACCTGGCCCGTCTGGGCAGTACCGCCTGGCGCAGTTGGACGATTACCGGGCGCTGAAACGCAGCCAATTCCGCTGGACGGCTCCACAAAAGCTCACCTTACGGGCGCGTGTTTCGTCGATCAACGTACCTGGCACCTGGGGTTTTGGCTTCTGGAACGATCCGTTCACTCTGTCTATGGGCCTGGGCGGGATGGCCCGGCGCTTCCCCGCGTTGCCTGATGCAGCCTGGTTTTTCTTCGCCTCGCCTGAAAATTACCTGTCACTGCGCGACGACTTGCCAGCGCAGGGCTTTTTGGCGGCGACTTTTCGCTCCTCGGCTGTCCCGGCGCCTGTGCTGGCTTGTGGGGCGCTGGCGCTGCCTCTGTTGGCTTTCCCGCCTGCCGCCCGGCTCGCGCGGCCGGTTTTACGCGCCTGGATCAGGCAGGATGCCGCCCGCGTGCCAGTGGATCCGCAGGAATGGCATGATTACGAATTGGAATGGCAGGTAAAGAGGGTGCGCCTGGCGGTGGACGGGCAGGAGATTTTAGCGACAGGCATTGCTCCTCAAGGCAGGTTGGGGCTGGTGATCTGGATTGACAACCAGTTTGCCGCTTTCTCAGGGCAGGGCAGTGTGCGTTTCGGCGCTTTAGAAAATCCCCTGGCAGCCTGGTTAGAAATTGAGCATTTGCACCTGGCGTCACAAGTACGTTGACGCTCTTTCGAAACGGGTCTACACTTGTAATACTACACCCGCCGCGGCGATCTGCCCGCGGCGAACCCATCCACCCCAATTCAAGGAGAATTCATGTCCATCAGCCAATTAGCACGCAACATTGCTGAATCGCCCACGCTCGCTTTGAATGAAGAAGCGCGCCTGCTGCGCGAGCGCGGTGAAGCGGTTATTAACCTGGGCATTGGCGAACCCAAGAACAAAACGCCTATTGCTGCTGTCCTGTCTTCCGCGGCGCGCCTGACCGGAGGAGAGGTGAAATATACCCCTCCGGATGGCGCGCCCTCGATGAAAAAAGCCATCATCCGCTATACAGAAGAAAATTATGACCGCCTGGTGGCTCCTGAAAACGTGATTGTCTCTTACGGCGCCAAGCAGTCTCTGTATAACGTGTTGTTTACCCTGCTCAATCCGCAGGATGAGGTGATCATCCTGGCGCCCTATTGGGTAAGCTACCCGGAAATGGTGAAGATGTGTTACGCTGTGCCTGTCATCGTCACCCCGCTGGACGGCACTTTCCAGCCGCGCTTCGAAGACATCGAGCGGGCCGTCTCGGGTTACACCAAGGCGATCATCATTAATTCACCTAATAACCCCTCCGGCTGTGTTTTTGAAGACGAGTTCATTGCAAAGATTGTGGATTTTTGCGAACGAAAGCACATTTATCTCATCATGGATGATATTTACCACCGGCTGGTGTTCGATGGCCGTCACGCCACTCCGGCGTATCACTTTACCAAAGTGCCTTTAGAAGATTCTATGGTGATCGTGGTCAATGGTGTGTCCAAGCTGTATGGAATGACCGGCTTCCGCATTGGTTGGGCAATCGCGCCGCGCAGCCTGGTGCAGGTGATGACCAACGTACAAGCGCAAACCACCTCGTGCACTTCGGTGGTGCTGCAGGCAGCCGCCGAAGGCGCCCTGACCGGTCTGCAAAACGTGGTGGAGAACTTGCGCCTGGCTTTTCAAAACAACCGGGATGTGATTTACCAGGAATTGAAATCATTCAACGGCTTGCGGGTGCAAAAACCGGACGGCACGTTTTATATCCTGCCCGATTTTCGCGCCTTCCTGCCATCAGCTCAGGCCAGGGATTCGGTTGAATTGGCGCGTTTTTTACTGCGCAAGACCATGGTAGTGACTGTGCCAGGCAGGGACTTCGGTATGGAAGGTCACCTGCGCCTTTCGTTTGCCGGCACGATCAAAGAGCTTACCACGGCTGTAGAGCGCATGAAATGGGCGCTCGATCCCAATTCACCCAACGAAATCTACATCGGTGACCGCAAGCTGATCCGGGATTGGATGTAAACGCTATGAATAATTTATTGAATATCGCAACACCAGCTGAGGCGCAGTCTGCGGCGCTCAAGGCTGATTATGGGTTAGATAACCACGGCCTGACCAACCTGCGCAAGGTCTATTGGAACCTGCCGATGGAGGCGCTTTATGAAGAAGCTGTGTTCCGCAACGAAGGTAAGCTGAGCGCCTGGGGTCCGTTGGTGGTCAACACCGGCAAGCACACCGCCCGGGCGGCCAACGACAAATTCATTGTGCGCGACACGGCTGTGGAAGAACACGTTTGGTGGGGGCAATATAACCGGCCGTATGCTGCCGATAAATTTCATGACCTGTACAACCGCGTGCAGGGTTATTTGCAAGGCCGCGATATCTTCGTCCAGGATTGTTACGCCGGGGCGGATCCGAACTACCGCCTGCCGGTGCGCATCATTACGGAATTCGCCTGGCATTCGATGTTTGCCCGCAATATGTTCCTGACCCCTCGTTCAGCCGAGGAATATCACCGGCATATGCCCGAGTTCACAGTGATCGCAGTGCCCGGTTTTCAATCTTTCCCTCAGGTGGACTGCACCCCCACACAGACCGTGATTGCGCTCAGCTTTGAGCAAAAGCTGTGCATCATCGGCAATACTGGCTACGCAGGCGAAATCAAGAAGTCGATTTTCACGATCATGAACTACCTGCTGCCGTTGGAGGGTGTGATGACCATGCACTGCTCGGCAAACCAGGGTGAGAAGGGCGATGTGGCTTTGTTCTTTGGCCTGTCTGGCACAGGCAAAACCACGTTGAGCGCCGATCCGCACCGCCGCCTGATCGGCGATGATGAGCACGGCTGGTCGGACGACGGGGTTTTCAACTTCGAAGGCGGCTGCTACGCCAAGGTGATCGCCCTTTCGCCGACCGCCGAGCCTCAGATCTACGCCTGCACGCGGCGCTTTGGCACCATATTGGAAAATGTGCCCTATGATCCCATTTCGCGCCTGATCGATTTGAATGATGACACCCTGACGGAAAACACGCGCGCTTCCTACCCTTTGGAGTTTATCGATAATGCCCTGCCCGAAAAGATGGGCGGGCATCCGCAGAATATCATCATGCTCACGTGCGATGCCAGTGGCGTGATGCCCCCGGTCGCCCACCTGACGCCCGACCAGGCCCTCTACCATTTTATCTCTGGCTATACCGCCAAGGTGGGCGGCACCGAAATTGGGCTGGGTAAAGAGCCAGAGATTACATTCTCCGCTTGTTTTGGCGGACCGTTTATGGTGCATCATCCCGCGTTTTATGCGGACATTTTGAAGCGGAAAATCCTGCGTTACGGCGCAAACTGCTGGCTGCTAAACACCGGATGGGTGGGCGGTCCCTACGGGGTGGGCAAGCGCATCAGCATTGGCCATACGCGTGCCCTGCTTAACGCAGTTTTAAATGGCGAGCTAACTAATGTTGAGGCGGTGATTGATCCGGTCTTTGGTTTCGCCGTGCCGCAGCACTGCCCGGGCGTGCCCGACAGCGTGCTGGATCCGGCCTCGTCCTGGAGCAGCCGTGAAATTTACATGAAACGCTATCGAGCGCTGGCCTCACGTTTCATCGATAATTTCAAGCGCTTTGAAGATGGCGCGCCGGCGGAAGTAACTGCCGCAGGTCCGAAAATATAACCTCGCTCTACCAGGGGCTGTCTTGATTGAAAACAGCCCCTGAAATATTTTTTAAGCAGCAATTCGTGTTTCTTAAAATACTGGAGCAGGATTGCTTGTGAAAAGCGTGACCAAAGCGCCGATTCTTCTTGACAATCCATGCCCATGTGTGTAAAATTAGCGGGCGTTGGCAAACAGGTAAGGCTGGCGCTTACCGGCCGAGATAGCTCAGTTGGTAGAGCACGCGACTGAAAATTGCGGTGTCGCCAGTTCGATCCTGGCTCTCGGCACTGTGTTCGAGGAAGGCCGAAATATGCGGGCATGGTTCAGTTGGTAGAATGCCTCCTTGCCAAGGAGGAGGTCACGGGTTCGAGTCCCGTTGCCCGCTCTATAGCTGACAGTCGTCGAGCTGTCAGCTAGTTTTTTATAAATGATGGTTGAAATGGCGTTGTGATCGGGCGTGACATACACGCCTGGGCAAGGCAAGGTCTGCAAAACGGTAAGCGCAGCTACGAGCACGGGTTCAAATCCCGGCAAAATGGAATAGTGTAAATGGCGTCGTGGCCAAGTGGCAAGGCAAGGGTCTGCAAAACCCTGATCACGGGTTCAAATCCCGTCGACGCCTCTGAAAAACAAATAATTTACCCGTTGGCTCATAGCCTGCACAGGGTCGTCGAATTAGACATGTGAGATAATTCTACACCCTGTCGGGGACGGCCTGCAAGGATTTTTCTCTTCCGAAAAGCCCCTGTGGGCGATCAGACTCTCGTTTTCTGCGAGAGTTTGTTTTTCTACTCCCCTGGTTTCTCTGCGCTTACCCTATAAGCGGGTATTGCAGAATCTCAAGCACCGACCAGGGCATGGTCGGTCAACCGGCAGCCATCGCCGGGGTGCGGGGGCGCCGCTTGCGCAGCCTGCCGCGCGGGGAGTACTCATCATTAGTAAGCGCAACGCGTAAACTTTGATGAGGATGGGCAAAATGGTAGTAGGCGCGAAACCAGGCCTGAGATGCATTCAGCGAGCGAGTGGAGCAGGGCAGGCTCCAGGTGCGGCGGGCCAGAAAAGAAATGCTGTGCCGCAGGGTCAGGTTGAGACGTTCAACGAAGGACGTCTGGATCCGACCCGACAGGTCAACCGCCTTGAGCCGGGAGCGCAGATCTGCCAGCGAACCCAAAGCATGTGGTGTTCGACATTCAACAGACGGTCGCGGCGCTGAATTTTTTGACATACCTTAGCGTTTAATGACTTGGCCCACAGGTGCAAAAATACTATTTTTTCGACCCATAGAGGTGCGGAATGTAGGCTATGAGTAACGATCTATGGTACACCTCTGGCGAATGAGAGGAGTTTTTAAGCCTGGTTTACAATTATCCGATGAGTTGGCCGCCAAATTGTCCCGCGCCTGTGAGGCGATCCATTTATTAACCTAAGCGAATGGGTCGCTCCCCCTCGCTTAGGTTAACACCATTCTTGACTCGCTGCTGCATGGGCCGTATAATCTCTATGTAAAGATTATTAGAATTATTGTATAGGGATTCGCTATGAATAAATTTGTTGGCCGGCAGGCTGAAATCATCGAACTAAACAGGTTGTTGAAAGATCGTACCAGGTTGGCTCAATTTGTTGTCGTGTACGGACGACGCAGAGTCGGAAAAACATCCTTACTGCTACATTGGGCACAGCAAACCGGGCTACCGTATATGTATTGGGTCGCTCACCGCGAGACCGCCGAGTCAGCTCGTTATAGTCTGGCGCGGGCTTTTTGGAAATACGCTTTTCCTGGGCAAACCCCACCCCGCTTTGATACCTGGGAAGCCTTGTTCGAGTATATGGCTGGAGAAATCGGAGATAACCCGCCGATCATGATCTGGGATGAATTCCCTTACGCGGCAGAATCGGATCCGTCCCTTCCCTCTCATCTACAGGCTGCCTGGGATCACCTTTTCAAGCAAAAGCCGATGATGTTGATCCTTGCAGGTTCTCACGTCGGGATGATGGTTGATATGATGAGCTATCAGGCTCCGTTATACGGGCGTTTTAGCGGACAGTTTTTTCTCAAACCGCTGAACTTTGCCGCTCTCAGTGAGTTCTTTCCCCACTACGATGCCGCTGAGCGCGTCGCTACATATGCTTGCCTGGGTGGGGTTCCAGCTTATCTGGAATGGTTCAATCCGGCTCAAAGCCTGGTGGCCAACATCAAACAACACTTGTTTTCGCCAAGCGGGATGTTTCGCAGTGAACCGACCCTGCTGGTCGGCGATCTTGTTCGTGAAACACGTCTGTACGAAGCCATTATTCGCGCCATTGCCAACGGCGCCCATACGCCGGGCGAGATGACCACAGAAACCAGTATCTCATCGCCCAACTTACAGCCATACCTTAAGCGATTGTTGGAACTGCATCTGATCGAACGCAGGGTGCCGGCAACCATTCCCCATTTGCAAAGGGAAACCACTACTCGCAGTCGTTATCATATCAGTGATCCCTATCTACGTTTCTACTATCGCTTCATCGAGCCCGATTTGGATCTGATTGAACTGGGCCAGACGGATGTCGTCTGGAACAAAATCAGCGAGCAGTTTCGAGCTTTTGTGGGTGTAACCACTTTTGAGGAATTATGCCGTGATTGGGTGGCCAATCAGACCCGCAAGGGTAAGATGCCTTTCCTATTTCAGTTTTTGGGCAGCCACTGGTCAGGGGATGCCCAGGTAGACGTAGTTGCGATTAACTGGCGCGAAAAAGCCATTCTGCTGGGTGAGTGCAAATGGGGTCTGGAGAGTGTTGGACGGAACGTCGTTCGGGAATTGATCGAGAAATCACCCCTGGTTGTCCCCGATAAAGATTGGCAGGTACATTATGCTTTCTTCGCCCGAGCTGGTTTTACAGAAGCTGCGCGCACTGAAGCAGAGTCGGTTAATGCACAAATGATTGACTTGACCAGATTGGATCATGATTTGAGAGAAACAGCCTAAATTAACGCCTGAGCACAATACCCGAAAACTATGGACATAGCTTCTGATTGGAGATGAAGCGCGTCAAACGTTCGCCTTTTAAGAAATTTCACCAACCGATCGTATTCCAGGCGGCTGTTGATAAGGTTTTTCGGGGGGAAATTCTCTCAGATGCGTTTTGAGATCCTCTTGTTGGTAGTGACACGGTGTTACCGTTCTCGTCGAACCTATACGCCAGGAAATTATTCTATTCCATCTCGTAAACAGCGCTAAGGACGGCATTGATTTGAGACATATTAATCGGCTTTGTCAGATAAGCCGATGGATTTAGAGCATTTGCACGTTCTTTCAAGCGAGGTTCTGAATAACCGGTTGTGAAAATGACAGATGCGCACCCATTATCTAGGAAATGCGGCGGGGCATATAACCTGCGTTTGCGCAGCGGTTCTGGCGGTTGAGTCTCACACAATGCCCTGAGACGTTTCATATTCGCAGCAGATTCAACACGAAAAACGGCTCTGCTAAAGCTCCGATACTTTCGACCACGCCGGCGGGGATTGTTGCTGGTGCAAAGCAAGTAAATCAACCAGAGCGGCTGACATCACCAGGCACATTCTGATCGGTGGTCTTTGGATGCACCAGGCTGGCTATAGGAACATTTGAGCTTACCCAGTCTTGAACCAGGCTTCGTAAGCGCAAAGAATCGCGTGCCAGGGCTGCCTCAGCCATTGGTTCAATGATTTCCATAGAGTGGGACAGCCTGCAAGCTGGTTTAAGCGGCAGCAGGCCGCTGCCAGTGAAATGTATTCTCTGGCTGAATTGCTTTACTCATTTTCCTTCAGAGCGCGTTGGAGCAAGTCGGTGACCTTCAATTCTGCTGCCCAGTGGTGCAGATAACCCATATCCAAAACCCCAGTTTGTACCTTGAGTACGCCAAGCACATCCCGCCATTGCCGTTCGGATACATCACCTCCCAGCCGGTACCATTGCATCTTCGCCAGTAAAATATCCTCGGGCGAGGCGACCATTGCCGCAATCTCGGGGCTGGACGACAAAGTTTCCATGCGGGCGCGAGCAAATTGCATCTGGATGAAATTGCCTTCACGTGGGATAAACACATCTACTTTGAACATGCTTTCGCTATGGATGATATTGAAACTGGAGCGCCGCGTAATCGCATTGGCGATCATCTCGTCATCTACGTAAAATTCACCTTCCAATGCCTGGACAAACGATGGCAAGTGTTCCAGACGTAGATTTGCAATTATGTCTGAATCTTGCGTAGTTCGCACCATTCCGTATAAGGTGCTGGCTAACGAGCCCCCGATAAAATACGGCACACCCAGCCTTTCAAGCACCTCAGTAACCCGCACAGTAACCATAATCGCATCAAGCTGCATCTTCTGTTCTTGCTCCATAAACTTTGGCAGCCAGGGTTTCCCCAAATAAAATGTCCGCCAGGCGGCGGCGCAGTTCGTTTTCGTCGGCATTGGGATAGCGCCGTCGCAACCCGGCCAGGGCCAGTTCCCTGGCAGAAGCATTCAGACTGACCAACATTTCCATTTTGCGCCAGGGGGGGGCCTGCCGTAACAGCCTGATTTGCAACGCTTCCATTTTTGGGTCGGTGTCTGAATAGTAGGCTTCCATAATTTGAGTATAGCCCACCTGCGAGAATTTTACAATCGCACCTGGACAATCGTTGACATTCCGATTCAAGGTGGATAGAATTACCTTACTCGACCGAACAAGCCCATACCGTGGGGATTGATTACTGCGCATACTGGTTTCCCAATCATGTCTCCATCTCCCCAAAAGCATCGCCAAAATAAGAATCGCGATGTCAGGGTCTGCAAAACCCTGATCACGGGTTCAAATCCCGTCGACGCCTCTGAAAGCTGCTCGAAGGAGCAGCTTTTTGTTTACCTGGCATCCTGGCCGGGCGCGGCATACACACCTGGGCTTGGCAAGGGTCTGCCAACAAGTAAGCATAGCGGCGAGCACTGGTTTAAATACCGTAACGGTAATTGCATCAAACTGCATCTTCTGTTCATTCCCCATAAACTTTAGCAGCCAGAGTTTCCCCGAATAAAATATTCGCCAGGCGGCGGCGCAGAACTTATTCACAGGCATTGGGATAGCGCCGGCGCAGTCTTGCCAGGACCAGTTCCCTGGCAGAAGCGTTCAGGCTAACCAGCATTTCCATTATGTGCCAGGTGGCGCCTGCCGTAAAAGCCTGATTTGCAGCGCTTCCATTTGCGGGTCGGTATCTGAATAGTAGGCTTCCAAAATTTGAGTATAGCCCTCTTGAAAGATTTTACAATTGGCAATGGCGTGTGGTATCAGCATCCAGTTTCCTCTGCCACCGCGCGGGTGCCCGTTCCGTCGCAGCCTTGCTTTTAGTCGAACGAGCAATTTCCCTGGATTTCCTGTATACTGATTATATGCGCCGCAGTCGATGAACCATCGTGTGCTGCCTGCCAGGCAGCAGCAGCTGCTTCTCGCTGTGTGCTCATTGGAGCTCAAAATGAATAAGCCTTCTGGTCTGGAGCTTGCCTATCGCCTCCTGATTGTGTTGGGGTTGTTTGCATTCTCCATGGGTAATGCAGAGACAGTAATTCTGGCTCGGGCCAGAATGTCCGGCTCATTTGTGCGCTATGTCAGCCCGGGAGGCCAGACCAGCGGCGCCTGCGATTCGTAGCCCAATGCCTGCGAACTGCAAACGGCGCTGCGGCTGGCGGCGGCGGGAGAAGAAGTGTGGGCGCAGCAGGGCGTTTATAAGCCGACGAAGGGTGCAGACCGCACGATCTCATTCGAACTCAAGAACGGTGTGGCGCTCTACGGCGGTTTTGCCGGTTCGGAAACCGTCCGCGAGCAGCGTGATTGGGGAATCCATGCGACTGTGCTGAGCGGCGATATTGATAACAATGACCTTACCAATGCCGCCGGCCTGGTGACAGATACTGCCAACATCAGCGGAGCGAACAGCTACCATGTGGTCACCAGCAGCGAAGTGACCGGGACGGCGGTATTAGATGGTTTCTTCATTACCGCCGGGCAGGCGAAGGGCGATTTTCCGAATGATCACGGCGGCGGGATGCTAAACACCTCTGGCAGCAGCCCAATGCTGACGAACCTCACTTTCAGTGGTAACTCGGCAGCCTACGGCGGTGGTATCTACAACAACAGCACACTGTTGGTAACGAACAGCACATTCTCTGACAATTCTGTTACCTACAATGGCGGCGGTATCTACAATAGCGGGACGCTGATAGTAATGAACGGCAGGTTCCCCAGAAATTCTGCCACTACCTATGGCGCCAGTTGGGGCGCCGGTATCTACAATAATGGGACGCTGACGGTAACAAACAGCACGCTCTCCGGCAATTCTGCCACTTACGGCGGCAGCATCGCCAACTTCGGCACGCTAACAGTAATTAACAGCACGCTTTCTGGTAACCACGCCGATTGGGGCAGCGGGATCACTAACTACGGCGCTCTGACGGTAACGAACAGCACGCTCTCCGGCAATTTTGCTGCTAATTGGGCCGCCGGCATCTACAACAATACAACCAGCGCTCCATTTATTCAAAACAGCATTTTCTGGAATGAGGCAGACGCAGCGACGCAAATCGGTAACACGGGTTCCAGTGCCAGTCCAGTGATCCGCTTCAGCCTGGTGCAGGGCTGCAAGCCGGGCGGCGTCTGGAACGCGGCCTGCGGGACAGACGGCGGGAACAACCTGGCCGACGCCGACCCGCTCTTCGTTGCCCCTGAGCCTGCCAGCAGCGCCCCCACCACGGCCGGCAACTATCGCCTGCAAGACGCTTCCCCGGCGATCAACATGGGCGATAACGCGGCAGACCTTGATAATCCTTCAGGGCTTGGGACGGCCACCATCAGCAGTATTTTTTCTGATCTTGATGGGAATCCTCGCTTTGTGCGTGTGTTCGTGGACCTGGGGGCATACGAAAACCAAACTTTTCTCTGCCCAGCAGGCGGGGTGCTTTACGTGGATCAGGATGCTTCTGGCGCGCAAACCGGCGCCTCCTGGGCGGATGCGCTGGTGACTTTGCAGGATGCGCTGCAGGTGAGCGAAGCCTGCAAAGTTTGGGTTACGGGAGGCGTGTATTACCCGGATGTGGGTGGCAGCCACGCAAAGGGCGATCGCAACGCTGCCTTCCTACTCAAAACTGGCATGCAGCTCTACGGCGGTTTCAGCGGGACAGAAACTGCCCGCGACCAACGCAATTGGCGAGGCAATGTCACCGTGCTGAGCGGGGATATAGACGGCAACGATCGCACCGATCTCACTGGTGTGATCACGACGACCACGGCAATCACTGGAACAAACAGTTATACTGTGGTCAGTGCTCGTTCTACCGATAGCAGTGCGCTATTGGATGGGTTCAGCATCACCGGGGCGTGGCCAATGCCTGCAAATTGGAACGCCGGGGGTGGAATGTACACCCAGTACAGCAATGCAACCGTGAAGAATGTCATTTTCACCGGCAACCAGGCTACTTTTGGCGGCGGATTGTACAACAGCAACAGCAGTCCCTCTCTGTCGAATGTCACTTTCTCTGGCAACCAGGCTGGCGAGGGTGGTGGATTGTACAATGCGTCCAGCAGCCCATTGTTGACCAATATTACCTTCTTGGGCAACCGGGCCGATTCGGGTGGAGGCATGTATAACTGGGGATCTTTTCCAACCATCATCAATGCGGCTTTCATTGATAATCAGGCGGAGGCCGGCGGTGGCGGCGTGTACAATATCTTTAGCAACCCAGTGTTGGTGAACACCACTTTTTCTAGCAACCAGGCCAATTCTGGAGGTGGGATGCACAACTTTTGGAACAGCAACCCCCGTCTCCAAAACAGCATCTTGTGGGGCAATGGTGGATTGCAAGTGTATAACGACAATTCCACCGTTCCCGAATCTCCCAGCATTCCAGTATTCACGTCCAGCCTGGTGCAAGGCTGCCACCCGAGCGGGATCTGGGATAACGCCTGTGGCACTGACGGCGGCAATAATTTACCAGACGCTGACCCTCTTTTCGTAGATTCATCCTCCGGGAATCTGCGCTTGCGACCCAACTCCCCAGCCATTGACGCTGGAAACAATTACTCAGTCACGGTCACCACCGACCTGGCGGGCAGCCCGCGCTTTGTAGATATCCCGGCCGCTCCAGATACCGGCCTGGGCACTCCGCCGCTGGTAGACCTGGGCGCTTACGAGGCCAGCTTTGTGGACGCGGGGATCCTCAAAACGGTTTACCCGCTCGAGGCCGTGCCCGGGCAAACCATCACCTACACATTGACTTTCTCCAATGGCGGCAGCCTGCCGGCTGTGGGCGTGGTGATCACGGATGTTGTGCCAGCCTTCTTGACCATTCAGGGGGTGGAATTTGGCGGCGCGGCGATCACGGATACGGGTCACCTCCCACCTTATGCCTGGGCAGTGCAGACACTGGCGGCTGGTCAGGAGGCCAATATTACCCTGACTGCCATCTTGTCTGCGCCGCTGTCTGCCGGTGTATATACCAACAACGCGAGCATTACTGCAAGGGAAGATGCCGTGGCGGGCAACAATCATTCTGAAGTCCGTATTCGGGTGCTCAATGTCGCTCCATTGGCAGTTGGCGACAGCTACACCACATTGGAAGATACTCCACTGCAGATCATGCCAGACTCCGTGTTGGCCAATGACAGCGACAATAATGGGGATGCCCTGACCGCTTTCAAGAACAGCAACCCAGGGCATGGGTTGTTGCTCCTCAATCTGAATGGCTCATTTGTCTATACTCCCACGCTAAACACCAATGGCCCGGACAGCTTCACCTACCGCGCTCGCGATGGAGCGCTGAACTCGAATATCGCCATGGTCAATCTCAGCATTCGCTCAGTGAATGACGCTCCCGCGGGTACGAACCAGACCGTCATCACACTGGAGGATGCGGACTACATGTTTGCAACACTGGACTTTGGTTTTACCGATCCGAGCGACAGCCCAGCAAACACCTTCAACCGGGTGAAGATCACCAACTTACCGGGGAAGGGAACGCTCAAACTGAATGGGACGGCCGTTAAGGTTGGACAGTTCGTGAGGGCCACGGATATCACAGCGGGATTATTGACCTTCACACCTGCGTCAAACGCCTGGGGTGCGCCATACACCAGCTTCACTTTTCAGGTGGAAGATGATGGAGGCACGGCCAATGGGGGAGTTAATCTAGATCCAACACCGAATGCGATGACGATATCTGTTCCATCGGTAAACGATGCACCGATCGCGGCAGGCGATCGTTACACAACGACTCAATACACCTCCCTGAAGCTAGCCGCTCCAGGCATTCTGGCCAATGATACGGATATTGAAAGCAGCCCACTCACTGCCATCCTGGACGGCGCTCCAGCGCATGGCTTGCTGAGCCTCTACCCAAATGGTTCTTTCGTTTATACCCCCACGCTCGGTATCTACGGCTTAGACAGCTTCACCTACCACGCCAGTGATGGGGTGCTGAATTCGGAAATTGTCACGGTCACACTCATCGTCCAGCGAGGGTACCGGATTTTCTTGCCGATCGTGCAGCCGAATTACAAGCCGCCGCCAAGTAACGATTTGATTGTTTTACTGACTAATATTTCGCCAAAAAATTTTCCATTGGCGAAATATCTCTGCCTATCGATACTTGAGTTGAAGGGCACAGGCATAACCCATGCCTGGTTTTCAATGCCCTTTGCCAGCCACGGCGAGGGTTGGCCGTGCGGCGGGGAGAGGGCGCCGGGTGGTGGGCCGGGCGTTGTTGATGGATGATACGGGGGCGGCGCGATTGAGCGTGAAGCGGCTCATGGCTTGCTGAAGCTCGCCAGCCAGCCCGCTGAGCGCCTGGGCAGAATTTAGCATGCCGCCGATCTGGGCTTGCATCTCTTCGGTGGAGGCGCTGACTTCTTCAACTGAGGCGCTGTTTTCTTCGCTGACTGCAGCGATCGTGGCGGCGGAATCGCGCACTTCGCTGGCGCTGGCGTCGATCTCCTCGATGGCTGTCAGGTTCAGCTCAACCGCAGAGGAGAGCTGCTCGATACTGCTGACCATGGTAATGGTGGAACCTCCCACCTGCTGAGCGGTGGCAGCTATCTCATCCATCTTCTGGCTGACCGCTTCCACCGCCTGTAGGATGCCCGCCAGGGCGGAATTCGCCTGGCTGGCGCGCTGCACACCATTTTCCACCTCAGAGGCGCTGGATTCCATGGCAGTCATGGCTTCAGAAACGGAGGTTTGGATTGCTTTGACCAGCCCGCCGATCTCACGCGTGGCAGAGGCGGAGCGCTCCGCCAGCTTGCGCACTTCGTCGGCAACCACCGCAAAGCCCTTTCCGGCTTCGCCCGCGCGGGCTGCTTCGATGGCGGCGTTGAGCGCGAGCAGGTTGGTCTGGGCGGCAATGTCTTCGATGGTCTCGATGATCAACCCGATCTCGCCGGAGCGGGCGCCCATCTCTTTGACGCGCTCGGAGGAGTTACCCACGCGGGCTTTGATCGTCTGCATGCCCTGGATAGTCTCGGCGACGATGCGGGCAGAGTCGTGGGCATTCTTGGCGGCCTGGGCGGTGCTGCCGGCACCCTCGGTGGCATTGGCGGAGACCGCGCGGATATCTCGGCTGATGCGGTCGGCAAGCGCCAGAACGGCTTTGATCTCAGTAGATTGGTCGTTAGAGCTCTGCGCCACGCCGTTCATCGCGCGCGACATGTCCTCGGTGGAGGCGACTGAGCGGGTGATAGATTCGGTCTGGTTGGTCACACCGGCTGCTACCTGCTGGATCGTAGCCGAGATTTGCGCGGTTGCCTGGTTTGACTGAGTGCAGGATTCCGTCAGGGTCGTGGATGCGTCGTTGAGTTGGCTGGCGATGGCGTAAATCGCGCCGACCATCTCGCCGAGGCTGCCGGTCATCTGGTGGGTGGAGGCGTTGATGCGCCCCATGGAAGCCGCCAGGGAGTTGTAGGCAGCCTGCATCTGGCTCACTTCGCCCCACGAATTGACGGGCAGATTTTGCAGATTGATGCAGAGGCTGGCGGTGAGATCGCCGCCGGCGACGGCCTGGACGGTACGGTCAAGTTGGGGCAGCTCGGTGCTCACCAGACTTTCCATGGCGGCGGATAGAGAGCGCAGCGGCAGTATCACCATGCGGACCACTGCCATGACCACGACGGTGTTCAACGGAGCAACCAATATGATGCCAACCAGGGTAGCCAGGCTGAAGATGCCATAAAGGCCGATGATGAAGCAAATCAAGCCGCTGGTGAACGAAATGACGACCATCGTGCCGATCAGGTAGAGCGCAACCCCTCGGCGGAAGTAGAAATAAGTGACAAGAAAGGCAGCGGAACAGACAACCGCCAGGATTCCAGCTAATTGAAGGATTTGAACAAACATAAGGCACTTCCGGAGAAAAGGTCCGAATCGTTTGGGTTATAGACAGGCAAACGATTAGGGAAAGCAAACCAGTGGTGAAAACCACACTTATTGTAGGCGGCTGTGTGAAGTAAATCAATAAAGAACGCGTAAATTGATTAAGTGAAGCGGTGTTGATCTGCACACGCTACGCCCTTACTGAATGCGGTTAAGGCGCCCCCAATCCATATTTATATCATTCATTCGCTGCCAATCGCCGCTGCCCGTGCGCCCCTCGGCCACGCCATTGGCGATGCGCATTTCAATTGTCTTAGGGGATGTGGCAGTAAATGACGAACTCGTCAGGGATTTGCCTGCCGCAGCACCAGGCAATTTACCATCCTGCGTCAGTAACAAGTGCAGGCTTTGAGCTTTCAGGTCAGTTTGCCCCTGCATGCTGAGCTTCTGTACCTGGGCAGGGCGGCCGACATTGGTCACTTCTGGAGTGGAATAGGTAGTTTGTTCGATCTCGGTCTGGAAAGTATAGGCCCCGGACTGCCTCGCCAGCAGCCAACTGTGCTGGACGGCGAGGGCGGCATCCCCTTCGGCAGCCAGTTTTGGCCATCTGATCGCTCGCCCAGGCGCTCAACGGCGCTGCTGGAGCGGTCGCCGGGTAAAGCGCCCTGGTGATGAAAGTCCTACCGAGCAGCAGCACCACACGAGCTCCGATGAAGCCGGTAACGGCGACAGTGAACCAGGTCATTGTGTTCATGGCGCACTCCCTTAAACGAGCAGAAAAGGCTGTTGAGAAGCTATCCCGGCGTACCTGGCAGATCCGGTAAAAAGGGCATCTCCAAAAAATAGGGAGCGAATTGCCTATTGTAAAGAGATCACAAAACTTAGAGAGCCTAGCAGGAGTAGGACCTTTGCTATTATATTAATGAATTTAATTAAATCACCAATCCCTATAAAAACGACGAACTATATCCGATTAATTGGCGGTGAAAATCGTGGTTCCAGGCGGCAAAAGAGATGGAATTGTATATCTTGCGGAAATTTAAGGCGTAACTTCCTGGAAATTGTGGTGGTGGGTGTGCTCATCACGCAGTTTGTCGGCCTCGCGAGCGTATTTCGGGTTCCCGCAGGTCGGGCATAGGTCCAGCTCCGAAAGTTTGTCCAGGTATTCCAGCACGGTGGTAGCAAACGCGGCGTGGCTCCAGGTGAGGGGTGAAACGCTCAGTGGGGCATCTGTATAAGGATGCACCTGTTCTGCCAAGACACCGCTTGCCAGGGCATGGCCAGCCACCCACTGCATCAACTCCAGGGCAGGCTGTAGGTCGCCAGGGTTTTTTGCTTTCGCGATGTGCCAGGCTGCCATCCACAATGTGCAGATAAACCAGGGATTGCCGGGCACGTTCTCGATGTCCTGGCTGACCTGGTGGTAATAATCGTTCTCATAACGCGCCATGCCGCCCACGCTGGATTTGATCCACAGGCGATCGTGCATATTCTGCATGGTAGCCAGGATGCGCGGATCATCCGGGGCGTACATGCCAAACTGGAAGAGAGCGTAAGCGGCAGAGTCGATCACCCAATCGACCTCATACTGCGCCGGGCCGGTTTGGATCAGGCGGCGCACAAAACGATTGGCCTGCGGCTGCCACAGGTATCGGTCGCAGGCGGCCTTGACTTCGGCGGCGGCGGAGCGATATTTCTGAGCATTGGCATTTTCGCCAAACGCCTCGGCGAAGTTGGCTGCTGCGATCAGCCCGGCCCATACCGCTGCAATGCTGAAAGCGTGCACCCCGCGCCGCTCTTCCCACAGATCGTAAGACGGCAAGGGCAGCTTGCTCACCGAGTCGCGGTAGTCGCACATCCAATCGGCGGCGCGGATGATCAGCGGGCGGTAGAACTGCTTGACTTCTTCTACGTCACGAAATTTGGCAAAATGCTCCCACAATGACCACAGCACCAGGCCGGTCTCGTCTTCCTGGACGGGCAGTTCTTTTTCATTGTTGCTAAACCAGGGATGCCACGAACTGGCCAACGAACCATCCGGGTTGTATTTATGGAGGAAATAACCTTCCGCAGTGATCACGCTGTTGCAGAACTCGAAGAAGCGCCGGGAAAGGTTGACCTGGTCGGCCAGGTCAAGGGCGTGTGCCACCAGAGCGCCGTCGCGCTGCCAGATGTAGGAGTATGTGTCGCGCACCAGACTGGCAATGTCGCTGTCATTGGCAGCCACAATGCCGCCGCCGTTGTCGATCTGAGTGCGTAAGATCAACAGCGAGCGCTTGAATTCGCTCACGATCTCTTTGGGCAGGCTGCCGAAGTTAAAGGCATCTTTATTGACCCACAGCCGCCAGTAAGCCGCAGCCCGGTCGAGAAAGATCTGCGGCCCGCGTTCGCGCAGCATGCGGTTCAGCAGGGTGACAGCCTGGAAGTCCTCGCCAACGCAGATCCAATAATACAACGTCCTGGTTTCACCTGGGCCCAGATCAATGTGCAGGCCGATGGTGGAATCAACCGAGCCCTGGGCAATAGGATTGCCGCCAAGCTGGCCGTCCTCAGCGTCTGCCCAGGTGCCCTGGTGCCCGTCAATCTCTTTCAAACCGGTGGCCCATTGGTCAATTTGCGGCGACTCACCGGCCCGGCAGCCGTTGATCAGAAACCAGCGCTTGCCCTTGTAATGGAAAAGCGCTTTGCGTTGGGGCTCGTAGTAGGCCGTGTCGCCCACTTCATTTTCTGAGATGTGGAAGTCATGATTGAAGAACAGGCGCACCTGCCGGGTGTGGCCAGCGTGATTGGTCGCATCGATGCGCCGCAAGTAGATATTCTCGTGAAAATCCACCGCATCCTGGCACAGCAGCCCAACTTGCAGATCTGTATTTTCCAGTTCCACGCGCGTCACCAGGGTGTCTTCAGCGTAATCTAGCTGGAATTGCCAGCCCTCGCCGGTGGTCCAACGGAATTGGTCCTCAACCCACACGCCGAAACGAAAAGGGTGGCCGAGGGAGTGATTTTCTTTGCCAACGCGCGGGTAATAAAAATCGCGCAGTTGGTAAGAGGCGTCGAAATTGATCAAGAGAGAGCCATTGCCAATGGGCAGATCACGGGGCATGCTGAGCTCCTTTATTGCTTGAGAGACGAACGCAGGGCAATGACCCGCTTGGTTTCAAACTGCACAGCGCTGTGCGAAGAGCGGACTTCGCCAATGGCGATCACCACCCCGCTGAAAAGCGCCAGCGTGCCACCCAGGAAGGTTGCCAGCACCACGGCAGGCATGAAGAGCAGCCCAGGAGCGGCTGCGGCGACTGCGATAGCGAACATGCACAACAGAAACAAGCCGATCGAAATGTAAATCACCAATACAGCGTTGTGCAGCAAGGTGTGGTGGCGCAGCAGGTTCGGGAGCTGAGCATTGATCTCACCAAGGCGCTCGCTGGTGAACGCTGAAGATGGGCCGCCATTTGGCGCGGGATAGAACAGTTCCAGTTTTTCGTGGGCCATGGCGCGCAGGCGATCATTGACCGATCCATAGCGGCTGAGTACCCCCCCCCAAAGCCAGGGAGCAGCTGGTGATCATCACCACGGGGGCGAGGATGAGCTGGATAATGCGGGTGACCAGGTCGAGGTTCACGGCAGTTCAAGGCGCGCTGATCTCGATGGTTGTCTTGACGCCAATTCGATGATCGAGGATATCCAGGCTGAACTCGGCGATGGGCACGCGGCGGGTCAGGCAGCGCGCCAGCAGGCCAGGCCAAAGGCTCTCGAATTTCTGCAGATCATGCACGCCCATATCGTAATATTTCTTATTGGCGTTGACCGTGCCGAAGGCGACCATGTTGCCCAACACCATGCGCTGGTTGACCTTATCGGCCTGAAAGTCCACATGGTGGTCGCCGCCGGTGACAGAGGACAGGATGGTCACGCCGTTCACCCCCAAGATCTCGAAGGTTTTCATCGCAATCGAGCTGGAACCGGTGGCCTCGAAAATCACATCGATCGGTCCCAGCATTTTGGGCAAGTCATCCAGCGGCGTTTCGGCGGCTGAGATGTAGTGCGCCCCGGCGGCCTCGGCGATATCAGAGCTCAGTGTGCCGTGGGCTGGCAGCGCCACAATGGCTACCTGCAGGCCACGCGCTCGAAGCGCCAGGGTAGCCAGCAAACCGACCGCCCCTGCGCCAAATACCACGGCTGTCTTGGGCTGCCAGACCATGCGCTCCTGCATTTTAAAGGCCTGCCAGATACCTTTCTCGGCGATCGTCAGCGGCTCCAACAACACCGCGACATCGGCCAGCTCAGGCGGGATGCGCACCAGATATTCCGGCACTTCGACATAATATTCAGCCAGGAAACCATGCTGGGCTTTGATGCCCCGCTCGGTGTACTCCCCTTTGATACACATGTCCGACTCGCCATGGGCGCAGTTGATACAATCGTCGGGGCGGCGCACGGTAGCCACCACCCAGTCGCCTGGTTTGATTGAACGCACGCTGGCGCCGATCGCTTCAACTCGGCCCAGGTTCTCGTGGCCGAGGATCAGGTAATCACAGCCGTGCGGCGCTTCACCGTACAAGCCCTGGTTGATTTCGGCGTCTGTGCCGCACAGGCCGCAGCGCACCACGCGCACCAGAGCGCCATGCTCGTGCAGCTCGGGTTTCGGCACATCGGCCAGGCGGGCAGATTCTGGGGATTTGGGGGTGACTATAATGGCTTTCATCTCATATCGATCTCCTATACCTGCCAATAATGGATTTATCTTACCATTTTTCCCGATTATGGCGGTGAAAAATTAAAGGCTTTTCATCACCGGACGTGTGTTACATAGGCAGCACAAATAAAACGAATCGAGGTTAAAACCAATTCCATGCAGGTTCAAACTCGATTCGCTTTGCAGGTGAAAGTTATCTTGATAAAGGCGAATTAGCCTTGTAAAATGCGGTCCACTCCGCGGTCGATCTCCCAGGGATAAACGATGTGGGCATCGGTTACCGCGGCATAGTAATCGGGGCGCTGGGCGCCGAACAGGCTGCGATAGGGGTTGAAGTGCATGACGCACGACGAAGTAAAACCACCGGCTGCCGAGATGCGATTTTTAACCGCGGTGATCGTACGGCCAGAGCCCCAAACATCATCCACCACCAGGCAGCGCCGGCCGCGGATCAGGTTATCTTCGGGGAATTGGATGAAGCGCGGCCAGACAAACAACCCGGTGCGCTCGCGCTCGATCTCGGCCGGGAAATCCACGGCGGCGGTCAGGATATGCGTGATGTTCATCGCTTCAGAAAGCAGGCCTCCGGGGATAATCCCGCCGCGCGTGATCATCACCATCGCATCGAACTCGCCCTCAAATTGCGGCAATAAATACTGGATCAAACGGTCAACATCCTCCCAACTGACTAACTCTCGACGTGTTGGCATCGCGGTCCTCCGTTCCAATGTTTACAGAACCGCAGCCAGGGGGGCTGGCGCGGGCACAGGCTGGCCCAATTGACCGCTTATTCCTCCAGATCCCTGGCGGGCACTTTCTACGTTGCGCGCCCAAAGGTACAGGCAGGTGTGGTAGGCGGTGGTTGTATAAGTGCCGATCAGCGTGGCGATGATGATAAACACGCTGGCGATGAGCACACCCAGGCTGACCCCGCTGACAATCCCAATCGTTGCTCCGCCGCTGATCGAGACAATCCCTAAGCCCACACCGATCCCCAAGGCAATGCCGGTGGCGCCGAGCAAGAAGCCGATCAACCCGGTAACAAAACCGACGCCCACCGTGCTCACACCCACCAGCAGCAGGTTGTCTTTAACGATTTTGAAGACGCGCTGCAGCCCATCTTTTAAGCTGACATCTTCTATTACCATCACGGGCAATACCAGGAAGGTGGTCTCGCTCCACAACACACCCAATGTCGCCGCCAGCCAGCCAGCCAGCGCGCCAAAAATAGCATTGCCGCCGCGCCCTCCCCTGCGTCCTTCGAGGAAAGACTTGAGCATGTGGACAAGCAGTGAAACGGCCGCCAGGCTGGCAATATCCCAAAAATCTCGCCGCACCACGTTCCAGGCTTTGTCCATGCGCCCGTCGCCTTCAGTGAGAAAGGCATAGATCAGCTCGATCGTCATGGCGGAAAAAATGTATCCTACCATGTACTGCAAGAAAACCAGTACTAACCCCAAGATGCCCAGCAGGCCCTGACCAATGCGCGAATCACCGAGTACAAGCCCGGTGATGCCCATCGGAACCAGCATAACCAGCGTGACCAGGAAGCCGGCAATCATCGCCAGGATGGATGGTTTGATCAAATCGTGATCGGCCAGCGCCATTTGCCAGGACTGTTTAAAAAATGCAAATCCTCGTTGAATGCTTTCCATACATCACCTTTTGAGATGAATTTTGACTCGCTTCTATTATAGCAAAGAAGGCGGATCTACTTCAATTTTCCAGCCTTCTAAAATGCGCCCACGCAGCAAGCCGGCCGGGTCTGGGCCACGCAAGATGATCTGCCAGCGGTACAGCCTGTCCTGGCGGGCGAAGAAACACGGCGCCGGGCCGATCAGCTCGGTGAGCTGGCGCTTTTCCGCCTCTAACCAGGTTTGCAACTGCCCGGCAAGGCGGCGCGCGGCCTGCTCAGCTTTCGTGTTGTCTGCACTGCGGTATTCCAGCCGCACCAGGCGCGCAAATGGCGGGTAGCCCAGGCTGCGGCGCATCGAGAGCTCATGCTCATAAAAAGATTCGTAGTCGTGCCGGGCGGCGTTTTGAATGACGTAGTTATCCGGCTGGAAGGTCTGTAGAATCACCTGCCCCCCCAGCGGACTGCGCCCGGCGCGCCCGGCAACCTGGGTGAGCAGTTGGAAGGTGCGCTCAGCGGCGCGCAGGTCGGGGAGCTGTAGGCCGACATCAGCCAACACCGCACCTACCAGGGTAACCAGGGGTAGATCGAGCCCTTTAGCGATCATCTGTGTGCCCACGAGCACATCTGCCTGGTGGCTGCTGAAATGCCGTAAGATGATTTCGTAGGAGTCCTTTTGGCGGGTGGTATCATAATCCAGCCTCAACACATGCGCCTCGGGCAGCAACTGCTGCACCTCAGCCTCCACTTTTTCGGCTCCTGTGCCGAACTGGCGAATCTGGTTGCTCTGGCAGTTTGGACACGCCGATGGAGAGCGGCGTGCGTAACCACAGCGGTGACAGAGAAGTGAATCCACCCGGGTGGCAGGGGTTGGCCCTCCGGGAGCATCGCCAACAACACTTGTATGGTATGTCAACGGTGTATCACAGCGCGGGCAGCGGACAACATAGCCGCAGGAACGGCAAAAAACATAGGTCGCCGTGCCGCGGCGGTTAATAAACAATATCGCCTGTTGTTGGGCAGCGAACACCGTCTTCAACGCGCTCTGCAAGGCGCGGCTGAAGATTGAGCGGTTTTCCGATTGAAGCTCCAGGCGCATATCGACGATTTGCACCGGCGGCAGATCGGTATACTGGACATCCAGCTTTTCTGCTTCACCCAGCTGGACGGTAGGATCCAGCGGCCGGTAGCGGCTGCCCGGCTGACTCTCTGGCGCTTTTAGTGCAGGATTATCGGCTTTTATTTTGGCCATTTGCTGGGCAATGGCGGAGCGGTGCGCCAGGATGCGCGCTGGCAGATGAATATACTGATATTGGCCTTCCTCAGCCAGCCGGCGAGTGACAATATCCGGGGTCGCCGAACCCAGCAAGCACAGCGCCCCGCTCAACCTGGCATAAGCCGCGGCGGTTTCGCGGGCATGATAATAGGGCAGGAATTCGCCATTATGATAAGAGTCGTCGTGACATTCATCCACAATGATCAAGCCTGGACGCTCCAACGGGACAAACAAAGCGCTGCGCGGGCCGACAATGATCGAGAGATCTCCCTGGCGGGCCCTGCGCCAGGTGTCGTAGCGCTCGCCTTCCGAAAGATTAGAATGGACCAACCCGACCTGACCGGCGAAGCGAGCGCCAAAACGGTGTACGATCTGAGGTGTCATGCCGATCTCAGGCACCAGGATAACCACCTGCTTGCCCTGGCGCAAGGCTTCATTGGCCGCCTGCAAGTAAATCTCGGTCTTACCCGAACCGGTCACGCCGTGCAGCAGGATTGGCGCCGGTGAACTGCCGCTCTGCATGGCGTGTGTGATGACATCGACGGCCTGCCGCTGGTCTGGGGTCAGGCGGGGGGGCAGCGAGGGTGTGAAAACCAGGTCTGCCAGTGGGTCGCGCCAATTTTCCGTCTCGCCCAGGCTGACCAATCCCAGCTCTTCCAGGCGCTGGATATCGGCGGGAACTCCCGGCCCGCTGTGTTCACTGGCGGCAACAGCGAACAACCAGGCGGTTTCGACCGGGCGGCTTTCCTGGATTAAATATTCCAGCATGGCCCGACGGCGAGCGCTGGCGGTGGAACCAGCGCGCCCCAAGCGATCATAAAACTGGCGCGCTTCCTCGGCGCTGCACGCCAGGCGGGCTGTGCGGCTGTATTTGGGGCGAACGCTGGGCGGCATCAGCACGGGTTGGGTGGACAGTGCCCGCTTCAGCTCGAGCCGCCGAGCAGCATCTCTCCAATTGCGGCCGTGGAATGCGCTCTCAATTTGGCGGCCGCGCAGTGGGCCGCGCTCTGCCAGCAGGCGAACAAGTCGTGCCTCGATTGTTTTTCCCTCTGGAATGGGCGTTTCTGATCGTGCGCTGTTCAGCGTGTATAGCGTGTCCGCTTGTTTTTCCAGTCCCGGGGGGATCATCAACCCGACGCAAGTGGAGAGTGGAGCGAGGTAATGGTTGGACATCCAGCCTGCCAGCTCCAATTGGTAAAGAGTCAACACTGTATCCGCATCGACCAAGCTCAAGACCGCCTTTGTCTCGCTCACTGCTGGGTGGTCGATGAAGCGCAGGATAACACCCTGCACGATCTTAGCGCCAAAAGGTATTGTCACCAGGTGCCCCGGCCTCACGCGATCTGCTAACTCGGGCGGTAGATTGTAGTCGAATGCACCGCTCTGAGTAGGCACATTCACCGCAATTTGAACATATTGGGGCATGAAATTCCCCTTATTCTGCCGCGCTGGTCGGGGGAGAGGTGGGAGCGCTGCTTGATTCATCCGCATCTAGGGCGGACGGCAGGCGGGTCAGCGATATTTGAGCAATGCGCAGGTCGTCCATCACTTCGACCCGTATTTTTACACTATTTTGCTCCACCTCGTCACCGACCTTCGCCATGCGCTTAAGCCTACCCAATACGAAACCGGCGATGGTGTCATAATCAGGATCCTGTAAATCCAGGCCAAGCTGGGCATTGACTTCTTCAATTTGTGCCATGCCATCGATCAAGATTGAGCCATCAGCCTGCTTTTGGATCACTGGCGAACCTGGATCAAACACATCACCCACTTCGCCTACGATCTCCTCCAGCAGATCTTCCAGGGTAACCAGGCCGGCAGTGCCGCCGTATTCGTCCAGTACAATGCCGATATGCTGGCGATTGTCGCGAAACTGGCGCAGGAGAGCATTGACAGTAATGGTTTCGGGAATAAACAAAGCATCGCGCATCAACTGACGCGGTGAAAACTGGCTGGCGGATTCCAATGGGTTACCCTTACCGTACAGGCTGCGCAAAAGGTCTTTGACATGCAATATGCCAATAATCTGATCCAGGCCGCCTTCATACACCGGGTATTTGGTGTACGTAGCGTGTGTGACCAACTCTAACAACTCGTCTCCCGGCATGTCGGCCTCGACCGCCTGGATTTCAGTGCGTGGTACCATCACCTGCCGGACAACCAGCTCGTTCAGGTCAAAAATCGATTCGAGCATTTCGCGCGCCGGGGTTTCAATCACACCTTCTTCTTCAGAATCGGTCAGAATCTGCTTGATTTCATCAACCGTATAAACAGACAAATGTTCTCCCACCATTTGAAGACCAACCAACCCGAGGATCTGGCGCGTCGTCCAATCCAAAATGCTGATCAACCCTTTGAAGACCGTAGAAAAGAGGTGCATGGGCTGCGCGGCCAATAGGGCAAACCGTTCCGGGGTGTGGAGCGTGGCTACCTTGGGCACCTGCTCGCCGAACACAACATGCACGCTGGTGATAAGGAGCAAGGAGATCACCAGTGGAAGAGCGGAGAGCACCGGCCGCAGGAGACTTCCCGCCAGGCTCCAGCTTTCAGGAATCACGATCACCTTAAAATATGGTGCCAGCAGCTTTTCAAATGCATTTTCTCCCACCGCGCCCAAGGCCAGGCTGACGATCGTGATGCCCAACTGCGAAGCGGCAATCAAGCGATCGCGCGCTGCGGGGTTCTCCAGCCAGGTACCGACGATTTTGGCTGCGTTATTGGTAGGTAAAGATAGCTGTTCAAGGCGCACCTTCCGAGACGCGACGGCGGCAAATTCGACGCTGACGAAAAACGCGTTCAGCATCACCAGAATTAAAATAAACGCCAGGCTGAGCAAGGTAGCCAATGGATTATGCGCTTTTTATCACGACAGCCGCCCCATAACCGACGACTTGCGAGAAATCACCTGTGACATCGCCTGACGTGGCGTGATGCAAAATCTGCACCTGGTCCGCGCCCAAATCCTCAGCGGCCCATAAAACCGCCGCGATCGCGCTGCGCCCGCAAGCAAAGCCTTTGCCTTCATCCTCTGCGCTCAGCACAGTGCGCGGATCAAAAGCTTCGATCCGCCGGAGCATTTCCTCGTCCAGCGCATTTGCGATAGACTGCGGGTAGAAATGCGACAAGTCGCTGCTTGCGACCAGCAGGCTGCTGCGCTTGCCCAGCACCCGGCTCAGGGTGCTGCCCAATACTTGCAGATCGTGCGCATCAGTGGCGCGCACCATAATCGGCAGCAGTTGAAACGGCTCCGCCAGGGCGCGCTGCAAGAAAGGCAGTTCGATTTCCAATGAATGCTCCCGGTCTCGCTGGATACGATGCAGCCCATACCCAAGCTGGCTGCGCAGTAAGCCATCCAATTCTTCCACTGCCTGCAAGTCAATCGGGACCTCTCCGAGAGGCGTGGCATAAGCATTGTGGGCGCTGGTCAGCAGGGGTTGGCTGTGAAATTCATGGAGAGGCGAGACTACAGCCACCAATTTGGGGCTTAAACCGCGCAGAGCGGCAAACGCATACCCTGCCACAGGGCCTGAGTATATATGGCCCGCATGAGGAGCGATAATTGCGATCACTTTGCCCTGCAGGGAGGGCAGCCTGGCGTTGGCGATATAAGCGTCGACGCTTTCAGCCAGACGAGTGTAGTTGCCAGGATACCACTGCCCAGCAATGGGTGATGGACGGATGTCATGAGCTTTCGACATATCCGCGCCTCCTTTATTTATATAGAAATTTTACCAGTAACTTATTTTCCGCAAGAATCAATTCGCCTGATTTATATTATCACGGCATCGTTTATAATTTGCAGATAGATATTTTCTTGAGTTACCGGGGCGGCATGCGAAACCTATACGCCGTTCCTGTATGTTCGCCCGGGAGCATGTCTCAAATCTTTGGTCGCAAAACTGAGGTGAAGGATGAAAATCCAGATTGTTTATTGCCAGGTCTGACATTACACCAGCCGGGCTGTCGGTCTGACAGCGGAATTGTTACAGGAATTAGAAGCGGAGATCGACGAAATTACGATGATCCCTTCTGACGGCGGGCGTTTCGAAGTGAGCGTTGATGGCGGTTTGCTGTACTCTAAACTGCAAACGAACCGCCATGCCGAATCGGGAGAGGTTTTGGGCCTGGTGAAAAATTATCTGGCAAAGAAAAAGTGAAGCGACCAGTACAATGAGAGTTTTGTTGCAGCGGGTACAATCTGGGAAGGTGACCGTCGGAGACAGGTTGGTAGGCGCCATTGGCACTGGCCTGGTCATCCTCGTTGGCGTGGCGCCGACTGATGGCGAAACTCAGGCGCAATTTATGGCGGATAAAGTGGTGAACCTGCGGATCTTTGAAGATGCACAGGGCAAGATGAACCTATCGCTGCTGGATGTGCGCGGGTCAGCCCTGGTTGTCTCACAATTCACTTTGTACGCAGATGCGCGCAAAGGCCGCCGGCCTTCTTTTACAAACGCCGCCCCGCCCGATCAGGCTCGCCCGTTAGTGGAGCGCTTTATAACGCTGTTGGCAGAAAAAAGTGTGCCGGTGCAAACAGGCGAGTTCGGGGCGCACATGTTGGTGGATATTGCCAACGATGGACCGGTGACGATTTGGCTGGAGGCGAATTGATTCAAACAGTTTGCGTTTATTGCGGTTCTTCTGATCGGGTCGGTGTGCAGTACCTCGAAGCGGCGCGCCAGATGGGCGCTACCCTGGCTCAGCGCGGTTTGCGCCTGGTGTACGGCGCCGGCAAGACCGGCCTGATGGGTGCGGTGGCGGATGGCGCTTTGCAGGCTGGGGGCGAAGTGACAGGGGTCATCACCACGCAGTTTAATACGCCCGCGTTGGTGCATGCAAGCCTGACTTTTTTGGAAGTAGCGGATACGATGCACCAACGTAAAGCGCGCCTGGCTCAGATAGCGGACGCTTTCATAGCCCTGCCGGGAGGCTATGGCACCTTCGATGAGCTGTTCGAGATTCTCACCTGGGCGCAGATAGGCTTGCACAGCAAGCCCATTGGGCTGCTCAACACGCAGTGCTATTTCGATCCATTACTGGCGCTCATCGCCCACGCTGAAAAAGAGGGCATGATTTACACCGAGCATCAGAATCTCTTTGTGCAGGCCGCGGAGCCGGGTCCGCTGCTGGACGCCCTGGTGCATTACCGCCCACCGGACAAACTGGAAAGCTGGGTAACGCGCAAAATTTAGCTGGAGTGCGCTCTTCGGTCCTGGCGCGCCTGCAGTGCCAGGTACAGGGCGATGGAACCGGCGACAGCCGCATTCAGGGATTCGATTTTCCCTTTCATTTGGAGATGCAGGAGTACATCGCACGATTTGCGCACCAACTCGCGCATCCCTTCACCTTCGCTGCCGACTACCAACGCCAGCGGGCCGTCTAAGCGAAAAGACTGGATGTCTCGCGATTCTGGACCGCTTTCCAGCCCGGCAACCCATATACTGTGTTCCTTTAACTCCGTAATAGCCTGGGCCAGGTTGGTCTGCACAATCAACAAATGTTCGCTCGCACCAGAAGAAGCGTTTACCACAGCGGGAGTCACGCTGGCGGTGTGGCGCAGTGGCAGCAAGATGCCATGCACACCGCAGGTCTCCGCTGTACGCAGCAGCGTCGCCAGGTTCTGCGGGTCTTGCAGGGTATCGAGAATGAGCAGAAATGGGGGTTCGCCGCGTCCTTCAGCCAGGTCAAGCACATCGCTCAGGTTGGCATAGGGATAATCGCCTGCTTCCAGGGCCACTCCCTGGTGGCCGGAGGCCAGGTTGTCCAGGCGACTGCGCGGGGCGCGCTCAATGCGTGCTCTGCGGGCGGCGGCCAGGCGTTGAATCTCGACCAGGCGGCCCTTATCCTGGGCGCCCTCCGCCACCAACAATGTGAAGACCTGCCGCCGCCCGGCGCGCAAAGTCTCATAAACCGCATTGCGAGAATAAAGCCATTCTTTCATATCTGGAGATCCGCTGTGCGCTCACTCATCCCAGGCAAGCTCTGCGAGCCGATTTCATCCAGTCTGCTGCCAGAGATTTTATTTCCATTTCCAGGAAGTGCCATCTTTGCTGTCTTCGAGCACCACACCCAATTCGCTCAGCCGGTTGCGCACCGAGTCGGCCATGCCCCACAACTTTTGGGAGCGCAGCTCGCGGCGGATTTGAATCAACAGATCGATGAAGGGCGCTGCCTGGGCGCCGCCTTCACCGGCGGGACGCTCTGGGCGCAGGCCGAGCACTTCCATCAGCTCGCGCAGGACAGCCTGGGCGAACTGTATGGAGGCAGCGCTGGCGCCGCTGTCGCGCGCCAGGTTGAGGGCGCGCACCAGGTCAAAGAGCTGGCCCAGCGCTCCGGCAGTGTTGAAATCATCATCCATCGCATTGATAAAATCCTGGCGCGCAGCTTCAGCCTGCTGGTTGAGCTTGGCCTCTGCTTCTGGGCTGCTGCCTTTTCCTTCGCTCTCACTCAAGGGGCGCAGCGCAGTGCGCAGCCGTTCCAGCCCTTTCTCAGCCTGGCTGACGACATCAGGACTGTAGGTCAAGGGATTGCGGTAGCTGGAGTTGATGATCATCAACCGGAAAACGTCGGCTTCGTGGGCCTGCAAAAAATCTTGGATTGAGATCAGGTTGCCCAGCGACTTTGACATTTTCTCGCCAGATAACTGCAGCATGCCGTTGTGGATCCAATAACGGGCGAACTGCTTGCCGGTCAGGCTCTCTGTCTGGGCGATTTCATTTTCGTGGTGAGGAAAAACGAGATCGTTACCGCCGCCATGGATATCGATTTGTTCACCCAGGTGATGCAAATTCATCGCCGAGCATTCGATATGCCAGCCCGGCCTGCCCGGTCCCCAGGGGCTGTCCCAGGCCGGTTCGCCGGGCTTGGCGGACTTCCATAAAGCAAAATCCAATGGGTTTTCCTTGCGCTCGTCGACTTCGATGCGCGCCCCCGCCTGCATATCCTCCAGCTTCCTTCCGGAAAGCTGTCCATAATCATTATCGCGGGCTACCCGGAAATAAACATCACCGTCCACAGCGTAGGCGTACCCGCTTTCGCCCAATCCTTCGATCATCTTGACGATCTGCCCAATTTCCTGAGTGGCGCGGGGATAAACGGAAGCAGGCAGCACATTTAAGTCTCTGAGGTGATGACCAAACTCATCGATATATTGTTCAGCCAATTTTATTGGTTCGATGCTCATTTGATTGGCGCGGCGGATGATCTTATCGTCCACATCGGTGTAATTCATGACGTGCCGCACTTCATAACCGCGAAACTGCAGATAACGGTGAATAATATCGAAGACGATGGCTGACATAGCGTGCCCGATATGCGCTTTGTCATACACCGTGGGACCGCAGACATACATGCGCACAACGCCTGGTTCCAGGGTGGCGAAATCTTCTTTCTGGTGGGTTAGTGTGTTGAACACTTTTAAAGACATGAGAAATCTCCTTCGCAAGCTCACTCGCGCATTGGGCGTCCGAAGATCATGCGGCCGGCGGCGGTTTGCAAAACTTTGGTGACGGTGACGGTGACGGATTTGTTCAGGTAAAGCCGGCCGTCCTCAACGACAACCATGGTGCCATCATCCATGTAACCGACACCCTGGTTGCTTTCCTTTCCTTCCTGGATGATGTTCACCTGCAGTGTTTCGCCGGGCAGGAAAACAAGCTTGACCGAGTTCGCGAGCTCGTTCACATTGAGCACAGCCACCCCTTGCAGCTCGGCTACACGGTTCAGGTTGTAATCATTGGTCAGAATAGGGCAGCGCAGTTGGCGGGCGAGCACCACCAGCTTGTCGTCCACTTCGCGCACCCCTTCGACATCGATATCGCTGATCTTGACCGGGATCGTGGTATCTTTCTGCAGTTGGGCGAGAACTTCCATACCGCGCCGCCCGCGCTGCCGGCGTAGACTGTCGGAAGAATCGGCGATATATTGCAGTTCGTTCAACACAAAGCGAGGAATCAACAATGAGCCAACCAGAAAACCCGTGCGTGCGATGTCTGCAATGCGCCCATCGATGATCACGCTGGTATCCAGTAAGATTGTGCGTGAGGCAGGTTGAGCTTCAGGCGAGTTCTCCGCGGCGCCGGGTCGTACGGCTACCTGGCGAAAAACATTCAGAATGTCGTTTTGACGCATCGAAAAGATGGCTATCCCAAAATAACCAAACACGACAACGCCAACGAAAGGCAGGATTTGTCCAAATGGGCTGGGTAGAAGCGAAAGCGGGGAAGTGAGCAGAGCGGCTGTGATCAACCCGACGATCAATCCCATCAACCCGGTGACCAGGGTCTCTGCCGAAGCGCGCAGAAAAACGCTGCGCAGATAGCGGACAGGCCGGGTTGTAATGAATGGCGTCAAGATCAGGCCGGCTGCGATGCCCACCAGGGTGAAGATGACGCTGTACAACGGGCCGCTGGCTCCCATTTCAGTGGCGAAGTTATATCCCCAGGTGCCAGCCAAAACGGCAAATATGACTGCGCCAATTAAACGGAAAAAAAACTCAATGCTCATAAGGGCTCCTTTGTGAAACGACGGCGTCACTGGCCCTTGAAGCCGGGTTACAAGCCAACCGGTATTTTATTCTGCATCCCAGCGCTGTTGGCTTGAATCTGCAAAAAGGAAAAAAGCAATAATTGCAATCAAAAGGCACTGCAGAATCATTGTGCTGCGGGGAACAGCCAGTGACTATTTTCAATTAACCTGATCATAGCATGCCGTTACAATAACGTCAACCAGTATCCCAAATTTTTTTACTCCCACACCAGGAGGAATGGCTGAAGTGCGATTATAATCAGCAAAGAATTTGGAGAATCGGATCTTAAGGCTTATGAAACCCGAAAAATTAACCGGCCAGGCGCGGGCGCAGTATGTACAAGCAATGTTCAGCCGCATTGCGTACCGTTATGACTTAATGAACCGCCTGATGACATTCGGCCAGGATCGTTACTGGCGCGCCGAGGTGATCCGGCGGGCAGCCCTGCCGACAGGTGGGCGTTTGCTCGACCTCGGCACCGGCACCGGCGACCTGGCTATCGACGCTCTTCGCCTGCCAGGAGTCAGCGCTGTGGCAGGCGATTTCACACTGGAGATGATGCTGGTTGGCCACCGCCGACTGCAAGCTCGCCGCCAGCATGAACCTGCCTGGTCAGGTGCGGATGCATTGCACCTGCCTTTTCGCGAGCAAGTTTTCGATGCGGTAGTATCCGGCTTTTTGATGCGCAATGTCAGTGATGTAGAGCGGGCGCTGAGAGAACAGCGGCGGGTGTTGAGACCTGGTGGGCGGGTGGTCATTCTTGATACAACCCGACCGAAGCCCAACCTGCTGACGCCGGTCATCAACATCCACATGCACCGGGTGATCCCGGCGCTGGGCAAACTTCTGACCGGCGAAGGCGAGGCATACACTTATCTGCCCGATTCGACCGAAAACTTCTTGAGTGCTGAGCAGCTTGCTGCTCGCCTGCAGGCGGCAGGTTTCATACAGGTGGGCTTCCGGCGGCTGAACTTTGGCACCATCGCTATTCATTGGGGCGTCAACCCTTGAGCCAAGCCTTCGCGCAGCGTGATCTGGAAAAAGCCGCCCTACGCGGCGAGCCATCGTATGTCTGGCGTGCTGGCCAGGAGCGCCGGTTGAAGATGATTGAACAGGCAGCTGGTGAGAGGCTGAGCGGCCGTATCCTTGAAAATGGCTGCGGTGTGGGCATGTATGTACAAAAACTGAGCGTTTACGGCGGCGCAGTGACTGGGCTGGAATACGATTTCGAGCGCAGTTCGACAGCCCGGCGGCTCGGCTTGCAGATCGTCAATGCCGCCGGCGAATTTCTGCCCTTTCCGGATCGTTCGTTTGACCTGGTGCTCAGCCATGAAGTGCTCGAACATGTGCAGGATGACCGGCTGGCAGCTCAGGAAATCGTGCGCGTCTTGCGCCCCGGCGGACGGGCGGTTATTTTTGTCCCCAACCGGGGATACCTATTCGAGACTCACGGAATATACTGGCAAGGCAAATACCACTTTGGCAATATCCCACTGGTGAATTACCTGCCGCGCCGCTTGCGCGACCACCTCGCCCCGCATGTGCGTGTGTATGCAAAGAAAGATTTAGTCAACCTCTTTTACCGACAACCGGTCCGTATTGTAGAAAGCACTACGATTTTTGGCGCCTATGACAATATCATCGCGCGCCAGCCAACGGCCGGCAAAGCGCTGCGCGGTGTGCTGCAGGCGTTAGAGCGCACTCCGCTGCGCGCCCTGGGATTGTCGCTCTTTTATGTAATTGAAAAACAATGAACGGCTAACCGGGGACTGATTCTCTGAGGCGAAAGTCATAAATTCCATCGACTACAGGCCAGGCTTGGCCGCAGCCAGGGCAGGCGACTGCCAGGGCTGTCACTTGCAGGGTTGTGTTTCCACACACCAGGCAGCGAAACATGTTGGCGGCTTCATGCCTGCTCCCGAGCGCATCAGCTTGAGAGCAGGTGAAGACACTGGGTGATACCTGCCACCAATCGCCGGTCAATTGAGCCAGAGAATCGAGCCAGACCAGCAGGGAGGTCGGCGCCAAGCGTTTGAACAAGCCAATGCGGAAATGAGAGACGGTCAGTTGACGCCGCAGGATAAAACCGGTTTGCTTCAAATATGCCTTCACGGCCTGGGGATGAAAATCAAAATTCAGGGCAGCAAATTCCACCGGTTCTTTGCTGAAAGGGCTCCAGGATTGGCGACCCAACCAGAAGCGTAAAATCGCTTTCAGGTTTTGCTTGTTCGCAAATTCAAGGATAAACGTTCCGCCTGGGGCCAGGGCGGCGCGCACCTGGCGCAGCGCCAGGGGGGCATCGGCCATATGGTGCAGCACCCGGATCATGGTGGCAGCGTCAAAGATACCCGGCATAAATGGCAGGTGGTACACATCGGCCGCAACATAAACATACCTGGCGCTGCGTCCCAGGCGCTCCTGCGCCTGCTGGAGCTGGGTCAAAGAATAATCAACCAGGACAACACGTTCAAAACCAGCATAGCGCGGCGTATTGCGGCCGGCGCCGGCGCCTATCTCAAGCATCAGCTTGCCGCCGGATGGCAGCAAGCGACGTAAAGCCACAGCTTCTGCCTGGTCTTCATACGAGCGACCACCCTGGTCCCAGAATGTGGATTGGTAGTCTGATCCTTCATAATTGCAGATAGGGGGTGTTTGGGTCATCGCGCCAATCTTATCATAAAATCAAGAGGCGAATTTATACCAATCTTGTGTTTCGACGCGAAATCATACAAAAAAAGTGATAAATGTAGACAACAGTCATCTAATTAGTATGATGTCTGTCACTTGCGAATTCGCCTAAAACACTCTAAAATAAGTAAAATAATTTATCTTTAGAAGGAACAATCTCATGCAAATTACTCGTCAAGCTGATTATGCCGTTCGCGCCATGTTGTATTTATCTAAAATTGGTCCCGAGCAACGCGCCTCCACCAGCCAGATCGCAGAACAAAAACAAATCCCGCCTTCTTTCCTGGCGAAGATCGTTTCTCAGTTATCTGTTGCCGGTTTACTGCAGACCTCGCGCGGCGCGCGCGGCGGCGTCTCGCTCGCCCGCCCCGCTGGTGAGATCTCTCTCCTGGATGTCGTCGAAGCCATCGATGGGCCAATCCTCCTGAATGAATGTGTGGGTGAACATAATTCATGTGAATTTGGCTCAGCCTGCCCCATGAAACCGGTCTGGTGCGACGCTCAAAAAGAGCTGGTCAACCGCCTGGGCGAGACCACATTCGCCAACTTGCTCGAAACGAACTGATTTTCCAACACCAACCAGCTTCTCTCTAACTGGCTGGTTGGTGTTCACAGGTGCCTTATGCCGTTTGGAATACCAATTGATCGGCAGCTGCTTTCCGTATTAGAAGACGGGACTGTCCTGTTAGATTGGGGAGATGGCACAGGGATCGACCTGGCGAACAATGAATTTATTCGGGTTGTGAAAAAGACCGTGCTGCAGGCTGTGCAAGATGACGATCTGGAAGCCTTGCGCCGCATGGGCAGGATTATCAGTTTCGATCATTTGCGGATTTACGTGCCCTCTCTCCCTGAACGACCGGCTCAAGAGTAATCCATATTGCTTTCGCATTCCTTCCAGGCTTATAATATGCAAGCCTGGAAGGAATCGTTTAATTTCATAAGGAGGTCTCATGGCAGGCACTCGCACTGTTCACGCTCCGCATGGCTCTCAGTTGACATGCAAATCCTGGTTGACGGAAGCCGTCTACCGCATGATCCAAAATAACCTCGACCCGGATGTCGCTGAGCGGCCGGCAGACCTGGTGGTGTACGGCGGTCGGGGGCAGGCAGCGCGCAGTTGGGATGCGTTTGATACGATATTGGAAACGCTGAAACAATTGGAAGATGATGAGACGCTTTTGGTACAGTCGGGTAAACCGGTCGTGGTTTTTAAAAGCCATCCTGACGCGCCGCGTGTCTTGATTGCCAACTCCAACCTGGTGCCGCATTGGGCTACACAGCAGCATTTCGACGAGCTAGCGGCCAAAGGTCTGATCATGTACGGCCAGATGACGGCTGGTTCGTGGATTTACATTGGCACGCAGGGCATTGTGCAGGGCACATACGAAACCCTCGCTTCGTTGGCAGTGCAGCGCGGTTGGGGATCGCTGCGCGGTAAATTTGTGCTCACTGCCGGGTTGGGCGGCATGGGTGGTGCACAACCGCTGGCAATCACAATGAATGAAGGCGTTGGCCTGGTGGTCGAGATTGACCCGGCGCGCGCTCACCGCCGCCAGGAAATCGGTTATGTCGATGTGGTGGTCGATACATTGGAGGAGGCGATGACGCTGGTTGAGGATGCCAGGCAGCAAGGCGCACCAAAATCGATCGGTTTGATCGGCAATGCCGCTGATATTTACCCTGAGCTGGTCACCCGGGGAGTCATTCCCGATGTGGTCACCGACCAGACCCCGGCGCATGATGTGATGTCGTACGTGCCGGGCGGCATGATTCTAGAAGAAGCCAATGCACTGCGCACCCGTGACGCCGAGGAATATCACCGGCTGTCCATGGCCTCTATGGCGCGGCATGTCCAGGCCATGCTGGATTTCAAAAAAATGGGCGCGGAAGTGTTCGACTACGGAAATAACCTGCGCCAGCGCGCCTATGATCATGGAGTTCGCGAGGCGTTTGATTTTCCGGGATTTGTACCGGCGTATATCCGTCCGCTGTTTTGCGAAGGCAAAGGGCCATTCCGATGGGTGGCATTATCTGGCGACCCAGAGGATATTTACCGCACCGATGAAGCAGTGATGGAGCTTTTTCCGAAAGACGAGCATCTGCACCGCTGGATGCGCATGGCCCGCCAGAAAGTGCCCTTCCAAGGCTTGCCGGCGCGCATTTGCTGGTTAGGATACGGCGAGCGCGCTTTGGCAGGGCTGAAACTCAACGAACTGGTGGCGAAAGGGATCGTCAGCGCGCCAATTGTCATTGGACGTGACCATCTCGATGCCGGTTCGGTGGCCTCCCCCAACCGCGAGACCGAAAGCATGGCAGACGGCACAGACGCTGTCAGCGATTGGCCGATCTTGAACGCATTAATCAACGCCGTCAACGGGGCAACTTGGGTTTCCTTTCATCACGGCGGCGGTGTAGGCATTGGTTACAGCCAACACGCCGGCCAGGTGATTGTTGCCGATGGCACTCCTGAGGCAGCACGCCGCCTGCAGCGCGTTTTGACCAGCGACCCGGGTATGGGAGTGGTGAGGCATGCAGACGCCGGCTATCCTGAAGCGATCGAGGCTGCGCGCCGGCATGGCATCAAGATGCCAATGTTGAAATGACGCAAAAAAGGGGCTGCCTGTTGCTTATGGGACAGCCCCTACTCTTAATCCTCCTGGGCCGGGCTGACTTTTTCGATGCCGGGCAGCTTGTCTGCCAATATCCAGGGTTTGTGGATCAGCAGGGGCAAGTGTTGAGGGCAGATCCAATATTCCTGGCTTTTGAACTCGAGGCGGAGCAGAGGAATTTGGTCAGAGGTTAGGCCGCACTCCAGGCAGGCATGCTGTTTTTCGGTCATGTTTTCTCCAAGTTGTTGCTAATGTAGTGATTGCACGCGGTAAAACTCAGGTGCGCTTGCGCCGGGCGGCAGACTGCCGCTCGGCGGGGGCTGCGCCAGTGAACGATGGGGCTGTGATGCCAAAGATGCGGCAGACACGCCGGTCCATCATCCGACTGCGGATGCGCGGGTCGATCTCTTCCATTTTATCAGCGGTGGTGATCACGGTTGGCAGGTCGGCATTGTAGCGATAATTGAACAACTGGTAAAGTTTTTCGCGCGCCCAGGGTGTGGAAGATTGGGTGCCCAGGTCGTCCAGGATCAGCAGGGGCGCAGTACGCACCTCTTCAAACCGCCGGTCCAGGCTGAGATGGCTGCTGGGGTCGAAAGCAGCGCGCAGGTGGTCGAGCAGGTCTGGCACCACCACAAATAGGGCCGGATACCCTAAGTCAGAGCGGTAATTGGCGATCGCCGCCGCCAGGTGGGTTTTCCCCCCGCCATAACTGCCCATCAACACCAGCCAGCCCTGGGGCTTTTCGGCGAAGCTGCGCGCAGCCTGGAATGCTTTTTCCAGGTTTTGCTGGTCATCCAGGCTGAGTTTTTCATTCTTGCGCAAGGAGAACGTGGCAAATGTACGCCCGCGCAGCAGGCTGAGCGAGGAGAGACTGGAGGCGTTGGTGTCGTCGGTGGGGTTGCGATAATCAGGGGCGGTGATCATAACGCGTGTCACCAACTGTGGGTCTTGAAGACGAGAGCTGATGCGACCCTCAATATCGTCCAATGACAGGTTGGTGGTGATCACCAGGGGCAGGCGGTTGATGTAGCGGTAATTTAAGATTTGGAACAATTTTTCTTGGGCCCAGGGGGTGGCATTTTGTGTGCCAAAATCGTCCAGGATGAGCAGAGGCGAGCGGCGGATATCATCGAAACGCTGCTCAAAGCCGCTTTCAGTGTCATTGTAGGCAAAGCGCAGGGTATCAAGCATATCAGGCACGGTGATGAAAAGCGTGGGCACGCCCATATCCACGGCAAAATTCGCGATGGCCGCGGCCAGGTGGGTCTTGCCACAGCCAAAACCGCCCGTCAGCAGCAGCCAACCTTTCTGTGATTGGGCAAACTGTTGAGCATGGTTGTAAGCCATCTCAAGTGAACTGGCGTGGTTTGGGGCCAGGCCAATGTGCCCGCCCGGTTGGAACGTATCGAACGTTAAATGGCGCAGTTCTTCCAGGTTGCTCATCGCAAACAGGCGGTTGTGAATTTCGTAGTGTACTTCTTTGCGCCGGCAGCTGCAAATTTGCAAACGGCCAAACTCCGGGTGTCCAATCGGCACCTCCAGGCGCAGGTAACCCTGACCGCCGCAGTAGGGGCAGGCAGGATCGCCGAGTGTGCTGGCGTTGGTGTACGCCGGGCGCAGCTCAGTGCTCGACGAAATCGGCGAATTCACCTTCGATGTATTTGCGGCGAGCTTTTTCAGGGTCTCGTCGATCTTGCTCATCTCGTCCTTTATCCTTCCAAGAGCGTAAAATAGCTTCTACATAGCGCCAATTGCGGACATTGTTTTCTAATGCAATGCGCAGCGCGTCCTGAATCCATTCAAGAGAGTACTGCGCCTCTGCATCGCGTAATATATCGGCGATCATTGGTGTCAATGGGCCAATATTTTGTTCATACAGTCGAAAGATATTCGGCCTTTCTACAGCCAGGAGGGGGTTGGTTTTGGGAGCGCCTGCCGGTTTCCAACGCCTGCTGCGAATGGCTTCAACGGCTGCCCGCCCCCGGCTTGAATTGAGGAAGAAAACAGCCTCTGTTTCGCCGTCTTGCTCAAGATCAACTTTGAGCAAGGTGCCGCGCGCCACTGCGCGCTCCAACGCTTCGTCAAGCGCGGCCTGGCGCGCCCGGCTCGACTTGGCCAGGCCAGCCATGAAATCTTTGTCCGCCTCGAAATCAGCATGGCGGATGGAGTGGAACTCGCCTTCTTGCTGGCCAAACTGCCAGAAGGCATACAGCGTCACCTTTAGCTCACCCAGGTGATCGATTTCCGGTAATAATTCAGCAAAAAAAGGCGCCGGGATGGGAGTCAAGCGGAATTTACCATCAGGAAAACCGTGAAAGGTGGGCATGCTGTTTAAACCTGTGTAAGATCGACCTGGCGGGTCGCGGCATTTTCAAACTTGGCCAGGGTGCCGCGGAACACCATCTCTACGGTGCCGGTTGGTCCGTTGCGGTGCTTGGCCACCTTAATTTGGGCGATATTCTGGCGTAAGGTGTCTTTTTCGTACATCTCTGGCCGGTGAATGAACATGACGATATCTGCGTCCTGTTCCAAAGAACCGGATTCGCGCAGATCGGAGAGCTGGGGGTCTTTATCCGCGCGCTGTTCCACGGCGCGCGAGAGTTGGGCGGCGGCCAGTACCGGCACATTCAAATCGCGCGCCAGCACTTTCATATTGCGCGAGATGTACGATACTTCCTGCACGCGGTTCTCTGAGCGCATGCCCGATCCCATCAATTGCAAATAATCCAGGATGACCAGATCCACGCCGAATTCCATGTTCAAGCGGCGGCATTTGGTGAGAATCTGCAAGGGGGTGAGGCTGGGTGTATCATCGAGGTAAATGTGTGTATCGCTGAGCACCTCAATGGCATGCGTGAACAAAGGCCATTCATCTTCTGTGAGCTTGCCGGTGCGCAGGTGGTGGGTATCAATCCCGGTCTCCTGAGAAATGAGGCGCTGGACGAGCTGTTCAGAGGACATCTCAAGAGAAAAGATAGCCACCCGCTTCTTGTAAATCTGGGCGGCGTTCTTGGCTGCGGTGAGCATGAAGGCCGTCTTGCCCATACCGGGGCGACCGGCGATAATGATCAGGTCGGAGGGTTGGAATCCGCCCAGCAGGCGGTCCAGGTCGATGAAACCGCTAGGAACGCCCAGTGTTTCCTCATCGCGCTTGGAAAGCGTGTCGATGCGGTCATAATAATCGCTGAGTACCTGCTGGATAGGCCGCAGGTCGCGCGTCAGGCGGCGCTGGCTGACACCAAAGACAGCCTCCTCAGATTTATTCATCACTTCGTCGATGCCCAGGTCTTCCTGGTAAGCCAGCTTTGCAATGCCGTTGGCAGCTTCGAGCAGGCGCCGCCGGATGCCGGTATGTTCAACCAGTCGCCCATAGGCCTCGGCATGCAGGGAGGACGGCACGTTGCTGATTAAGGCGCTCAGGTAAGCAGGTCCGCCGATTTCACCGAGCTGGCCCTGCTGTTCCAATTCTTGGGAAACAGTCAGGAAATCGATCGGCGCGCGGCGTTCGTGCAGGCGGGTGAAGGTCTGCCAAATCCAGCGGTGGCGGTGAATATAAAAATCATCCGACCGTAAGAATTGAGCGACATCATAGTAGGCTTCAGGGTTAATCAACACAGCGCCGATGACCGCTTCTTCGGCTTCACGGCTGTGAGGGACAATTTGTCCGCTGGAAGGTGTAGATTCGACCTCTGGCATATCACTCATTTTGGTTCACCCAGTTTAGGGATGAAAAACCGGGGGCTTGCAGCACATTCTTCGACTGTTGGCTTACAATGCTCCCCGGTTGACGGTGATCCGATTGTTTATTTTTTCTCGCTGTCTTCGCCGGGCTCGTCGTCGTCTTTTTTGTCCAGTTTGTCCAGGAAATCTTCAAAAATCGAGAGGCGATCTTCGCCATCTTCAGATTCTTTTTCGGTCTTGGCAGGCTGTGACTTATTTGCAGGAGGAGGTGTGGCTGGTGGAGTTGCTTTGGGCGCTGTGGATACCAGCGGCTTGGATTGGAGATCTTCTTCAGGGGTGATACCGACTGATTGCATCACCGAGCGGGCGACAAAAATTGGGGAATGCGTGCGCACTGCCAACGCCAGGGCATCCGAAGGCCGTGCATCGATGTTAATGGTGCGTCCATCCGCTTCGACCACGATATTGCCATAAAATGTCTCTTCGCGCATGGCAAGCACTTCAACACGAGAGACTCGCCCTTCCATGGAGGTAATCGTATTTTTTAATAAATCCCAGGTCAAAGGGCGCGCCACCTCGACATCTTGCAGCGCCAGAGTAATGGCTTCAGCTTCGTAAACGCCAATCCAGATTGCCAGGTAACGCTCATTTTGCAACTCGCGCAGGATGACGATGCGCTGCTGCGACATCAAGCTCACCCGGATGCTGTCTATGACGACTTCAATCATATCTGACATATGTGCCTCCGCACCGATGCTTTTGTTCAACCATAAGGCTGAGAATGGGCCTTGGGTTGAGCAGGTGCATGTTCATCGAACCCAGATGGTACACATCTTTGGTGGATGTATTCTAACATGTGGAGCAAGGAGATGCAATAACCCTTGGTGAGAGTTTTCTATAAATATTGGCAGTATGAAATGTTAAAAATCACCTTTTAATATCCTTTGCAGATTTGGGGAATACGGTATAATTTGCGAACAGTAAAATTGTTTACTGGGGACATTAAAAGTCTCGCCTAAATAAGGGAAAATGAAAGCAAGAATTTTATGGATTGAAGGTAAGCGGGCGAACAGCCCGTCTTTTGTCCCCGGTCTGCGTAAAAAAGATTACCAGATCGAGTTGGTGCCTACCGGCGCGGCTGCGCTCAATACGGTGCTGGCGTACAACCCCGATCTGGTGGTGGTGAACGCTGCCTCACTGCGCAGCAGTGGAAAACGCATTTGTAAAGATTTGCGCGCCAAGATACAGGATCTGCCGGTGGTGGTTATCTCCGAGGATGAGCAAGACAGCGATGCTGATTACGGCGCCAATGCTGTGCTCAAGCTGCCTTTTACTATGCGTAAACTGCTCAACCGGATTGTGCCTTTGCTGCCGGCGGATGAAACCAAAATATTTCACGTGGGTCCAATTCGGCTCGACCTGGCGCTCAAAAAAGTGCGCTGCCAGGGCCGGGAGGCGCGGCTGACGCCGCACCTTTGCCACCTGTTGCAAATCTTGATGGAAAAACCAGGCATCGTGGTTGAGCGCGCCCAATTGTTCAGCCAGGTCTGGAAAACCGATTACACCGGCGACACTCGCACCCTGGATGTCCATATCAGTTGGCTGAGGCGAGCGATTGAAGAGGACCCGCGCCAGCCAAAATTTATTAAGACGATCCGTAGCATTGGTTATCGCCTGGATATCGAATAAATTGCAAGGCGCCATCCAGCGCCTTGTTTACTGATTGTTCAAAAGTGAATCGATCACCTGCCGGAAGGTAGTGATATCCTGGGCTCCTTTGATCAGGTAGCCGTCAACCAGGAAACTCGGTGTGCTGCTCAAGCCGTTCGAGCCGGCGAAATTGGTCTGGCTTTGCACCAGGCTGCTGTATTTCCCGCTGTCCACGCAAGTGACAAACTTGTCTTTGTCAATACCTACCTGGCTGGCAAAGCTGACCAGGTTTTCCTTTTTGAAGGCGCCCTGGTTTTCTCCGTTCTGACTGCTAAAGAGTAAATCGTGATATTCCCAGAATTTACCCTGCTCGCCCGCGCATTCGCTGGCTGCTGCGGCGTCCAACGATTCCTGGCCGAGAAAAGCAAAATGGCTGTAACCAAAACGGACTTTGCCTGTGTCTACGTATTCTTTGATCAACTGATCTTGCGTGTTGCGGGCGAACAAACCGCAGTAAGGGCATTGAAAGTCGCTGAATTCGATGATCGTCACCGGGGCGTTTTCATTGCCCATGAAATGCACGGTTTGTTGAATTACCCCGGCCATCATCTGCTTGCGAGATGCATCGTTCGAAGCCGGCGTACCAGTGGGTGCAGCCAGCGCGGCCGGGTTGGTCGGCGAAGCCACACTTTTCTCGAGCCAGGGGCGCGCCACAAAACCGCCTACCAAACCGACAATCAACATCAGAAGCGCCATCACAGGCGTCGCCCAGGATTGGATCACGATTGTGATGGCCGGCTTTTCTCGGTAAGGGTTCTCAAAAACGACTTTTTCGGCAGGCTCTGGCGCTGCCGGCAGCTCTTCGCCGGTCTCATCAGGCGGGTTAACATCAGTCATTTATTCACTCACTATATTCCTTCTAATTCGTGGTCTTCATCAGCCGGGCTGCAAAAAAGCGTGCTTGGCTGGCAGCCTTCACATTCCAACTGCAGGGTCGCATGGGTGATATGGTAGCGCTGCAGCAGCACTTTGTTCAACTCGTTTTGAATCTGAGCGCCATCTCGAATGGTAATATCATTGGTGACGATATGCGCCGATAGATTGCGCATAGCCTTATTGATGCTCCAGATATGTAAATCGTGCACACCCTGCACACCCTGCACCCTCAGAAGATCGCTGACCATTTGCTTGACATTGATATCGCGCGGTGTGGATTCAAGCAGAATATCCAGGCTCTCTTTCAGGATTAACCAGGCATTCCATAAAATCAATCCGCCGATCAAAATAGAGACGAGCGCATCCAACCAACTCCAACCGGTAAAGAAAATAACCACACCCGCCAGCGTCGCCCCGATGGATGATAACACATCACCCATCAGGTGCACAAAAGCACTGTGCAGGTTAAGGTCATGATCACTGCCCTGGTGGATCAGCAAGGCGGTCAGCAGGTTGACGACCACCGCTGCCAGGCCGACCACGGTCAGCAGGATAGACGACACCTCAGGGGGTGAGACCAGGCGCTGGTATGCCTCGTAGAAAATCCATACAGAAATCACGCTCAGGGTGACCGAATTGGCCAGCGCCGCCAGGATGCCGGCGCGGTGGTAACCGTAAGTGCGCTGCGGGCTGGAGGGCTTGGCTCCCAGCCACAACGCATACCAGGAAAGACCCAGGGCAATCACATCTGTGATGTTGTGACCTGCGTCTGAGAGCAGAGCCAGGCTGTTTGCATAATAACCTGCGGCTGCTTCAATCAGCACAAATAACAGCGTGATAACCAGGGAAAGTCCCATGCGCCGGGTGGAGTGGTGGAGAAAATCTTTGAGATGATGACCTGTCATAGAAGCATGAAGCGTCAGCGAATCACCAACAATAAGAAAGAGATAAACCCATTATACTCACTTCAGACTGGAATATAATGAGGAATTGTGAAATCGACGCCTCGAGGGTCGCACCATTTTTCGGAACTGTGTTGGAGGAGTTACAAATGAAATGGATTACACGATCGCACGTGCATGTTGACCGCGTTGCCTGCCCGTGGTTAATAACTCGTTTTATCGATAACCAGGCCGAATTCCTCTTCGTGCCTGCCAGCCAGATCGCCCAGGTCGTGCAGGAGAGCGGGGCTATTCCGTTTGACGCTCCTGGCGTTGAGCTTGGGCATCATGGCAAGAAATGTTCTTTTGAATCGATCATTGAGCATTACGGATTGAAAGAGCCGGGCCTGCTGCGCCTGGCAAAGATCGTGCATGCTGCCGACGTGGCGGAGGATATCGACACCGATTCGCTGGCGCGCGGCCTGGAGGCAATTGCCAGCGGTTACAGCCTGCGCTTCCCCGAGGATGAGGAAAACCTGGCCCACCAGTTTGAGGTGTATGACGCATTGTACGCCTGGTGCCGGCTGGATGCGGCGCGTTCAAAATAAAATGAACAATCGGAGAGATATCACCTTATTATTTGCTGCGCGCATCATGCGCTTGTTTGCCTACGGCTTCCTATCCGTTGTGCTGGCTTTTTACCTCTCTGCAGTCGGCCTGGCAGAACAGTCGATCGGCTTGCTGCTCAGCCTGACCCTGGCCGGCGACGCGGTCATCACCTTATGGATTACCACCACAGCCGACCGGCTGGGAAGGCGGCGCATGCTCTTATTGGGGGCAGGGTTGATGATCATGGCTGGGGTGGTGTTTGTCTTGACCAGCAACCCGTTCATCCTGGCGCTGGCGGCTATCATCGGCGTGATCAGCCCCAGCGGGAACGAGATCGGGCCTTTCCTATCGATCGAGCAAGCCGGGCTTAGCCAGCTTTTGCCCGACCAGCAGCGCACCCAGATCTTTGCCTGGTATAACCTGGTGGGTTCTTTCGCCACCGCCACAGGGGCTCTCAGTGGGGGTTGGCTGGCGCAAACGCTGATCGCCTCCGGAATGGAACCGGTGATGGCTTACCGGGTGGTGCTGGCAGGCTATGCCTTGGCCGGGGTTGTGCTGGTGCTGTTCTTCCTGGGCCTTACGCCGAAGGTCGAAGTGGCGGCGAGCTCCAGTGCGCCCAGGCGATTGTTCGGCCTGCACCGCTCGCGCAAGGTAGTGATGAAGTTGAGCAGTTTCTTCGCCCTGGATGCATTTGCCGGAGGCCTGGTGATCCAAAGCATGCTGGCATTCTGGTTTCATGCGCGCTTCGGCATCGACAGCGGGGTGATTGGCAGCATCTTCTTTGGCGCCAATATTTTGGCGGGTATTTCTGCTTTGCTGGCTGCGCCGCTGTCGCGCAAGATCGGGCTGATCAACACAATGGTGTTCACCCACATTCCTTCCAATATACTGCTCATGCTGGTGCCGGCGATGCCCAACCTGCCGCTGGCCATCGCACTTCTGTTAGCGCGCTTCAGCATATCGCAAATGGATGTACCTGCGCGCCAGTCTTATACCATGGCGGTGGTGGAGCCGGATGAACGGTCAGCGGCGGCTGGAGTGACCGGCATCGCCCGTTCCGTTGGCGCAGCTTTCTCGCCTTCACTGACCGGTTTGCTGTTGTCGATTCCCTCTTTGATCAGCGCGCCTCTGTTCCTGAGCGGTGGGCTGAAAATTGTCTACGATTTGCTCTTGTGGCGTGAGTTCAGCGGACTGAAACCGCCTGAAGAAAAGAAAACTTAATCGACTGCAGGCCGTATAGAGAAAAAAAACAACCATATTCCTCAGACAAAATTCATTGACAATATCCGCAATTAGCGTATAATACCGCCCAATGTTTGATTGGTACTTCCCCACGCCGCTAGAAGAGGCTAAAGCCAAGCGCAAACCACAATCCTGCTCCGTTATCGGAGTTCGCAGGTTTGTGGTGATTAAACGCAGCTAAACCAGCACGCCAATCATCTGCTAACTTTACGAGCTATCCGGTCACGGATAGCTCGTTTTGTTTTGTTGCGCGCATATCTTATCATCAAGGAGTTACGAATGAAGGTAAAGAAGAAGAAAGCCCATAAGTCTTATCTTGTCATGACAGACAATATTTGGAAAGTCAGCCGCTTCGCCACAGATCCCTACCATTGAACATTTGCGCCCGATGGCCTTTTACGCAGCGGACGCTCTAAGGAGAGCGCTTCTTATGATCGAAATTTTGGATACCACCTTGCGTGAAGGGGAACAAACCCCTTATGTGAACTTTTTACTTGATGAAAAAATCGAAATCGCCCGCCTGCTCGACCGCATCGGCGTGGAAATGATCGAAGCTGGCGATCCCAGCGTATCCCCCACGGTGGCTGCGGCCGTTAAGCGCATTGCCGATCTCAACCTGAATGCCGAGATCGTCGCCCATTCTCTGGCGATCCGAGGCAATATCGACCGGGCAAAAGACTGCGGCGTTGACCGTGTGGTCGTTTTTTATCCGACCTCCCAAATTCACTTACAATCAAAAATGCACAAGAGCCAGGCGCAGGCGATTGAAATCATCTGCGAGCATGTGCGCTATGCGCACAGCCTGGGCCTGAAAGTGCGCTATACCCCCGAAGATGCCTCGCGCACCGATATGGATTTCCTGGTGCAGGCCTGCAACAGCGCCATCGAGGCCGGGGCGGACCGCATCAGCTTCGCTGATACCCTGGGCGTTATGCAGCCGCACATCGTGTACGAACGTGTGCATTACCTGCGCCAGCACTTACTGCCCTGCAAGATCGACCTGCACTGCCACGATGATTATGGCCTGGCCTTAGCCAACGCCATGGCAGGCATCCGGGCGGGGGCTGACTGTATCCATACCACCATCAACGGCATGGGCGAGCGCACCGGCATTCCCGATCTGTGCGCCACCATCCTGGCTTTTCACAACCTGGAAGGCGCCACGCGCTACAACTTGAGAGCGTTGATGGAATCTTCGGCCTATGTGGAAAAAATCTCCGGGTTTTTCCTGGCGCCCAATAACCCTATCACCGGGCAAAATGCCTTTACTCACAAATCCGGCGTGCATACCAACGGTGTGCTCAAGGATCCGCGCACCTATGAAAGCTTTGATCCGGCACTGATCGGGCGCGAGCGCAAAATTGTCATCGATAAATACACCGGCAAACGGGCAGTCATCGCCCGCCTGGCTGAATACAACATCGAAATCAGCGATGAGCAGGTCGAAGAAATCGTGGAGGAGATCAAGCGTGTGGGCGACCAGCGCAAGTTCTTGTTCGATGCTGACATCATCGAGATTGCCGAGAATGTCACTAAGCAGACGTTAGATGTGATCCCACGTGACATCAATGCGATGGTGATGATCGAGGTCGAGTCGCATGTGTACACCAGCGCGGTAGTGCGCCGCCTGCGCGGCATTAAGCATGTCTCCAATATCTATGAAATCACCGGCGATTACGATGTCAGTATGTTCATCAACGCCGAAACCACCCACGATTTAAATAACTTAATTGAAGAAATTCGCACGATCCCGGGCGTAAAACAAACTGAAACCCGGGTAGTCTTAAAAAAATACCCGAACGGAAATGGCAACGGTCATGTTAAAGGAGCATAATAGTTATGGGTACCTTGGTTGAAGAAATTTTTAGCCGTAAAGCCGGCCGTGAAGTGCACGCCGGTGAGATCGTTCTGCTGGACGTAGACTATATCATGAGCCACGACAATACCACCCCGCTGGCCATCAAAGCTATGCGGGATATAGGCAAGCCGATCAAAGATAAGACCAAGCTGGTCATCCATTTTGACCATGCTTACCCGGCGCCGAACTTATTGGCTGCCGAAGCGCAGAAGAAAATTCTGGATTTCATGAAAGAGCAGGATATCCAGAACTTTTACCACCAGGGCGTCTGCCACCAGGTGATGATCGAGGAAGGCTATGTGACCCCCGGGAGGGTGATTGTAGGCGGCGATTCTCACAGCAACACATACGGCGCCTTCAGCGCATTCGGCACGGGCTTTGGTTCCACCGAGATCGGCGTGGCCTGGGTGACCGGCAAGGCCTGGTTCAAGGTTCCCGAGACCATCCTGGTGCACCTGACTGGCGCTGCCCGATCGGGCGTGTTTTCCAAAGATGTCATGCTGTATGTCGCCGGGCTGTTGGGCATGGACGGCGCCACCTACAAATCTTTAGAGTTCGCTGGTTCTTATATCGATCACCTTCCGATGCACGAGCGGATCATATTTTCCAACATGTCCACCGAAGTAGGCGCCAAATGCGGCCTGATCGCCTCAGATCATGTCACCATCGATTTCCTCCAGCGTATGACCAAAGCGAGCGGCCCGCTGGAACGGCTTGCGCCAATCAGCCCGCGTTATGAAAAGGTCTTGGAAGTGGATGTCAGCCAGCTTGGGCCGCAGGTGGCCTGTCACCCGGATGTGGATCATGTCAAACGGTTGGAAGAAGTGGAAGGACTGCCAATCGATGAGGTATTCATCGGCACCTGTACCAACGGGCGTTACGAAGACCTGGAAATTGCCGCCGCCATCCTGAAAGGCCGCCAAGTCAACCGCTTTACACGGGCGATTGTCACACCTGCCAGCGTTGAGATCTACCAAAAAGCGCTGCGCGCTGGCCTGTTGGAGATATTTCAAGATGCTGGCTGCACCATTGGTGTGGTGGGCTGCGGCGCCTGCATCGGGCGGCACGGCGGCCTGCTGGCGCCCGTCGAGCGGGCTTTCACCACGATGAACCGCAATTTTATCGGGCGCATGGGCAGCCCGGAAGCCGAGATTTATCTCGGCAGCCCGGCCGCGGCCGCCGCCACAGCGATTGCCGGCAAAATCACCGACCCACGCATTTATCTGGAGGCCTAGCCATGGGAAAAGCCTGGAAATTTGGAGAAAACTTGAACACTGATGAGATTATTCCCGCTCGCTACAACATCACCATCATCCCGAGCGAGCTGGCGAAGAATGTCTTTTGCGAGATCAAGCCTGATTATGCCCGCAGTGTGCAGCCGGGTGACGTGGTGGTGGGGGGGATGAATTTTGGCTGCGGCTCGTCGCGTGAGCACGCCCCTATCGCCATCCGCGGTTCGCAGGCGCGCTGTGTGATCGCTGCCTCATTTGCACGCATCTTTTTCCGCAATTCAATCAACATCGGCCTGCCTATCCTGGAATGCCCGGCGGCGGCTGAAGACATCGATGAGGGTGACGAGGTCGATGTCGAATTGGGCACCGGTCGAATCTACAATCGCACCAAAGGCCGCACTTATCAGGCCAATCCCCTGCCAGATTTTGTTCTGAAAATTGCCGATGCCGGAGGAATTGTCAATTTTTTGAAAAATCACGAGATCGAGGATTTGTTATGAGCCAGCCGGTTTACCGCGTCTGCCTGCTGCCGGGCGATGGCATTGGCGGCGAGGTGATCAGCCAGGCGCAGCGCCTCCTGCAGGCTCTGCCGCTGCAGTGGGAGTTCGAAAGCGGCGAGATCGGCTTCGGCGCCTACCAGCGGCTGGGCTCGCCGCTGCCTGAGGCCACCCTGGCAGCCATCCGCCGGGCAGATGCCACGCTGTTCGGCGCGGTGACCACGCCTCCCAACCTGGCAGGCTATGCCTCGCCCATTTTGCGCCTGCGCCAGACTCTTGACCTGTATGCTAACATCCGGCCGTGCCGCTCGTTCCAACATCCATCCTCTCGCCAAGGAATCAACCTGGTGGTTGTGCGAGAGAATACCGAAGATCTGTACTCTGGGGTGGAGCGTGTTGAAGATAACGGCAACCGGGCGATCAGCGAAATGATCATCACCCGCCGAGCTTCGGAGCGCATCATCCGCCAGGCCTTTGAACTGGCCCGCCAGCTTGGTTTCAACAAGGTGACGGTGGTGCATAAGGCCAATGTGCTGCGCGAAACCTGCGGCCTGTTTCGCAAAGTGGCCCTGGAGATTGCGCCCAATTATCCGGATGTCGCCATGCAAGAGATGCTGGTGGATACCTGCGCCATGGAGTTGGTGCGCCAGCCCGAGCAGTTCCAGGTGATTGTCACCACCAATTTGTTTGGCGATATCCTCAGCGACGAAGCCTCGATGCTGGTGGGCGGCCTGGGTGTGGCTTGTTCGGGCAATATCGGCAAAAACAGCGCCGTGTTCGAGCCGGTGCACGGCAGCGCGCCAAACCTCGCCGGTCAAAACAAGGCGAACCCGATTGCGGCGATCCTCTCGGCGGCCATGCTGCTGGATTACCTGGAACAAAAGCCGCTGGGCGATCTTGTACGCCAGGCAGTTGAGGCCTGCATCGCTCACAACCAGGTCACACAAGACCTGGGAGGCATACTAAACACCACCGAAGCTGGCGAAGCTGTTATTTCGGAAATCAGGAGATTGTTATGATCCGTCTTGGGTTTTTGTACACCAAGTTGCGCGTCGAGGAAAAGCTTTTGCTAGAAGAGCTGGCCCGCCGGCCAAACGTCGAAGTCATCCGCATCGACGATGGCGAGAGCTACTTCGATATTTCTCAAAACCCGTGCGATGTGGATGTCGTTTTCGAGCGCTCTGTATCTTACTCGCGCGGCCTGTATATATCACGCATTCTCGAAGCGCACGGCCTACACGTGGTCAACCCCTCGGTGTTGGCCGAGCGCTGCGGCGATAAATACATCACCAGCCAAATACTGGTCAACCACAACATCCCCACACCGCGCGTGCTGATGGCCTTCGAAGACGAAGCCGCCTTGCGGGCGGTGGAATCGCTGGGTTATCCCTGCGTGCTCAAACCCGTCATCGGTTCGTGGGGGCGTTTGCTGGCGCGCGTCGACGACCGTTCGGCGGCAGAAGCGTTCATCGAGCATAAGTCGATTTTGGGAGGTGTGAATCACCAGATCTTCTATATCCAGGAGTACATCAACAAGCCCGGGCGGGATATCCGCGCCTTTGTGATCGGTGAAGAACCGATTGGGGCGATCTACCGTTCGTCTGAGAACTGGATTACCAACACTGCGCGCGGCGGGATCGCCTCCAACTGCCCGTTGACGCCCGAGCTGGCCGACTTGTGCACCCGCACCGCGCAGGCCATCGGGCCGGGCATGCTGGCGATCGATATCTTCGAAACAGAAAACGGCCTGCAGGTCAACGAAGTCAACCATACCATGGAGTTCCGCAACAGCATCACCACCACCGGTGTGAACATCCCGGCGTTGATGGTCGATTACGTGCTGTCGCAAGCGCGCTGAGCGCAGTCTCCGCACGCTTTTTTTGAGTTTTGGGGTATGGGGGCTGTCCAAAAAAGACGATCGTGAATAATTCGTCTTTTTGACAGCCCCCGGTTTTCAATCCTCCCTGGGGTGAAAATCATCTATAATAAATGAAATAAATTCACTCATCTTTCCAGGGAGGCCTTTATGCCCACAGTTCCACATATTGAAAAGCATTTCACCGCCAGCGATACCGTGCGTGATATCGTCATCGGCATGTCCGATGGCCTGACGGTGCCCTTTGCTCTGGCTGCCGGCATTTCAGGCGCTGGCGTTGGCACGGCGATCATCGTCACGGCTGGCCTGGCCGAGATCGCCGCTGGCTCGATTGCCATGGGGTTGGGCGGTTACATGGCTGCTCGCACTGATGCCGAGCATTACAATGCTGAAGTGGCCCGCGAAACATCCGAGACCGAGCAGGTGCCGGAGAAAGAAAAGGCCGAAGTGGCAGGTTATTTCCGGGCGTATGGGTTGGACGAAGCGCAGATCGAAGGCCTCGTCCAGAAGCTGGCTGCCAACCGCAAGAATTGGGTCGATTTTATGATGCGCTATGAGCTTGGCCTGGAAGCGCCCGACCCTAAGCGCGCCCTGATCAGCGCGATGACGATTGCATTTTCGTACATCGCTGGCGGGTTGATCCCGCTTTCGCCGTATATGTTACTGAAAGATATTAACAGCGCCCTGTGGGGCTCGGTAGTGTTGACCATGCTGGCGTTGTTCTGTTTCGGGTATGCCAAAGGCCGCTTCACCGGGCTGAATGCGCTGCGCAGCGGTTTGCAAACCGTGCTGGTGGGCGGACTGGCGGCGGGGGTGGCCTTCCTGTTGGCGCGCTTGCTGGGGTAAATATTTCAAATTCGACCTTTTCCATCCGAACTGAGTTAAAATACGCGGGATTGAAATTTACAAAAAACAGTTTCTATCTGCGGCAGCATGGAATCGATTGAATCACAGCGAGAAAGTGTAATTAGGGCGATTGCCGCCCTGGAAGGCCAACGCAGCAGCTTGGGGGATGCGGTTGTAGATACTGCGCTGGCATCGCTGCGTGAAAAACTGGCTGCTCTGCAGCCTGAGCCAGCTGCTGAACAGCGCAAGCAAGTGACAGTGTTGTTTGCCGACCTGGTAGGTTTTACTGCCATGTCAGAAGCGATGGATCCGGAAGACATGCGCGAATTGATGAACGCCTATTTTTCGCGCTGGACGGCTGCCGTTGAGTATTTTGGCGGTGTGGTGGAAAAGTTCATCGGTGATGCGGTGATGGCCGTGTTTGGCATCCAGATCGCCAATGAAGCCGACCCTGAAAATGCCATTCGCGCTGCCCTGAAAATGCGTGAACAGCTTGCCCAACTGGCAGGCGCCTTGCCCCAGTCCCAACTGCCGCAGCCTTTGCGCATGCGGGTGGGTATTCACACCGGTCCGGTGGTGGTAAGTTGGATGGGAGAGCGCAAAGGCCAGGATTTTGTGGTGGTGGGCGATACGGTCAACACCGCCAGCCGGCTGCAGTCGCTTGCACCGGTCGATGGAATCCTGATCAGCCGCGACACTTACCGTCTGGTGCGTGGTTTGTTTGAGGTCCAGGCTGCCGAGCCAATGCAGGCCAAGGGTAAGCGCGACCCGCTTCAGGGGTACTTGGTTATGCAGGAAAAGCCGCGTGCCTTTGGTGAGACTTCGCGCGGCATTGAAGGAGTAGAGACTATCATGGTGGGCCGGCAGGCCGAAGTCGCCCACCTGCAGGGCGTTTTCCAGAAGGTGGTTGAGAGCGGAGAATGCCGGATGGTGACTGTTGTGGGCGAAGCTGGCCTGGGCAAGTCGCGGCTGCTGCGCGAGTTTGACCGATGGCTGGAAGGGCAGCTCAAGAATGCTTTTTTCAAAGGCCGCAGCAGCCCCATTGGCCAGAAAATCCCTTATGGCCTGCTGCACGATATGTTTGCCAACCGCTGCGTCATTCGCGACAGCGATCTGCCGCAGGTGGTACGCGCTAACCTGGAGGCGGAGATTGGAGAGACCCTGGGATCCCCGGCGTTATCTGTGACCCAGGAAAGTGCTCATTTTATCGCCCGCTTATTGGGTTTTGAAATTGGCTCAAGCAGTTTTATCCCTGCTGCCGACCCTCTGCAAATCCGGGAACGAGGCCTGGCATTTCTCTCTGGATATTTCCAGTCCCTGGCTCAGAAAATACCCCTGGTGATTGAACTGGAAGATGTGCATTGGGCTGACGACAGCAGCCTGGACTTGCTCGTGCGGTTGGCAGGCATGCTGCAAAAATCACCAATCCTGTTTCTGTGTGCCGCCCGGCCGACTTTGCTCCAGCACCGGCCGGACTGGGGTCAAGAGTTGGAATTTGCTGAACTGCTGCGGCTGGCGCCGCTCACTGCAGTGGACAGCCAGTTGCTGGTGGAGAATATCTTGCGCAACGTTGCCGAACTCCCGGCCGATTTGTCGAACCTGGTAGTTACCCGGGCAGAGGGAAATCCATTCTTTATTGAAGAAGTCATCAAGATGATCAGCGACGCGGAGGTAATTTTTAAAGGAAAAGAAAATTGGACCGTTGATCTGGCTCAACTGGCCAACCTGCAGATTCCCGCCACCCTGGTTGAAGTATTGCAGGCTCGTCTGGACAATCTCAGCCATGAAGAGCGCCTGCTGCTGCAGCGCGCCTCCGTGCTTGGCAAAGTCTTTTGGGATGCCGCGATTGGGTTTATGGATCAAGGACTGGAAGACAAGCTGCAGATCAGCCCGCTGATGGTGGAAGTGCTGATGAACCTGAGCGCCAAGGAGATGGTTTTTTTGCATCCGGCTTCGGTTTTTGAGAATATCCAGGAGTTCCAATTCAAACACGCCCTGCTGCGCGATGTCACGTATGAAAGCGCGCTGAAACGCCTGCGCAAAATTTACCATGCCTATGCGGCTGCCTGGTTGGAAATGGTCACCGCCCAAATCCAGCGTTCCAACGAATACGCCGCTATGATTGCCGAGCATTTCGAACGGGCTGGCGATTGGCAAAAAGCCCGCGCCTGGTACTCGCGCGCAGGTATACAGGCGGCGGACATTTACGCCAATGCCGAGGCGGTGCGCTGTTTCACACGCTGCCTGGAGAACACTCCCGAGAGCGATGCCGCCGGGCGATTCGAGGTAATTGTGAAGCGGGCCAGGCTGTATGACAGCATGGCAAATCGGCCAGCGCAAAAACGCGACCTGGAAGCCGCGCAGCTCCTGGCTGTGGAGCTCGACCAAATCGAGCCATCTGCTGCCCGGCGCGCCCAGGTCTGCCTGCAGTGGTGGCATTATTTTGAAGCGATTGGGGAACTGCAGGTTTCGATTCAAACGGCGCAGCAAGCGATCGACCTGGCGGTGACAGTGGGAGAAAAGAAGTCTGAAGCCAGTGGGCACTTATACCTTGGCGCGACTTATTGGAAACAAGCTAATTATGCAGTAGCCAGGCAGCATCTGGAACAAGCCCTGGCCCTGGCGCGCGCCATTGGACAGCGCACTCTTGAAGCCGACAGCCTGCGCAACCTGGGAGTCATCCTGCAGTATCAGGGCAATTTCGCCGCGGCGAGCGCCCATTATCAAAATGCCCTGCGGTTGTATAAGGAAGAAAGCAACGAACGCGGCGAGAGTATGACTTTGAACAGCCTGGGCAGCCTGCTGGTTGACCAGGCTAACTATCGCCAGGCGCGGCCGTACTTTGAGCGCTCTCTCGAGTTGAAGCGCAAGGTTGGCCACCGCAGAGCCGAGCATATCACAATGCATAACCTGGGCGTGTTGGCCAGCCGGGTGGGAGATTACGCAGAGGCGTTCAATTACCTGGAGCAAGTGGAGCGATTTTATGCTGAGACGGGCGACCGTGAAGGCCAGGGCGAAGCGCTGCTGGCGCTGGCGAACAACGCATTGTATATAGGCGATCAGGATCGGGCAAAAACCTGTGTGGAGGCCGCGGTAGAAATCGCACATACAGAGGATAACCGGGCAGGGGAGTGTGAGATAAAGCTGGCGCAGGCTTTTCTAGCCCACCGCCAGGGCAGCTACCAGGCGGCACATCAGGCCAGCCAGGAGGCCCTGGCCCTGGCGCGGGAATTTAAACTGGCGGATGAAGAAATTCATGCCTTGTGCCTGGCAGGGCACGCTTTACTCAGCCAGGGACGCGACAGCGAAGCCAGCGAATCCTACCGCCGGGGACTGGATCTGGCCAAGCAGCGAGGTTCAAGGAGGCTGTTTCCAGAGCTCCAGGCGGGGTCAGCCAGAGTCGCTCTGGCCCAGAATCAACCCGGCCAGGCGCTGCAGATCGTGGATGAACTGCTCACACAGCTCAGGCGAGCAGATGAGCGACAGGAGATTGACGCCGCCGACCTGGACGGGATGGAAGAGCCTTTCTGGGTTCTGCTGACCTGCTGCCAGGCGCTGCAGGCAGCCAATGACCCTCGCACTGAGGATATCCTGAGGTCAGCCCTGCGCTTGCTGCAAGATCAAGCAGCCCGACTGGCAGACGAAACTGCCCGGCGTTCATTTCTGGCAAATGTACCCGCCCACCGGGCGCTGATGGCGTGGGGCGAGGCGGTTTAAACCGTCTCCAGCGCTTCGGCTGAGCAAACCAGCGATAGAAAGGTGATATCATCTTCCTGCTCCCAACTCGGACCGGTAAATTCAGCCAGGCGAAATAGCAAGTGCGGCACTACCCCTGCCTGGCGGTTTACCTCTCTCAGGCAGGCACGCAGGTATGGAAAGCCGAATATTTCCCCCCGGGGGTTGTGAGCTTCTACAATGCCATCCGTATAAAGGAGCAGCCCGCTGCCTGGCAGCAGGTGGGCTTCGTTTTCGGCATAGGTCATCCCTGGCAGCAATCCAAGCGGCATGCCCGTGGCGCGCAGCTCTTGCACGCCATCACGGTTGATCTGCACCGGCAGATTGTGCCCGGCATTCGCAAAACGAAAAATCCCCCGTCCGGGATCGAGCAGCCCGTAAAGGCAGGTGACAAACATGCTGCGCGGCATTTGCGGGCAAAGCAAGGCGTTCACCCGCTCCAGCAGCACGCCGGGAGAAACACCGGAGCTGGCCACGGCGCGCAGGACGCTGCACGTCACTGCCATCATCAGCGCTGCCGGCACGCCTTTGCCCGAAACATCGGCGATCAACACCCCAAACTGCCCATCCGGGTAGGCGAGAATGTCGTAAAAGTCGCCGCTCACCGAGCGGGCTGGCTGCCAGTGAGCTGTGAATTGCCAGCCTGGAGGCGAAGAAATTTGCTCGGGCAGCAGGCTGGCCTGGATCAGGTGGGCAATTTCCAGCTCGTGCTCGAGTTTTTCTTTTTCCACCAGGGCTGCCTGGGCGTGCTGTAAATCAAGATAAGCCTGGGTCAAGGCCTGGTTTTTTCCCTGAAGATCACGGATGGTGTCAGCTTCTGAACGGCGCAGGCGGCGATCCATTTCGCGCAAGAAGCGCAGCGACAGGTCCGGGTGGCCCTGGAGCATGATCTTGAATTGCTCAGGGGTTATTTCAGCCCACACCACTTCGCCCAGGGCGCGGGCGCTGGCCGAGCGCAAGCCGCCCTCTTCCAGCAGGCTCATCTCTCCTAGAAAATCGCCCGGGCCCATAAGCGCCAACCGGCGCTCTTCCGGTGTCCCCAGGGCTTTGATGATCTCGATCTCGCCGCTGAGGAGAATGGAGAACCGATCGCCCGGATCGCCTTCCTGAAACATGACAGACCCGGCTGGAAACGCCCGGCTGTGAAAAGCAAGCGCCAGGCGGCTCAACTCATCCTCGCTGAGGTGGGCCAGCAGTTGGACGCGGCGCAGAAGTTCAGGATTCATGCGCTGCCGCGGTCAGCCTGCTCTTTCAAGGAGTGTGCGCCAATACCCGTCATTAAGGGTAATGATACTCTAAAATCCGGGTATTGGATAATGAGTTCAGGTATGCAGGTGTTGGTTAACCAGCATGACAGGTTTCAAGGGCATTGGATGACTCCTTGCGCCCACAGGCACACGCCGCATACTGGCGCAGGGTTTTGGAAGCAGTCTTCTACATTGCCCTCCGCCAGCTCGCAGCCGCCGCAGAAAGTGCAGGGTGCAAAGCTGAAATTGTGCAGGCGTTCGCGATAGGCCACATATTCCGGGTCCAACCACAGGTCTTTTAACGAGCGCTCCGCCACGTGGCCGATCACATGGCGGGAGTTGGTCAGGGCGCGCTCTTTCAAGAAGCTGTTGTGGGTGTGCATCAGCGCCCAGCACGGTGCGGCGTAGCCATCCCAGGTGATGGACATGGTGCCGGCTTCGACGAAATTGCACACATCGTTGGCGCCAGCCCAGTTGTTGCCCGCATAAGTGATGTTACAGCCGCTGGTAAAAGCTTTAAAGAGGGCGTCACGCGTAATTTCGTTGATGTCGATCTTAGGCAAATTCAGACGCGGCACGTGCCGGCAGTGGTCGAGGTAAGCGTTGTCCATCAACACCCGGTTGTACAGGCGCTCGGAGCGCATCTCAGGTGTGGCGGGCTGCAGGTTGCTGACCGAGAAATCCCTGGCGCGGAAAGAAGCTCCCAGGCGAATGACCTCGGGCAGCTCGTTGATGTTGCGCTGCATGGCGACGAATGCCACGCCGATATCCGGCTTGGGGAAATGCCCGGCTTTGCGCAGGCGGTCCAGGCTGTGCATGTTTTCCACAACGTTATGCAGTTCAGCGCCCAGGCGCACATCGGCGTAACTCTCCGCCGTGGCACCGTCGATGGAGACCCACAGCATATCCAGGCCGGCATCGATGATCGCTTTGCTGCGTTTTTCGGTCAGCAGCGTTCCGTTGGTGATCATCTCCACACGCGGGATGCCGGCTTGTTTGGCCTGGGCAATCCATTCGATGGTGCGGTGGTGCGCCAGCGGCTCGCCGATGCCGCCGAAATACAGGCTGGGGATGGGGTCGAGTTCGGCCATCCCTTTGAGGATTCTAGCGAATGTTTCGTCATCCATATGCCCGTTCGGCTCGTTCCAACCGTGGCGGAAACAGGTGACACACTCCAGGTTGCACACCACCGTCGGCTCGACATAAATTTTAGTCAGGTGAGTCACCGGGCGGTGAAGTTTAATGAAGTTTGCACCTTCGTCAAGGCGCACCTGCGCTCCAGGCAGCATCCCATAGCGAGAAGCCACTTCTTTGGGGATAACCAGGTCTCCATTTTCGTTGATTTGCGCCCAGGCGGTTGTTTGCTTAACCGATACCATCAGGAGCCTCCCGCTAGCATATTTGGCAGAGAGCTGCCTGCTATAATTTTAGTCCAATAATAGAGGAAGTGCCTGCCAGATAGCGTCGCGCACCTGGCGGAAAACCGTTAGAACCTGCTCTTCTGTGCCTTCGGCCTTAGCCGGATCAGGGAAGCTGTGGTGCAGACGCTGGCCTGGGCCCAGCCAGAGCGGGCAGTCTTCGGCTGCCGAGTCGCAGACGGTGATCACCCGGTCGAACGACTGGCCGCGGAATTCATCCACTGGTTTCGAACGGCCATTGTGCTGGATGCCGATTTCCGCCAACACTGCCAACGCCTTGGGATGGACATAACCGGTAGGGCGCGTACCAGCGCTGAACGCCTGCCATTCCTCGCCCAGGCGGGCATTGACCAGCGCCTCGGCTAACTGTGAGCGGCAGGAGTTGCCTGTGCACAAGAAGAGCACTTTGCGTTTGGAAGTGGCCATATCAAAGCACCGTTTTTGGATAATAGCGTTTTTGCAGCCAGAAGGCCACGTTGACCAGGCCGATCATCACCGGCACTTCCACCAGCGGACCAACTACTGCGCTGAAGGCCTGCCCGGAGGTGATGCCGAAGACTGCCACGGCCACGGCGATGGCTAGCTCGAAATTGTTGCTGGCGGCCGTGAATGAGAGTGTTGCCGTGCGCGAGTAGTCTGCCCCGGCCAGCTTGCCCATGGAAAAGCTGACCAGAAACATGATGACGAAGTAAAACAAAAGCGGGATGGCGATGCGCACGACATCCAGGGGAATGGTTAGAATCAGTTCGCCCTTCAGGCTGAACATAACGACGATTGTAAACAGCAGTGCTATCAGGGTCAAAGGGCTGATGCGGGGCACGAATTCACGGTGGTACCAGTCTGCGCCTTTTATTCTCACCAACACCAGGCGGGTGAAAAAGCCTGCCAGGAAAGGAATGCCGAGGTAAATGAACACACTGCGGGCGATCTCGGCAATGCTGATCTGCACCACCGCGCCGCTCAAACCAAACCAGGTGGGCAGCACAGTGATGAAGATATAGGCATACAGGCTGTAAAAAAGCACCTGGAAAATGCTGTTGAAAGCCACCAGCCCGGCGGCGTATTCGGTATCTCCCTTGGCCAGCTCGTTCCACACGATGACCATAGCGATGCAGCGCGCCAGACCGATCAGGATCAAGCCAGACATGTACTCGGGTTTATTGCGCAGAAAAATGATCGCCAGGAGAAACATCAGCACCGGGCCGATCACCCAGTTTTGGAGCAAAGACAGCCCCAACACTTTCCAGTTGCGAAAAACATCGCCCAGCTCTTCATAATGCACCTTCGCCAGCGGCGGATACATCATTAAGATCAGCCCGACAGCGATTGGAACATTCGTGGTGCCTACGGACACCGCCTGGTTGAAAGCAGCGACGCCCGCCGGGAAAAGGAAGCCGATAGCTACACCGGCAGCCATGGCCAGGAAAATCCACATCGTAAGATAACGATCCAGAAAAGAAAGCTGCTGAATCATAGGCAGCTTCAGAGCTGATGCTTTTTGTACCGTCATGATGATTTCTCCTTTTTGACTGCGGAAACCTGCACGCTGTAGATCGGCACGCCCTCGGAAATGCCGGCGCTGGTCGAGCGCCGCACCTGCACATCCTGGAAGCCAGCCTGCCTGACCAGGTCGACATACTCTTGCTCGGGCAAAGCGCCAGAAATGCATTCCGACCAGCCAGACAGCGAGTCGCGCACTGCCGGCGGCAGCGGGCCGCCGAAGACGGTGTCGTTCACTTCCAGCCGCCCGCCGTTTCTTAACACCCGGAAGGCCTCCTGAAAGACTTTGCCTTTGTCTTCCGACAGGTTGATCACACAGTTCGAGATGATCACATCGACCAGGTTATCTTTAAGGGGCAGTTTTTCGGCATAGCCGTGGCGGAACTTGACGTTGTTATATCCGCCCTTTTGTGCTGTGCGGCGAGCGCGCTGCAGCATGGCAGGAGTCATATCTACGCCGTACACGAAGCCGGTTGGCCCCACCCGCCTGGCTGCCAGGAAGACATCGATCCCGCCGCCCGAGCCGATATCCAGCACCACTTCGCCAGCTTTTAAATTCGCCATGGCGATCGGATTACCGCAGCCCAGCGAAATCTCGGCCGCCTCGGCAGGGATCTCGGCCTTTTCGGCCGCGCTGTAGCCAGCCACCCAATCCACCATGCTCACCTCATCGATGGAAATCGTGCCGGGCGAACAGCAGCTGCCATCGCCGCAGCCACAGCCGCCCTGGGCCTGGGTGGCGTAGCTAGCTTGCACCGCTTCATGGCGCTTCATGCGTTTCGTACCGGTGGCGACGAAGATGCTGATGTCGGCCTGCTCGCCGCCGTCGCTTTTGCATTCTGATTGGCAGGATTGACCGGTGCAGTCCACGACGATATTCACCAGACCGGCCTGCTCGAACCAGGCACGCACCTGGGAACGCTCGAACCCCAGCCAGAGATCAGCCATTTCGGTTTTCAACCATTTGTGTTGGTGGCTGTCCATATCAGTGATCACCAGCCTGCCGCCAGGTTTCAGCAGGCGCGCCATCTCGCGGATAGAGGCCAGTGGGTCGGGACAGTGGTGCAGGTACATGTTGGCGAACACGGCATCCAGCGAGCCGTCTGGCAAGGGCAGTGACAGGCCGTCAGCGGTGTGGAAGGTGACGTTGTCGAAGGCCGTCAGGTTCTTGCGGGCGATGGCGATCATCTCAGACGAGCCGTCGATCACGTGCACGTGCTGAACAAGCGGCGCCAGTCCGGCGGCGATAAATCCGGTGCCTGCGCCCACATCGGCCGCCGCCATGCTGGGGTGGAGGTAGGCTTTGGCAAAGGCGCTTTCGCGCACCGCCTCGGTAAAATAGCCGGCGCGCAGTGCATCCCACTGCCCAGCGACCTGCGCAAAATAACTCGCAGATGGGTTTGATGAAGTCATTGTTGATCTCCTTTATCGCAAAAATACGATGATATGGGTGTGAAAAAAGCGCCGTTTGCGGCGCTGAGGTGTGGCTAACAACACTCCCGCTGATCTTTTTGCAGCCAACTTCCAATTTGCTCTTTCAGCCATTGCAAACCCTCAGGATTCAAGCAGTAGCAAGTAGCTGGACCCTCAATCTCACCTTTGATCAGGCCGGCTTCACGCAGCACTTTGAGGTGCTGGCTGACGGTGGACTGCGCCAGGGGGGTGTAATTGACGATGTCGTTGGTGATGCACATCTGGTTGGCGGCCAGGAATTCAATGATCTGGAAGCGCACAGGGTTTCCTAACGCTTTGAGCATTTTGGCAAGGCGCTGCTTTTCGGGGGAAAGGACAAGTTGGGTTTTCATACAATATCGTAATTTTACGATATAATATGTGGTGTGTCAAGCAATTGAGCCATATAGAAGGCCAGGAATTGGAAGCCGCACGCCAGGCAGGCTTGTGCCTGAGCAGTATGCTGGTTTGTGTGATATCCAGCATGAACCTGCTCACCTCATAGAGCGCCTCATAGATTTACAAAAGGCTCGCCTGCGGAAGCGCTCCGTTTGAGCCAGGCGCTGGGCGGGCAGGTGTTGCTCGGCTGGGAAGAGGCTGATGTGCAGCCAGGTTGAAAAAACAGGCTTTTCAGCCTGGAGTGATGGTGGAAGATTTACTGCGCCAGGCGGTCAAATAGGGGTTCGCCAGCGGCAGGCATCCACTCGCCTGGTTCCAGCTCTCCGGCTCCGTCCAGGTTGAAGCGCGCCATCACCGACTGCAAAGCCCGTGCCATGCTTTCCAGAGCCCGGGCAGAATCGGCCACTTCTTCTATTTGGGCGCGCACTTCCTCGCTGCTGGCGGTCACTTCTTCAACGGCGGCGCTGTTTTGCTGGCTGACACTGGCGATGTTTTCGATAGCGCGCGTCACTTTTTCCGAGTCGTGCGACATATCTTGCGTGGAGCGAGTGTTGCGCTCCACCACGCCTGCCACCTGGTCGATCGAATTGACCAGGTTTGCGGAGGCTGAGCCAACTTCTTCGGTGGCCTGCTGGGCCTGTGCGGCCTGTTCGTACACCGCCTGGGAAGCGGTCAGAATGCCGGCGAGCGCCTGTCCGGCCCGGTTCGAGTGGCTGACGCCTGTCTCAACCTCTTGCGCGCCGGCTTGCATCGCCAGCACCGCCTCGGAGACTGTCTTCTGGATGCTTTTTACCAGGCTGGCGATCTCTTTGGTGGCTTGCATGGAGCGCTCGGCCAGCTTGCGCACCTCATCGGCCACCACGGCAAAACCGGCGCCGTGTTCGCCCGCGCGGGCCGCTTCGATGGCAGCGTTGAGCGCCAGCAGATTGGTCTGCGAGGCAATGTTGTCGATAGTCTCGAGAATGCTGCCGATCTGGTTTGACAGGCTGCCCATTTCCTGCACTTTGCGCGCTGAGAGATCCACTTTAACCTTGATGCTCTGCATGTTCTCCAGTGTCTCCTCGATAGTCTTGCTGCCTTCCAGAGCGGTCCGAGATGCCTCGGCTGAGCGGCCAGCGACCAGGCGCGTGCTGTCTGCCAGGCGTCTCACCGAACCGCTGATCGTGTCAGTGACCTGCGATGCGCTGGAGACAGCCGCTGCCTGCTGGCGTGCCCCGGCTGCCACTGTTTCGATGCCGCGCTCCAATTTTTCAACTGAGGCGGCTGTGTCAGATACCGATACAGACTGCTGGTTGATGCCCTGTGAGACCTGCTGCATTGTCATACTGATTTGCCCGACCGCTTCACGCGCCTGCCCCGATGAGGCGGCCAGCGAGCGCGAAGCCTGGTTGAGTTCATCTACATTCTGATTAACCGTCCGGATCAACTCTTGCAGGGCGCCGACCATGCCAGCAAAGGCACCGCCCAACTCATCGAACGGCCCGCGCGGCGTCACCTGCACGGCCAGGTTGCCAGAGGCAATTTGCCTGGCCAACCCCGCCATTTCCTGCAGGTAACCAGTCATGCTGGCCAGGCCCCTGGCAGCCTGACCGATCTCATCTGCCCGGTTGGTGAGCTTCTCCCTGGCTTTTGCGTTGATTTCCCAGCGCAAATCGCCCATTTGCATTTTTTGAAGCTGGCTAGTCATGCTTTCCAATGGGGCACGCAGGCTGGTGGTCAGCGCAGCGCCCAGAAAAACGGCCAACAAAACGGCAATAATCCCGGTTGCAACCATGCGTAAAACCGATTGGTTAAAGGTTTCGGCATTGGCAAGCTGTGAATCATGCGCCAGGCCCTCCATGAGCACGATGCAGTCGCTCAGCGACTGCAGGGCGTCTTTTTGGCTGGCCAGGGCATCGCCGCCCACCACGCGGTGCAAAGCGTCGCGCTCACTGCCTGCGTTCACCTGCTGCAGTAAATCGTTGATGATCACTTGGTAATCGCCCCAGGCTTTGTCGAAATGCCCCAGTTCGGTGATTTCTTCTGCGCTGAGAGGCAGGCTGCGGTATTTGGAGATCAAGTCGTTGACCGTGACCACTTCCTGCAAGATCAATCCCTGAACCGAGCTGCGCTGCTGGGTAATCACTGCGGCGGGGTGGCAGGAGGCGCAATCTTGTGCGGCGGCGGTCGGCGTGGCGGCGGCCTGTACACTGCTCTGCTGAGCGGTCCGGCCGTGCAGGCTGTCGCTGGCTTGAGAAATATGGCAGGCAGCGCAGCGGCTGGCATCAGAGGCAACCGTCCCCGCAATGACATGGTGACCCTGGGCCTTGGCAGCATGGCAGGCAAGACAGTTGACGGCTGCCTGGCTGGCTGCTTCGGGAGTGGGTGTGGAGGCAACGGCAGCCTGGGCTGCCTTGGGAACCGGTATCTGGAGGTACAGCTTTAAATTGCCGTCGATCTGAAGCAAGTTGGCCTTGACCTCCCCCAGGTACTCGATTGGGATCGTGCGGTTGGCATACAGGCTGACCAAACTGTTGTTAAGCTGGCTCATCACCAGGTAACTTAAGCCGATGACCACGCTCAACATGACTACGATAATCGCAAAACTGCCGCCCAGCTTGGCGCCAATGTGCAAATTGTCCAGGAATTTCCTCATAACCACGAAACCTTTGCAAATAATAAAATTTCTTCTTGATGCGGGGCGCTGCCGGTTGTCGAAGGCGCTTCTCACCATCCGCATGGTCATTCGCTAAGAGGATTATAGGTTTATCCGCTGGTCCTGAGAATAAAAACGAAATAAAAAAACGGACCCTAACCGCTGAATTTCTCATGCGGTTAGGGTCCGTTTTTTTTATTAAGCGAGCTTTTAGGCCAGCTCCAACTCGTGCTCTGCTTCGTCTTCCAGGCCGACGCAGGCTTCGTCAACGGCTTCGATGACGACTTTGCCGGTATGATCGCTCGAAAAATGATCACCCTGGCTCAGTACATAATCTTTGGCGTCCCCTGTGCGTGTGATCCATAAAGCGCCCTGTTTACAGGCGATCTCCAGGTTGGTCTGGGCATTGCGTAAAGTCACCATCTCTCCTTTGTGCAGGAGCAGGTCAATATGTTTGTGCTGCTGTAAAATCGATAACATCTTTTACCTCCGTTCTATATTGATATTTTGCCTGAATTACTCTTTGCAGTACAGATGCAGAAATATTCAATTGTAACCATAACAGTTTGTGGTATACTCAACTGTACTGCTTAATAGATGGGTATACTGTGCCGATTGACTGACAATTTGAGGAGAGTGCGATGAACCTGCCAGGAGAATCACAGCAAATCGGGCGCATACTGCGCTACCAGGAGCTGGCCGACCGGCTGGCTGAATTGATCCGCAAAGGAACTTACCCGCCAGGCCAGCGCATCCCCTCTGTGCGCCAGATGAGCCAACAGCAGGGAGTATCGATCAGCACGGTGCTGCAGGCTTACCTGCAGTTGGAGAGCCTGCAGTTGATTGAAGCCCGGCCGCAGTCGGGTTACTATGTGCGCCGGCCGTCCGGCCAGCCGCTGCCCGAGCCGGAGATGTCCTCACACGTGGCCGATCCACGCCTGGTCAGCTTGCAGGAACTCATCATGCAGATCATGCGCGATTCGAGCGACCCAAGCCTGGTGCAGCTCGGCGCGGCGCTGCCTAACCCTCACTTGCTGCCCCTGGAAAAGATCAACCGCTGCCTGGTCAACGCAGCGCGCAGCGCCGGCGAGGCCGGACACCGCTATATCTGGCCGCCCGGCCTGGAAGAGCTGCGCGTGCAGATTGCCCGCCGCTCGGCTAACATGGGCTGCAGCCTGTCGCCCAACGAGATCCTGATCACCTCTGGCGGCACCGAGGCGATCGACCTGTGCCTGCACGCGGTCTGCCATGCGGGGGATATCGTCGCCATCGAGTCGCCGATGTATTTTGGCACCATGCAGCTTTTGGAAGTGCACGGACTGCGAGCTCTGGAGATCCCCACCCACCCCAAGGAGGGCATCAGCCTGGAAGCGCTGGCCTTCGCCATCGCTCATAATCCGGTGCGGGCGGTGCTGACCATCTCGAATTTTAACAATCCGCTGGGCAGCACCATCCCGGATGAGAAAAAACAAGCTCTGGTGGAACTGCTGGCCCGCGAGGACATCCCCTTGATCGAAAACGATGTCTCCGGTGAGCTGTACTTCGGTGACCGCCGCCCGCAGGTGTGCAAAGCCTTCGATCAAAAAGGGCTGGTCATGCTGGTCTCTTCATTCTCCAAAGACATCAGTCCTGGCCTGCGTGTAGGCTGGGTGGCGCCGGGGCGCTTCCAGCCGCAGGTGGAATGGATCAAGTTCACCGTCTCCAGCTCTGCGCCTGCCCTGGCGCAGATGGCCCTGGCGGAATTTTTGCAGAGCGGCGGCTATGACTATCACCTGCGCCGCATGCGCCGCGAGTACGCCCGCAACATGGAACTGCTCTCGGAGGCGGTGATGCGCTATTTTCCAGGCGGCGTGCGCCTGACGCGCCCGGCGGGCGGGCTGGTGCTGTGGGTGCAGCTTCCCGAGCGGGTGGATTCGCTCGAGCTCTATCGGGCGGCTCTGGCGGCAGGCATCACCCTGGCGCCCGGGCATGTCTTCTCAGCTGCCCAGCGTTTCCCCAATTTCGTGCGCCTGAATGCCAGCGAGTTCAACTACCGCACCGAGCGGGCGGTGGAAAAGCTGGGGGAGCTGGTGAAAGGCATGGATAAATTAAATGGCTCCAACCCTCTAGATGAGGGCTGGAGCGTTGGGAGGAGAAGAGAAGAATGAAAAAGAATGAGGCTAGGCTTGCTTTGGCCTGGGTGAACGCCGTCCGCTGCCCAGCGCCCCAACGATCTCCTGGGCTAATACCACGCCAGCGACGATGGTAGCGATTTTAAAGAGCGTTTCGAGCAGGGTAGAGATGCCGCCTGCCAGGTTACCCTGGTTACGCCCTTCACTACCGAGGCGCTCACCGCCGAAACTGGCAGCGGATTGGCGGTCGAAGCCGCCTGAGGTGACGCCGCTGGCGCTGTTATTGTTCAGGGCCAGGTACAGGCCCCCAGCCACCAGAGAAGCAACTACCAAAATAACGAGGATGCGGAAGATGATGTGCATATTAATTCTCCTTATCGATGCGCACAGACTGCACAGCCAGGGTTTGCGGGGCCGGGCGGTGGAACAGGCTGTGGATGGGTGAGACAACGTAGCGGTTGAGGCTGTTGACCACCCATTTCCAGTGCAGGCCGAAGTGAATGCCGAGCAGGATCATGGCGGAGTCTGCACTCAATATATGGATGCTGCGCCAGGTGCGCTCGGCGGCAGTGAGCTGGATGCCCAGGGTTGGCAGCACATTGCGTGAGATCAGCAGGCCGCTCAACACCAGGCTGGTCATGGCGACGAAGAAAAGAGCGTCCACAATGTAGTTGAGGCGGGATTGGTGAAATAATTTTTTGAAGAATTCGACGGTCACTTTGACAACCCAGTTCCAATGGAAGAGAATGTGAGTGACGATGGCGGCGGCGAAAGCCACAGAGAGCCATTCGTGAACGGCCAGGCCGGTGAGCGCAGGGCTGGCGGCTACCATGAAGGTGCTGAAGATCGTCAGGTCGAGGGCGAAGTTGATTTTGTTAGACATGGTTATTTCCTTTCTTGATTACCATTTCGAAGCATTGCATGCCGCTGAATGAAGGTGTTTGATTTCTTATTGGATGTGCTCATTGTAAAATTCGCCGCTGTGAACAAGCCAAGAAAAGACTGTGAATTTGCTGTGAAGAAAAAGGGGCTGTCTAGAAAGGACAGCTAGACAGCCCCCAAAATGCCCAAAAAGGCAAAAATAGCGAAAGACAAAAAAAGTGGTGGCTAAAGAGCTGCCACTTTTCGCAAATTATGGGCGATGCAGATCAAACCCCATTCGGTTTTCACCTTTTCTAACCCCCGCAAACTGAACCTGCGGAAGTGCATATTGTGTTTGACCT
>JAKOUW010000035.1 GCA_029782365.1 Chloroflexota bacterium
GGTGGATTGGGAGCAGGCCTACCTCGAATTGCTGGACTATAAGGCGCGCAGAGGCTGGAGCAACCTGGTCATTCGTCCCGAAACCCTGCGTGTTATCCTAGAAAAGGTTCCCTATACCCTGAAGGCAAGTGAAGCCGTGTTCCGTCCTCGTACCTTCACTGACCGCACCCGTTTGCAAGAAGCGGTCACAGCCATTCTGCGGAAGTACCTGGACATCTTCTACCGCCGAGCTCACGAGCGCTGGGACAGCCAAAACCTAGTCTATCGCCCCCTTGACCTTGATGATCCCAACTTGGCTCTCAAACGTCCGAGTGTGCAGGAAAAGAAAGCCGCCTACATCGTGCGCGTACCGCGTTCACACAGCGACCTAGTTACCGCCATCAAAAAACTGTGCGAAGATATGGATAAACTTATCAAAGAAGAAAACAGCGGCTTGCCGCGCCTCTACTTCGACCGGAGCATCTATCTGCCTCTGCTTCTCAAAAAAGGCAGTGTGCTCACTGCTGACCCACCGCTGCTGGAAGAGAGTGAAGAACGCTTCGTCCGTGAGCTGAGGGCCTACTGGGAAGCCGAAAAGGACAAGTCGCTGGCGGGAAAGGAAATCTTCCTCCTGCGAAACTTGAGCAGAGGCAAAGGCGTGGGTTTCTTCGAGGAGAGCAATTTCCACCCTGATTTTATTTTGTGGATTGTGGCTGAGAAAAAACAGCACATCGTCTTTATCGAGCCGCACGGCATGTTACACGCTAAGGCTTACGAGCACGATGAAAAAGCCAGTCTGTGGGAGCGCTTACGCGAGCTAGAAAAAGAGATAGGGCAAAGAAGCGGCCGACAGGACATTACGCTAGATTCATTCATTATCTCGGCTACGCCCTACGATGACTTATACAAGCGCTACGATGATGGTAGTTGGGACAGAGACAAGTTTGCCCAACATCATATCTTGTTCCAGGAACGGAATCAGGACTACGACTATCTCCGTAAGATCTTCCATGGCTATTGCATCAACCAGCAGATTTCAGGGCTAAAG
>JAKOUW010000055.1 GCA_029782365.1 Chloroflexota bacterium
CCCCAGTTCCGAAAACCCCCACGAGATGCACTCCGTTGAAGAAATGTGCGCTGACTGCCCCGAAGAAAGCCACCACATGGAACAGGTCCGGAAATGGGAAGCGGCCGAAAAAGAGCAGAAGCTTTTGCGCATGGGCCTCTTTACCGCTCTGGCCATCGCCATCCACAACTTCCCCGAAGGCCTGGCCACCTTTGTCGCCGCCCTGCAGGAACCCAAAGTGGCCATTCCCATTGTCGTGGCCATTGCCCTGCACAACATTCCTGAAGGCATAGCGGTTTCCGTTCCCATCTTCTATGCCACCGGCAGCAAAAAGAAGGCCTTTCTCTATTCGTTTTTATCCGGGTTCTCCGAACCCCTGGGCGCCGTAATCGGCTACCTCGTCCTGTTGCCCTTTATGAGCGACCTGCTGATTGGTATAGTCTTCGCCCTGGTAGCCGGCATTATGGTCTTCCTGGCCCTGGACGAACTGCTCCCCTCCGCCCGGGAGTATGGCGAACACCACCTGTCCATCTACGGCCTGGTCGCCGGCATGGCGGTAATGGCCGTCAGCTTGCTGATATTTATCTAAACGGGCAGACACCAACCCGGGAAACAGAGTATGATGACAAGAGAACAAGTTATGCACGAGAGGGGCAGGACATGCAACTGAGAGACTATCCTATTCGCTTGGCCCGTTTACTCACCGGGCTTTTCCTTTATGCATTGGGAATAGCCTGCACATTAAAAGCCCAGCTGGGTTATGCGCCCTGGGACGTTTTCCATGCCGGCATTGCCAGGACGACAGGAATAAGCATTGGCTCCGCCACCATCGCCGTCGGCGTCCTGATATTAATTGCCGTCATGCTGATAAAGGAGAAAATCGGCTTAGGCAGCCTAGCCAACATGCTGCTGGTGGGCGCCTTCCTGGACCTGATCCTTTGGCTCAACATCGTACCCGCGGCAACCCGTTTTCTTCCCGGACTCCTCCTGTTGGCAGCAGGTTTGTTTATCATCGCCTTTGGCGCATACTTCAGCATCAGTTCCGCCTTCGGCGCCGGACCCCGGGACAGCCTCATGGTTGCCCTGACCAGAAAGACCGGCCTGCCCATAGGAGCATGCCGCGCAGCAATAGAGATGGCTGCATTGTTCTTCGGCTGGCGCCTGGGCGGGATGGTCGGCATCGGCACAGTGATATCCGCTCTGCTGATAGGCGTTTGCGTCCAGATAGTGTTTAGGCTGTTGAAGTTTGACGCCACCCAAATCCGCCACCAGACCCTGGGCGAGACCTACAGAGCCGTATTCTTCCCCAGCAGTTATGACAAGAGCCAAGGCTGATGGTTTTGTCACCCAAGCAGGTTATAATTCATATAAACCTTGCCGGCGCTTTAACAACAGGAAGATAGAAGCTCTTTTTCTTGAAAAAATAGCATGGGGGGATATTGATGCTCGAAGGATTGATATTTATATTGCTGTTTTTATCAGTGCTCGCAACTATAGTTTCTCTGGTTTGGTTAACGGTTGGGCATGTTTTGCGAAAAGACACTAAAAAAGCGCTATTAGTATTGCAAATAGCTGTGATAGCTGGTATTAGTTCCTTTCTGGCTATAGCGAGCGTAATATTCCTTTTTCTCGTACCG
>JAKOUW010000093.1 GCA_029782365.1 Chloroflexota bacterium
ATGACATGGCGGCAGAATCAATGATGTCAAGCCCCGGCTACGATTTCACGCCGCAGGATGTAAATATCTCCGAATCGGTCACAGTTGTATGGGCCATTGACGATTGACAACAAGGAGGTTGCCATGACCGAGCTAATTGTAGCCCTGGACACTCACCGGCAAGAAGAGGCCAAGGCCTGGGTTAAGGAGCTGAAGAAGGTAGAATTTTTCAAGGTGGGCATGGAGCTTTTTACAGCTGCCGGGCCCGCCATGGTTAGCTGGCTCAAGGAGCAGGGGAAGAAGGTCTTTCTGGACCTGAAGTTTCATGACATCCCCAACACCGCGGGGAGGGCGGTAGCGGCGGCCAGCCGAATGGGGGTGGATTTATGCACCATTCATGCCGCCGGCGGCCCGGAGATGCTCAAGGCCTGCCGGGAGCAATGCGGCGAGACGCGCCTTCTGGCGGTGACCGTTTTGACCAGCCTGGACCAGGACAGCCTGGGGCACATCGGGGTGAACCGGCCGGTGGCCGAACAGGTAGCGGCCCTGGCTAAGCTGGCCTTTGAGGCTGGCATTCACGGCGTGGTTTGCGCACCCACCGAGCTTCCGCTTTTATCGCAATTCCCCCGGGATTTTCTGCGGGTGACGCCGGGCATCCGCCCTGCCGGCAGCGCCGCCGGCGACCAGAAGCGGATCATGACTCCCGCCGAGGCGGCCCGGGCCGGAGCGAGCCATATCGTGGTGGGCCGTCCCATTACCCAGGCGCAAGATCCCGCAGCGGCGGCGGAAAAGATACTTGCCGAGCTGAGGGAAGCCTAACATATTGGGGCGAGTTCCTGGCTTTGTGCGGGAAAATGGTGGGCTGTCCTTGAAGTCGGCAAGGACAGCCCCAGATGGTTTTTTACCCTCTCTTGTGGCAGTTGCAGCATAGATGGGGATTAATTGTGCAGCTCGGCTTTTATAAATTCGTCAAACTCCTTCTGTATTTCCTCATCCGGCTTGCTGGTCAGCAGGCTGACCACTACAATAAAGATTACAGATATGACAAAGGCCGGGAGCAGCTCGTACAAATCGATGTACTCTTTTATGAAGTTGCGCCAGACCAGAACGGAGATGCCTCCTGACAATATGCCGGCTAACGTGCCCTGCCAATTCATTCTCTTCCAGTAGAGCGACATTAAAATGGCGGGACCAAAGGCTGCTCCGAAGCCTGCCCAGGCTTAGGCAACAAGGTCAAAAACCGAACTGTCGGGGTCGCCGGCGATAATAAATGCGACCACCGCGATGGCTAGAACGCTGATACGGCTGATCCAGATCGTGTTTTGTTCGTTAATTTTGTTGCGAAAGAGGTTTTTGCCAATATCCTCAGAAATGGCTGAAGAGGTAACCAGCAGCTGCGAATCGGCTGTGCTCATAATCGCGGCCAGTATAGCGGTCAAGAGAAGGCCTGCCAGTATGGCGGCGAAAGGACCGGTAAGCAGATGCTGGACCATGTAGATAAATATTTTTTCTCCGTCCATGGCGATCAATTCTTCCGCCGAAACAATGGTGGACATGAAAGCTTTGCCGATTACCCCCAGGACAACAGCGGAAAAAAGGGTAATTATTACCCAGACCATGGCCATCCTTCGGGCAGGTTTGATATGTTCGGCCTTTTCAATGCCCATGAAGCGGGCAAGGATGTGAGGCTGTCCAAAGTATCCCAGCCCCCATGCGGCAATCGAAATTATTGCCAGGGCATTGAGGCCGCTTCCAATGCCGGTCCATTCGCCAAACCCTAAACCCTCCGGGACGCCGGCGATGGCGGCCGCCAGATCAAAAGTCTTCGCTGCTCCGCCAAGGTGCACTACGGCTAAAATTGGTAGAATAATCAGGGCTAAGAACATTAAGGTGCCCTGGATTAAATCGGTCCAGCAGACAGCCAGGAAACCGCCCAAAAATGTATACAATACGATGACCAGGGCGCCAATCAGCAGCGCAATCTTATAGTCAAGGCCGAACACGGCATTAAAAAGTTTCGCTCCCGCCGAGAATTGGGCCGCAGTGTAGATCAGGAAGAATATTACGATAAATAAGGCGGATATGATTCTGATCAGGTGAGTCTTATCTCTAAACCTGTTCTCAAGGTATGTGGGAATCGTAATTGAGTTTCCCGATATCTCTGAATAATTTCTTAACCTTCTGGCGAGAAGCAGCCAGTTTAAGTACGTTCCGATGGTCAATCCCAGGGCCGTCCAGAATGCTTCGGCCAAGCCCAAATTTTTAGTTAGCAGAAATGCCGTGCCGGGAAGCCCCATCATCAACCAGCCGCTCATGTCCGAAGCCTGGGCGCTCATGGAGGTGACCCAAAAGTTTAGTTTTCTGCCGCCAAGATAATAGTCGGTTTGACTTTGATTTCGCCGAAAAAAATAAATGCCTATTATTAGCATTACAAGGAGATAAAGAATAAATACTAGGGCATGAATTGTCTGGTCCATTTTTCCTCTCCTTATAGAAAATATGAACTTGATTGATAAGTATACACTATTTAAGCGCTGCCGGACAAGTTTGCGCAGGGTAAGATCCTTATATGAGCGAAGCAGATAAACAGAAAAAAAATCCACCGCCATCGTAAGCGGTGGATTGGAGAAATATTGGGGAAATTTTTAAATATTAAGCTTTCGTGTTATGAGTGTGGCTCCTGTAGCAGTAAGAAGTATCAAGCCAGCGAGAAATATTGTAGCCGTTGAGCCTGATGTTGAGGGCAGTGGGGGAACGGGATCCGAATCGGCAGGTTCCTTGGGTTCCTGCTCCGGATCCGTAGGCTGGCCTGGTTCTGGTTCATCCAATCCGTTTTCATCCTCAGAATCATCATCGCCGAAATCAATTTCTATAACTTCGAAGGTCGGCTCTAAGGGTAGTGGCCCCATTCCTTTGGGCCTGAAATATACCTCCATCCGAAAGTTTTTCGGATCTAGAATAATCGCTTGCTGCGTGCCCTGATTATAGATGTCTCCATCCTCCATACGACCTGGGGCGCTGCCGGTGAAGTAAGAGGCAATTTCCTTCATGTCTTCGAAGGTTACAGTGTCTCCTTTGGCAGCGAGTTGGGTATGGTAACTATTCCAGCGAGCGGAGTTGCCTGCCCACCAAAATCCATTAGTATAATTGCCCGCCAGCACAAAGCAGTTTACAGCGGCGATAGAGTTATCGAGCTCCCAATTTATTCCGGGCGCAAGCTCGGATTCTTCAGTTCTAATCATCCGTAGTGCCGGATTATCAACGTTGTTCTCAAGGACTTTAGCGGTAGTGCTGTCGATAGCCGCGTAATTATGGCTGTAAGTATAACTTTTTTCCGGATCACTTAAATATTCAAGGACGGCATCAAGTGTATCGAAGTTCTCGAGAGCATATCTTGCATCAAAACTATACGAACGCTTGCCGCTTGAGGAGTAAGGACCACCGGTTCCAGAATCAAGCGCTCCAACAAAAATACCGTGTTTATTGATTCCATTTGAACCGATCATCCAGCCGAGTAGACCGACTACACAGATTGATTTTTCGCCCTGTAAATAAGTGGTAACAGCTTGTATTTCTGATAGCTGGTTTTGCGACCCGGGGTTCCAGTCAAACAGTTTGGCCATAAGGGTACTTCCGGTAGCAGAGCGGGGTCCATACACAGCAAGAAAAGAACAACTACTTTCCCGGATAATATCGGGCATCAAATTAAGCATGAAGACTTCGTCGATAGACAGTTTCCCATCTCCAACAATGTTAGATTCCTGGCCAGAAAACTGGGAGGCCATTCCTTCAAGTTCGTCCTTATACTCTTGATGTAGTTGTTCCTTTATATCTTCGGTTCTGCTTAACAATTGCTGATAAGCATACTCAATAAGTTGAGGGTTTCCCCCGGCAGCCATGTAACTCATTTCGAGCAGGGCAGAATCCAATATTTCCTCATAATTGGGCAAAACCTCCAGTATTTTTCTACCTAACTCCTCGCCTACTTCCCTGTGAGAAGCACCACCCCGGTAGTCTAGCACTACGTTAAAGTATGTTCCCCTGTCTTCAATCGTTACTAGTTCTCTTTCTTGTGCAGGAGTTACTGAGCTACCAAAGACTATAGTTAAAAAAATGATTAAAATTACCGACATGCACAGCAGGTTTTTTTTCACCTTGTCATCTCCTTTTTAATTGAAAAGTTAGCCTCTGCAGCAGCGGCAAGCCGCAGGTAATCCTCGTATTTCTTTTGATAAATTTTTACATACGAGGGCCGGGGTGAATAGGTCTCGCTGAAACCACTTTGCATCTGCTCCTGGGCCAGCTTAACAGATTGAAACAATCCGGCGGCGACAGCACCAAACATGGCCGCACCTAGAGCACAGGCCTCGCCGGAACGAACAACCTTGATCGGCTTGTTTAAGACATCAGCGGCAATCTGCATTACCAGCGGGCTCTTTTTGGGGATTCCGCCAAGGGCTATAACCTCGTTTATGGTTAGCCCCTTTTGGTGGAAGTGGTCGATTATCGCCTTGGAGCCAAAAGCTGTAGCTTCAACCAGGGAACGGAAAACAGCCGGGGCGGTAGTGCCTAGGGTAAGCCCTGTCAGAGCTCCTTTTAATTTTTGATTGGCATAGGGTGTGCGCCGCCCGTTCAGCCAATCAAGCGCCAAAACAGTGCTCTGCGCTGGATCGAGGGTGGCTGCTTCTTCAGAGAGCTTGTCCAAAATGGCTTTTTCAGCCTTTTCGGCTAAGACAGCGGCCATTTCTCCGGCAGTTGACTGTGACTCTTGAGCCATCATCTTCAGCGGCCAGGCCAGCAGCTCTTTAAACCAGGCATAGACATCACCAAAAGCGGACTGACCGGCTTCTAAACCGATGAGCCCGGGGATCACCGAGCCATCAACCTGGCCGCAGATGCCCTCCATCGGCCTCTCGCCCAAAAGCGTTGGGCTGCACACTAAGATATCGCAGGTTGATGTGCCCATAATTTTTACCAGCGTACCGGGGGTGATTCCCCCACCCACTGCGCCCATATGGGCGTCCAAAGCCCCTACCGCTATGGCGATTCCGGGCTGCAAGTTAAGCCGCTTCGCCCAGTATGGCGACAGCCGTCCCGCCAATTGATCTGATGTGTAGGTTTCATTATATAAGCGAGGTTTTAGGGCAGCCAGTTCAGGGGCCAGGAGGGCCAGGAATTTTTCATCGGGCAGCCCGTTCCAGCTCTGATGCCACATTGCCTTGTGGCCTGCGGCACACCTGCTTCTTTTGATTTGCAACGGGTCAGTTATTCCGCTCAAGAGGGCCGGCAGCCAATCACACAACTCTACCCAGGAGAAAGCTGCCCGGGCCATCTCTTGATCCTGCTCGTAGACGTGCAGTATTTTTGCCCAGAACCATTCTGCAGAGTAGATCCCGCCGGAATAGGAGGTGAAGTCTGTCCCCCCCCAGTTTTTGGCGGTTTCGTTGATCTTTTCTGCCGACGCAATAGCGGTATGATCTTTCCAAAGGATAAACATGGCGTTGGGGTTTTCAGCAAACCGTTCATTTAGCGCCAGGGGTGCTCCTTCTTTATCGACGGCGCACGGAGTTGAACCGGTGGCGGCGATGCCGATACCGGCAATGTTCTTTTTCCCGCTGTCCGGCAGTTGCTTTAGTGCTTTGTTCACGGCACTTTCCAGGGCTTCGATATAGTCCAATGGATGGTGCCTATACTGGTCAGAAGCGGCATCGCAGTAGAGCCCGCTGCTCCAACGAGAATACTCTGCCACCGCAACGGCTTCTTCCTGGCCGTTTTCGGCGTTGACTACAACAGCCCGCGCAGAATCTGTGCCGAAGTCCAGCCCAAGAACCAGCTTTTCAGCCATATTTACACCCCCTCCAGTAGAGTTTAGCGGTATAGCGGGCCGTACGCGGCACAAGCTCGATAATCTGCGCCCTCAGGATCACTGGTGCCGAAGGCTGCCCAGGCACTGGGCCTAAAAATATGCTCTGTATCTACATTATGCATGGCTACCGGTATCCGCAGGATGGAAGCCAAGGTAATTAAATCAGCTCCGATATGGCCATAGCTTAGAGCGCAGTGGTTCGCGCCCCATTTGTCCATTACCGAATAAACGTCGGTGAAAGCACCTTTTCCAGTTAACCGCGGCACAAACCAGGTGGTCGGCCAGGTCGGGTTGGTTCTATTAATAATCACTGTTTGTACCTCATCGGGCAGATCCACAGTATACCCTTCGGCGATCTGCAGCACCGGACCGAGCCCCTTGATTAGGTTTATCCGGGACATGGTTACCGGCATACCGCCCCTGGTAACCAACTCTGTGGAGAAACCGCCTCCGCTGAAATAGCCGGTATCGGCATAGCGGAAAGTAACCGCTCTTAGGCAGGCTTCGATCTCTTCCCGGCTAATTTCCCAGAACGGTTTAATCGCCGGCTTGCCATTAATAGACTGCTGGCCGGTTGCATCCAAGCAGACCGAACCGGAGTTTAGTAGATGAATGACTCCGTTTTCAGCCAGACCGGACAGAGTTTTCCCGGTAACCCTTTTTACCGCCTCCGGGCTCCAGTAGGTGCGAACATCGGCAAATATCTGGGCGGTATTGGTCAGTAGATGACCGAAGAGCATGGCTATGCCGTTTAGACAGTCATTTTCTGTGGCTACGAGGTAAGGCCGCCTCGGTCCGTTCCAGTCAAAAGAGGAGTTTAAAATAGTTTCCATGAAATCACCGGTTGGGAAATAGTCTGTCCACTGCCGCTGCCCCTGAAAACCGGCCAAAATGGCGTTGTGGCCCATTGCTTCCTCGCTAAAGCCACGTTCAAGCAGCCTCTTATTTCCGCACATCAGATCACGAGTGATTAAGGTCATTTTTACCACGGTCTCCCAGACCTGCTCCTTCTTCTCCGGAGAGGCCTGTCTCTCGACGGGGTTCAAATCGGGGCCTTCTTGGCAGTTGGCTTTGACCCACTGAAGAGCTTTTTCAAATTCTTCTTCATCGTAAATTTTTTGCTCAATCCGGCGCACAAACTCAGACATGTCCACCATTTCATAGCGTAAGCCCAGGTAATCTTCCAAAAAATCGGGATCGATTATAGAGCCAGCTATGCCCATGGAGACCCCGCCTATGGCAAGGTAGGAGCGGCCCCGCATTTGCGCCACCGCAAGTCCAGCCCGGGCAAATCTGAGCAGTTTTTCCCGGACATCGGCTGGTATCTCTGTATCGCCGCTATCTTGAACGTCCCGGCCATATATGCCGAAAGCCGGAATCCCTTTCTGGTCATGGGCTGCCAAAGTAGCGGCCAAGTATACGGCGCCGGGCCGCTCTGTCCCGTTAAAGCCCCAGATGGCCTTGGGGATAAGCGGATCCATATCCATGGTTTCCGCCCCATAACACCAACATGGAGATACCGTAACCGACAGGCCAACGCCTTCCCTGGCGAATTTTTCAGCCGTTTGGGCAGCCTCGGCCACCCCGCCGATACAACTATCAGCAATTACACACTCCACCGGTTTGCCGTTGGGGTACTTCAGGTGTTCAGTAAAAAGCCTGGCTACTGAGCGAGCCATCTGCATGGTCTGCTCCTCCAACGGTTCCCGCACCAACGGCCGGCCGTCAATCACCGGCCTTATCCCGATCTTTGGATAGACCTCCTGCGTCATATGTGCGTAAAATTTTCCCTTGTTCATGTTAACACCCGTTCCTTTCCATACTTTATTAACTTGTTAATCCGCGATCCCGGCTGGGCCGGGAGCAGTAGAGTACCGCTTGACCAGTTCCGTCTGCATCAAAATTTTGTTAGCCTGGCCCTTCTTGTTATTCTTTAAGCGCTTAATCAGTATTTCTGCTGCCACGTAGCCCATCATGTAAGCCGGCTGGATCACCGAAGTAAAAAATGGTTTGAATGAATTGCTGTCATTATCGTCAAAACAGGTGACCGACAAATCCCGCGGTACGTTTAATCCCGCCTGCTGCAGGGCCGTAACAGTGCCGACAGCCAGAGAATTGTTCGCGGCAAAAATGGCCGTGGGTCGGGTTTTGTAGCTGAGCAGTCTGCAGGTGAGATTGTACCCGATTTCCTTGATGGGTTTTTGACCGTAAAGAATAAACTCTGGTTTTACCGGGATATTTTTATCACGCATGGCCGATAAAAAGCCTTCGACCCGCTCCCGGAAAACCGACACCTCTTTAGGCCCGGAGAGCATCGCTATATCACGATGGCCTAGCTCAATGAGGTGATTAACCAGCAGGCGAGCCCCTTGGTAGTTGTCCGAACCGACAAAATCAGCATCAACTCCTTCAACCCGGCGGTCAACCAGCACAAATGGTATTTCGTGCCTTTGTATGATCTTGAGATTCTTCCGGCGGTTTTCAACGGGCACTACAATCAATCCATCAACCCTACGCTCCAGGAATTTATGGATATAAATTTGCTCCTTGCTCGGGTCTTCATCGGTGTTGCCTAGGATTACCAGCAACTCGTTCTCACAGGCCTTGTCCTCAATTCCTCTGAGCAGCGTGGTGAAGAATGTGTTGGTGATATCGGGAACCAGCACTGCGATAATAGAAGTAGATTTCCGGGCCAGACTGCCGGCGTTTGCATTGGGTACATAATTCAACTCCCGCAGTACATCCAGAACCTTTTGCCTGGTCTCTTCGCGTACGTGGGGATGATTGTTAAGCACCCTGGAAACGGTGGTTATGGATACTCCCGCCTTTTTTGCTACATCTTTAATTGTAGCCATTGTCAACACCTTTGAAAGTTTTGATTATTGCATGGTATGGAAGTATTTTAATTATGACATATAGTAGCATTTTTTACCACAACAGACTTTTTTCATCCAGAGGCAGTCTTTTCTCGACCGGCGGCAACGGTTTAAATTTCCGGTGTGGTTCTTCCTGATACCAGTAAGCCGTACTGGACCAGTCGTCGGAACGATGGTTGTTATGGCCATGCTCGATGGTAACTCTAATTGATTTTTCAAACATGATCGGATCTTGGATATGGTAGCGGTAGTAAGTGATCTTGCCCTTCCAGTTATCTCGCCCCCCGAGGATCAGGCCGTGATAAGGGGCGTTGTATTCCTGGGTAGGGCAGTAAGCCATGTTTACATAATCTTCAGTGCCTGTTCCGTGAATGTTGGGTGGCCATTTTTCTCCATCGATAAAGATCATGTCATCTCCTTCGCCGGGCCAGTCCCATTTTGAGCTGTCACGCAAGTTGTGGATATTGATGTTACAGCCTACGTAATGCCCCCGGCCGAAGGCTTCAAGGATGACATAATTTTCGTCGCCGGTGGTGTTTTGGCCGGTGAAGCACCATTCCAGGTTGGACATATTTCCCTGCTCCACACCGGCGGTCGGGCATTCCCTGTTCCAGGTGGCGTGAAAGCGAAGCAGCCCTTCGGGGAGAGCCGTATATTCTTCATAATCGATATAGTAATAAAAGACCTTTACTTCATTGCATTCATTGGTCAGGGTGATTTTTGCTCCTTCCTTGAAAGGCATTGGGAACCAGCAATTGAAGCCTTTACCGTTCTCGGGACTCATCTGCAAGGGCGCCGAGACGAAGTTTTTGCACATGCCGTGTCCCATACCAAAAAAATCACCGATGGGCACTTCCACACTGGGATCTTCTTCTCCATCCCAGTACATTCGCAAGACCATTTTCCTCAGGTAGTATTCTTCCGGTTCAATGGATGGAAGAACTTCCCCCATAGTACACCAGATATGATTAATGCATCCCGCACCTTGAATATCCGCCACCACTGCCGTTTCTCCGGGTTTAATATAGATGCGATCGTCATTGCCTCCCGTTCGATCGTAGCTGGAGATTCTTTTTCTTTTAGCGTTGCGGTAATAGGCAATGGTGCTTAAAGAGGCAACTAACGAATAAATCACCTTTTTGCCCCTCCTTTAAAGGTTTTACCAGGTTACTTTGATTTTCCGCTCCACTGAGCTGACACGGCCATGCCGGTCCTTTACAAACATGCGAATCGTCTTGGTTCCGGGAAGCAGGTAAATGGTCCCTGTGGCCGGCCCCTGGCGCATTTTGGGGAAAATTTTCTCCAGCAGGTTGCCAAATGACCAGGATATATCCGAAATTGTGGCGATCCCTTCACTGACAAAGTGACTTCGCCATACTATTACCGGCGAAAAAACTCTAGGCTTTTCGGGAATTACTTCAAATAGGAGATCTTTTGGCGGACCATCCACCCAGGGGCGCGGATTTACCGGCAGTTCTTCATTGCTTATATCAGGCAGTTTGGGAGCCTGCGGGCTCTGATCGCGGAATGGATTGGTGTTGGTAGCTATATAATACTGTGGCGGTGAAGTCAATAGCTCGGAGATAATTTGCCGATTTACATCCATGCGCTTCTTGACCAATTCAGGTGGGATGCGATCCGGAGTATCAAGGGGAGTGTGGTAGAAAATATGCTTGCTGATCAGCAGTAGGGTCGGTATCCCCAGTTCTGAAAGCGGTCCGTCCAGGTCGGCAATATGAGCGTTATCGTAAAAGCGGATGCTGAAAATATCGTGGTCGTAAAGGGCCTGGTAAGCCAGCTTGGCCAGGGCGTTGCTTGAAGCAACGATACCACAAATATCATTATACCCGGTCTCAAAAATTCGCCCTTCGTGGTCCACCTCCCAACCTATGGAGCCAGAGCCGTCCACGTCGTAAAAACAGGTGATCCTATCTTTAAACGGGCGGAGTTCTTCTGCCAGAGCCATGTGGCCTTGGTTGCCAAATTCGTGTCCGAATATGGAGGCAAAAATTATTTTACGGGGACGCTTGCTTAAGGGCAAGGAAGCGAAATGGCGTGCCAGTTCAATCAGCCCCGCCTGGGAAGCCAGGTTGTCCAGCGCCCCGCCGAACCAGCTGTCGTAATGTCCGCCGACAATAATTATCTCTGGAGACTCGCCGTTCCCTGGGATTTCGCCAATAATGTTGCTGGCTTCGGCCTCGCTTACAGATACTTTTAGGTGTATCTTTACCAAAGCCTTGCCTGTGGCCATCCGGCGGAGCAATTCTTGTCCATCTGTTTTTCCTATGGACATGCATGGAAGCGGGAAAATCGGTGCAACTTTACCGCCACTTTTCATTACCTCTTTATGACTGACGGCAAGCATACCCCCCGGCACATTGTGCAGCTCATCCATCACGATGACTGCTGCTGCACCCCGCTTTAAAAGTTTTTCCAAGGCGCCGGTTCTTTCAAAGGTTTGAATAAAGTGAAAGATCCGCTTCATGTGCAGCAGAGCAGCTTTCCCCTTGATGTCTTTTCCTCGCATCTCGCCGGATGTTCCGTAGCCCACATCAACAACTTCCAAAACAGTGTTTTCAATCCCCTTTGTGTACCACAAAGGAAATGCTACAATGGGTTTATCTTGACCATCTTCATGAATAGAGAGAGAATACTCCTCCGGCCACCATCTGGCTGTCGTAAAGAACTGTTGCCGCACATTATCCAGGCCCGCTTCCCGCATATTTTCGTAAAGATAAGAGGCCACCTCTCGGCCGGCTTCATTTAGTCGCACGCCGCAATCGAGACCTCCGGCCCGGCAGGATATCTCGTAAAGATTTAGCAGATGCTTTCTCAGTGAATCTTCAGTGTATTGATAAACGGCCATGAAATTACCACCTTTTCGCTTTGTGTTTTCAAAAATTCCACCTATTGGTGCCATGAAGGGCGATAACACCTCACCGGCGAGGTGTTATCGCCCATATTGCTATACCGCATCTTTTATCTTCAGCTCATTTAGAATCTCCTGATGTTTTTCACGATCCAAGTTGTACAAGAGGAAGAACAGCGCTCCTACTACCACCAAGGCCATGGGAATAATTGTGCGTAGCATTAAGATGCCATGTAGTGCAGTCGCTGTTTGAGCCTGGTCGGGGACATAGCCGACGTAATCCAGGACTTTTCCAGCCAGAACCGCCGAAAGGGCCATGCCCAGCTTCTGCGTAAAAGTAAAGACTGAAACAATCAGAGCTGCCGCGCGGATGCCGCTTTTCCACTGCCCGTATTCCACGGTGTCCGGTAGAATACCAAAAAACAGCGCGTAGGGAATTGATAGGATCAGATATGTAAGGGCAATGCAAGCCAAGGCTACGGTTACATTCCCCGGGATAAAGTACATGGGTAGGAAAAACAAGCAGCCAATGGCACAGCTCCACAGCGCTGTTTTCTTTTTATCAAAGCGCTTAACGAAAAAGGGCATGCTCACCATTCCTGCTACGGCACAGATGTGCGCTGCCAACATGGCTATGGAGTAGAGGTTGCCCCGTTCCAGCACATACTTAAAGAAATACAAATCTACTGTGCGAAAGAGGCTAAAGGCAATCTGGAAAAACAGGAAAAACAGTGTCAGGGTAATTAACGGACGGTTATTAACCAGTGCTTTGAACTGATCTTTGTTGAAAAAGTTAGTTTGAGTTTGGGCAGAAAGGTCAACTCTCTCCCGGGTCAAAGCGAAGCAAATAACGAACAGGATGAAAGCTAAAGTGCTGAAGATGCCAAAAGTTATTGTGTATCCACTTTGCAAGCTGGATCCCAGCGATTCGGTCATGGGCTTGGCCAATACAACTACAAGGAGAGACCCCAGCACTGCAAAAATAGTTTTAATGGCGCTCAAAGAACTGCGCTCCTGAGAGTCGGTGGTTAGATTGGCCATTAGAGCATTGTACGGTACAGCTACTACGGTAAAGGCGGCACACCAGGCAAAATAGGTGATATAGGCCCATATCAATTTGCCCGAAACACTAAATGGGGGCGTTGTAAAAGTTAAAACAGTTACTATTGCGGCCGGTGCCGCGCCAAAGAGCACATAGGGACGGTACTTTCCCCAGCGAGTCTGGGTTCGGTCCCCAATGATCCCCATAATAGGGTCATTAGCAGCATCCCAAATCCGTCCCAGAAGCATCACTAAACCTGCTGCGCCGGCGGTGATACCAAAAACATCAGTATAGAAAAAGAGCAGATAATTGGACATGCCGGCAACCAAGAAATTCAGGGCTATCTCACCGATACCATAACCGATCTTCCTTCCGAAGCTCAACTGAGATGCAGGTTTTACCTGCACGCTCCCGACCGGAACCGCTTCTTTCATTGCAAAACCTCTTTTCTTAAAGATTAGGTTAGCTCATGCGTGTGTGACTTTTCCTTCGCTGGCTTTATTACGGCTTTTGCACACACCCCCTTTGAATAAAATGCTGAAAACGTTTTCATACCGTACTTGCTTTTATTTTAAGTTAGCAATTTAATTTTGTCAATTAAAATATTTGTGATTGTGATCGGACAGTGATATTGTCACCATATAAGCGGTCTGAGATAATGTCACCATTATGGGAGGAGACATTTTCTTGAAGCCGAAGGAAGCCAGGAGAGTTAACGTAGTGGAACAGTTGGTAAAAGGAACGATCACGGTATCACAGGCAGTGATCCCCAGGCTCGGGGCCCGCAGCGACGGCGAAAAAAATTATCGCCGAGCTGAAGGAGGCATAGCCTGCAGATAGGACGGCTCCCCGGTTGTATTGTTAGAAACTGTAAGCATGCGGAACCGTGTGAGTGTAGTGTCCTTTACTGATGTCACAAGAGGGCAGAGTGCTTGTAAAAAATTACCTGCCGCACCGGCTTAAATAAGACCGTTATCCTGTTTCCACTTTGCTATAATATTGAAAGGGTGCGGGCTTTTTTATGCGTGACCCAGGACCGGGGAGACAGAAAAACGTCTCATGGTACCTGCAGTAGATAAAGAGCCGCACCCGGCATAGATGAGATTTATTACCACAAGTTGGGGAATAATCTATTGCATGGATAGAGCATGGAGGGGAGCTATGTTGCAGAGGCTGTCGCTGCCGTTGTCGATTTTCGCTGCGCTGTTCTTGTTTTTCTCCCCGATGGCCCAGGCTATGGAAGGACCCGATAATCACCTCGAAGCCGAAGGAATAGTCTTGATGGCGGAACCCGGCGGGAAAATTCTTTACGAGAAGAATTCCGGGGAGCGCTTCTACCCCGCGAGCACGACCAAGATAATGACGGCGTTGCTGCTCCTGGAGCATGCCTCGCCGGAGGAGATGGTTACAACCGGGGAGGAAGTTTTCATGGTCGGGCCGGACAGCAGCACCTCCGGCCTAACTTTGGGCGACCGCATTAGTGTAAGGGACTTGCTCTATGCCATGATGCTCCCCTCGGGAAATGAAGCCGCTTACGCTGCTGCTGTTTATGTTGCCAGGCAGACCAGCGGGCAGCCGGATATGCCGGTCCAGGAAGCCCTGGACTATTTTGTCGGGCTGATGAACAAGCGGGCCCGGAATCTGGGCGCATTGAAGACGCATTTTGCCAACCCCGACGGCTATCATCATCCCGATCATTATACCACCGCCTACGACCTGGCCCTCATCGCCCGGGAAGCGATGCAAAATGACCTGCTCCGGCAAGCTGCTTGCTCCAAGGTGCATGAGGCCACGGTATGGCGCGACGGCAGCCCCGTTAAATTGAAGTGGTTTAACACCAACTGGCTGCTGCACCCCGATTTGTCCTACTATTATCCCCGGGCCACGGGGCTGAAAACCGGCCATACTCCCGAGGCGGGCGCAACCATAGTGGCCACGGCCAGCGAGGGGGAGCTGGAGTTGATTGCCGTCCTGCTGAAAACCACCACCGAGAACCGCTTCCTGGAAGCCGCGTCGCTTTTCGACTACGGTTTTGAGCACTTCCGCCTCTGCCGCCTGATGGAGGAGGGCGAGGCTGTGGCCACGGCCGCCCTGACCGGGCAGGCCAGGGGAGAGGAGGCGGCGGTGCCGGCGCTTGCCGCCGCCGGCTTCAGCGTCGTCCTGCCCGTGGAAGCCATCCCGCGGATTGAAAAAACTGTGACCTGGGAAAGCAGCCTGCTTTACGGGGAGGCGCTGAAAGCTCCCCTGGGGAAGGGAGAAGTCATCGGCCGGATCACCTACACCCTTGACGGTGCGGTCTTGTTTGAAACGGAGCTGCTTAGCGGCAGCGACGTGCGAGCGCGCTTCCCCTGGGAGAAGCCCGCCATCCCCGCCGCGCTTCTGCTGGGCCTGTCCACCCTGGTTAAGAGGCGGCGGCGCTATCATGTCCGCCCGCGGCGCCGCAGCAGGGCGGGAAGGGCTTAGGCCAGAAAGGAGAAGGGGAAAGGCGACAGTGAAATTTGTTATCTCCTACAGCTGCGGCAAGGACAGCGCCCTGGCGCTTCACCGCATGCTGCAGCAGGGCCACCAGGCCGTTGGGCTGCTGGTGATGATAAACAGGGAACAGAACCGCTCCTGGTTTCACGGGGTGGACAAGCCCCTTTTGGAGGCGGTTTCCCGCTCGCTGCGGATTCCGCTCCTCTGCGGTGAATGCGAGGGCGAAGACTACGCTGCTGCGATGGAGGCGGCCTTGGCCCGGGCGAAGGCCGCGGGGGCAGATGCAGCCGTTTTTGGCGATATTGATATTGAGGATCACCGCCGGTGGAGCAGCGAGCGGTGCGCGGCGGCAGGCCTGGAGCCCATCTTCCCGCTCTGGGGAGAAAAACGCTTGGCGCTGGTGGAGGAAGTAATCGACCTGGGCTTCAAGGCCATGATCAAGTGCGTGGATAAGAGCAGGGTTGACCCCAGGCTGCTGGGGGCAACCTTAAGCCGCGCCCTGGTGGAGGAGATTGCCGCCTCCGGCGCCGACCCCTGCGGCGAGAACGGCGAATACCACACCTTTGTCTATGACGGGCCCATTTTTTCTTCCCCGCTTACCATAGAACGGGGTCGGGTGATCGAATTCGGCACCCATGCCGCCATTGACCTACGCCTTCTTCAGTTCCCCTAAATCAATTCGCTTCAGTCAAGAGTGTCTTTAGCCCTTTTGTAAACTGCCTG
>JAKOUW010000101.1 GCA_029782365.1 Chloroflexota bacterium
GTTTCAATTCCTCATAGGTAGGCTGGATACGGACCTTGCTGATACCTCTTACTTTCTTCTCCATTCTGTTTCAATTCCTCATAGGTAGGCTGGATACGGTTTGAGCTACCACTTGCAAATTCGTCGAAGGGTTGTTTCAATTCCTCATAGGTAGGCTGGATACCGGCCGGGAACCTACTCAACATGATAAATGGACTTGCGTTTCAATTCCTCATAGGTAGGCTGGATACGTATAATCATATCACGCCTAACCTCTCTTTTAAGGTTTCAATTCCTCATAGGTAGGCTGGATACTTGCCGCAGAGCATGTGCGCAGAGTGCGCCGGTACGCGTTTCAATTCCTCATAGGTAGGCTGGATACCACTTAGCTTGCCGCCATCTCTCCCCAATTGATCCGTTTCAATTCCTCATAGGTAGGCTGGATACCTATTCCTAATATTATGTCCAGGGTAAACTCTGCCGTTTCAATTCCTCATAGGTAGGCTGGATACCTCATTATTGTGTTCAACCCTCCTTCCCTGTCTTTTGTTTCAATTCCTCATAGGTAGGCTGGATACAAAAACGCCCGGTGGCGTTTAATAAAGTCTTTGTTCTGTTTCAATTCCTCATAGGTAGGCTGGATACGGTAAATACGACAATAAGAGCTCGCCTCAAAAACCACGTTTCAATTCCTCATAGGTAGGCTGGATACCTTTTTGAAGGGATTTGAATCCCTTCATTATAACCGGTTTCAATTCCTCATAGGTAGGCTGGATACTTCCATCCCTAATATGATGTCCAAGGTGCTGTCTGCGTTTCAATTCCTCATAGGTAGGCTGGATACCCAGGGCAACGTCTGCCTGAGTCTTTTTGTCTGCGGTTTCAATTCCTCATAGGTAGGCTGGATACAGAGTTTAAGGCAGATTCTGAGCAAGACAGATTACGGTTTCAATTCCTCATAGGTAGGCTGGATACTCTGCATCGCGGTTATAGTGAAGGCATTTAAACTCCTTGTTTCAATTCCTCATAGGTAGGCTGGATACCTCTTTGATGGCCTACCAGCTTTTCGTTTCGCTGCGTTTCAATTCCTCATAGGTAGGCTGGATACTGTTTTGCTGTATGGAGGAGTCAAGCTTCCCCTCCTGTTTCAATTCCTCATAGGTAGGCTGGATACGAATTTTCCAGCCCCACCCAGCCCCACCCAGGCCCCGTTTCAATTCCTCATAGGTAGGCTGGATACCCGCCAACGTAAACGCCAATGGGGCGGGTGATGGGTTTCAATTCCTCATAGGTAGGCTGGATACCTGGAGCAAAACAAGCTTTCCCTCTCCAGGGAAGAGTTTCAATTCCTCATAGGTAGGCTGGATACAATGGCTCATTGATTTAAGAAAGGGACGTACCCAGGGTTTCAATTCCTCATAGGTAGGCTGGATACCCTGGAGCGGGACGAACTCTCCCTCTCCAGGAAAGAGTTTCAATTCCTCATAGGTAGGCTGGATACTATGTTCAGCAAGCTGAACACCCCGAAGGGAGGTTGTGTTTCAATTCCTCATAGGTAGGCTGGATACGAGAAGAAAGTGCGTGGGATAAACGTCATTTTAGAGGCGTTTCAATTCCTCATAGGTAGGCTGGATACACGAACGGAAAGGACAAGCCTGCCCAGGCTCAAGCTGTTTCAATTCCTCATAGGTAGGCTGGATACACTCGATGGCGCGTTTTGGGTCACAAATGGCGGTACAGTTTCAATTCCTCATAGGTAGGCTGGATACCGGAATTAACTACCATCTATGTAAACGGGGCGTACGCGTTTCAATTCCTCATAGGTAGGCTGGATACGTGGAGCTACCCGCCAAGGTTCCAAGTTGGCATTTGAGTTTCAATTCCTCATAGGTAGGCTGGATACTGGAAGCCATCAGAGAAGGTGGGGGTGCTCCCGGATGGTTTCAATTCCTCATAGGTAGGCTGGATACCTGAGTATGATCTAATGGATTTGAGGCCGGACTTGTGTTTCAATTCCTCATAGGTAGGCTGGATACGAAAGGGAAAGGTTACATGATCAACGTGGCGTCTTAGTTTCAATTCCTCATAGGTAGGCTGGATACAAGGAGGTCCCCATCCGGTTTGCTGATAACTGGCAGTTTCAATTCCTCATAGGTAGGCTGGATACGCGCGGATAGACTATGCAGCCTGCCACCTGCTGATCCAGTTTCAATTCCTCATAGGTAGGCTGGATACGAGAGTTTAAGGCAGACATTAGCGCGGATAGACTATGGTTTCAATTCCTCATAGGTAGGCTGGATACAAAGACAGGCAAAAAGTGCATACCAGTATTCCACCCGTTTCAATTCCTCATAGGTAGGCTGGATACGCGTCACGCACCCTGTAAAGGGTGGCGCGCGCTTATATCGTTTCAATTCCTCATAGGTAGGCTGGATACGTCATCTCATCTTGCAAGGCCACTCAAGAGAGGAAGGTTTCAATTCCTCATAGGTAGGCTGGATACCATTACTCCGGCGTCAATCGGCCAGCCGGACGGCCTTCGTTTCAATTCCTCATAGGTAGGCTGGATACAAAGATAGCCGTACCGCGGAAGTCAATGGCGTTGTTGTTTCAATTCCTCATAGGTAGGCTGGATACACTTCGCCTTCGGAAAGGGAAGGCGAAGTCAATCCAGTTTCAATTCCTCATAGGTAGGCTGGATACGGAATGGGAAGATATTATCAATGGCGGCCGGATGGTCGTTTCAATTCCTCATAGGTAGGCTGGATACTGCAGATACCGCCGGTAGGCGTTTACAACCTCCCGGGTTTCAATTCCTCATAGGTAGGCTGGATACGATGTCCCCCGCGCTAAATCCTGCTCATCTCATCTTAGTTTCAATTCCTCATAGGTAGGCTGGATACCCGGCAGACCGGAAGAGGAACTGAGCTGGATAGAGACGTTTCAATTCCTCATAGGTAGGCTGGATACGGATCATCGAGAAGCAGCTCGAGGACGGCAAAACCCGTTTCAATTCCTCATAGGTAGGCTGGATACTTTTTATCTGGTTAGGTTGAAAAAAATGAGGGAGGTGTGTTTCAATTCCTCATAGGTAGGCTGGATACCTAAAACAGCTTTCAAGCTTTTTTCGTTATGCTTTTGTTTCAATTCCTCATAGGTAGGCTGGATACGTTCCCAAAGGGGTGGTGCCTCGCACTTTTCATGGGTTTCAATTCCTCATAGGTAGGCTGGATACGGGGATATCCCCTGCGCTAAGTCCTGCTAGTTCACCTGTTTCAATTCCTCATAGGTAGGCTGGATACCAAGCTTCGTGCAATAACCGGGGCAGACTCGCCGGGGTTTCAATTCCTCATAGGTAGGCTGGATACGGAATAATTCTTGGCTAGGGGCGCAACGCCCCTAGCGTTTCAATTCCTCATAGGTAGGCTGGATACCTTCAAGCCCAGCAGGGAGGTAATTATTCGTAACCCAGTTTCAATTCCTCATAGGTAGGCTGGATACGTATTATTGTCTGTTGCCCCGGCCTATTCAGCTTGCGTTTCAATTCCTCATAGGTAGGCTGGATACCCTTTGGTTACACCCCGTGGCCCGACACTCCGCCGCGTTTCAATTCCTCATAGGTAGGCTGGATACAAAATGAAGGTGGTCTCTATGGTCACCACTCGCGGGGTTTCAATTCCTCATAGGTAGGCTGGATACACGATTCATTGCTGAAAGAAAGCAAGGATTCCGTGTTGTTTCAATTCCTCATAGGTAGGCTGGATACGAAGCTACAACCTCTGCTATAGCATCCCTGGAGTCTTCGTTTCAATTCCTCATAGGTAGGCTGGATACTCGTGCTACGCATGGCGACAGCGGCCGGCGGGACGGGTTTCAATTCCTCATAGGTAGGCTGGATACTTCTAGACGGAAAGCAGGGACTAAGTCAGCTTATCAGTTTCAATTCCTCATAGGTAGGCTGGATACCTATGTGGCCACGTTTTTGCGCTGCTGCCGCCGCGTTTCAATTCCTCATAGGTAGGCTGGATACCCAACAGCTTTATGCTGGGCCGTCAGAGGGATTGCAGTTTCAATTCCTCATAGGTAGGCTGGATACAGTTTCGAGGAACAAACACAGCTAGCCATGCTGGGGTTTCAATTCCTCATAGGTAGGCTGGATACCGGTCATCGGGGCAAAGTGACCGATACCATGATGGCGTTTCAATTCCTCATAGGTAGGCTGGATACAAATGTTGCGGGCTATTAAGGGGTTGCCCGTTTGTGTTTCAATTCCTCATAGGTAGGCTGGATACCGGGATACTCCCATGTTGTTCTTAATCGATTAGCCAGTTTCAATTCCTCATAGGTAGGCTGGATACCGGGTTGTCTGCGCCAACCACATTATCGCTATACCCGTTTCAATTCCTCATAGGTAGGCTGGATACTACTGCTTGTCGCCAGAACTACACCTGCCTTTGTGGTTTCAATTCCTCATAGGTAGGCTGGATACGATACCACGTCCCCGCCACCCAAAACTCCGGTATCCTGTTTCAATTCCTCATAGGTAGGCTGGATACCTAAAAACGTTACCGTTACTGTCGGTGGCTCTATAAAGTTTCAATTCCTCATAGGTAGGCTGGATACCCGTTAAGTGCCTGCGGTACAAGGATCTGTTAAATAGTGGTATGACCAAATAATTTCATGTGCAGTGAACATTTTTGCGTCACCTAAACGTGCAAAGTGTTGACTGCCAAGGGTTTTGGCTTCTTGCCAGCTATATCTTAAAGTGTCGTCGATCCCCAGGGGTTTTTGCACTACTGGAGGTCGACGACATGTGCTTTGCCAGGATTTTAAAACTAAAGGAGCTATGGTTAGATTCTACATTGAAATATATTTCCCTGCTTTGGAGCGGTAAGACACAAGCTAGCTGTTACAACTTACTCTGCAGCAGGCGGAGAACCGACCCACTTATCAATAAGTGGACAATTATGAATGACATATATATTGCCTAGTAGATTATAAAGCTCATTAAAACACGTACATATTGTGGTCATCAGTGCGTTTAAACCCGGTTTCCGGGTCGTAATAGTGTTCCAGCATCTCCATGGGTATATGAATCGGAGCAGTCGTTTCATCCAGCCGGCCAGCCAGAAGCTGGGCGGGAACAGAAAGCAGATAGCTCAAAAAATCTCTTTTAATAGAAAGGAAGGCTCGCTGGCGCTTCCAATAGTCTTTTTCGTTGACGACCTCGTTTTGATAGAGCTGCCAGATTTGAGCAGCAGTATCGTCGAGCTCAACGAAAACATTGACATAGTGAGGCTGGTTTTTAATCAGCGCAAAGTTGGCCACGCCGAGAAGCTCTGATTCGCGGTTGCGGGGAGAGAAGCGCCAGTATTGCATCGCTTCAAGCAGCGCCTTGCTTGCTGCAGCCGACTTAGCCTGCCGAACCTCTTCAAAGTAGTTCGCAATGGCATCGTAAAAATCTTTCTCCTCAAGGATCGCCCCTTCGCCAAACATTTTCTTAGCCGCATGGGTGTGTATTTTGCCGTAAACATACTGTGCCAGCGTAGCTTCACCTTTTTCTTTGCGGTCCACCAGGTGCCAGACCTGGACATGGCCGTAATTGTGGCGAGAGTGACGATTGCAGCGCCCGGCTGCCTGCACTACCGCGTCCACAGGGCCGAGATCGCGCCACACCTCGTCGAAGTCGAGGTCCACTCCGGCTTCTACCACCTGGGTGGAGACAAGAACCGGCTTCTCCTCGCGCTCAAGCAAATTTGCCAGCTGCTGCAGGCGCGCGGCCCGTTCTCGGGGGGTTATGTTTGTTGATAGATAAAAGAGCTTGCTTAAGCCCAACTTTTCTTTTAGCAGTTTATAAAAAACAATGGAACTCTTTATCGTGTTTAAAATAACCAGGTAAGAGCGATCGGGTTGGTAGTTTCTCATAAAAGCCTCGGCCAGCTCTTCTACGGTGAGCGGCTCCGGTTTTGCTGCAACCAGGACCCTGTTTAGGGAGGCAAAGCGCTCTCGCAGCTGCGGTTCCGGACCGGCCAGCTCCAGGGCCTCTCCTTCTTCGAACCATTCCGGGCGTGTGGCTGTCATCAACAAAACCCGGGCTCCCAGGTGGTCGCATGCACCTCGCAGTGCATTCACCACCAGGGGCCAGTATTCCACGGGGATGTTCTGGACCTCATCTAAAATCAGGATGGCGTTCTGCAGGCGGTGAAATTTTTTCAGCATGCGGTTTTCACTGCCGATAAGGGTGTGCAGCAGCTGCACAAAGGTGGTGATGATGATTTCGCTCTGCCAGCTTTCAATGAGCAGGAGGGCCCGGTCCAGGGAGAGGGTTTCTTCGTCGCCCGGCCTGGAGTAAGTGGTTTCGGCAAGGTGGTGGTGCTTGAGCAGCCAGGCTGAGGGAATGGGGGAAGCGCTCTTATCGGCCCTGCTGCCGGCTTGCAGGACTTTCTTCGCCACGCGAAAGGTTTGATCCACAATGCTGGTAAAGGGGAGCGCGTAAATGATGCGCGGTTTTTCGTTGCCCGGGCCGCTTATCTTTTCCCTTAGGATAAAGGCGGCGGCCAGGCCGGCCAGGGTCTTGCCGCTCCCGGTAGGAGCGGTAATGGTAAAAAGCTTTTGGGACAGCGGAGCTTTTTCAATGGTTCGGCAAACGGTATTGTAAAGGTCTTCACGAAGCTGGTCTACAGCGGAACGCGGAGGGCTGAATTGTTTATCCCGGTATGCTTGGACCGGCTGCGGGGGTAAAACAGCCCTTTCCGTGTCCTTGAGCCGGGCGGAATGGATCTTGTCGGCGTCAATGAGTGCAGAGAAGAGAGCAAGCAGGTCAAAGTAATCCTGCAGGGAGGTGCCATTTATGTTCCTGATTTGCTGCCTGCGATGGCGGTAGAGGCGGCCGTAACAATGAATCCAGTTGTCAAAGAAGCGCTCCAGCAACTCCAGCCAATTTTGATCCAGCCAGGCCGGCACCGGTTTATTCTTTTGCTTAAGTCGCTTACCCGTCCAGCGAGCCGCTGCCTTTAACGAGCGCGCTATTTTCTCTGTCTCCTGCCGCAGCGCTTCCATCTGCCTTTGCGTTATTTTCAGCCTTTCGCTATGGACAGGTTCCAGGTGGTCCCAGGAGGGGCTGTTTAATTCGCGGGGCGGCAGCAGTATCTCTTCGGGGTCTGACAAGTGCCGGTGATGCTGGCAGATGGCTATGAAAAGGGCCAGGGAGGGGAGGGGGGCGATGCCAAATTCTTCGGCAAGATGGGCGGCCCAGAGTGCCGATAGGAAGGCATGCTGCTTCTCTGGGCCGCCGCGTCCTGTACGCAGGTAACGCTGAAAGAAGGGGGTATACTTGCCAAAATCGTGGGCCAGCCCGGCAAGAAGGGCCGCTTCTGCCAACTCATCGCGTCGCGGGTTGGCCTCCAGGCGCTTCGCCGCGCCTACAGCGGTTTGGACCATGTGCGCGCTGAGCAAAAAGTAGCGTTTCCCTTCCCTGTGGGCATAGTAGGGCATGTGTTATTCCTCCATGAAGGCAACTGTATCCGTTCCCGCATCGCCGAAGTCGAATTGATAGGCTTCTGTGCGCAGGCGAACGGTTAAAGGTTCCCCCTCGGTGTAGAGCAGCGTGGCCGGCGGGCGCAGGGTCCGTCCTTCACCGAATGAATGGGGAGCCCGTTCGCGAAAGATGCGGCCTGGGGCGCTGCCATTGAGCACCAGTTTATCCAGCAGAGAGGCGTTTAAAACAGAGGTGAGCGATACCGGCGTACCCCTGGGAATCCGCCGGTATTCGCCGGCACCAAAGAAGCCCAGGAACTCAAACATGGCTGGGCACTCAGTCAGGCCCAGGTAGAGGGGGTAGTAGCTGCGTCTTTCCCGCAGGCGCTGTGCCGTATCCGCTAGCAGCTTCCCGTCGGGGTGGCTGAAGAAGACGCGAAAGCGGAGCCGGGGATGAGCCGTTTCGGGCAGCAGCAGCTCCAGTGGAACCTGGGTGCCGGGGACCAGGCCGCCTCTCCTTATCACCCCCAGGTCTTCCTTCTTGGTCCGGGTGTAGTTGACCGTCTGCATCAGCCGCCTCCCCGGCACCTTGACCGCGACGCCGAAGCGGCCGCGGTCGAGGGTGCCGTAGTAAGAGTCGCGCTCCATCCCCAGGATCGCGGCAACGATTCCCATGAGGACAGTTCGCGGCGGGAAGCCGTAGGTAAGGGAGGAGGAATTGGTATAGTATTTGCGAAAATGCGCCATGGGGCCGGTTAAATCGAACACGGCCACAGCTTCAATTTCTGCCAAGGCGATCATTCTCCTTCCCAGGTGCGGACCCGCTCTTTGCCGACCTGCCCGGCCAGCCAGTCCGACAGGGTGATGGCTTCTCCGGCGGCAGTGGTTTTCAAGGCCGGATCTTGCCAGACCAGGACATAATCCAGGCGATCCTTTACTTGCTCCAGGTGCCTCGAAAGGCCGCTAATCTCAATGCTGTAATCGCCGATCTCCCGCAGGCCCACCGTTTCGCTTAACTCCAGGTCTTCGCGCAGGTCGCCCATGAAGGTGTCGGCATCGCTAAAGACGAAGCGGGCATAGAGGCGCGGGTACTGCCCGATCTTGGAGCGAGTGGCCAGCAGGGGGATGGCGCGGATCATCGCCTCGTCCATCAGGGCGAGATCTTCTTCACCGGTAGCGCTTAGGATCCGGTTGTCGCAGCGCTCAAGCATGCTCTTGGCCCGCCTGGCGCTGACGACGCCATGGAATGCGATCAGGGCATAGTAGAGGCGGTAGTCCTTGCCGAAAGTGCCCTGGCCGGCTTCTTTCCGCGTGGCGAATTGCGAGGAGATTGTCACAGAATCCACGGGCTGCACTTTGTTCAGCGAGTAGCCCCAGGTAAATTGAACCGGACCGGTAATGTTAACCGCCTCGCCTTCTCCACGGCGTTCGCCCTTGATGGGCATAGTCGCGCCAAAGAGGCGTGCATCAATCAGTTTTTCAAGAAATTCAGGGAGGTCATTCTTGCTGACTTTTTCTTTGCCCAGCACTTCTTGAACGCGACCCATAGCCTGTACGACACCTGCAGACTTGGTCACGTAAATGGCGTGCCCCATCTCTTCGAGGTAGTCGCGCAGGTAGCGTTTCAGGCGAACGTCGGAGACAAGGCAGCGCTCGCGGTCGTAGTCCATGCGGGGGCGGTTCTCATCGTCGGGGTCCCCGTTGGGATTGCACATTTTGGCATCATAGAGAAAAAGAATCTCGCTGTTCTTCTCAATTACGCTCATCTGGTTAGGCCTCCTTTAAACTTGGGGTTATTCTGCCTCTTCAATATCCGTGCCCTCTTCAGCGGCAGCAACTGCACTTTGCTTCTCTATGCCAGCCTGGTAAGCAGCCCGCGTGGCCCAGGCGTAGCCGGACAAGATATAGAAGACATTCTCTTCCGGCGAGAGTGGCCAGTTGGCTGCATGGGTGTCAAGCAGCTCTTTTGCGGCGGCGTAAATTCTTTCATTATAGCTGAAGATGCGGTGTTGGCGCAGTTGATCCACCAGCAAGTTGCTCAGGCGAATCACCCGGGGCCAGTTCATCCCGCTGTAGTTGACCTTGTCCAAAACCGGCTTATGCTCGTAACCGCTAAGCCTCTGGGAGCGGCCGACTTGGTGCAGCAGATAGCCCAGCAGGAAGAGGGCGGTATGCGGTTCGCCGTAGCCCATCTCCTGAAGGTAACGCTGCATCTCTTCCTTGAGGTATTCGTGGCCGCGCATCGTGTCGGCAGCAGTGCTCATAAGACTACCTCCTTTCAGCAGCTTGACTCTCTGCAGGAAAGTCAAGAAAAGGTTGGCCTGTATAAGTCGGCGGGCCAAATTTAGCTCCTCGTAGCCCTTTTCCGGTGGCGGGACGCTGGTTCCTGTAAAATTGCCGGTGAGGTATATGGCCGCCAGGGCAATGAATTCACCGATAAGAGTGCCATACGAGATCGGCCGGCGAGCTAAAAGGGACTGGTAGATGTGCAGCAGCTTCTTGTATTCTTCGCGCTGTCCGCTGCGCAGCGGGATAAGCCGATAAATAGCCGTTAAATCGAGATGCCAGCGGTCCCTGCCCAAAAGCTCCGCGGCGCGATTGGCAAGCCTGTGGGCCTCTTTCATAAGGTGGCTGATCCAACTGGGAGCTACGTCGCGCACCAGGGCATGAATCCGCAGTTCGCTCTGGCTTTTCTGGTAAAAGAGAAAATTAAGCAGGGCCATATTTTCTTCTGGTAGTTCGTCAAGGTAACCAGCTAAATCGGCTTCCAGCCCGCCAGTTCCGCCTATTTTCTGAAGCCAGGCGGCCATATCCAGCATCCCGTCGACCCGGTCACGAAAGTGCTCAGACCAAAACCTTAAGTCGGCGCTCTGCAGGGGGACTTCTGTTAAAAAGGACGGCAGCACCATGAACCGCAACGGACCGACCCTAAAGGACATTTTCTGGGGTAGATACTTCTCTGCCAGGAGCAGCCCGCGATAGCACTCGCTGCAAGCGGTGAAGTTGCGGGAGAAATCATTCAAGCCCGAGGCGAAGCCCAGCTTGTCGTTAATGTAGTACTTAAGGAAGTCGAGGGTGGCAAAATTGTCGGTGACCGGCCGCCCGGTGGCGCCGCAGATGGTGCAAACCGTGCCGGCTTCACCGCTGCCTTTGTCTCGGGCTTTCTTTCCCAGGTAAGGCGGCTCCTTGCTGTACAGAATGGCCTGGTCGTAGGCCTGGTCAAAGACCAGCGGGCGCCCATTGTAGGCCAGCGTCCAGAGGGCGACCTGGGAGGCCTTTAACTCCAGGTCGGCCAGCAGCTTTTTTTTCAAGGCCGCCGCAACATCGGCCATGACATTTTTTGCATTGCCATTCCTGGTTTTCAAACTCTCCTTTATAAAACCTGCTTCGGCGAGATTTAACTTTTCCACATCCAGAACAGGGATGTTGCCTGTTAGGCAGCGATAAAAGCTACCCAGAACCCAGAAAAGATCCCTGTACAAAGAACTGTTTCTAAGACCGGCCTCCTCCAGCTGGATCAGGAGGTTGAGCACGTTTGTGCCTACCAGGTATTCAAGCCTATCCGTGGTCAAGTAAGTTTGGGGGCGGCTGCCGACTACATTGCCGACCCAGCGATAGCGGGTGCAGGTGTCGTCGTCAATCTCGATGGGCTTTGCAGCCAGCTGCGGCTTACCCGCATCATCGCGCAGATCAAGCTGGACCAGGTAGACCGTCTCATCCCGCGGCCGGCGGACAGGCATTGTCAGAATGGCCAGAGGATCCTCTTCCATGGATAGGACTTTGCCATACGTGGCAATAGCTTCGAGCAATTTCACACCCCCTTTTGTTGTTAGTAATGAACTGCAATAATCTTTATGCTATGTTACTGGAGAAATTAGATTGGGAACAGGCTATGACATACTCTTTTATTTAGCATTGAAATACTGTTATAGAAAAAACAGTTATCAAAAGGTAATAATTTAAACCTTCCTATTCGCCAAATTCGTTTAATCATTTCGGTTTAGGATAGAGAAAGCTTCGATGAGGAGAAATAAATGATCGGCAAATGATATCTCAGATTCTTTGATAGTCAGGATTTTTTGCTTGCTTCTTAAGAATATCGCCAATTGAAGGAAGTTCTTTACCTGTAACCACGACAATTTCACGTTGCTTAGCTTGATCTAAAAAACTTTTTGCTGCAGAAAGATCATTAGGAAGTAACCTGTCAGTTGCAAACACACGTGTACAAAAGCGACCACCGATAAGATTACTAATCGCACTGAGTTCATCTAAATGTCTTGTTTCAAAGGAATTCTTACCAGTTTTACAGGAACAATGAATTAATTGTGCACGATAAATACAGGCTAGGTCAATTTCTTTTTTGGCTCCTTCCATCGGTATTTCCAAACTTACAGCAAAATCATCGAAAAATGGTTCTTGAGTTTGCTCTTGCAGC
>JAKOUW010000102.1 GCA_029782365.1 Chloroflexota bacterium
TTTGCCGGTAGACATCGTCCATCTTGCGCAGGACCGCATGCCGGGCTTGCCTAAGGTCATTGATGACAACTTCCTTCAGGGCTATCAGCTTTTTCTCGTTGATGCCGAAAAAGGCGTCATCAGGAATAGCAACCTTGGGCATCTCAGGCCTTAGGTCCTTGGGAAACAAGATTTTGAGGATCTCCCGCTCGGCCCGGGCAGTGCCAAGCAAAAAACTGTCATCCAGTATCTTGATTGCCGTCTCCTCAATCTCTTTGCTCCTACCCTCAATGATGGCCCTATTCTCGTTCCGCCATTTGACCAGGTGCCGGAGCTTAGATATCTGCCACTGCTCCCAGGCGAAGCCCTCTTTCTCCTGTTCCAGTTGGTGGAGCTTGAAGGTCCGGCGCAACGAATCCAGCAGGTCTATGGTGATCTCCTCAAAGATCTCACGCAGGTCATACGGATCTGGTGGGGTATTGGGCATGATTATTTATCCCCTTCGTCCTGGCTCACATCGTCGCCAAGCCTTGGCTCGTCTGCCTGGTATAGTCCCTGCTCGGCTTTTAGGCGCAACACTTCTTCGGCCTTCTCTTCATCAGTCCAGGTGTCGCCATACAGCTCTTCAACGGCCTGCTCAATCGACATGATGCCAGTCATGCGGGCCTTTCCCACCACCTCAACCACGTTGCCAAAGTCGGGCGCCGCATACTCACCAAAGGTGACGCTGGCAACATAGTCTTTGGGTTTTTTCTCCTTCATAAGGTCGTAAACTTTGAGGGTGATATCTACCAATTGGGGGATGACCCGGTTCAAGGTGTCGATGATTTTGCCTCTGGTATAGAGGGTGGCTTTCTCTTTCTCGCGCTGGGCCTCGGCATTGTCAAGCTTCTTAAGGTCAATGCCCAGGGTGCTGGGGGAAATGATACCCTGGAGGCACATGTCCAGCTTGTTGGCATAGCTCGCAACAAAGGCCTCATAGAGTATTGGGGGCTGCACCACGTCAACGACGCCAGTCTTGTCTTTCTCGGCCATGACCGGCTTGAGTTTAATAAATTGGTTGTCGAAAGGATTGGGGCGCATAAGAGTGCCGGTTTCAGGGTTTTTAGGAATTAAGTCCTCAGGAATATACTTCGTC
>JAKOUW010000112.1 GCA_029782365.1 Chloroflexota bacterium
GTGCGCTATGTTGATCGTGATCCCTCGCTCTTTCTCTTCCGGCGCATTGTCGATCGTGTCGTACGCCCGGTATTCCGCCATCCCGCGCAGATTGCACCACTTCGTGATGGCCGCCGTCAGGGTCGTCTTCCCATGATCGATGTGCCCCATCGTGCCTACATTCATGTGCGGTTTGCTTCGGTCAAATTTTTGCTTGGCCATGCGTCTTTCTCCTTACAAAATAAGATCATTTATTGCCGAACGAGAGCCCTCAATGGGATTTGAACCCATGACCCCAGTCTTACCAAGACTGTGCTCTACCGACTGAGCTATGAGGGCCTCTATACAAGGCTACGCGCTGCCAGGTCCGTGAACCCGCCAGCTTATGCCGTGTGGTGGACAGGGAGGGAGTCGAACCCCCGAACGACGTCGTCGAACTGATTTACAGTCAGCGCCCTTTGGCCACTTGGATACCTGTCCGTATTCTCTTTGATTAGGAGCCGTTGCCAGCTCGAGATCAGGGCTGTTTTCGAACAGTCCTGATCGCCAACTATCAACGAACCTGTGCGAGAAACTACAGCAAGCCGACGATGGGAATCGAACCCATAACCACCCACTTACAAGGCGGGTGCTCCGCCGATTGAGCTACGTCGGCAATAAGAATTTTAAGGTGCCTTGCGTGAGGCGAATGGCATTATACCAGATGGTGCACCAGGCGGCAAGACCAGCAGGCAACTGCCAGCAAACAAATTTCTAGCGGCGGATGAGTTTATCAGGATTCAAGCAATCCGTCAAGTGTTCAACGACCGAGGCACAGCGCCACCCAATCTTCCATCTGTCGGCGCTCAAGCAGCGCCAGGCCGTTGCGGGCGGCGGCTTCCAGCACGCCAGTTTCTTGTTCTGCCAGGATGCCAGATAAGATGGCGCAGCCACCCGGAGTCACCAGGCAGCCCATTCCTTCATCCAACAAACGGACTAGAACAGGCGCCAGGATATTGGCAAATACCAGCGGCGCGCTGTTGATCGAAAACTGGTTGTTTTGGATCTCGGCAACCGAGCCCAGGCCAGCCTCCAACCAGCGCTCAACCTGGTTCAAAGCGGCGTTTTGCTGCGATGCACTGACTGCTTCAGCTTCGATATCCACGCCCAGGGCGTGCGCCGCGCCCAGTTTGAGGGCAGCAATCGAGAGGATGCCAGAGCCGCAGCCGATATCAATGACCGGCTCGCCAGGCAGGATGCGCGTCTCAGCCAGTTCCATGCAGAGCTGAGTGGTGGGATGGGTGCCTGTGCCAAACGCCATGCCGGGGTCGATGCGCACGGCAGTGCGGGCTGTATCCTTCCATTCCAGCCAGGCAGGCACAATTTCCAGGCGCTTGCCCACCGGGATGGGATGATAATGTTCTCTCCAGGCTTCCACCCAGTTCACTTCCCGGATGACTCTGAATTGCGGCGCCGGGAGCGGGCTGATGCGGCTGAGAAAATACAGGCCTTCTTCGATCTGCCGGCGGGTTTCTTCAATGTTGGCCTCCGGATCCAGGTATCCGCAGACGCGCAGAGGTCCGCCGGGGTGACCTGCGCCATCTGGGTCGGGGATAATTTGTGTAGATTCGACCACTACGCCGTTCGGCACATAGCGCGCCAGAACTTCAGCGACCGCCTCTGCCTGTTCGCCATCCACGAGCAGAGAGACTTCAAGCCACGATTTTTCAGCCACCCAGGATGTCCTTCAACAAATCAAGGAAACTGCGCTCCTGTGGGCGGACTTCGCTGCCCAGGCTCTTGGCCAACTGCTCGAAAAGGCCGCGCTGCTCCGGGGTTAACGATTTCGGAATATCGATATTGATGACCACCAATTGGTCGCCGCGCCCGCCGGTGCGCAAGAAAGGCACGCCTTTGGAACGGACGCGCAGCACCTTGCCGGGCTGTGTGCCGGGGGCAATCTTGAGCATGGTTGGGCCATCGACCGTCGGCACTTCCACCTCTGCGCCAAGAGCGGCCTGGGCGATGTTGATATTCAAATCCAGGATGATCTCGTTTTCTTTGCGCCGGAAGAATTTGTGCGGTTTGACTTCAACCAATAAATAGAGATTGCCATTCGGGCCGCCGTTGACGCCGGGCTGCCCTTCGCCTGCCAGGCGGATCTGGTTGCCGGTGTCCACCCCGGCAGGGATATTCACCGTCTTGCGGCGCGTCTTGCGCTCCAGGCCGTGGCCGCTGCACACATGGCAGGGGGTGGAGATCGTCTCTCCCGCCCCGTTGCAGGTTGGGCAGGTGGAAACCTGCACCATGGAACCCAGGATCGTCTGGCGCACCTGGCGCACCTCGCCGGTGCCTTTGCAGTTGGCGCAGCGCGTCTTGTTGGTTCCAGGCTCAGCGCCTTTGCCCTGGCAATTACTGCACATCTCTTCGCGCGTAAATTCGATCTCTTTATCCACGCCGAATACCGCCTCTTCAAAGGAAAGCTCGACTTTCATCTGAAGGTCTGCGCCGCGGCGCGGCGTATTGCGCGAACGCTGGGATGTGCGGCCGAACCCACCAAAGCCGAAGAACTCTTCGAAGATATCTGAGAAATCGACCGACGAAAAGTCGGGGGCGCCGGCGCCCTGCACACCCGCATGCCCGTAGCGATCGTAAGCCGCCCGTTTTTGCTGGTCAGACAGCACTCCGTAAGCCTCGTTGATCTCCTTAAAGCGTTCCTCCGCATCCGGTTCCTGGCTGACATCCGGGTGATACTTGCGCGCCAATTGGCGGAAAGCGGATTTTAAATCATCCTGTGTAGCGTTGCGCGGCACGCCCAACACTTCATAATAATCGCGTGGGGCCATACGATAAAACCTCGCTCATTAAAGCCAGTAGGCAGCCCTGTTTCCAGGGCTGCCGTATCGACAGGGAAAATAAAAGCTGCTCAGGCGTTGCGGAACTCTCCATCCACAACGTCTTCATCGCCGCCAGGTTTGCCTTGCGGATCGGGGCCAGGGCCGGCTGCGCCGGGACCACCTGGCTGGCCTTGCTGGTACACGGAGGCGCCGATTTGCTGGATGGTGGCGTAGAGTTTTTCCGTCACAGACTTAATCTGCTCGACATTTTCCGTTTCCATCGCCTTGCGCACCTCGGCTGCCTGCGCCTCAACTTTGCTTTTTACATCTGCCGGTACCTTATCGCCCAGGTCGCGCAGCGCCTTTTCGGCAGTGTAAACGCCATTGTCGGCGTTGTTGCGCGCTTCAATGAGCGCTTTACGTCGTTCATCTTCAGCGGCGTGTGTCTCGGCGTCGCGCCGCATGCGGTCCACCTCGGTCTCGCTCAGGCCAGAAGAGGCGGTGATGGTGATGTGCTGGCTGCGGCCGGTCGCTTTGTCTTGCGCAGTGACTTTGATAATGCCGTTGGCGTCAATATCAAAGGTCACTTCGATCTGGGGGATGCCGCGCGGCGATGGGGGGATGCCATCCAGGATAAAGCGGCCCAGGGATTTGTTGTCAGAAGCCATTGGGCGCTCGCCTTGCACCACATGGATTTCCACCTGCGACTGGTTATCGGAAGCGGTGGAGAAGATCTGGCTTTTCCGGGTGGGCACGGTGGTATTCCGCTCGATCAGCGAGGTCGCCACGCCGCCCAGGGTTTCGACGGAGAGCGTCAGCGGAGTGACATCCAGCAGCAAGATGTCTTTGACATCGCCGCCCAACACCCCGGCCTGGATGGCTGCGCCGACCGCCACCACCTCGTCGGGGTTAACGCCTTTGTGAGGTTCTTTATTGAACAGGCGGCGCACTGCTTCTTGCACTGCGGGCATGCGGGTCATGCCGCCGACCAGCACTACTTCATCAATATCTTCAGCGCGCAGGCCAGCATCTTTGAGCGCCTGCTGCACCGGGCCGAGCGTGCGCTCGACCAGGTCGCCGGTGAGCTGTTCCAGCTTGGCGCGGGTCAGGCGAGTGACCAGGTGCTTGGGGCCGGAGGCGTCGGCGGTGATGTAAGGCAGGTTGATTTCAGACTGCATCATCGACGACAGCTCAATCTTGGCCTTCTCAGACGCCTCTTTCAAGCGCTGCAGCGCCTGGCGGTCCTGGCGCAGATCGATCTGGTTCTCGCGGCGGAATTCTTCTATCAGGTAATCCATCACGCGGTTATCGAAATCGTCGCCGCCCAGGTATGTATCGCCGCTGGTGGCATGCACCTGGAAAACGCCATCGCCCACATCCAAGATTGAGATATCGAACGTGCCGCCGCCCAGGTCGTACACGGCAATCACTTCGTCTTTTCTCTTCTTATCCAGGCCGTAAGCCAGGGATGAGGCAGTCGGTTCGTTGATGATGCGCAAGACCTCAAGGCCGGCTATCTTGCCAGCATCTTTGGTGGCGTTGCGCTGGGCATCGTTAAAGTAAGCCGGTACGGTGATAACCGCCTGGGTGACGGGCTCTCCCAGGTAGGCTTCGGCATCCGCTTTTAGTTTCGCCAGGATCATGGCCGAAACTTCGGGCGGCGAATAATCACGGCCGTCCAGGTTCACGCGCACATCGCCGTTCGGGGCTTTGGCCACCTTATACGGCACGCGGCCCACGGCGCGCTGCACCTCGTTATCTTCAAACTTGCGACCCATGAAGCGTTTGATCGAGAAGATCGTGTTTTCGGCGTTGATCACCGCCTGGTTGCGGGCCACGCGGCCCACCAGGCGCTCGTGGTTTTTATTGACAGCCACCACAGAAGGAACCAGCCGTTCGCCTTCTGATGAAGGGATCACGATAGGCTCGCCGCCTTCCATCACTGCGACCACCGAATTGGTGGTGCCCAGGTCGATACCGATTATTTTGCCCATAATTATGCCTCCAGATAGTCCGAAATTTAATGAATGTCAGCGAGCCACACGGACGCGCGCCGGGCGAACCACGCGGTCTCCCAGCCGGTAACCTTGTTGGACAATGCCAATGATCTGCCCGCTGGTGTGCTGCGGGCTGTCTTCATGCGAAATCGCCTCGTGTAAGGCTGAGTCAAACTCGCCTTCCCCAGGGATTATGGTCAGGCCTTCGCTCTCGAGCAGGTTGGCAAATTTGCGGTAAGTCAGGTCCACGCCGTCGGCCCAGCGGCCGGCTTCACCATCCGTGGGACGGTTGGCCAGGGCGCGCTCCAGGTCGTCGACGATCTCCAGGTAGCGCCGGACAGCGTTGATGGTGGCGTTTTGGTTGGCGGCTTGCTGGTCGCGTTCCACACGCCGGCGCAAATTGGCAAAATCGGCCAGAGCGCGCTGCCAGCCATCTTTATACTCATCTGCCCTTACTTGAAGGTCTGCCAACTGCTGCTTCAACAGGAGGATTTCCTGCTCAGCGGCGTGCAGAGCCTCGGCTTGCGCCTGGCTCTCTTGATTTACCTCAGGCATTTCATTGATATTCGATATGGCTTCCATGTCCTCAGCTTTTTTCTTCCTCGACATACGATAAACTCCAGTTGCAATTAGTCTGCCAACATTTCAACGACCAGGTCGCTGAGCAGGCCAGATACAAAACGCACCGCCGAAACCGAGCGGCCGTACGACATGCGCATCGGGCCAATAATTGCCACGGCGCCGGTCAGCATACCGGGCACGCCGTAACGCGAAAGAACCATCGAGCATTCACGCAATTCTTCCCAGTTACCCTCACCGCCGATCAAGACCTGCACACCATCGCCGCCGTTGTTCATCAGTGTGCGTTTGAGCAGGTCTTCCAGGAAAGGCGGCTCCTCCAGGGCGCGCAGCGCCTTGCGGGCTGCTTCCGGCTCTGCAAACTCGGGCTCCGAGAGCACGTTGCTCAAGCCATCGCGGAACACTTCGCTGGCCAGTGAGCGCTCCACGCGCACCATCTCGTCGCGCACCAGTTTCAGAATATCCTGATCCAATGAATCAATCAGGTTAACCTGCAGGCGCACAATTTCATCGTTCTGCAAGCCATCGCACAACCGGTTGATGCGGGCGGCGGTGGCGCTGAGCTTTTCCTGGCCGACTGGCTCAGCCAGGGTCAGCATCTGCTGGCGCACTTCACCTTCCGAGAGTACCAAGACCATCAAGGCCTGGCGGCCGTGGGTAGCGATCAATTCGAGATGCTTGAAGTGCGCCTGGTCGGGGCGCGGCCGTGTGACCAGGGAAGCCGCTTGCGATTGGTGTGCCAGCACCGAAGCAGCCAGGCGCAGCCAACGGTTGACATCTTGCCCGGCCTGGTAGAACTGGTGAGTGATGGTGTGCTTGGTGCTCACCGGCAGGTCGGTGTGGCCCATCAACTGGCGCACAAAATAGCGGTACCCCTCCTCCGTCGGCGAGCGGCCGGCCGAGGTGTGCGGCTGGCGCAGCAAACCCGCCTCGGTCAGCTCGACCATCACATTGCGCACTGTGGCAGGAGAGATGTCCAATTGATAGATATCAACCAGATGCTGCGAGCCAACAGGCTGGGCGTTCTCGAGATACTCGTGAATGACCAGTCCGAGAATCAATTTTTGTCGATCGTTCAGCTCTTTCATGGCAGTTCCGGTGTATATTTTAGCACTCTCGAGGCGAGAGTGCTAACAAACTGATAATGATGATACCATGCCGGGGAAAGAACGTCAAGTTTTGCTCCGTTAGAAATAGATATGAATCCTTGACCGATCCGGAAGGGGATGGTAAAATCCGTCCGCATTGGAAAAGCCCCCATCGTCTAGGGGACCAGGACGCAGCCCTTTCAAGGCTAAAACCAGAGTTCGAATCTCTGTGGGGGCACACGCAGTTCGCGTGTCTTATTGATAATAGGGTACAGGCTTACAGTGGCCGTAAACCTGTACCCTTTTATCAAGGCCAAACCTATTGTGCCGCACAAGAGGGTGCATATGCCAGACCTTAGAGATTTTGTAACAACCGAAGAAGCAGCTCGCATCTTGCAGTTTGACGTTGAGCACGTGCGGCGGCTGCTGCGTGAGGGGGATCTCCAGGGGGAGAAAATCGGCACAGCCTGGCTGGTACTCAAAAAGTCGGTGGAAGAGTACATTAAGGAAACTGAGGGGATGAATAAATTCGATCCACGTCGGGCACGGTATTAGCAAACCAAAAAATTTTTGAAACGCCTCCCTTTGCGGAGGCGTTTGTTTTTCCTTAACCAAATGTAAGGTTTATGCTATCCCATTGTATGCAATAATAGGCATTTTTTATACCCTAACTTATTGTATTGCACAATAAGTAACATTATCGAATAACACGATCGTGAACAAGGTTCTCAACATTTCCGCCGGTATCCTTATCTTCGGGCAGATCCACCAGGTAGCTGTACTGCGCCTGCTCTGGCAGGAAGATGGCTGCCTTGCCCTGGAAGTGGGCGGCCTGCAGCGGAGCGCGCACCCCGCCGCGCAGGGGCAGGGTGGGTTCGATTTCAGCCTTCACCGCCAGGAAACGGTTGTAAGCGTGGTGCAGGAAGATCAGCCCCAGCACCGGCAGGCTGTACTCGGCGGCGGTGAGTTTGGAGTTGGCGCCGTTGGTCGGCGGCTTCCCAGAGAGCGGCTTCTAGTTTGGAGAGGTTTTGCATCTATCCTCCCAACACCCGTTCCAGGTTTTCCAGGCTCAATAAACTCAAGTCAAACCCCGATTCTACGAACGGGCGCACGTCCGCCTGGATGTTCTGCCAATCCAGGCGGCGCAGGCGCTGGCGCACCTGGTCTCTCCAGTTGGCGTCGGTCAACGGCTCGCCCTGCCAGCCGGTCTGCTCCAGGGCATTGTTGAGCAGGGTCAGGTTGGGCAGCGGCCAGGTCGGGTCGCTCAGGTACCAGAGCAGGTCATAAAGGTCGCGACCTTTGATATAGGCGCGCTGCAAAATGGCGTGCAGCTTGCCAGCCAGCAGTGAGGCCTTGTCATGGTGCTGAAGCTGGAGCACCACAAAGCGGCGCACAACCGTGGTTGCCAGCCCGGCGCCGGCGGGTGGGTTGGTATCCACTTCGATTTTTACGGCCAAGACTTCGCTTTGCTGCCCGGACAACCCTAGCTCGTACAACAGGCCGGGGAAGCGCACGAAGGCGCTGTGAACAGTCTTTTGGTCGCTGACCTTGAGCTCAACCGGGTAACCCTCCGGCGTCAACTCGGCCCGAATCGCTTGCAGGTAGCCGCGGAAATTGTAGCGACCGCGGTCGCCTTCCAGGGCGCAGTCCAAATCCTCAGAGTAACGCCCGTGGGCATACAGAAAGCGCAGGGCGGTGCCGCCATGAAAAGCCAGCGGGATCATCGCCCCGGCGCGCTGCAAGGCGGCCAGAATGCGGGCCTGCAGGTACTCGCGAGCCAAATTTCGGCCCGATGCCAGGTTGCGGCCTTGCGCGGGCGTGGCAGTCTGCCGCACCAGTTCAGCCAGGTGCTCTTTCATAATGTCTCGTACTCCTGGGTTTCGCTGTGCGCCAGGCGAAGGATCGTGTTGACAGCCCGGCGCAGCTTGGGGGTGTTGAAGATTTCGGCCTGGCGGCGCAGCTCGTCGAGATTCAGCCGTTCCAGGTTCTGCAGGCGCAGCTCACGCAGATAGGTGGGTTGGTCTCCACCGGGCTGCAAATACACCAGGTCCAGCAGAGCCTTTTCGGGTGTGGCTACCAGGGCGTTTTGTTCAGCGGTTTTAGGGCCATGCAGCGCCGTCATGCGGTAGCCGCGCAGCAGCTCAGGCTTGATGTGCCGGAACTCAAAAACGCCCAGCGGCGTTTCCAGCCGCTCTGGGCGGCCAGCCGTTATGCTGAGGGTAGCCTGCACGGTATCGGGGATCAGCCCGTAAAAAGACAGCGCCGACTGCCCGCTGATATACGAGGCGCGCTGCATGCGGTTGGCGACGAGAAAGGGATGCGGCTTGACTTTTTGGTAGGGCGGGGCAATGGCGTACAGGCCGCGACGCAGTTGGTATACCCGCCCGCTGTTCGTCCAGCGGGTGAGCTGCAAGCGTACGATATCCGGGTTGACCTTTCCCGCTAACAGCAGGGCGGTTTCAAAGACCGGTTCATCGCCAACCAGCTCCAACAAGCGCTCAAATTCCATACCAGAATATTATCATCAATGATAAATTAATGCAACGAATCGCGATTGGCATTTCTTCCAGCCCCACCCTTTCGCGGCTAAGACACATTAACGCACGGTACTCCCGTGGGGTCACAGGATAACAAGACTGCCGGGTGATACTGGCAGTCTTTGTTTTCAAATCAAGTCCACAGGCCTTGTTGTGGATATTAGAAAACGGATGATTCTATCATCTATATTGCCTGTCAAGACTCAAGGCTTTTTAACAAGAGGCAGATATACGGCTGCCCTGACATTAACGGCGCTCAGCCCAAGATTATTATTTGGCTGGGAATCTGCCTCATCCGCATTCACTTTAGCCTGGTTGATCAAGAGGCCAGCATGTCTTGGCATAACTGCAATGCTAATCATGGCTTGTGAACTCGGCTCCAGGTTGCCCAGGTTGCAGGTGACGATGGTCATGCCGCTGCAGACACCCTGGCTGGTGATAATCCATACCAGTGTGACCGAAACTGGCAGCGAATCTATCAGTATGACGCCAGTTGCCTGCGAAGGGCCATTGTTGGTGACGGTCAGGGTATAGATTAACTGCTGGTTGTTGGCAATTACCGGATCGGGCCAGCTTGACACGCTCAGCGCCAGGTCAGCCAGTGCATACACTGTGGTTGTTTGTTCAGCAGTATTATTGTTCTTGTCTGGATCAGGCTCAAGCGCGCTCAAGCCGGCCAGGTTGTTCAGGGCGCCGCGCGTGGATGGATCGACCGCCACGCTGATCTGTACCGTTGCATTCAGATATGGATTTACCTCCCCCAGGTTACAGGTGACCTGAGTGCTCCCAGCGCATGAGCCTTGAGATGGAACAAGAGCAAGGATGGTCACCCCAAGGGGCAATGTATCGGTTAGCATCACACTGGTCGCCAGGGAAGGGCCCAGGTTGCTGACATTCAAGGTGTAGGTCAAGACTCCCGCGCCTGCCAGGACCGGATTGGGCTCACCGACGATGCTTACAGACAGGTCGGTGGGATCCGTAACTAGATGAGGCAGGATTTCCAGCGGCAGGGCATTGGATGCGCCGCCGCCCGGAGCAGCGTTGAAGACAGTGATGCTGACTGTCCCGGTCGTGGTGATCTGCCCAACCGGTAGGATGGCGGCGATATGACTGGCGTCGGTATATAGGGTGGTCAATGCTTCGGCGTCAACCCGAACGATTGAGCCCGGGATGAAACCGGCGCCAGAGATGTTTAGCAACGTGGTAGGACCAAATTCCTTTACGCTGGTGGGGTTCACAGAAACCAAGGCCGGTGTTGGGTTGGAACTGCTGCAATCCCAGGGGACAAGCCGAGGCTGGCTGACATGGGGAGCATTAAATTCGGAGGTGTTGCCGTTCAGATCGGTCACTGTGGCATTCATGTAAGGGTAGGGAACCGGACAGCGGGCAGGAAAAGAAAAATGACCGCTGTCATCCGCTGCCACGCTGTCCAGGTAGGCACGGGCCTGGTTGCCGTCATCCAGGAACAGCTCGACCGTGCAGCCGGGGCAGGTGGTTCCACTGCCACCAGAAGAGTCCAGGCTGAAAGAGGGGGCGGGCAGGTTGGCGTTGCCGCCGTCCACCAGCAGAATCCCCATTGCACCGCTGCCGTAAATCAAATTGCGCCTCAAGGTGTTGGTTTGCCCTGGTATCCAGACGCCGTTTCCGCTGGCAAAAGCCGCCTGGTTCGCTTGAATCATATTACGCGATCCGGCAATCCACAGGTTCATATTGGACCGGCGCAGTGGCGTTGAGCCATCGGCGGTGACGCCGATGCGGTTGCCGATGATCGTCTGGTGGTCAGAGTTGGCTAATATTCCTGTATTTTGATCCTGGAAGATGGTGTTCCCTTCAGCAAGTGTTGCTCCGCCTACCATTGATCGCTGAGCGCCATACAATCCTATGCCAAAACCATACTCTGCGGGGGCTGAGGCAGGTAGATTCAACCCGACCTGGTTGCCCAAGATGTAATCGGGAGCGCTCATGGATCCCTCAATCCGGATTCCTACATCACCGTAGACCAGGTTTCCTTCACCCGGTTCTGTCCCACCAACGCGGGTATAGGCTGACTGGCCAACCGTAATGCCTGGTGAGAAGTTGGGGAGCGGCTGGGTGCCGGTTAGATCTGTGCCGACTTTATTGCCGATCGCTGTGTTAAAATCACTGCCCCAGTCCCAGAAATTAATACTGCCATTGCCTCCGCTTCCGCTGACCAGGTTCTCCTGCACCAGTGTATTATTTGATCCGAACCAGACCACAATGCCGCCATTGGCATTCCCGATCGTTTTCGTCCCGCTGATGTCTGTTCCGACATAATTACCAATAATTTTGTTGCCAGACACCAGATCGCCGTACAGTTCCATCCCCATTTCACTTTGACCGCTGACAATGTTGTTTTCTCCCGGGGTAAGACTGCCGATGATATTATCTTGTGCAACCCAGATGCCTATGCCTCTTTGCTGCCCGCCAACTGCCTGCTCGCCCTTTACATCCAGGCCAACGATATTGCCCAGCACCCGGTTTCTCTGGTTGCTGTACGCGTCCGTGGGCTTACTGGTCAGAGCGATGCCGGCCTGGCGGTTGGCCGAAGTCACATTCCCCTGTCCGGTTGGACCACTGCCCACTAGGCGGCTGCCGCCGATCAGATTGTCGGAGCCTGTAATGAAAATTCCTACCGAGAGGAAATTCCTGATTTGCAGCCCGCGCACCGTGTTGCCATTGGATGTGACCAGGACGCCGCAAGCCCAACTGCTCACGATGCCCGAGCCATCCAAAATCACGCCGGCGTTAGACCCATCCAGGGTCACATTTCCCTTGTCTAAACCCGGCAGTTGTTCCGTTACGAAAATGGTGGCCGGGCTGCCGGGTGGAAATACGGTTGGTGAAAAAGTGATCGTGTCCCCGCTGACCTGATATTCCAGGCAGGCACGCAGGCTGCCGGGGCCGCTGTTGGCCGTGGTGGTTACCACACAATTGCCGGCTGGCCGGTCTGGAGCAGGGAAATGTTGGGCGGGTGCTTGAGAAAGACCGAGGGGAGAACGCTGTTGAAACATCAGAGCGAGCCCTGACCGATCGGTGGGGACTGCAGTGGTTGGATTTTCGCCCACTCTCGCCGGAGTCACAGACGAGGCTGCGGACGACATATAGATGTTAAACCCGCCATTTCCGTCTGCCGTATAGATAAATTCGCCATTTCTGACAACGGTGTAGAGGAATCCCAGCGTATCGATCTTGCTGATCAGCGCCGGGTGGAGCGCGTCGCTCACATCCAGCACTTCAAACCCAAATTCCCCCTTGGAGAGATACACCCGGTGACTGGCGATATCCAGCGTGCTATACGTTCCTGAAGAAATGTACTTCGAAAGCAAAACCGGGCTGGTCGGATTGGAAACATTGTAAATCCATAAACCATCCGCCTGGGCGACATAAGCCAGGCCTCCAACCACCTTGATATCCACGGGGAAACTGGATGGATCCTGCACTGCGCTGACCACTGTTATATGGGCCGGATTAGAAACGTCATAAATTTTCCACCCCGGCGGGCCCTGCGCTACGTAGGCCAGATTTCCTTGAAGATCAACCGACCCGGCCCATTCCTGAGTACTGCCAATTAACACTGGATTCGCCAGGTCGCTGAAATCAATGATCTGTAAACCACCGGCATCCGCAAAGTAGCCCAGGTTACCAGCCACACCGATCCCGCGGCATTCTCCTACCTGGCTGTAATAGCTGATCTTCTGCGGGTTCGCCGGATCGGAGATATCTACCAGGTGCACGCCCTGTTCAGCCAACCCTGTATTCGTGCACGTGAACAGGTGGCTGCCAACCACTTTGACTTTCATAGCATAACTATTGAACTCATATGCTCCCACTTCATAAGGGCGCGCCGGATCGCTGATGTTCAAGATGCGCACGCCTTTGAAGCCTGCCGCGACATAGGCATAATTCCCATTGGCCACCGCCATGAGGGCAATATCAACCTGTTTGAGAAAGCCAACCTGGAGCGGCTCGATTGAGTTCGCCGTATTCACCACCCGCAATCCGTTCTTGCGATCCACAAGGAAGACCACATTCCCAGCCGCCGCCACGTTGAAAGCGTTGCTCTGCGGCCACGCCAACCCGCTCATTTCTGCCGGGTGAGCCGGGTCAACAATATTCACCAGGCGCAAACCCTTGAAGGCATCCGCAATATATGCTTTCCCCCCATCCAGGGTAACATCAAATGCCCAGCCTGGAGTAGGTAATGCACTCGCCAGAGTCGGGTGTCGTGGATCGGTGACATTCACCACTTTCAGCCCGCCCCATTGATCAGCCACATAAGCCATTCCACGAGAGACAGCCACAGCGTGAGCATAGCCAGTCGTATCATATATACCCAACTCCATCGGGTAAGCCGGGTTGGAGATATCCGCAATCAACAGCCCGGCGCCGGCTGCTGCAATATAGGCGTAGCGGCCATAGATGGTAACATCGTAGGCGTAGTTCGTCTCGAAAGCCCTGGCGATTTCCACTGGCGCGGCCGGATCACTCACATCCAGGACGCGCAGGCCTAAGGGGCCGTTAGCCACATAGGCAATATCGCCCGATATGGTTACCCCCTCCACCTGGCCCAGCGACTGCCACGCGCCGATCAGCGCAGGGGCCACAGGGTTGGTGATATCGAAGATCTGCAGACCAGCACTCCCAGCAGCTACGTAGGTGTGGTTGCCGCTGACCGCCACGCCCAGTACAAAGTCACCCAGCGCAGGGCTGGCGCCAGCCTGCTGCGGGTTCGTGGGGTCAGATATATCCACAACCACCAACCGCGGACCAACCCCTATATACGCATAATCCCCTTCCACGGCCAGACCCTGGCTTGGGCCGCCCGCCTGGCCGATCAGATCCCAGCCTGAAGGCTGGGCTGGCGCAGACAGGCTGGGTGTTAATGGTGGGAATTGGCTGAATATGAGGATTGGGATCAGGATGAGCCGTATATAATTCGAGAGCATGGGGCCTCTAGGCAGTTACTGCATGATGGACTTCGATCGTTTTTATACTATATCACAAGGAAGGGTTGCCAATGCTTTCAGGTGGGCCAAAATTTTCCCCAAAAGGGTATACGGGCGCGGATTCTTTCCACCCTTTCGCAAATAAGACACGTTAACGTCCTGTACCCCCGTGGGGGCACGGGAAGACAAAACCACCGGATAACACCGGCGGTTTTTTGTTCAGCAGCCAGGTCCGAATTGGCCAGTCATGGCGCCCAATTCTGCAACCATATTTCAGCGGTGTATAAGCACAAGTGTGCCCACAGAGGCCCAGTTGTAAAGCCATTCTGCATCACTGGTGTCCATATTGATACAGCCATGACTCATCGGCGTTCCGAAATTATGATGCCAATAGGTACCGTGAATCGAGAAATCACCAGAGTAGTACATGGTATAGGGCACATTTGGCAGAAAATAATCAATACCATGCATATCCGAATAGCGCATCTTGACATAGATATTGTACTGCCCAAGCTCCGTGGGGTAGAGAGAAATCCCAGTAGAAACCAGAAAAGAAGCCACCATGTCAGTGCCTTCATAGGCATAAAGCTTCTGCTCGCTGAGGTCAACGTTAATCCAACGGCCATCAATGCCGGCTAAAACTACAGGTGTGGAAGTTTCAGTGGGAGGCGGTGTAATGACGGGATCGGAGTAATAATCCATGTATATCCCGGCAAGATCGACCCATTTCGTTTGGATCCAGCCCTCCTGACCGTCTGATGTTTTAACGAAAAGCCAGGTATCATCACCCGATCGTCCCTTCACCACCAGCAGTTCGTCATAAGCGAGCAACCGGATTTTAGAATAACTGGCAGCCGGGCCAGTGCGTAGATTAACAGAGCCGCCGGTTACCTTAACTGTTGTTTCTGGGGAAGGCGGCGTTATTATGGCGTGGTAATCAAAGTTTATCCCGGCAAGATCGACCCATGTCGCGCTAATCCAGCCATCCTGACCGTCTGATGTTTTAACAAAAAGCCAGGAATTATCACTCAGCCGCCCCAACACCAACAACAATTCATCACGAATGAGTTTACGGACAACTGTAAAGTTGATATCAGGGCCAGCTCGTAGATTGACAGAGTTACCCATTACTTTTAGTGTAGTTATAAAGGCTGAGGACGGTGTTGCTGTTTGGGCCGCCGTTGGCGTTCTGGTTGCTGTGGCAGTAGCATTCGGGGTTGAGGATGGCGCCGCGGTTCTGGCCACAATTGGTGTGCTGGTGCTAATTCTGGTTGCTGTAGCAGTAGCTGCCTGTGTAATGTTCGGTGTGACCGGTAAGCTCCCCAGGGTGGGTGCATAGGAACTGAGTGCCGGTGTGATCCTGGCTATAGTGATCAGCAGGAGAACCACTAGAATGATGAGAATCCAGCGGTTAGGCCATTTATTTTTGTTCTGCGGGGACTGTATCTTATTCATGGTTGGGGTCACTAGAGGTATCGCAGGAGATTACGCAGGTAGATTACAATACCTCTTTCCTCTTTTTGGGGGTAGATTGTGAACAGCAGCCTAAAACTTGACCACTCAAGTGCGTTGCCCCGAGTCTGTGTAAAACTCATCCAGATATTCGGGAGCTGGGATATACCCATGCCCTCACAATTTTCGGATGAAGATAGGTTCATTATAATGTATAAACTCCCTCCAGTGTCAGTAGGAGTCACAACAAAATGTCGCCCTCAGTACAGGGGAATTGCTCTATTCCTTGTGCCATATTATCACAGTTCTTAAGGAGTCTCGCCAATCTGCTTGAGCATGGCCAGGCTAGGAGAGAAACCTGGGTGGTATTCGAGACTGGCTCGCAGATCTGCAACGGCATGAGCTGTGTCTCCAAGCTGGTAATAGGATAATGCTCGCCAGTAATAACTTTCCTCCAGAACCGGTTCGGCCATGTATCCCAGCGTCTGACTCGCCAGGTCGATAACGTCCTGGTAGCGCCCTGCGTTGTAGTATGCGGTATAGGGACCTGTCTCATACCAGAGGATGCGGTAAGGGCGAGAATTTTGCGGGATATCCGGATATATGCTGAATGCTGTGTCGAAAGCGGTCGCCGCACTACTATAATCTTGCAGACAAACAAGGCTGGTGCCGGCGTTGAACCAGGCAAAGTATTTATCCCGAGCCTCTGTCAGCGAGGAAGTTTCTTGCATGGCGCGGTCACGAGCGATCCGACATGCGTCTTCATCCGTCGCAAGAGAGCCCATTGCGTTGAGTGCCTCTATTTCTTTTTCCGGTGGGTAAACGACAACGAATACAAAATTAAAGGAGCGCCAAGCCTGTTCCAACTCGCCATAGGGAAAATCAAACCCGATGAAGGTATCCCACATTTCGCGAGGTATCTCGCCCCCCCATGGAGCATAGCTCATGAGATAGGAATCCTGGACGGTGAGGGCCTGTCTTTTATCATCATAGCCTACAACCAGATTGTAATGACCCATCCAACCTTCTTTTCTTAAGGTATATGGCTCGAAACTTTTTTCGATCATCACTGGAAAACCTGCGGCGAGTAGAGTCTTCAGTGTATGAATGTCACCGCCATACCGCCAGAGAGCATGCTGTGGGGTATGTGTGTTGACAAAATCCACCAACTCATATGGATTCACGTTCACATCTTTCCCATTGGGTTTGAGCACCGCTGCAGCAGCGAGCTGATCTTTTCCCCAGTCATAATATGAAAGGTACATAGACAGAACAGCCGGTCCGCAGTTATTCATAAGCTGATTTTCGCATTTTATGCCTGTCAGCAAAACAGAGGTGGGCAAGGGGATAGTCGTAGAAGTGGTGGGGGGAGTAGGCGAAGGGGTAGAAGAGGGGATAGGGGTTGGAGTAAAGTTGGTTGCAGAAGTAGATTGGACTGGGATTTTAGTAGACCCAGGTGTAGGTTGAAGAACAGGGGCATCAGCATTGACTTTGGTTGAGGCCGAAGTGGCCACAAAACCATCGTCATGAGTTGATGGAACAAAGACCGCTTCACTGGGTGGTTTTAACCAGTATTTGATAGTCCTATACATTTGGTGGGAATGATAGACCACTCTTGACCATACCGGGGGCAAGCTCAGCACCGCTGCCAGTACGATCAGGATAACGACGATCCAGATACTTTTTTGTTGATGTCTCATAATGAAATTATAGCCTATTGACAGATTCGAATGTGTTCGGTGAATAAAATGACCTGCACCCGTAGTAGTAGTGGAAGAGCATCAATCTTTGCGGCGTAACTGCGGGCATTGGGTTGTTTCCACAAGTAGTGGCACATCGCATTTTCACTGGCGCCGGGGTTCTCTTCGAGAAACTTGCGCAGCTTTTCCAGCTCTGGACTGGCCTGGCTCAACAACGCAGGCTCTCTCCCGGCCGGTAGCTGCTGTAAAAAGCCAGGCTGTTCGTATACCGTGATCCGGCTTCTGCGCTCGGCCAGGTAGGCCGAGAGTTGATCATCGCTGGGGTCAAAGGCTGCCCCGGAGTGAACGCCATCCTGAAACACGGCCAGGTATTGGCCGCCTTGCAAGCGTTCTGCTCAGGCCTGCTGGATCATGGCCTGGCTGGCGACGGCGTCTACCACCTGAAAAACCCGGGTCAGCTTGTTGCGGCGGATGCTTGGCCGCATGCTCTCGGCGGTTGGGTTCTGCACTCCCAGCACCAGGTGGATGCCGGCTTTGTGCGCCAGACGGCAAATACTGGTTACCGTTTCACGTAGTGGCTAGGGTAGCCGCCTTGTAAGTTGTCGGGAATGGCTGTATATTCATCCACCACACCCATGACCCGTGGTTCGTACGAGAGGCTCTCTTCCCAGCCACGTTTGAAACGGTCTTCTTCTCTACCTTTTTAAAATTGGAAAAAAAATGCGGTGCGGCAGGTTGAGCAAGGGTTTGTAGGCGCCACCGGAGACCCACATCAGGTCAGGCCGGCCGTCGGCGTTGAAATCGCCAATCAACGGCGAGGGCGAGTATGCGAAAGCCTCTTTGAGCTGCAGCAGTCCGGAGTTCGTGAAGGAACCATCGCCATTGGAGTAGGAGACCATCACGAAACTCGTGTAAACAAAATCCGTCTTACCCCCAGTGGTCCAGACCAAGTCATCTCGCCCATCGGCGTTTATATCAGCTACCCGGAGGCCATAGCTGTACCAGTCGCGCACCCCAAACGAAATGGTTCCACTTGCCTGGAGCAGCCCACTGCTCGTACCAAAAAGGATCCGGATAGCAAATTTACCGGCGCAGTCCAGCGTCGAACATTGGGATGAAAGAGCCAGATCCTGACGCCCATCGCCGTTAAAATCACCAATAAAACCAAACACATTATAATGCCAGGCCGCGCCAAAGGTCTGGGCAGGCAGCAGATTGAAGCTGCCATCGCCGTTGGAAAGGGCTACATAAACGGTGTTGTTCCCAATATACCAGCCATTGGTGTAGACCAGATCGTCTTTGCCATCGCCATTCACATCCAGCACCTGGCCGAAGTATTCAGACCCTGGAAAATTGGGGAAGGTTTGTGGGGTGGACATCAGCATGTTTGAACCGGAAGACATAGCCACAGTAACCGGATTTTGGGCAGGATAACCAGCAATGCAGTTGTTGCCAACATTGATACAGTTCGCTCCCCAGATCAAGTCGATGCGCCCGTCGCCATTAAAATCGCCGGAGCCGGTGTTAACCAAACCGGGCAGCCCGGAAAACGCAATCAAGGGAGAAAGGGTGAAGCCAGCCTGGGTCCAATGCAGCACACGTGTGTTATTAACCGTGTCGGTCAGCTTGTTGATCACCAAATCAACTTTGCCATCCTTGTCAAAATCACCCAGGAAAGGCCTGGCTCCGCCCCAACTCGCCGTATCCAGCACCTGGTTGGCCAGGGGAGTATAGCTGTGGCTGGCCGGGTTGGAGAGCAGCCCGGCCGCCCAGATCTGGTTGGGAGATGCTGTGGACTGATAAAGCGAAGCCCAGAGCAGGTCGCTGGCCTTATCGCCGTTCAGATCAGCGGCGTAGGCCTGGTAGCTGGCGGCAGAATCAAGCAGTGTATTTTGCCCGGCGAACTGCTCGCTGAAGGTCAGACCTGAAGCGCAGCGCGCCAGGACGGCATCTGTGATCTTGTCTCCGTTCATATCGGCCAGGTAAGGCATGGGGTCGTCGGTATAGCGCAGCAGAATGGCAGCGCCCATGCCCCCAGACCAGTACTGCCAGCGCGGAATGCTGCCGGGTGTCTCAACCCGTGCAAACACATCTGTGATGCCATCGGTATTGAAGTCGCCAAAGCTGAGCTGCGAGACGGGGTAATTGGTGAGGGCCAGGTTCTGAAAGCTGTAATAACCGGCGCTGGAATAGACCCATTGGTACTGGCCGTTGGCGGCGGGCAAGGCGGCAAACACATCGGTAACGCCATCGCCGTTGAAGTCGCCAAAGCGAAGGTCATAGGGATTGATCAGCGCGTAGGCCAGGTTGCTGGCCGTTCCTGTCCCGCCGGAGTAGAGCTGCCAGTGGTATGCGCCTGCGTAAGGCGAGTTGGCTATAAAGGAAAAGACATCGGACTTGCCATCATTGTTAAAATCGCCAACTGCTACCGGGGTGATGGTGTCTTCATAAGTACCCAACACCGTGGGAGCCGAACTGCCTGCCGAATTGTAGTACCAGGTGTAGTAGCCGTAGATCGGGTCAGTGTAGACCCGGTAGAAGATATCCGTGTGGCCATCATTATTAAAGTCGCCAAACCAGATCGAAGAGGGGTCTGCGCCGTTATCCCCAGTGCGCAGCGTGGTCCAACTGACCGGTCCAGGTGCGGCCGTGCTGGAAACCATTTGCCAGGCAGCGTTCTGGCTGCCATCCAGGCCGATTCGGAAAATGTCGCCATGCCCATCGCCGTTAAAATCAATCCCGCCGCGTTTTGCGAGTGATGTGGAATGGGAGGCAAGTGTGCTTCCCAGGCGCAAGGCTGAAGGAGTTGTGTTCTCCGGGTCACTGAAGAGCGGCACCCAACTTCCCATGCCGCCCGGGAAATAGCCCCATTGGCAGGCAGGTTGGGCATCTGGTGCAGACGGTTCAAGATCATGCGAGGCAGCGCGAGTGCTGTTCAATCCGCCTGTCAAACAAATCAAAATGACGATCAGTCCAATCCACACAAGGCGCATAGCGTTTCTCCAGAATTACGGCCCCTTAAAAGGAAATAAAATGCTTATTACACCTTTGAATGCGCACGGCTCTGGTTTAAAGATGAATAATTAGACTTATTTTACTATATTTATCCTCACAATCGGGCAACCAAACTATTACCTCGTTTGGGACACCCAGGGACTCTCGAATTTTTCTTTATCAAAAGAGATTGGTAGCCCAATCAGGGCTGCTGCCCCAGGCTTTGCAAGGCTGCGCGCTTTTTGCGATATTCAATAATGGGCAGGTCACCCTGGATCAGAATCTCTCCGGTTTTTAGTCCGCTGGCTCTGGGTTGTTGGGTGGTGACCACGCGCCGGTCTTCGTGAGCGATATACACATTCATTGGCATCGCCAGTTGCGCAATGAGCTTGCCCAAGACAGGTAACCGCATGAATTTTTGGTAGAAGCGCAGATAAAGTAGGGTATGTTCATTGTCCACCGGAACAAAAGCAGCCATGATACGCACTTCTTCGCTGATAAAGTTCTGCCACAAGTTGGGAAAGATGAATTCCAGGTGGACGCTGGCGGCTGATTTTGGCGAAAGTTCACTAGGTTTTCGCGGCGCTGTCCCATCGTCTAAGCGGTTGAACACATAGGTATAGAGCATTTTGTCGCCTTTCCATTCCACCACCGGCCCGTCCACCACAGTGCGGTTGCCTCGCCCAATGGTATTGCGGTGAATAAAAGGGAGATGGACGACATCCAGTTGGTTTTCAATGACGCGGGAATAATGTGCCTCCCACGGGTCCCGCGCTGAGGCGTAGCAGAAGGATTCATCTATGTTGTCAAAGAATTTAGGGGGAGGCAGTTCTTGAGCTGTTGAATCGCCCCACCAAAGCCAGATGAAACCGTGTGCTTCATAGGTGGGATAGGTGCTCAACTGCAAGGCACTGGGAATGACTCCATTGCGCCCATTGGCGGGGATCAGGATACATTTACCCGAAGCATCAAACTCAAAGCCGTGGAAGGGACACTGCAAATGCCCTTCTTCAACCTTCCCAACGCTCAATCTTACCCCGCGGTGTGGGCAGCGATCTACCGCTGCGTTGACCTTGCCAGTCTGGTCGCGCCAGAATACCATTTTTTCGCCCATCCGGGTAACCCCAATTGGGGCAGAGCCAACTTCGCTTGACTCTGTTACGACATACCATTGATTACGGATCATCTTCAAATCCCTTTTTATCTGCATAGCCAATATGCAGACAGGATAGAAAGCCCCAATTACGCATGAATTGTTTCCTGCTCTGCGGTCAGGTGTTCGCGGCGGGAAGGCAGAACGACACGCCGGTAAACAAAAGTTATCACCCAGACCATTATAAGCCCACTGAAGACACCTGGCGCCCACCGGCCTACTTGCTGAAGCAAATAACCACCCACCGTGGGAGCAATTACGCGCGTGATGGCTTCCAATGAGCCCGAGATACCCAGGATACCGCCTATTTCATCTCGACTAACTGTTTTGCTGATAGCGCTTTGCAGAACTGTATTAAGCACACCGCCTGCAAGCGCCAGTGGGAGCATCACAATAAGAAGCAACCAGAGCTGACTCGTGAAAGCCCAGGCGAACAGCGCGCCAGTCATTGCCCAAAGGCCAGTAACAATGAGCCAATTCTCACGGAAACGCCGAGTCAGCATGCCAATCAAACCGGCTTGTGTGATCACGGAAAGAAGTCCAACATATGCCAACACATACCCCGTGGTTTGTGAGGCCAGGCCAATGGATTGCGCATACAGCGAAAAAACGCTTTGAAAAGTGGCAAAAGCCAGCCCATAAAATAAACGAATGTGCAGCAAAGGGCCAACTTTGGGCCGGTTAAGCGCCTGTAACAAGGCCTTGACCGTGAACGCAGGACGCTGGATCGAGGTCATCGCCGTACGACGTGCAGCGGTGAGCGATTCGGGCAGGAAGAAAAAGATTGCCAGCCAATTGACAAAGGAAATTGCGGCAGCCGCAAAAGCCGGTATGCTGTATCCCCACTGGCTGAGGGCGCCGCCAGCGGCTGGGCCGATGATGAAACCCAGTCCAAAGGCCGCGCCTATCATTCCCAGCCCTTTGGCGCGGTTCTGCTCATCGATAACATCGGTAATATAGGCCTGAGCCACAATCAGATTGCCTCCAGTTAGCCCATCCAGGATGCGGCTAAGAAAAAGCACGCCGATAATGATCCCATTAACCGCCTGTGGAGCGGTAAACCCGGCAATCCAACTGCCAAGCGGGGCAGCCAGTCCTAACAGCAGAAATCCCAGGAAAGTGCCAGCAACCGAGAGCAATAATACGGGGCGGCGGCCCATCCGGTCGGAAAGGCGTCCTAACAGCGGTGCCCCCACAAGCTGTGCAGCCGCATAAGAGGCCACTAACAAACCCACGACTGCTGCTGTGGCGCCATAGGCTTCTGCATAATAGGGCAGCAGCGGCAGGATCAAACTGAATCCCAGCAAATCAACGAAAACAATCAAAAAAATAGTCAGTAAGCGAGAATTTTTCATATAGACACCAATTTGTTAATAAAGCTAAAAGTAATTTTCAACGAACTTTTGTCTGACCCAATATCGAAACGGACAGGTCGGCACATGACATTGCAATCAGTTTTATATCCTCAAGCGCGCCGCCCAAACCAGAAACGCTTCCAGTCCCCGCCGCTGGTCTGAAGTGCGATGAATGTATAAAGCGCGCCGGCCCAAAATCCCAAAACCATCATCAGGATCACCCAAACAGCCGAGGAGAGTGACGCTTTTTCCCGGAATACGATCCAGCCAGAGAAGAGGGTAAAACCAACATACAGGTCTACCAGCGAGACAATTCCCCAGGGCATGGACAGCAGTTTGGTTCCCTCAGCAGTGAAATCACCCATGGTGAATCCATAAATCAGGATACCAGTCATGGCCAGCAGACCAGCCAAGGCGATCAGCTTCGCAATTTTCATAATAATTTCCTCTCTTTATCGTTTTGCTGCCGCAACAACAGCAAACCCCACAGCGCCTGGGCCGATGTGCGCCCCAATCACCGGGGTGATTTCTGCGGACAAGATATCCCTTTGCGGGAGCAAACCAGCCGCTAAAGCGCGCAGCTCAGCGATTCTTCCAGGAAGTGCATGCGTATGCACGATGGCGGCGCGTTCCAACGCTCCAACGCCTGCCAGCATCTCCACCAGGCGTTTCATGGCGCGGTCTCTTGTGCGCACTCGCTCAGATCCAGGTTTTCCGTTGTGCATGGTCATGATGGGTTTGATTTGCAACCATGCAGCGATGCCAGCCATGTACTTGTTCATCCGTCCGCTGCGTCTGAGAAATTCCAGGGTATCCAGGGCCGCAAACACATGAATGCGTTGAATCTGATCGTCAAGAGCCGCAACAATTTCAGCTGCCGAACTGCCCTCGACAGCCATTTTGGCCGCTGTCTCTACCAGAAAACCAGTTCCCAGGCTCAACTGCTGTGAATCAAGCACCGTAACCAGCACTGCTGTTGTTTCTTGCGCGGCTGAGCGCGCCACATCCACAACGCCGCTCAAAGCGGCTGAAATGTGAATGGACAGAATCTCGCTGGCGCCTTCATCCGCCAGCGCCTGATAGATAGCATAAAATTTTTGCGGCGACGGCACAGCCGTAGTAGGGTGGGTAGAAAATGAAGGCAGCCGTGTGTAAAACTCATCACGTTTCATGTCAATGCCATCTAAAAAGCCCTGATCTCCCACGTTGATGTAAAGGGGGACAACAGAGATGCCGTAACGGGCAATGAATTCGGCAGGCAAATCGCAGGTGCTATCAGTCACAATTCTCACGGCCATGATTTTTCTCCTAAAAGGATTGGCGGATGGTTTGAGCCCCCTCGGGCAGACAGGCGATTATAGCGGAATCGATGGGGTGGGCAGACCAGGCATCCTCGCCTGCCGCCTGCGAAACCCAAACCATTGGGCCGCCAGGGTAGAAATCGCCCGCCAACATGGCGCCAGCGTTAAAACGCTGTCCATGACGGAAGCAAGTGCTGGCACGCCCGCGCGGGCAAACTCGGGCTTTGAGCAAGGCCACCTCCACGCCACCACGGGCTGGCACGGCGGCGGTAGTCAATCCACCTTTACCAGTACCGACCACGATGACGCATTTCATTCGAGCATCCTTTTCGTTTTCCAGGCGCGGAAAGCAAACAAAATGGGCAAGCCTAGCCACATGCCAAAACCAACCGGCCACCAGAAAGGGTGGATGCGGAACCGCAAAGTGATTTCATCCGTCACGTCCGTTGTTTTCTCGTCCACAGCAATAAAGGTGTGCTGGTGAACCCACTCAGTGAACGGACCGCGCACCTGGCGGTCGATAAAACCAAAGTCGGATACATCCTCGATGTGCGCCTGCCAATGAACGGGCAGCGGACCAAGCCACATTGTAAAGTCCATCTCCTCGCCATTGGCCAAAACCGCCGGGGCGTGCTGCATCTTAACCACGATTGGCGGCGGGGTGATGGCGGCCATGCTGGCGCTTTGGGCGTGAAACTCAGCCACTCGCTCGACGGATGCAAGGATCCGAAACTGATGACGGTATTTCATTCGCTGATGCCTTTTTATCTTAACCGCGGGATCAACACAGGTGTCCGCTGTTTATAGGCTTGATAATCTGCCTGACCACCCCACTTCTGATCGGCCTTTTTCTCTAACAGAGGAATGCCGCTGACACGAGTAAGAAGCAGGGTGACAAAGACTGGAGAAATCAGGGCCACCCACTGCCAGCCTTGCAGAACCGGCAGCGCAATGATCGTAACACCGACCCACAGAACGATCTCGCCGAAGTAATTCGGATGGCGGGATCGAGACCACAGTCCGGTATGGATAAACTTGCCTTTGTTCTTCGGGTCGGCATTGAAGCGGCTTTTTTGATAATCAGCGATAACTTCCATTGCGAATCCAAAGCCCCATACCAGTAAGCCGATCAAGGCTAACAGATCCAATTCTTTGCGGTTGGTCGTGGTGATTATGATAAGCGCAGCGATCAAAGTGAAGGTAACCCACAAGCCCTGGATGGTCCATACGGTCAGGAAACGGATAAACGAAGGTTTGATCTCATCAAAACGATCATCCTTGCCCGCATTTTTAATGCGGCTGAACAAGAAGGTGCCCAGGCGGACTGCCCAGACCACAACCAACACCCACACTAGAATCGATCTGCCATCCACCCCATCACTCAACAACAGGGCGAGTGTGCTGACGGTGATATAAGTGAGACTGCCTGTCAGATCGAAGAATTTTTCGGTTTGCCGCCAATAGGCCGGAATAAAAACCAACCATTGGATGAGAAAGGCCAGGCCAACCAGCACGGCAAAAACCGGAATCCCAGCAATCTGGCTGCCTCCCTGGCTTCCAGCAATCGCCACCAACAGGCCGATCAAGATCAAAAGCGGGAAAGCGATGAGCGAGGTGCGATCCGTTGTTTTCATAAAATTACAACTGTCCTTTCAATCACTGAAAACCGTGTCTTTGTAAATAGTGCTCAAAGCGGTTTGCACTAAACTGGAGCCAGGGTGCCAGTCCAGATCAACCAGCACAGTACAGTCTTAGCAGACAGGCTCAGAATGATATAAACACGTTCCCCAAAAAGGTAATCCTTCCATGGGCCAATCTTCTTGTACTGCAAAATCATGTTGATGGCGAAGATATTGAAAAAGACAAACAATGTCGGGACGATAGTGTAAACAAATGCTGGCGGCTTAGCATCCCCAGAATTGACTGCACCCACGAAGTAGAGCATGATCACGATCCACGGCACGACCCCAGCGATGCAGCCATAGATAAAGGCCGTCCAATTCGTTTTCTCAGTGTATTGGTTGTGCAATTCCATCATGATGCCAAACAGGTTCATTGTGGCATTCACAGTGAAAATCAAGATGATTGCCCCCAGATCCCAGATGCCGGTCAGCATGCCAATCAACACGATCATCAGTGAAGAACTGAGAGCATATTCATAAAAGCGCACCGGGTTCATGCCCTTCTTTAAGTTTTCCACATACCGACCGTAGCCAATTGTTGCCAGGTAGAAATGCGCCACAGCCGAGATGAGCAGGAAGAAGGATACTGCTACCCCAAACGGGAGCTCATAGAAGAGCTCGGTGTGGGGTTTGAGCGACCGCGTGGCAATATCGAAACTCAGGTAATTGGTGAAGATGGGGTAGGTGGTTTTATTGCTGACTAAGATCATAAAGACGCTCTGGGCCAGGTGCAGAAATCCCATGATCAGGTTGAAGCGCCGCAATCCGGTAAATTTGCGATCCATAGCGCTTATTGATTTGTCTGACTCGTAACTCTTGACTGCCATTTACTTTTCTCCTCTTGTTCGAAAAATTATCAATGATTATCGGATTGAATAAGCCGTTTGCCTGCAATGAAGTCGATACAGCTTACGAAAACACTCTAACCGTTCACCACAACATATCCGTGTGATATCCCTTTGTCGCATTGAATAACTGTGCCCATAAACAGGGGAACGGAAAATCGCACACAATTTGTCAAAATATTGTACAATTTATTTATATATATTGTACAGCATAATAGTCAAAACTGTCAAGTTAAAAAATCAAGATTAGAGAACCGCAGAGTATAACAACGCTCTCACCGAAACCAGCATTTCCGGTCACTGCCCAATCACAGCATGGATTGCACATACCATACATCCCCCAGCAAGAGGATAAGGGTACATGAACGGCTGAAGACTGCCCAAAAAGGAAAGGAAAGCTGCAACCGGCGTCAATCATGGTTCTGTGTGAAAACGTAGTAAGTTGCTGGAATGCCAACGGGGCAGATCATGGAAAAAGCTATACAATTAAGTACAATCACTGAAAAAATGATCGAGCGCTTATAGGACCACCTGTCAAAGTAAAGGAGTCTATTGCATGAATTCGCTTTTTCACGCAGAAAAACTACAGACGAAGGAAAAACTACCCGTGCGGCAGGTGGTTGGTTATTTGGCGGGCATGGTGCCTACCATTCTTATGGTCGGCTTTTTCGGGTTTGCTTATTCCAAATTTTTTCTCGATGATCTTAAGCTCGATCCGAAACTCTGGTACCTCGGGCTGGCGATTTATGGCATCATCAATGCGCTCAATGATCCAATTATCGGTTATATCAGCGACAACACAAATGCCAGGAAATGGGGCAGCCGCAGGTTGATCTATCTCAAGTGGGGCGCACCCTTGTGGGCGCTGGCATTTGCCCTGATCTGGTGGCTTCCCACCAATCACGGTTCTCAATTTCTCCTGTTCCTGCATTTCACCTTGACAGTCTGTTTCTATGACACCCTGATGACGATGATGGTGATGACCTGGATGGCATTACTACCCGAAATGACGATGGATGTGGACGAGCGCGCCAAGATCGGTCTCATCAGCACAATCGTCGTATTCATTTTCGGCTTGCCGCTGCTGGCAGTCAGCACACTCGACCACCAGCAGATCAAGGTCGCCAGCCTGGTTATCGCAGCCATATCCCCTTTCTTCTATATTCTGGTGATCAAATACTGCAAGGAAAAACCAGAATTTCACCAAGACCCTTCTTTACCTTTCTGGAAAGCGGCAAAATTCACGCTCTGGAATCGGGCTTTCCTGTGCGTAGTTGGAATGAACTTCATCGGTCAACTCTCATCAACGATGACCACTGCGTTCACTTTCATGTTTTGGTATATCATTGGGAAAAACAACATTTTATGGTACTTCCTGTGCAGCGTGATCATCGGATTTACCTCCAATGTCATCGCCATGCGCTTGCGGGAGAAAGTCGGGATGGTCAACCTGATGATCACTTATGGCATAATGCAGGTCATCGGCGGTTTGGTAATATACTTCCTCGTTCTCAACCCCACCCGTGAATGGCTGATCTGGGTGGGGATCGTATGGAATGCATTCTTTGGCGGCGCATCCGTGTTCAAGGGGCCAATGCAAATGCTGGTCATCGATGACGACGAATTGCGTTCTGGTCAGCGGCGTGAAGGCATGTTCTATGGGCTAAACGCTCTCCTGGTAAAACCCGCAGAAAGTTTTGGGCCAGCCATTGGCACTGCGATCATGCTGGCTTTTGCTTACATCCAGGGCGCCCCCGCCGAAAGCCAACCGCTGAGTGTTTTCCTGGGCATCAAAGTTATCTTCCTGCTTATCCCGCAGGTCGCAGCCCTGATCAACCTCGTCATCCTGCTGTTATACCCATTCAAAGGTCAGCGCCTGTTGGATCTGCAGAGGGAACTGGAGGAAAAACATACCCAGAAGCGAGAATCGCTTGTTGCAAAAGCGATTTCCACTGAAGAAGCTGCTTATGCCGGATGAATTCGAGATGGCGGGTGTGTGTGCCCGGCGATTCAAGCCAATCGAAGATATCTTCCGCCGGAACTTCGCTGACGGGAGGGAAGTCGGCGCATCACTGACTGTCATCTACGAAGGTGAGGCGGTACTGGATCTATGGGGTGGTTACACTCATTCCAACCACACCCAGGCCTGGGAACGAGACACCATTGTCAACATTTTCTCGACAACAAAAATGGTCACAGCCTTATGCGTTCTGCTTCTCGCGCACCGCGGCCAGGTCGACCTTGACGCACCTTTATGCAAATATTGGCCGAAATACACCAGCTGTGGCAAGGACAAGATCCTCGTCCGGCATGTGTTGTCGCACACAGCAGGTGTTCCGGGATTTACTCCCCGGGTCACATTCGATGATATGTATGATTGGGACAAGGTGATCCGCATGCTGGAGGCCGAAAAGCCGTGGTGGAAGCCAGGTACCAAAGTTGCCTACCATACGCTCACGTATGGCTTTTTGCTCGGCGAAGTCGTCCGGCGGGTGACCGGAAAAACACTTGGCTGCTTCTTGCATGAGGAAATTACCGCGCCGCTCGGCATCGATTTCTTCATCGGCCTCCCTGAGCGGGAGGAAAGCCGGGTGGCAGAAATCATCCCTGCACAACAGAAAATAACGCTACTTCAAATGGCATTGATCAAACTACTCTTTCCGACAGCGATGAAGATATACAACAACCCCCTTTTGGATGAAAATTACTTCAACACCCGAGCCTGCCATGCCGCGGAAATTCCCGCCGGGAATGGGATCGGGAATGCCCGTTCGGTGGCTCAGTTAGGATCGATTCTGGCAAATGGCGGCTGCTACAACGGAAAGCAAATTCTCGCCCGCAGCATAGTAGAGCTTGCCATTCAAGAACAGATCCGTGGTAAAGATCCGATTGCGTTTGGACGCCCATCTGCCTGGGGTTTGGGTGTGCTCCTGCTCAACAAAGATCTGCTTCTCGGTCCACGCAGCTTCTACGCCACTGGCCTCGGCGGCTCGATCTGCGTGATGGATCTCGAACGCAACGTTACCCTGGCTTACGTGATGAATCGGATGGCCGAGCTTTCCGAAGGCGATGCGCGCAGCATACCGTTGGTGCAGAAACTATGGGAATGCCTGGCCGTGAGGTAAAATCGGACTCTGGTGTTGAAAACCAACAATCTAATCAGGAAGGATGTTAGAGATCATCCTCAGGGAGTTACATACAGTTGAACCTGCCCCCCATAAAAATCGCGCTTCTGGATTAATTTCATTTCCGATGCCAGCGTTTGCGGGATTATGCCTGTTGGATCGGTATACGATTCATGGCTGTACACCAGCCAGACTCTCTGATGGCCGCTCAACAATGAGATTAAACCCGGTATATCGCCGGTTGTCATTTCGGGTTCCGAAATGCCGCTCTCAAACAGGTCTTGAGGAACTCCGCGTTTTATTACCTGAATAGAGTACTGCACTTCAAAGGGCTTAAAATAATAGTCGAAGGGAATTTCCACAAAGTTGGAATTAAAAAGCACCAAATCATCCTTTACGGCGAATTTGGCCACGTAGCCGGCAGCGGTATACCAATCTTCTTTTTGGTAGAACCTGAAATAATCGCTGGCAGAAAACACGTTGAGTGTCCCGAAAACGACGACCATGAGGATAGCAAGTAGGCGGAACCGTAATTGGAGGATACCAGCCGCGAGTATCAAGAACAATGGAATCGTTGTCCAGATCAGCGTTCTGTCTAAAAAAATCGGCCGGCGGATGCTCACGATCAGTTCAGCCAGGAAGGGAATGGCAAACAAGGCGGCCAGAAATAAGAAACCGGACAAATTTTTGCGGTAATACACCAGTCCTAAACAAAGCACAAGCGTATATAGTGTCCAGATCACCGCAGCCTGGCCGGCCGGAATTGGCGCAGAGGCGTTCAAAAAGGATTTAAGCACCTGGACAACAGCTTCCCAGGTTGGTTGAGGAATCCAAAACCTCCGATCCAGGGCGCTGGCTTGTTGAATGAAAGTCAATATCCATGGACTCCACAATAAGAGGATTGCAATTTGCGCCGCTAACCAGTTCCAAAAAGAGGGAGCCTGGTAGCCGGGCTGAGTCCCCGGCCTATTTGTTGTTCGAAAGAGCATCAAGCCAAGAACGAAGATATTGGCAGCGAAGGAGAATAGGACAGCGGTATTGTGACTGTACAAAGTCGCAGCAGAGAACACGATAAAGGCTATCCAGGCCAGATCAGTTTCAACAGATTGGATGGAAGACCAGTGATGGCTTAATATCCAGGCTCTCAGCCCGGATTGATTTCCGGCCGTCTCTGCATAGCTAAATTCCCTCTTTTTATCTGGTTCAGGCTGCCTGGATGTACGCCATTTATGTAGATACTCACGGAATTGGCTGCCGATGGGCTGGGCGGAGCGTGGATCCGTAAGCAGCCTGACCAGGGCGTATATCGCCACGGCGGCATTGAACGTCAGCAGGGTGTACATGCGCGTTTCTTGGGCATAATAGATGTGGTAAGGTGAAAAAGCCAGGAATACCGCGGCTATCAATCCCATCACCACGCCAGACATGCGTTTGCCGATCAGATAAATGATCGGGATGGTGGCAACCCCGAACAAAACAGATAACAGGCGGATCGAATAGGGCGAATCACCAACAAGTGCCATCCAATAATGAAGCAGGAGGTAATACAGAGGTGGATGTTGGTCAATCCTGGCAACCCATTGCAGTATATCAACAAGACTATGGTTGGCCAGCCACACGCTGAATGTCTCGTCCAACCATAACCCTTTACTATCGAGAAGTAAAACTCGTATTCCGCCGCCAATCACGGTGATTATGAATGCCAACCAGGGCGCTATTGCTTCAAAATCGGTCTCATCGTTCATCGTCCACCTGGACATTACCTGGAATATGTGATTCTTGAGTCTATCCTCAATGAGTTTAGCATCGTTTTTACGAATTCACCAAATTTTTAGCGGTTGCACTCTGCCTTTATTTCCCGCCAACTGAAAATCAACCCCTATCAGGCTGACGTTTACTGCCGATTGGTGTCTCGCCAGCAGTCTCCACCTGACCAAAACCAATATACTACCTGCCGGGGTGAACAGCAGTCCTGCGCAGGTATGTGCGCAAGACCGCTCCTGGGGGCTGTTGTAGTTGTAATCGGCGCGTTTATTTTATTACCCTCACTGCGATAGACTTGTTGTATTGGATCTGGTTGGGCCGGGCCCTGGTGATGGTCAGTTACCAGGCCTACATTGCCAGCCGGTTCAATTTGCAGATTCAAGATCGGTTTCTATCCTGGACCGAATCGAATGTCTATCCGAGCCACCAGGCTGGCATGACCTACCTGTTGGAATCTTTCCTGAATGAGCAGGTCGCCTGGGATTCGGAATAATATCTTTCCATCGCGCTGGGCGGCTATCACGACCCGGCGATGCGCGCCATCCCACCAGATTTCAGTTAGAGCCATCCCCAGGTCGAGCTGCAAAAGTCGGAGCCCAGTTGGATCTCGATGAATTACGCCTTCTTCCCGTTTTATCCAAGGCTAATGGGCCTCTTCGCTCTCCTATTGAAGGTGTTTGGTCTGAACCCAATTGCAACTGCGACCTTTTCGGGTGTATTGGTCTCGATGTTGGGAACTTTAGGAGCCATGGTCGCTCTCTACTCCATTGCCCGTGAGACAGAGGGTGAACAGGGTGGCGTGCGGGCCGCATTTTACCTGTTGATTTTCCCTGCGGGTATATTCCTGGCGCAGGTTTACACGGAAGGGTTGTTCCTGGGGTTATCCTTTGGGGCGCTGGCATTGGCTCGTAACAAGAAATGGCTCTGGGCAGGGGCGTTGGCAGCCTGCGCCACCTGGACACGCGCCGCAGGCGGCGCGTCTGGCGCCTTTGAGTCTGTACTGGCTCAAGGAGGGTAGGTTGAACCGGTTACTCACGCCTGCCTGGCGCAGGGAAGCCTTCAACCTGATTCTAATCACCAGCCCCTTGTGGGCATACCTGGTTTTCGAGGTAACCATGGGGCAGTATTTTTCGAAATTAGAAACAACTTTCTTCAGTCGAGGGTTACTCCTGTTTGATCAATCCTGGATGGCCTGGAATGATGCATTTTGGCGCATTCTCAGCGATAACCTGCAAGCACGCACCTATTTTATAGTTGAATTCGGGACGATCGCCTTATCTTTACTGGCGTTCATTTGGATGGGCAGACGAGAACCCATTTTATCTGCCTACAGTCCTGACCATTGGCTTTTCGCTGACTTCTGGTTCAGCCCAGGGGATGCATCGTTATGTAATAATTAATTGGCTTCTCTGCCGATGTGGATATACTGCGCAAGTTATCATAATCCGGCGGCGGAACTTCGTTATGGTTCGCTGATATAATCCTTAAAGGTATAAGGAGAAACAAATGAAGCCGCAAATCCAACCTACACTCAACGTGATTTACGAAAACTGGCGACTCTATCATGAAAAACTGCGCGAATGCATCGCAATCTTAACGAATGAGCAGTTATTGTTACAGCCAGCTTCGCATATGTGGCCGCTCGAGCAAATCCTACAGCATATCATCTCCGTACGAGCGGGATGGTTCAGCGGCACCCTGCAAGAAAACGACCAGGTGATGAACGCCTACATAGAATGGGGCCAACGCGAATCGCCCGCACGCAGTGCGGCGGAGCTGGCTCGCGGCCTGGATGAGACATGGGCATTCATCGAAGCCTGCTTGCAGCGCTGGACACCTGACGACTGCGCCAGGACGTTTCCAGATGAATGGAACGGAGAGGTTCACCAGGTAGCACGCAGTTGGGTGATCTACCATGTAATGGAACACGATCTACACCACGGCGGTGAAGTCTCGTTGATCCTTGGCATGCACGGCCTGCAAGTACCCGATATCTAATCGATCCACCTCAAGAGAGCTTGGGTAACCAATCCTTAGCAATCAGCTGAAACAGAGCAGTCACCGGGTACCTTCCTAAGAATCGAAGAACTCCTGGCTTTCCTGAAGCACATCCGGATTTGGCGGCAAACGCAGCACACAGGCGGTTTTCATCAGATTTTCTAATTCTGGATTTAAAAAAACCAGCACTGGTTGCCTGGCATCCCAGAACATGTGGAAAAGAGGCCCACTAGCCACCTGACCAGTTCGAAAGCTGACCAGGCGGCTTGAGCCAACTCGCCCTTCGACAGAGGAATTCAAGTTGGAAAGGCCGTATCGTATGGATATCAATCCAACCCAACTTGCTTACCAGAGGTGGTTTCCATGAACCAACAACTGCTCAAGGCCCAAACGATTCAAAAGCCAAATGTACTGGCAGCCCGGGTTATGTTTACCCTGGGGTTAGCCGGTTTCTGTGCCTTATTCATTCTTCTTGATAATGCCTATTACCAGTTCATGAACGCCCGTTTTCCAAGCGTTGGGACTTCTGCCTGGCTGGCCACATTATGGGGCATTGTTTCGCGCGCCCACTTGTGGATTGTGTTGATCCCGCTTGCCGCATGGCGCCCCCGCTTTTTTGGATTTCAAATCGGCCAGGTTGCCCGGCATTGGCGAATGCTGCTGATCATGCTGCTGGCGAACTGCGGTGTTATCGCCGCTTATCTGTGGTTCACGCGCGGCACGACCCCGTACAGCAATGACATCTGGGCCATCACAGAGATAATCACCGTCCCGCTCGTCGAAGAGACCTTCTGGCGGGGATTAGTGTTTGGCATAATGGTTACCCTGTTGACACAAATGTACCCGCAAACCACCGGCAATACCCTGGCGGTATGGGTGAGTGGGATTGTGTTTGGTTTGATGCACGGAAACAACATCTTTTCCGGTGTACCGATCCTATTTGTTGCCATCCAGGTAGTTAATGCCACAATCTGGGGCGTAGTATATAGTTATGCCCGCTCGAAAACCGAGAGCATTTATCCAGCGATAGCGCTGCATGCTGCTATGAACCTGGTGGTCATTCTGTTCTGATCCCACAGCCCGCCGGTTGGTGAAAGCTGACTATGAAGAGCAGATTGAATTCACCTCTAACGGGCCTCTTTGTACTGTCTTAATGCGTACGTCTTGCCCAAGAAAATCTTCAGCATAATCAGGGAGAAAATGCACAGGATCAGTTCCGAGCTCGCTTCCGAGGCCCAAATGCCGGTCAGGGAGAACAGGCTGGAAGCCAGCAGAAGCACCGGCAGTTTGACCAGAATGATGCCTCCCAGGGTGAGCAGCAGCGCTTCTTTGGCTCTGCCCAACGATTGAAACGAGGCTGCCGTAATCATAGCTACGCCGGTCAGGGGATAAGAAAGCGCCAACCAGCGCAATGCGGTCTGCCCTTCTGTGATGATCGCACTTTCTTTGGTAAGCAAGGCGATCAGCCCAGCCGGGATCAGCAGGCAGATTCCACCGACCAACACTCCATACACAACCGCGGCGCCAAGGGAAAGCCGGACAGTTTCCCAAACCCGCTCAAATTTCCTGAGCCCGAAGTTGAACCCCACCAGCGGCTGCATTCCCTGGACAATGCCCGTCTGCGGGGTAATCAACCCGGAGTAAAGCCGGCTGACGATCGCAAATACACCCAGGGCGCTGTCGCCGCCGATCAACCTGAGCAGGTTATTGGTGACAATGACCATCAGGCTGACGCTGAAATTCTTGATGAACGAGGGAAATCCAATCATCACCACTTCGCGGATGATTGGCCAGTCTGGTTTGAAATAAGACGCTTTGATGTGATAGGAACGGTTCTTGCGAAAGAAGAAGAAGTAGACGCTCATGCCAGCCGAGATGGCCTGGCCAGAGACCGTCGCCAGGGCAGCGCCTGAGACGCCCATATTTAGCTCCATGATGAACAGCCAACACAGAATGAGATTGGCGCTGACCGGGATGACCCAAATGGCGGTCGAGTACCTGGCGTTGCCGTCCGCGCGGATGATAGTCGAGTAGCCGGTGCTGGTGATAGCCCCCAGGAAGATGATCCGGCCGTACTCGATGGCGTAGGGTGCAATGCTATCCGTGGCGCCTAACAGATGGACAATTGGTTTAATAAAAATCGAGCCGGCGATCGTGATTACGATCGCCGCCGCCCAGAAAATCAAGAAAGTGTTCGCCACGGCGCGGGATGCCTTCCCCTCATTCTTCTCGCCGAGTGCCCGGGAGACCAGCGATGCGCCGCCGGCCCCGACGGTCGTGGCGACAGCCCCCAGGGCGATCAGCACCGGCGAGATGATCGACGCGCCTGCGGCAGCCAGCGAGTTGATGCCTACAGAAAGAAAATAGGTGTCTGTGATGCTGTAGATGGCATACACCAATAAAGAGAAGGTGGTCTGGGAAGACATTTCGAACAGCAGCTTCCCAATCCTCTCGGTTCCCAGGCGTTCAACCCTGGCGTTGTGATCCATGTACGCTCAATTGCCTTTCAACCATCCCATAGCCATGCCAATAAACTGCCGGGACATGTTGAAGATGTCATCGGTATCGTAATTGCGGTAAAAGCACTCCGTGTGCATCACCAGGGCAAGGTGCAGCGAATACAGGCAGCAGCGCTGCTCTTCTGCAAAAGTGAAAGTCGTCTTGCCGTAACCGCGCATGCTGGGGGTAACGCCCTGGCCAAAGAAGAGCGGCCTGAACTGCGCCTCCATCAGCGGTTCGGCCCACAACGCCCGTTCGAAGTCAATGATGCCGGCCACCCTGCCATCCCGCACGAAGAAATTGGGGTTCCAGGCATCCCAATGCACCAGGCAGGGCGCCGTGATTTCCTCCAGCGCAGGCGCGTGCTTCCGGACAGCCGCACGCAGATCATCGTAGCCAAAATCAAACACCACGTTTTTGCGTGCCGCATCCGTCAGCACCGATTCCACGATCTTGATAAATGCCTCTTTCCAGGTGTCTGCCCGCAGCTCGGGGTTCCCATCATAACCGAAATAAACGCCAGGAAAGCGGTTAATCTCCCGGATAATCTCCCCGATTTGCAGTTCAATGGTCTCCTTCGTTTTGGCAGGCAGGCTATCCATTACATGCTCAAGATTGTCCCCGTAGATCTTTTCCATGAAGAAATAATCCGAGTCACACAGATCGCGTGCATGATCAAAAAAGTAAATTTCGGGCACGGGAATAGCCGGGTTCTGCCGCACCAGGCGCATGGAAGCCACCTCAGTTGCCATGATGTCTTTCTCATACAACATGACTTCGGCGTTCCGTGGAGGGGCAATCTTGAGGATGACCTCGCGGCCATCGGCCAACCTGACGTTGTAGGCCGCGTTGAACCAGCCTTGTTTCAGCTCCGTCACGGCTTCATCACCGGCGGCCAACCCCAGGCCCTTAAATGCCCGCACCGCCATGCTTTCTATTTGGGCGCGTGTTTTTTTGTTCTTGGTTTTGCTTTCCAAAGGACGCCTCGCTTTGCTTGAGTTTGTTTATTTAGGTTCTTGAAGAAACCCATTTCTTCACCTGAAAACCGGTGGCTCAGACAACCAGCTAGATGGTAATCTCCACCCGGTTCCCATCAGGATCCAGGATAACACTTTCATAGTAGCCATCTCCGGTGAGGCGCGGCTGGCCGGCAATTCGATACCCGTCCGCTTCCAGCCGCGCGGTCAAGCGGTCAACTTTCTCTTTGGAACCAACGGAAAAGGCCAGGTGGGCGTATCCCGCCAGCCTGCTGGCTGACTCGCTTGGTATCACGTCGGGAGCTCGCATAAGTTCAAGCCGTGCGCCGCCAGAAAATATCAAAAAGTAAGATTCAAACTGCGTTTTCGGATTGGTATATTTTTGGCCCGCCTGGGCGGAAAAATAAGTTTCATAGAAAGTCTTCTGCGCTTCTAACTTACATGTCCAGATGGCGACGTGTTCAATGTGCATCATTACCCTCGCATGACGAAATCCCAGGCGTCGTTGATCAAGCAGACAGGGCCGGCCAGAGTGGGCAAGACCGACCCGCCCTGGTCGGCAGGACTAATCAGGATGAAAATTTACTGAGCAGCGAGATGCTCTCTCATCCTCAACCTACAATTTCGAAATCGGCGTGCAGCTTCGCCATCGAGTCGGCCCCGACCCAAATGTCGAAAGCTGCCGCCTCTTGAATCCACCCGCCGGTATTCGTGCTCCAGTAGCGCAGCTCGTCCGGGCCGAGGTGGAAAGTGACCGTCTTCGTTTCACCGGGCTGCAGTTTGAGGCGCTCGAAGCCTTTCAACTCGCGCAGTGGGCGCGAATCACTGCCCCAGCGCTGGTGAATGTAAAGCTGCGCCACCTCATCCCCGGTAACCTTGCCGCTGTTGGTCACATCGACGCTGACCGCCAGGCTGCCGCCTACCTTGACCTGCGGGGCGGAGACTTTCAGGTTCGAGAACTCAAATGTCGTATAGCTCAAGCCGTAGCCAAAAGGATAGAGAGGCACAGGCAGGCCGTCCCAGTAGCGCGGGTTGTACATGGGGCTGCCCTCAGGCGAATGGGTCAGGTTGCGGGCGTAGTAGAGCGGCGCATGGCTGCCCTTGCGCGGGAAGCTGACTGGCAGTTTGCCGCCCGGATTTACATCGCCGAACAAAATGTCAGCCACGGCGTGACCGCCTTCGCTGCCTGGTTCCCAGGCCTCGAGGATAGCCGGGATGTGCTCGGCTGCCCAGTTGACGCTCAGAGGGCGGCCGTTCAGCAGAACCAGGACGATCGGCTTGCCCAGACCGGCCACGGCCTTGAGCAGTTCCTCCTGCCGGCCGGGCAGGTCCAGGGAGGCGCGCGAAGCGGCTTCACCGGCCATCAGATCGGTCTCGCCCAGCACCATCACCACCAGCTCGGCAGCGCGGGCGGTCTCAACCGCGGCCTGGAAGGCGGCCTCGCCCTCCTCAGGGGTCTGGGCCGGCTTGCTGGTAAAGCCTGCCATGGCGCCTTCAAACCAGGAGGGAATATCGCGCCGGATCTCTGGGCCGGGAGCATAAGTCACTTGAGCGCCAGTCAGCCGGGCGCGGATACCCTGCAGGACGGTCACCGCGGCGGGCTTGTGACCAAAAACCATCCACGAGCCTTCGGTCGATTCCATTGAATCGGCCAGCGGGCCAATCACAGCCACTTTTTGGAGATCTTTCTTGAGAGGCAGTAAGCCGCCTTCATTTCTCAGCAGCACCATCGAGCGTTGTGCAGCCCAACGCGCCATCTGGCGGTGTTCAGGCCGGGCCACCACCTGCTCCAGCAGGTTTTCATTTACATAAGGTTGCTCGAACAGGCCCATCTTGACCTTGAGCGCCAGGATGGGGCGCGCCATCTCCTCGATCTCAGCCTCGGACAGGGCGCCATCGGCCACCAGACTGGCCAGATTTTCGGGGTAGGTGTAGCTGGACATATCCATGTTGAGGCCAGCCTTGAGCCCGCGCAGGGCGGCATCGCGCCGGTCACGGGCATGGCCCTGAATGACCAGGTTGCCCACCGCAAAAGCATCCGAAACGACAAAGCCCTCAAAGCCCCACTCCTGGCGTAAGACCTGGCGCAGCAAGAAGCGGTTGGCGCTGGCCGGGACATTATTGAGATCCATGTAAGCGCTCATGAAGGTGGCTACGCCAGCCTTGACTGCCGCTTCGAAAGGCGGCAGATAGGTGTTGCGCAGTTGGGCCTCGGACAGGTAAACAGGATCGTAATCGCGCCCGCCATCTGCCGCGCCGTATCCGGCGAAGTGCTTGGCGCAGGCCAGCACCCGCTCCGGGTCGGAGAGATCATCGCCCTGGAAACCGCGCACCTGGGCGGCAGCCATTGCCGCCCCCAAATATGGGTCTTCGCCTGCTCCTTCGACGATGCGGCCCCAGCGCGCGTCGCGGGCGATGTCGAGCATCGGGCCAAAAGTCCAATGCAGCCCGGCCGCCCGGGCCTCTCTGGCTGCCACGGACTGGGACTTCTCGGGCACCGCCGGGTCCCAGGAGGAAGCCATTGCCAGCGGCACAGGAAAGATGGTGCGGTAACCGTGAATCACATCCAGCGCAAACAGCAGCGGGATGCCCGAGGGACTTTCCTCAACGGCGATCTTTTGCAACTCGTTGAAGCGTGTCGTATTGTTGAGCCACAGCACGGAACCGGCCCCACCTCTGCGTATCTGATCTTCGGCTTTGGGACCGGGAGAAAACTCCGCCCCGCCCACCTGGTTGAGCTGCCCGATTTTTTCTTCCAGGCTCATCCGCTTCAAAAGTGCTTCGACTCGCTCATTAACTTCGGTTGATGATGGAAAGATTCTTGCCATTCCTGGCTTCATTACATTTGTCATACGATCTCCTTAGAATTTTTTACAAGCAGCCACTTTCAGGCATCTTGAAATGATCAAGTGCGCAGAACTGGCTGAAAGGTGCCTGCGTCTCATTCTATAAAATTCTATACTATTTTAAGCAAAAGGTTGGCATTCTTCCTCATCGAGTTCCAAAAGAAAATCAATAACCGAAGCAATTCACCGCCTCATGGTCATCCCGTGCCGCAGAATAGGCAGAGATCACTCGGTGCAGAGCGGGCAGCTCAACGCCTGTACAATGTCGGCAGATGGCCGATTTTCTTGGCGAGGCCGGAAAATCTGAGCAAAGATCGACATTTGTGCTTTGCGACAGGATTGAGGCGCGGCCAGGAAGTTCACATACGGCGCGACCCGTTGAGCTTTTTGCATCTCTTCCTTAACCTCAAGTATTCTCTCCCATGCATTTACACTGTTGATTAACGTTGGTTGTATCATAATTTTCTCCTTTCTTGCAATCGATTGCAAGATATTTGTAAAAAAAAGAATCGCGCAGCCTGTCAGGCTGATTTTCGAATCACCAGCTCTACCGGGGTGGTCACGTTGGTAATCACGCCGGTTTGAATATATTGGATCAAGTTCTGAGCGAGCAGTTTACCTATCAGTGGAAGATTTTGGCGTATTGTGGTGAGCGGTAAGTTGTTGTAGACCGCAATCGACAAATCATCATATCCAACCACGGCAATATCCTCCGGAACCCTTTTGCCCTTGTTCTGGATAACATGGATTGCCGCAATGGCCATCAAATCACTATTGACAAAGACTGCATCCAGCTCAGGAGACTGCTCCAACAGGCGCTGCATGGCAGCAGCCCCAGAGGCGTGAGAATAATCGCCAAAAGCCAGCAGGTTGCGGTCTATGCCGCGTCCGGCAGCCTGGAGAGCATTTTCGTACCCTTTGAAACGGTGCTGAACTGTCAAAGAATCCTCAGGACCACCCAAGAAGGCAACCCGCTGCCGGCCCATTCGGATCAGATGTTGGGTCGCTAGCATACCGCCGGTCACATTATCGCCGGTGATCGAGCAGTAATTGAATTTTGGAATAGGCACGCCCCAACCGATGAAGGGTGCGTCCATCTCAACCAGGGCTTTCAAGTGCGAATGCTTGTGGTCTGAGGTCATCAGGATGAAACCATCCACGCGACCGCTGTCCAGATAGGATCGCACCCAGGCTGTCTCATGTGGATTGACATGAATGACAAGCAGATCATAGCCGAGGGTGAGCAGCCCATTTCCGATACTGCCCAAGATCTCAAGACTAAACAAGTCTTCACCGGAAAAGAATTCCGGGAAACAAGCCTGGGCAGCAAAAGCAATGGTGCGGCTTTGGCGTAAACGCAGGTTGCGAGCGGAGGCATTCATGCGGAAATGATGTTCGCGAGCGATTAACTGAATGCGCTCTTTGGTCTCTGGATTAAGCAAAGAACTATTATTTAAAGCGCGTGAGACCGTCGATGTTGAGACATTTGCCAATCGGGCGATATCATCCAGAGTTTGAACGATCTTTTTGCTCATTGTAATCATCCAATCTTTGCAATCGATTGCATTATATCATTTCAAGAAATCAATGTCAATAGATTTTTAGAATGCGGCTTGACAATCCTTTCAGTATCCTATATCCTATATGATATAGGATGTTCGAACACGCCCCCAACCTTTTGACCAAAGAACAATACGCCTACTCCGCCCTGCGCCGGGCTATCATTCGCTGTGAGCTTGCTCCAGGCGAAAAGCTGATCATTGACCGCCTGAGCGATGAGATGGGGCTCAGCCAGATCCCCATCCGCGCCGCCATCCAGCGCCTGCAGGCCGAAGGGCTGATAACGATCAACCCGCACGCCAGCGCTATCGTCGCCCCACTGCCGCCGGAAAAAATCGCTGAGGTGTTCGCCCTGCTTGAGAGCCTGGAACGCATCGCATTCCGTGCCGCTGCCCTCAACCGTTCTGAAACCGATTTGGAGGCCCTCGACACTCTCCTCCAAGAAATGGAAGCCGCAATCAGCGACTCGCAGCCCTCCAGTTGGCTGGTGCTCAACAGCGCTTTCCACCGCCGCATTGCCGCTATCACCGGCATGCCGCTGCTGGTCGATTTTACTAACCGTGTGCTGGATGAGTGGGAGCGCATCAGCCATTTCTACTTTGCCAACGTCACCAGCGCCCGATTGCCCCAGGCTCAAGCCGAGCATCAGAAGATTGTCGCGCACTTGCGCGCCCGCAACGCGGATGCTCTTGAAATCCTGGCGAGCGATCATAACCGTGAAGCCAACCGTTCCTACCAGGCGCTGCTTCGATGAAAATCATTCCTAACCGCAAGATCTCAGGCTGGTCCGCTGTTCTCCTGCCCTTCCGCAACGGCGGAGCGGTCGATTGGGATGCCTTCTGCGCCCACCTCGCCCGCACCGCGGCCGCCGGGCTGTCGCCCGCCGTCAACATGGATACCGGCTTCGGCAATCTGCTGGATGAAAGCATGCGCCTCGAAGTCCTGCGCTGCACAAAGGGCGCTATTCCCGGCCAGCCTTTCACCGCCGGCGCCTTCGTTCCTTCCCAGCCTGGCGAAGCGTTTGACCCGCTGCCTTATTACCGTCAAATCGAACAGATTCAAACCTGTGGTGGAATACCAACCATCTTCCAATCCTTTGGCCTGGCAAACCTGCCGTCCGATCAGATCGTGGCCGCCTACGCCGATTTCGGACGGCGCGCCTCGCAGTTCATTGCCTTCGAGCTTGGGCCAATGTTTGCGCCGTTTGGAAAAATTTACGATCTGGACACCTACAAAGGCATTCTCGGCATCCCCCAATGCATTGGCGCAAAGCACTCCTCACTCAGCCGCCAGCTCGAATGGGACAGGCTTGCCGTGCGCGACGCAATCCGCCCGGATTTCAAAGTGTTCACCGGCAACGACCTGGCGATCGACATGGTCATCTATGGCTCCGACTACCTGCTTGGCCTCTCCACCTTCGCCCCCGATTATTTCGCCCTGCGCGACCGCTTCTGGCTGGAGGGTGATCTGCGTTTCTACGAGTTGAACGATATCCTGCAGTACCTGGGGTTCTTTGCTTTCCGGTCGCCTGTGCCGGCGTACAAGCATTCCGCTGCCCAATTTCTAAAACTGCGCGGCTGGATCGCCTGCGACAATACCCACCCCCTCAGCCCCTCCCGCCCCGCCAGCGATATTCCCATCCTGCAAAATATCCTGGACCAATTATCTGCTTTTCCACTTGACCTGCACGATGATGTATAAACGCCTCGCCCAACTGCGCACCCCGGCCCAATTTGCTGAATACATCCAGTCGCTCGGTATCCAGTTGGATTTCGACCCCGACCTATTGCTCGGCCCGGGTTCGCCCCTCGCTCAACCTTTCGCTCTCCCCTTCCTTTCCGCTCCGCTATCTAACCGCTGGTGCATCCTCCCCATGGAAGGCTGGGACGCTGGTCAGGATGGCAGACCCACCGAGCTGGTCACACGCCGCTGGCAGCGGTTCGGACAGAGCGGCGCCAAGCTCATCTGGGGCGGCGAGGCCACCGCCGTGCGCCCAGACGGGCGGGCTAACCCGAACCAGCTCATCCTCAATGCCGCCAACCTGCCTGCCATAGCCGATCTGCGCCAGGAACTGGTGCGCGCCCATGCCCGCCGCTGGCAAACCGATGACCTGCTCATCGGCCTGCAGTTGACCCACTCCGGGCGCTTCTGCCGCCCGCACGACAAACAACGCCTCGAGCCGCAGATCCTCTACGCTCACCCGCTTCTCAACCGCAAATTCGGCCTCTCCCCTGATTTTCCTGTGATAACGGATGCAGCGATCGAGCAGCTCATCGCCGATTACATCAAAGCGGCGGCGCTGGCGCAAAAAGCAGGTTTTCAGTTCGTGGATATCAAGCACTGCCATGGATATCTCGGACATGAATTTCTCAGCGCCGTGGACCGGCCTGGTAAATACGGCGGCTCTTTCGAAAACCGCACTCGCTTCCTACGCGAGATCGTTGAGGGCATCCGCCTCACCGCGCCCGGGCTGGAGATTGGGGTGCGCCTTTCCGCCTTCGATTTCATTCCATTCAAGATGGGTGATGACGGCGGCGGGGTTCCAGAAACGCCCGCGGCTGAATCACAACCTAATCCCAACCACTTTCCCCCGGGTTATCGTTATGCTTTCGGCGGCGACGCCGCTGGCACCGGCGTGGACCTGAGCGAGCCGCGCCAATTCCTGGCTCTGCTCGAGCGCCTGGGGATCAAACTGGTCAATATCACCGCTGGCAGTCCCTATTACAACCCACACATCCAGCGCCCGGCGTTATTCCCACCTTCGGACGGTTACCTGCCGCCCGAAGACCCGCTGGTCGGCGTGGCGCGGCAGATTGGCGTGACGGCTGCCCTCAAGGCAGCCCATCCGAGCCTGCTGATCGTCGGCTCGGGCTACTCTTATTTGCAGGAGTGGCTGCCCCACGTGGCGCAGAATGTGGTGCGCACCGGCAAAGCTGATTTCGTCGGGTTGGGGCGCATGGCGCTGGCCTATCCTGAAATGTGTGCGGATGTGCTGGAAGGCAAGCCGCTCCAACGCAAACGCATCTGCCGCACCTTCAGCGACTGCACCACCGCGCCGCGCAACGGCCTGGTCAGCGGGTGTTACCCGCTGGATGAGTTTTACAAAGCCCGGCCGGAAGCCAAAGTGCTTGAGACATTGAAGCGAGGACAATGAAGATGAAACAGGTTCTGTTCGTAACAGATGGTATTTTCCACCCGCCGCTGCCGGGCCGGCTTGTTTTGCACGCTGTTCTGCGCGGCATGCCAGGGTTTGCGTTCCAGCATATCCGTTCGCTGGAGAGCCTGCCCGCTGGCCTGGAAAATTTCTCTGCCCTGGTTTTGAATTTCCACCATAAGACAATTTCATCCGTCGCGCTGGAAAAACTGGAGCAGTATGTAAAAAACGGCGGAGGGATCCTTGCCATCCATGCGGCGGCGGCATCGTTCAAACAATCACTGCGCTATGCGGAAATCATCGGAGGAAAATTCGTCGGTCATGGAAAAGTGCAGCAATTCGAATTATTTAATCAAAACAGCGAGGCTTTCAGCAGCATTCCGAGTTTTTCCGTGAAAGATGAACTGTATATATTCGATTTGACGGACAAAATCCAGGTGCATTTCAGCGTAAACCATGCCGAAAAGCATATTCCGGCCGTGTGGACGAACCAGTACGGTCGAGGAAGAGTCTGTTATGCCGTGCCCGGGCACACGACAGGCAGCATGAAAAATCCTGCTTACCAGGCGTTATTGAGGCGCGGCCTGGAATGGGTGTGCGATGAGTAAATTGAGGCTGGCGGTCATCGGCTGTGGAGACATCGCCTCATTCACCGCGCTCGTCTCACGCCTGGTGCCCCAGGTGAGCCTGTCGGCGTGCTGTGATGTCAACGCTGAACGGGCGCAAGGATTCGCCAGGCGCCATGGCATCAAACAGGTGTTCACAGATTATGCCGATTTGCTGGAGCGGGCGGCAGTCGATGCTGTCTACCTGGCAGTGCCGCATCACCTGCATTACCCGATGGTTTTGCAAGCGGCAGGCGCGCAAAAGGCTGTTTTTGTGGAAAAACCTATCACGCGCACGCTGCCTGAGGGCTTAGCACTTGTCGAAAAAATAGGTACAGCGCGCATCGGTGTGAACTACCAGTACCGTTATGACAGCGCCTGCTATGCGCTGGCAAGGGCTGTCCAGGCCGGTGCATTGGGAAAAATTCATTCCATGCGCATCAATATACCCTGGCGCCGCACGCAGGCATATTTCGATGGCGCCCCCTGGCACAAGACCATTGCCCAGGCAGGCGGCGGAACCCTGATTACACAGGGCAGCCATTTTCTGGATTTGGCGCTGTGGGCGCTGGGCGAGCCGCCGGTGTCGGCAATGGGCTACACAGCCACGCCGACCTTTGCGGTGGAGGTAGATACCCTAGCCCACGGGATTGTTGAGACACGCAGCGGGACGCTGATTAATATTTCTTCTTCTATGGCGGCGGCAGTGGAGCAGGCAGTGACGATCGAGGCATACGGCGAGCGTGGGACGGCCTTCTACCGCAACCTGCCGCTTCCCTCGGTGAAATGGATTGGCGTCAAGGTGCGCCGAGAAAGCCCGCCGGAGCGAGGTGTACATGCCTTGCAGCGCAGCATGGCAGGTTTTGCCGACTGGATTCTGCACGACAAACCTTTTCTCACGCCTGCGGTGAGCACCCTGCCTGTGTTAGCGGCAGTGGATGGGATTTACCAATCAGCCGTGACCGGCGCGAGAATTTATATTGATCGTTCTTTGAACCTGCAACCTTAACGAAAGCAAAGGAGCGCACATGAAAGCAAGATCTGAAAAATTGAGTTGGTGGGCCAAAATTGGTTACGGTCTGGGAGACATCTACGGCGGCGGCTCGGGCGTGGTCATCAGTTTTTATTACCTGATTTTCCTGACGGATGTGGTGCGCATCGCCCCGGCGCTGGCGGGCACGGTGATTTTGATCAGCAAAATTTACGACAGCATCACCGATCCTTTTGAAGGTATTCTCGCAGACCGCACGCGCACCGCATTGGGCCGCCGGCGCCCCTATCTGCTGGCTGGCATCCCGCTGGTGTTTTTGTCATTCGTAGCCCTCTTTTATCCGTTTGATATGGCCTCCGAAACCATGCGCTTTGCGGCGGCGATGCTGAGCTACCTGTTCTTCTCCACAGTTGTCAGCATCGTCATGCTCAACTACAACGCCCTGCACTCAGAAATTACGCTCGACTATCATGAGCGCTCAACCCTCAGTTCCGTGCGCATCTTCTTCTCAACGCTGGCCTCGATTGTGGCCGCGCTGCTCCCAATGGAAATCGTCAAAGCTTTTCCAGATGTCCACAGCGGTTATATCGTCATGGGCCTGGCGTTCGGCGCATTTTTTGCGCTGCCGTATATTGCCACTGTGGCTGCCGTAAAAGAGCGCTCCGAGTTTCAAAAACCACCCGAAAAATTCGACTGGAAAGCCGCCTTCCTTGACCCCTTCAAGAATCGCACGTTCGTTTACACACTCGCCATGTACCTGTTTGCTTTCGTGGCCATTGACACGGTCAGCACCATCGTGGTGTATTTTGTCAAATATTACCTGCAGCGCAGCAGCGAGTCCAGCTTCGTCAACGGCACACTGCTCATCGCCCAGGTGATTTCGCTGCCCTTTTACGTCTGGTTGAGCAAACGCACCAGCAAAATCCGCGGCTATATCATTGGGCTTGTAATCTGGGTGGTTGCCATGCTGTTCAGCTTCCTGCTCGCGCCGGGCAATCTTTCATTCCTGGTGTATGTATTTGCGGCGGTGGTTGGCCTGGGCACGGGAGGCATCGTGGTGATGATTTATGCCATTTTCCCCGATATTCCCGATGTAGATGAACTGCACAGCGGCGAACGGCGCGAAGCGATTTACTCAGCGCTGGTGACCTTTATCCGCAAATTCAGCTCAGCGCTGGGGATTTTCGCTGTCTCAAATGCCATTGGCTGGGCGGGGTATGTCCCGCCCTTGCAGCAAACGGCCGGCGGCGCAACAAAACTCATCGAGCAGCCCCAGAGCGACACTTTTCTGCTCGTCCTGCGGTTGATCTTCATGCTCCTGCCGGTGGTCTTGCTGGCGTTTGCCCTGGCTTTTGCTCTCAAGTTTCCGCTCACTCCTCAGCTCCACAGCCGCCTCAATGCCCTGCTCGCCAGGCAGCGCGCCAATGAGCCGCTGGATGAGGACGAGAAACAAGCATTGACCAAAGCTCTGCTCGGCTGACCGTTGATAGGATTATGACCGTCCATACCCAACCCAGCTACCGCATTCACGCCGCCAACCCTGCCCCAGCAGACTACCCATCCGCAGCGGCGCCCGATTCCTTCTCTGAGGAGCCTTTTCTTCCCGATTATGCCTCCCGCCGGCGGGCGTTTTTCGAGCATATCCTGCGCAATCCCGCCCCCGCCAACACCAAGCCGGCCTGGCACGAGCTGGCGCGCCTGGCGGCAGGCAGCGCGCCGCACGAGGGCGTTTTCCACGCCGCTATGGATTTTATCGATGCCCGCAGGGACTGCTCGGATTTTGTTCTGCACGGAATCATCCGGCTGTTGTATATGGCGAATGGAAAACCATCCTTCGATGCTTCACATCTCAGCGCTGCGCTGCTCACCCGTGCCAGGCAAACCGTGCTCCACTTCAAATACTTCCCGAATGAGCCCGGCATCGACTCGCTCTGCACCTGGACGGAGAACCACTACATTCTTTTCACCTCGGCGGCTTACCTTGCCGGGCAGTTATATCCGCAGGAAGTTTTTACCAATTCGGGGGAAACCGGAGAGGCAAAAATCGAGCTCAACCGCCGGCGGATTCTACGCTGGCTGGATCTGCGTTTCCACACCGGCTTCAGCGAGTGGCTGTCGCACGTCTATTACGATGAAGATCTGACCGCCCTGCTGGCGCTCTACGATTTCGCCGCCGATGACGAAATTCGTCGCAAAGCAGAGATGGTCCTCGACCTGTTGGTTTTCGACATGGCGCTCAACTCATTCAGGGGTGTGTTTGGCTCGACCCACGGGCGGGCGTACGAGAACACCAAGAAATGGGCTTCCAACGAAGGCACAACGGATACCTCCAAGCTGCTGTTTGGCATGGGTATCTTTTCGGGATTCGACAATATGTCCGCCATTGCCTTCGCCTTGAGCAAGTACCGCCTGCCGAAAGTGCTGGAATACATCGCCAGCGACCGTCAGCAAAACGTGGATGGTCGAATGGAGAACAGGCAGCGCATGGGGATTAAACTCACCGAAATGGAAAAATGGGGGCTGCGCCCCGACAACTTTGAGGATGGCATGCTCTACCTCACACTGGAGGCCTACCTCCACCCGCGTACAATTGCCAACACGCTGCGCATGTTCGACGTCTGCAACTGGTGGGAGAATTCGTTCCTGGGCAATTTCAAGCCATACCGCGGCCTGCTCAAAGCACTCGGCGCCATCGGCGGGCTGCCAGCGCTGGCGCGCTTTTTAGAGCGCGATGTCTGCCGCAACACGCGCGAGGAAGTCAATATCTACACGTACAAAACCCCCGATTACATGCTCTCCACTGCGCAGGATTACCGAAAAGGGTACGGCGGCGACCAACAGCACATCTGGCAGGCAACGCTCGGAGCGGACGCAGTTTGCTTCACCACGCACCCCGCCAAGCTCGAAGGCGTGACGCCGAACTATTGGGCCGGCAGCGGGCTGCTGCCCAGGGCAGCGCAGTATAAGAACCTGGCAATCGTGATTTACCACATAAAAAAAATCCCGGCGCTGTATGTGCCCATTCGGCATTTTTACACTCATGCCTGGCTGCCGAAAGATAAATTTGACGAAATCATCGAAAAAAACGGCTGGATCTTTGCGCGCAAGAACGAAGGATACCTGGCGCTAAAATCGCAGAATCCCTATATTTGGAAAGAAGCGCATATTCCCCCTGAAATCTCTGCTCCACTGCGCTTCAATCTGGAAGATAACGGCAGAGAAGTGATCGCCGATGGAGCGGACAATATCTGGATTTGTCAGATGGGTCGTCAGGCCGAAGATGGGCACTTCGCCGGATTTATTGAAAAAATCGCTGCTGCGGAAATCACCTACAGTAACCTGGCTGTCCATTACCAGGCTCCCGGTGTCGGGCCGGTGCGATTCGGGTGGGACCAGCCTTTCGAAGTGGATGATGTCAAAATCTCGCTGTCAGATTATCGCCGATATGATAATCCCTTTACCCGCGCCGAATTCAACGCCGACGAAATTCACATCACAGCGGGCGAACACCGCCTGGCCCTGAATTGGAAAACCGGAGAACGTAACGAATGAAAAAATGGTTGATCCTGCTCGCAGCGTTTATGATCGCGGCGCTTGCCGTTGACCAACTGACTGCCACCCGCCCGGAGTACCCTGCCCGCTCAGGAGATCCAATACCAACTCGCCCACAGGCTGGCGATTCACCCTTTGTACGCACCCCACTGGCGCCGACCTACGAAGCACGGCGGCAGATGTACCTCGACTGGCTGGTGACACAACCCACCCCCAACGAGCGCGGCGGCGTTTGGGCGGATATCGCCAAACTGGCGGCCGACCCGGCGACGAAAATCAACGTCAAAGCGCTGCAAGACGCCCTCGACTTTGTCAACGCCCGCCAGGATCCCTCTGATTTCAACATGGCCTCGCTGGTGCGCCTGTATTACCTGTACCGCGGCACGGGGATTTTGACAGCAGACCAGGAGCAGGCGCTGAAAAACGCTATGCTCAACTACAAATACTGGCTCGATGAACCGGGAACAACGTATGTTGAAATGTGGACGGAGAACCACCAGATGCTCTCCGCCAGCGCCGAATATCTCGCCGGGCAGGCGTTCCCGACCGAGGTGTTCAGCAACGACGGCCTGACCGGCCAGCAGAAGATGGAAAAAGCCAGGGCGCGCTTCCTGCGCTGGACAGAATTACGCACCCAGACCGGGTTTGCCGAGTGGGATTCGACCACCTATTACCCCGAAGACCTGGCTCCCTTGTTAAACCTGGTGCAGTTTGCCGAAGATGCGTCGATTTCCACACGCGCTGCGATGGTGGTTGACATGATCTTGTTCGATACAGCCGTCGATTCGTACTACGGCTTTTTCGCCACTTCCCATGGTCGGGTGACAACCGGCGGCATCAAAAGCCAGGCAGGCGACAGCCTGGTGACGGTGCAAGCGATCGCTTTCGGGCTCGGGCGCTTCCAGGCCACGACCAACATGGCGGTTTCGGCGCTGGTCACCAGCCCCAAATACGTTCCGCCTCCTGTTTTGCAGGCGCTGGCGCTGGATAACCCGCAGGAATACTCCAACTTCGAGCGGCAGTCGATCCCTATCACAGATGAGGCCGCGGCCAAATATAATATCAGCATCACCGATATCGCTGACGCGCCTGTCTGGTGGGGATTCGGCGCCTTCACACTGCCCAGCCGCATCGATAAGACGATTGAGACCGCGGATGCCTGGAACCTGTGGCATTATCCCGACTTCGCCGATCTGAAAGATATCGCCAAAGCACTACAGGCGGTCAACGGCTTGTCGCTCGCCAGCCGCCTGCTTGATCCCGATTCGAACGGCGTGGTGATGAGCGAAGTCAACAAGGTCACCTACCGCACACCCGATTATATGCTGTCGTCAGCTCAGGATTACCGTAAGGGCGAGAAGGGCTACCAGCAGCACATCTGGCAGGCAACCCTGGACAGCTACGCCGTGGTCTTTGCCACGAATCCGGATGACCTGAAAGAAGGCGACAGCCACCGTCCGAGTTATTGGATGTCCAACGGCAGGCTGCCGCGCACCGCACAGTACAAAAACCTGCTGGTGGCATTGTATGATATACCCCGCCACCCATCAGCGCCTTACCCGCTGGAGACGCGGCACTATGCCTTCACGCACGCCTATTTTCCGAAATGGGCCTTCAATGAAGTCAGAGAAGTGGGCGGCGCGCACGGCGGCGGCTGGATTTTCGGCCGGCGCGGCGACGGTTACGTGGCCCTCTATGTAGACCAACCCTACAAATGGACAGAGTCCGGGCCAGATGCAGGTCAGGAAATCATCTCTCTAGGCTACCGGAACGTGTTCATCTGCCAGGTGGGGCGCAAAGCTGTTGATGGTACCTTTGATGACTTTGTCTCAGCGGTTACCAATGCCAGTTTAACTGTCGCCGGGCTGAAGGTGGAGTATGCCGCGCCTGGCCTGGGTCTGGCGTCGTTCAATTGGCAGAGTCCGTTCACGGTGGCGGGAAATCAAATTTCACTGCGAGATTATCCGCGCTGGCAAAACCCGTACACCACTGCGCCGTTTGACAGCCTGAATTATGTGATTACATTTGAAGGGAAATCTCTTGAGCTGGATTTCGAGCAGGGTGTAAGGTCGATGAAATAGTCTCCCCCCTTATTTGTCGAAAACCGCCATCGAACAGGCAATGCTATAATCGCCTCATCACTTCGGGTAAAACCAAAGAAATGGAGAACTGACCTATGTACGAACCAAGACCTGAACACAAATTCACCTTCGGCCTGTGGACTGTCGGCAATCGCGGCGCAGATCCGTTCGGTTCTGCCGTGCGCGAGCACAAAACCCCTGCCGAGCTGGTGTACCTGCTCGGCGAAGTCGGCGCTTACGGCGTTAATTTCCACGACAACGACCTGATTCCAATCGATGCCGCGCCGGCTGAGGCAGATGCCATCAAAAAAGAATTCCGCAAAGCCCTGGCCGACACCGGCCTGGTTGTGCCGATGGCGACCACCAACCTGTTCAGCGATCCGGTTTTCAAAGACGGCGCATTTACATCCAATGATCCTAAGGTGCGCGCCTATGCACTGCAAAAGACCATGCGAGCTATCGACCTGGGTGTGGAATTCGGCGCTGAAGTGTATGTCTTTTGGGGCGGCCGCGAAGGCAGCGAGACGGATTCCAGCAAGAACCCAGTGAAGGCCATCCAGCGCAGCCGAGAGGCGATGAATTTCCTGTGTGAATACGCCCTGGATCAGAAGTACACACTCAAATTTGCCCTGGAAGCCAAGCCCAATGAGCCGCGCGCCGATATCTACAACCCCACAACCGGTCACATGCTGGCCTTCATCGAGACCCTCGACCACCCGGATATGGTAGGCGTCAACCCCGAAGTGGCCCACGAGCATATGGCAGGCATCAACTTTATGCACGGCGTGGCCCAGGCCTGGGAAGCCGGCAAACTGTTCCACATCGATTTGAACGACCAGTACCCGGGCCGCTATGACCAAGACCTGCGCTTTGGTTCGCGCGACCTCAAAGCTGCCTTTTACCTGGTCAAGTTCCTGGAGGATGTAGGCTACTCCGGCAGCCGCCACTTCGACGCCCATGCCTACCGCACTGAGGACTTTGAAGGCGTCAAGGATTTTGCCCGCGGCTGCATGCGCAGCTACTTGATCTTGAAGGAGAAGGCAGCGCAGTTCAACGCCGACCCGGAAATACAGGCAATCCTGGCAGAGATCAGCGCCGACGATGGCAGTTTGACTTCTTACTTTGGCAAGTACAGTCCACAGAAGGCTGCCGCGCTCAAAGCTCAACCTTTTGATCGTGCTACCATCTCCAAACGCGGTCTGAAATACGAACGGCTCGACCAATTGACAATCGATATCCTGACAGGGGTCCGATAATTCCCGCTTTTATGGACAATTCAGACTGGCCCCGGTACCTCAATTCCTCATGTCCAATTTCCGAGCGTGTTAATGACCTGATAGGCCGTTTAACCTTGCCGGAAAAGATCGGCCTGATGAGTCACCCGGCTGTTGGCATACCGCGCTTGCAAATACCGGCCTATAATTATTGGAGCGAAGCTTTGCACGGAATCGCTCGAAATGGACTGGCAACAGTTTTCCCACAGGCCATTGGTATGGCTTCAACCTGGGATAGGGATTTGATCCATCAGGTTGCTGCAGCAATTAGTGACGAAGGCCGCGCAAAATATCATGCGGCGTTAAAGAGAAATGGGTATACCGATCAATATCAAGGGTTGACGTTTTGGTCACCGAATGTGAATATTTTTCGCGACCCGCGTTGGGGGCGCGGGCAGGAAACCTGGGGAGAGGATCCATTTTTAACAGGTGAAATGGCGGCTGAATTTGTTAAGGGATTACAGGGCGACCATCCACGCTATTTAAAAACTGCTGCCTGCGCAAAACACTTTGCGGTTCATTCCGGTCCCGAGAAGGATCGCCATGTCTTTAATGCGGTGGTCAGCAAACGCGAATTGTATGACACGTATTTGCCGGCTTTCAAGAAACTGGTAACCGAAGCCGGGGTGGAATCGGTGATGGGCGCCTACAACCGCACTTTGGGTGAGCCATGTTGTGGGAGTCATTTCCTATTAGATGAAATTCTGCGCACTGAATGGGGATTTGCAGGGCATATTGTTTCAGACTGCGGGGCGCTGTCGAATTTCCACCTCACCCACAAAGTCACCCATGACGCGGCAGAGTCAGCCGCCCTGGCCTTACAAAATGGCTGTGACCTGGGCTGCGATCACGTCTTCGAGGCCATTCCAGAAGCTATTGAGCGCGGCCTTATTTCGGAAAGTAGTGTCGACCGCGCCTTAGAACGCACGTTGGGAACGCGTTTTAAACTGGGTATGTTCGATCCAGATCAAGATGTTCCCTATACATCCATTCCGCTGGAGGTGATTGCTTGTGACGCTCACCGCCAGCTTGCCTACCGCGCCGCTGTGGAATCGGTTGTGTTATTGAAAAACAGAGGCCAGATCCTTCCCCTCAGCCCTGCCACCAGGAAAATCTTTGTTACCGGCCCAACAGCCACCAGCCTCGAGGTGCTGATGGGAAATTACTATGGCTTTAACACCCAGATGATCACTTTGCTGGAAGGTATTACCAGCCGTATCCCCGAGGGCATGGGCCTGGAATATCATCCCGGATCACTGCTGAAGCACCAGCGTGAAATCGAGAGGAGTTGGGCGCCGGGCATGGCTCAGACAGCAGATGTCACCATTGTCTGCGGAGGTATTACACCTTTTATCGAAGGCGAAGAGGGTGAATCTTTATTGTCAGAAGAAAACGGCGACCGCAAGGATATCCGTTTGCCGCAGGTGCAGGTGGATTACATCAAAGAACTCGCCATGCATGGGGCAAAGATTGTCCTGGTGCTGACCGGGGGAAGCCCCATCGCCCTGGGCGAGATCGAAGAGCTGGTAGACGCAGTTCTCTACGTGTGGTATCCAGGCATGGAAGGAGGGAGGGCAGTCGGTGATATCCTCTTCGGCGATGTCTCCCCTTCCGGCAAACTACCAATTACCTTTCCGCGGTCGGTTGATCAGTTGCCGCCATTTGAAGATTACAGCATGACCGGCCGCACGTATCGTTATATGACTCAAGAACCGCTCTACCCATTTGGATTTGGTTTGAGCTATAGTAGTTTTGCGTATTCGGAATTGACCCTGGAAAAATCCACACTCGGCGCAGGAGAATCCTTATCCATCAGCTTTAAGATTCAAAACACCGGCGGTTGCGATGCCGCTGAAGTTGTTCAGTTGTATCTGAGCGATTTGCAGGCATCTGCCATTGTTCCGTATCACCACCTGGTCGGTTTTAAGCGGGTACCATGCAATGCTGGGGGAGACCGGCTTTTAGATTTTACAATCACTCCCGAAATGATGTCTTTTGTCAATGACGACGGTCACACCAAACTCGAACCCGGTGAGTTTCGCCTGGAAATTGGTGGATGCTCACCTGGCCAGCGCAGTCAGGTATTAGGAGCGCCAGTGCCTGTATCTGCGTCATTTACGATTGTCTGATTTGAATGGCCCAAGGAGGCAGGATGGTTTTCCTCGGCATTGATGTTTCGACCACCGCGACCAAAGCTTTGCTGATGAACAACAATGGACAGGTGATCGCTGTAACCTCTACGACTTATCCTTTCGAGACCCCTCATCCGCTATGGAGTGAACAGCACCCTGACCTGTGGTGGGAAGGCGCACAGCATTCTATCCGCGGCGTGCTGGCGCAGTCCGGTGTGGACGCGGCCCAGGTTGCCGGGGTCGGCCTGACCGGGCAGATGCACGGCCTGGTGCTGTTGGACGCGGCCGGCGAAGTCCTGCGCCCGGCCATCTTGTGGAACGACCAGCGCACCCAGGCTCAGTGCGATGAAATCCACCGGCGCATCGGGCGCCAGCGCTTCATCCAGATCACCGGTAATGTCGCTCTCACCGGTTTCACCGCGCCTAAGATTTTGTGGGTAAAAGAGAACGAACCAGGAATCTACGCCCGGGCAGCGCATATCCTCTTGCCCAAAGATTACGTGCGCCTGAAGCTGACCGGTGAATACGCCATGGACAAAGCCGATGGCGCCGGCACGGTTTTGATGGATTTACAAAAGCGCGCCTGGTCAGAGGAAACGCTCGCCGCTCTGGATATCCCACGCGCCTGGCTGCCGCCGTTGTATGAAGGGCCGGAGATCACGGGCCGGCTAACCAGCGAAGCAGCCCGAGCAACTGGACTGCTGCCTGGCACACCGGTGATGGCTGGCGGGGGCGACCAGGCTGCCCAGGCGGTGGGGGTGGGTGCCGTCGCACCGGGCATCGTCGCGCTGACGGTGGGCACCAGCGGCGTGGTTTTCGCCACTACCCCCTCGGCTTTGATCGAACCCGCAGGCCGCCTGCATGCGTTCTGCCATGCCGCGCCGGGCCGCTGGCACTTCATGGGTGTGATGCTTTCGGCGGCCGGCAGCCTGCAGTGGTACCGCGACACGCTGGCGCCGGAAATGAGCTTCGACAGCCTGCTTAAAGAGGCTGAAGAATCCCCTGCCGGTAGCGGCGGCCTGCAGTTCCTTCCTTACCTGAGCGGTGAACGCACACCCCACCCCGACCCGCTGGCGCGCGGCGCTTTCATCGGGCTGACCGTGCGCCATACGCGAGCGCACATGACGCGGGCGGTGCTGGAGGGCGTTGCCTTCGGGCTGAAGGACAGCTTCACCTTGATACAGAACGCAGGGCTGGGGGCAATCACCCAGGTGCGGGCTTCAGGCGGTGGAACGAAGAGCGCACTGTGGCGGCAGATCCTGGCTTCGGTTTTGGAAGCGGAATTGGCGACAGTGAACACGACCGAGGCAGCAGCCTACGGAGCAGCCTTGCTGGCAGGGGTGGGCGCCGGGGCCTGGCCAGATGTAGAGACAGCCTGCAGTGCCATCATCCAAATCACAGGCAGACTGCGGCCAGAACCTGCGCAGGTAGAGCAGTACCGCCGATCCTACCGTGTGTATCGCGAGCTCTACCCGGCGCTGAAAGCAAGCTTCGAGAAGATGTAAAGACCGGCCCTCACTTCTTGATGGCGGGCAGATAAATGAGTTTTGACACGACAATATCCGCGCTGTCGTTATTGTTGTTCGGGTTGGCATCCTTTTCGGCGCAGACGATGGCGGAAGAAACCAGGTAGCGTGCGCCTAACGCTCCGGAGGGCAGTTTTACCTGGATTTGGATGCTGGAGGAGCCTCCCGGAGCGAAAGCGCCCAGATTCCAGGTGAGTGTATGGCCTCCATTGGCAACCCCGGTCGGCGTTGGGGTTGCCTGCAGATAGACCAGGCTGGCGTTCAGTGTAATCGTAATGATAACGCTGGTTGCTGGAGCCAATCCCTGGTTGCCGGCTTGCACAGGCAGCCAGACTTTGCCGCCAGCAGCGTTTCCTGCCACCCCTGGCAGCGAGACATAAACGTCAGCGTTGTTGCTGGCATGGGTGGTGTTTCCGTATCCACTGAAGCTGGTGTCGACATTGTAATTGCTGGTCTGCAAGAACATTGGCGGGGTCAGAACACTTCCGTTCGAATCGAGCAAGGCATAATAGAGGTGAGGGCGGTTCGGCGTATAGTATCCGATGGACTCGAAATCCAGCCAGGTCAATATGCCGCGGCTGGATTGATCTGTGGTGACCGAAAGTGCTGTGTTGCCGTTGGGCGCCAGCGGATTGTTAAGCGCATGTACCCCGCCGGACCGCTTATAAGTATTATCAAGGAAAGCATAGCGCAGCCCGCCTGCCGCAGTCCAGGCCGCCAGGATGTTGCCGTTGGGCTGCAAGACGGCGTGCGCCTCCGCATCATACACACTGCCTGCGTCGCCCGAAAGGTTGGTATCAGCCTTGAACACGCCCAGGGAACTGTCGAACACCGCGTAGTGGATATCCTGGTCTGCGAGGTTGTTCCAACACAGCAAAGCCAGACCGCCGTTCAACGCCGCCAGGGAGGGCGAGCCGTAGCCCTGGGAGGTGCTGGTGTCATTGGTAAACTTCAGGGTCGCGCCAACGGCAGCTCCGGTTTTCGTGCGGCTGGCAAGGTAAATATCATCCAGGGCCTGGGTAAAATTAAGCCAGGTGTTTTGCTGCCAGCCCAGCAAGAAGCGGTTGTCACTGGCGGCGGCGATGGTCGGGGTCTGGTATTTGATGCTGTTGGCGGCGTTCCAACCGTACCAGACAGTGTTGGCAGTCAGGCTGGTGGGCGCGAGGGCTACCGAGCCATCTGGATTGAGGATGGCAAAATAAATATTCGGATTATAGGTGAAATTATTGTAATTCCACAGCTCGTTTTGCCAAATCAAGCCAACCTGGCCCTCAGGTGTGACCGCGATTCCAACCTGCGAATCTGTATCATAAGTGGTAGCTGCGCTGTAATCACTCAGGCGTGTGGCATCTTTCACCAGGCCGCCGGCGCGGTCGCGTATGCCAAACTTCACTTCGGTTACAAACTTGCCGTTGGCATTGGTGCGGCTCGCAGTCCAGGCAAATGCCAGGTTTCCTCCCGGCATCTCTGCCACCGCCAGGTTTGAGCCCTTTTCGCCGTCAGGGGTTACTTTCTGCGCGGCTTGCAAGCCGGGCTCCAGCCGTTGCAGTTGAACGGCATTGTTGGCGTTATCGCGAAAAATTTGCGCAAAAGAAGCTGCAACGGCAATCTGGATAGAGGCAGTTTTCTTAACTGCGCTGTTCAGTTTGGAAGTGGCTTCGATGAGTGCTGTGCTGTAATCGCCTATTCCAGCGCCTGTAGGCACCGCAACTTTGACCATGATCGTCGTGCTGCTGTTTTGGGGCAGAGCCCCGGTATCCACTTTGCCGCTGACATCCGTGTCGGTCAGGGGTGTCGTCCCATCCAATTGGTAAAGGCTCACATTCCATGCGGCAGTCACCGAAATGTCGAAACGGTCTGAGCCTATATCGCCGGCATTCAAGATTGTGAGCGGGAAAGAAACGCTGGCTCCCGGTGCGCCAAAACCACTTTGTTGCGGAAGGGTGAGTCTGACCCGCGCTGCGGCTGGGGGGTATATAAAGCGATACCCCGCGGTGGTCGATGTCGTAAGAATATTACAGTCAATGCTCAAGCCGTAAGAGCCTGTTTCATCTTCAATGCCGGCGTTGCAGTCTTTGATGCTGGGTAAAGTGAAGTATTTAAACCAGATATCACCGCTTTCATAGAGGATGACTTCAAACCACACCGTGCCGCCGCCGGGCATACCCCCATTGTTGAGCTTTTCAACGTTATTGAACTCAACTGCCAGGTAGCGGTTGGGGGCAGATCCACCCGTTTTATAACCTACGGTTCCACTTTTGAAAGCCAGCCAAAAAGGAGCGATGATGTTGTTGGGAAAGGTTATTTTGGGCATGTAGGTATTCACCGGTGAGGCAAGATCCGCCGAGCTGTTCAATCCAATCAAGCCGTTGGACGTCACATAAACCTGGGTATAGGTTCTGCCGTAGAATTTGAAAGTGAAGCCCAGGTCTACCGGACCCCACATCAGGTTGCCGCTGGCAACGCCGAGGTTAGTATCCTTGGTAATCCACGGGGTTGTATCTTCAATCAAGGTATATCCAAAGTCATCTGTTACAGAAAGTCCGCCCGCCAGCAGCGCTCTCCCTGGTTGCGCAGTGTCGAAGAAAACAAATTGGAAACACAAAACACACACCAGCAGTAAGGTAAAAAAGGATTTCATATTTACCTCCGATCCGAAAAAAAACAAGGCGCACAGCCAGGTCATTGAAACGGCGTGCCCAGGTTCCCCCCAACCAGGAAATTCCTATCGCTGAGCGTTTATGGAATCATCCAGAGAAGATTAACGCGGAAATCTAAATTTATTATAGTAAATGGGGGAAAAAAGTCAATCAAAGATTAGATATATTAATCCTCAAAGGGAACGATATCGTTCTTACCAAGATGCCAAGGAAGAAATGATCATCCGCTTTATGCTTCAATAAACCCCCACATCCAGGCGCCAGAAGAAAAATATGACTGGGCGATCACCAAGCTTTTTATCGCCCATTTTACCGATCATGACGTAAAAAGACATGCCTGCTTTCATGTCCCTCCCAGAGCCGTATGCGTTGGAAGCGACTCTCTTCACCCAGCTCGAGTGCCCGGCGGCGAATTCAAGCAGTATGATTGGTGAACCAACGTTTTACCCTGGCACCGAGGGCAAGTATTGGGTTTAAATTCTGACCCAATCGGATGGCTCCCGACCGGCTAACCTGAGGGTGTTTCAGGACGGCATCCTGTATCTCAGCCCGGATGTTAATTTACCGGTGGTTTTCGATAATTTGACCCACAGAGGGGAGATGCCTGTAATCATCGGCGTGTTCATCAATCCGGGCAGCAAAGGGCCGGGCCTGCCCTTCTACGGCAGTGATGATATTCGGAGCGTCGAATACAACACATTCGGCGATCAATATGTGCGCTTCTGGCTCGCTGAGCTGCTGCTTGAAGTACAGAGAAATTACTCCATCACAGCCGATCCGGACGGAAGGGCGATTTGCGGCAGCAGCGCTGACTTACCGGGAGTACGACTACCAGCCCGTCTTTGGTGAGGGGCATCATTTCATCCAGCATGGAGGCGCCATTTTCACGGATACCCTGAGCTGGCTGCGGCGTGCCTAACTGCGAAACGCTTTTTTCAGCGCCTGCACCTGTGACTGGCGGAACGCTTTGACGACTGGCGGTTGAGGCGTTTTTCCGCCCAGGTTGACATCGAAGCCATGGAATGCGCCGGGCACAATCACCAGCTCGCAGGGGACGCCCGCCTCTTGCAGCCGCTGAGCGTACGCCACATCCTCATCGTGGAACAGATCGAGCGTCCCAACGCCGATCCAGGCTGGGGGCAGGCCAGAGAGATCCGCCTGGCGGGCAGGCACCGAGCCGGCAGGGACTATCTCGGTGCCAACCGGCTGTTTTAAATAGGATTCCCAGCCAAAGCGGTTCGAGGTATTGGTCCAGGCAAAATGACCATCCGGCTGAATATCCTTGCGGGCTGCCGTGCGATCATCCAGCATCGGATAAACCAGAAGCTGGAAGATGGGTTGAACCCCGCCGGACTCATGGGCAAGCTGGGCAAGGCTGGCAGCCAGCCCGCTGCCGGCGCTGTCGCCGCCGATAGCGATGCGCTGTTGGTCAACGCCCAGGCTCTGCGCCTGCGTCGCCAGCCACTGCAGCGCCGCGAAACAATCTTCCAGCGCAGCCGGGTAAGGATAATCCGGCGCCAGGCGGTAATCGACCGAAACAACCAGCGCCCCGGTTTCCTGGACAAATGGCAGCACATACGCATCATCCAGCTCAGGCGCACCGCCGATCATCCCGCCGCCGTGCATCCATAATAAGCCCGGCGCATTGGCTGGCTTGTCCTGCGCCTGGTAAATCCGCAGGCGGATTTGGCGTTGAGGATCATTAACGGTGATGAATGTGTTTCTGACCTGGATACCGGGAGGCATCTTCAGCGGCCTGATGAGCACTTTGCTCAAAATGCGCATCAGCCACAAACTACTGGCATTCATGTTGATCGCACCCATCTTGCCTGCAATTTGCCGCAGCTCTGGATGTACATCCGCAGTAGATGGTTTCATTGGATATATTTTACTCAATTTTTCAAGATCACCGTACCATGAGTTCCATCCACCATGATAATCTGTCCGTTCAAGATGCGGCGGGTCGCTGAGCCTGTCGCCATGACCGCCGGAATTCCATATTCGCGCGCCACGATCGAGCTGTGACTGAGCGGCCCGCCAATATCGGTGACCACCCCAGCAGCCATTGCAAACAGGGGCGTCCAGGCGGGCGTGGTTGTGGCCGCTACCAATATATCGCCAGGGCGCATACGAGCGAAATCTTGCGGGCCGACAAGTACACAGGCAGGGGCAGTGACCTGGCCGGCGCTGGTGCCGATGCCATGCAACATGGATCGATCATCGCTGGTACGATGCCAGGGGACCAGGATCGACCACTTGGATTTTTCCGGCAAAATGGCCGGAGGCGTGGCCTTGAGGTAACGCTGCCATTCCGCCCGGCGAGGGGGAATGCGGCTGCTCAGATTGGCCAGCGGCTGGTTCGCTTCAAGCGCAGCGACCAGTTCCTGGACTTCGGCTTCTTCCAGCCAGTAAATTGATTCGGCGTTGGGAATAGCCCCGCCGGCTGCCAGCCGCCTCCCCAGTTCGTTGAGATATCGCCGGATAATGGGATGCCCCAGGCCCAGGTCGGCCAGGCTGTTCTCTCGCCCGGGGGCATTCTCTTGCGCCCAACGCAGTAAGCGCTGGAACCATCCTTTCAGCGGCCAATGCAAGCGCGTCACGATCCTCTCCGCAGCCTGGGTGCGGCGCTGGAGGGCAGACTGGTGGCGCGCATATGGGTTGCTGCCGCCGCCCTGCAGGTACATCTTGATTGTTTCCAACAAGGCTGACGGTTGTTCGGCAGGCACAGGGTTAACAAAATCCAGATCATAGGTCATTTGTCCGTGCTCTGCCAGGTACGCCTGAAATTGCCCGCGCCACTCGGTCCAATCTTCAAGGGTCACACCACTCGGCGGCTGATACAGCGGCAGGTTCTGAGCCGCCTGGGCGGCAGACGATTGTCGTAGATAGTCAGCCAGACAAGGGTGTTGGCGAACCCAGGCAGCCAGATCGAACAATGCTTTTTCTGCATTCAAAGCGACCGTCTCTGAGCCATAAAGGAAGGTAGCCGCCGCCGGGTCGCCAGGCCGCCGCACCAATCGATTGTAAAACTGCGTAAAGCTCGCCTCGCTGAAAGTCGATAAGGGCACTGTGCCCGCCTGCATGTGTGTATAAAGACGTACCGCAGCCTGAAAAAGGGTGCCCGCCCCCGAGAGCAGCTCACTCGGAGCGAGCGCCGAGATGTCTTTTTCTGCCCAGGTTCGTATTACCTGGATGAACTCCCGGCGCGCCGCTTCGCAGCGCTCCTTTCCATGGAGCACCATCGGAGTGATCTGGACCGACATGCGTATGTACGCTATAAATTCTGGCAGACTCATGCCGGCGACCATGTACACATAACCATTAATCGGAACATATGTGTATTTGATCTTAGCGGTGGTAAATCGCTTCATCAGTTCCTGGGTGGGGATATCAGCCATGCGCAAACCCAATGTGCCGAACAGGGGTGAGACTGGGTTCGGTAATTGCTCGGCAAAGCTGGTGCGGCCGTACATCTCACCGCGCCCAGGTTTAGGCCAGGTCACGGGCTCTTCTACTGCGCTCTCAGGCAGGGCAGTAACCGGCCGCGCCTGGAGAATGGCGAAATTGCCATTCCCCAACGCCCATTCAATATCCATTGGCCGTCCATACAGGTTCTCAATCTGCACGCCATAACGGGCCAATTCAGCCGCCTGAGCATCACTCAACACAGCCTTGTGTTTCAGTTCATCAGGAACGAGAGTCTCCAGTGTGCCCGATTCTGTCAGGATAGTCATTGCCTGCTTTTCGGCTGTCTGGCGCTGGAGCAGATGGCCAGTTGTTTTATCAATGATCAGTGTATCTGGTGTAACAGCGCCTGAAACGATCGACTCTCCCAAGCCCCAGGCCGCGTTGATAACGATCTCGGATCGCTTTCCATTGGAAGGGTTGGCTGTGAACATCACGCCGGCTGCTTCGGCCACGATCAGGCGCTGCACGATGACGGACATGGCTATCGAATCAGAGTCGATCTTCTGCCGCAAACGGTAGGCAATGGCGCGCGCTGTCCACAGGGAAGCCCAGCAACGCCTAACAGCCTCCACGACTGCCTCAAGCCCACGCACATTGAGATAGGTTTCCTGCTGTCCGGCAAAAGACAGGTCTGGTAAATCCTCCGCTGTCGCAGAGGAGCGCACGGCTACTGGCGAATCGCCGCCTAATACGGCACAAGCTTCACTAATCTCAGATATGAGATCTTTGGGCAGGGAATATCGTGCAAACAACCCATGGATGCGCTGGGCGGCTTCTTCAAAGGTTTCGGGCTTCTGCGGCTCAACAGCAGCGGCAGCCGCCATGATCTGGCCTTGCAGATCATGAGAAGCCACATAATAGCGGTATGCTGAGGTAGAAATGGCAAATGCACCTGGTACAGGCAGATCGGCAGATGCAAGACGCGCCAGCGAAGCGCCTTTTCCACCCAGTTCGAGCACATCAGCTTGAGCCTCAGATAGAGAAATGATAAAAGTCGTTTTGATAATCATCGTACCTCCTCATTTCGCCAATTCCAGACCTGCGCACATATCTCCAATTTGCTGATCGAAGCTGACCAAGGCTAACAATTCAGCGCGCTTAACAGCGATGATCTGCTGCCCCAGGCTTGAATGATGTCACATGACCGATGTCTGTTAGTTTGCCGCCTATTCACCTTCCCGATATATCGCTCTGCGAATAGGCCTAAGCTTGACACTCTCGGCAAACAGGATACTGCTCAGGCCAGCGGCTGTTAACAGGCCCAGTTCCCAACGATGCAGGGGGGCGAACAGGAAAACATTCCGCAACGCCGGGATGGTCAAAACCAGAGCCAGAAAGAACAGGGCTCCGCCGCTGATCCACCACAAGGCCTTGTTTGGAATGCGCAAGGATTGATAGATAGAAAGCGTGCGGGAACGGTTCGAAAAAATCAGGCCGAGGTTGCCGATCACCAGTGAAACAAAGGCGAACATGCGCGCCTCGCCTTCGCCCAGGCCCTGCACCAAGGCAAATGCGTAGATGCCCGTCACGACTGCCAGGATCCCCAACCCCTGGATCAAGCCAGAAACCACCATCGAGCGCCCAAACAGAGGGATGTTCAACTTACGCGGCGGGCGCTGCATAATATCGTCCTCATCCTGTTCCATTTCAAAGACAACCGTACAGGCCGGGTCAATGATCAGTTCCAGGAAAAGAACATGCACCGGCAGCAGCGCCAGCGGCCACTTAAATAAAACCGGAATAAGCGACAGCCCAGCGATCGGGATATGCACCGAAAAAATAAACGCCATCGCTTTTTTGAGGTTGTCGAAAATTCGGCGGCCCATGCGCACAGCCGCGACGATGGAAGCAAAATTGTCATCGACCAGCACCAGCGCCGCCGATTCGCGAGCCACATCCGTGCCTCTCCCACCCATGGCGATCCCGATGTGGGCTGCTTTGAGCGCCGGCGCATCGTTTACGCCATCGCCAGTCATGGCGACAACTTCGCCGTTGGCTTTCAACGCGCCCACGATGCGCAGTTTTTGCTCCGGGACGGCGCGGGCGAAGATGCAGGTGGTTTTTATGCGCCGCCGGAGCTCTTCATCGTTCATCTGATCCAATTCTGCGCCGGTGATGATTTCATTCGCTGGCTGCAGCCCAATCTGCCTGGCAATATTGCGGGCTGTACCCGGGTAATCGCCTGTGATCATAATCACGCGGATGCCAGCCTGGTAACATTCCTTAACCGCTTCGGGCACCTCCCTGCGGATCGGGTCGGCCAAGCCGAGCAAGCCGACGAACCGGAATTCGAAGTCATGCTGCTCAGAAGGCAAATCCGGGGGGATAAATTCAGCTTTGGCCACACCCAACACACGCAGGCCCAGGTCGGCCATCTGGTCAATCTGGCTGTGCAGGGCATCTAACTGTGCAGAGTTGAAGTGGCATAAATCGGCAATCGCCTCCGGCGCGCCCTTGGCTGCCACCACAAACATGCGCCGGTTGGTCGATCGCCAGACATGCGACATGACCAGCAATTTTTCAGAGAGTGGGTACTCACGCATCAGACTCCAATCGCTGTGGAGGTGCTCGGTATTGATCAGCGTGCGGCCGCCTAATTCTTTGATGGCCTTTTCCATTGGATCGAACGGATCCGCCGGTGTCGCCAGGATGCCAAACTCTGCCAACTCATGGAATGCTTCAGGCAGTATGCGCTGCGCCGCTTCCACTTCCAGCAGTTGGTCATCGACCATTAAGTGCGTCACAGTCATGCGGTTCTGGGTAAGGGTGCCGGTTTTGTCGGTGCACAGCACGGTGGCGGCGCCAAGCATCTCGACCGCAGGGACACGCCTTGTGAGCACATGACGTTGAGAGATGCGCCAGGCGCCCAGGGCCAGGAAGATCGTCAGCACCACAGGAAATTCCTCCGGCAGGGTTGCCATAGCGAGTGTAATGCCGGCCAGGAAGCCGTGCAGCCAATCGCCGCGTGTGAGCCCAAAGACAATCACGACAACCACGCACATCGCCAGTCCGATGAGGGCAAAATTGCGCACCAGCCGTCCGGTCTGCTGCTGCAGGTTGGTGTCTTCCGGCTCCAGGATTTGCAAGGCTTTGCCGATCTTCCCAATCTCGCTTTGCATCCCGGTCGCCCGCACCTGGGTGACCCCCTGCCCTTTGACAACCATCGTGCCAGAGTAGATGAAGGGTTGGTCGTCGCCGCCTGGCCGCCCCATTTCAAGCCTCACGTCCCAGGCCCTCTTGCGCACAGGCACCGCTTCGCCAGTCAGCAGTGATTCATCCACACTGATATTTGTTCCTGCCAGTAAGACGGCATCGGCCGGGACACGGTCGCCTTCAGCAACCAGAACAATATCATCCATCACAACTTCGCGCCCCGCAATGCGCTGCTGCTTGCCATCGCGGATCACCAGCGCCCGCGGGCTGGACAGATCGCGCAGGGCGTCCAGCGCTCGTTCGGTCTTTTGTTCCTGGTAAAAGGTAATGCCAATGATCACCACCACAAAGCCCATCAGCATCAGGGCTTCTTCCTGGTCGCCCAGAAATAAATATAACAAGCCGCAGGCGATCAACATCAAGAACATCGGTTCGCGCACTACCTCAAAAAGAATATGAAAAAAAGTGCGCTTTTGAGTGCTTGGCAGTTCGTTGTACCCATTGGTTGCCAGTCGTTCGCGGGCTTCCTCTTCTGTCAGTCCCTGCAGTATTTCTTCATCAAATCGAACGTCCATTATCGGGGATAGCTCCAATCAACTTGTCATCAGAATAACAATTGAATAGTTGCTCAATTGTTTGTATATTATATCATATCTTCTTTAGGTTCCCTTACCCCTACCGCCAAGAACTGCACTTCCTACAAGACAGATGCAGTTACCCTGTCAAGCCGTTTTGAATTCCAGGCATGACCAGCCTGTGCAGCATGGTGTCCATTTCTGAGGGAGAATAGGGCATTTTGTTCTCCAACCACCAGCGCAGCATGGTCACCATTGTGCCGGAGACAAACTGCGCCAGCACCGGGATGGGGATGGCAGGCTGGCGCCCTGCCGGCAGGCGGCCGGTTAATTCATTAGCAATCATCTGGTTTAAATATGCCTGCCCTTTTTCATAAAATAAATCGACTGCTCTGCCGCGCATCACGCCGCTAAACAAGCGCTGGTTCTGCTTCACGTGCTCGAACAATTCCTTTAACGGCGCCAGGCGCGGACCGCCTGCAGCAGGCGACTCGCCGGACATTTTGCTCAAGGCGTTCATCATCCGTTCCAACATATCCACCATCAATGCTTCTTTATCCGGGTAATGCGCGTAAAACGTGGAACGTCCGATATCGGCGCGGTCCAGGACATCCTGTACAGTGATCGCTTCATACGGTTTTTCTTGCATCAACGCCACCAGAGCATCGAGTAAAATTCTCCGTGTGCGCAAACTGCGCCGATCGGTTTTTTGTTCTGGCATGTTGGACATCTCCAATTCTAGACAAAAATTTGGATTTGTGCGCTAACGAACACTTTCATTGGTTTGTCGGTTGACATGCAGCGCAAAAAATCCTATACTCCATATCGAACATTGTGTTCACTATCGAACATATTATACACTTTCTATACAAGGAGAAACCAGTATGTTCCACTCTCATTCGCATGATAACCCTGTACAAACCGAAGGGCGCCTGATTCGCTGGGCCAGCTTCTACGACTTCTTCACCAACGTGATTGCCTTCGGGCAGATAAAGGGGCTGCGCGCCATCACCATCGATCTGGCTCAACTCAAACCCGGCGAGAGCGTCTTAGATGTGGGCTGCGGCACAGGTGGGGTGACCATCCCGGCTGCCCAGCGGATTGGGCCTGCCGGCAAAGCAGCCGGCATCGACCCTGCCCCCGAAATGATCGCCGTGGCGCAAAACAACGCCCGGCGTAAAGGTTTGGATATCGATTTCCGCCTCGGCGTGATCGAATCTCTCCCCTACCCAGATGCCTCTTTCGACGTTGTCACTTCCAGCCTGATGATGCACCACCTGCCTCCACTGTTGCAGGTCAAGGGTCTGGCAGAAGTCTATCGCGTGCTCAAACCCGGCGGACGCTTGTTGATCGCCGATATCGCCAAGACCGGCTCTTCCCTGCGCCAGCACATCATGACCACGCTGGCAATGCATCACGGCACCAAGTTCGGTGTGGAAGATCTGCAAGGGATATTGAAGGAGGCCGGTTTCCAACAGGTGAGAACCTTGGGAAAGCGCTTTTATTTCATTGGCTTTGTTTTCGCTGTGCGCTGATGATAACCCTGGCTCCTCCTGCACAGAAAACTGCCTTCTTTTCGGGCAAAAAATTTCTTATAACAAGCTATTCGTAGATCAATTGTTCTGGTATAATCAACGAAACTCAACTGTTCATGCGCTACACCATTCCATAAAGGAGCAATTATGGATATCCAACTACAAGTCAACGGACAGCCGGTCGACGCCGCCCTGGCGCTGCCAGCAGGCGGCAAAGGCCCCGGTGTGCTCGTCTTGCATGCCTGGTGGGGGCTCAAGCCTTTCTTCAAGAATCTGTGTGCGCGCCTGGCCGAGCAAGGATTTGTGGCGCTGGCGCCTGACCTGAACAAGGGTGAAATTGCCTGGACAGTAGAAGACGCCACGGCTTTGATGCAGAGCCGCGATGACCAGTTTACAGGCGATGTCGTTATGACAGCCGAAGATTTTTTGCGAGCGCACCCCGCCTGCACGAGCCAAAAGATTGGCGTGGTCGGTTTTTCGATGGGAGCCGATTGGGCGCTGATCACGGCATCTAACGCGCCTGACCAGGTCAGCGCGGTTGTCCTGTTTTACGGCGGTTTTGAAATGGATTTCAAGAAAATCCAGGCCAAAGTGTTGGGCCATTTCAGCGACATCGACGAATGGGTGCCGATCAATGACATCCGGTCTATGGAAAACGGCTTGCGCGCAGCGGGCGTCGATGTGACAACCCACCTCTACCCGGGACTGCCGCATTGGTTCGTAGAAGACGACCGCCTTGAATACAACAGCACAGCGGCCGAACTGGCGTGGTCACGGACCTTTGACTTTTTACATGAGAATGTAAAGTAAAGTTTCAGGCTTCCAGCATCCACACGTGCAGGCTTTTCGGCCCGTGAACGCCCAGGGTCACGGTCAGCTCAATATCAGCGGTGCGGCTTGGTCCGGTCACGAAGACCAGGTAGCGGCTGTCTTTGGCTTCGGCAAAAACCTGGTGCAGGTCCGGGCGCAGCATCTGCGGCCTGATGATGGCAAGGTGAATGCGGGGCAGCAGGGAGACAGCGCGTGGTTTTTCAGCCGAGGAGCGCAGCACCAGGGTGCCGGTTTCGGCCAGCAGGTAATCTGCCTCGGTGATCCCCAGGTCACACAGCGCCAGGGCGTGTTTATCAGCATTGGCTGGAACTACTTCAACTCCCAGGCTGATCAGCGCTTGCTCAAGCCCCAACTGAGCGAACAGCGGCGTGCGCCAGAGCGCCGCTTTGCAGATGGCGTTCTCAACCACCAGGGTTGTCAGCGCCTCTGCCACGTTCAGCGGCGGCAGGCGTTGGGCGCTGCCAGACAGCTTGCGCACCTCGCTGAGGAAATTCTCCATTTCAGCCTCGAGCTCCCCTGCGGCACGGGCCGGATAAACCGGCGGGCGCTGAGCCAGGGGCGATTCTACACTGCGCCCCAGCGAAAGACGGATGTTTTCAATGACAGAGTTGGCCATTATCGTCGCTCCTTACCCTGGCGGGCGCGCGCCTGCCACCATTGGCGGAAACCGCCGGTAAAGACCGGCAGAGGTCGCGCTTTGGTCCAGCGGCTGAGTGGGTAGGGCGCCCATGGAATCCACTGGCCGCGCCGGAACATGCTCATTACCCCAGGCAGCAGGCGGGCGCCCAGGCGGTACACCCAGTTCCAGGCCAGGGCTATGCTTGCCAGGCCAGCAGCCGTGCGCACTGTTGCCGGCATCGTTGAGGCCGCAAAGTCGTCGCCCTGGGCGACGCGCCGCCGCAGATGGCGCAAGATGGTCGGTATCGGAATTTTGACCGGGCAGACATCGGCACAGGCGCCGCACAATGTAGAGGCATACGGCAGTTCACGCGCCGTGGGTGTGCCGAGCATCTGCGGAGCGAAGATGGCGCCGATCGGGCCAGAAATGAACCAGCCGTAAGCAAAGCCGCCCACACTTTTGTACACCGGGCAGACATTGGCGCAGGCGCCGCAGCGAATGCACTTGAACACCTCGCGCCCGACCGGGTCTTTGAGCACGTTCGAACGGCCATTATCCAGCAAGACGAGGTGGAATTCCTTAGGACCGAACTCGCCCTCGGCCTGCCGCGGACCGGTGATGAACTGGGTGTAGGTGGAAAGCTTTTGGCCGGTCGCCGAGCGAGCCAGCAGTTTCAAAAAAACGGTCAGCGATTCCCAGTCTGGGATGACTTTGTCGATGCCAACGACCGCCACATGCAGGTCGGGCAGGGTGGTGCACATGCGACCATTGCCTTCATTGGTCACCATGACGATTGTCCCACTCTCAGCCACCATGAAATTAGCCCCCGAAATACCCATCTCGGCCGCCAGGAATTTTTCGCGCAGTTTTTCACGAGCGATGCGTGTCAGCTCGATGGGGTCGGCTGGGGCGTTAATGTGCAATTTCTCACTGAACAGGTCGGCGATATCTTCTTTACGCAGGTGCACCGCCGGCACAATGATGTGCGAGGGCCCGGTGCCGGCCAGTTGGATAATATACTCGCCCAGGTCGGTCTCCAGCGCCTCGATGCCAGCATCCTGCAAGGCATGGTTCAAGCCAATCTCCTCCGTCGCCATCGACTTGGCTTTGACAGCCAGGCGGACGTTGTGGTCTTTGGCAATCTTCAGTACGATCTGGCGAGCGTCTTCGGCCGTCGCCGCCCAGTGCACATACCCGCCGGCCGCCTGCACAGCAGATTCCAAACGGGCAAGATATACGTCCATGTTCTCAATGGTATGCAGCCGAATGTCCGAGCCGATCTGGCGCAGATCTTCCCATTGGGGCAACTCGGCCACGCGGGTCGAGCGCAGGCCGGCAAAGCGCCCGGTGGCCTGTTGGACGGCCGAGGGTATGCTGTCGGGGATATGCTCAGTGTAGGTTTCAAAATCAATATAAGCCGGGGTTTCGCTCATACGTTTACCTCGCCGCCAGCAAATCAATGATATGCATCGCCTGGATGGTCGAGCCTGCCTTGTGCAGGCCGCCGGCGATGTTCATCAGGCAGCCCGGCTCACAGGTGATGACCGTGTCGGCGCCGCTGGCCAGGATGTTTTTCACCTTGCTTTCCATCATCGCCCGACTGACTTCCGGGTAGGTAACCGTAAAGGCGCCGCCAAAACCGCAACAGGTGTCCTCTTCTTTCAGCGGGATGAACTCTAACCCTTTGACTGCACCCAACAGCGCCTTCGCCTCGCTTTTCAGCCCCATTTCACGCAGGTAATGGCAGGAGGCGTGGTAGGTGACTTTGTGCGGGTAGGCGGCGCCGACATCGGTGACTTTGAGCTCATTCACCAGGTATTCGGTAAACTCAAACGTGCGAGCGGCGATTTCCACGGCTTGGGCGTGTTCGGTTGAACCCGGTGAAAACAACTCCGCGTAGTGGTGTTTCACCATGCTGACACACGATCCCGAAGGACCGACGATCGGCGCGCTGTTTTTGCTGAAAGCGCGCAGGAAATTCAAAGCCACCGCGCGTGTCTGATTTTCGAAGCCGTTGTTGAACAGCGGCTGCCCACAGCAGGTCTGCTCGGTTGGGAAGACCAGCTCAACACCCAGGCTCTCGAGCAAATGGGTCATATTCTGCAGCGTGGCTGTGTAGAATTGGTCTGCGAGGCAGGTGATGAACAACTGGACTTTTGGCATAGACATTCATCCTGTTTCTCCTGGCGAGGGCGGTAGCCAGGAACGGGAGCGGCTAGAATTTATTGTAGGCTTCGCTCATCTTGCGGTATTCGATGAACGGCTCGTTGATTTGTTTGGTAAACAGCATGATCTGGCAGGCTTCTTCCAATGTGGATGACCAGAAGAAAGCCTCATCCAATGTTTGACCGGTGGCGAAACTGCCGTGCCCGCGCAGCATGATAATTTTGTAATTCCGGAGCGCCTCAGCCACTTTGTTGGCCATCTGTGGCGTGCCAGAGGCGAATTCCTCGGTGATCACAGGCACTTTTTTGAGAAGGTACGAAGCCTCATTGTCGATCGGCACAATTTCATCGCGCGAGAGGGAAAATGAAATCGCCGTGCGCGGGTGACAGTGGCAAATCGCCAGGGCAGGCGTATTCAAATAAACCGTGCGGTGCACCAGCAGCTCGGTGGAAGCCAGGGCCACGCCGCTGTCGTTTTTATCCAGACGGGTTTCGATCAGGTCATGAGGCTTGAGGTTGCCCAACATTGCGCCGCGGCGCTTAATGATCACCCGGTCGCCCAGGCGTATGCTCAGGTTGCCGCCATGCGAAGAAATCATGTTGGCGGTGTACAAATCGCGGCCGATTTCACGGAACATATCATAAATTCGAGGGTCGATCATATATTCTCCTCAGGCGACTGCCTGTACCAAATTGGACAATCCCAGTTCTTGCAGTTTCTGCGGCCTGGGCACACCATGCTCATCCCAACCGCGGCTGCGGTAATATTCTTTCAGCATGGGTTCCAGGTGCGAAACCCAACCTTTCGACGGACCATCCGCCGGCGCTTCGTTGAGCAAACGGGGCGGCAGGGTATCGTCGTTGCTGGTGAAGCCTTCGCGGTTGTTATACAGGCGCTCCAGGTTCCACACCCGTTCGCCCGCTTTGATCATATCGCCGGTCGCATAATGGAAACCAGTCACAGCGCTCAAGACTCGGGCAAAATATTCATCAGCGACACCCATGTTGGTGAACTTACACACCACCAGCGAATCGATCGCCGCGTTAGAATTCTGGTTCAAGATGACAAAACTGCTCTTGCCCTGCACCTGGAAGCGGTCGATCAGCTTGGGCAGACCGAGAACCTCCAGGCCGATCATGTTGCCGCGCATGTGGCAGCCGCCGCGGTTGGAGGTGGCGTAGAGCAAGCCCTGGCCTTGCAGGCCGCGCGGGTCATAAGCCGGCATCTCCATCCCCTTGGCAGTCATGGAAAGCTCAGGATGGCCGTATTTGGTCGCCAGGCGCAGCGAGCCGTCAGCCAGCTCGGCGCCCAGGTCGCGCCGGTAAGCAATCTCTTCCACGCTGCGCGCCAGCAAGTCAGCGCGGCCGAAACGCAGATCAGAGTCCATGTAGCCTTTTTCGCTCAATTCCATGGCGCAAGCAATCGTCGAACCGGCGGAGATCGTGTCCAACCCCAGGTCGTTGCACAGCGCATTGACTTCGATGATCGCCGGCAGATCGTCCACGCCGCACTGTGCGCCGAAGGCCCAGGTGCTCTCGAACTCGGGACCTTCGCCCTCCACTTTCTCGGTTTTGCTGACGCGTGTGCAGCCGATCGGGCAGGCCCAGCACGAGGCATTTTTGACCAGGTATTTCTCGGTCAGTTCTTCGCCCGAGATGGCCTCGGCGCCTTCGAACTGCGTCTGTTGGTGGTTGCGGGTGGCCAGCGCGCCGATGTTGTTCATGATATTCATCAGCACCACCGTGCCAAACTCAGGCAGAGCCTGGCTGGTCAGCGGGCTGGCAGCCAGCAGCTTACGAGTTTCATAGAGCAGGAATTTAAAGCGCTCTTTATCCTCAATTTCGGGCCGTTCTTTGCCTTCCACCACAATGGCCTTCAGATTTTTCGAACCCATCACCGCCCCCGGGCCGCCGCGCGCCAGCGCCCGCTCGCGGTCATTCATGATCGCGGCAATGCGGCTCAGGTTCTCGCCAGCCGGGCCGATGCACAGCACGTTCCGCCGGTTGTTATCTTGACCCAACTTCTCGGTTAGAGCGAAGACGCGCATGCCCCACAGTTCGCTGGCGTCGTGAAAAGTGATTGCACCGTTCTTGATCTCAATCCAGACCGGTTTTTCGGAACGCCCGCGCACAATCATCGCGTCGTAGCCGGTTTTCTTGAACTGCATGCCCCAGAAGCCGCCCGAATTAGCGTCCAGCACCGTGCCGGTCAGCGGGCTTTTGGTGGTCACCGAAAAGCGATTGCTGGTCTGGTAGCCAGTGCCGGTCAGCGGGCCGTTGGTGAAGATGAGCACATTCTGCGGGCTGAGCGGATCGACCTCTGGGCCAACCAGGTCCCAGAGCAGTCGGGCGCCCAACCCGCGCCCGCCAATAAATTGGTGGGCAATTTCCATATCCAATGGGTAGGATTTCGTGGTATGCGCTGTCAGATCGATTTCTAATATTTTGCCATTCCAACCGTTCATCATATCTCCTTTGCCCCGCCGGGTTCACCCACCGGCAATGGGTGGGAAAACTGCGATTTGGTCATCTGCCGCGACCGGGGCGTGTTCATCTGTAATTGTGTGACCGTTAATGGTGATCACCACGTGCGGGCGAATTCGCCCGTCTTCGACCAATTGAGCTGCCAGCAGAGGATAGCGTTCGACCAGGTTTGCCAGCACCTCAGCAATGGTTCCACCTGTCCCAGGGACTTCCTTGGCGCCGGCCGCTTTGCGTAGGCTGGCGAACAAACTGACGCGGGGCATATCGCCTTTCCTGGTTTTCAACGCTGGCTCAGCGCCCAGCGCGCTGCGCCAACACATTTTGCTCGTAAGCTTTGATAGTGTCGACATAAGCCATGCCAACCGGCGCTCCTTTTACCAGGCAGTGGTAATCCCAGACGGCGGCCGCTGGCATAGCCTTCAACTCCTCCTGCAAAGCCAGGCGGCTCGAGAAGTCTCCCTCTGCTTCATATTTGATGAGCAGGGCCTGCGGCTCCAGCAAGGCATTCAGCATAGCTCGCAGGGTGTTGCGGGCGCCCACCGTCCAGGCTGCCAGGCGGTTGATGCTGGCGTCGAAGTAATCGAGCCCGATGTGCACCCGGTTAAGCGCTCCGGCGCGCACGATCTCCTGAGCGATCGCCTGCAAATCATCGTTGAACGTCACCACGTGGTCGCTGTCCCAGCGCACACCGCGGCTGACGTGCAGCAGCAGCTCGTCAAGGAACACCAGCAGCGCCGAGATCTTGTCGGCGATGGTCTCCGTGGGGTGGAAATGCCCGCTGTCCAACGTCAGCAGTATCTTGCGGCTGACAGCATAGGCCGTGTAAAACTCCATCGAACCGGTGACATAGCTCTCCGAGCCGATGCCAAACAGCTTGGGTTCAACAGCATCCAGGTTGTGCGGCAGTTTCTCGGCCAGCACTCTGTCGAGGGAATCCAGCAGGCGGCGGCGAGGCGCGCTGCGATCGGCGGGCGTATCTTTGTAGCCATCCGGTATCCAGATATTGGTCACGGCCTTACTGCCCAGCTCACGTCCAAAATATTCGCCGATCCTGCGGCTGGCAATGCAGTGTTCCACCCAGTACTGGCGGATGGCTGAGTCGGGGTGCGAGAGGGTGAAGCCGTCCGCCGCCAGTGGGTGCGAGAAGCAGGTTGGGTTGAAATCCAGGCCATGTCCTTTGGTCTTCGCCCAATCCACCCAGGCGGCAAAATGCTGCGGTTCGATCGCATTGCGTTCCACTTTTTTCCCTGCCTCAAGATAAATGGCATGCAAATTTAGCCGGTGAGCGCCGGGCAGCAAGCTGTAAACTACATCCAGGTCGCGGCGCAGTTCATCTGCATTGCGCGCCTTGCCGGGGTAATTTCCGGTGGCGGCAATCCCGCCCGTCAGCTCGCCGCCGGGGTTCTCAAAGCCGCTCACATCGTCGCCTTGCCAGCAGTGCAGCGAGATAGCGACTTTCTCCATTTGCTGCAAGATCGTATCGGTATCTACGCCCAGGCTGGCGTAACGCTCTTTGGCCTGGGCATACGCCGACCGGATTTGAGATTCGGAAAGATTCATGAATATCTCCTCTTGAGCTAAAAAATCTGCGCCAGGGCGCCGCAGATCGTGATCGCCAGCCCGGCCTGCTCGAAGGCCTGCTTCCACTCCGGGGTGATGCCTGCATCGGTGTACAGGCAGCAAAGCTGGTCAGGCCTGGCAAAGGGCGTCAAGTCTTCTTTACCCAGCTTGCTTGAATCAACCAGGCCAAACACCTGCTGGGCAGATTCAATCGCTTTGCGTTTGAGCTGGGCTTCTTCCAGGTGCACTTCGGTCATCCCGCGCACCACACTGAAACCGCTGCATGAAACGAAAGCCTTCTGCACGTGCAAATCCCGAATGGCTTGCTCACTGAACAAACCGGTCAGCGACGAGCCATCCTGGCTGAGGATACCGCCGATTAAGATCACTGTGTTGGAAGGGTTTTTCGCCAGCAGTCGGGCTACATCGATTCCATTGGTCACCACCCGCAGGCGCTGTTTTGACTCCAGCGCCAGGGCGAAGTAATAGATTGTGCTGGACGCATCCAGCAAGATCGAGTCGCCGTCTTGAACCAACTGCGCCGCGCAGCGGGCGATGGCTTCTTTCTCCACCGCATGTTCGCGATGCCGCTCGGTGAAGGAGGTGTTGTTGAAACTCGTTTGTTCCACCAGGACTGCGCCGCCGTGGAAACGGTTCAAACGCCCTTCCGCTTCCAGCGCGTTCAGATCATTGCGCACGGTCCCTTCCGAAATCTGGAGAGCCCGGGCAATTTCAGGGATGCGCGCGCCCGGCTGCCTGCGCAGTAGATCGACCAAAGATTGGCGCCGCTCATAAGTGGTCATCGATGGGTTCCTTTGTCGGGCGAATCAGTATCATCAAATAACATTATAAATGATTGTTGATATTTGTCAATATTTTACTGAAATCACCAATTTTATTGCGTTTTGCATTGCGAAAAATCAAGAATTGCCTCATGACATTTGTTGAATTGGCTATATAATAAAAAATATATACAGTGTATAACATTAAACAAATTGTATACACAACGGAACACTTCTAATTACCAATAACATTTACACCCCATACACCGTGAAAACCAGCGAGAATGGATACTGGAAGTCTCTGAAGATCTTTTCATCCAAAAAGGAATCGAGCAAGTCACGATTGGCGATATTGCCGAAGCCTCTCGCCCGACCAGAGCCACCATCTACAAATATTTCGCCAATAAAGAAGAATCTGCTGGTCGGCTCCGGAAAATTTCGAATGGGTCAGCGGGTTTGGCTCAAAATTCGGACTGATCGCCGTTGATCGCGCCACCCAACAACGCACGCCCAAGCCCAGCGCCTACTGGTTGGCTCCGTGGGGCGCGCCAACCGGCTGGAACTCGATGCGGTGCGCGGTTGAACTTGTAAACTAGCCCAGGATTCTTATCCATTCCTGGCGCGCTTCTTCTAGCGGCGCTTCAACAACCCTCGGCGGGATCTGCAGGAACATGGTGGCGCGCCGGGCGCTGTCATAAGCCGGCCAGGCAGGTAAGTCCGCATGGTTGGGATCGCCGGAGCGGGCAAAACTCGCCCAGGCTGCCATCATCTGTTGGGAGAGATGTCGCTCTTCGGCAGTCGCTGGCACTTTCATCATTTGCGAGATATCCTCGCACGCCAGTGTGCCAAACACAAAATACAGTTCCAGCACATGCGAGGCTGCCTGGATCTTAGGAGCAGGATGCGCAAAACAATAAAAATAAGTTTTGGCCGGCCCATCCAGGTGCGCCTCAGCCAACCGCAGCGCCGGCACACGGAAAAAAGCATCTGTGATCAGATAATTGACTTCGCGCTTTTGGGCTGCCAGCTCTGGCGCCAATGCCTTGCGATACAGCGGCAGCAAACGCCGGGTTTGCTGGCTGGAAACCCCCATTTTCTTGAGCCAGCCAAACAGCACCTGCTGCATGATGAGCTGCTGGAGCGGGTTCTTGATCATCCCGCCAAATAAGGGAAGTTCTTCCTGGTTAGTGCCGATTAAAATCGGGATATCGCGAGCAGCGCCTGCTTTCAATTGTGCATATGGGTCCGCCGGGATGACGCGGCCGTCATGGGCCGGGAAAAAGACCTGATTGAACGAAAAGCCTTTGCCGGTAACCTTCTTTTGGGCGCGCATGATCTCAGCATAAGGCGCGTTTTGCAGAGCGCCGATATCCCCGGCAGGGAGGTTAAGCGCTTTGAAGAATTTGCGGGTGCAGGCCTGTGCGTTGGCCAGGTTTTGGCCGGGCTGCTCCAAAAAGAAGGCCCCGCTCTCCAGGATGGCTTTGTGGAAGAGCCCCTGCGCCGACGGCATGACCAGCAGGCGGGCAATCGACATGGCGCCGGCGCTCTCGCCAAACACAGTCACATTCTGCGGGTCGCCGCCAAAGTCGGCGATGTGGCGCTGCACCCACTGTAAACCGCATACTTGGTCTTGCAAACCCAGGTTCGGCGAGATGCCTTCCGCATATAAAAAACCAAAGGCACCCATGCGGTATTCGATCGTCACGACGACCACCTGCCCAAAGGCCGCCAGGTGACCGCCAAAGGTGCGCGGACGCGAGCCGGAGTCGATCAGAAAACCTCCGCCGTGTATAAAAACCATCACCGGGCGCCGGGCAACGTCGGCGGCCGGGGTGTAGATATTCAGAACCAGGCAGTCTTCCGACTCGGGTAGCTGCAGGGGTGGGTCATCGGGGTAAGCTTGCGGTGCAATCGGCCCGTACCGGGAGGCATCGTAAACTCCTTCCCACGCATCGAGTCGTTGGGGCGGCTGGAAACGCAGACTGCCGACAGGCGGTTGGGCATAGCGGATGCCCAGGAAAGCCTGGTAACCATCTTCCTGGATTCCGGTGATCTGCCCGAGGTGAGTGGAGAGGTTGAATACCATGCGGGACCCCTTTTCTGAAGGCTTAATGGATTGAGACGCTGGTAACTTAATTATATATCAATGGATTCCGGTAAGGTCTCAATTGAAAATCAACCGCGGAATAAGTCAAACCAGCGGGCTTCAGCCCATAATAATCCATGTTCATTAAGGTGACGGGCCAGCCTCTGGTGAACAGCTCCCCTTCTTCGCTGCGATGCGGCTGAAATTGAACGGGCGTCAGGCGGCTTTGGCCGCATCGTTGTTACCGAAACCATGTGCATGATTCGCCACTTAACAAAAGAACAGGTCACCCACAGTCATACTCTGCCGGTCGCAATGCCGTAACCGCCTGCCACTTTGCGGACAGAATTTTTACCTTTGAAATAAGCCGCTCGCAGATCTTCCATGCCGACATCCTTCACCTGCCGAAATCCACGCGCCTGAAGAAAGGCCGCCGCTGTACCCTCGGGAATGCCAAAGGTCAGCCCCTCGCCAGTCATAAAACGGTAGCGGCGCATGTTGCTGACCTCATTTTGTTTTTGCCGCTCATCCAGCACAGCCTGGTAAATATAATCAAAAACGATGGCGCTGCCTGCAGCGGAATGCTGCGCAACAAAAGCCAGCGTCCCATCCACACCGGCTGGATATAGATACATCGTCACACCCTGCCAGATGAACAGGCTTGTCAAAGTGGGATCATAATTGAACGACAGCATGCGAGCCGCCAGATCCTGAGCATTGAAATCGACAGGCACGTAAGTCACATGTTCAGGGAGCCTGCCAAAAATTTTGCGCACTTTTCCAGTCTTATCCGCCTGGGTGAGCGGGTGATCCACCTCGAAAGTTTTCACCCGCCCTGCCAGGTCAAAACGGTAGGGGCGCGAGTCATACCCAGCTCCCAGGATGACCAGCTGCTGCACTCCCCCATCCAGGTATGCCTGTAACACATCATCGATGTACCGCTCACGCGCCACCAGGAAGCCGTTTACCCCGGGGCCGCGCCACTCGGCGTATCCGCTGCGGATGAAGAATCCGAACAGACGGTACATCCAGGTTGGTGTGAATTGCTTGGCATAGGGATCGTAACAAATGCGCTCTTCCGGCGGTTTCTCGCTTTCCACGGCGCGTGCGATAGCAATGCCGGCGGCCGTCAGGCTGGATTGATTTTTTCGCATCATGATCTCCTATCAACGATATTTGCCAGAAAGCTGTCCTTGTGACAGAGCGTGCAAAATGGTGCCCCATACCAAGGTTTGTTCACACCTTTTTCCCCAATTGATAATGGAATATTCCCGTCGATTTGCCCAGCAGTGGGATCAGGCGCATCCAGCGGTAGGCATTCATGCGCGGCTCGGACCGGTCAAAGTAAAACCATTCATCCAGCAGGCGGATTCCCTCGCCCCACTGTTCCACATCTTTGCCATGCTTCAAGCCCCAATGCAGGCGCGCCTGTACCCTGGATAAGGCAAGCTGCAAATTATCCGTCAAAATGATGAACGGCGTGTGAGCGTCGCAAACCAGCTCAGCGCCCGGGAAGCGCTGCCGCAGTTTCAAGAACAGGCTCTTGACCTGCGCTTCGGGAAAATAGGGGAACACGCCTTCTGCCGCGAAAAAGAAAGGCCGGCCGCGATTGGCCTCGACCTGCTCAAGCCAGGCATCCTCGAATACCGAGCCGCCCAGCAGGTGATAGCGCTCCTTTTCGCCGCCGATCAGACTTTTACGCAGCGCGATGACCTCGGGCATATCCAGATCGAACCATTCCACCTGGCCGTTATCGACGCGTTCGAAGCGCGTATCCAGACCGCAACCAATATGCACCACCACCGCCTGGGGATGGTGGGTAAGAAATGCCTGCACGCGGCGGTCGAATTCGCGCATGCGCAGGATGATTCCGACTTCATCGTGCTCTTGCAGTTTGAAACGAGAATAGTCGCAGTCGATTCTATTGACCAGCGCCACCGCCAGCTCATCTCTGAGTAAGGCATCCGGCCGCTGTGATTCTTTGGCGCGGATATACAGCGGGATTAACAATGTCTCGGAAATGCCCTGCAGTGCTGGATTCATTTTATTCACCATGGTATGCCTCCTTCAAGATGGGATGCGCTTCAAAGCCTGGACCAAAACTTGCCAGTCTGATTCATGTAAGCCCTGTATTCGTCGCCAAATGCCTCGATCAGCATTTGTTCTTCCTTAGGAATACGGTAGAAAACTCCGGCGGCCGACAAGGCGCAGATAACAAAGAAAATCCAATTCGCTGTTAACAGGATCAGCGCAAGACACCAGGCGATCAGCGCCGCATACAGAGGGTGGCGCATGAAAGCGTAGGGTCCGCTGGTCACCAGGCGATGCTGCTTGCTCAACTGCAGTTGGGCCGACCAACGCGTATCCAGGTGCACCTGCGTCCAGGTCCAAAATGTAACTGCCGTGATCCCCAGGCCAAAGCCAGCCCAGCGCACCCAGGCTGGCAGGGTGAATTGAAAAGTGCTCATCCAGGCCGCTCCGGCGCAATACATCATCAGGAAAATCAACAGGCCAACAAACAATACAACCCTCAAAATTAGAAATGCCAGGCCTCCCTCCCGCTGAACCGCCTGCTTATCTGGCAAGAGCCGACCACCCGACCGGCGCACCTTGAGCATGAAATACACGCGCATTGCCAGCAAGGCAGCCAGCAAAATCAGGAAGGCAAGGCGAAATTGTGTTTCCATTAGCGATTCTCCTTTCTGAGCCTGGGTAGAAAGGCAGGAACACGCCTGCAGTAAGCCTGCCACTGCGCGCCGAATTCGCTGGCCAATACATCTTCTTCGCGGCGCGCCCGGAACACCATGAACGGCGCACAGCACGCAAAGAGCAGGGTAGTCCAGGTGGCATAAATCAGCAGGCTGCCGGCCGCGGCTGCCATCAGCCCAGCATACATCGGATGGCGCACAAGCGCATAAGGTCCATCGGTAATCAGATGCTGACCAGCAAACACCTGGGCGCCCAACCCGGTCGAAACAAAATAGTTTTTGCCAAGCGCCAGCCTGCCCCACAAAACAAAAGACATGCCGGGAAAATACAGTGCGCACCCAACTGCCAGCAGCCAGGTGCGCACCTCATCAGAAACTGGCAACGGCAGAGGCGACCAGCCCAGGAAGCAAATACCGAAGAAAATCAGCGTGGTAATCAGGTAAAACCACGGAGAATGTAATACCTGCCCCATTTGCCCAGTGACGCGTCCCACCTGGCGCCGAGTCCCGCGCCAGATCCCAAATAAGACGACAGCCAATGTACTATAGGCCAGTACGCCCCCCACCAAACGAATGATTACCTCCACCAACATCGTTTCCCTTTGCTAAAAACGCTTGACCAACAGCAAACTTTTTCGGCTGTCTGCATCGTTAGCCTCGTTAACAATCTGATGACCAGGTCAAGATACAAACATTTGAACAACTATTCAATTGTTCATATTCATTATAGCAAAGAAAGCCTCGATTGAATACCCGTTAAGCTGGTACAGGCAACCAACCGCTGGCCCAACTGAAATGCCTGCTCCATCAGGCCTGGATGTTTTTGAGCGTCACCGACATCCATCAACGAGCCGTACACCCATCCTACCACCCTGGCCTGTAGAAATCTAAACATCGTTTCAAAGGTGTGAATAGCATGGATGCCGCCCGAAGTATACAGATCAGTATCTCCATACACCAGGATTACACCGAACGGCTTATTCTTAAAAGCATCGTGCTTGTAGTTCCACAGGGAATACCAGCGGTCGATGCAGGTCTTGAGCTGTGCGCTGTAAGTGAACCAATAGAAAGGACGGATATCCATCGAATGCAAAAAGATCTTCTCGACTTCAGCCCCCATCTTTTCAGCGCCAGCCGCCAGTTGATCGGACAGCGCAGAGCTGCTGCCATCCGGGCGGGGGCTGCCTTTTAGAATCAGTATCTTCATAAAACGCCGCCTCCTTACAATTCTGCTGCGCCTTTGTACATAATATTATCGCACCATTCCGCCCACGGATGTAAGTTCCAGGAATCCAGGCGCTCACTCTTCAAAATACAGAGGGTTGGAAACCAGGGCCGGCAGCATTGGAATCCCCGGAAGGAAAGCGCGCAGGATCTCCAGGCGGGCAAAACCAGGAGCCTTGACCGGGTATTCCGCCCGCATCTGCCCGCTGGCCGGCGCCTGGCAGATCACTTCACTGCCGACGCCAGTCACCACGCGCACTACATCGCCCGCCAGCAGGCCGCCAGCGCGTATCGTCATCATTTGCATATCCGCCCACCTGACCGTGTCACCCATGATGGCTTCTCCTGCCTGCAGTTCCAGCCAGGGGCCTTCAGGTGAGAATGTGATGAAGGCATGTCCCTGCCGCAGGGCGGCCAGGATATCACTCTGCCCGGCAGACTGGGCATACACGCAGGTGGTCGGCCCGCCCAAGAAGATAAACGGCGTATCCCGGTGGTAGTCGCTGCCCCCGCAAATGGGAATTTTGCGACCCGCCTCGAGCAGTTTTTGCCACAAGCCCAACGTCTTCAGGTTCGCTTCGCGCATCGGCCCGTTCCACACCTCCAGGCAGTCATACGGCAGCTTTTGCCAGTCCATCGTATATCCGCACACCTCATCGAAGGGGTGGTTGATGGTGATCAAGGCGCCGCGCTGGCGCGCGGTGTCGAAGCGCGCCAGCACCTCCGCTGGCGTGTTGGCGGCAAAAGGCTCGTCATACGGCCGGTCAACGCCGATAAAATTGGCATGCCCCTGGTAATGCGTCCATTCCACGCCGGGCAGCAGGGTCAGGCCAGTCACATGGGGAAGGGCGTCCCTGGAAACCTGCTGGTTGTGGTCGGTGATGGCTAAAAAGTCCAGGCCGTTTCGCACAGCGTTCCAGGCCAGCTCATCCGCCGTGAGCACACCGTCCGAAGCCAGGGTGTGGCAGTGCAGGTCGCCTTTCAGCAGGCGGCGGTGCTTGTAGGTGAAGGTCAGCTCGTAAGTGATCTGCACGCCCTGCGGGGCGACTTTATACGCGCCGACCAGGATCTGCCATTTTCCTGCGCTGAGCGGCCAGGGGCGGTAACCCGGGGTGGCTGCCACTTCACTGAGGGTAATCGACCGCTTATCAGACCCGGATGCCCCTACCTGCCGGCCATCCGGCGCCACCAGGCCCAGATCGATGATATTGATTTCCTGGCGGGCGCTAAACGTTCCACGGGCCAGCGGCGCATCATCGGTATGGAAACGTTCATACACATAGCTCAAGACCAACGATTCAACATCCTTTGGCATGTCGAAGGGCAGGTAGAAATACAGCCCCTGTCGGTCAGGCTCGATGAACAGGTTCAACGTCTGGTGAGTATCCATTCAGTTTCTCATTCTTCCGGCAGCGGCCCTAAAACAGCCTCCAGAAAACGCCGGATCTCCCTGTCCCAAAAGAACCAGTCGTGGCGGGCATCCTCTTCATGATATTCCACAGGGATGCCCAACTGCTGGAAAACAACGTGGGTCAATTGGTTGAGCGGGTAAAGATCTTCCTGTCGCCCGCACGACATGAACAAGCGCGGCAGAGAAGTTGGATCCTTGGAAGCCCGCATATACCACACAGCCGGGTCGTGTTCGCTGCCGAACAATTTTTCCAGGTCGCCGAACAGATAGGCAAACTCAGCCCGGCGAGGATCATTTGGGAATGCCCGGATGAACCCCAGCGACAGAACCCCGGAAAAGCTGGCCGCCGCGCAAAAGCGTTCGGGGTACGTGAAGGCCATTTTGTACGCCCCGTAAGCGCCCATGGAGTTCCCTGCGATCAGAGTATTTTCTCGGCTGGGATTCAAGTGAAACACATCCGCCAGGTACTGCGGCAGCTCGTGGGCCAGGTAAGAAAAATAACCTTGGCCGTTGGGCAGGTCGGTGTAAAAACTGCGTCCAGCCGACGGCATAACCACCACCAGCTCGTAAGCGGATGCCACGCTCTCGATAGAAGTGTAACGCTGCCAGGCGCTGCCATCGTCGCTCAGTCCGTGCAGCAGGTAAAGCACTTTGCGCGCGCTCACCGGCCGGTCGCCCATCCTCCCTGGCTCGGGCAGGATGATATACAGCGGCAGATTGACTTTCACCGTTTCCGAAACATGGTCAATGCGCATCAGGGCCATGGGCGCCTCTTCCTCATTCGGCTGCCAGGCTGGCTGGCGCCTCTTTTTTCTCATGAAAATCGATCAGAAAGGAAAAACCAAAACTGATCACCATCAGTACCATCGGAAAGACCGCCAGCAGAAAGCGCGCCGCATTATCGGGCTGAGGGCCGGTGTTTTTACCGCTTTCAAAGCCAAACAGGGCGAACACCAGGTAAAAAGCGGCGCCGGTGAACAGGCCGTTCATTCGGTTCATAAAGCCCATGGCGTTGGAAATGATCCCCTCGCGCCGCACGTTGTGCTTTTGCGTGTCTTCATCCATAATTTTAGCCCCGATCAAGTCCATGGTGGTGATCACCCCGGCAAAACCAAAGCCAACCAGCGCACTGCCCAGCAGAGCGGTGACCAACGAATTGGCAAACATCAGCGGGATAAACGCCACTCCCAGGGCCACCAAAGAGGCGCGCCAAACCGGGATCAGTGGGAAGCGGCGCACCAGTCGGGCCCACACCGCCACGCAGCCGATTGCAATGAGCAGCACTGCCGCGAACAAGATGGTCGCCTGGCTGTCAGGAATTGCCAGGGTGTATTTCACAAAAAATGGAAGCGACACCAGCACCAGGGACATGGCCGCGCTGTAAAACGCGTTGGCGAAGCCGGCGATCCAGAACTTGCGGTTGGTCACCAGGCTCTTGATGCTGTCCCACAGCTCCGGTTTTTCCTCTGCTTTAACTTCCGCCACTTCGCGGCTGGTCAGCGACATATACAGGATAACCACACCACCCAGCAGGCCGTAGATGATAGCCGTCCACTGGTAGCCCAACGCTTTGGTGACCAACGGAGTCAGGGCAATGCTGATGATCATTGCCACCAGTTGGAAAGCTTGGCGCAGGGCGTTGGTCGAGGCGCGTTCGGCATCACTGCGAAACAGCTCCGGGAAGAGAGCGCCATAATTGGCATTGATCACCGAATCGAGCGTGCCAGCCAGGTAATAGAAAATCATGCAGTAAGCAAACAGCATGCTGGCGCCCAACTGCAGGGGCGGGCTGTAGAATGCGATGAAGAACAGCACCAGCAGCGGCGTGGCGAGCACCAACCAGGGGCGCCGCCGGCCCCAGCGTGTGCGCGTGCGGTCCGACAGGTAGCCATATATTGGGTTGTCCAGGGCGTCGATAAAGGTGTATACCGACAAAAGCAGGGAGAACTGCACCGTGGTAAGCCCCAGCTTATCGACATAAAAGATGGCGGCGTACGTCTTGAGCATATTGATCGGGATCGACGTGCCGAACATGCCAATGGCATAGTTGAAGGATTTCAAACGAGATCCGGGCATGGGTTTATGCTCCTTTCCTATTCCCTGTGTTGATCTATTTTTTTGGGGCCTTTTTATTATAGACTTGATCGACCAAATGTTGTTAGCCGGAACGACCAGCGGCCTGAAGATTGCCAGGTGCCAGGCGCGTCAGCAGGCAGCCGCCCAGAGCCTAGCGGCTGCCTGTGCTGAGAAATTCTGAGGGGATAGCAGATCACTCCACCGGGAGGTGTTCCGGCTTAAGCTCTGCAGTAGGCTGCCCGGTGGGCTGCCCGGTGGGCTGCCCGATGTGCTGGCTCGACTCAGCAAGTTGTCCGTTGGGCTGCCCATTCGGCTTGGGCAGCTTGAACTTGATCCAGGTGACCGGCAGCATCAGGGTCATGGCAACCAGGGGCACGTAGAAAGGCACGCGCGGGTTGAAGGTTTGCCACAACCAGGTGCCGATGTAAGGTGAAGGCAGAGAAATCACGCCCACGCTGGTGGAGAAGAAACCGAAGGCTGTGCCGCGCAGGTGATTGGGAATGACCTTGGAGATCAACGAGCTGTAGGCTGGCCCGGTCAGCGCCTGGCCCATGCCCAACAGCCCCCAGGCCAGGATGAAAAGCGGGTAAGCCGAGACGTTCAACATAACTAGGATGGCCGCACCAATCAGCAGGTTGCCCAGCACAATGCCAACCCGTTCGCCGGCCCGGTCGGAGAGCATGCCCCCGAGCGTGGTCAGAAGCATGGTGGCCAGAGAAGCCACTGCTCCCAGAAAACCGAGCTGGGTTTTGCTCAAACCGATGATATTGTTAAAATACAGCGGAAACAGGTTGCCAACCATGCTGAAGGTCACATCGCCCACGCCATCCGAGAGAAAAATCCAGGTCACCACGCCGCCGCCGACCAGCAGGGCGATGATGGCGGCCAGGCTGGATTTCAGCCCGCCAAAGGAGGCGCCGGCCCTGGGGACCGCTTCCACCACCTTCAGGCGGCGCGCCATGAACAGGCGGATGACCGTCGCCACAGCATACAGGCCGGAGGCCAGGGCAAACATCCAGCGGAAGCCCCACTGGTCGGAGATAAAACCGCCCAGCGGAGCGCCGATCACGCCGACCACCAGGAAGGCGCTCTGCACCAGGCCGAACACCCGGCCGCGCGTCTCTTCGGTCGATTCCTCTGCCACCAGCGCCTGGAAGCTCGGTCCGACAAATGAAGTGGCCATTGACATGCCCACCATGGCAATCAACAACCAACCCCAGGAGGGAGCAATGGTGAAAACAATATAACCGGCCAGCCCGGCCAGGCTACCGATGGCCATTGCCTGCACTCGGCCGACGGCATCCGAAAACCAGCCGCCCAAGATCTGGAAGAGCAGTGGAGCGATCATGCCAATGGTGAAGAACAGACCGATCTGCCCGATATTGGCGCCCAACTGCTGGACATACAGCGGCAGCAGCGGCCCGTACATTTGCCCGCCGATGTTGGCGGCGATCATGCTGATCAACAAAACGATAACCGTGTTCGAAAGCAGCGGGGCTTTTTTCGCCTCAGCCATGGTGCATCCTTTCCGATTCGTTGGATTGAACCGAGTCCAACCACTATGTTCGGCCCGACAGATATCAACCGTTAGAGCCAGCCAGAGACTCAATAAGTATATTCAATATTATAAAGTAAATATCAAAAAAGTCAATAAAATTTCTAGATAATTAAATAATATTGAAATATATTTTTAATATCTTTCGAACAGGGTATGCATTCTCTTCGCTGCAGTCCATATTGCTCAGCACCCAGGCTGCCTCAGAACAGGAAAGGCACGAACCGCCTGGTTCGTTTTATATACGCCTGGTAGGCCGGCCCAAAGAAGCGCAGGCATTCGGCCTCGTCGGCGATGGCCGTGGCGAACAGGAACAGGCTCGCTGCCAGCGCCAGCAGAGCCCCTGTCCAGCTAGGTGCTTTAAAAAACACGCCCCAGGTCAATAACAAGAGGGAGCTGTAGAGCGGGTGGCGGATATAACGGTAAATGCCCGTGGTGACCAGCATGCTGGTTTTCTCGAATGCCAGCAGTGAAGTATCATCCTTCCGGCTTTTCACCGGTTGGCCCAGCGCCGATAACGCATAAACCCCCAATACCAGCGGAAATAAAGAGGCGATCAGCAGGAACCAGGAAATCAATTGGTGCCAGGAAAACGGGTCGCGGAACCAGGCCTCCACGTTGAGCAGGAAGAGGGCCAGGATAAGCTCCCAGGCGAAGAAGCGATAGAAGCCGTGTGAGCGCGGCGCGCGCAGCGCAGTCCGCGAGATGTACGCCAGGCCGGTGGTCACTACAGCAAATGCAATGAGTTTCAACATACGTTCCTCGCACGGCCGAGGGCTGCCTCGAAACGCCCTGGCGGCGCGCCCGCAAAAGTCAGCCTTTAGACCATTGCTTTAATTGCTCGATCGTGGTGGTAGCCCCGCCGCATACAACCACCAGGATGGATTTAAAAGCTTCACTAATAGGTAGGCGTTCATAAATCAACGCCAGGGAGGCGCCGCAGGCTGGCTCCACCACAATTCGATGATCTTCGATAAACCGTTCACAGGCTGATACGGCTGCCATGTCCGATACGACCACGCTGTAAATTTCATGTTGTTTGGTCCAATTGAAAGCGCGCTCGCACACCTGCCGCGCGCCCAGGGAAGTCGCCAGGCTGGTGATGGCGGGCAGTTCGACAGGCTTGCCAGCTGCAATCGACCTGGCAAAGGAATCCGCGCCAGCCGTCTCAACAGCGATGACAGGGACTTCGTGCCAGCCATGCCTGTGCATTCCTTCGATGACGCCGCACAGCAATCCGCCGCCGCCAACTGAGAGCACCACTGCTCCCGGTTTTATGCCGGTGCGCGCGATCTCGTCGACGAGGGTGGCATGTCCCTGCCAGAGAAGCGGGTCATCGAACGGGTGCAAAAAGGCGTCTGTCGTCTGAACCAGCGATAGGGCAAGCGCATTGGCTTCTTGCCAGGAGGCGCCGTGCACAATTACTTCGGCGCCCTCTTGCCGGATCAAGTTTTTGGCGCGTTCCGTGGTCGTTCCTGGAACCACGACGACAACGGGAATAGAAAGATGGCGTCCGGCGTAGGCCACCGCAATGCCAGCATTTCCGCCGGAGGAGGAGATAAAACGCTGAGCGCCGCGCCGGGCGTATTCCTGGCAGGCAAAACCAATGCCGCGAATTTTAAAAGAGCCGGTGGGCTGCAGAGCTTCTAATTTCAACCAGACTGAGCGTCCCGTCTGCGCACTCATCGGCTGGGACTCAAAACATGGCGTTTCAATATGTAATGAATTCATTTCAAAAGAGCGAAGTCCTCACATCTTGTGCAAATTATACCCGCCCCTGCGAGGACAACACCGTGAGATTCATGATTTCGACTACCCCTGCGGGAAGAAACAACATGGTTCCCGATTTTAGACAGCTCCCGCGCTGGCAGGCAGTCCGGCTAATCTTTTAGCCGGCAGCCGTCCAAATATACAGGGATTGATTTATGCTCAGGCCGGTAGCAGCAGGCGAGCCAGGCTGGTGCCCAACCAGTCAATGTAGCGCTCCCGCGGCCAGGCTCGGTCAACCGTCAACAGGCGGTACACCTCTGGGCTGGTCAGCGTCCAGATGGTCTCGGCAGCCTCCGCTTCGCTCAGCCCTGTGCGCAGTGGATGGCGAGCCGCCAGGTAATGTGCCAGGATGGTCATATTTTCCAGGCGCTCGGCGAGCAGTTTATTCAACAAATCAGCCGCTTCAGGCTCTGCCCGAGCGGCGCCCCGCAGCAGCTCAAAAAATGGGGCGACGCGCTCCAAAATGCTGGCAATATCTTGGGCAAAGCGCTGCAGCAGCAAGACGGGGTCTGCCTCATGCAAGATGTTTTGCGGCCCGGGCCGCTGCAGCAAAGGAATCGCCTGCTCATCGCCGCCCACAGCGCGGCCAATGAGCTGTGACAGGATGGCTCGCTTACTGCCAAACACGGCAAAGACGGTTTCGGCGGCCACGCCCGCTTGCCGGGCGATCGCCTCGATGGTAGTGGCATTGAAGCCGTTTTCAAAGAAGAGCGCCTGGGCAGCGCCTAAGATCTGACGGCGCGTTTCCTGCGCCTGCGCCTGCCGCCGGGTGGAATGGTAACCGCGCCTGGGTTTTGGACTCTGTTGCATGGTTTCCCTTGACAAATCGACAATATAGATATATTATATCAATATTCAATACAGTATAACTATATTGAATATAGGAAGTGTATATAGTATACCCCAAGCGGGCGGCAGCGAAGATTGTCTTTGAAGATCGAGGATCAATACAAACTCAAAACTGTCCGCACAATTAGAAAGAAAGGAAATTATGTCAACCAGCAATCATCTCTACGCCTTTACTCAGGTGATTACAGAAGCCTTCAATAAAGGCAACTATGACGTGCTGCATCAATATTTCGATCCCAATTTCATCGAACACCAGTTTGGCCTGCATTCCACCATCGCGGGCATGCAAACCGATATTCAATTCCTGCGCACTGCCTTTCCAGATCTGCAATTGACGATCGACGATTTATCTGCCGATGGCGACAGCGTCTGGGCGCGCACGACGGCCCGCGGCACCAACCTGGGCGGCTTCATGGGACCTCCCAACGGAAAAGCTTTCACCATCACTGTTTTTGATCAATGCCGGTTCGCCAATGGCAAAATCGTCGAACATTGGGGCTCTCCAGACCGCTTTCACCTGCTGGCGCAGTTGGAACTGCTCCCCAAACCCGCGCAAAAATGAAGCCGTGACCCACACCAGGGTTTTACTGCCTTAACGAAAACCCTGGTTTTATGCGCCGCCATCACAAAAAAATAACAGCCGAGGTGTTACAATTATTTTAACTCTCTGGTTTTTATTGATAACAAGGATGGCGGCGCATGGAAGAAAAATTATTGATTGACGGCCAATGGGTCTCCGGCGGCCCTCTGATGGAAGTGAAAAACAAATATAATGGGCAGGTAATCGGCGCACTGCCGACCGCCCGGCGCGTAGATGTCGATGCGGCGATCGCTGCCGCCGAGCGCGCCGAGGAAGTCATGGCGGAGATGCCGGCCCACAAGCGGGCGGCAATTTTAGCCCGGGCAGCCCAACTGCTGCAAGAACGGCGGGCTGACCTGGCTCAAACCATCGCCGCCGAAGCCGGAAAAGCGCTCAAGTTCGCCCGTCTGGAAGTGGACCGGGCGATCAGCACGTTCCAGATCGCTTCGGAAGAGGCCAAGCGCCTGCACGGCGAGACGATTCCGCTGGATGCCGTCCCCGCCGGGGAAGATTACTTCGGCTTCTGGACTCGCCGGCCGGTGGGTGTGATCGCCGCCATCAGCCCGTTCAACTTTCCGTTGAACCTGGTGGCGCACAAGGTCGCCCCAGCGCTGGCCGCAGGCAACACGCTGGTGCTGAAACCGGCCAGCACCACCCCGCTCGCCGCGGTCAAGCTGTGCCAGGCTCTGCAAGATGCCGGCCTGCCTCCCGGCGCGATCAACCTGGTGGTGGGCGCGGGCGGGACGGTGGGCGAATGGCTGATCACCGACCCGCGCGTCGACAAGATCACCTTTACCGGCAGCCCGGAGATTGGCAGGCACATTCTCAGCGTCGCCGGCATCAAGAAGGTCACACTCGAGCTGGGCAACACCTCGCCGGTGATCGTGGCGCCAGACGCTGACCTGGACTTCGTGGCCAGGCGCTGCGCACTGGGCGCGTTTTACAATTCCGGGCAGGTGTGCATTTCCGTACAGCGCATTTACAGCCAGAAACAGGTATATGAACCTTTCACCGAGAAATTCGTCAGCGCCAGCCAGGCCATGATTGTGGGCGACCCTCTTGATGAGCGCGTGGATGTCGGCCCGATGATCGATTCCAAAGAAGTGGATCGCATCGAGGGTTGGGTGAAAGAAGCGGAAGCTGGCGGCGCTCAGGTTTTGACCGGCGGTCGGCGCGAGGGCACAGTTTATTACCCCACAGTGTTAGCCGGCGTCGACGCTCACATGAAAGTGGTGTCCGAAGAGGCTTTCGCCCCGGTGGCTTCGGTGATCTCGTGCGACGATTTCGAAGAATCACTGCGCCAGGCCAACGATTCCAAGTTCGGCCTGCAGGTCGGCGTGTTCACCAAAGATATCGACCGGGTGTTCAAGGCCGTCAGGCGCTTGAATTTTGGCGGTGTGATCATCAACGACACACCTTCTTTCCGCGCCGACCACATGCCCTACGGCGGCAACCGCCAGAGCGGCCTGGGCCGTGAAGGCGTGCGCTTTGCCATGGAAGACATGACCAATATCCAGATGGTGGCGATCCGCCTCACTTCTTAGCTGTTCGCCGTCTTGCAAACCTTGAAGTCAGCAAGAAAGGACATTCCGATGAACAAACGCATCCTGATCGCTTATGCCACCCGCGCTGGTTCAACCGCCGAGGTGGCTGCCGTCCTGGGTGAAAGTCTCAGTTCCCGCGGCTTCGCTGTCCATGTCCGGCCGGTCAAAGAAGAACCTTCCCTAGAAGGCTACCAGGCCGCCCTGCTGGGCAGCGCTATCCGCATGGGCGCCTGGCTGCCCGAGATGGTTAAGTACATCAAAGCCAACCAGGCCGCCTTGCAGTCCCTGCCAAGCGCGCTTTTTACGGTGCACATCCTCAACACCGGCCAGGATGCCGCCAGCCGGGCGGCCCGCCTGGCCTATTTGAACCCTGTACGGCTGCTGCTGCCGGGCGCCGAAGAGGTGTTTTTCACCGGCAAGATGGATTTCTCACGCCTGTCGTTCGTCGATCGGTTGATCGCCAAAGCGGTGAAAGCGGCGGAATCTGACCAGCGCGACTGGCCTAAGATTCGCAGTTGGATTCCAGCGGCGTTAAATACTTAGCAGGAACTTATGCAAGCCCCGTCCGTCGGTGCGAAGTCACATTCAAAATCGTGCTGGCAATAAACAAAACCGCCTGCACATACCACAGCGGTTTGTACACCAGCGCCAGCGGAAACCAGTAGAACATGACGGTCGCCAGGTACAGGGTGATGTAAGGCCCGAGCACCTGCCAGCGAATAGGGCTGCGCCATTCGATTTTATTCACATATTCCACCACGTACCCGAAAACCGCCCAAACCAGGTACAGCACACCACCCAACCACAGCGACCAGGGTTTACCGCCCAACCCCAACAGCAGGCTGACCAGGACCGCAGGCAGGCTGAGGGCATACACGAGCGGCCCGTAGCGGATAGCAGTTGTGAACTTCCAGCGGCGTACAGCGAAGTGCACGATCAGCACAATCTGGAAAACAAACGCTGTCACGATGAACAACAGGCTCAGGCTATCGAAAGTGGGCATGAGCACCTCCATTCCCACACAATTAACCAGCCGGTGCAGCGCCTCCTGGCGCAAACGTCATCATGAGCGTGCTGCCCTGGCCCGGTAGGCTTTCCATGCGGATCGCGCCGCCCTGGCCTTCGACCAGCGCCTTGGCGATCGCCAGGCCCAGGCCAAAGCCCGGCGCGCCGGAGACCGGGTCGCCGCGGTAAAAGCGATCGAAGATGTGCGACAGCACTTCTGGCGGGATCCCTTCACCAAAATCGCGCACCCGGATTTCCACCCCGTTTTCCTGGCGGCGCGCGCTGACCACCACATCGCCTGTGGAGTGCTTCAGGGCGTTGTCCACCCCAACCAACAGCGCCTGCTTTAAAGCGTCCCGATCGCCGATAATCGCCAGCGGCTCAGCCTGCAAGGCGATGCTGCGCTCGGGCTCCAAGAGGCGCGCCTGGCGGCAAATTTCATCCAGTAAAGGCAGGATCTCCACGTTTTCTTTGGCCAGGCTGCGCCCGGCGTCAGCGCGCGCCAGCACCAACAGGTCATTGACCAGGCGAATCAAGCGGTCACTTTCTTCGTTCATGTCGCTGAGGATATCATCACGCTCGTCCGGCAGGATGGGCGGCTGGCGGCGCAGGAGTCCCAGGTTGCCGCGCAGGGTAGTGAGCGGCGTGCGCAGCTCGTGCGAGACATCCGCCACGAAATTGCGCTGCAGTTCCAGGGCGTGCGCTACCTGCTGGTAGGCGTCTTGCAGGCGGCTGAGCATAGCATTGAAGGTGGTAGCGAGCTGGCCGACTTCATCTTGCGGCCCGGTGTAGGTCACCCGGCGGGTGAAATCGCGCTCCTCGCCAATTTTTTGCGCCGTGTGGGTCAGGCGGTGGATCGGTTGGAGTGTCAGGCCTGCCAGCAGCCAGCCAATGCCAAAAGCCGCCAGGATGGTCAGCAAGCTGGCGATAATGAAAATCGTTGCCAGGGAGTGCAGAGAACGCTCCCGTTCTGCCAGCGGCCGGGCCACCTGCAAGATGTACGCTACCTTACCGTTCACTACCAGCGGGCGGTTGTAGATCAGCAAACCTTGGCCCTGGTAGCCAGCCGTCTCCCAGGCGTCAGCCTGGCTTTGGACGGCCTTCAATCCAGCGGCGCTGAGCGGCAGGGCATCAGAAGCGTTGCCAAACGGGCTGGCAACCAGGCTGCCGGACGCGTCCAGCACGCGCACGATCTCGCGCTCTGGCAGGCTGTGCAAATCCTGCCCACCGGAGAGCGCATCGAAAGGCTTGGGCGGCCTCGGGTCCGGCTGTATGCTGCCTCCCAACGCGCTGGCAGTCACCGCCTTCATTACCGGTTCCACCAATCCGTCTGCCGAATGTGTCAGGTCGCTCTGCAGGGCATCGTAGGTCGTTTTGGCCTGGATGGCATACAGCGATATGCCGAACAGGGCCAGGGTCAGCGCCAGGATGGCGTTATACAACAGGGTAAAGCGCAGGCGAATAGACATTATTCCTCGCGCAACACATAACCGATGCCGCGCACCGTCTGGATCAAGCGAACGCCGCCGTTCGCTTCGAGCTTTTTGCGCAGGTAGCCGATGTAAATTTCCAGCACGTTGTCATCACCGCCGAAATCATATCCCCACACTTCCGTCAGGATCTGGGCGCGCTCCAGCACCTGGCGTGGGTGGCGCAAAAACAGGTGCAGCAGGTTGAACTCGGTCACTGTCAGCGACAGGTTCTGCGAGGCGCGCTGCGCCTGGCGCGTTCCCGGGTCGAGCGTGATATCGGCATAGCTAACTGGCCGGGTATGGGTTTTGGGTTCAATGCGCCGCAGCAGCGCGTGGACACGCGCCACCAGCTCGGCGGGGGCAAAAGGCTTTACCAGATAATCGTCCGCCCCGCCTTCAAGCCCTTCTACGCGGTTTTCAATGGCATCACGGGCGGTCAGCATCAAGGCCATAGTTTTGTCTTCCTCGTCCCGCAGCCTCCGGATCAGGGTCACACCGTCCATCTTAGGCATCATCCAATCGACGATCAACAAATCGGGCTTGCGCGCTCGCGCCAGCGGCAGGGCCTCTTCGCCGTTGGCGGCGGTCAGTACAGTTAAGTTTTCATACACCAGCGTGCGCTGGAGCATTTTCAGTAGTTTTGGGTCGTCATCCACGACGAGAACGGTTGGCATTGGTTTCTTGCCTCACACAGCAAACGGCGCTCAGAGTGTTTTTCCAGCAGGGCGGCGGTTCCGCCGTCCATTAATAAGTATAAACAGAATTGCTGTGAATCTGCTGAGATTTGTGCTTGCGTAATTTTTCACAGCACAATCACAGCATTTTCTCAGCCAATTCACAGATGGCGGCTCTATCATCAAAGCAAAGGGGACGTAAACGAACCTTTCCCTAAGGAGATCACCTATGAAAAAATTGCACATCCTATTTTCTCTGCTTACCATCCTGACACTGGCGCTCGCCGCCTGCTCATCCACAAATTTGTCCGGCGCTGCGCAGAACACCACTTCAGTCTCCACCCAGGCCGCTTCTTTGACCACGAGCAGCAGTGCGAATACCCAAGCTACCGGCGGAAGTGCTGCGCAAACCGAGGTCGCGCCTGTTGGAGGGAATGCGCCGTCTGGTGCTGCGCCGGGTAACCCTCCACCTGGCACAGGCGGAGGTGCTCAGAACGCCGACCAGGGCCTGGCTACTGCCAGCGGCGCATACACCCATTCCGGTGGCAGTCAGATCGTGACAGACCAAACCTATACCGCCACTGCACAGGACCAATCTGGCGTTTACGTCACTGGCGGCAGCCTGATCTTGAACAACGTCAGCGTGCAGACCAGCGGCAGCACTTCTTCTGACGAAAACAGCAGCTTCTTTGGCCTGAACGCCGGTGTACTGGCGACCAACGGGGCCAGCCTGAGCATGAACAGCGGTTCGATCACCACCAGCGGCGCTGGCGCGAACGGTGCATTCGCCACTGGCAGCGGCACTCAGGCCAGCCTGTCCAATGTCACCATCACTGCCAGCGGCGACGGCGGACACGGCGTGATGGCCACTCAAGGCGGTTCCATGACCCTGGACAATGTAAACATGACTACCAGCGGAGCGCATTCAGCCCCCATCGCCACCGATCGCGGCGGCGGAGTGATCACTGCCAGCGGGGGAACGCTGAACACCTCCGGTCAGGACTCACCTTGTTATTATTCAACAGGCACTTTAGACATCACCAACAGCACGTGCAATGCTGCCGGCTCCGAGATTGCCGTGATTGAGGGCGCCAACACCATCCTCCTTAAAAAAACCACCGCCGTCTCCAGCGTGGCTGACAAATGGGGCGTGATGATTTACCAGAGCTTTTCGGGTGACGCTCAGGGCAGCGATGGCATCTTCACCATGTCAGGCGGATCGCTCAGCTACACTGCGAACGGCCCCTTGTTTTACGTCACCAACACCACGGCTCACATTACCCTGAACAGCGTAATTGTCAGCGCCGCTTCCGGAGTGCTGCTAAAGGCCGCCGGGAACGACCGTTGGGGTGGCAGCGGCTCGAACGGTGGTTTGGCCAACATGGTTGCGGATGGACAAACTCTGAACGGCAGCTTCGTTGTTGATGCCATCAGCAGCCTCAGCCTGTCCCTGCAGAACAGCTCGAGCTTAACCGGCGCCATTAATGCCGAAAACAACGCTAAAATAGCCAACCTGACGTTGGATGCTTCCAGTATGTGGGTGGTGACCGCCGATTCATACCTTACCAGCCTGTCAGACCCGGCCATCACCGCTGGATCGGTCCCCAACATCACCGGCAACGGCCACACAGTATATTACAATCTGGCGGCCTGCCCGGCGCTCAACGGCCAGACGTATACCCTGGCCGGCGGCGGCACGCTCACACCAATTTCGTAAATCATTTTGGAATGAAAGGAAGTGATCACGACCAGTTAATTTTCCTCCAGGCAAAGGGGCTGTCCAAAAAGAACTGGGCAGCCCCTTTCGCGTTTAAAGAAAATGTGATTCAATACGGGGTATGAAACACAGAAAACCCGCCTACCCCGTCTTCAAACCGTATACGATGGCACAGCCGAGCCTGATTCCTCCGAGTTGGGATGAATTGGTTCCAGCCAATCACATTGTGAGAGTGGTCAACCGGGCGATAGAG
>JAKOUW010000120.1 GCA_029782365.1 Chloroflexota bacterium
GGTATCCTCTGCCCTGGCAACGGTGTTCAGGTGGCGCTCAGGTTGCTTTCCAGCAGAGCCTTGTCCTCCGCCCGAACAAACTCATTCTACCATGCCGGATCGCCTGAAATAATGTTAAAGAATTGCACCGGACATCTCGCCTGACTAAAAGTGGACATTCCGCCCGATTTTTTAAGTACTTCTTATTCCGTTCTTGACAGCTGATCTTCCCAACCCCACCAGACGGCAGCGACGAAGGCGCACGGCTTGGCGAATGTGCCCATCGACATCGGTACGTTCTCCCAGTCGGCAGGGTGGTCATCGGCGGTGCACCAGATCTGGAAGCCACCCGAGCCGACCTCATACAGTGCTGACGGTTTGGGGTTGGTGGCGATATCCAGTTTCAGTGCCAAGTCGAGCACCGGCTTCTTTCGCGCATGTTCGCTGCGGTAAGTCATTGACGGTACACCTTTCATCAGAAGTCCTCCGGAAAACCAATCGTGATCACTGGCTCCCCGCTGTCGCCCGAACCAACCACCATCCACAAGGAAAGCATACTGCGGTGAGCGCGGTACGGCGGATCCTCACTGGCTTCGAGCAGGCTGACATCTATGTTGCTGCACTCAGCCAAACTGTCGCGGCATAATCTCTGTAATCAGGAAATAGATGAAATCAAACCTTGATTTATGATATCAATAATGATATCATAAAATATGGCAAAGATCACTGAAATCATAATCTTGATGCGCCGGAATCCCAAAGGTGTGAGTTTCAAGGATTTGTGCAAAGTTTGCGAGCACTATTTTGGAGAGGCGCGCCAGGTTGGCAGTAGTCATCGAATTTATAAAACACCGTGGATTGGAGATCCGCGGATCAACATCCAAGATGACAAAGGTATGGCAAAAGCTTACCAGGTAAAACAAGTGTTGAAAGCGATCGAACGAATGGAGAATCAAGAAAATGCTGATGAATGACCACTATACCTATCGTGTCACATGGTCTGAAGAGGACGGCGAATATATTGGCTTATGCGCCGAATTTCCCAGCCTTAGCTGGCTGGCATCCGCACCAGAAATTGCTCTGGAAGGGATCCGCCAGATGGTCGCTGATTCGGTAGTTGACATGCAAGCAGAAGGTGAGGCTGTGCCTGAACCATTAGCTTCAAAAAAATACAGCGGACGCTTCATTGTGCGGATACCACCTGAACTTCACCGGCAATTAGCACTTGAGGCCGCAGAGGCTGGAATAAGCCTGAATCGCCTGGCGAGTGACAGGTTGCGGAATGCGTGAGGATATTTTGCACAAGGCAAAGATACTGGCAGTGCAGAAGAACATCTCGCTTTCCGGCTTGTTGCCTCAAACACTGACCGATCTGGTTGCGCATTAAGAAGCCGACAAACAAGCGCACCAGCGAAATAAAGCTCTATTGGACAGCGGCTTTGATTTGGAACTCCCCGGGAATATTGACTGTAAGCGAGGCGAGCTCCATGAGCGCTGATCGACAGACAAATTATCGCTTACATGGGGCAGTGGCGCGTACACTCCTCAGAGGTCAGCGACTTGCTCCAAGCAATTGTTTTTCAGAAACGATACCAGCTCTCCTATCGTGTCGCATGGTCTGAAGAGGACACCGAATATATTAGCTTATGCGCCGAATTTCCCAGCCTGAGCTGGCCGGCATCCGGACTGAAAGCGCTCTGGAAGGAATCCGCCAGAAGATCGCTTATTCGGTCGTCGATTTTCATGTAGAAGATGAGTCAGTGCCATCAAAGAACATCCTGAAGGCGCATGAACCTGCCCAAAACTTAAAGGACCAAATAAAATGAAAAAAGAGAAAATAACAGCAAGTTTATGGGATGCCTCAGAACATCTGGAGACGGATGAAGATATGGTAATGTATTTAGAGGCTGCTTCTGAAGAATGCGATCCCGCTCTCGTTTCGGCAGTTCTTGGAGATATTACACGAGCCAAAGGTATGACTCAAATTGCAGAAAAAGCCGGTTTGGAACGTACCAGCCTTTATAAAGCGCTTTCCCCTGAAGGTCACCCGGATTTCGCTACTATTCTTAAGGTAATTGATGCACTTGGCATGCGATTGCAAGCAACTTCTCGCTAATGCTTGTGTAACGATTGCAAGACAGCCGGTCAGTCCTGATTCCATCCCTGCCGTCTTTTTAGAAACCATCCGGGAAACCGATCGTGATCACATGCACGCCGGCTTCGTCCGGGCCGGAGGCCATCCACCGAGAGGAGCTGGTGGTGTTGATCTCAAAGCTGAATCTGGCGAGCCTTCCAGACTGCCACTGCACAGGAAAGCGCCGCAGTTTTCGGCTAATCATCTTGCTCATTGTAGGCTCGCATCGTTTTCCTCCCTTCTGCTGCTCCATGCTCAAACAGCGGCTCTTCGTGGAATGGGCAGCTCAGCCTGCTTCCCGGTTCGGCCCGATCAAATCCCACAGGTTGCCATACAGGTCCTCGAACACCGATACTGTACCGTATGCCTCACTCTTCGGCGGACGGATAAAATTAATCCCCTTGGCGCGCATTTCCTGGTAATCGCGCCAGAAGTCGTCGGTGCGCAGGAACAGGAACACCCGCCCGCCCGTCTGGCTGCCGATGCGGCTGACCTGCTCCGGGGTGGAGGCGCGCGCCAGCAGCAGATTGACGCCTTTCGAGCCGGGCGGGGCGACCACCACCCAGCGTTTGTCCTGCTCGGGCTGGTAAGTGTCTTCGACCAGCGTAAAGTGGAGCTTGTGGCAGAAGAATTCGATAGCTTCGTCGTATTCTCGCACGACCAGGGATACGTGAATGATGGTTTGCTGCATCGATGCTGCTCCTTGCTCTAGGTGGATGTCTCATCCTCTTGATCCGAGATCCCTGCCAGCCTGCCGCCCAGCCAGGCAGCAGCCAGGCCGCCGGCGGCGCTGATGGCGCAGGCCAGGATCACATCCGGGCCGGTGATGGGATAGTTCTTCAAGGTAGGGATGCCCTGGTAGCCCAGGTACGAGAGCAAAACCATGCTGATGGAAAACACGGGCGCAGCGGCCAGCGGACGGCGTTTCGCCCAGGGTATCCAATCCAGCGCTGCCACCAGCGCCAGGGGCAAAATGCACAGGCTGATCGTCCAGGCCTGATGAAAGCCGATCAGGCCGTTGTTACCGAGCAGCCGGGCAAATTCACGCGCCCGGGCAGCCGTCGAATCCGGGTTCAGGCGCACGTATTCCTCGATCACCGAGACTGGTTTTAAGATCGCAAAGCCGGCCGCCGCCACACCAGTGGCCAGGTACTGGAAGAACAGAGTCAGACCAATGGCAAACAGGACGATCCAGTAACGTTTCCCCAGGCGAATCAAAACTGTCATCGAGAAAGGCAAAAATGCGCCCATCAGGATAGGGAACAACAGCCCGTACAGCCCCACGCCGCCCTGCCGAAAGCCCACGATAAAGGCCTCGCCCATTTGAAAATTGACTGATTCAAAGGCGTAGGCGCCGGTCAATGCCAGGCCCCAAAACAGCGGGCTTTTCAGGTGAAAGCCGTAACCCTGGCGGCGCGCCGAGGCGGTTATGCCCAGCATCAGGCTGAAATCCACCACCATGGTGGTGACCATGATCAGCAGGTGCGGCGGGCTCCACAGCGTGGCGTCGATGCCGAACGTGCGGTGCCACAGCTCATCCAGGACTCCCCCGATCAGCGCGGCAATATAGCCGAAGAAAATGCCAAAAGCCGCAGCAGGTGCAGTCAGCGTGCCGATCCGCAAACTGTGCGGCGGTGCCTGCCCAACGGAAGACAGCAGGCTTTCATAGACAATCAAGATGGTGATCAGCGTCAACCCGGTGGTGAAGGCGAAGATCACCAACAGGTGAGGGGGGATGAACAGGTTGTCCCGGCCGATTTCGACGTGCCATTGGATGTCCCAGGCGCCGCCGATAAAATTAAACAATTTCAAGATGGCGACGGCGAACAGCACCCGCATACGCAGCCGCTCACAAGCGGCTGTGTCCAGAGGTTTTGCGAAAGCCCTGGCAATATTGAGCTGGATCTTTGACTTGACGTTGGTTGTCAATGTGAGTTTCCTTGTGGTAAGTCCACGTGTATTATAATGGATACGGGTAAATTTGAATTAATAGACCTTCATTGGGGTGAATCGTCGCAAATCCATTTTCCCCAGCCTGGAGATTGATCGCATGAGGAGCAGCAGTCGATGGATTTCGATTTAGTTTTCGAAGGTGGTGGGGCAAAGGGCCTGGCATTTGTCGGTGCATTGAAAGCCCTGGAACGTCATGGACACCGGCCAAGGCGAGTCATCGGGACTTCAGCCGGCTCGATCACCGCCCTTCTGGTAGCCGCTGGCTACAGCGCTGAAGAGTGCATGGCCGCTATTAACGAGCGCACTCCCAATGGGCGCTCGCGCTTCGCCAGCTTCTTGCAGATCCCAGAGTTCAGTGAACAGCAGGAGCTCAGTGAGAGCCTGCGACGCTGGATTCAAACGGAGGAGGATAATCCTATGCTCCCCAATTTTATCGAACCACTGTTTGATAAGATGGTCGAGGGGATGCTGCGCAAAGACCTCACCAGGCACTTGATTTCACTCGTCGAATTCGGCGGCTGGTATGGTGGGGAGAACCTGCTGATCTACCTGAAAGAAAAACTGGATGCCGCCGACCGCTGTTTGGGCGATTCGACTTTGAGCGAGTTTGCCAAAATCACCGGGCGTGACCTGTCAGTGGTCGCTTCAGATATCACCTCCAAGAAGATGCTGGTGCTCAACCATCACACTGCGCCGGCCTGCCCGACTATCTGGGCGGTGCGCATGTCGATGAGCTGTCCCCTGGTCTGGCAGGAGGTGATCTGGCGCAAGGCCTGGGGAAACTACAGCGGCATAGACATCAGCGGGCACACGATTGTGGATGGCGGCCTGACCTCGAATTTTCCGATCAAACTGCTGCTCTCGGGTGACCTGGATGTGGTCGAGATTATGGGCGACCTGAATTCACTGCCAGAGAATGTGATTGGCTTGCTGTTGGATGATGATCTGGAAGTGCCCGGCGCGCAGGACGCCGCGAAAATTGATTCGGGCGCACCTTCCTTCTTGGAGCGCTCAGACTTGCTGGGAGGAATGGTATTTCGCCTGCAGGGCATGGCGGAGACCCTGCTGGCCTCGCATGACAAATCGGTGTTGGATGCGCACGAGCAGTTGGTGTGCCGTCTGCCAGCGCGCGGCTACGGTATTTTGGAATTCGACCTGACGCCGGAACGCATGGCGCCAATCGTTCAAGCAGGCGAGGCGGCAATGGAAGCTCACCTGGCGGCGCGTTTCCCTGCCGGTTGACCCGCCTTTCATGGTTCTTGCTGTGAGAGCATAATGTTCAATCAATCCTCTTATTCGTACACCGATTTGCTCGAAGCCCTGGCGCAGCCTTGCTGCCCGGTGTGTTGGTTGTCCCAGCGGGCGGTTGCCCAATATATTCGTTCGCTGTTCTACGAACATGTGAATGACATTTCACTGCGCGAGGGCATACGCGCCTCGTTGGGATACTGCCAGGAGCACACCTGGGCGCTGCGCGATGCCAGTCTGGGCAATGCCCTGGGGATATCAATTATCTACCACGATATTTTGACCAATATCCTGCGCCGCCTGCCGGCTGGCGGTACAGGCTCGATGGATGACAGGCCAGCGCGCGGCGGCTTCCTGCGCCGTTTTGCCAGCGATCTGCAGCGCCGTGCCCAATCCTTCCGCGAGGCCCTCATGCCCCAGGCCGCCTGCCCGGCCTGCTCCGTGCGCCACGAAAGCGCAGAATTGGCATTGGGCGGCTTTGCCCGCGGCCTAAAGACCGAACAAATCGCCCAGCCTTTCCCGAGCGCACACGGCCTTTGCCTGCCGCACCTGGCGCAGTTCATACCTTTAATTGATGAGCCCCGCTTGCTCGATCTTGTATTGGAGACAACACGCAAACAGCTCAGCACACTGGAAACTGAGCTGGCTGAATATATTCGCAAAAACGATTATCGCTTCAATAAAGAACCATGGGGCTCTGAAGAAGACGCCTGGCGGCGCGTGATTGGACGCGCCGCTGGTGAAAAACTCTCCTAGGTTGCCACTTCAAGCAATCCCCGCCAGCACCTCTGCCGCGTGACCCTCCGGCCGGACATTTTCGAACGTCCTCAGAATATGCCCCTCGGGGCCGATGACAAAAGTGGTGCGCAAAACACCGTCGTATTCTCGCCCCATGAATTTTTTGGTTCCCCACGCTCCGTAGGCATTGGCGACCGCGTGCCCGGGGTCGGCTAACAAGGTGAACGGTAGGTTGAATTTTTGTTTGAATTTGGTGTGTGATTGGGCGTCATCTGGGCTGATGCCCAAAACAACAACACCCGCGGCGGTGTATTCGGCGTAAGCATCGCGAAAAGCGCAGGCTTCTTTGGTGCATCCAGGAGTGTCGTCTTTTGGGTAAAAATAAAGCACCACGGTTTTGCCACGATAAGCGGTCAGTTGGTGCATCGCGCCGTTTTCATCGGTAAGATTGAACTCTGGCGCAAGCGAACCTGGTTGAATGGCCATGCTGTTCCTCCTATAAAATGTGAGCTGATTTAAGCGCTGCTTCGAGCGCTTCGATCGACAAGGGTTTTAACATCACCGCCTGGGCGCCTTCTTTCAGCGCATTGGCGGCGGTCTGGACCTGGTCATCGGCAGTGACAACGATCACGGGCACTTGTTCGGTGGCGGGTTCTCTTTTCAAGAAACCCAACACTTCAAAACCGCTCAGGCCGGGCATATTGATGTCCAGGAAAATGATATCGGGTTTTTGGTCAGCGACTGCCAACAGCCCGGCGCGCGGCCCATAGGCGGCGCGTGCCGGGATATCCAACAAGTTGAGAAAATCGCACAGGATATCAGCCGCGACTTTGTTATCATCAATTACCAGGGCTCTTTTCATTTACGCCTACTTCGGCAACCAGGTTTCCCATGATTGCCAATTGATATCCCGGCAGGCGGCTGGCAGCCTGCCGGAAGGCTGGGTCTGCCAAAACATCAAATAAAGGTGCCAGCAGGTCGCTTTCAGCGTGTTCTTTGGGGATGATTAAATCGTAACGTTCTTCGAAGAGAGGAATGAAATCCAGCTCCAAAGCCTGCGCGGCTGCAGCAATGCCTAAACCGCAGTCTGACCTTCCAGAGGCGATTGCGGCGGCGACTGCCAGGTGAGTGTACTCCTCTTGAGTATAGCCTCGAACGGTTTCAGGGGCAATCGCCAGTTTGTTTAATTCATAATCCAGCAAGACACGTGTGCCAGCGCCGCGCTGACGGTTGACAAAAGTGACATCTGGCCGGGTCAGGTCTTGCAAAGAACGGATTTGAAGGGGATTGCCACGCAGCACCATCAGGCCTTGCTCGCGGTTGGCCAGCGCATAAACATGCACTTTGACATAAGGCAGGTACTGTGGGATGAACGACAGGTTGTATTCGCCAGTTTGTGGGTCGAGCAGATGCGAGCCTGCCAGGTGTGCTTCCCCGCGCCCCAGAGCGATCAACCCGCCCTGGCTGCCAACATTGGCAGATACGAGCCGACGCTGGCGGATGGCGAGAAATTGAGTCATCAAGTCCAGCAATACATCGTGTGAGCCTATGGCGAAGATGGTTTGCTCCAGCTCCTTGACTGTGCGGTACAGGCGCACATCCACCGGCGATCCGCCTGGCAAACCCTGCACACCGCGCGGCAGCAAAGCCAGGCCATCTGCCCTCACCAGCGAAGTGATGACTCCCGCGCCGCGATTCAGCGGCGCCGCCAAAAGCCGCCCGCCTACCTTGCCTACCACCACGCGCACAAAGTCGTCGTCGCCGGGTGGGGAGGTGATTTTACGAGTCAGCAGTGCCTGAACGTGGGTTGGCTCTACCACCTGACGGCCCAGCCACAGGTCGATCAGCGGCTGGACGAAAATTTCTCCGGTCAGCGCCGCCGACACCGGGTACCCCGGCACGCCGATGATGGGCGTGCGCTTGCCGTCTTGCTCGATGATGCCCAGGATCACGGGATGCCCAGGCCGTACAGCCACGCCGTGCACCAGCAGCCTCCCCAGGCTTTCGACCACACCCGCCGAAAAATCTTCTGAGCCGGCCGATGACCCGGCATTCAATAGCACCAGGTCATTCTCTTCTGCCGCCTGGCGCACGCGCTCCTGGATTGCCTGGAAATTGTCGATGGTGATCGGATAGCGTCGCGCCAAGCCGCCCCAATCATTCACCTGCGCTGCCAGGACGAGCGAATTGAATTCAATGATATCCCCGGCTTTAACCGGTTTGCCGATCTTGACCAGCTCCGTTCCGGTCGGCAATATCGCTATCCGCGGTCGGCGGGTGACAATCACCTGATCCCAGCCGCTGGCAGCCAACGCACCCAGGTCCACCGGACGCAGGCTGTGGCCAGCCGGCAGCACCAATTGAGTGGCAACGATATCCTCTCCCAAAGGGCGCACATGGCTCCAGGGCGTGACGGCTGCCCGAATCCGGACATAATCGGGCCGGCGGGGATTGCTGGCTATGTTGTTCTGATTCTCAAACGCTTCCACATTTTCAATCGGGATGACCGCATTTGCCCAGGCTGGTAGGGGATCACCGGTATCCAGGTAAGCGGCTTGCAGATGATCGGTGGAACAGGAGAGAAGAACGGGTGAATTTGGCGCAGCCCCTTCCGTTTGCTCGGCTCGCACAGCAAAACCATCCATGGCTGAGGCGTGGTAATGTGGGGATGAAAGACGCGCCCAGACAGCCTCGGCCAGCACTCGGCCCAGGCATGCTTCATCTAACGCGATTGTCTCTTGTCCCAGGATACCCCATAAACCGGCCGCTTCCAGATTGGTCTTCAGGGTGGACAGCGCCTGATCGAGCGGAATATCGTGCAGGTAGACAGTCATAAGAGAAAAACCTCGACATCGGCCCCGGCTTCCAAACCCGTGGCATCAGGTGCTGTGCGCACCAGACCATCGGCGCGCGCCAGCGAGAAGATCAGATTGCTTTTGCCGAACACCGGTTCGGCCAGGTAACCATCCTGCCCAGAAATCAGCCGCACAGGCGTCCAATCTTCACGGCCTGCCTGTGATGGAAGATTGAGCGTCAGTCGAGCCGGCACAGACGGTTGGATGAATTTTGACAATCCACTCAGGCGGCGGATGAGCGGCGCAACGAATAAGCCAGCAATGACGTATGCGCTGACCGGGTTGCCCGGCAGACCGATCACTGCTTTGCCCGCGCAAGAAGCCAGGATAGTCGGTTTGCCAGGGCGAACATTTACGCCGTGCACCAGCACACCCGGCTTCCCCAGGCGGTTGATCACCTGCGCAGTGAGATCGCGCGTGCTGGCCGATGATCCGGCGGTGATCACCACAATATCGCACTCATCCAGCGCCTGCTGGGCGGCTTTGTAGAGCGCCTCAGCCCGGTCGGGGAGGATGCCGTAACGCCGGGAGACTCCGCCTGCCTGGCTCACCAGCGCGCTCAATGTGGCTGAATTAACGTCGCGCACCTGACCGGGTTGAATATCAGCTTCAACTGGCACGATCTCATCGCCGGTCGATAGGATCCCTACTACCGGTTGGCGAGCCACCTGCACTTCGGTGATGCCCAGCGCCGCCAGCCCTCCCAGCTCGGCCGACCGCAGGTGAGTCCCGGCTGGAATCACAACCTGGCCAGCCTGGACATCCTCTCCGACAGCGATGCAGTTTTCGCCCACAGCCACAGCACGCTGAATTTCGATCTCGCTTTGTGATACGCTCTGCGTGTTTTCAAGCATGATCACTGCGTTGGTCCCCGAAGGCAGCATGCCGCCGGTGTGGATCAGAGCACAACTGCCCGCCTGCACGACAAATAGCGGCGCGGCGCCCATAGGCACTTCGCCAGCCAGGTGCAGATAGCCGGGCAGACTGTCAGAGGCGCCGTACGTGTCTGCGCTGTGCACGGCATAGCCGTCCACAGTGCTGCGTGCAAAAGTGGGCAGGGGGTGAGGCGCGCAAACTGCGGATGCGGTGATGCGGCCCAGACCCTGGATGGTGGGAATCATCTCTGGCGCCGGGACAAGCTGGATTTGCTCGAGCAGTATCGTCAGAGCGGCTTCCGGGGAGAGTAATTCGAGGAACTCAGGCATGGCATTCTAATGGGTCCAGAAGGCAAAGGTCAACAAATACGCGCTGACAAAATACAGAGCATAGGCGTTCAGACTCATCAAGTTGTAATTGGGTCTGGCGCCGTTGGTCAGGTTGTTCATTAACCAAAGCTCAAGAATGGCGATCGGCAGAGCAAGCATGGCCGGCCCGCCGATTGAAAAAGGCAGTCCGAAAATCATGGCGACGCCGAGCAAGCCGAAGGCAGTTAAGATCAACAGGTTGTGTAAGCTGGCGGCGCGCTCCCACCCCAGGAGCACCAACAGGCGTTTCTTCCCGATTTTTATATCTCTGGCAAACTGGGCAAATTCAGGCGTCAAAAGCATTGCAATGTGCAGCATGGTGAGTGGAAAGGCCGTCATCGCCACCAGACGGTGCAGGTGACCGAATTGGATCACCAGGCTCAAAGCTGCCGCCAGGAGCGAGCTGACCAGTGCGGTGGTCATTTCGCCAAAGCCATTGGCGGACAACCGGACGGGAGGCGTCGCGTAAAGGAAGGCTTCAACCAGCCCCGTGACCATGATCAAACTCACCACCAGGTTGAAATGCGTCGCCTGGAGCAAGGCAAAAGTCAGCGAAGCTGCCACGGTCAGGCTGGCGGCTGAGAGCAGAAGTTCCGGGAGGCGTTGGAGTTGGCCCGCTTCACTGCTGGCGCCTGCCGTTAGCTCACTATCCCCAACTCCGTCGAAATATTCATTGATCAGATGCTTCGAGATTTGAACAAGGGTCAGCCATGCCTGGCCCAACCAATAGATATTCCAATTGATCGTAGCGCCCAGATAATGGGCAATGCCGGCGCCCATAGCGTACACAATGAATCCAGCCAGCAGGAGCCCAGGGCGGGTCATCCCAACATATCGTTTGATTTGCTCGTAGGAAGGCACGCTCTAACCCTATTCGCCGATTGCCGCGCGCACTTCACGCTGGTGAATCTGGTTGTGTCGGTAGATGATTTTGATAATTTCGGATAGCTGTGCTACTCCCAGGTAGGGATGGCGGCCCTTAAGTCCCAGATCCTCAGGTTTTAATGCGGCAACAACGTCCACCGTTCGCTGGCGGTTCAGCATGTATTGTTGGATGATGAATTCGTTATCTGCTTCTTTTAAGCTCGCTACTTTGCGCGCATTGTAACGGTTGATATCAAAATCCTCTGCAGAACCGGAGCCGCCGCCCACAATATTCTCAACAAGTTTGCACAGGCTGGCTTCGGACGTGGCGAAATGCGCCAACACTTCATGCACAGTCCAGGTCTCCCCATCTGTATAAACAGTTTTTTCCCAATCCTGGGGTTTTAACTGGCGAAAGAACGCGGCCGATTTTTCGCCTTCAGCACGCAGGCGTTCGGCGAGGAAAGCAGGGGTTTCTGGCATGATTGGCTTCCTTATAGTAAATCTACTCAACTTATCCAGTTATTATAACGGACTGGCAACATCCCTAAAAGGGCAAAGATCTATTTCATATAATACTCTTACATATTACTGGAGTGGAATGCCGGCCGCGCCAACAACTCACACTCATACGCCATATATGTTATCGCCTTCACCCGTGTCTTGACGCGCCATGTCATTTCAGGTTAGAATGAAAGGAGAAGTCTTGCAGAAGGAGCATGACATGATTAAAAAAGGCAAAACGGTTCAACAGGCTAAGCGTTTTGGCATCATCATGTGCGACCAGGATGCGCGCCTGGTAGATGTTGGCCGTCAATTGGTGTCGGAAGATGTCAGTTCGCTGGTAGTTGTGGATAAAGACGGCTATCTGGCTGGCATTGTCACGCGCGTGGACCTGCTGCGAGCTTATTTGAGTCTGGATGATTGGACCGATCATTTTGTCAGTGAATTCATGGTGCGCAATGTATTCACTGTATCTCCCCAGGATTTGCTGCAGAATGTCGCTGAACTGCTGTTAGAAAAGAATATCCACCGCGTGGTTGTTGTTGTGGAAGAGAATGGCAAGAAAAAACCGGTCGGGGTAATTTCTGCCGCTGACCTGGTCTACCATATGGTTAAAGACACTTCGGATGCGCAAAAATGGATGCGAGGCTCCGAATGATCGGCGAACAGGAAAAAATAGCCCTGGTTTTGGCTGGAGGCGGACTGACCGGTGCGGTTTACGAGATTGGGGCTTTGCGCGCCATCGACGACATGCTCACCGACCGTACAGTGAACGATTTCGATATTTACGTTGGCACCAGCGCCGGGTCGATCGTGACATCCTTGCTTGCGAATGGGATTACCCCTGAAGAAATGCTGTCTGTCATCGAAGGGTCTCATCCTAACATCGGCACTCTCGACCGCAAACACATTTTTGGCATCAACCAACGCGATTGGTTAAGTTGGATTACCCGCCTGCCCAAGAAAGTGGTCTGGGCTTGGGGGGAGTACCTGCTGAACCTGAATGAAATGACCTTCTTCGATTTTTTATGGAAATTAAGCGAAGCCCTGCCTGCTGGTTTGTATGACAGCCTGGCCTTGCACCACTTTATGCGCAGCGTCCTTGAATCGCAAGAGGGATGCACCAATGATTTCGAAAACTTAAAGCGCGAGCTTTCCATCATCGCCACCGACCTGGATACCGGCGAACGGGTGGTATTTGGACGCGGTGACGGCTTGGATGTGCCAATTTCTATGGCGGTCGCCGCTTCATCTGCTCTGCCGCTACTTTACAAACCGGTGATGATCGGTGAGAAGGAATATGTCGATGGCAGCCTGCGCGGCAATGCCAGCCTCGATGTTGCCATCGAACTGGGCGCATCGTTGGTGGTATGTATCAATCCCATGGTGCCCTTGAATAACCAGACTTCCCAGACCCACCAGTTTGGCCTTTTCAGCGAGAAGGGCATTCGACTGATCGCCGATCAGACACTGCGCATCACCGGGCACTCAGGCTTGCAGTATCATGTCAAACAACTGCGCCGCCGCCATCCAGAGGTGGATATCATCCTTATCGAGCCGCAGGCGGATGACTCCTTAATGTTTACCAACAATATTATGCGCTATTCAGCCCGACTGCTCGTCGCGCGGCACGGTTTCGAATCGGTAACGTTGGATTTAGCGGAGGAATACCCGCGCTTCAAGACGATCTTAAACCGCCACAACATTCCCATCACACGCCGGATAGTGATCGAAGAACTGGCAGAAATCAGCCAGTCGAATTATGATCCGAATGTTATCCAGGGCATACTGGAGGCGCGCACGCCAGGTTGTATGCCCGGCAACAAGAATTCGCCCTTGTGTCAATTAAATCGCACGTTGGCGCGCCTGGAATTTGAAATCGAAAAACGAAACAAATTCTAGCTCATCAGGCCAACATCTCGCAGAACGCCAGGGTATAGATGTCGGCCGTGATCTAAGATTGCGCCCAGGGAGTTGGTTTTCCACAACATACCGCTGACTTTCATTTTGCGCACACCAAGTGCATGCTTGAGCGATAGCTGCTGGAGCAAAATTGCGTGCAGTGTGTCTGCGCTCATCTGGGCATCCAGATCGGGGATCAAAGGACTCCTGGCCGCCCCGTATTGAATGGATACCGGTTGTTTGCGGCCGTTCACTACGATCGTTGCGCTGGGCTCAACAAAGCTCAGCCGCACAAGCATTTTGCTCAGCGCCAGTTGGTCGATGGGATTAGGTTCTTGCAGGCGCATGCGCTCGAATAGAAGCTGCATCGAATTGTAAAACTGATCATCGGACTGGTATATTGCCATAAAAAGATCACCTGTAAGCTAGCTATGGCACTGGGGCAGCCGGACGGCTGCCCCAGGTGATGGGTGTTATCCGAAGAAAATCGATCGCCGTTGTGCCAAGCGCGAGTATATCATTTCTTGCACAACATTGCGCACCTGGTCGGTGAGCTGTGACACAAGCATCACATCGTTGGCAGCGTCTGGTTCATAAGAATCCGTGGCGATCGGTTCGCCAAAATCAATAAACCACTTGGTGGGCAGCGGGACAAATCCCAGCAGACCCAACCAGGGGAAGGTAAGGGAGATCGGGAAATAGGGGAAACCGATTAACCTGGCCATGGTTTGCGATTTTGCCAGGGAAATATAAGTCTCCTCGGCGCCAACCACCGACACTGGAATGATGGGACTGCGCGTGCGCAGCGCCATTTTGACAAAACCCCCGCGCCCGAAGCGCGCCAATTTATAGCGGTCTTTGAACAGTTTTCCAACACCTTTATAACCTTCAGGAAAGACAGCTACCAATTGATCCTGTTCCAAGAGACGGATGCCGTTGTCTTCTGTGGCCAACACCTGACCGCATTTGACGAAAAGGCTGGAAAAGAACGGCAGAGTCGGGAACCAGGTGGCATACAAAGTTCGCACCAGCCGTTGCGAGGGGTGCTCCAACAGGACGGCGGAGGCCACCATCGAGCCATCCCAAGGGAGCTGACCGGAATGGTTGCTGACCAGCAGACCGCGACCGTCTTCAGGGATATGCTCCATGCCGCTGGTTTGAATTCGCCAGTAAGTTTTATACATAAACTCGAAGAAAGGCCGCACGGCGTTCAGGTATTCCATATCCAGCCCCCATTCATCGGTTTCGTATTCCCCGGTCATGCGGCGTTTCAAGGTATCTGCCTGGAACTCCAGCGAATAATTCAGCATGTACCAGATGCCCTTCCAGGTATCGAGATCGAATAATTCGGAACCGACTGTCTCTCGCAATTTTTCAAGGATGCCGAGGCGCAGGTCGGGCGAAAGGCTTTCGAGGTTTTCGGAAATCAATTTTAACAAGCGGCGCGGCGAAAACGGAGGCGCCACATAATCTGGAGTCAGGCCGCGCACTCTTTCAATGAGCGCTTCCAACTCAGTCAATAAGCGGCGGCGCTGTTGCGCATCTGGGATTTCGCTTTCGGCAGCTTGTTCTGCCTCAGCCTCCCCTGCGCTGGCGGGCTCTGTCGTGGGGGTGGCTTCCGCTGGTTGGTGTATCCGGCAATAGTTTGAATCTGGCAGGGCATAATTCTTACAAGGTTTTCCACTTTTGGTCGTGGCGGCGCAGGCGCGAATAGTGTCTGCTTCTGAGGGGGCGTTATTCATTGGTTTCTTCCTCCTCTTCCTCTTCCATCAAGGTATTGTCGTTCTGGCTGCGTTTTCGCAGGCGGCTGCGCCTGTCGATGGTATCCTGGAGGCTCTCTTCATCATAAGCCATCTCTGGTGGTTTGCTGCGGTATGTGCTCACTCGTTGGTGACCTGCAAATTCGCGCAGCGCTTCTTCGGCAGTATACTTTGGGAGGAAGTTTAGTTCCTCTTTCATGCGGCGCACATCTCCCACCCACGGGAAACGAATATAGTCCAGTTCCAAAGGCGCCATGTTTTCCAGGCGTGCGCTGCTGAGTAAGGCGCTGCCCCAATAGGCAAACAGGTGAAACACAGGTACAGCGAGGCGGCCGGTGAGGGCCATCACTTTGTCGAGCGGCAGGGCATTCTCCGCTGCGACATTGAATACACCCGGCGCGTCATGATCGATGGCGAATACCAGCGCTTCCACAGCATCCGTTTCATGAAGAAACTGCATCTGCGGCTCAAAACCCAGCAAGACCGGCGGTGTGGTCATCTTGAGCAGCCGCACCATAGGAGAATTGACGGTTGGCCCGATAACATTGGGAAAACGCAAGACGGTCAGGCAGATTTCCGGCGCCTGGCGGCGAAAACCATTGCAAAAGGCTTCGATTTCAGCCAGGTCACGGATCCAGCCGGTATTCACACTGGCGCGTAGGGGATGATCCTCAGTCAAGAAAGCCGAGTTTTGCGGGCGTGCGCCGTACACGGCTGTGGAACTGCGCAGAACGATCTTTTTCACCCCAGCCGCCCGGCAGGCGCCGAACACTTTCATTGAGCCCATCACATTGACATCGAAGGCGTGTTCGTTTGGACTGCGGCTCTCGATGAAGGCCAGGTGCAGTAATGTGTCTACCTTTTCGGTTTCAAACAATTCTGCCAGCTTGGCATTGCGAATATCCGCCTGGATGAAATCCAGCCCTTTGATGGCTTCGGCCGGTGGTTTGTGATCCAAGCCGATGATGTGATATTCAGGGCGCGCCAACAACAGGTTGGCGGTCTGCCTGCCCCAATAACCCGAGACCCCGGTGATCAGGATAACTTTTTTTTGTGTCATTCTTCACTCCTTTTGCAGCATGGCAGGCGGCTGTCTGGCTTCGGTTTATTTTTTGGAGCGCATTTTTGCCGCTATCAAACCGGCGCTGGCCAGCCCAAGTGCTAGCAGTGCCCATTTTGGAGCTTCACTGCGGTGATTTTGCACCCCTTTTGAGGAAGCTGGGATCACCGCCAGTTTTTCTTTGGCCTCGGCGCACACCTGGGCGAACAGGGCGGGATCTCGGCGGTATTGTTCGGCCAAAACCCGCTTCACGGCCAGATCATCCTCTGTAATATATTCACCATGCGATCGCAGGCCGGCCAGTTTGAATTTATGTTTTTTAAACAGCCGGTAAATCTCTTTAACCCGCTCCATGGTGATGTTGCGGCCGAGCGTGTAGTCTTCGAAACGACCTTCCATGGCTAACAAGCAGGTCTCTGCCAGGCAGGCATACGATGTTTTCGGGGGTAAACCAATATCATAACCGAAATCGATATCACCTGGGATGAGCACTTCGCCGCTTTCGATCACCAACACATCCGGGCGAGTGTCAGCTTCCGCTTTGCTGATATCCGGGGGACGGGCGACATCACAAATGACGGCGCCTGGCTTGCACAAGCTGATATCGACCACACGCTGTCCAAAGGCCGAGGTGGCTGTCACGATCAGGTCGCATTCACTGATCGTATCGGCGGTGTTCATGCCGATAGTCACTTTGGCGCCGGGAGTCTCCTTTTGGATTAATCGCCGCAAATCAATCAGTTTTTCTGGTTCAATTGAGATCAGCACGACATCTTTGATGGCTTGAGCCAGCAAGCGAGCGCAAACCGAGCCAATGGAGCCGGTTGCGCCGACGATCATCGCTTTCCCTTTTGCCAGGTCGGTCGCGCCCATCTTGAGCACAGCTTGCTTGGCGGCTTCCAGAGTGGCAGCGACGGTCAGGCTGTTGCCGGAGGTGATCGCAATATCGGCCTCGTGAGCGATCGTGATGCCTGCATCTCCCACCACGCTGGTGAATGCGCCCAGGCCCATGATGCGCGCCCCTTTGCGTTCAGCCATGCGCGAGGCCTGGTTGAGCTGCTGATAGGTCAGCCGCTCAGAATGCTTCATCATCATGCGAGGCGTCGCTCCGAGAGAATATAAATAACCCTCCACTCGCTGGCCTGTCGTGGGTGATACTGCGCCTGTAATTTTGGAGATATAAAGTGGCGGCATATAAGCGGCGGTGTTCTCCACAATCCAATCCGGCAAGAAGCGCGTCCAGCGGAAGAGCTTGTGCTTATGAATGAAACCAACGCTCAGCGGGTGAATCACAAAAGCGAAGCGGTTGATGCCCGCTTCTTCAGGCTGTAAGAACCGGATGTCGGGTTTCCATTCCGTGCCGGCAATGATATCCAGGTATGTGTTTTCATTGAGAGGGGCAGTCGGGTCTGGGCGCAGAGTCACCAACACTGCCTCCACCAGCGCTATGGAACTACCGCGCAAGGGCAGGTCCGCATCTAGCGGGCGTAAGAGAGTGATGGCAATGGAAACACCGCGGGCGCGCAAATCTTCAAGGTCTTCTTCGGTGGCACTGTTCACTACCACAAGCTTATGCTTCAAAGACTGAGGCGCATACCGCCGGATTGCGCCGATATCCCCCGCCAGCACATCTGCCCATTCGAAGGGCTTGAGCGTGCGCGGTGTGCCAGCCTGACCAGGCTGAGGGGTAATTCGCCGGAAGGGTGCGTCCTTGAGTTGCTCCAGGGTCACAGATGCCGCCTGGTTGAGCGTGCGTGGATGGCCTGCGCCGGGGAAATCGGGCAAAGCAAAATAGACCACCGGGTCAGCATACCGAATTTCTGAGCCGCGCCTGCTGAGCGCAGACACCAGGCCTTCGTGATTGAGGCCAGGCACCATCAGGATATGTTTTTGCGCAAAAATACCGGGTTGCATCCGGTCTGCCAGGGTAACGCCCCAGCGTTCAATACCGGCCCTCAAGCCGCTGCCATCCACGACCGGTGTTTGCAAGGCTGTTTGGCGCAGTGTAGAACCTACCGCATGCAGCGAGGCGTGCGCTCCCAGGACGAGGCGAAAAGGGTAACCATCTAAACCGATAGCATCCACTCTGCCATCGAATTCGGCGATCATAGCGCGGACTTTTTCTGGATCGCCGCTGCAGCCAACTCGTCGGATCAACACTTCCTGGCCGCGGTAGGTTATCTGGAAGGATTCATCACCCTGGTTCAAATCGAGCACCAGGACATTCTTCATGATTGCCTCCTGCGCTATTTCATGACCAGTGCGGCAAAACCTTTTTCTTTGAGTAAAGCCGGGTAAATTTTGAACAACGGCGCCACCGCCGGTACTAACTTGATGACTTTGAGCAGTGAGCCTTTTTCAACCACAATCTGTTTTTGGGTCACGGCTTTCACCAGGTCAATCTTGCCGTGCCAGAATGCATGAGACACATCAGCTTTCATAGACATGATTACATCTGGCTCCAGGGTACAAGGACCGTGGATAACATCGACATAGGCTCCTTTTTGGGTAGCTTTGTCTTTGGCGTTAATGGTAGTGGTTGCTTCTGGGTCGGTATAGCGGAACTGGATGATGAACCCGGCTTTCGCAATTGACGGGCCGATTTTCGGATCGACTTTGGCGTGATCCATTAATTCGCCAACTGTGGCGTAAAATTGCGCACTATCTTTGAATACACCCATGCCAACGCTCCTTTGTGAAAAATGTATCTATAGTATAGCATAATCACCAGCAAATACCTGTTGACTTTTATGACGCGGTGTGTTATAATAATTACAACGCAATGCGTCATAACAATTGATACGCACTCAACCAGAGAATACCAATCAAGTAAGGAGTAGTCAAATGGAAATGTTCAAGAAAAGCTTCCTGTTCGTTGTCGGCGCTGTCGCCGTGGCCTATGAAGAGGCCGAGAAATCCATCAAAAAACAGCGCCAAAATATTGAGAAAATGCTCAAGCGCGAAGAACCCAAAACCAAAGCTGCCTAGCAGTAAACCTAACCTGGAGATATAAATATGCCCACAAAGAAAGTAACCCCCGTTGAAGAAGTTGTAATCGAAGAGAACGGCCACAATGCGCTCCTCGAAGCCTCCCGCAAAGTTTTGCTGGCGGCTATTGGCGCGGTTGCCCTCGCTCAGGACGAGATCGAAGATTTTGTCGACAAGCTGGTCGAACGCGGCGAAATTGCCGAAAAAGATGGCAAGAAACTGGTGCGCGAAGTGATGGATCGCCGCAAAAAAGATGCCAAGGAAGTGGAAGACGAAACCACAAAGCGCGTCCATGACATCCTCGACCGCATGAATGTCCCCTCCAAAAAGGATATTGACCTGCTCAGCGAGAAAATCGCGCTTCTGACTCAAAAGGTCGATGATCTGAAGAAGTAAACCGGATTGCCGGTTCTTATTTGGGGTAGGCGGGTATGGAGGGCTGCCGGAAATGGGGAAATGCCGGCGGCCCTCGCATCCGCTTTTTTGTGTATAATTATGTCATGACCGTTGTTATTAAACGATATCCGAACCGAAAGTTGTATGATACTGTCCAAAAGCAATATATCACCCTGGACAGCATTTCGGATTTAATCCGCGAGGGTGCGGATGTTCAAGTGGTGGATTATGCCAGCGGGGAAGATTTGACTGCCGTGACGTTGACCCAGATTATTTTCGAACAAGAGAAGAAGCAGGCTGGCTTTCTCCCGCGTCCTTTGTTGGCTGGCCTGGTAAAAGCTGGTGGGGAAACAGTCGAATCGGTGCGCCGCTCTTTGACCAAACCGCTGGATTTACTGGCACATGTGGATGATGAAATTTCCCGCAGGCTGGATATCCTGGTCGAACAAGACTATCTGAAACAAATTGAAGCTGAGGAATTGCGCGGAAGGTTGATCGAAGCCGGGCGCGCCAGGGCAGAGAGCGCTCCGCAGCTCGACCAGGCTATCCGTCAAATGATCCGAGAACACACCATTCCCTCGCGCGGCGACTTCAACAAGCTTGTCGAACAGCTCGAAGGATTGACTCAAAAAGTGGATGAGCTTGGCCAGGATCGAAAACCCTGATCTTTACATCCATTTTTATAGTTTCGAGTTAATCGCGCTTCCCGATTCATAACGGCGCAGCCCCTGGTGAAACAGGCTCAAGGCCAACCCGAGCAGCAAGCCGGCGCTGAGCAGTAACTGCCACAGACTGGCCCAATTCAGGTTGCGCACAAATTCGGCGGGCACCGCACCAACAAGGCCGGCTGGAATGATGGTAAACAATATGAAACGCGCCGAACCTTCGAACAAAGTGATGGGATAGAGTGAGAAGGTGATCATTGCGTTAATCGCCTGCCGGCTGAGCAAGCTGGCTGAGCCAAGCCAGAACGCCAGGCTTTGCACCACTGTCAAAAAAGAAATGAATACAATCATCGCCAGGGCAATTCCTGGCACTAAGCGTATCCAGGCATTTGGGTCAATTCCATTGACCAATGTAAAACTGAGGATGCCATAAATAAAATCCCCCATGCCAGAAGAAACGCTGTGGCTGGCCAAAGTATGCAGCAACACCGGCTGCGGCAGTGAAAGATAATAATCGAGCTGACCTTTGGAGATGATGTCTGCTAAATTGAGCAGATTACCGAACAAAAACACGCTCAAACCATAGCCTGTCGCCACGATGCCAAAGACCAGAAACATGTCCTTCAATTCCCATCCGTGAATTTGCTTGAATCGATCGAAAAACAAAACCCAAAACAAGAAATAAATGCCATTATTCATCATCATACCGATCACCTGGGTTAGAAAGGCTGCCCGGTATTCCATCGCAGACAGCAGGTTGGTTTTCCAGATGGCGAAGAGAAATCGCAAGATGCGCATTTTCAGCCTCCGTTGATGACCAGCCACCGAGCGCTGCGTTTAAACAATGCAGTGAGCAGTGAGGCAGCGAGAAGAAGCCAGATCATCTGGCCGGCCATGATTGCGATGATCCGTTCTGGGGTCGGGTCGATGAATAACCTGGCCGGGCCATAGATGGTATAAGCAAATGGCAAGTACAATGAAATATTTTTCAACCAGGCTGGAAAAAAGTCGAGCGGGATCAGCAATCCGCCCAGGATGAAGGCCAGTTTCTGGTAAATCCAATCAAATGCATTGACTTCTTCGGCCAAGAAGGCTGCCAGCCCGATCATAGCGCTGAAACAAAAATCGATCAACCAGGCCAGGCTGATGGCTAACAGCGCCACCGGCCAACCGAAGAGCGTTGGCGGCGGCCCGACAGTCAGCCATACCAGCAGACTTCCAGCCAAAATATTGAAAACCAGACTGCTCAGACCGTCTCCCAAACCGACGCAGAAGTGATAAACCAAAAAATTGTAAGGTTTGTTAAGTGTATATGCGATTGAACCATCTTTTACAGAACTGGATATATTTGGCCAGATGCGAGGCTTGCTGAGCACGACGGATTCTGCAATCATCAAGTACCACATCGTCTCACGCAGCGTGAGGCCGCCAATGGTACCCCCACTGCTGGTTGCGTTGTACGTCGCTTTCCAAAGCTGGAGAAAAATCCACAAAAAAAGCAGGATACTGGTGCTTTGTAAAGCCAGGTCGCCCGCATAGGTCAATCGGTTGAGCATTTCGGTCCGGAAGATCGCCCAATATTTAGCCATTTTCGTAAATCCTGCGGATGACTTCCTCCAAGGAAGGATCCGAGATTGTCACATCGACCAATGTGCCAGAAGCAGCCAACTGCGCGATCACGCCTTCCACCGGCGTTTGGCTTGTGTCGAAGCGCAGTTTAACGCCGTAATGGCCGATTTTCAGGGTTTCGGTGCCAGGGATCTGGAAATCGCGCTGCACTTCTTCAGCAAAACGAACCTCGACCAGCTTTGTAGTGAGATAACGCCGTTTAAGGTTAGAGACTTTATCTTGATACACAATTTGCCCATGATTGATGACGATCACATTGCGGCACAAAGCTTCTAGATCCCCCGCATCATGTGAGGTCAATAGAACGCCCACGCCTTCCAATTCATTCATACGGCGGACCGTATCGCGGATGTGCTGTTTGGCCACGACATCCAGGCCGATTGATGGTTCGTCTAAAAGAAGCAAGCGCGGTTTGTGCAGCAAAGAGGCTGCCACTTCACAGCGCATGCGCTGGCCGAGAGAGAGCTTGCGCACTGGCGTTTCCAGCAAATCTTGGATTTCGAAAGCCTCAGATAAATAGCCAATACGCTGTTTGATCTGGCGATCATCCATCTCATAGATTTTGGCAAACAGGTAAAAGGTATCCACTGCTGGCAGGTGATACCATAGTTGGGGTCTTTGTCCGAAGACAGTGCCAATTTCAAACGCCAGCTTCTGGCGGTCTTTCCAAGGCGTATATCCTAAAACCTCAGCCTGTCCGCTGGTTGGATGCAAAATGCCGGTGAGGATTTTAATGGTGGTTGATTTCCCAGCACCGTTTGGACCGATAAAGCCAAGGACCTCACCCTGCTCCATGCTGAAGGAAATGCCGTTGACAGCTTCGACAGGCTGGACAATTGGCTTGATCAGAGCACGCAAGCTGGCTCTTAGACCGGCAGGTTTTCGCCGGGTGAAAAATGTTTTCCTCAAGTCTGTCACATGGATAGCGGGCACAAAAATCTCCTCAATCAAAACCAATCACTGCTGACCAAAGCCGCTCTAATTATAAGCGAAGCCGTCTGGATAAAATTCCTATAAAATTCCTTCTAAAAATATGTCATAGACGTGTGGTGATAAAAGCAAAAGAAAAAATAGGTGTAAAATAATGCTCAGCGGGCAAAAAAAAATTAATGCACCTCTCACTTACCGTGGAGTCGGTTGGATGTTTCGAAATAAAAGTACAAGGTCGGGTTGTTTTACCCCAGGTAGAAAATTGAGCGGCATGAATTTGGTTGCTTATATTTTGACAACCTTGATCTTTTGCACCGGCTTCGCACAAATAGATTCAACAGGGAGAGATTTTGCCTTCCAAGGCGACTGGGCAAGAGCCACCAGCGGATCAGAGCGACTGCTGAAATATTTACCAGTTTTATCAATTATCCAACGGAGTTGGCTGGAAAATAACCTTAATATCATCATTGCGGGATTGGTGATGCTGATTCTTGTTTTATTGGTTATTTTCATTTGGAATATCGTGCTTCGCCGGCGGATGAAAATTCAAACACAGGCCTTGCGAGCCAGCGAGTCGCAGTTTCGCTCTCTGGTCAATTCGATGGAAGATATCGTATATACGATGGACTCCGATCTTCACTTGACAGCAGTGTACGGCGCATTCGAGCGATTGGGCTGGAGCCTCAGCGATTGCCTAGGAAAATCTGTCCAGGAAATTTTCGGACCGCAAGGGCAAAATGTCCATCGCAGTGCCGGTAAAAGGGTGTTACTCGGCGAATCGGTAGTGTGTGAATGGGCCCAGGAAACGCCAACAGGGGATTGTTATTTGCACACATCGTTTTCACCGCTGCGCAATGAACGGGGTATCGTTGTGGGCATTGTCGGGGTTGGGCGAGACATCACCGAGTTGAAACAGCGAGAAGATGCCTCGCGGGAAAGCGAGGCTCATTATCGCTTTCTGGCGGAAAACATGGTGGATGTCATTTGGGTGCTGAATACCAGACAGATGAAATTTTCCTATCTTTCCCCTTCTGTTAAACGCTTGCTAGGATATTCCATCCAGGAAATGCAAGCAAAAAGATTAGACGAGTTGATCACCGCTAAGTCCTTGAAAAAAATAAACCGCCTGCTGGAGCGTGTCATTTCGGGCTATTCCGAGGAGCCTTCTCTGAACCAATTTCCTGGCGAGGAAATAGAACATATCCACCGCGATGGCTCCATTGTTTTGACAGAGGCGACTACCAGCTTGATGCGCAATGCGCAGGGAGAAATTGAGATCATCGGCGTGTCGCGGGATATCAGCGAACGTAAGCGCGACCGGGACAAATTGGAACGCCAAAGCCGCCATTACCAGCTTTTGATGCAAACTGCCCAGGATGCCATCCATATTATGGATTTGCATGGCAACCTGTTGGAATGGAATGATGCATTCTTGCGACATCTCGGTTATACGGCTGAAGAAGCAGCTCACCTGAATATCACAGATTGGGACATTCAATGGAAGCAAGACGAGATTATTGCGATTCTGAATTCTATTCTTTTCGAAAGTAAACAGTTTAATACTCGCCACCGGCGAAAGAATGGTGAGATACGGGAAGCGGAGATATACGCCTCGGCCGTGGAAGTGGACGGGCATTGGCTAATCTATGCCGCCAGCCGTGATATCACCCAACAGAAAAAAAATGAACAAGAACTGCAGCAAAACCAGGCGCGCCTTCAAGCGATGTTGAACGCAATTCCCGATATGATATTTGTTTATGATCGGGAGGGCAAGTGCCTGGATTACCATGCACCCGACCCTATGTTGTTGGCGGTCAGGCCCAATGAGGTGATTGGCAGCAAATTGGGTGATTCTCCGTTGAGCCAGATCAATAATACAGTTTTTGGGTTATTCGAGAAATCGCTGCAAACTGGCGAAATTCAAGTCTTCGAATATGAACTTGATTTGCCGATCGGTGCGCACCAATTCGAAGCGCGCATTGCCTCCATCGATGAACAACGCCTGTTGGTGATTGTGCGCGATATTACGCAACGCAAGCAAACCGAAGAAATGCTTCAATCATCGATTGAAGAAAAAGAGCTGCTGCTGAAAGAAGTGCATCACCGGGTAAAAAATAATATGCAAGTTATGGTCAGCCTGCTCAGCCTGCAGGTTGAGCAAATCAAAGATCCAGTTGCTTCCGCAGTCTTCCTAGACAGCCTTGAACGCATTCATGCGATGGCGCTGGTGCACGAAAAACTGTATAAATCTCCTGACCTGGCGCGTGTTAATTTCGGAGAATACATATTGGAAATTGCCAGTCGTTTGGTCGATATTTTCCAACCATCTCATCGGGTGGAAATCAAAGTGAATGCAGAAAATGCATGGTTGGGTGTAGATACTGCGATCCCTTGCGGCCTGATTGTGAATGAGCTGTTATCCAATGCTTTGAAGTATGCATACCCCAAGGGTGAGACCGGGGTTGTCGAGGTTGTTTTTCAGACGAATAATCAAAGTGGATTTGACAGCCGGCCTGGCAAATCTGAGCGCTACCGATTGGTGGTGAAAGATGACGGGGTTGGCATTCCAGATGATGTGGATCCAAGCAATACCAAGACGCTTGGGTTGAAGCTGGTGAACATTCTTGCGGACCAAATGCGGGGAAAACTGGAAATTGACAGGCAGAACGGAACAAAATTCGAATTGTTTTTTAATGATAAAGAGGATTTCGTGCAATGACTCCGGTGCGCATCTTAATCGTTGAAGATGAAGCGATCACTTCCATGCATCTGCAAACGAGTTTACGGCGTCTGGGTTATGTGATTGCCGGGATGGTTGATCGCGGTGATGATGCTGTGCGCCTGGCTACTCAGTTATGTCCAGATTTAATCCTGATGGATATTGGTTTGCGCGGCGAAATGGACGGTATCCAGACGGCAGCATATATCCGCCGACTGTGCCAGATTCCGGTGGTTTTCCTGACAGCTCATGCCGACAGCGTCACGTTGGAACGCGCCAAGATCGTCGAACCATTGGGTTACTTGATCAAACCCTTTCAAGAGAATACTCTGCAGGCCACCGTTGAGATGGCCTTGTACAAATATCACATGGATAACTTGCTGCGAGAAAGTGAGGCGCGTTATCACGCGGTGGTAGATCAAATCGCCGATGCTGTTCTGCTGGTTGAGTTGTATTCGCATCGGTTATTGGAAGCAAATTCGGCCGCCCTGGAAATGCTCGATCTGACGATTGAGGAGATCGCTGATACTTCGTTGACCGCTGTACTGCATGATTCATTTAATGGGATTGAAGATCAGGTGCGTACCGCTTCCCCTCAAAGTTATTTTCACATGGGTGTGCGAGAATACAGACCGAACAAGAACCGTGTATTGATGGTTGATTTACGCGCCAGTCTGGTTCATTACAGCCAACAGGATGTTTTATGCATTGTGATGCATGACATCACTGATCGAAAGCAGTACGAAGCTCAAATGTTGCAGACGAATGAGGAATTAAAAACTCGGCTTTCGGAAATCGAACAATTGCATGCCGAATTACGCGAATCGGCGATTCGCGACCCGCTCACCGGCTTGTTTAACCGGCGCTACTTGCATGAACTGATTCAGCGAGAATTTTCACGCGCAGTGCGTGAAGATTACGAGATCAGCCTGGTGATGTTGGATGTCGATAATTTTAAGCAGATCAATGATACACATGGGCATCTGGCAGGAGACAAAATTCTCCAAATCGTCGGAGCGAAACTGCGAAATTTTTGCCGCTTAGAAGACCTGATGTTTCGTTATGGTGGCGATGAATTCTTAATGGTACTATATAGAACCTCTTTAGAAGATGCGCGAAAACGAGTCCAACAATTATTGGAAGATGTTCAGAGCCTTTCCTTGGATGTAGATGGCCTGACAATGGGTATTTCACTGTCGGCAGGGTTGGCGACCTCGGTTGTCGATGGTAAAACCATCGATGCGCTCATTCGACTGGCTGATAACGCGTTATACCGGGCGAAAGCTGCCGGCCGCAACCGTGTCATGGACTGAAAAGGCAATTGTACACACGCGTACATCGAGAGATTCATTTTCCACAAGGAGACAACCATGCAGTACACAAAATTAGGCCGAACGGGTTTGCAAGTCAGCCGACTATGCCTGGGCACAATGAACTTTGGCCCCTTTACGAATGAAACAGACAGTTTTGCCATTATGGATAAAGCCCTCGAAGTGGGCATAAACTTTTTTGACACAGCCAATGTGTATGGCCGCAAACTTGGAGAAGGGATCACAGAAAATATCGTCGGCCGTTGGTTCGCCCAGGGTGGAGGCCGGCGGGAAAAAGTGGTGATCGCTACGAAAGTTTTTGGCCGCATGGCAGAATGGCCCAATGAAAGCCGCCTGTCTGCCAGGCACATCCTGCGTGCCTGCGAAGCCAGCCTGAAGCGTTTGCAAACAGATTACATCGATTTATATCAAATGCACCATATTGACCGCAGTACCCCCTGGGATGAAATCTGGCAGGCTATGGAAACCCTGGTACAGCAAGGCAAGGTGATTTACGTTGGCAGCAGCAACTTTGCTGGTTGGCACATTGCCCGGGCGCAGGAACAGGCTGCCGGGCGGCACTTTCTTGGATTGGTCAGCGAGCAGAGCTTGTATAATTTGAATGCCAGGACGATCGAGTTAGAAGTCGTCCCTGCCTGCCGGGAATACGGCCTGGGTCTTATCCCTTGGAGCCCATTGGCAGGAGGCCTTTTGGGCGGCGTTCTGCAAAAAGTGAATGAAGGGCGGCGTGCGAGCGAATATTTACAAAAAGATATCGAGAAATACAGAGGCCGCCTGGAGGCCTTTGAAGCCTTGTGCGCTCGGCTGGGTGAACAGCCTGCCGATGTAGCCTTGGCCTGGTTGTTCACCAACCAGCAAGTCACTGCGCCGATTATTGGGCCGCGCACGAATGACCAGTTGATGGGCAACCTCCATGCCCTGGAAATCAAACTGGAAGAGCCTGTGCTAAAAGAATTGGACAGCATCTTCCCCGGACCTGGCGGTGAAGCCCCCGAGGCGTATGCCTGGTGAAATCAATGCGTTGTTTAAAGGCGGCTCATTTGAGCCGCCTTTTAAGATCCAGCCTGGGTTTCCTGGCCTGATTTTTCGGGCTTATATGCATGATGAAAGAATCGCGCTGCCGTTACCTTTTATTCAATAAACCTTACGGCGTTCTTTCCCAGTTCACCGATGAGGGGACCGGGCATCCGACCCTGGCAGGTTTTATACCAGTCCCAGGCGTGTATGCCGCCGGTCGGTTGGACCGCGATTCTGAAGGCTTGCTGTTGTTAACTGACGATGGAGGAATGATTCGCCGCCTGACAGATCCGTTCCATCATCTGCCGAAAACATATTGGGTCCTGGTGGAAGGGAACCCTGATGCACAGAAACTGGCGCGTTTGGAAGCCGGGGTAGTTGTCCAAAATTACCAGACTTTGCCAGCTCGCGTGCGTGTGATCGAAGCGCCTGAACTGCCGCCTCGCAGCCGGCCTGTGACCCCACATGGTCCGACCGCCTGGTTGGAATTTGAGCTGCGCGAAGGCAAAAAGCGTCAAATTCGTCATATGACAGCGGTGGTGGGTTTATTCACTCTGCGCCTGGTGCGCTGCCGGATAGGCCCACTTTCCCTGGCTGGATTGGCGCCTGGTGCCTGGCGAGAGCTCTCCGCGTCAGAAATTGAGCTTTTACGTAAAAAGGTGTAAAATTCACAATCCTTTTTGCCGAATCGGTAAAAAATAATCTTCCTATTGACAATTTTGGCAATGTTTATATAATACCCTCAAAATTGAAACCACGATCTCCTCGCGGCTGCAGGTGAGGCACGCCGTATTTTGAAAACGATCGTGGAAGTACATATACCAAAGGAGAGAGTACATGAAAAGGAAACGATGGTCATATGGTGTGGTTGCTTGCCTGGTTGCCCTCGGTATTGTGCTGGCAGCCTGCAGCGGTTCGAACACAAGCTCAACGGTTGGCGGGCCAAAGCAGAGCGTTGGCCAGGGCGAAGGCGCTGTCTCGATCGTCGCCTGGGCTGGCTATGTCGAACGCGGCGATACAGACAAGAATTATGATTGGGTAACCCAATTCGAAAAAGACACCGGCTGCAAAGTTTCTGTCAAAGTGGCCGCCACCTCTGATGAAATGGTAGCCTTGATGAATGAAGGTGGTTTTGACCTGGTCACTGCGTCAGGCGACGCCAGCAATCGTCTGATCTCCGGTGGTAAAGTGCAAGAAATCAACATCAATTTGATCCCTTCTTGGAGCAAAGTGGACAGCCGTCTGCAGAATGCTCCCTGGCACACGGTCAACGGCAAGCATTACGGTGTGCCTTACCAATGGGGTCCGAATGTATTGATGTACAACACCGACGCCTTTAAGGGCAATCCTCCCACCAGTTGGAGCGTGGTGTTCGAAGAACAAACACTCCCGGATGGTAAATCGAACAAGGGCCGCATCCAGGCCTACGATGGCCCGATTTACGTAGCAGACGCTGCATTGTATTTGAAAGCCAAGCGCCCCGAGCTAGGCATCAAGGATCCGTATGAGTTGACGCGCGATCAGTTCAATGCGGCAATCGAGCTTTTGCGCCAACAGCGCACCTTAATTGCCCGCTATTGGCATGACGCCGCCATCCAGGTGGATGACTTCACCAAAGAAGGGATCGTGGCATCCAGTTCCTGGCCTTACCAGGTGAATCTACTTCAGTACAATAAGCAACCTGTTGCCAGCGTCATTCCAGCGGAAGGCGTCACCGGTTGGGCCGATACCACAATGATGCAAATTAACGCCCTACACCCAAACTGCGCTTATAAATGGCTGGAGCATTCTCTCGACCCCAAACTTCAAGGTGACCTGGCTTCCTGGTTCGGTTCAGTGCCTGCGGTGCCTGAGGCCTGCAATGGGAATGCCTTGCTCGGTGATACTGGCTGCCAGACCAACGGTTTCAACGATTTCGCTAAGATTGCCTTTTGGAAAACCCCGGTGGCAGACTGCGGTGATGGCAAAACGGACTGTGTGCCATATTATGAATGGACAACGCAGTTTATCGCGGTGATTGGTGGGCGTTAGCCAACTGGCATCTATGACAAAACCCGAAATTCTGCCCGCTGTCCGCTTTATCGATGTTTCCCGCCACTTTGGCGAGGTGCGCGCCGTGGACGGCGTCAATCTTGAAATCGCCGACGGCGAATTCTTCACCATGCTCGGGCCATCGGGTTCAGGCAAAACAACCTGCTTGCGCTTGATCGCCGGTTTTGAGCGGCCGACCAGCGGGCAGATTCTTCTACATGGTGAGGATGTCTCCAAATTACCGCCGTATGAGCGGGATGTGAACACCGTTTTTCAAGATTATGCTTTGTTTCCACACATGACCGTAGGCGAGAATATCGCCTACGGTCTGATGATCCGCAAAGTGCCCACTGCTGAGCGCCAACGGCGTGTGGAAGAGATGTTAGAGTTGGTGAGGCTGCCCGGGACAGCGAATCGCAAACCCAGCCAGCTTTCGGGTGGCCAGCGCCAGCGCGTGGCGCTGGCGCGCGCGCTGATCAACCAGCCGCGAGTATTGCTGCTGGACGAACCGCTAGGTGCGCTGGATTTAAAATTGCGCCAGCAAATGCAGGTGGAGCTGAAGTCCATTCAAAAACGGGTGGGCATCACGTTTATATTTGTCACCCATGACCAGGAAGAAGCCTTGACCATGTCTGATCGCATCGCTGTCTTCAACCTGGGTAAGATCGAACAGGTTGGCACGCCGGCTGAAATTTACGAACATCCAACCACCGCTTTTGTGGCTGGTTTTGTGGGCGTTTCCAACCTTTTGAGCGGTCAAACAGCCCAATTAATCACCGGTTCTGATCAAACGATCTCCATCCGGCCCGAGAAAATCCACATGGCAGAGCCTGGCGCACCAATCCCGGTCGATTCATTTGGCGCCGACGGGCGCATTCGAGATGTGGTCTACCTGGGAGTGTATACACGTTACCTGGTGGAGTTGGACAGCGGTGGAGACCTGGTGGTTATTCAGCAAAACCTGTCATCCACTTCGATGGACGTCTTAGCGGCCCGCGGCCAACGGGTGCGTTTGCTCTGGGACTGCTCGCATATTCGCCAGTTGAGCAGCGCTCCGCAAGGAGCCGTCTGACCTATGCTGCGCCGTTTTTCAACCAGCCTCTACCTGCGGCCGCGCCTGCTTCTGCTCATTTTGCTTGGCCCTCCAATGATCTGGATGGTCGTGATTTACCTGGGTGCATTATTCACACTGCTGCTCAACAGTGTTTTTCGCCTGGATGAGTTTACCGGCCAGGTGGTGCGCCAGTTTACGATTCAAAATTATATCGCCCTGCTCGATGCCGCCAACCTGGATATCTTTGGGCGCACGGCTGGCATGGCGGCTGCCGTGACCCTGGCAGATGCCCTGGCAGCCTTTCCGTTAGCGTATTACATGGCGCGCTTTGCTTCAGCTCGCCTTAAATCAACTTTGTACCTGCTGGTGATGATCCCCCTGTGGTCGAGCTACCTGGTGCGAGTTTATTCCTGGAAACTGATCCTGGCGAAAGAGGGGATCATCAGTTGGTTTTTCATCCACCTGGGCTTGGGTTGGGTGTTAGATGGCCTGCTCAACCTGCCCTATATCGGTGGTCCGTCTCTTTCTATCTCGGCCATCGGTATGTTCTTGGTATTTTGTTATGTCTGGCTGCCGTATATGATCTTGCCTATCCAAACAGCCCTGGAAAGAGTGCCGCGTTCATTGGTCGAGGCATCCGCTGACCTCGGCGCTCGGCCGGGTTACACGTTTCGCAGTGTCATCCTGCCGTTGGCTTTTCCTGGGGTTGTGGCTGGTTCAATCTTTACATTTTCCCTGACCCTGGGTGATTTTATCGTCCCGGCTTCGATGGGTAACTCCAGTTATTTCATTGGCCAGGCGGTGCTTTCTATACAAGGCACCTCGGGCAACATCCCCCTGGCCGCTGCCTTTACCATTGGTCCGATTTTGATCATGACCTTTTACCTGCTGTTAGCCCGGCGTTTAGGAGCATTCGATGCGCTCTAGTCCAGCTCTCGTGGTCACACAAGACTCGCACCAGGAAAAAGCTCCCTGGTTGTTGAAACTCGGAGCGCTTGCCGGGTTGCTTTTCTTACACTTGCCCGTCTTTATCATATTTCTATATGCATTTAACACCGAAGAAGCCTCCTTCACCTTCCCGCCCCCTGGTCTGACTACCCGCTGGATCGGCGAAGCGTGGAACCGGATTGCATTTTGGGATGCGTTGGGGCTATCTCTGCAGGTAGCTTTGCTGGCGACCGCCATCGCCCTGGTATTGGGATCGCTGGCCGCGGCCGCTGTGTACCGCAGTCAATTCTTTGGCCGTGAAGCCGTGTCGTTTTTATTGGTTTTGCCCCTGGCTTTGCCCGGCATCGTCACCGGTATTGCACTGCGCTCCGCTATAGGCATCATGCATATCCCATTCAGCTTTTGGACCATCATCCTGGGACACGCCACCTTCTGTGTGGTGGTGGTGTATAACAATGTATTAGCGCGTTTCAGGCGCATGGGAGGCTCTTTGATAGAGGCGTCAATGGATTTAGGCGCCAACGGCTTTCAAACGCTGAGATATATTATCTTGCCAAACATCGCCACAGCACTGCTGGCGGGGGGGATCCTGGCATTTGCCCTTTCTTTTGATGAGGTTATTGTCACAACCTTCACTGCAGGTCAGCAAGAAACCTTGCCTATTTGGATTTTCAGCCAGCTTACCAAACCGCGTGATCGGCCGGTGACGAATGTGGTCGCCATGTTCGTCATGGCGATCACATTTATCCCGATCCTCGTTGCCCACCGCCTGACTCAGGAGAAGTGATTTTTACCCAAGCCTCACAACAGCCAGCTCCAGAAACCTTTCCCGTTCGAACCTGTGTACAGTTTTGATGCACTTTGTGCGCCTGGAAAGTGCTTTCAAGTTCAAATTGCCCACCCAAAGTTTCGGATTCGCATTCAAATTGCACCCTGTGAAAGACCAATATTTTCCAGATAACTGTCTTATAATTGCGGTGTGCCAAAATTTCATTTCATTGAAAAAGCGATCACAATTCAAAAATTGCCCTGGAACAAACCATTAGATACCTGGACAGGAACTGTCCCGCAGGTAGTGGAACTGCCGCGCGGCGAGTCCAGGCATGTGGTCACGTTTATCAGCCTGGATAATTCATTGTACGCGTTGAAAGTCCTGCCAGCTGGCGGCGGTAAACAAGAGCTGGAACTGCTGCGCAATGCCCAGGAGCTTCGCTTGCCAACAGTGACACCTTATGGCCTGGTTCTTCTGGATGACGGTTCGGAAGTGCTGATCACCCGTTACCTGGAACGTTCGCTGCCATATCTGACATTATTTAAAAGCCCATCATTGGAGCGTTATCGCCAGCACTTGCTCGATGCCATGGCGGGCATGTTGGTGCAGCTGCACCTGGCCGGGTTTTATTGGGGAGATTGTTCGCTCTCGAATACATTGTTCCGCCGAGATGCCGGCATTTTACAGGCTTACCTGGTGGATGCAGAATGCTCTGAATTCTTTCCTGGCCCTTTGAGCGCCGATTTAAGAGTGAAAGATCTTGAACTAATGGAGAACAACGTCCAGGCCGATTTGAGTTTCTTAGCCTCGGAAAGCAGCCTGCCAGAGGGCTTCAGTTATTATGACAGCGGCGCGCTAATCCGCCAAAAATACCACCAGTTATGGGATGTGGTCACCAAGGCAGAGACTATAGGACAAGGAGAAAATTACCGGATCAATGAACGTATGCGGCAGTTAAACGCCTTAGGCTTTTCGGCGCGCGATGTTCAGCTCGCTCCCTCTCCGATGGGGGACCAACTGCGGCTCAAAATTTCGGTTACAGACCGCAGTTACCATCGCGATCGTTTAATGGATATGACCGGGCTGCGTGTGGAGCAAATGCAGGCGCGCAAGTTGGTGAATGAAATTGAAGAGCTGCGCGCCAGGCTTTCACAGGAACGCGGCCAAAATGTGCCGATTGAGGCCGCTGCATTCTATTGGTTGGAGCAGGTGTACAAACCAACCATGCTAGAACTGAAACCGCTGGCTGAACAACGCCAGCTCCAACAAGATGAGGCCAATCCGGTGCTCAATACCGATCCGGTAGAATTGTACTGCCAGGTGTTGGAACACAAATGGTTCCTTTCCGAGCGCGCTCAACACGACGTGGGACATCAGCTTGCTCTGGAAGATTATATTCGCCAATTCGGATGACCAAAAATTTATCCCTTTTTACTTGCGTAGTTTTCCTGCCTAACATACAATAAGCCTATGGTAACGGCTGTAAAACAGGAGCGCCCGCTGATAAAGGTGTTAAATCAGGCAGGCACCTGGCTGGTGGTCAGCTTTCTGCTGTTCGCGGCAGGCGTGTTAGTGACTGCCTTAGCCCTGGCGGCGCGCTGGTTGGCTCAACCATTTCCTGGGATATTCACCGAAAGGGGAGTGGTCACGGTATCGACTGCGCCGATCCAGCCTGGATCTTGGGATTTGTATAACCAAGGGGTGCGTTTTGGAATGGTGATCCAGGAGGTGGATGATACGCCCCTTCGCCAGGCTGGAGACCTGAACCGCATTTTGTCCCAGCACAAGATTGGCGATAAGGTCACTCTGGAAGTGCTCAACCGGCAGGGCCAGGCAACTGCGTTTACAGTTACATTACAGGCTTTCCCCCTGCTCGATTTATTGAGCTACTTTATCCTCCCGTTTGTCATCGGCTTGATTTTTCTGGCAACGGGTGTTTGGGTATTTGGTTTCCAGCGGCGAGATGCGACCGGTCGAGCGTACGCGATGTTTGCTTCAGTGGTGGCGATTGGAGTAAGCTCGTTTTTCGATGTGTACACCAGCACAAGCCTGACCTTAATCTGGACATTTTCTGTCGCGTTTTTGGGCGGTACCCTGATCAACATGGGCTTGTATTTCCCGGATGAAGAAGGCCAGATTATCCAGCGATTCCCGCTTTTGCGCTGGGCGGCATTCTTGCCAAGTCTTGTGATTTTTTTATTCACAATCCCCATGATATTCGATTACCAACACCCTCTGGCGTATGCCGATGGTTGGGGGTTAAGCTATCTTTACACATTTTGCGCGTATGCATTCTTCCTGGGACGCATGGCTTTCCGCATACAGAGGGCTGAAACGCCGATTGTGCGGGAACAATCGCGCCTCATCTTGGTTGGTGCAGCAGTCGGTTTTGCTCCGCTGGCGTTGTACATGGTTTTAGATTTGATCACAATCGTGACAGGTAAATATACACAAGTTGCTTTTTCGCCTTTCTTATTGGTTTTTCTGGTGGTTTTTGCCTTGATGACGACCTACGCCATCGCCCGTTACCGGTTGTTGGAAGCCGATTTTCTGGCTACTCAGGTGATCGTGTATGGAACATTGACTTTTCTGGCGGCGATTAGCTACGCGCTCTTCGTCACCGGCCTGACGTTGATGTTCGGTTCGACAATTACCAGTAATAACCCTTACCTGATCGGAGTTTTTATCTTTTTGTTGGCAGTCTTACTGCAGCCGCTGCGCGAACGCCTTCAGCAAATGATCGACCAGACCTTCGGGCGGGCGCAAATGCGATATCGCCAGGCTGCGCAGGTATTCGGACACGATTTAATTCAAGCACAGGATGCGCGCATGATCACCAATTTACTGCGGCGCACCATAGAAGAGACGCTATCGCCGTTTCAACTGCACATTTTCTTGTACGATTTGCACAGCGAACAATATACCGCCGTGCCGGATGAAAATGGCAAACCCACGAGTGATCTGTATTTTTCTCCCACCAATTCCTTGGTCAAAACCCTCGAAGGGCGCCGAGGTGCGCTTTTTCTTGCCGACCTGCACACGTTGCCCCCAACCCTGGAAGAAGAACGCGCTCGCCTTTCCTTGATCGGCGACCAGCTTTATTTGCCTCTGGCTGGCCGCAGCCACCTGGCTGGCTGGTTAAGTTTAAGTGTACGCCGCTCAGGACTGCCTTATACGACACGCGAAGTAAGCTTTCTCGAATCATTGGCCAATCCGGCCGCACTGGCATTTGAGCGCGCCCAGGTTGTTGCCGACCTTGAACGGCGCGTGCAGGCATTGAATGTTCTCACCCGCCTGTCCCAGGGCGTTAATGTTACGGTGGCTTTCGATGATATCCTAGAGTTGATTTATGCTCAAACCTACCAGGTTTTGCCTACGCTGGATTTCAGGATCACTTTGAAAGACTCTTTCAGTGATACACTCTACCACGTTTTCTGCCTCGAAAATGATGAGCGTTTGCGCGAGCAAGAAAATCGGCCCTTGCCGGTCGGGCAGGGTCTGGAACGCGATATCCTGCGCACACGGCGGGCAACCATCACCGATGATTATGAACGTGAATGCCGCAATCGCGGTGTGCTACCTGCCGTCAAAGGTTTATTTGCCTGGATCGGCGTCCCGCTGAACACTGGCAGCGAGACGATTGGGGTGATGGCGCTTGGCAGCCGGAATAGTTACACGATTTATACCTCTGAACAAGCCAGTTTGTTGCAGGCGATTGCCGACCAAGCGGCAGGCGCAATTGTAAAAGCTCGTCTCCTCCAGGAATCTGAGCGCCGCACCCGCCAATTGACTACCCTGAACGAAGTGGCGCGCAGCTTGAGCTCCACTCTAGAACTGGCGCCGCTCTTTAATCAAATCCTGAAAAGTGCCGTGGAAATCTTGAACTGCGTGGCTGGCAGCTTGTTGCTGGTGGATCCAGCCAGCGGAGAAATGAGTTTCGAAGCGGCGGTTGGTCCGGTAGCAGATAATTTTATCGGCACCCGATTGCCAGCAGGGACAGGCCTGGTTGGCAAGGCAGTAACCAGCCGCCAGGCGATCATTGTCAATGATGTGCGGCGCGCCAAGGATTGGTTCGACAAGCCAGACCAGGAAAGTGGTTTTACCACCAATGATGTTTTGGTGGTGCCAATGTTGTATAAAGAGGAAGTGACCGGAGTGATCGAGGTCATCAACCGCAAAGATGACCTGCCATTTACGCCTGATGACCAGGATTTGTTAACCGCGTTTGCAAGCCAGGCAGCGGTTGCGCTTGAAAATGCCCGGCTTTATACACAGACAGACCAGACTTTGGCGGCGCGTGTGGAAGAGCTTTCTGTGATGCAACGCATTGACCGGGAATTAAATGCCAGTCTGGATGTCAACCGTGCCATGAAGTTAACCCTGGATTGGGCTATGCGCCAGTCTGACTCAAACGCAGGATTGGTTGGCATGCTCGAGTCTGACACGATGAAGGTGATTGCCCAGCAGGGCTATGAGATAGAACTGCCAGATGCAGAAGCCACCCTGCCTCTGGACTTTCCCACATTGAAGGCTTCTATTGAGACCGGATTACCTCAGCATGTGTTGGTGCACGAAAACGGAAATGGAAGGACTGCCATCCTGAGCGGAGCCAGGGAGCATCTGGTGGTGCCCTTCCGCCGCGAGACGAGCGTAGTTGGACTGCTTTTGTTAGAAAGCATTGAACCCGGACGATATAGTGAAGAAAACCTGGAATTCTTGACACGTTTGATGGATCATGCCTCGATCGCCATTGCCAACGCCCGCCTGTACGCAGATGTCCAGGAAGCAAATAAAGCCAAGTCGGATTTTATTTCTTTTGTCGCCCATGAACTGAAAAACCCGATGACATCCATTCGCGGCTTTTCAGATTTGCTGGCAGCGGGAGTGGTTGGCCCGGTGAATGAAAACCAGGCCAATTTCCTCGGTACAATCCGCTCAAATGTGGAACGGATGGCAACCCTGGTTTCAGACCTGGCCGATATTTCGCGCATTGAGGCCGGCCGGCTGAACTTAAACTTTACTGCTGTGGATGTAGCCGGCGTGGTGAGGGAAGTGACTCGCTCCCTGGCGCGCCAGGTGGAAGAGAAAAAACAGGTTTTAGAAATTCGGATTGCACCCGAGACGCCATTAATGTGGGGTGACGAAACGCGGTTGATCCAGGTTGTCACCAACCTGATCAGCAATGCCAGTAAATATTCACCCTCCGAAGCGAGAATCATGGTCAGCGCACAGGTCGCCGACAATGTATGGAGCGGTGGTTCACCAAAAGTGATCCATTTATCGGTGCAGGATAATGGTTATGGCATCAGCCAGGAGAATCAGTCCAAGATATTCCAAAAATTCTACCGCTCGGATGACCAGAAAGTGCGCGATGCCCCGGGAACAGGGTTGGGTCTGAATATCACCCGCCAACTTGTGGAACTGCAGGGCGGCAAGATCTGGTTTGAAAGTGAATATCGGGTAGGCACAACCTTCCATATCACCATCCCAGTTGCTGAAACTGCCTAGCCAGATCTGACGATTGAAAATTTTTTCAACCATTAATTGAGTCTGCTTTTCGTCTAACCTGACGGACATCCGAACTCAACCAGGGATTGATTGCTTTTTTGGTTTTGTATGCTAGAGTTATTAACGTTAGCGCTGGTTCAGCGCAGGCATTTCTGCAGAATGTTTGGTTTTTAAAATAAGGATGGCAATGATGATCGATTCGCATAAAACAGGCGCATTCATCTCTCGGATGCGCCGAGAAAAGGATTGGACCCAACTTGACCTGGCCGAACGCTTGCATGTGACTCCACAGGCCGTATCGCGTTGGGAGACAGGCGAGTCTTTCCCTGATCTCAATACCCTGGTCCAGTTAGGCCAGCTCCTGCAGATTAGCGTGGATGACCTGTTGAAAGCAGAACGTAGTACAAACACTCCCCTGGTCCAGCCTACCCCGGCAGACCTGGTGGTGGCTGAGCTGGCGAAAGGTCGGCCTGAAAATGCCGCCCAGATGATAAAAGAGAACCAGGCCGGCTTCCAGGCGGTGGTAGATGCCGCCCCCTTGACCCGGCCGAGCACATTGGAAAAGGTGATTGCAAATATGTCTGGATTCCATCTATCCATCGAACAAATTGTCGGGCTGGCGCCCTTCGTTGGCCAGGAAATGCTCAACTCTCTAGTGGATGGCTCAGGTGATGAGCCTATCGATCCCAACCTGGTCGCTGAACTGGCGCCGTTTTTGGGTAAAGACGGATTGGATAAAATGGTTGCTCGTGTGCTCAACGGCGAAATCGAGGCCAGCCTGTTGGCTGAATTGGCCCCCTTTCTCAGCCAGGAGAGCCTCGATCAATTGGTGGAGCATCTTCAAGATGGCAGCCTGACAGACGACCAATTGAGTGAACTGGCGCCTTTCCTGAGCAAAGATACGCTGAACAATCTGGTCAGTCGGGTGTTGACAGGAGAAATTCACAGCGAGGTATTGATCCAACTGGCGCCTTTCTTGAAGCAGGAGAGCCTGGATAAGCTGGCCCTGGGCGCGGCAGCCGATCAGATCAACCACCAATTGTTAGCCGAGCTGGCGCCGTTCTTAAGTAAAGCGACGCTTGATTCTCTGGTCGAAAAAGCTGTGGATGGCGGAATTGATGGGAGTTTGCTGATAGAATTGGCTCCTTTCCTTGGAAAGGCCGCATTGGATAAACTTGTGATGCGGATCGAGGATGGGAAACTGGATATTTCCATGGTTGAAGAGCTGGCACCATTTCTTTCCAAAGAAACGTTGGACAAGATAGTTGACCAGGTAGCATCCGGTGGATTAGATGCCAGTCACCTGGCTGATCTTGGGCCATTCCTCAGTCGTGAAACGCTCAAGAAAGTGCTGCAGTTTGTTGAACAAGGCACGTTGAGCGCCGACGTGATCGTAGAATTGGCGCCTTTTCTTGACAAGGAAACCCTGACTGAAATTATTCGCAACAGCATGAAGAAAACCCCGCAGGAGTGAGAAAGTGAAGGCTGGCCAGAAAACGGCCAGCCTTTTTACTTTAGTTAGGAGAAAGAAGTCCGGTTTGCTGGGATGCTTTCCATGGCCAGTCTCAGTTCCTGAATATTCTGCCTGGCGATGGTGCGGCCGCGCCGTAAACCGGCCGCCAGAACTGCATCTAATTCGCCGGGCGCGGCCAGCCACTTGGCGCGTTTGACACGCAGAGAATGCAGACCCTCGTTAATCCCTTCGCCGAGCAGCTTGTGCAGTTCTTCTTCAGAGAGGTCGCCTCGATCGAAGCTGGTGAGCACACGCGTTTGCTCGGCTGGCTCATGGATAAAATGCTCCACATATCTTTGCAAGACATTTTTCGGCAGCCGGTTTATTTTCGCCTGCGTCTCTTCTTCGCTGTCTTTTAGCCAGATAGCATTGTTGCGAGCAGTGAACATCGGCTGGCCATCAACACCAGGCAACTGGCTGGTTGGAAGCGGCAGCCAGGAGATCGTCGGCAGGTTGAGATTGTAGCGAGCATTGATACGCTGTACCAGGATGCTGGCCAGGTCACCGGCGCTGCGAGAGCTGGGATACGCCGGAGTGTGAGTAGCCGCAAACAATAACAGCAGGGCTGATTCTGGCAGTGTCTCGCTTGCACCGGGAAGAGGGCTGACCGGTTCATCTTCAACCAACGGCTGGAGAATCTTAACCATTTGGTCCAGTTCCATCAGTTGAGAAAGCTGGACGATCACCGATTCGTTCGGGCTCAAACCAGCGGCCAACCAGCCTGCCAGCAGTTCATGGATATTCTTTTTCTTTTGTTGATCTACCGCGCTGCCTGGTGCTCCATCAGCAATGATAAACAAGGTTTCATAATGTTCTTGAAAATTCGTTACCGGCAATAAAGAGCCGACGAGCTGCCCAATGTGCAAGGGACCGATGGGCCGCTGTGAGAAAACAATTCTGCCAAGGCAAGGGTTATCGAAAATTGGTGATTCCATGTGTTTCTCCACACCCGTTCCGCATCTTAAAATTCTTGCGGCGGTTTAATCCGGTCGATGATTTTATAATAATAAGCAAACTGGTCGCCAGGCTCGGCGATATACCTGCACTCAGTTTCCTGCCAGTCAGCAGGCTGTAGCCGGGGAAAAAAAGCATCTGCAGAACCATTCGATTGCACTACGGTTGCATAGACCCGCCCGGCAAATGGAAGCGCCTGGGCGTAAATTTGTCCGCCGCCGATTACAAAACATTCGGTTTCACCATGCTGCGCCGCCAGGCGAACTGCCTGCGCCAGCGAGGAGGCTACCAGCGCCTCAGCGGCTCTGAAGTCGCTCTGGTGTGTAATAATTATACTCTGCCTGCCGGGAAGTGGGCGCCCAATTGCTTCCCAGGTTTTACGCCCCATCACGATGTGATGGCCCATCGTCAACTTCTTAAAGCGCTTTTGATCGCTGGGCAGCCGCCACGGCAGAGCTCCGTTCCATCCAATTCCCAGGTTTAAATCATAAGCTACAACCAGTGAAATAATCATACTGCGATAGGTGCTTTGATCCCAGGATGAGCCTGATAGTTTTCGAGCTGGAAATCTGCATACGAAAAATCGAAGATTGAGGTGACCGCCGGATTCAACTTGAGCGTGGGCAGTGAATATGGTTGGCGACTGAGCTGCAGGCGAGCTTGTTCGATGTGATTGAGGTAAAGATGAGCATCGCCGAGCGTGTGGATAAATTCTCCTACCTGCAGATCACAAACCTGCGCGATCATATAGGTTAACAGGGCATAGGAAGCGATATTGAATGGCACACCCAGGAATACATCGGCTGATCGTTGGTAGAGCTGGCACGACAAACGCCCTTCTGCTACATAAAACTGGAACAAGACATGGCATGGTGGGAGGGCCATTTTCCCGATTTCTGGGACATTCCAGGCCGAAACCACCAAGCGGCGCGAGTTGGGGGTTTTGCGAATATTATCGATCAACATAGCAATCTGATCGGTCACCTGTCCATCCGCGCCGCGCCAGGAGCGCCACTGCACGCCGTATACCGGCCCCAGCTCGCCCCGGTCATCCGCCCATTCGTCCCAAATCGAGACGTTATTTTCTTTCAAGAATTGTATGTTCGATTCGCCTCGTAAGAACCACAATAATTCATAAGCAATCGATTTGAAATGCAGTTTTTTGGTAGTTAACAGAGGGAATCCCTGCCTCAGGTCAAAGCGCATCTGGTAACCGAAAACGGAAAGCGTACCGGTACCTGTCCTGTCGGTTTTGCGTGCACCATGGTCGATAATATGTTGAAGTAAAGCTAAATAGGTTTGCATCTGGTTTTACCTCTAATGATCATATTTTACACGCGATGCGAGAATAACGGCTTTGATTGATGAATTGTTAATTTCTAGTGCATCCAGGCGTGCATCTTTCCAGGCTCCGTTCACAACCGCCAGGGATCTGTTTTGTTCGACCCTGACAAAAGATGTGCTCTGAGCTATAGGCCTGGCCAACCAGGCGATGCCCATGCCGCAGCTCGTGGGGCTGTGAAAGTGCGGTGCAAACAATCTCTGCAGCCGTCTTCCACCGTCGTGGTAGTTGTCGCGGTATTCCTTTTGGCGCGCCAGGTTCTTGGCGTGTTTGACCAAAGGAAGGATCAAGGTCAAAGAGTGGAATTGACGCACGGGCCTGTTGATGGATCCTAACCGGAAATTTGAATAATATCAGACACCGTGCGCTCAAGTTCGTCTGTTAATCCGCCTGGTTGAATTTGTTTAAATTCAGCCAACAAAGCCTGGTAATACCAGAGAGTGCCGTCTTTGCCGCCGTTGAAACGGCCCCACACGGAATGTCCAACCTGCCGAAGGTTGTCCAGCAGCGATCGTGCATTGTGCACTTTATCTGCCAGAGACACCAGGTGAACATCCGGAGCTGAATTCTTTAAACGGGCCAGGTACGCTTCTTTGCGCTGGCGCCAGGGCGGCTTGGGACTCTCGTAGGCATCAGTGCAGCCATCCACAAGGTCAGCCACGCGTGGTCCGAACCGCTGGCGTATCTCATCCAGCCGCTTGCGCCCACCCTGATCTTCGACTGCGTCATGCAGCAAAGCGGCGATTGCCTGGTCTTCATCGCCGCCATTTTCAAGCACCAGCGCCGTCACGCTCATGAGATGGGAAAAATAGGGGATTTGGGTGCCTTTCCTTTTTTGGGTGGCGTGCAGGTGAAACGCATATCGCAAACCTTCTTCAAAGCGATTGGTCAGTTCCATTGTTTTCCTCCCTGGCAATGTTGCCAGAAAAATCCATCAGCAGGGCTGACGGGATGCGTAGGACCTGGTTCGTCTGCAGATTAACCCACACATATAAAGTGTGATCCACAGCCAACATTTCATTGTCCTTGCAACGCCGGATGATGTAATGCCGGGTCACCATCGACCGCTTGACACCCGATAACCAGGTAGAGATTTCCAGCTCATCGTCCAATACGGCCTGTTGGCGGTATTCAATATGATGGCGGCGCGGTACAATCATGAAGCCATTTTCCTGGCACTTTTCGAAACCCCAACCGAAGTATTCGCCCAGGCGAGTGCCGCATTCTTGAATATACGCCAGGTAAGCAGCGTTGTTGACATGCCGGGCGGGGTCCAGGTCTCGCCACTCTACACGTCTGGTTTGACGAAAAACGTCTGAAGGTGGAGGAGGGGGATCCGGGAACCGCTGGCGTCTAGAGCGAGCAACCTGGGCGTGCGCAGAACCCGTCCACTCTGGGATGAATGCAAGCACCATCTCTTTCGGGACTGAGACTGGCTGGTTGGTAGCGACATCCAGGTAAACCCAATCAGTCCAGGCGGTGGCAACTGGTGAATGGCTGGTCTGCGCATAGATTTCATAGCGCCTGATCGAGCGCACACGGCGAAAATCCTCCACCCATGTCCGCACCGTCACCTCATCATTGTATTTCACCGGCTGTAAATATTCGATCTCTGTTTCACGCACAAACCAACGCCTGCCAGACTGCTCGTAAGCGATCATACCGTAACCGGCGGCCGCCGAGGCATCATAGGCTGTTTCCTGCATATACCGCAGATAGTTGACATTATTCAGGTGTCCGTAGGCATCACACTCGTAATGCCGGACACGAAAGGTGCGTTCAAAGAAAAGTGGCATGTGTGTTCGGGTGTTGAATGAGCTGGAATTTAATCTTTGCCTGGGTTGAGTTGGGCTTGATTGGTAGGTTGGGTTGGCACCGCCAAAATATTTTCGGCTGGCAGGGGAAGATCCCGACCTTGCCATAGATGAGACCGCCCAGCCAGCTCATGATTGTCCCAGTAAATTTCTACCAGGTGTCCATCGGGGTCGCGAAAACGCACTGCCCAGGAAATTAAATGATCGATTGTTGTCACTTCCAGCCCGCCATCTCGCAGCGTCTGGTAAACGCGCGCCAGGCTGGCCTGGTCAGGCACGACAAAGCTGACCATTTCCATGCCAACCGCGGTCTTGTCTGCAGTGGGTGCTTCCGGTCCAGCATTGATAAGCACCAGGCTGTGGTGGGTTTTGTCGCTGCTGAGGAAGGCAAAAGCTTTTCCCACCCGTTCGGTGAGCTCCATTCCCAGGAAGCGCATATAAAAATTGATGCTGCGCTCCATGTTGCGCACACGAATATGGACTGCTCCCAGGCGCGGCGAATAACCCGGCAGTTGGGGCAGACCGGTGATGCCCATGCTGTCCAGTTGGTGGGCCAGCCACTCTTGCGCTTTCGTCAGGCTCTCAGGGGTAAGTGAGTGGCCCATATGATATTCATAATATTGGAAATTCAAAGGCAGGGTGGCCAAAAGGGCGCTGGTTGCGCGTCCCAAGGATATCGGGTAAAAAATATCCTGGATGCCGTGAATTACCAGGATTGGTTTGCTGCGCAGGCGCTCAGGTTGGGCAAACACATTGCGCATATCTGGGAGAACCTGGCCGTTGATAGCGGCGGCGCTGGTCACCAGGTCCGGCCGGCTTAAAATCGCGCTGAGAGCGATAACTGCGCCCTGGCTGTGCCCGAGGAGATGCACCTGGCTGGAGTCGATTTTGAGCCGCGAAATTGCATCGCTGATCCAGGTAATCAATTTGGAGCGGCTGTACTCGGCCTGCTGCTGGTTCGAGACTGCATTGCCTTGTGTCCAATCGACCATGAACCAGGAATTGCTACCAGCCGTCTGTGCGAACGGGGCACGCAGGCTGGCGACCAGGAAACGATCATCGACCCCTTCCATTGTGCGCAGGAACTCTCGTTCGTTACTGCCGATGCCGTGTAATAAGACGAGCAGGGGCGGACGGCGAATGCGCACCTTAGGTTGGCGCAATGAATATTCCAGGCACATTGGTGGGTGCTCGGTCATCATACTACATAATTTACTTCACTTTGAATTTATTGGCAACCCTTAAACCAAAAGCGTTAGCGGTCATACCAACCAATGAACTCTTTCAAAATTGCCACCCCTTCCGGTAAACGCCACATTTGAACCCTGTCTAAATTATCGCTCACAAGATGGAAACCTCGATCGCGCAGTTTGCGGTCGTATGTGCCTAAAGTGGTCACCGGCACACCGACTTGAAGAAAAGAACAGCCATCTGAGTTTATCGGCCCCACCGGTATGGCAGGAGAGCCAGTCACGGAAGTAACAGCCCGGACAACCGCCTGGTTCAGCCGGGTGTCGGTTGGCCGTACCTTCAGTGAAGTCCCATCTTGCTCCCAAAATACATATTCGCCATCCTGCGCCATCACCTCTAAGTTAAGAGCAGCGCAGGGCAGCGCCCAGGGGCGTCCTCGAGTGTAGGCGCGCGATCCCTGCATGTTGACTTCCTCACCGCCAAAGAATGCCAGAGTCAGGCGAGTCTTTTGCAATGGAAGTTCTCCTCGCGCCGCCTGATGCGCCAGGCCAAGCAGTATGGCGCAAGCAGCGCCGTTATCCACTGCGCCCTGGCTTTGAGCTTGTCTAAGCCTGCCGAGCGCCAAGTTTAAACCCAATCCCCAGGCCAGGAATAGCAGTGGCAAGGTGAGTAAAACGCTCAATCCACGAACCCAGTCAGCCGCAGGGACAACTGCCAGCGCGAGAGCAGGCTGCAGGGGGGACAGGCAGCCGAGCAAGACTGCTAACAAAATTCCCAGACGCAAGTTTTTAACGAAGAACAGCCTTGTGTGGTGGTCGTAAAGTTCGGTCTTGCTGTCGATGTGTGCAGAAATGACCAGTTCACGCTCTGGGATTGCCGGAGCGAATTCGACCAGTAAATTTTCCCCTCGCATTTTGCCAGGCCAGGTGATGAGCGGCAGGTTGAAGGCAACATCCACCAGGCCGCCGGTCACACCCAAGATGGCAGCCAGGGTGCCAACCCAGCCCCAACCGAGCCAGATGCTGAGCGCCAGCAGGCTGTGGGTGCAGATCAGCCACACACCGATGGAAAAGAAAAAGTAAGGCCGCAGTGTGTAAGCCTGGAGCTCGAAGGCAATGTTCTGGCGCGCCAGCCAATCGCACAACGCCCGGCGCACTTCTGCCTCGGCTGGGCTGCCGCTCAAGCGCGGACGGGAAAGGTGGCGCATCAATTCGAAGTAATCAACTTCACCCATACGCCTGCCGCTCAAAAGCAAACAAGGCGGCCTGACCTCCGGTGTGCAAAAAGATCACAGCTTCGTCCTGCCCGATCACTTTGCGCTGAATTAAATCCAACATCCCACCAAATGCTTTGGCAGTGTACACCGGATCTAACAAGATACCCTCATGGCGAGCTAATTTCAGCAGAGCAGCCTGCCCGGCAGGTGAGGGCGTTCCGTATTGTTGGCCTACATATTGGCGTTCGATCAATGGCACATCAGCCGCACTGAAGCGGTAATCTGCATTCAGTTGGGCACATATTTCGCTTGCCAGGGCGGCAATTGAGGTTGGGAATCCTTTCCACAATTTGCCGACATCGATGCCCAGAGGGCGCACCGGTGAATTGCACAAAGCCAAGCCCGCCATCAAGCCGGCCAATGTGCCGCCCGACCCGGCAGCCGTCACCAAACATGCTTTCTCCAGGCCTAAAGCGCGCGTTCCCTGGTCGATTTCCTGCGCAGCACGCACATACCCCAGTCCGCCCAACCAGTTATGTCCACCAACGGGAATAAAATAATGCTCGCCGACCAGTGCCCAGGCAATCAGGCGCACCAGGCGGATGGTGGCTTCCAGGCTCATTCCACCCCCTCCGCCCAGGGGTATAAAATGGAGATGCGCGCCGAACAACCGATTGAGCAGCAGGTTGCCCACCAGGCGAGCCGGCCGCGGATCGAAATAAAACAGGTGTGTTTCCATTCCCAGACGGGCGCAGGCTGCCGCTGTGAGGCGTGCATGGTTCGATTGTAGCCCGCCAAATGTAACCACCTTGCGCTGGCCGCGCCGCTGCGCATCAGCCAGCAAATATTCCAGCTTGCGTGTTTTGTTGCCGCCCATTCCAGGCCCTGGCTGGTCATCTCGCTTGATGAAAATCTGGCAGCTCAACTCTGCGCTCAAGCGCGGCAGTGGCTCTAACGGCGTAGGCCACTCTGCCAGATGCACCCGTCTGGTGCTGTTCAGGCGCTCTTGCCAGGTCATCACAATCAATGCGCTTGAGCAAGGTGCTGAGCCAGGCGCTTGCCCAATCCGATAATGGTCAATACTGTTGGGCGAGCCAGGGCTTCGGGAAAAGTGCTGGCATCGCACACATACAATCCGGCAATTTCGGTCTGCAAGTCGTTGTCCAACATCTCACCGATGCGGACAGTTCCGCTGGGGTGGGTGCCCCGCAAGGGAGTCATAAACATATTATCAGGATCGGCCCCAGCTTCCTTCAATATTTTTCGACAAACTTGCTCCGCGGCTGCTAACCGCGGTCGGTCATTGGCTGTCAGCGGTTTGCTGATTTTGCCATCAGGGAACACTCCGCCTGAGACAACGTCTTTTAATTTGATCATCACACCAAGCGTATTGTTCCACCTGGGCCAATACAATGGGTAGCGCGGCCCCTTGAGGGTATTGATGATGGGAAACAACAGCCAGGGGTCGATCAAGGTGCTGAGCAGATACCCATCATCCAGATTCTCCCACGACCAGGTCATCGGTGGTTCATTGCCGATGCCGCGCTCTTTGATAAATCCATAAACCATCACGGTGACATCCATAGTCATCCCCTGGCCGGCCTGCGTAAGACCCGAAGCCTGGAGGATGCGCGGGGTGCCGATCCCCCCCGCCGTCAGGATCACGGTATCTGCCAAAGCCTGGAACGGCTGACCAGCCAGGGTTCCTTCGACGCCGGTGGCGCGCCGGCCCTCGATCAGAACCTTGAGCACATTTGCCCGCGTGTGAAGAACGGTCCCGGCCTGCACAGCTTCATCTACCCATTCAGCAGCGTTCCACTTTGCTCCACAGCGGCAGCCAAGCATGCATTTCGCTCCGCAGTCAAAATGCTTGCCGCGCGCTGGCTGCATGAATTTTAACTGTGGTTCCCAGGCATAACCCAATGCTTGCCCGGCTTGCGCAATGCGAGTGGATGCCGAGCCGCGCAGTTCCGCTGGCAGCGGGGCAACGTTTAATTCTTGCATTGTTTCTTCCACTTCTGCGTCAATGTTCACATGATATTTGTTTTTCAACCAATCTGGAGGGGGGGCGGCGCAGCCGCAGTACATACTGGTGGCGCCGCCCACCATTAGCGGGCGAACGATATTCAAACCTTCCTGGGTGAAAAGCAGGCTCATGCGGTCGGCGTAAATCAGGGCTCCCAGGTATGTGCCATAATAAGGCTTACTGCGCTGGTCAATGCCGCGTTCAAGCAAGAGCACTTTTTTACCGAGGCGCGCCAGTTGGCGCGCCGTGGTTGCCCCGCCAGGCCCTGAACCAACAATGATGACGTCTGCGTGCAAAACCAGTTCATTCGTCATAGCCACTTTTTCCCTTTCCGGTGTTAATAAAAGTATACCCCCTCCAGGAGTTTCTATGACTCAATCTCGCTCAAACCGTTACCTGTTTTTATTAACCAGCTTATTGATGCTGGTGTCCATCGTAAACGTGGCTGACAAGGAATTGTTGGCGCCGGTTGTGGATGCTGTCAAAGCAGAGCTTGGCCTGCATGATACCCAGATTGCCCTGGTGCGCTCTTCTGTTTTTGTAGCCGCCCTCATCGGCCAATTTTTATGGGGGCCGCTTTCCGACCGCTGGGTGCGCAAGCATATCATCGCCATCGGCGCGATTATATGGTCTGCCGTGACCTGGATGACGGCCTTTGTCAACAATTTTCCCCAACTCTTGCTGGCGCGTGCCAGTATGAGCTTCGCAGAAGGCTGTTTCAACCCTTCTTCTTATGCGCTGCTCACGGATTCAGCGCCGAAGCGCCAGCATGGAGTGTTGTTGGGATTGATGAGTCTCACCTACCCGGTCGGCACGGCTGCCGCTTTGGTCGGCGCCAGCCTGATAGGTACCAGCCATTGGCGCCAGCCGTTCATTTACTTTGGCATCGCCGGCTTGACGCTGGGTTTCCTGGTTTTTTGGTTGGTGCGAGAGCCGCAGCGCGGCGCCAACGAAGAAGCGGTCGAGCAAAGCCAGGTGGAATATTCCGGGCGGTTCAATTTTCAAGAATTTCGCAGTATGCTCTCTTATCCCAGTTTACTGCTGGCCTTTGGACTGGATTCAAGCCAGGCGGCGGTGAATTGGAGCCTGGCCTTTTGGGCACCGACATATCTCACGCGCTATGCGATTGCTCCCAGTTCAGAAACGGCATCGTTGGCTCTGCTACCGGCGATCATTGGTTTTGTTGCCGGTGCGCTGATTGGCGGCTGGCTGAATGACCGTCTGCGCCCCCACAATTCCTTAGCGCCCGTCTGGATCAGCCTGGCGGCAATGGCAGGCGGGTTTATCTTTGCGTTCTTGCTGTTCAACTTATTCCAGCTTGGCCTGGTTATGGCAGTTGCATTTCTCCTGGGTTTGGTGACGTACCTGGTGATGCCTTCGGTGAATATAATCCTTTTCAGCGTGGTGCCGCCGGAAATGAAGGCCACGACGATTTCATCCAGTAATATTGTGTTGAATTCGATTATCGCCGTGCTAACATTCTTCATAGGCCTGATCAGCGATGCTGCCGGTCTGAGACTGGCGTTTGGTGGGGCGATTTTACTCATGTATGCCATGGGAATTATCGTGAGCCTGGGTTTACTGCGCACCTATCCGGCAGACGTCGCCCGGCGCAATGAATTGGTTGCGGCGCGTGTTGGCAAAAAAGATTAATTCTTTGCTGACTGGCTCCAACTTGTTCCAGACGAACGGCCAACTGCCGACAAAGATTTTAACGATGAAATTAAAAGCAGTTATATTCGACCTGGATGGCACGCTGGTGGATTCTATCCAGGTTTGTATCCTGGCGTTCCGCCGCGCCATCCAGCAGCACCTGGGACTCACCCTGAGCGATGCAGATATCATAGCCAGGTTTGGGCCAAATGAAGAGGGTATGCTGCAGCGCCTACTGCCGGATGGTTGGCAGCCGGCGCTCCAGACGTATTTGCAGGAATATGAAACATGCCATGCCCAATGCGACGAATTATTTCCTGGCATCGAACCTCTGCTTAAAATGCTGAAAGACAGAGGGGTGCTCCTGGGTATCGTGACTGGAAAAGGCGCTGGCAGCGCCCGTATTTCCTCTCAAATCCTGGGTTTGGGTCAATATTTTGATACCATGGAGGTCGGTTCCGCCCAGGGATCGATCAAGAGAGCCTGCATCGGTGTATGTTTGCAGCGCTGGGGCTTGACCCCGCAGGCGGCGGCTTATGTGGGAGACACTCCGGCAGATATCGATGCTGCCCGTCAGGCTGGTGTAACTGCCATCGCTGCCGCCTGGGCTGGCAGCGCGGACTACCAGGCACTCACTCAGAAGCATCCCGATACATTATTTACTGATGTGCCGGCTTTTGCGTCCTGGGCATTGAGTAATTCATAAAAGCGAAAAGAAAAATCTATGTTCATGAAATTCCGATTTATATATGATTTCCAATTATCTCGTCTTTAAGTTGGTGTTCACGCCAGTATTGGTTGCGGCAGCTACCCTGGCAGCGCGCCGCTGGGGCGACAGCATTGGCGGCTGGCTAATTGGACTTCCATTGACCTCTGGCCCGGTATCCGTTTTCTTCGCTTTAGAGCAAGGCCGAGATTTCGCCGCCCACGCGGCAGAAGGGGCAATCCTCGGTGTGATCGCATCAGCCGCGTTTTGCACTGCGTTTTTTTTGGGCGCCCGCGGCCAGCGCTGGTGGTTAAGTTCGCTGGCTGCCCTGGGCGGGTATATCCCCACTATTTTGTTTATTTCCAGGTTAGATGTCTCGCTTGGTTGGGCTGAGCTGCTGGCGGTGCTCACATTGATTGCTGCGTTGGTTTTGATGGCTCACCCTGGCCCGGTTGCCGCAGAAACCGCTCTGCCGTTTTGGGATTTACCTCTGCGCATGCTGACTGCTACCCTGATCCTGGTCGCTATCACAACCCTGGCAGCATCCCTGGGGCCATTGTGGAGCGGCTTATTGTCACCCTTCCCAGTCTTCACCTTTGTATTGGCAATCTTTACGCAGTCACACAGCGGAGCTTCCTCGGCCCAACGTGTAGTCAAGGGTGTAGTGACTGGTCTGTTTGGTTATATTGTGTTCTTCTTGATCGTTGGTTTACTGGTGACGCGGATGAACCTGGTCCTGGTGTATGGGCTGGCAGCGCTTGCCGCCCTGAGTGTGAACGCCATCAGCCTGTTGGTGATTGTGGCGCGCAAGCGCTTGCTGGCTGCCGCCTGATCAGGCAAACCAGGTCTGACAATTATTGTTCAAGCAGTTTTTGTTCGTATATTCTGCGGATCGTCTCTTCGATCTCTGGCTCATGCACTTCTAAATCATGGATTCGGAAGCGTTCGGAAACCCGGCTGATTAATTCTGATGCGGTCAGTTCATTCCGTTCAAATTCATAGGTGACTCTGTGGCCATCAACTGCGCAAACCCGCGCCCCTTCCACTGCGTAATTGGCGTAACCTTGGGCAAAATCTACCACTAACAGCCGTTTTCCACCAAAACGCGCTCGTAGTGTATCCAGGCTGCCATCGTACAACAAGCGCCCATGGTCGATAATCAGTACCCGTTCAGATAATTTTTCCACATCGGAGAGATCGTGGGTGGTCAGGATGACTGTCACGCCGCGCTGCTGGTTGATGTATTGGATAAACTCGCGGATGCGCTCTTTGGCCACAATGTCCAGGCCGATCGTCGGTTCATCCAGGAATAGAATGCGTGGATTGTGTAAAAGTGCGGCGCATAGGTCTGCGCGCATCCGCTGGCCTAGTGACAGCCCACGCACCGGGCGCTCGATAAAAGCATCCAGATCCAACAGGCGGCGAAATTCTGCCAGGTTCTGACGAAAGCGCTGTGCCGGTACCTGGTAGATAAATTGTAAAAGCTCCAATGACTCGATCACCGGCAGGTCCCACCACAGGGTGGTGCGCTGGCCAAACACCGCGCCAATCTCGCCCACATAGCGTGTCCGATCGCGCCATGGAACAAAACCGGCAATATTTATATCGCCGCTGGTGGGTGTCAGCAAACCCGTTAGCATTTTGATTGTGGTTGATTTTCCAGCGCCGTTCGGCCCCAGGTAGCTGACCAGTTCACCCTGCTGGATTTGAAAGCTGATGCCGTCAACAGCTTTGATTGTGCGCCGGCGAGGCCAGACCAGGCCGCGCAGGCTGGCGAGCAAGCCAGCCTGGCGTTCATTCACCTGAAAATATTTGTAAAGCTGGTTGACGGTGATGAGGTTCATGTTCCCGCGCTTTGGTACTGGCGCAGCCCCAATTCCCAAAAAGCCCGCCCGGCGGCCAACACGCTCCCTCCCACCACAGGAGACAGCCAGGGGGCATACCATGGCATGCCAAATGGATCAGGTTTGCCGAGAATATATAAGCTGGGGTAATACACCAGGAAAACTGCGGGTATGATATACGTGAAGAGAGATCGAAGCCAATCCTGGTAAATCGTCATGGGGTAAGACATCATCTCCACGCCGCCGTAGGTGAGAATATTTACCAACTCAATTGATTCCAGTGTCCAGAAGGTGATGGCGCTGCCGGCGATAAACAACCCACCGAAAAAACACACCAGGCTGGTGAAAACCAGCGGCAGCAGCGCCAGGCGGGTGATAGTCCACTGCACGTGCAGGTTGCTCAGGGCCAATATAAATACCGCCAGTCCCTGCACGATGCGTCCTATCCGACGCAGTAAGAATTCACTTCCCAACACTTGAACCGTCAGGCTGACCGGCCGCAGCATCAATTGGTCCAGGCGGCCCAGGCGCACCTGCCTGCCGAAATTGCCAGGGTCGAACCCACTGAAAACCATATCCATAAAACCAAAGCCTGATTCCAGCAGACCGTACAAGAAAGCCAACTCCCACAGTGTCCAGCCGGCAATATTTTGAAAGCGCAGCATCACCAGGGCAAGCGTCCCAAAGGTGACAAGGGACAAGAACATCGTTGCAATGATTTCCATTACAAAATTGAAGCGGTAATTGAGCTGGCTGCGCAACTGCACCTGGAGCAATTTGGTATAGAGCTGCCAGTTTCTCAGCATTCAACCCCCCAGGATGACCAAACGGCGCAGCCCGATATGCAGAATCACCTGTCCAAACACAATCAGCCCTGCCGCCCAGGCAGCCTGCGCCAGCAAAGCGTTGACCAGGGCGACGCCTCGCAGAGTGCCGAGGTAGGTTTCGACCAAGGTATTGACGATCGATGGAAAGGGAGTTGCGTAACAAAAGTGCGTAAACCACTCTGGGAAGAAGCGCAGCGGCATCATGAAACCCGAGGTGAACAGCGCCAACGAAAAAGCGAAACGCCCCACACCCATCGCATTGGGAGTCCAGAAGGAGCTGAGGTTCACCAGAAAGCGAAAAGAAAAACTCACCAACCAGCTTAGCATGCCTGACGCCAGAACAGCTGCCCACTGCCAGAGTGTGGATGGAGTGGTGATGTGGAAAAAAAGAGCGTAAAACAAGATCAATGGAACTCCGCGCAGCGCCAGTTGCCCCAAGGCCCGGCCCAGGTCTTGCGCCAGCCAAAAGCGGAAATAGCCCATGGGCTTGAGCAGATCCACACCCACGCTGCCATCGTAAACCGAGTACATCAGCTCGTACCAGCTAAACAGGCTCAGAAAGCCAATGCTGGCCTGGGACAATCCGGTGAATGTGACTGCATCCCGGATTGAGAGCCCTGCCACGATTGCCTCCCCATGATATAAAGCTGTAATTACGCTGATGCGCAAGACTCCCCAAAAGAAATTGGTGCCCAGGCCGGCCAGAGTGGAGATGCGGTAGGCCAATTGGCGCTGCAGCGACCGGGAAGTTAATTCCAGAAACAGGCGCATGCAGAAATTAAACCACATTTTGTAATTGGCATGTTATACTCATTCTTAATTTTAAAGTCTGAGGTGCTTGTATGCCATTATATGAATATCAATGCCAGGATTGTGGGCAGCGATTTGAAGCACTACGCTCGATGAGTGATGCCGACAAGCCTATTCGTTGCGAATGCTGCCAGGGAATTAACACACGCCGCCAGCCATCCGTGTTCCGCGCCCAAAGCGGTGGAAAAGTATTGGCGGGCATGGGTGGTTGTGATTGTGGAAACTGCTCGGGCGGCACATGCGGTAGTTGCTCCTGCCAACACCAGCACGCATAGGGGTGCATGTGAATAAGGGCATCATTGCTGCTTTCAGCGCGTATGTAATATGGGGATTTTTACCGATTTATTGGAAATGGCTGGAAAGCGTCTCGCCGATTGAGATATTGGCGCACCGCATACTTTGGTCTTTCATCTTGCTGGTGGTCATTCAAAGCATATTCAAGGATTGGGGTTGGCTGCGCCCTGCCCTGCGCGACCGCCGCAGCGTGATTTTGTTTACCTGTGCGGCTGTGCTCATCACGGCGAATTGGTTCATTTATATTTGGGCAGTAAATTCAAACCATGTTTTAGAAACCAGCTTGGGTTACTTTATCAATCCCCTGGTTGTGATTCTGTTTGGAGTGGTGTTTCTTCGAGAACATTTGCAGTTATACCAATGGGCAGCGGTTGGACTTGCAGCGGCTGGGGTAATATACCTGACTATCCAACACGGGCAGGTTCCATGGGTTTCCATTTTATTGGCGATGACGTTCGGTCTGTACGGTTTGTTGAAGAAGATCGGGGCGTTAACCTCGCTGCGCGGTGTGACGATGGAAACTGCCACGATGAGTATTCCGGCTCTGGTGTTCCTCCTGACAATGGAGGCCAGCGGAAAGGCAGCTTTTGGGCACCAATCTTTGATCGTCAATATTTTACTGATCATGGCTGGCCTGATCACCTCGCTGCCGCTGGTATTATTTGGTTATGGCGCACAGCGTATTCCTTTGTATATGCTCGGCCTGGCACAATACATAGCGCCGACGATTACATTTATCCTCAGCCTGACTGCTTTCGGTGAACCGTTCGAAGCCTCCTGGCTGCCAGGATATGTTCTGGTGTGGATTGCCCTGGCAATTTATACCACAGGTGAACTGGTAGCCTGGCGCCGGCGTGTGGCTTTACGCCCGCTGAGCCAGTGATTCAAGGTTGTAGATTCCATGGCATACGCTGAAACAATTGCCCATCTGTTAGGTATCCGCACGGCGCAAGCAGCCGCCACAATCGAGCTGGTTGAAGCAGGCAACACATTGCCGTTCATTGCCCGATATCGCAAGGAGGCGACTGGCAGCCTGGATGAAGAGCAACTGCGCCAGTTGATTGCCTTGCTGGAAAAATTAAAAGCCTTGGATGAGCGCAGAGCGGCGATTTTGACTTCGATCAGAGAGCAAGGATTGCTCACGGCGGAACTTCAAGCGCAGATCCAGGCGGCAGAGAACATGACCATTCTGGAAGATCTCTACCAACCTTTCAAGCCAAAACGCCGCACGCGTGCAAGTATTGCCCGCGAAAAAGGGCTTCAAGCGCTCGCAGACCTGATCCTGAAGCAAGCCCGCAGCGCCCAATCCCTGGACAGCCTGGCGGCGTCTTTCCTTTCCGAACAGGTGACAACGCTGGAGGACGCATGGGCTGGCGCGCGGGATATCGTGGCTGAAGTGATCAGCGACCACCCCGAAGTGCGCCGCCAGCTTCGTGAAAAAGCTATGCAGTGGGGAGTGCTGAGCGCGGAAAAAATACCAGATTCTGAAGATGCCAAGCGAGTTTATGAGACATATTATGCTTTTGAAATCAGGGTGGACAGACTGCGCCCTCACCAGGTCTTGGCTATAAATCGGGGTGAGGCAGCGAAAGTGCTGCGTGTGCATGTTTTGATTTCCGAGCGAGACTGGCAAGGGGCGGTCCATTCGGTATTTCGCAGCGACCGTCTTTCCCCTCTCTCTGGTCAATTGATCCAGGCTGCCACAGATTCGGCTGAAAGGCTGTTGATGCCGGCAATTGAGCGCGATATTCGCCGGGCGCTTTCCGATACGGCGGAAATGCACGCCATCAAAGTATTTGCCGAGAATTTGCGCGCCCTATTGATGAGCCCGCCGCTCGCCGGCCGGGTTGTGTTGGGGCTAGACCCCGGTTACCGCACCGGCTGTAAAGTGGCTGTGGTCGATCAGACTGGCAGAGTATTGGAAACAACAACTATTTATCCGCACGAACCTCACAACAGGAATGAAGCTTCACTAAAGGAATTGGAACGGCTTGTCCGAGAATATCAGGTCAGCCTGATCGCCATCGGCAACGGCACGGCTTCGCGTGAAACAGAGGCGCTGGCGGCCATATTGATCAAACAAACAGGCTTATCTTTGCAATACCTGATTGTCAGTGAAGCGGGGGCATCGGTTTACAGCGCCAGCCCGCTTGCTCGCCAGGAACTGCCTGACCTGGATGTGAGCCTGCGCGGCGCTGTCTCAATTGCCCGGCGAACCCAAGACCCATTGGCTGAGCTGGTTAAAATCGATCCACAATCCATCGGTGTTGGGCTCTATCAGCATGATGTTGACCAGAAACAGCTCAACAATGCGCTGGATGGTGTGGTTGAAAGCGTTGTCAATGCGGTGGGGGTTGACGTGAACACTGCCAGCCCAGCCTTATTGACTCATGTCGCTGGAATTGGTCCGAAACTAGCCCAAAAAATTGTCGGTCACCGTGATGAAAATGGACCTTTCCTCAGCCGACAGGCTTTGCGGCTGGTTCCGGGCTTGGGGCCAAAAGCGTTCGAACAGTCGGCTGGCTTCTTACGGGTTCATGGTGGTGAAAACATGTTGGACTCCAGCGCCATTCACCCCGAAAGCTATACAATCGCCAATGAAGTGTTGGCGCGGTCTGGTATTAGCGTGGTTACGCCTACTGCCCAGCGACAGACAGCTCTGCAAATCCTCAAAACCAGACGTTCCATAGATTTGTTGGCAGGTGATTTACACTGCGGCACTCCTACCTTGATGGATATTTTCGAACAACTTGCCCGGCCAGGCAGGGATCCACGCCAGGATGCGCCATTGCCCATTTTGCGCAGGGATATTTTAAAAATGGAAGATCTTGCGCCTGGCATGAAGCTCAAAGGCACGGTTCGGAATGTTGTCGATTTTGGGATTTTTGTTGATCTGGGCGTCAAACAAGATGGACTGCTGCACCGCTCGCAAACGCCGCAGGGTGTCAGCCTGCAGGTTGGCGATATTTTAGAAGTGGAAATCCTCAAAGTGGAAACAGAACGCGGCCGCATCAGCCTGGGATGGGTGAAGTTCAGCCAGTAACCCTCGGCAGCGCCTTTCATTGGCCCGCTCCTTCGATCGAAACCAACACAAATTCAAAATCAGTTCTAAACACTTTCTAAACACGTGGTTAGTATCCTTATGCTTAGATCCAATCAGGATCAAAGAATAAACAAAAGGAGTAACCATGAATAGAAAATTTATCGTATCCATCTTTGCGGTCTCAGCACTGGCGCTTGGCGCCATCTTTGGGGCAGTCAGTTATCGAAATGCGAGTGCTGCCACCGCCACCACCACAACCAGCGCGCCTTCTGATCTGCGCGGGCCTGGCATGGGCCATGGCGGCGGGGAAGTGACTGGTACTGAGCTGGCCGCTGCCCTGGGTGTTACTGTGGACCAATTGAACCAGGCGAATAAGGACGCCCTTACCGAAGCGCTGAAACAGGCTGTTGCCAAGGGTTTGATTACCCAAACTCAAGCCGATGACATCACCAGTCAGGGCTCGACTTTTGCCCTCGGCGGGCGCTGGCAGAGCTATTTGACGGAGAATGGCATTGATTTTGATGCCCTTTTAGCAAAAGCGCTCAATATCACCGTGGATAAGCTCAACGCGGCTCGCCAAACGGCGTACTATACACGCATCGATCAGGCTGTCACCAATGGACAGATGACCCAGGCACAGGCGGATCTTGAAAAGGGCGAATATGCCTTGAGCCACAGCACTGACTTTCAATCTGCAATGAAATCTGCGTACCAGAGTGCCATTGCGCAGGCTGTGAAGAACGGTGTGATCTCGCAGGCACAGGCCGACGCCATCCTGGCGAATACCAACAACTGGAAAGGTGGCTTTGGCGGTCTCGGGGGTTTCGGCGGCCCTGGCGGCCATGGTGGTCGTGAGGGTCACGGTGGTCCGCTGGACGGAACCAACCTCCCAGCACCATCCACAACCACACCCTAAACAGCAAGTTCAAAAAACCTGGCGGAAATTTTCCGCCAGGTTTTGTTTTAATTCATCTTCGAAGTCAGTAAAAGTTCTCTCACCCTGGCTGCCAAATCTGCCAACCGAATAGGTTTTACCAGGTAATCATTCATGCCAGCGTTTAAACACCTTTCCCGATCACCCGGCATTGCCAAAGCGGTGACGGCGATAATCGGAGTGGCCGCAAAGCGTTTATCCAGGTGTGAACGGATGCTGTGGGTTGTTTCCACTCCGTCGAAGTCTGGCATTTGAATATCCATCAGGATCAAATCCGGATGAAGATCAGGTCCTTTTTGGAGCAATTCGTGACCATTGATGGCGCGTTCGGTCTTGAAATGTTGTGATTCGAGGTAATCGGCCATCGTTTCCAAGACAATGGGATTATCATCCACCAGAAAAATCAGAGAACTTTCATTGCGACGGCCTGCTTCTTGTTTCGCCTTCATTGGCATGATTCCTGCCGAGATACGTTCAAGCACATCTCTTAATTCGTAATGGGTAAATGGCTTTACCAGGAAATCGGCTGCTCCCTCTTGCAAGGCTACCTGTCGTCTTTCTTCAACGGACATCAAGATCACCGGAATTGAAGAAGTGCGCGGGTCAGCTTTCAACTGTTGGAGAATAAGCAGGCCGTGATGATCAGGATAATACAATTCCAGCAGTATGACATCCGGTTCATTGATTGCGGCGGTTTCAACAGCACGTGTTGGGTCTGGCTGTACAATGTTGCGCACTCGCACTTCGCGCAGCGCCCTGCTGATGTGATCAGCCTCGATTTCATTGGTTTCAATGGTCATGGCCGTGTTGATCGCTAAATTGAGATTGGCGTACTGCACGGGCTGTGTATCGTGAATTTTCCACGGCAGGCTGATGCTGAACTGGCTGCCTTTACCCGGAACGCTTTTCACCGTCAAATTTCCTCCCTGCAGTTCAGCCATTCGTTTGACAAGTGCCAGCCCAAGCCCACTGCCGAGTTGCTGTCTGGTTGGACTGCCATCCAATTGGGCAAATGGTTGGAATATTTGAGGTAAATCTTCGGCGGTGATTCCCTCGCCAGAGTCCCAAACATTAATATGGACCTCCTTTTCAGATATTTGCCCAATTACTTCCAGGCCAAGACTGCCATCTTCTGGCGTAAATTGGATAGCATTGTTCAGCAGATTCACGATCATTTGCTTCAACCGGCGCGGGTCTGCGCGCAGATTAAGAACAACCGGGTTGATTGAAAAAGCCACACTTTGCCGCTTGGAATGAAGGCTGTTTTTCACTAATCGAAGACTTTCCTGGCAGAGGTCAGCCAGTGAGCAGTATTCGTACTGCAGTTCCATTTTTCCAGCTTCAATTTTGGTTAAATCGAGGATTTCATTCACCATTTGTAAGAGCTGGCGGCCGCTCGTTTCAATATCCTGTACAGTTTTCTTCTGACGATCATTCAGATCACCAAAGGAGAGTGAACGCAATGCTTCTGAACCGCCTAAAATACCGGTTAAAGGAGTGCGTAACTCATGGCTCATGCTTGCCAGGAATTCGTCCTTCAGGCGGGCAGCTTTTTCCAACTCAATGTTTGCAGCGCTGAGTTCATCGCGGCTCTGGCGCAGACGGGTTTCACTTTCGAGCAGCGCAGCTGTGCGTTCAGCTACTCTCAGTTCAAGTCCAGCCAATGTGGTTTGCAGTTCTGCTTCAGCCTTTTTTCTTTCAGCCAGTTCTTGCTGAGCCAGACTGTACAATTCACTGTTTTCGAAGGAGGCCGCCACCTGACTGGCAATTGTGGTTAGCAAACGTTCATCTTCTTCATTAAATGCGTTTTCGAACTCGCTTTCGATCGAAATCGTGCCAAGAATCTGGTTGATAGTTCGTATCGGGGCATACAAGCCTGATTGAATACCGGGATAGGTCGAAGCATAGCGTGAATCATTATTTACCTGCGGGCAGCGCACCGATTCTCCGTGAAGAGCGACCCAACCAGAAAAACCGTCTCCAATCCGCCGGATGACTTGGTTCAATTGCTGGAAGCGCACTTCTCGATCTACAGGATCCAACCCAGGCTCGTTTAGCGCCAGCAATTCCATCTTGCCATCGGCCTGATTTAATGACCGAATTGTGGCGTGGTGCCAGTTCATCTTTTGCGAGAGAATATCCAATACAACCTGGCTGACCTGGCGGGGCTCTAACAGACGGTTGATCGCGAGGCCGATCTCGTACAGCACTTCGAGTTCGATAAGGTGATGACGAATTAGCAGCTCCCCTTGTTTGCGATCAGAGATATCGTGGATAAACACCAAAAAACTATCCTGGCTGGGTAAGTAACTGGTGGAGATATCTACGTCAATTGATCTGCCATCTTTGGCGTACAATTGGCTCTCAAAATGGGCATAGCCTTGCTGCTTGATCGCCTGGATATTTCCGATCTTCTCTCCCCGCGCCGCATCAGCGCTAGGACCGAACATTGACATTGAAAGCAGTTCGTCCCGGCTGAATCCCGTCATCTGGCAGTAAGCCTGGTTCACATCTTTGACATGGCCCTGGCTGTCCACCAGCGCGTAACCATCGACTGTGGTTTGCGTGAGAAAGTGATATTGTTCGCTGGACTCTTGTAATGATTGTTCGATTTTTTTACGCTGGGAAATATCGCGTGTCACACCCCGAATTTCCACCTTGTTGGTTTCGGGATTGATCGCATAATTCGTAATCACTTCGGTCCAGATCAAACTGCCATTTTTATGCGGCTGTAAGACTTGCTCGATAAAATATTCTTTTTGTAAATCTGGATTTTCTTTCAATTTCGCCATGCGAGATCGAATCAGCTCCCTGACCCTCGCCTGGCCAGTTTCGTCAATGGCAGCATCCATCGGTTCTGCCATGACCTCCTCAGGTGTTAGCCCGCGCAGACCAAAAACAGATGGGCTGACATAGGTGAAATGTAGGGTTTCCGGATCGAGTGTCCAGACCACATCTTTCATGCTCTCGGTCAACAATTTGTAACGGTTGGCGCTCTTCACCAGGCTTATTTCAGCTACTTTTTGCTCAGTAATATCATAACTGGCGCCGATCATCCGTTGTGGTTGGCCATCTAACGATGGCATGATTTCGGTATATGTCTTGAGGTAATGAACAGAATGATCTTTCCAAGCGATTCGAAACTCAACTGCCATGCTGCCTGCGCCCTGCATCATATTCTGCAGCGCCTGATCCAGCCGGGCGGAATCTTCTGGGTGAACAAAATAGCGCCAGCTTGCAGTTGGGTCGGGCATTTCTGCGCGTTTGACGCCGAATAATTCATACATTCTGTCATCCCAGGTCAATTTTTGGGTGATGAAATCAAATTCCCATACCCCTAACCCAGCCGCCTGAAGGGCCAACATATAGCGAGGCAGCATTAGTTCATTCGCTGAAAATTCAGAGCTGTTGGTGCTGGATCGAGAAGCGATTAAATTCTCTGAATCTGCATTAAAATGATTATCTGGCAAACCGCACCTCTTACCCAAAATTGGATTTGATAGGCATCTTCTTATTTTACAGGAGAGTCAGCGTTTTGCACGTATAGAATGAGTAAAAACACACAATTCAACACCCGAGGAGTTTATTGTTATGCATCCCAATTACGCTGTACTTTTTGAGACGGTTCAAATTGGCCCAGTTGTGGCCCCAAACCGGTTTTATCAGGTGCCTCACTGTAATGGTTTTGGACATCGCATGCCGCACGGCATGGCTGCCATGCGTGGAATGAAGGCCGAGGGCGGGTGGGGCGTGGTATGCACAGAGGAGACTGAAATTCACCACACGAGCGACCTGGCTCCATATTTCGAAGGCCGAATATGGGATGATGCGGATCTACCGGCTTTGCAGTTGATGGTCGAGGCTGTTCACCAGCATGGCTCCCTGGCGGGGATTGAATTGGTTCATAATGGCCTGGATGCGAGCAACCTGTTTTCTCGCAGTGCTCCAATCGGCCCACGCTCCATGAGCGTGCTGGGCGGCACCGGTTACGATCCGGTGCAGTCTCGGCGCATGGACAAAGAGGATATCCGCAACGTGCGAAAATGGCACCGGGCTGCCGCGCTGCGCGCCCGCCGCGCGGGCTTTAATATCATATACTGTTATGCTGGGCATGGCCTGACTTTGCCAATGCAGTTTCTGATGAAGCGTGTGAATGACCGTTGTGATGAATACGGCGGCAGCCTGGAAAACCGGGTGCGGTTTTTGCGTGAGCTGCTGGAAGAGACTCATGAAGCAGTGGGGGATACTTGCGCCGTCGCCTTGCGCCTGGCTGTGGATGAACTCTTGGGAGATGATGGCATTTCCAGCCAGGGTGAAGGCCACGATATTGTCGCCATGCTGGCTGAACTGCCCGATTTGTGGGATGTGAATGTCAGTGATTGGAGCAATGATTCTGCTACTTCGCGTTTCGAAAAAGAAGGCTTTCAAGAGACCTATTTCGGCTATGTCAAGAGTTTAACCTCCAAACCGGTCGTCGGAGTGGGGCGCTATACATCTCCCGACAGTATGGTTTCGGCTATCCGGCGCGGCGTTTTGGATTTGATTGGCGCCGCCAGGCCGTCAATTGCCGACCCGTTCCTGCCGAATAAAATCAAAGAGGGCCGGCATGGCGATATCCGTGAATGTATTGGTTGCAATATATGTGTGACTGGCGACACGCGGTATGTGCCGCTGCGCTGCACTCAAAACCCGACGATGGGGGAGGAGTGGCGGCGAGGCTGGCACCCGGAGGTGATTTCCCCGGCGAAAAGTGAGAAAGAGGTGCTGGTGGTGGGGGGTGGACCGGCTGGCCTGGAATGCGCTCGGGCTTTGGGCCAGCGCGGCTATCAGGTTACGCTGCTCGAGGCGCGGCGCGAGTTGGGCGGCAGGGTGATCCAGGAATCACGGTTGCCTGGCTTGAGCGAGTGGCGCCGCGTGGTGGAATGGCGTCTTGGGCAAATTGCCACGTTGCCCCAGGTTAAACTTTTTCCCAGCAGCCCGACGCAGTCTGAGGATATTCTCGAAACAGGCATTCCAGATATCATCCTGGCGACCGGCTCCTCCTGGCGCAGGGATGGCGTGGGGCGCGGCCAGTGGCAAGCCATTCCTGGCGCACAGCTTCCCCATGTCTTCACCCCAGATGATGTGCTGACCGGCGTTCTACCACCGGTTCTCAAACACGACAGCCAGGTGATTATCTATGACAATGATCATTTTTACCTGGGTGGAGTCCTGGCCGAACTGCTGGCGCAGCACGGCTGCCGTGTTACCCTGGTTACCCCGGCACCCCTTGTTTCCTTTTGGACGCAGTTTACTTTGGAGCAGGAGAAAATTCACCGCCGCCTCCTGAAACTGGGGATCAAGCTTTTTACTCAGTTTAAACTTACGAAAATAGAAACCACTCATCTGGCTTTGAGTGGTTCGCTTTCCGGAGAGGAAAAGATGCTGGACTGCGAAGCGGTACTGCTTCTGACAGATCGTTTGCCCAATGATCTGTTATTTCACCAGCTCAAACCGGCGCTAGACGCTGGGAGATTGCAAAGCTTGAGACGCATCGGTGATGCAGAAGCGCCGAATATTATTGCTCAGGCGGTATTTTCAGGTCACCTGGCAGCGCGCGAATTTGATGAGCCATCGACCGACTACACGCCTTTCCGGTTGGAACGCACACCCGTCGAATAACCGCGATTGGCAGGATAATCAACCGGCGTTTTCGAGAGCCTGGGCGGCGCGCTGCAATCGCGCTCTAGCCGCCTCCGCCACAGTAAGCAGTTCGGGTTTGTTCACAAAACCCAACATTGCCAGAGGGTCAACCAGCGAAACCTCGGCTACACCTTCGTCTGTCTGGTAAACAATGACGTTGCACGGCAGCAGCAGCCCGACTTCTGGAGCAGTTTTCAGCGCCTGGTATGCCAGAGGTGGATTGCACGCGCCTAATATTTTATACGGGCGGAAATCGACATCCAGCTTCTTCTTCATCGTTTCTTTGACATCGATTTCGGTCAAAATTCCAAAACCTTCTGCCTTGAGAGCATTGGTTATCAGCGGCAAAGCCTCAGAATATGATACTTTCATCCTTACAGTAAACCCAAGTTGGGTCTCTAATTTTTCGCTCATCCCGCAGCCTCCATTTATTTCTTGATTACATTTAGATGCATCTGCTCGGAAAAGGTGGCTTTAAGGCATTTTCTACATTGATGTAACCTTTTAGCGCAGACGGCATCCAATCCATAAATATTGTACAGGAGAAACCTATGGAAATGATGATTGACTTCCCTGGAGGAGCGCGCGTTGATGCGCATTTTGGTAAATTCACAGTTCAAACTGACCAACCCCCCGCAGCTTCTGCTCCCACGCCTTTTGCGCTCTTTTTATCCTCGATCGGCACCTGCGCTGGAATTTATGTTTTGGGCTTTTGCCAACAGCGCGGCCTGCCCACTGAAGGGATCCATATTGTGCAGCGAGTCCACAGTGATCCTTTCAGCGGCATGGTCAGCAATATCGACCTGGAGATTCAGGTTCCACCAACCTTCCCAGAGAAATACTTGCCTTCCCTAATTCGATCTGCAGAGCTGTGTGCAGTGAAAAAGCACCTGGAAAAACCGCCTACTTTCGATGTGACCACCAAAATCTCGCTACCCGCCTGAGAATTTCTGTTAAATAGAAAATATTTTTTGCAAAAACAGCGACATTAGTAAAGTCTGCGTCTGGCGGTAAGAGGACCGCTCTTACCGCCAGATTGAGTGTGATTCGAATAATGCTGACAGCAGATCAGTCTGCCAGGTGTGCGTATAATGCGGTGCTCAGATAGCGTTCGCCAAAGGAGGGGATAATCACCACGATCAGCTTGCCCTCATTTTCCTGCCTGTTTGCCAATTGGAGGGCAGCCCAGGTTGCTGCTCCGGAGGATATGCCCACCAGTAAACCCTCCTCTTTAGCCAGCCGGCGGGCGATATCGAAAGCATTGTCATCGGTGACACGAATAATTTCATCGTAAATGCTGGTATTTAAAACGGCTGGCACAAAACCTGCGCCAATACCCTGGATTTTGTGTGGACCTTTCACACCGCCAGAGAGCACTGGCGACGCATCCGGCTCCACTGCGATTGCCTTGAATGAAGGTTTGCGCGCCTTGATTACTTCGCTAACGCCGGTGATCGTGCCTCCCGTGCCGATTCCAGAAACAAGTATATCCACTTTGCCATCCGTATCGCGCCAAATTTCCTCAGCGGTGGTTTTGCGGTGAATTTCCGGGTTGGCGGGGTTCTTGAATTGTTGAGGCAGGAAATACTTCTGCGGGTCAGATGCGACGATTTCTTCGGCCTTGCGGATGGCGCCGCCCATGCCATCTGGCCCAGGTGTTAATATCAATTCGGCGCCGTAAGCGCGCAGCAGCATGCGCCGTTCCTTCGACATTGTCTCGGGCATGGTCAGGATGATTTTGTAACCGCGTGCAGCCGCTACCATCGCCAGGGCGATGCCTGTGTTGCCGCTGGTTGGCTCTACCAGGGTCATATCCCTGGTCAACACGCCTGCTCTCTCAGCGGCGTCGACCATTGAAAAGCCAATGCGATCCTTCACGCTGTGGGCGGGATTAAAAAACTCCAGCTTGGCAACGACCTGCGCTTTGGCCCCCTGAGTAACCCGATTCAGCCGTACCAGCGGAGTGTTGCCAATTAGTTCCGTGACATCCGATGCGATTTTCATTTTAAAAGCTCCATAAGTTGGTTTTTAAGTTGTTCAGCGGTGGTTACACCGTGATTGATATGGCGAGGCTGTCCGGTATGGTCTACCAAGATGGTGGTGGGCACGCTGAGCACACCCCATTCATTGGCTACTTTCGGCTGGGCGGCCGCGTCGATTTCGATGACCTGGATATGATCTCCCATGGCAGATTGGATTCTTTCCAGCGCCGGCCGCTGGATCGTTTTGCAGGGCGCGCAGGTTGGCGTGGTGAAATAAACGATGGCCGCTCTGCCAGGATGATAAGCGGCAAGCTGGTAAATTTTTCCAGTAGCTCTTCCGAGCAAGAACCGGTTTACAACCTGGTAAACCGCCAGGCTCAGCACAACCAAACCACCGGCCAGAATGATTCGTTGAAGGATTTCAGGCGCCATGCTGGCCTCCCTGATTGGGCCGCATCCCTGGGAAGGTGTTTTGCGGAGGTTGCTTTGTAAAACCGGGTAGTCCGAGGCGCACAAGCCAATAGTAGATGAAGCAGCCTACACAGAACCCTCCGAAGGCATTCAGCGCAGCCAGCGCCGCAACCACCCATACCAACCCCCATCCCAGCCATGCCAGACCTGCGAAGGCCGCCAACGAGCCGACCAGTAGCACCACACTTCCAAAGCCCTGTGCAAACCGATGGGGTTCCGGGTTATCCAGTAAAACATCCTGTTTCACCAGACCAGTCGCCAGATAAAATCTGCGATACAAGAATAAAAACCCTGGTTTTCTTATCGCTGTGCCAGCCAGCATAAACAGGCTGACAAGGCCGGCCAGCCAGGGCGCATTGAGGATAAAAGCCAGGATAGTCAAACTGATTATTGTGATCTGATTGGCTTTTAAGGCCCCATGGTCAACTTTTTGTAAGGTTGAGGACATCTACTGCTCCTTTTAATAAATAAAAAGTCAACTGCAAAATAAAAGGACGGTGATCGAACACCATGCGATGTATATATTCGCATGCGGGGTTCGGCCACCGTCCTTAACAGTTGACGAAAGTTTGTTTTTCTTACAGGACGGTGGTTAGAAACCCCGCCCCTGACACATGCAATAGAACACGTTGCTCTCCAATAATTCTGACATAATTAGTAAAAATTATATGTATTTTGGTGATTTTGTCAAGCCTACACATAGTCCTTTAGATTATGCTCAACTGCATACGCGGCCGCCTCAGCTCTATTGCTGACCCCGAGTTTGGATAGGATGCTGCTGACATAATTCCGCACTGTACCTTCGCCCAGGAAAAGCCCCTTGGCAATTTCCCGGTTTGTCTTGCCTTCGGAAACCAGCAAAAGCACGTGTTTTTCCTGCTGGGTCAGCGTCGAAAAGGCAGATGCTTCTTCTTCGCGTGCCGCTTTGCGCACTTCCATAAAAATTCGCTGGGTGACAGCTGGATCTAATAAGGCTTCGCCTCGCCCAACGGCCTCGATGGCGCGCACCAGGTCCTCACCCCCGATCTGTTTGAGCACATAACCCGATGCACCGGCGCGAATTGCGGAGAAGAGCATCTCATCCTCGGCATAGGAGGTGAGCATTATTACTTTGGATTGAGGATAATTTTCAGCGATAGCCTGGCAGGCTTCAATGCCGCTTCCTCCGGGTAAGCGAATATCCATCACGACAACATCCGGTTGTAGTTGTTCTACTTTTTCTATAGCTTCATGGGCGTTGTCTGCTTCTCCCACAACTTCAAAACCATTGTGATGTTCCAGAAGCGCTTTGAGACCTAAACGAACGACTTCATGGTCGTCAACCAATAAGATTCGGCGATTCTCTGGCATTTAGCCTTCCTGAATTTACATGATAGGTTACGGAACGGTTTGCTCGTTTGACTTCCGTTGATAATCGACAAACCGATAACCTGTGCCTCGTTCCGTGAGGATATATTTTGGATTGGCTGGATCTTCTTCCAGTTTCTTGCGGAGGTAATTGATGTACAGGCGAACGTAATGCGGCTGGTCGCGGTATTCATATCCCCAGACGTTGGACAGAATCTGATCGTGTGTAATCACCCAGCCTGCATTTTGAACCAGGTGATATAACAAACGATATTCTGTGGGCCGTAAACTGACCAGCTTGTTATCCAGCCACACCTCATGGCGGTCAAAATCAATTTTCAAGCGTTCATCCACATTGATCAACCCATGTAAATTGCCGGCCGTTGATTCGGTGCGCCGCAAAACAGCTTTGACACGGCTGACCAGTTCACGTGGACTGAAAGGCTTAGTGATATAGTCATCAGCTCCTAACTCCAGACCGCGTATCCGGTCGTCTTCTTCGCCTTTGGCGGTCAGCATGATAACTGGCAAATTGCTGATCTCGCGCACCATGCGCAATACTTCAAATCCATCCAGGTCAGGCATCATAACATCCAACAAAACCAGGTCTGGCATGCCGGTGCGGATTTTGTCGATGGCTTGAGTACCGCGAAATGCTTCCATAACAATGAAACCATCATGCTCCAGGTTCAGCCGGATGAAACGCACCATGCGTTCTTCATCATCAACTACCAGGATGCGGCGGTTCTTAAACGTTGTATCGGGCATAAGTTAATCTCGAACGAAACCGATGATCTGTTCATCCTCGCGGCTGGGCATAATTTCCAAAAAATTGACGCGCGCAACAGGCCAGTAAACGGTCGTAACTGAATCGGCAAGATAGGAAATATCTTTGCCATCAATCCGCCTCGGATGCCCCACTTTAATGAGGACATCGGTAGGTGAGGGGAGGTCTTCCATTTCACCCATGATCGGTTCTTCACCCTGGATATGCAAAATGATCCCTACAGACATTTTATCCTCGTGGTCAGCGGCGCAGCAAGATTTGCAATTTCAGCTTACCTAAGGTCAGTATATCGCCATGATTGATCACACAGGGTTTGTGAGACGGAATTTTTTGCCCGTTTAAGCGTGATCCATTCACCGAGCCCAGGTCCATTGCGACTACCTGTTGTCCTTCCATGCGGATGGAAGCATGCAGACGAGAAACGCCCATTTCATATGCGCGGAATGGCGCCAGGTCAATATCCGGTAAAATCGGCTGTCCTTCCGCTGATCTTCCCAGTGTAAATTCGGCGCGATTTTCCAGTGGGATGATTTGTCCCGAATCAACGATGCACAGCGACACCGGTGCTTGCAACTCGGCTGCAGGAGGAGGAAGAGGCCCCTGTTCGCCTTCGAGTTTTCCGGTAGAACGCATATTTTGTGTGGCGATTCCAGCCACACCCTCAAGAAGGGCCCCGCATTGACTGCAGAATAACGCTCCTGGAAGTTCACTGTGGTGGCAGTTAGGACAAATAATCATATCTCTCTCTCCATATTTGATGGCAGCAGTAGTGCCCGCGTACCATATTTGATTCGCTTGTCTCCAACATCAGAAAAAGTTGATGTTCTCTGGACATGGCTTGCCTCATGTAAAACGGTGGCTGCCAGATCAGACTGTCCTTGTGAGAACAGGTGCGTAGCAAGATTTTGTAACATCCGTGTCGCCTCGCTGATTTTTCCTTCTTCAACCGCCTTGCGCGCTCTCTCCTGAATCCGGTACAAAGTTAAGGTTGACATCGCTTGTACAATTATTTGCGGGGGTGCAAGAGGATCTACCTGCAGACTGATGTTCCTGTCTAAATCCAGGCGCATACTAACAGGTTCTGCGCGGTTTGGAATATCCAAGAATAGCCTGCCTGCCAGTAGATATATTTTATCTTTTTTTTCCGAAAATGGGGAAACTAAAAATTCACAGATAAATTCCAATTTTCCATTGCGCGGCAAGGAACCAATGAGCAGCGTCGGTTGTAATTCCAGCGAAGACGAGTCTGGGGAAATGCGGAAAGCTTCTTTCAATTCAACGCCTCGCCCAATCTCTAAATTCAAGCGAACCTGATGCGCGTAAACCATTTCCAGGTTATGGATCTTTTCTAATAAGAACTTACTCACATCCCTGGGTTTGGAAATAAACATGGTTGTACCACCGCTCAACGCCGCCATTTTATCCAGGAACACATCGTTCCATTTGCCGCCAATTCCCATACCGCTGATACCGATTTGCTGTTTCCCACACTGTTCAGCCAGGCGCAGACTGATCGCCTCATCTCCATAGGTGCGCCCATCGGTGATCAATATGATGTGGTTGATGTATTTGGTCGAGCGGTTGCGCATGGTTTCACGGTAAGCAGCTTCCAATCCCTGGTACAGCTCGGTGCCCCCGCTCGTTTGCAGCAAACGGATGCTCATTTCCACACGGTGCCGATCCTGGTTAGGGCTGGCAGGCACGACAATTTCTGCCCTGTCACTGAAGGCTACCACAGACAAAATATCATTCGCACCCATCTGGCGAATGAGCTCGATGGCAGTGGATTTAACCGTATCCAAGATCAGACCTTGCATGGATGTCGAGCAGTCGATTGCCAGGCAAATGTTTAAAGGCGGTTTCTCGTTGACTGCATCAGCCTGGTTGGGCTGAATGCGAATGAACGAATACACAATTTGTGGTTCTTTCGTTGGACTTAGGACATTCCGGCTGTAATAAACCTGGACATCTGCGGGGGGCGTTTTAAGAGCAGTTGGCAGCGTCTCATCAAATGCCCGACGTGTGTGGATGTCAGAAAGAATTTCATATGCTTTTTGCACCCGGAGGAAAGTCTCAGATGCACGCGGGTCTCCCAGGTTGGCGTCTGGGTGGACCTTACGCACCAATTCGCGATAGGCACCGCGGATTTCATCTGCAGAAGCATCAATCGGAATGCCTAAAATCGCATAATGGTTGACCGTCACGCTTGGCTCCTTGCCTTCTACCGAGGGATGCGAACCAATACCGCAGAGATGTTATCTGGACCGCCGTGGTCATTGGCATATGCCACCATTTTCTGGCAGGCAATCTCTAGTGAAGGCGATTCGCGTATGATACTGCTCAATTCTTTTTCTGGCACCAGGCCCCATAAACCATCTGAACAAAGCAACAAATAGCCACCTTTCGGAAGTGGGAATGAGGAGATATCCGGGTCAGCCGGCTCACCCTGGCCAAGTGCACGATATAACACATTGCGCTGTGGGTGGATGGCCGCTTCTGCACTCGTGATCTGTCCCAATTCCTCCAGCCTTCTCACCAAAGAATGATCACGAGTGATGGCGCGCAGCGTGCCATCGCGATAAACGGCATAAGCCCGGCTGTCGCCTATGTGCGCAATCATCAATTGCTCGCCAAAAATAAGCGCCGCCGTCAGCGTTGTACCGCCGCCGACCGCCTCCTTTAGGATGATTGAGTGGGCATCTGAAATGGCAGACTGTAAAATCTCCTGCAGTGACTCCTCCGGCATGTTGCCCTCAATGCTCACCAATGGCGCCAGCGCTTTCCGCAAAATGGTGCTGGCCAGGGCGCGCACGGTGATACCGCTGGCGATCTCGCCGTGTTGGTGCCCTCCCATGCCGTCGGCCACGATGAACAGGCCAAATGGGATTTGGCGTGAATCGGTCACCATACAGGTAGAGAGTGTAAAAATAGCATCTTCGTTGTGTTCTCGCTGCATGCCGACCGAATGGCCAACGCCAACAAGCATTTGGCTCGGCGAAATGGTCATTATTTCTTCGGCTAACTGCTCTGGGGAGAGGGGAGAAGTGGCGATCGGCGCTGTCCCCCCGGGCATTGTTTTGTCAGCATCCACCGGTTTTGCTTCCTGGGTGATTTCAGCCGTGTTTTCAACAGGGGTTTCGATTGGAGGACTGCTAGTTACTTCTGGTGTTGGTTGAGGCGCCTCTTGTTTGCCGAAAATCTTCTTAAAGAATGACATCACAGGATATCCCTCCAACTCTAAATTGATAACGCATAGATGAAATGATCCGTTGAACCGGCAAAGATCATATCTTGCCAGAAGGCAATTCCACCGGTAATGGCGCCCCCCGTTGGCATTTTCCAGCGCAGCCGGCCGGTGCGGTATTCCAGGCAATAGATGTTTTTATCCACTGAACCGAAAACCACGGCATCACGGCAGATGACCGGTGTGCCGGCGATTTGATGTTCGGTTGGAAAACGCCAGAGTTCTTTCGATGATTGCGCATCGATACAATAGAAATTGTAATCAGCGCAGCCAATCATCAAAAAATTTTCCACGATCGCCGGAGAGGAAATAGTGCCTTTTGGCAGTCGAAAGCGCCAGATCACAAAACCTGTTTTGGCGTCAATAGCGCAGACTGTAGCGTCTAATGACCCAAAATAAACGACATTGTTTGATACCAGAGGAGATGATGTGATTCCCCGTTTTGCTTTGAATCGCCATTTGATGTTGCCAGTCAGGTCAAGGGCAGTAAACTCGCCATTTTCATTGCCAAAAAAAACACGTTCGTTCACCACGGCCGGAGTTGAGCGAATTGGACTGCCGCTGTCCATTTTCCAGGCACGGCGTCCACTCAAAGAGTTGATCGCATGCACACAATTGTCATCTGAGCCAAAGAAAACATGGCTTTCAGCGATGGTTGGGGAAGAACGCACAGGCCCATCGGTATAATACGTCCAAGCAAGCTTACCCGAGCGCTGCGAAATGACGTGCAAGCGTCTGTCTTCAGAGCCGAAATAAATGTTGCCATCGCTGAAAGCGGGTTTGGTGACCACACCGCCATCTGTGGCGTATTTCCAGATGAATTCTCCGTCGCGGGCATTGATGGCATATAGATTATGATCATATGACCCAACAAAAAGAGTATCATCTTGAATCACTGGAGTGCCGCGAATTTCATCCTCGCATTCGAATTTCCAAATTAGCTTGCTGGTGTCTTCGATTTTGAACCCTTCGGTGTGGGCGCGGATGCTGGCCAGCATGCCTGTTTTCCGCGCCACTGCCAGGAGAACATCCTTCATAGCTGCCGCGCTTTGAAACCGGTTTGCCGGGCTGTATTGCAAAGCCGTCATGACAACTGTTTCCAACTCAATGGAACAACTCGGGTTCAATTGACGGATTGGCCTTTCCGTGAAAGAAAAAGGCACTTCCAGGCGCGGATCTCTGCGGGTCAGCAGGTGGTGTAAGGTCGCTCCTAAAGAGTATATATCCGAAAGCGGTCCGGCTTCGCCTTTATACTGCTCTGGAGGAGAATAACCCTCTGTCCCGATCATTGTGCCTTTCATACCGGGTTGCAGCGTCTTCGCTATGCCAAAATCAACCAATACAATATGGCCGCGCTGATCGATCATGACGTTGGATGGTTTTAGATCGCGAAAAATGATTGGCTCAGGGGTGTGGGTATGCAAATATTGCAAAACATCACACAATTCGATCGCCCAGGAAACCACCTTCTCCATAGGAAAGAATCCCTGGGTTTCCACCATCAAGGCTTCCAAATCTTTTCCTTCGATAAATTCTAGAATCAAATAAGAGCGGTCATTGTGAGTAAAATAATCGTAAATGCGAGGGATGGCAGGATGTTCCAGGGTGGCCAGCAAATTCGCTTCGCGTTCGAAATTCCGCAGCATTGTCTCCCGAACCGTGGATTCACGCACGGTGGTGATCATTTCTTTCACTGCAACACGTTTAACCACATTAGGGAAATGAAGATCGCGCGCCCGGTAAACAGCCCCCATTCCTCCCACGCCAACTACTCCTTGAATCAAATACCGGTTAGCCAGTGAAAAACCAGCCTGCAACTGCTGCCCTGCGATTACTTTCCCAGTATTTTCAGTTTGAGGAATCTTATTGGTATCCAGCTTGGCCTCCGGGATTAGTTAATTATACCAAACCAAATTTCGAATATGCCATATCTGCCTTTAATTTTTTTAAATATTGATCTGCACGTGGCTCTTTTCGTGATAAATTGAAGAAGATATGGTCGGGCTCCGCAGGTTCGCATCGATGATCCAACGAGGGTGATCTTCTCGTTCTGAAAAAATGGCGATGCTGGATTGCCGGGTTTCTCATTTAACCGTTGCCCATTTTGCCTTCACCTTATTGTGTAATTGGTTCTGGAATACTGCCAATAAATCACACTCAGCCGCGCTGATAACAGGATAACTGGTATCAACAAAATCCTGGAAATTGGCTGGTGGAAACAGCATTTCTCTTTGAAATGTACTGATGCAGCCTCCGGCTTCTTCAACGACCAGCCAACCCCCGGCGACATCCCACACGCGCGCTGCTGCGTCGAAACTGCCAACCGCCGCGCCGCGGCCAACACAGCACAAAGAATAGGCTGTTGATCCAAGTATGCGTGTTTTATATTTCACGCTGACATCATACGCACGAAATGTGCGTGGGCAGCACGAGAAGAAGGATGCATTCGAGGTTCTGGTCGGCGGACGCACATGAATAGGCTGGCCATTTCGCCAGGCGCCTTTGCCTTTCTCTGCAGTGTACATTTCGCCCAACAAAGGGAAATTAAGCGCAGCAACTTGGGGAATGCCATTTTGAAGGTAGGCGATGGAAACCCCCCAATAATGCAGGCCGTTGCTGAAATTGGTCGTGCCATCCAGCGGGTCAACCACCCAGAGCGAACCTGGAAGAGACAGCTCTTGGAATTTGGTTTCCTCACTGAGGACCTTATGCTGAGGAAACTGCATCGCTAAGCTTTCGTGGATTAACCGGTCAGCAGCCAGATCTGCTTCCGTCACCAGCGTATGATCTGCTTTTTGGAATGCCAGCGTACCAGTATGGTTGAAGCACTCTGCCAGGAGATTGCCAGCTTGCCGGGCAATCTCCTGGGCAGTTTGATATAACAAGCTCGTTTCTTCCATGATCCTTACGGCCTGATCTCGATCAACTCGATTTCGAACACCAGATTGGTATCGCCTGGGATGATATTGCCAGCGCCGTTTTTTCCATACGCCAGGCCAGATGGCACGATCAATTTGCGTTTGCCACCCAACTGCATGCCTGCCAGGCCTTCTTCCCAGCCCTTAATCACCTGGCCGGCGCCCAGCTTGAAGATAAACGGTTTGCCCCGTAGGGAGGTGCTGTCAAATTCGACGCCGTTTTCAAGCCAACCTGTGTAATTAACCACCAGCGTCTGGCCATTTGAGGGATTTGGCCCCACACCGACCTGGATATCATAATACTGCAAACCACTGCTGGTGGTTGTAAATGCGGTAGGATCAACATCGGTCTGCTTGGCAGGGTCGCTCACTTTCGTCAATTCCAATTCGATGATCAATGTCGCATTGGCAGGAATATTTCCGCCGCCCGCCACGCCGTAACCTAACTCTGGCGGAATCACCAATTGGCGTTTTCCTCCTACCTTCATTCCAACAACGCCTTCGTCCCAACCTTTCACCACCGTGCCGCCGCTGCCCACTAAAAAGAAAATTGGCGAGTCGCTGTCAGCGGCGGTGATGAACGTATTTCCAGTTTCACCTTTTACCCAAACGGTGTACAGCATCGTAGCGAACAGGCTTTTCACCGCCAGGCGCCCATCGCCAACCTGCAGGTCATAAAACTGCAGGCCATCCGATAAAGTTTTATAATTATCGTTTGGAACCTCGGCAGGAACAGGGATCGGTTTCACTTTTACCAGTTCCACTTCCAGAATGATCGGTGAATTTGGCGGTACATTCGAGGGTGGTTGGCTGCCAAAAGCCAGATTGGCTGGTAAGATCATCCTGGCTTTGCCCCCCTCACTCATCAGGCCAAGCCCCTCGTACCAACCTGGCAGAAGTTGTTGGTTGTTGTAAATTAATGAAGTGGGCGTATTTCCTAAGGAGCTGTTCAATACCTCGGTGCCATCCGGCAGCGTGGCGCGATAATTCATCACGACAATTTCGCCTGGTTGGGGCTTCTTGCCGTTGCCCGCAGTCAGTTCGAGGAACTGCAAACCATCAGCGGTGGTGATTCCGCCCTCCAGATTGAGTGGTGTGGGTGTGATGGCAGGCGTGGGGGAGGCTTGGAAACCTGGAGTGGGGGTATTGGCGGGGGTGGGCGCCAGAGTCTCGGTTGGTGTGGCAGTGGCAGCCGGGGCAGCCTCGTATGCCTGGCAGCCGAACATGCTGAAGAAGATCAAAACCAGGGCGAGATGATAAAATTTTCTAATGAAATGGAAGGGTGTTTTTTTCTGAAAGACTGGCATAAAGTTATTCGGGTTTCGCGGTAGGTTGGATAGAGAGATATTCCTGGGCAACTGCAGCTTCCGGCGCTGCGCCCAGATAACGGATAAGTTCAACAGCCATTTGAGATTTGCGTTCGGCGTCCACCCGGCTCCAGGTACGGCTTTTCACTTCCAGGAATTGACCAATATTTGGCGAAGTGATGTTGTCCATGTTAATGAAGAATTCTGTGCCCTGGAACAAAACCCGCCAGCGCAGGCGCTGCTTTTCAATGGTCAGCTCACTGGCTGGTTTAAAATATTCCCGGTAGAACCGTAAGCTGTGCACCGCTGGTGCGAGAAACCGGCTGCGGCTGAGCAGCACATCGCTGGGGTAGTGTCGCTCTCGCTCCTGCCCCAGGTGGGTGAGACGATAGCGCACACTGAGAACTTTTCCGGACTCATCAATCAGCTCGTCTTCGCGGTACCGGATCCTTCCCTGCGCCGGGTCATCAAAATTGAAGTAGGTGTCGAATTCGTGATACGTGCGATGGTGAAGAATTTCGATTTGCGGCATACGGATTGCTTCCAGGGCAGCGGAGCGGTCTGCCAGGCGCACCTTGAGCTGGATTTCGAAGCTTTCTTCTTCCGTGGCACCACCGATGGCGATTAACTTCGACAGAACAGAATGCTCACGTTCGATAAGAAACGCATCGATTTGCTGCGAATAAGAAGATGCCTGGAGGAGCAGGGCTTCCTCATCCAGCGTCAGCAGTTGGTGAGCGCGCATTAACCATTTTCCGTTAACCATTACATCGCTGACATCGTTGGCGTGACCAGCATAAACGATTTGCGCATAGATGTTATTCCGGTCACGTCGAAAGCGGGGTACATTGTGCAGGCGGTTGATATCCACCAAAATCAAGTCGGCGCGTTTGCCTGCTTCCAACGAACCAGTCAGTTGTCCGATATGCAGCGCTTTTGCGCCCAGGTTGGTCGCCATAGCCAGGGCAGTTTGGGCGGGCAGCACGGTTGGGTCATTGGAATGGGCTTTGGCGATAAAAGCAGCCAGGCGAATTTCTTCGAACATGTCTAAATCATTGTTGGAGGCTGCACCATCCGTGCCAATGCCGACATTTAGGCCCATATTAAGCATTTTATTCACCGGCGCAAAACCTGAAGCCAGTTTCAGATTGGAAGAGGGATTATGGGCTACGCCAACTTTGTGATTCACCAGGGTCTTGATCTCACCATCATCGATATGTACGCAGTGCGCTGCCAGCACTTTGGCTTCAAATAAGCGTTGTTTTTTCACGTATGGCACCACAGGCATGCCATTTTCGTTGCGCATATTTTCCACTTCGGTATTCGTTTCGGAGAGGTGAATGTGCAAAGGCACGTCGAATTCCACCGCCAGTTCGGAGCAGGCGCGCAAGATTTCCGGCGGGCATGTGTAAGGCGCATGGGGAGCCACTGAAGGCACGATCAGCCGGTGACCTTTCCAATCATGAATGAATTTGCGAGCGGCCGCCAGGGATTCCTCGTAGTACGCCGCATCTGGGGATGGAAACTTGAGCACAGTCTGGCTGCACACTGCTCGCATCCCGGCCTCTGCCGTTGCCTTCGCAATGTGTTCTTCGAAATAATACATATCTGCAAAGCAGGTTACGCCGCTGCGAATCATCTCAGCGCAGGCCAGTTTAGTGCCCAGGCGCACAAAATCAGGCGAGACAAATTCACGTTCAACTGGCATCATATATCCCATCAACCAGACATCCAGACGAAGGTCATCCGCCAATCCGCGCAGCAATACCATTGGCGCATGCGTATGGGCATTGATCAACCCCGGCATTAATACTTTCCCTGCACAATCGATTATTTCGCTGGCCACAAACTGGCTTTTGAGCACGCTTTCATCGCCTACTGCGTAAATCATGTCTTCTTTTATTGCTACGCAGCCGTGCTCGTATTGGGTATATTGATCATCCATCGTCAAAACCACGGCATTGGTGAGCAAAATGTCAACGGCCTCGGTCATATCATCTCCTGATTATCATTCAACGGGCAAATGACCATAATTATCAAATATTGCGTAAAATGTCCAGCGAATGGTTCGCAGCCCAGGTTGGGGCGTTGCCTGGCGGACCACCGTAGGGACGCGCATGATTTTGCTGGCCCTGCGGGGTAATGATGGTAATAAAGATATCTTGTTTTTCCCCTGCAGGGTATAGAAATACGCCAATCCCTACTTCTGCCCCTTTTTCCTGACGGAAAGTCTCAGTTGCCGTCTGCCGGTTTTCGGGAGGCGTCGATAATATTTGCCCGCCTGTAAAGAGGTCCGGCGTATAGGCAGCCAGCCGGCGCAGGAGCTCGCCATTTAATCCATATTCGAGAGCCGCCAGGCGCCATCCCTGCAGTGCCAGAGTCTGTGCAACGCAGCCTTCCAATGTGTCGCTATCGACGCCATAGATTGCTTTTCCAAGCCGCTGGCGCACCAACAATTCCACCCCGGCAATCATCTGGTTGGCATCTTCTTGTGACGCCGCCTTAGCTGTAATGCGGACATCCACCTGCCCAGAGTGGGCGGCCAGCCCGACAGTGGGATTCGTATATTTCTCCAAATCGCCGACCAATTCATCAATGATCGATTCACCCATGCCTGAGGTGTGCAACACGCGCGCCTTTATTATGCTGTTTAGGTGAAAATGTGAGTGTAAATAAGGGATGACCGCATTTTGCACCAGGTATTCCATTTCACGCGGCACACCTGGCAAGGAGATAACCGCTTTGCCTTCTTTTTCAAAAATGAACGAAGGAGCGGTGCCAACCGGATTCTCGACCGGGATTGCTCCTTTCGGAATATAAGCCTGGCGCTTGTTGTTGTCGGTTGGTTTGCGTCCAAAGCGTTCGAAACGCTTGACGATTTGCTCCCATAAATCAGACCTGTATTCTTGTTCAACACCCAGTGCCAGTGAAACTGCTTCGCGCGTAGGATCATCCACGGTTGGCCCCAGCCCACCCGTGGTGATGATAATATCAGCGCGGGCCAGCCCTTCCTGGATCGTCTGCGCGATGCGCCTGGCGTTGTCTCCGATGGTTGATTTCCGATACAAATCAACGCCGATATCGCGCAAAGCGCGGGCGATAAATCGAGCGTTGGTGTCTGTGATTTCTCCTAGAAGAAGCTCAGTTCCAATCGAGATAATTTCTGCAGATGGCATAGTGTCCTGAAATAAAAAGGGGTTCTGTAGGTAGTATAACCGACAGAACCCCTTTTGGATACGTGTGATCTTGAAACCTTATTCAATACCCAGGTAGGATTTTTGCACCATTTCGTTGTTCTTCAAATTTGCGGCGGTATCGGTGAGAATAATCTCGCCGGTTTGAATGACATACCCGCGGTGAGCGATCGATAGAGCCATCAAAGCATTTTGCTCCACCAACAGAACTGTGGTACCTTCTTTGTTGATTTTTTCGATGGTATCGAAAATCAGTTCCACCAAGAGAGGAGAAAGACCCATGGATGGTTCGTCCAGCAATAAAATGCGTGGGCGAGCCATGAGCGCCCTGCCCATTGCCAGCATTTGCTGCTCCCCGCCGGAGAGTGTGCCGCCGGCCTGGCTGATACGCTCTTTCAGGCGGGGAAACAGGCTGAAAACCCATTCCAGGTCTTTCTTGATGCCGTCTCTGTCCTTCCGTTGGAAGGAACCCATTTCCAGGTTTTCCAAAACAGTCATGCGCGGGAAAATCAGGCGCCCTTCCGGGCTTTGTGATACGCCCAATCCGACGATCTCGTGCGCCGGAACTTTTTCCAGAGCTTTGCCATTGAGTAAAACGGTGCCTTCTCGGGGCCGCAGAATTCCCTGGATTGTGCGCAATGTGGTGGTTTTTCCAGCGCCGTTCGAGCCGATCAGGGTTACGATTTCGCCATCATTGACCACCATCGCAACCCCTTTCAGGGCATGAATATTTCCATAATACGTGTGAATGTTCTTCAATTCAAGCATAGCTGCTATCTCATCCTTTATTTGGTGGAGGCGGCGACGCCCTTGCCCAGGTAAGCCTCAATCACTTTAGGGTTGTGCTGCACTTCGGCAGGACTGCCCTCAGCGATCTTTTCGCCATGGTCAAGGACGGTGACACGATCTGATATACCCATCACCACCCGCATATGATGCTCGATCAGCAGGATGGTCAGCTTCAGTTCAGAGCGCAGCATTTTGATAAAAGCGGTCAGGTTGGCGGTTTCGTTTGGATTCATGCCTGCCGTCGGCTCATCCAACAAGAGAAGTTTCGGTTTAGAGGCCAAAGCGCGGGCAATTTCCAGGCGGCGCTGCAAGCCGTACGGCAGATTTTTTGCTGTAACATCCGCATCGGTTCGCTGTAGGCCAACAAATTCCAACAATTCCAAGGCATGCGCCCGGGCATTGGCTTCCTCTTTGCGTGTACCTGCGTCTCTCAGCACAACATTGAGCAAACCTGCTTTCATACGCACATGCTCACCAATCATGATATTTTCGGCCGCTGTCATATTGCCAAACAAGCGAATATTTTGAAAGGTGCGGGTGATGCCCATCAAGGGTATCATGTGAGGACGTGTGCCGTCCAGGCGGCGATTATCGAAATACATTTCGCCGGCGCTGACAGGATAAATGGAAGTGATCAGGTTAAACAATGTTGTTTTTCCGGCACCGTTTGGGCCGATCAGGCCGGCGATCATACCTTCATCGATGACAAAATCAACACTGTTGACGGCAGTCAGGCCGCCAAAATTCTTTGTTACTTTGCGTGCTTCAAATAAACTCATGGTTACCTCCTACGCCGCTGGCGCAGTGCTCTCGGCTTCGGCCGGCGGTTCGGGTTCATCTTCATGGAACTCACGCTTGCGTTGTTCACTGGGGATTAACCCCTCTGGGCGAACCGCCATCATGATTACCAGGGTGAGGCCAAACAAGAGAAAGCGATAGAGAATCGGATTTGCGTTCTGCGCCACGAAGGCTTGCAACCCGGGGTTCGATGCCAGTGCAGGCAGCAATGTTCTGTCCAGCAGGCCGCCGAGCAAGTCTTTGAGCGCCGGCAGGAAGAGACGATCAGCAGACATGATCACCAGAGCGCCAACGATGACGCCCATCACATTACCCAAACCGCCCAGGATCACCGAACACAGGATGATGATCGACACAGAGAAATCGAAGACGGAGGGGAAAATGCCGGTGATATACGAGGCATAAAATGCGCCTGCCAGTCCATAAAACATGGCAGCCATCATAAAGGCCAGCAGCTTGGTGCGGGTGATATCGATGCCCATCTGCGATGCGGCCAGCTCGTCTTCACGCATGGCCATCCATGCTCGACCTAAGCGGCTGTCACGCATACGGATGATCAGGAAGACCGAGAGCAAGATGATGGCGATGATCAAGAAATACCAGGGGATCAAGTTGCTCGATTGGAATGTGCCGACGAAAGGCAGCCAGGGACGGCCGATCGGGTTGATGCCTTTTTCACCGGCTGTGACATCCACGTTATTGACGAGCGTTATACAGGCTGGCGCATTCGACCCCATAATCGCTGGTAAAATCACGCAGGTAATCGGCTCTTTAATCGTCACAGCGATCAGATTCCGAAAGAGCACCGGCATAATTTCGCCCAGGCCCAGGGTCACGATCGCCAGGTAATCGCCGCGCAACCGCAGAGTCGGCGTACCGACCAGCAAGCCCCATAAACTGGCGAAGGCCGCCGCGATCCAGATCACCAACCAAAAGTCCATATGGATATTGTGTTGGGGTGAAGAAAGGATGCCTGTGGTATACGCGCCAATGGCAAAGAACGACGCTGAGCCCAGGTCTAGCAAGCCGGCGAAGCCCACGGTGATGTTCAGGCCCAATGCCATGATCACGAACATCAAGGCAAAGATAATTTGCGCCGCCCAGCGCAGATTGGTTATCTGATCAAAGAAGGGGAAGACGATCACGAACAGTGCAATCACGATGATAACGCCCACTCTTTGCTGAGGCGCCGGCAGGGTAAAGATGAGTCCCAGGACAGAGGTTGTCAACAGGAGAAGTAATAATCCAGCTATATTTGCCGCCAGCACGACGTCAATGAACTCTACATCCATTTTCGCTGCAGGGGCCAGAATATAATTTTGGAAGAAGCTGATTACTACCATTACCAGGCCGCTCACCAATGCGGGAAGCAGCAGCGCTCGGATCGCTTCTTGCCGGGTTGCCGTTTTATACTTTGGACCAAGAGTCAGTCCCAAGATCAGGCCAGCAATAGCGCCCATCATGGCAACCGACCATCCGCCGAACAGGCAGATGACCACACCGGCAACCAGGCCAATGTTGATAGCAGGTCGAATATTTGGCTTGTTCATACGTACCTCATGCCTTCTGGCCAGTCGATTCGCCCAACAGGCCGTTCGGGCGGAAGAGTAAGATCAACACCAATGTGATGAAAACCCAGGCGTTGGTCCAACGGGCATTCAGATAGCCATCGCTGAACGAAGCCAACATGCCGATCAGGTAACCACCTAACATAGCGCCAGTGATGTTACCAATGCCGCCCAAGACGGCTGCCGTAAACGCCTGTAAGCCTGCTCGGAAGCCCTGGAACCACCAGGCCGTGTTGAGGTAAAGGCCGGCCATTAATCCGGCTGCACCCGCCAGGCCTCCTCCAACGAGGAAGGTCAGCGTAATCACCCAATCGATATCGATGCCCATCATCTTGGCGGCATCGCGGTTCTGGGCTGTGGCGCGCATAGCTTTGCCCATTTTGGTGCTCTGGACAAAATAGCGCAGGCCTGCCATCATCGCCACAGCTAACAAAATCACCAATGCCTGTTTGATGGTGAATTGTAAACCGATCCCGCTGGAGGCAAATAAATTAACATTCCATCCTTGGGTCTTGAAAAGAACAGACAGCAGATCTGGAAATTCTTTTTGGGAGGCGCCGCCGGTTGTACCAAAGCGTGGCACCAGCCAGGACTGACCGGCCCAGATCAGGCCGATATTTTCTACAATGAAAGACATACCAATTGCTGAAATCAAAGATGCCAGGCGGGGCGAATTACGCAAGCGCCGGTATGCCAGTCGTTCAATCGTTGCGTTCAGCGTTGCAGACACAGCAACTGCTACGACCAGGGCGATGACCAGCCCTATAATAATCAGGGTAGGGTTTTGCGTATCTAATGTGCCCGTAAGGGATAAAGTTGTCAGAGCCGTAAATGTGCCGATCATGTAAACATCGCCATGGGCAAAGTTCACCAGCTCAATGATGCCGTAAACCATTGTGTAACCGAGCGCGATGATGGCGATGATTGATCCGTTCGCCAGCCCGATCAAGAAAAATTGGACAACCTGCAAAGGATCGCCTGCAACCCGTTGAGCAATTGCCGGTATATCGAGACCGGCGATTGGCCCGATCATAAAAACAACATACAAAACCAAAATCAAGATCAAAATTCTTTGGATGGTTTTATTCATTTATTCACCAGGACTTCTGCTTCAATATATCCCTCGAGAGTGGGTTGTAGCGTTGCGAGGAGCCCCATCTCTACTCGCTATGAAATGGAGAAGGGGCAGCCCGCAGGCTGCCCCTCAAATTGGACTGCAACGATTTACTTGAAGGTGCCTACTGCAACATAGGAACCGTTCTGGACCTGCCAAACGGTCATGTCGGTCAGGGTGGTGTCGCCATTGGCATCGAACGACCAGGTGCCAAGAACGCCAGCGAAATCTTTGATGGCGAAGACTGCATCACGCACTGCCTTGCGGTCGGTTGGGTTACCGCCAGCGGCGCACACGTCTTCGATCGCCTTCAAAACGGCATTCGCAGATTCGTACCCGTAAATAGCATAGGGTTCGGTCAGCTTGCCGTACTTGGCTTCGTAATCAGCCAGGAATTTCTTACCAGCGTCATTGAGTTTGTCGAAAGGCAAACCGGCGACGGAAGCATAAGCGCCTTCGGAAACATCCTTGCCAGCGCCATCGATGAAGGCCTGGGTCTGGATACCATCAGGGCCCATGTATTTAACTTTGGTGTTGTCGCCCATCACCGCGACTTTGTCTTTGAGCAGTTGGGCAGCATTGTTGTCAACCACCATACCAACGAAAATGCCATCCGGGGCGCCGCCGTTGTTGCTGGTGGAAATCTTGGTCATCAAAGCCTGATAGTTTTGAGCCTTCGGGTCAATGCCTTCGTGGCCTACTACGGTCATGCCAATTTCCTTGGCTGTCTTTTCGAACACATCAGCTACACCCTTGCCGTACAGTTCCTGGTCATCCAGGATGTAAACGGTCTTGGCGCCGAGACTCTGCATAAAGCGGGCATCGACGGAACCCTGAACATCGTCGGCGGTCACAACGCGGGAGTAGTTGCGTACACCAGAGGGATAGTATTTATTAGGCTCATCAGCCTCGCCTTTGCCGGGCTTGGTCAGGCCGGGATAGGTGTTGGCGGGGGAAACCATCACCAGGGGACCAGCCGCATTCAAGATCGGGATAGAAAGCTTGGCAGCGCCCGAGTTGAAGGTACCAATGTACGCTACAATCGACTTATCAGCAGCAGCTTTGTTGCCATTTTCGGTTTCAACCGCAGGATCCCATTTGCCGAGAGCCGCAGAGGCGTCATCCCAGGCTTCGTATGCGATGGTATATTTGCCGCCGCAGGCTTTACTCTGAGCCTGATCGAGGCGCAGCTTGATGGCATTGACAATGGTTTGAGTTTGGGTCAGCGAAGCGCCAGTCATAGGAAGGCTGGATACGACCTTCAGAGTGCCGCCGCCGGTTGCGCCGCCGGCGCAGGCAGACAGCACCATGGCGATCACGACAATTAGAGTTGCGATTGAAAATAAGCGTTTGGACATTCTTCTTTCTCCTATTGAAATTTGAATTGGTTAGATTTTTTTCCCAGGATTGGGATCACTGGCAGGACAAAATTATTCATCGTGCTGAGCAACCACCTCCTTTTCAACATCAACTCGTGTTTATCTTGGACCGATTAATTCTGAAATATTTTGCCAGCAGTATTGTTTGAGCGGATTGTCGAAAAACGACAAATTTCATATGGAAAAGTTGCACTATCTTACATGGTTTTAATCAGTTGGTCAAGATAGTTTTTTAGTCTTCGGTATCACCCTTAAAGGGGATATTTGGGTGAGATCAACGTCGCCGGCTATCGCTATATAGCAGTTCTTCACGGATTAATAAATCGGTATTGCGCATTTTTAACGCCATATCTGCCGCCAAGTTCGACATAATTAAATATCCTAATTCGGGATAATTTTGGCATAAACCGAGAAGTTTGGCGCTTTCCAACATCAGCACTTTGGTATTTTTCTGGGCAGCTTTTGCAGTTGCTGACCGCACGCCTTTATCGACGAGCGCCATTTCTCCGAAGCTCTGCCCACGAGTTAACGTCGCGATCGTAGAAGAAGGCACCGGTCGATTGGGGTTCTTACTGACCAATGCCGGGTTGATTTGGATGACTACTTCGCCATGCACGATCACATACAACTCATCACTGCTGGCGCCTTCCGGAAAAATCACTTCGCCTGACTGAAAACTCTGCTCGCTGCACACGTTGGCAACCAGTTCCAACTGGGTGTTAGTTAATCCATAAAAAATGTCCGTCTGTTTCAAGATGGGCAAATAGGCGTGCATGGCTCCTCCTCCTGGTATAACCCCGATGTTTCAAGGGAGTTGTGTTTTAGCGAGCCATCACTGCCATGTTACCCAGTGAAGACCAGGCATCTAAGAATCGTTCGACAGAAACCGTATAGGAAGAACCGCCATCGAGAATGGTTACAGATGTTGAGGTGTAGCCATAAGCAATAACGGTATGTTCGAAGCGCGCCACCTGGCTGATGCCTGATGGCACCTGGTAAAACTCAGGCCCACCTGGGCTGACATGTCCTGTCACCCAGACTTCCACAGGATTTCCGGAAGCGATTTCGGCGCGCAAATCATCATATGTCCAGCCGGCGCGGCCGTCGGCTTTGAGCCCGTAGGCTCTCAATAAGGCGGCGATTGGACCGGCGTGTATCCCATAAGGTCCAGGGGGAATACTGCCCCAGCCGCCGTACACGCTGCCCACGAAGCCTTTATCCGGGTTGTTGGAGGTGGGGAGTTGGTTGAAAAATGTTATCTCGTCTATATACGTGCCAAAATGCCTGGCCCAATCGACCGCCGAGCGCGACTCGCAGTCCAATGGCAGGGCTTGATTTTGACCACTCATGCCAGTCACGAAGGCGCTGTCTGGCAGGCTGGCTGGTGATGAGGTCGATGAAGCGGCTGGCAGCACATCGCCTGCCCAACCATGCAGGCACCACTTGACCAGTGTACCGGTATCGCCTGCGCCATTATCGGAAACCAATAACGAATATGTCCCTGCTGCTGGCGAGCCGTTAAAAGTATCCAACGAGCTGTACGGTGTAAAACTGCCGCCGATGGCGACGCCGATCATGGAGGATGATTGGCATTTATTATTGACTGATTGGCTAGCTTCAGAGGTGAAGATCGCTTGCATGTTAGCTAATGAACAGCGGATGCTGCCCTGTGGATTGAATGGAGACGGTTTCAAACCCTGACCACCTGGCCGGTCGAACAATGTGGCGTGGTTGACTGTGCTGCGCTGGTTGATCTCGCCAGCCAGGTCGCCGACCCAGGAATGCGTTATACGGACGAACACCTCCAATTTCTGGATAATTCCCCATTGGTCGAGGTTAATATCGCTGCGCACGCCCTCGCTGGTGTTATCGGGTATGCTGGCGCCAGGTGCACTGCATGCCAGGAATTCTTGTGCAGGCCGGGGCGTCGGCGTCATGGTGGGGGTGGGTGTCTGGGTCGGTGTTGATGTTTCGGTTGGTGTGGGCGTTTGTGTCGGTTGGCTGTACGCGAGCATGGGCAGATAAATCGTCAGGTTTGAAGTTGTTCGGCCTGCTTGGGCCGCCGCTGGGATTGCCGGGGTGTAGGTGCTGGTGGGGGAACTGGCCCCGGCTACCTTGGGGGTGGGTAACGCCAGACTTATGAAAATTAGCCCTATGGCCAATATGACTGCGAAATATAGTCCATAGCGTTTCATAATTCCGATTTTACCAGAAATGTCTGGTACAATTTCCAGGTTATGAGCGCTGTGCCCGAAAAGGAAATTTTAAGGCCGCCAGGCCTGATCACTGTATTGCGGAAGGGATTCGATATCACAACCAATCACATTGGTTTGATATTGTTCCCGGCAGCGCTGGATTTGTTTATCTGGCTGGGACCTCACTTCCATATTAAACCCCTGTTAACCACCTTCTTCAGCGAAATCCAGGCCAGTCTTGCCAGCCTGCCATCCGATATAGCCTCGCAGAGCGGGCCGTGGAATAACCCCGATATGCAGCAGATGATGAAGGACCTCCAGGCATACCTGGTGGAGCATTTCAACCTGCTCACTTTCTTGCGCAGTTTCCCGGTTGGCATACCTAGCTTCATGTCCGGCAGGCTTCCAGTGGGCACGCCTTTGCCCGGATACCTGGCTATTGAGGTCAGTGACCCGGCCGAGTTTCTAGGTCTGGTGATTGTATTATCGATTCTTGGTCTGGCAATCGGCAACCTTTTTTATCAATTGGTAGCACAGGCCGCTCTGCAAAACAAGCTGGATATCGCCACCGCTCTTGGCCGCTGGCCGCGCCAGGCTCTGCATACCCTGGGCCTGGGAGTTTTTTATTTTTTGCTTTCCATCGCGGCCTTTGTGCCATTTTTCTGCCTTTCCCTCGTGACCTTCGGCGCTCTTGGCAGTTTATCGGCCATCCTTTATGTGGGACTCCTGGTTGTCGTGCTGTACCCGTTCATCTTCGCTGGTCATGCGATTGCTGCAAATGGGGAAAATTTACTGGCCGCACTGCGCTCCAGTGCCCGACTGGCTCGTTTGACATTGCCTATGACGAGCCTGTTCTTGTTGACGGTCTTTCTTCTAACGCGAGCGCTCGAAGCAGTGTGGATTGTGCCAGCTGAGGATTCCTGGTTGACTTTGATTGCAATCGCCGGGCATGCCTTTGCCACGACCGGCTTTCTGGCGGCTACATTCGTTTATTATCGTGATGCCGGGCGTTGGGTTGATGCCCTCTTGCGCGCCCTGGCTTGATTTGGAGGTAAATGTGACTGATATTCAAACTCCGCTGCCGTATGATGCCAGCAGTATTCAGGTGTTGGAAGGCCTGGAGGCTGTGCGGCGTCGGCCTGGGATGTATGTTGGCGGCACCGATATCAAAGCACTGCATCATTTGATTTATGAGGTGGTGGATAATTCGATCGATGAGGCTCTGGCGGGTGTCTGCACACGCATTGAAATTACCATCCATAACGATTCATCGGTAACCGTGAACGATAATGGGAGAGGTATTCCTGTAGATATTCACCCACAAATGAAGAAACCTGCCCTAGAAGTGGTAATGACAGTCTTACACGCGGGGGGTAAATTTGGTGGTGGCGGTTACAAGGTGTCCGGCGGCCTGCACGGTGTAGGGGTTTCGGCGGTCAATGCTCTGTCCGAATGGTGCGAAGTGGAAGTCCGCCGGGATGGGTTGGTGCACAAGCAGCGCTACGAACGGGGTGTGCCGGTCATACCGGTCGGGATTATTGGAAAATGCCCTCCAAATGAGACGGGCACAAAAACTACTTTTAAGTATGATCCCACAATCTTCAAGGGAGAAATGGAATACCGCTTTGAAACGCTGGTGCAGCGCTTTCGCGAGATGGCTTTCGTGACGCGCGGCGTGACAATTTACTTCCTGGATGAACGCAGCGATCGCGAAATGACTTTTTATTTTGAGGGCGGCATCACATCTTTTGTCCGCTACCTGAACCGCAATCGCGAGATTTTGCACCCTGTCTTCCATGTTGAAAAAGAAGTCGATGGCATCACTATCGATGCCGCGATTCAATATACAGACGCCTATGCTGAGTCAGTGTACGCCTTTGCGAATACAATCAACACGATCGATGGCGGGACGCACCTGACCGGTTTGCGCACAGCCGTCACACGCATCATCAACGATTATGCTCGCAAGAACAGCCTGCTCAAAGAGGCTGATTCGAACTTCACTGGTGATGATACCCGCGAGGGTTTAACTGCCATTATCAGCGTCAAACATCCCGACCCTCAATTTGAAAGCCAGACCAAAGTCAAGTTGATGAATCCAGAAGTACAGACGATGGCGCAGCAGATCATCGGTGAAAAATTTGCCGAATTCCTGGAAGAGAATCCGTCTGCCGGCAAAGCCATCACGGCGAAATGCCTCACCTCAGCGCGAGCCAGAGATGCGGCGCGCAAAGCACGTGATCTGGTGATTCGCAAATCTGCATTGGAAAGCCTGACATTGCCGGGCAAGCTGGCCGACTGCTCCGAACGCGACTCACAAAAAACCGAACTTTATATCGTGGAAGGTGATTCAGCTGGTGGCTCTGCCAAGCAGGGCCGTGACCGGCACTTTCAAGCGATCTTGCCGCTGCGCGGTAAGATCCTGAACACGGAGCGCGCTCGCCTGGATAAGATCCTGGCGAATAATGAAGTCAAAGCGTTGATTTCCGCGCTGGGCACCGGTATTGGGGATGGCTTCGACCTGAGCGGTTTGCGGTACGGACGGATCATCATCATGACCGACGCCGATGTGGACGGCAGTCACATTCGCACATTGCTGTTAACTTTCTTTTTCCGCTATATGCTGCCGCTGATCGAAAATGGTCACCTGTACATCGCTCAGCCGCCCCTTTACCGCCTGGCCTACCGTGACAAAGTGCGTTATGCCTACAGTGACCCGGAAAAGGATGCCTCACTCAAGGAGATCAACCTGCCTTCTGATAAAGTCAATATCCAGCGTTACAAAGGCCTCGGTGAGATGAACCCCACCCAATTGTGGGAGACAACCATGGATCCCAACCGGCGCACTTTGCTGGTAGTCGGTGTGGAAGATGCCGCCGAAGCTGACCGGACTTTTGATATGTTAATGGGCTCTGCTGTGCCTCCACGACGCCGCTTCATTACCACCCACGCCAAGGATGTGCGCAACCTGGACATATAAATACCTGACCAGGCAGCCGCCCCGCCTGACGGGGCTGCCTGGTCAGGTTTTGCTCTAACTGCCTGCTTTCTTTAGAGTGAGTTTGACAGTCAGGGTAATCTTATCGACAATGCTCAGCACAGACGGCACCCTTGGCTGAGTCAGGTTAAAATCTTCGAAAGTAAACGTGGTGGTGGCAGTGCCAGCGGCGTCGCCCCCATTCACTGTACCCGTCACATCCCAGGTCACCGGTTTCGTGACATCTCGAATGGTCAGGTCGCCTGTCACTTTAAAGGAAATATCACCCGAGGTAGGTAATGGGGAAGCCAGGCCGCTGACCTGCTTGGGAACAAACACGATTTCTGGATACTGGCTGGCCTGCAGCACCTGGCGGGCGACGAAACCATCACGCATGGAGCTGTCGGTCTTCAAGGTGCCAGCCTGCACCACGAATTTACTGTTGGCTGAATCAATCGAGCCATCTGCGGTGACGACGATTGCGCCGTTGATCTGGTTGGTTTTACCGATGGCATCTGATGGCAGTTGAAGAGAGGCTAATTGTTCGCGCACCGCGTAGCTGGCTTCGCTTGAACTGGCTACCAATTGAAACTGCGTTCCATTGACCGGTGCTGAATTTTGCGATTGGCTGTCTGAAGCTGGTGTGGCGTTCGACGAAGTGGACGGGCTTGTCGAGTCGGTGGAAACAGCCTGGCTGGTTGCAGAGGCTGAGCAGGCCGACAGGAGAAGGGTGAAAAGGCTTACCAGCGCGATCAAAGAGCGAAAATTGAGACGGGGCATATAAAAAGAAACTCCTTTGCGTTTTCCAAATTGACCTGGCGCATTCAACCGGTTTTGCCGGAAAGTGATGAAATCCTCCGTTTAATTACGCCAAATATCACCCTATTTTACCGATTTTTGATGACAGGAAAATGAACAAAAATGGGTTTATTTTCCCTGGTCTGTCTCGTTCGCCAGGCCGGCGCGCAGCGCCAGAACCGCAGCCATTGTGCGATCGGCGACCCCCAATTTCGATAAAATCGAGCTGACATAATTTTTCACCGTACCCTCCGATAGATACAGCCGTTGGGCGATTTCGGTGTTGCTCATTCCGTGTGCCACAAGGCGCAGCACGGCGACTTCTCTTTCGCTAAGGTCTTTCAATAAATCCGCCTGGGCTGCAGCGGGCTGCCCGCCCCGGCGCAGTTGGGCTACCAGCTTGCCTGCAACTTGCGGGTCAATATAGGTGCGCCCTTCGAAGGTGCCATTTATGGCAGCCAGCAAATCTTCGCGAGGAGTGTCTTTCAACAGATATCCCGAGGCTCCATTCCGAATAGCCTCCAAAACCCACTCATCGAAATCATAGGTGGTCAGCACCAGAACTCGCACCTTGGGAAACTGTTCGCAGATCAGGTGAGTGGCTTGAATACCGTTCATCACCGGCATTTTTAAATCCATCAGGATGACATCCGGTTTCAACTGCCCGGCTAACTGCACAGCCTCCTCCCCGTTTTCGGCCAGGCCGATCACTTCAATGCCGTTGGAGGTTCCAAGAATCGTGCGTAAACCTTCGCGCACCACAGCCTGGTCGTCGCAAATCAAAACATTGATCATCGTTTCAGCTCCACTGCCAGGGTCACCAGGGTGCCCTGTCCAGGTTGACTCTCAATGCGCACCTGCCCATCGACGGCTTCGGCGCGCTCTTTCATACCGTGCAGCCCGAACCGGTCAGGCGGGATCGGGTCTTGAGGATTAAAACCAACACCATCATCTTTGATCTTCAACACAAGCTGGCTCTCATTTTGCGAGACTGCCATGCTCAAGTTCCGTGCGCCGGCGTGGTGCACAGCATTGCGCATAGCTTCTTCCGCCACCCTGTAAAAGGTTTGCTCTTGTTCCGGGTTCAGCCCGCTGATTCTTTCCGGCAAATGTAAATCGAGAACCAAGCCGCCGCGCTCAGCTTCGTTGCGCGCCAGGTGTTCCAAAGCCATGCGCAAACCCAGATCTTCAATCGGAGCAGCGCGCAAAGCCTGGATTGCCCGGCGTGCTTCGTTTAAGCCACGCCGCGTTTGCACCAAAACATCTTTGACCAGGTTATGCGCCTGTTCGGGTTTGGTGGCCCAAATTGCTTCGACTGCTTCGAGCTGCACCGCAATGCCGCTCAGGGTGTGCGCCAGAGTATCATGCAGTTCTCGACCCAGGCGGTTGCGCTCCCGGCTGATTGCCAACTGTTCCTGTGCGAGCGCGTTACTGGCCAACTGGCGGTTGACTTGCTCCAGGCGGGTATTTTGAGCCCGCAGTTCGGCTGCCAGCCGGGTGATTGTGTAGCCGATCAGCAAGTAAAACAATGTTCGGAAGGTGAGGATGGTAAATACCAGGAAAGGATGGATCCCCATGGCTGGACCCAATATTTCGAGCGAAGTGATATCGACAAAATCAATGACCAACGCATAACCGACAGCCGCTTCAAAGCCGTACCGCCAGCTCACTAAAATGAGAGGCATGAGCAGCACGATCACCAACTGCCACTGGCTCATCAACGAACGTGCCTGGGTGATCTCAGGCGCTGCCTGTGGAACAGTCGCTGCGATCGTGCTGGCGATCGGTCCCAGTGTGGAAACAGCCAGGGCGATCGGCAGAAACCATTTTCCCAGCCGGGCGTTGATACCCGGAAGGATCAGGTACAACAGCAGCACTCCTGACTCACCGATGGTGATCCAGGTGCTGATTTCCTGTCGTTCGAAGGTCGGTCGCAGTCCGCTGTAAACGAAAACCAGGCCAAAAAGAGCCAAAATGAACCGGATGCCTGTAAACAGGCGAAATACGGAGACTAAACCTGTATCGAACGATTGTTTTTGCATCGCTGATAATTGTAGCATGCTGCTCATTTCTTGGTATCTGCACCGGGTCATGTATGGATATGACCGGGGTCATAAGGGAATATGACTGGAGTGAATAGCCAGAATCGAGCGATTCGACGAAAATAGAAATTGGCCAGCCATTTCAGGCCTGTCTCATATAAAAAAATTTGGAGGATCTCTTTATGAAACGATTGAAAAATATTTCGTTGGTGATTGTTGCCGCCGCACTCGTGTTGTCGGCCTGCGCCGGTTTAAATCCGGCCGCGTCCAACACCACCAGCAGCACAGCTTCGCAAACAACCGTCAGCATAAACAAAGGATCGTTGATTGCGTCGATCAGCGCGACCGGCAATGTGCGTTCGGCGCAGAATGCCATTCTCACCTGGCAAGCCAGCGGTAAGGTGGGGCAGGTCAATGTCGTTGTTGGACAAAAAGTAAATGCCAATGACATAATGGCTGCGCTCGACCCCACCACGCTGCCGCAATCTTTGCTTCAGGCAAAGGTATCGGTGATCAACGCCCAGAAAAACCTGGATGCCTTGCTCCATCCTACCGAACTGCAAATTGCCCAGGCGAAGTCTGCTTTAGAGCAGGCCCAGCAAAATTTGAATGATCTGATGAACCCTTCGCCAACGGCCCTCGCCCAGGCTGAAGCAAATTTGCTGACGGCTCAATCCAATGTTACCGAAGCTCAGCGCGTGGTAACCGCTCTGGGTTATGACCGCGGCACCGAATCGGCCATAACCAAGGCCAAGGCAGATTATCTGGTGGCTCAACAGACCGTTGACTCATTGCAAACCCGTTATGACAATCAACCCGGCGATCCGGCGACGGATCCTGGCAAAGCCCAGGCTCTGGCTAACCTCACCGCCGCGATTGCCAATCGCGATAAGGCCCTGATGTACTTGAACTGGTACTCCAGCCCGCCAACTGCTGAGGAAATTGCCACGAAGAAGAGCGATCTCGCCCTGGCGCAGGCCAAGCTGGAAGACGCCCAGAAAGCAGTAGATGCATTGAAAAATCCCGGCGCTGTGGATATTGCCCTGGCGAAAGCCAAGGTCGCAGATGCCCAGAAGAATCTGGACACGCTGACAAAAGGACCTGCGGCAGATGATTTGACCATTGCCCAAACCAACCTGACCACCGCCGAAGCCAATTTGAACGCCGCATTTGTGATGGCTCCGTTTACCTCAACCGTAACCGATGTGCAGGTCTCACAAGGGGACCAGGTTACGACTGGCAAGACGGCATTCCGAGTGGATGACATGAGCAAGATGTTTGTAGATTTATCAGTTAATGAAATTGATTATCCCCAGGTCAAAGTTGGCCAGGCAGTCACCATTACCCTGGATGCTTTGCCCGATAAAGCATACGCCGGGCAGGTTTACAAAGTCGGAACTGTGGGAACCACGACACAAAGCGTGGTCAACTTCACCATCACCGTGCTGCTGACAAACATTGATGATTCCGTAAAACCAGGTATGACGGCAGCCGCTTATATCCAGGTTGCCAACGTCAATGATGTTTTGATCGTGCCATCACAATCCATTCAGACCAATAACGGTAGAAAGTATGTGTACCTGGTGGACGCAACTGGTGCTCAGCAGCAAGTGCAGGTGCAAACCGGCATTTCGTCAGATGTCTCGACGCAGATTATTTCAGATAACCTGCGCGAGGGTGACCAGATTTTGCTCACCCCGCCAGCGGCGCGCGGCTTTAACGTGCGTACAGGCGTTGGAGGCGGTAATGTTCAATCCGCCGGTGGAGGCCAGCCATGAGCGACCAGCCTGTCATTGTTGCCAAGAATCTGAAGAAGATCTATCCCATGGGCAACGTGAAGGTCAACGCACTGGCAGGTGTTACTTTGCAAATCCAGTCTGGTGAATTAGTTGCGATCATGGGTCCATCGGGTTCAGGCAAATCTACTCTGATGAATATCCTGGGCTGTCTGGATCGCCCCACCAGCGGGACGTATGTTCTGGATGGAGAAGATGTCTCCCGGCTGGTGGATGACCGCCTGGCCCAGGTGCGCAACCGCAAAGTCGGATTCATCTTCCAAAGTTTTAACCTGCTGCCTCGTATGAGCGCTTTGAACAATGTTGAACTTCCGCTGCGTTATTCCGGCATAGGCAAAGGGCGCCGTGAACGGGCCCAACAAGCCCTGGAAGCAGTGGGTTTGAAAGACCGCATGAAACACAGGCCAAACGAGCTGTCCGGCGGGCAGCAGCAGCGCGTGGCGATCGCTAGGGCGCTGGTTAACAGCCCCGCCATTTTAATGGCAGATGAGCCGACAGGCAACCTGGACAGCCGGTCTGGAAAGGAAATCATGGAACTGATTTTGCGCCTGAATCAGGAGCGCAATACAACAGTCATTATCATCACCCATGATCCTACCATCGCTGCCCAGACGCGCCGAATCATCCGGCTCAAAGACGGCCTGTTGGAGGAGCCTAAGCTGTGAATATTTTCCAAATTCTTTTTGAAGCTTTTGAAAGCATTGGCTCAAACAAGCTGCGTTCAGCCCTCACGATGTTGGGCATTGTGATCGGCGTGGCTTCGGTCATTTCCATGTTGGCGATAGGCAACGGGGCCTCAGCCTCCATCAATAACTCCATCAGCAGCCTGGGTTCAAACCTGATTTTTGTCTCTACGACCAACCAATATGTGCGCAGCCCACAACCGCTGACGACCAAAGATGTCAGTATTTTGCTCAGCTCGCCTGAGGCAACAGCGATTGCCCGGGTCGCCCCGGTGATGCAAGGCCGGGCATCGGTCAGTGTACCCGGGGTATCCGTCAGTACGACAATCTATGGCGTCGACACAACCTATGCCTCCATGCGCAACCTAACCATTGCAGATGGTTCACAGGTGTCAGACGCTTCGGTCAACAACCGTTCGGCGGTGGCAGTCTTGGGCTCCAGCGTTGCCGAAAGCTTATTCGGCACAACCAAAAATGTGGTTGGCAAGTCAATTCGCATCCAGGGGCAGATCTTCACCGTCATCGGTGTTTTAAACTCCCTGGGAGGCGGCGGTTTTGGCAACCAGGATGACCAGATCTTGATTCCGATCACCACAGCCCAATCACGCTTGCTGCGCCGCACCAGCAAGAACCAGTTGGATCAAATTATTGTGCAAGCGGTGTCAGCTGAAACAGCCACCGAGGCTGTAAACCAAATCAATACGATCATGGCCGCTTCCCACAATACGACCGTTGATAAGCCTGACATCACAACGTTAAACCAACAAGATATCCTCAACACAGCCACCTCAATTACAGGGACCCTCACCATCTTCCTGGGCGGCATCGGCGGTATCTCGCTTCTGGTGGGTGGCATTGGCATCATGAATATTATGCTGGTGACGGTCACCGAACGAACGCGTGAGATCGGTTTGCGAAAAGCGCTTGGAGCGCGCAAAATGGATATCCTGGTGCAGTTTTTGACTGAGTCGTCTGTGCTCAGCCTGATTGGAGGTTTGGTCGGGCTGGCCTTGGCCTGGGGCATCACAACGATTGTCGCCCAGGTAGCGGCCTCAACTGGCACTTCCTTTACACCTCTCATCAAGTTGGACACTGTCCTGCTGGCGACGTTGTTTTCTGCCGCCGTTGGCTTATTCTTTGGCTTCTACCCGGCCAATCGGGCGGCCAATTTGCAGCCTGTTGAAGCTCTGCGGTACGAATAATCCTTTCAAGTAATCAAAATGCCCCATCAATTGGGGCATTTTGATTGTAGGGGGATCAGCTCGCCACACCCAACTTCTTGCGCACTGTTTCAAGCAAAGGTGAGACGCGGGCCTTTTTCACTCCAGACATTGATTTGGTGCTCAAGCGGTACGCCATGGTGACGATTGCCATGCCCGCTTCCGATTTGGGGGCTGTGGTTACCAACGGCTTGCCAGTTAAGATAGCCTGTACGAACCCAGCACAATCATAAGGAATCTCGAATATTGGCCGGTTGCGCAGCACCGGAATAATTTTTGTGGTGGGCAAGTGGTTCTCGGCGATCGTGTTGTTGATCACCGGCACCACTTTTTCCAAATCCAGTCCCATACGATCAAATATATCCAACGCATCACAGGCAGATTTGATCGAGGCCAACTCGGGCGAAACGGCAAGGAGGATTATGTCTGATCGTTCAAGAATGTTCAGCACAGGCTCTGTGAGGTGGTTGCCGGCGTCAATCACCAAATATGGGAAATGGCTTTGCATATAGGGCCAAATCATGTCAACGGTGGCAGGCGTAACCAGCTCAGCCTCTGCCGCAGAATCAGGAGCGGGCATCAATTTTATGCCCGCATCGTGTTTCAAGAGGAGCTCCGCAATCAAGTGTTCTTCGATATTGGCGTCTGAGAATTTATTCAACACCACAGGGGTTTGTTTTGCTTTGATATTCAAGAACAACCCACAGTGTCCGCTGTTCAAATTCATATCCCACAGACCCACATCGATATCCCAAAGCTGAGCCAGCGAGATTGCCAGATTCACTGATATGGAAGTGGTGCCCACGCCGCCTCGCAGGCTGAACACGGTGATCGTCTTGGCACCAGTTTCGATCAGAGTACCTTCGGATCCTTTCGAGCGCGACAACAGCGCGCTGACCCGCAAATTGAGCTCAGTAGCCGTGACGTTCTTGCCCAGATAATCATCCGCCCCTGCCTGCAGGCCAGCTATTTTATCTTCGATTTCTGTTTTGGATGTCAGCATCATCACAGGGGTGTGCGCTCGTGCAGGGATCAGGCGCAAGGCGCGCACAAATTCGAAGCCGATCATTTCAGGCATGTTGACATCCGAAATGATCAAATCCGCATTGTTTTCCGTCGCCTTCAGCCAGTCCAATGCCACCAGAGGGTTGCTGAGCGCTGTGACGACATAACCCAGGCGGGTTAATGCGGCCTTCAATTTGAATAAGATAATCTCACTGTCATCTACCAGAAGAATATGTTCATTTGCCATTCTTCACTCCGTTTGCAGGGGGGTCTTTGAAGATAAATGTCTTCTTGTTGAGTTCCAAGGGATAATAACTCTTAAGTGTACCCTGATTAGTGAATGTTTTCCCAAATTTGTGCGCAACCACGATAATCGATGAAATAGCAACGGTCATCATGGGTGTTGCAGCAGACGAGCCTCGAGTTCTTGTTTGACACGACTAAATTCGATTGAGATTTTTTGCAAAAGCTCTGGTGCGCCTGCCAGTGAGTTCGCTTTGGCCAGTTTCTCCATTTCGAAGCAAATATCCCCCAATGGTTTCGCGCCAAGCTGGTAGCTGTTTCCTTTCAATGTGTGAGCGGCTCTCTGCAGATCCGGGTAACGTTCTGCTGAGATTTGCCGTCTCATTTGCTCGATCAACATTGGGCTGTTGGCGTTGTACAGATCAATCAAATCGCTCAATACCCCCTGGCCTTCTTCACCCATCATTGCGAGGAATTCATCGAGCACCGCAGTGTCCACAGCCGCACCAGCAGGTTGACTGGCTGCAGGTAAAGATTGATTATTCACTGCAGTCTTTTGGCTTTGAGAGAGTGCACGAACCAAGGCTTCGATTTCGATCGGTTTCGCCAGGTAATCATCCATTCCACCCTGGAGTAAACGCTCACGATCCCCGGTCATGGCATTGGCTGTCAGGGCAACTATGCGCGGCTGTCTTTCCTTGGGAAGTGTCTGGCGGATCATCTGAGTGGCCTCTTCGCCGCTCATTTCCGGCATCATCACGTCCATCAGAATCAGATCATAATCCTTATCTTTGAATGCATCGACTGCCTCACGGCCGTTGTTGGCAATGTCTGCTGCGAAACCGAGCCGTTTTAAAAGGTTTAGGATTACCTTTTGATTGACCAGGTTATCCTCTGCAACCAAGATGCGCAGCGGCAGCTTTCTTCCCAGGTCTGGATCGAATTTGAAAGGTGAATTTTGATTCTGTTCCATATTAAATCCTGATGAAACATGCGCGGTAAGGCTTAAGGTATCTTAACATAACCTTTTTCATTATCCCATAAAAAATGCGCAAAAATCAAACACTCCTCGATCATTGTTAAAAAACCATTCGGGTTGGTGCAGGAATGCTTCGAAGTTAAGATATAATCTTTTAGGCAAATAACTCCTGTTAAGAGACGGATGACACTAGAACGCGGCTATTTATTAAATAAACGGTACCGCATCGTCGAGATTTTGGGCCAGGGCGGGATGGCTGCGGTTTATCGCGCAATCGATGAGAACCTAGGCGTGGATGTGGCGCTTAAGGAAAATTTGTTCACCACCGAAGAATATGCGCGCCAGTTTCGCCGTGAAGCCGTGATTCTGGCCAATTTACGCCATCCGAATTTGCCGCGTGTCACTGATCATTTCGTCATCGAAGACCAGGGGCAATACCTGGTGATGGATTACATCGAGGGGGAAGATTTGCGTCAGCGGTTGGAACGTGTCGGCGTTCTACCCGACGAGGAAGGTATCATCATTGGCGCCGCACTCTGCGATGCCCTGACCTACCTGCACACACGCAATCCGCAAGTTCTTCACCGGGATGTGAAGCCTGGCAATGTGAAGATCGCTCCAGATGGCCAAATCTACCTGGTGGATTTCGGACTGGCAAAAGTAGTCTCCGGTCGCCAGGCGACGACGACCGGCGCTCGCGCTATGACTCCGGGTTATTCACCGCCAGAACAATACGGCACTGCCCGCACCGACCACCGCTCGGATATTTATTCTCTAGGGGCTACGCTGTATTCTGCTTTGTGCAATGTCATTCCAGAAGATGGTCTGGCCCGCGCCATGGATCAAACGACGCTTACGCCGCTGACCAAACGCAACCCGAAAGTTTCTCGGCGCCTGGCAACTGTGATCGAAAAAGCCATGGCTGTGCGTCCGGATGATCGCTACCAAACCGCGGATGATTTCAAAGCTGATCTGATGGCGTCTCGTTCGACCACGCGCCGGAAGCTGCCGATCGACCAGATTGTCGAACCTCCGCCGCCTTATGTGATTGAAGCTAATCGCAGGCCAGTTCAAGCAGTTGTTGAACATGGCGGCCTGGATGATGAACTGCTGTCCTTCCCGATCAGCACGCCATTGAAGGATATGCCTTTCCAACCACCTGCCCGGCGCAGTGTATTCAACCCAATTCCCTGGCTGGTCGGTATTTTAGCCCTGACAATTTTAGCCTCTTCATTTTTGCTGAATCCCAGCGTGGCTGCCGCGGCGCGTAATTTACTGCAATCGGCAGGTTTGCCAATAGCGACACGCCCTTTTACGCCTCAGCCAACCCATCAAGATGCCGTTAACGATGGGGACGTCGATAATGTTGGCACTCAATTGGTGAAATTCTCGCCCACACCCTCCGCTACCAGCGCGCCTACTGATACGCCTCAGCCTTCGCCAACTCTCTCTCCGACTAAAACGCCGTCCCCAACCTTGCGCCCGACGAACACACCCACCCCACTACCGACCCCGTTGGGCGGAGGCAGTGGGCAAATTGCTTTTGCCTCGGTGCGGGATGGCGATGTGCCCAACATTTATTTAATCAATGTCGATGGCACTGGTTTGACAGCCATTACCCATATACCGGAAGGCGCCTGCAAACCATCCTGGAGTCCGGATGGTTTACGCCTGGTGTTTATATCGCCCTGCAACCAGAACCGGGAAATATATAGCAATTCTAGTTTATTCATGATCAACGCCGACGGCAGCAGCCTGACCCCACTTTCGGCTTTCACCGGTGGTGATTTCTCGCCTTCCTGGTCGCCGGATGGCACAGAAATTGCTTTTGTGTCTCTGCGAGATCAGACAATTCCGCAAATATTTATTTTGGCATTGTCCGATCTTTCAGTGAGACTGCTTTCGCAAGCCTCGCCCAGACCCGAAACCTTTCCCTCGTGGTCGCCAGACAGCAGTATGCTGGTTTACACCGGGCAAGACAATCAAATCCATGGCATGCTGCGAGATGGCACCAACCGTTTCTTGATTGCGCGAAATTCCGGTGGGAGCAGAAATATCGAGCCTGTCTGGTCGCCCAACGGAAAAACCATCATTTTTACCCAATGGTCGGAAGATAATACCTATCCTTCTTTGATGGCAGTTCAATACTCGCCGAACGGCGGATTGGCAGCGCCCATCCCCAATTCGCGCTTTTTAAACCAACCTTCTTTTTCACCCAACGGCCTGGAAATTGCCGCCATGGGATTTCCAAATGCGCAGCGCGATATTTTCATCATCGGCATCAGCGGCCTGGGACTGCGCAACCTGACCAATGATATCGCCTATGATTTTGATCCAGCCTGGCGGCCGGCAGCCAAAAAATAACCAAATTGGCTGGTCAGGTTGGGGGAGTGACTTTGTTGTCCGAAAACGTATGACAAATGTCCATTGAATCTTTGTGATAAATGACGCATAATTAATTCGTTGAAATTTTAAAATTCCAAAAGGAGTGCTTATGAGCGCACAAATCATCGATGGCAATGCAATTGCAGAAAAGTTGAGAGTCGAAACCGCTGCAGAAGTCGAGGCAATGACCAGGGCGGGCTTACCCCGGCCTGGGCTGGCGACCGTCTTGGTCGGTGAGCGCAAAGACTCGCAGTCTTATGTGGGTATGAAGCGCAAACGCGCTGGCGAATTGGGGATCGAATCTTTCGGTCACACCCTGCCTGCCTCAGCCAGCCAGGAAGAGATCGAGAGCCTGGTCAAAGAACTGAATGCCGACGCGCGCGTCAATGGCATCTTGGTGCAGCTTCCACTGCCGGATCACATCGACGATGAGAAGGTGCTGAATGCGATCAGCATTGAAAAGGATGTTGATGGATTTCATCCTTTGAATATCGGGCGGCTGGCCCAAAAAGGCCGTGAACCTTTGTTCGTGCCCTGCACACCGGATGGGGTGATGTACCTGATCGAGCAAACCGGCACGCCGTTCAAAGGCGCCAATGCTGTGGTGCTCGGGCGTTCAAATATTGTGGGCATGCCTGCCGCTTTGCTGTTGGTCAAACGCGATGCGACTGTCACAATTTGCCATTCACGGTCGAAAGACCTGGCCGGCGTTTGCCGCCAGGCAGATATCCTTGTGGCGGCAGTTGGCCGCCCTGAAATGGTGCGCGGCAATTGGATCAAACCGGGCGCGGTGGTGATCGATGTGGGCACCAATGCTGTGCCAGACCCGACCGCGAAAAAGGGCTATAAATGGGTGGGTGACGTTTGCTTCGAAGAAGCGAAAGAAGTAGCTGGCTGGATCACGCCTGTGCCAGGCGGCGTTGGTCCGATGACGATCGCCATGTTAATGCGCAATACGGTGCGCGCTGCACAGTACGCTGCGAAAAAATTGGCTTAACGCATCTCTATATCAAAATGAGACATGAACTTGCCCAAATTTAACCTTTAGGCTAATTCGCCCCGGTAATTCAAAACCACTCACCCCCTAACCCCAGCCTGTGAAGGCGGCAGAATTATAATGGGTCTTTTTTCCCCTCTGGCGGGGCGATAAGACCCTAAAAAAAGAGATATCTCCCTCTTCAAGGTGGTGCTTTCCTGCCTTGGGGAGGGGCGCTTATATATTCTTGAAAATGAATAATCCCGAAATGTTAAATTCGGGATTATTCATGTTTTGTCACCAATATTAATATGTGGTTCGATCGTGCGAATTAAAGTGGCATGATCCAGGTCCGGCCTATCACCACACACAGCGCCATCAGCAGTAAAACGGAGGTCAAGCCGATCCTGGATAGCTCATTGCGCCGGTAATGGGTTAAGGAAGCCCCTACCATTGTCAATGCCAATCCGGCCGCCGCAAGCGGCGTTAACCAGGGCATGATTCCGGTCAAAGACGGCAAGATCAATCCCATGGCTCCTAAGATTTCTACGACCCCTATCAGCCGGACGACCGGTTGATAGGCGTTTTCTACCCAGCCCATATGGGCTACCAACCGGTCCTTTGGAAGCGCCATTTTTATGGCGCCGGTAACAAGAAATACCAGGGCTAACAGCCCCTGAAGGGTCCAAAGCGTTGCATTCATTTCATTGCTTCCTTAGTGTGCTCCCAGGCTTGTTTGAGCAGATCACTGCGCCGCTTCTGTTCGGCCTGCAACTTTGCGATGCGCGCCTCACGCCTGGCTTTCCGCTCGCCGCTTTCTCTAGCTGCTTGCTCTTGCAAGTATTTGATTTTCGCGTCCGTCTCCACCTGGCTCATTTCGATTCTTGCCTGGATGTCGTCCTGTGCGGCTTGCAGCCTGCCCCTGGCCAGGTCAACCTTCTTCAGGAGTTTTACCCTGGCTTCTCCGGTGGCCTGATGATATTCGGCCTCCAGCTCGCCAAGGTTGGCTTGAAGCGCCGCAGCGTCCCGCTCGATTTGGCCATTCAAGGCTTCTTTTCGGGTGTACCGCAGGACGATACCGCCCAGAGCCTCCATCTGAGTATCGACCGGCAGCGTCCATTCTTCATAAACTTCAGCAACGAGGGCTGCGTTCCCAGGCTGCATAGATTTTTCGAGCTCGGTGAGAAAATTCTGGCTGATCTCGAGGTGTGCCAGATCGGATACCACCCCCCCGAATGCCCCAACGCCGGCACCGGCAACCATTCCTAATGGACCGCCGAACATTCCGATCAAGCTCCCGGCGATCAGGCCTACGCCTGTTCCGACGGGGTCCAGATCGTCTTTCTTTTTCACCACAATTTTCCCGCTGGCATCTCTGGCGATCACCGTCTTGGTGTAGACGTCGATACTGCCTTCAATCTGCAGGTCATGGAGTACCTCAAAGCCCTCATAGGCTTCGCTCTCATTATCGAATATAACCACAAGCATTTTGTCCATCATTTGTTTCCTTTCTACATTTTCTCATTTCTGCCAGCGTTGGATTGGGGCCGTTGGCAGCTCTTCGATGCTTTGCCTGTCCAACTTGAGGTAAATCGTACCCTCATCCACGCGTTCAATCTGCGATACAGGGATGGTGATCTCCCTTTGTTGGAATAGATTCCGCTCACGCAGAACAAGATGAGTGGCCTGCATATTGTTTGAGTTGATCAACAGCTCATCGACGAGTCCGACGTAGCCATCGGTAGCTTCTACCTTCGCGTCCCGCAATACGGTTATTTCACCTTGCGGGATTTTGTGGTTCTTTACGGGTACATACTCAATTACCTCGTCCATAAGAACCTGGCCTGGAAGTTGATAAGGCAGCACCTGGTAATTGGGATACCTGGCACGGATATATTCCTCAACCTCAAACGGTTCCATCTTCTCAAACTCGCTCCGGGTGCATGTAAGCTTGATCCGATGAGGAGTTGTATCTTCTAACTCATCTATTGGAACGAGATATTCATTAAATGGTGGCTGGACACTCTTTACCACCAGGTGCGTCACCTGGTGATCAACCGGATTTCCTATGACATGGGTAAAGAATCCAACAATACCATCAGAACAACGCACTTCGGCTTTCATGGGTAGATCAATCATTTATTAACCTTTCTTTTTCGTGAACTGAATGATTCATTCGTTTGACTTGAGCCAAGCATACTATCTGCAGAATAGACCTTCAAGAATCTAAAGTGTTATAAAAGTGGTAATTTCCTTTCTGCTGCCTTTACTCCGGAAACCTTCGTACATAACAGGTCTTAATCACCTGGGTCAGTAAAATGTAGCTCAACAGCATACCGGCCAACAACAGCCAATAAAGCGGCTGAAGCGCCACCAGACCTAAGGAGTTCGCCAGGGGTGAATATGGCAGCCATGCTCCAAAGATTATGATCGCCAGCGAGGTCAACAGGAGTGGTTTACTGGCCCGGCTTTGTATAAACGGGATCTTGTTGGTACGGATCACATGAATAATTAGCGTCTGCGTAAACAGGCTTTCTACAAACCATCCAGAGTGGAGGAGGACCGGGTTCGCCCAGCAATTGAAGACGTACAACATGAAGAAGTAAGTCATATAGTCGAATAGCGAGCTGATCGGGCCGATGTGAAGCATATAACGGCGGATACCACTGATATCCCACTTCCGCGGTTTTGCCAGCCATTCGGGGTCGACGTTGTCACTAGGGATCGCAGTTTGTAAGAAGTCATAGAGCAGGTTAATGGTCAGCACCTGGATCGGCAGCATCGGAATGAACGGCAAGATAATGCTGGCACCCAGCATGCTGAACATATTTCCAAAATTAGAGCTGGCAGCCATCCTGATGTATTTGATGATGTTGCCGAATACGCGCCGGCCTTCCATTACACCCTGGTCCAACACCAACAGGCTGTTCTCGAGCAGAATGATTCCGGATGATTCCTTGGCAATATCCACCGCGGTATCGACCGATATGCTCACATCGGCAGTTTTCAGCGCGGGAGCGTCATTTATGCCGTCGCCCATGAAGCCAACCACGTGGTTCATACTCTGCAAAGCGCGGATAATACGCTCTTTATGCGCCGGCGAGAGTTTGGCGAAGACTGTAATGCTTTCAGCAGCTTCGGCAAGCTGAACCGTATTCATTCCCTCGATTTCGCTGCCCAGCAGAATCCGGTCCACAGGCAAGCCTACATCCCTGCAAATTTTTCTGGCCACGGCATCATTATCCCCGGTGAGGATCTTAACCATGACTCCGTGCCCTTTTAATTTATCCAAAGTCTCCTGAACGGTTTCTTTCGGCGGGTCCAAGAAAGCCAGGTAGCCCAACAGCGTCAGGTCAGATTCATCCTGGAGGGTATAATGCGGCTCTTCGTTTTCCCCGGAGAATGTCCGATAAGCTACTGCGATGACACGAAATCCTTCAGCATTCAATTCGTGGACGCGCCGCTTGCGATGTTCGTCGTGTTCCGGTAGGACATCCATAACCACGCCATCGATCTCAACGTGGGTGGAGAGACGCATGATTTCCTCCACTGCCCCCTTACAGATCAGGATATGCTGGCTTTTGCTGTCTTCTACGATAACCGACATGCGCCGGCGCTCGAAGTCGAAAGGCAGCTCGTCGATCTTGCGGTAGTCCTCGTCTACCTGGAGCTCTTCGTTTAAGTGTTCGTAGTCCAGGATGGCTACATCCATCAGGTTCTTCAAACCGGTCTGGTAGTAGCTGTTGATATAGCCATAATGGAGCACCCGTTCACTTTCTTGACCAAGTACGTCCAGGTGTTTCTCCAACACAATTTTGCCTTCTGTAATCGTACCCGTCTTGTCGGTGCACAGCACATCCATCGCTCCGAAGTTCTGGATGGCGTTCAACTGCTTGACGATGACCTTCTTACGCGACATCGCAATCGCACCCTTGGATAGGTTTATGGTCACGATCGCAGGCAGCATCTCGGGAGTCAGGCCTACAGCTACGGCCAGAGCGAACATCAATGCCTCCAACCAGTTGCCCTTGCTAATCCCGTTGAACAAGAAGACCAGCGGGACCATGACGGCCATGAAACCGATCATCAGCCAGGTGAAGCTCGTGACACCCTTTTCGAAGCTGGTCAACGGGTGCTGGCCAGCGATATCGGATGCCATCGATCCGAAATAAGTCTCGTTTCCGGTCTGGATAACAACTGCTGTGCCCGTACCGCTTTCTACGGCGGACCCTAAAAAGAGCAGATTATTCATCTCCAAGGGATTTTGGTTGGATCCATCTACGATAACCGGGGTCTTTTCCACCGGGAGCGATTCTCCAGTGAGGGCAGACTGGTTCAGGAAGAGATCCTTGGCTGATAGCAAGCGCACATCCGACGGTATCATGTCTCCAGCCGAGAGCGTGACGATGTCCCCCGGCACCAGGTCTCTGAGGGGGATTTCTTGCCGCTTGCCAGAGCGGATCACCGTTGCCGTCGTGCTGACCATCTCCCTGAGTTTTTCGGCGGCAGAGTCAGCGCGGCTTTCCTGACCAAAACGCAAGACGATACCGATCAGCACCATTGTCAACATTATCAATGCCGAGGGCAAGTCCCCTGTGAGATAGGAAATGATCGCCAATATCAAAAGCAGAACGACCAATGGGTTCTTGAAGTTATCCCACAGCCGCGTCAGTACCGTCAGCCGCTTTTCCCTGGCGACCTCGTTTGGCCCGTACTTTTCCAGTCGCCTTTCAACTTCGTCCCGGCTCAGTCCATTGAGGGTGGTATCTAGTTGATCGAGAACGGTGGATTTGTCGGCATGGGCACACTCCACCAATTTCTTGTAGAAGCGGATGCCATTGGCGCGGGTGGAACCCTTCTGTTGGGTTGGAGGGGTGATTATCTTGGTGAGAGAGCCCATTACAGCGCTTTATCCTTTCATTGAGCCGGCTGCGAGAAACGATTGGGCGGCGGTGATCGAATCCTATTTCGCTACAGTCACGTTAATGCTGAAGGTCTTTAAGGGTTGGGCGTCTTTTTCAAAAGGACGCTGGTAGAACAGGGTAAGCGCCTGTGAGCCGGTATGCACCGTCGTGAACGTTAAGGTCGTGATTCCTGGAGCGCCCAATTGGCTGCTGCCCGATTTAAAAACTGGCTCGCCATCCTGCGAGAGCACCGGATTGTCCTCCGATTTAACTACCCAGGAATAACCGGTCGATGGGTTACTATCCAGCCCGATTGCCAGGGAATCACCTGCATGAAGCGTGAAGGTTTTACCCTGGTCGGTTTCAGTTACGGAATATTGCATGGGAATCACAGGGTCCTCAGTCGGCTTAGCAGCTGGAGCGCAAGCAGATATGAGCATTGAGAGAAGCAAAATACAACCAAAAAGCTTAACCATGTTTTTCATTTTATTATCCTTTTCCATCTAGTTTTTTTTTCAACACTTACGAACGCTTTTTGCAGTCTTCATTCGCAGCGTTCTTGTCTATTGCGAAGGCCTTATCGGCTTCCGCATTAATCTCTTTGATTTTTGAAACTGGCACCTGCAGGCGGCGTTTCAGCTCACCGGCAACCCTCCGTAGAAAATGATCGCCTTAGAAACTTCGCATAATAAACTCCTTTTCCCATGATGTCTTGTTTTATATTCCAAGCATATCCTTTCTGGGAAAGGCTGTAATGAACCGAAAGTGCTATAAAAGTGCTAAAAGTGAAATAAGATTATTCCGAATTTAACATTTCGGGTATCCGTTCAGTTGGGTAGGAACCCATTTTGACAAGTAACAAAGAGTCCGGTTATGGTGTCATCTGGCTTCGCCTCTACTTTCGGTCCCTTTGACCGAATAAGCCGGTCAAAATGACCATTATTTAAAATTCCCCCGCCAAAAATCGGCCGGGAGGCAAGGGGTGGGGTTCTTAGCCCCAATTGAGGAAAAATTTGTTAATCATGAACATTTGCGCAAATTGTGCTGATGATAAATCCCGAATTTAACATTCGGGATTTATCATGTTTTTGATTTTGTAGTTGTCAGACAATTGACGGAATGCAGTTTTTTTGCTAAACTTAGATTGTCAGACATCATGAATTTCCCACTTCGATCCGGAGGAGCGTATGACTACCCAGTTGGTCCGGCATGCTGCTTTATTAGTCACAATGGACGCGCAGCGCCGAGAGATTGCTGACGGCGGCTTGTTTATACGGGATGGCTTTATCGAATTAATTGGACCTACTGCTTCTCTACCCACTCAGGCTGATCAAACCCTTGATCTTTCCGGGCATATTGTTTTACCGGGTTTGATCAATACTCACCATCATTTTTACCAGACCCTCACGCGGGCGGTGCCTGCTGCCCAGGATGCCAATTTATTTAACTGGCTTAAAACCCTTTACCCGATCTGGGCGCGCTTGACCCCCGAAGATATCTTCATTTCAACCCAACTGGCCCTGGCGGAGTTGGCGCTCTCAGGCTGCACCACGGCTTCCGATCACCTGTATATCTTCCCCAATGGCTGCCGGTTGGATGATGAAATACAGGCAGGGCGGGAAATTGGTATGCGCCTGCACGCTTCGCGCGGTTCGATGAGCCTGGGTGAAAGTAAAGGCGGACTGCCGCCGGACAATTGTGTTGAAGAAGAAGATGTCATTCTGCACGATTCCCAGCGTCTGATCGAATCTTTTCACGATCCCAATCCCGGCGCCATGACACAGGTTGTACTGGCACCTTGTTCCCCTTTTTCGGTCACGCCTGACCTGATGCGCCAATCGGCAGCCCTGGCGCGTGAATACGGTGTTCACTTGCACACCCACCTGGCGGAAACGCAGGATGAAGAAGCCTTTTGCCTGGAAAAATTCGGACACCGCCCGGTTGCTTATATGGATTTGCTAAATTGGGTTGGGAAGGATGTGTGGTTTGCCCATTCGGTGCATGTGAACTCGGAAGAAATCGATTTTTACGCTCAAACCGGGTGTGGTGTCGCCCACTGCCCCACATCGAATATGCGCCTGGCTTCAGGCATCCCGCCAATACTCGAGATGCTATCGGCCGGCGTGCGCGTCGGCCTGGGGGTGGATGGCTCCGCCAGCAATGATGGATCTAATTTATTGGCCGAAGTCCGCCAGGCGATGCTGCTGGCGAGAGTGCGTGCCGGTCTGAAAGGCGCTTCGTTATCAGGCCAAAGCGCGCCACCCCTGATGACAGCCCGCCAGGCTTTGGAAATTGCGACACGCGGCAGCGCCAGCGTTCTCGGGCGCAGCGATCTGGGTTCCCTTGAGGTTGGAAAATGCGCTGATTACTTCGCACTGCGCCTTGACCATCTTGAGTTCGCTGGCGGTCTCCATGATCCAGTCGCTGCAGTTGCTTTTTGCGCCCCCGTGCGCGCCGATTGCACGGTGATTGGCGGTCGCGTGGTGGTGAAGGAAGGTCAGATTCAAACGATTGATCTGCCGCGCTTGATCGAGAAACACAACTTTGCCGCCCGCCGCCTGTTGGCGGGCAGCTAAGAAAGGATAACTGCATGCCTGATATGTTTGACTCGCGGGTGCTGGTGGATGTTGCCATGGGGCGCATGCCTGCCGACCTGGTGATCCAAAATGGTCGCTGGGTTTCGGTCCAATCGGGCGAGATTATCCCACACACCGACATCGCCGTGAAGGCCGGCCGCATCGCCTTCGTGGGACCGAATGCCGGGCATACGCTCGGATCCAATACGACGGTCATCGACGCCTGCGGCCGTTACCTGTGCCCAGGGTTGTTGGATGCCCATATGCATATCGAATCCGGCATGCTGACTGTCACCGAATTTGCCCGCGCTGTGATTCCGCATGGGACAACCGGTATGTTTGTCGATCCGCATGAGATTGCCAACATATTTGGATTGAAGGGCGTCCGCCTGATGGTTGACGAAGCGGCTGTCCAACCGGTGCACGTTTGGGTCCAGATGCCCTCCTGTGTGCCTTCAGCGCCGGGCATGGAAACGCCAGGCGCCACGCTGGGACCAGAAGAAGTTGCTGAAGCCATGACCTGGCCGGGTATCATTGGGCTGGGTGAGATGATGAATTTCCCTGGTGTCTTTTCTTCCGACGCCAAATTGCACGCTGAGATGGCCGCTACTCGCCAGGCTGGCAAAGTGATCGGCGGCCACTACGCCTCGCCAGACTTGGGTTTGCCTTTCCATGGATACGCAGCCGGTGGTCCGCAGGACGACCATGAAGGCACACGCCTGGAAGACGCTGTGGCCCGTGTGCGCCAGGGGATGAAAGCGATGCTGCGCTTTGGTTCGGCCTGGCATGATGTGGCCGCCCAGGTGCGCGCAATCACCGAATTTGGTCTCGACCCGCGTGGTTTTATGCTTTGCACAGATGACTCGCATTGTGCCACCCTGGTCAACGAAGGTCATGTGAACCGGGCGGTGCGCGTGGCAATCCACCAGGGCTTGCGGCCAATGACCGCCATACAGATGGCGACCCTTAACACTGCTGAATATTTCGGCGTCTCGCGCGATGTCGGCATGATCGCTCCTGGTCGCTGCGCAGATATTTTGATCTTGCCAGATCTGATCGAAATGAAAGCGGATGTGGTGATTGCTCAAGGAGTGCCGGTGGCTGAGCAGGGGCGTATGCTGGTCGATTTGCCCCCCTATGCTTACCCGGCCTGGGCTTTGCAGTCGGTGCATCTCAAGCGCCCCCTGCAAGGCGCTGATTTCGTGTTACCAGCCCCGCCAGGCGCCAAGCGTGTGACCGCCAATGTGATCGGAATTATCGAAAACCAGGCACCCACACGCCATCTGCGCATTGAATTGGATTGTGTGGATGGCCTAGTTAGCGCAGATATGCAGCAAGATGTCGCCAAAATTGCCCTGGTTGAACGCCACCAGGCCAGCGGACGAATTCAGGTTGGCCTGGTGCATGGTTTTGGATTCAACAAGCCTTGCGCAGTTGCCACCACAGTTGCTCACGACTCGCACCACATGATTGTCACCGGTACAAATGACGATGATATGGCGGTGGCTGCGAATGAACTGGCGCGCGTGGGCGGAGGCCAGGTAGCTGTGAGCCAGGGAAGGGTATTAGGTGTGGTCGAGCTTCCCATTGCAGGCTTGATGTCAAACCAGCCTGCCAGCCAGGTTGCCCAGGCTGCCGCCAGCGTGCTGACAGGCTTTGAAGCTTGCGGATGCCAATTAAACAACCCGAATATGCAGCTCAGCCTTACTGCTCTGGTCGTCATCCCTGAACTGCGTCTCTCCGACCTGGGGTTGGTGGATGTCACTCGTTTTGAGTTCATTTCAGTGTTGGAGGCATGAATTCATGAAACGTCAATATTCGACTTCTCAACGACTCCACGAGAGCTTGGGCCGGTTAATCGCCTCAAAACAGCCTGGAGATCGATTGGAATCTGAACCTGTGCTGGCACAGCATTTAGGTGTTTCACGCGCTACCCTGCGCGAGGCCATGCGCACCTTTGAAACCCAAGGCCTCATCCACCGCCGCCAGGGAGATGGCACGTTTGTGTCTCGCCCGTCGCAGGTGATTGAGTCTGGTCTGGAAGTGCTGGAATCCATCGATACCCTGGCAAAACGCATCGGTTTACCAGTCGCAGTAGGCTCTCGCAAAATCACAAGCCGAGAAGGTGCGGCAGACGAACTGGCTGCGCTCCAGCTCCCGCCTGGCAGTAAGGTGCAGCAGATTGCGCGTGTCATCCTGGCTGAGGGCCAGCCCGCCGCCTATTTGATCGATATCTTGCCTGACAAAACTCTGAGCGGCGAGGAGCTGGACGAGAATTTTGAAGGTTCTGTTCTGGATTTGCTGCTCAAACGTCATGATATTGCTTTGGATGTCTCGAAGTGCGAGATCAACGCTGTCAATGCCAGCGCAGAGATTGCTCGTGCCATGAATATCCAGCGCGGTGACGTGCTGCTGCGCTTTGAGGCTTACCTGTATGATCGAGCGAACCGCGTGGTCGATTACTCGTTCAGCTATTTTATCCCTGGTCATTTTCGTTTCCATGTCGTCCGGCGCGTCGGCAAGCTCGAACCGGTCGAAATCAATCTTCCATAACGGCAGGATCCTGCCAGCCAACTTTAATAGGAGAGAATATGCTCGAAACAAATACACTTGTTCAACAAATCCAGGCGCGCGTCAATGCCTCTCGCCCGGAGATCATCCAATTTATGCGCGATATCTGCGCTATTCCCAGCATGGATTCGCAGCTCAAGGCCGTTGGCGAACGCATCGCCAAGGAAATGCAAAAACTCGGTTATGATGAAGTGCGTTTTGATCAGATGGGCAACATCTTTGGGCGAATTGGCTCCGGCAAGCGCGTGCTGGTTTACGATTCGCACATCGATACTGTCGGTATCGGCGATCCCAGCGCCTGGGAGTGGGATCCTTTTATCGGAAAAGTCGAAGACGGAGTGCTGTACGCGCGTGGTGCATGCGATGAAAAAGGTTCAACTCCCGGTATGGTGTACGGCCTGGCGATCGCGCGCGACCTGGGCGTGCTGGAAGGCTGGACAGTTTATTATTTTGGCAACATGGAAGAGTGGTGCGACGGCATCGCCCCCAACACGTTTGTCGAAGTCGATCCCAAAGTGCGCCCCGATTTCGTTGTCATTGGTGAGCCGACAAAGATGAATGTTTACCGGGGGCATAAAGGCCGCCTGGAGATGCGCGTCGTAGCCAAGGGCCGCAGCGCCCATGCAGCCAGCAATCACCTGGGCGACAACGCAATCTATAAACTGCTGCCGATAATTGCTGGCATCCGCGACCTGGAACCACAGCTTGGCGACCACCCATTTTTGGGCCATGGCAAAATCACTGTTTCCGATATGCATGTCAAGACGCCGTCTATCAATGCGGTACCCGATGAAGCGGTTATTTTCATCGACCGGCGCATGACCTTTGGTGAAACCAAGGAACAGGTTGTGGCCCAGGTGTGCGCCTTAATTCCCGAGCAGTATAAAGACTCGGTGGTTGTTGAAGAGCTCTTCTATGATGAGCCATCCTATACCGGTTTCGTTTTCCCGGTGGATAAATATTTCCCGGCCTGGGCTTTCGAAGAAGCCCATCCGCTGGTGCAGGCTGGCGTTAATGCTCGCCGCCTGATCGGTCTGCCTGACGGGCCGACCGGCAAATGGAATTTCTCCACCAACGGCATTTACTGGGCAGGCAAGGCGGGTATTCCGTCCATCGGCTTTGGCCCAGGTGATGAGGAAACTGCGCATACCACGGGCGATTCGGTCAACCTGAACGATATGGTGAAAGCCACCGAATTCTACGCACTGCTACCAAAATTGATCGCTGCATAAACGATATTTCATTGAACGAAAGAAAAGGAGACAAAAATGCAAACCAATTTTCGGGGTCGTGATTTTATCGGCGACCTGGATTTCTCGAAAGAAGAAGTCGAAACTGTTCTGGATGTGGCCTGGGATCTAAAACGCAAGCGCGCCCTGGGCGAGCCGCATGCTTTATTGCGAGACAAAGTCTTAGCTATGCTATTCTTTTTCACCAGCACGCGCACGCGCGGTTCATTTGAAGCGGGCATGGCCCAGCTCGGAGGGCACGCGGCTTTTATCGATTCTGAGACAACCCAGATCTCACACGGCGATACCGCTAAGGAAATCGGCGAGATTTTCGGGCGCTATTTTGATGGCATTTCTATTCGCCAGTGCGATTGGGATTTTGGCAACAAATACATCAATGATGTTGCGCGCGCCTCGCGCGTGCCGGTTTTGAATATGCAGTGCGATGTTTATCATCCTTTCCAATGTCTGGCAGATTTGATGACAATTATGGAAAAGAAAGGCCGTGATCTGCGCAAGAAGAAGGTTGTCGTCTCCTGGGCGTATGCCGCTTCCTACAGCAAGCCGATCTCGGTACCCCAGTCGCTCATCCTGCAGATGACCCGTTTTGGCTGCGATGTGGTCCTGGCGCACCCGCCTGAGTTCAAACTGATGCCCGAAATCATGGAGCAGGCGCGCGAAAACGCCCGCAAGTACCATGTTGGTTTCGACGTAACCGATAACATGGACGAAGCTTTTAAGGATGCCGATGTGGTTTATCCGAAATCCTGGGGACCCCTGTTGACCACCACGGGTAAAGAGGAAGGCAAGGCGTTGATCGACAAATACAAATCATGGATCACTGACGAACGGCGGATGGCGTTAACCAAGGAAGACAGCATTTATATGCACTGTCTGCCAGCCGACCGCGGCCTTGAAGTGACCGACGGCGTGATCGACGGGGCGCACAGCGTCGTGTACGACGAAGCCGAAAACCGCCTGCACGCTCAAAAAGCAGTCATGGCGTTGACGATGAGTTGATTTATTTCCGCCCGGTTGAGCCAGGCGCCTGGTTCAACCGGGGGTCTTCTTTTTCGCGACAAGGAGATATTGAATGGCCGAGACGCAGAAGAAAATTGCAGTCGTTGCCATTGGCGGCAACTCGCTAATTGCGGATGATAAACATGTCACCGTCGAAGATCAGTACCAGGCAGCCCGGCAGACTACCTTCCACATCGCTGATATGATCGAAAGTGGGTGGTCTGTTGCAATCGGGCATGGCAATGGGCCACAGGTTGGTTTTATTTTGCGCCGCTCAGAGATCGCTCATAAATATGAAGGCATGCACGAAGTGCCCCTGGATGTGTGCGGCGCAGACTCGCAAGGGGCGATTGGTTACGCCCTGCAGCAAAATTTGCAAAATGAGCTATACCATCGCGGCATCAAAACCAATGTGGTAACGTGCGTGACACAAACCCTGGTTGATCTGGGCGATTCGGCCTTCAAGAATCCGACCAAGCCGATCGGCGGGTTTATGGACGAAGCGGATGCCATGCGGCGAAAGAATGAAATGGGGTGGAACGTGGTGGAAGATGCCGGCCGCGGGTGGCGAAGGGTTGTAGCCTCGCCTCAACCCAAGGAAATCGTTGAACTCGACACTATCAAAACTTTGCTAAGCGTCGGCATCTGCGTCATTTGCGTCGGCGGGGGAGGCATCCCTGTCGCAGATGTTGGCGAGGGCGTTTACCAGGGCGTTGCTGCCGTGATTGATAAAGACCTGGCCTCCAGCCTGCTGGCCCGCGAATTAAAAGCTGATCTTTTTCTGATTTCGACAGCCGTCGAAAAGGTCGCCATCAATTATGGCAAACCAAACCAACAGTGGCTGGACCGCATGACGCTTGCCCAGGCAAAGCAGTACCTGGCTGAAGGCATCCATTTTGCCAAAGGCTCTATGGCGCCGAAAATCCAGGCTATTGTTCAATTCCTGGAAGCAGGTGGGAAGACAGCCTTGATCACCAATCCCCAAAATATTGGGCGTGCAATGCGCGGCGAAACCGGCACCTGGATTGTGAATGAGTAAACAAAATCAGGAAAGAAATCACCTTAAAATTACCCATTCGTGTATGGACAACTCGTTCAACTCAGTGTATCCTTAAAAAGCTATGTTTATGGTCAAATGGGTTGCACACCAGGCTCAAGTCGTCACATGGCGCCGTACGACTTGCTGCAGGAAAACAACCCTTCGACTGCAAGGTTTTTCAATCTCAAATCTCACTAAGGAGGATCGTTTCAATGCGTAAATCAATTTGGATGTTTGTCTCTTGTATGGTGGTATTCGCCATGCTGCTCTCTGCTTGTGGAACAGCCGCCACCACAGAAGCGCCCAAGCCTACAGAAGCCCCCAAGCCAACCACTGCGCCAGTGACGTTTGGTTTGTTGATGGTTGGTCCTTACAATGATCATGGTTGGAGCCAGGCTCACTATGAAGCTGGCAAGTATGTCGAGCAGAAGTTGGGTGCGAAGATGGTTTACCTGGATAAGGTTAACCCTGCCGATCGCGCAGGCACCACGCCTGCTCAACTGGCTGAAGAACTCGTCGGCCAGGGCGCCAAGCTGATTATCTTCAATTCCGACGATATGAAAGACTCTGCCACAGAATTCTCGAAGGCTCACCCGGACATTAAGGTGATTATGGCTTCGGGCGACCAGGTTTGGAAAGATGGCAAAGCCTATGTCGATCTGCCCAACATGGTCAACATCATGGGGCGCATGGAATATGGCAAGATGATGGCTGGCTGCGCCGCCGCCCTCACCACCCAAACTGGGAAAATCGGTTACCTCGGACCTCTAATCAATGATGAGACCCGCCGTTTAGCATCCTCCGTTTTCCTGGGCGCCCAGTACTGCTGGACGAAATACCTGGGCAAAAATGCCGCTGACCTGAGCTTCAAAGTCACCTGGATAGGTTTCTGGTTCAACATCCCCGGTGTGACCTCTGACCCAACCCAGGTCGCCAACGACTTCATCAACAGCGGCTATGATGTCATCGTCTCTGGCATTGACACCACCGAAGCCGTCACCGAAGCCAAGAAAGCCGCCGCGGCTGGTAAGAAGGTCTGGGCTATCCCTTACGATTATGTCGGCGCCTGCGAAGAAGGCAAAGAAGTCTGCCTGGGCGTGCCAACCTTCAATTGGGGTCCAGCTTATCTCGCCACCATTAAATCCTTCGCCGATGGCACATTCAAATCGAACTTTCAGTGGAATGGCCCCGATTGGAAGAATATAAACGATCCTGATACCTCAGCAGTAGGATTTGTCAAGGGCGCTGCGCTTTCCGCTGATGGCTCAACCAACCTGGACAAGTTCATCAGTGAACTGGCTGGTGGTTTGAACCTGTGGAAAGGTCCGCTCAATCTTCAGGATGGAACCGTATATTTGAAAGATGGCGAGACCGCCACCGATCTGCAAATCTGGTACCTGCCCCAGCTTCTTCAGGGCATGGAAGGCCAGAGCGTACAGAAGTAATTTCTAACGAACCAGAAGCCCTGAGGATTTGCTGCCTCAGGGCTTCTCTTTTATACAGGTAGAACACCAAAAAACATGAGAGTTGAACTGCGTAATATTCAAAAAACATTTGGGCGCGGGCCAACTGCGGTGCATGCCAACCGGGGCATCAATTTGGATATCCAGCCTGGCACGATCCAGGGCATCCTGGGTGAAAACGGCGCCGGTAAAAGCACTTTAATGAAAATCCTGTCCGGTTTCATTTCGGCGGACAGCGGCGAAATCCTGTTGGATGGCCAGCCGGTGACGATTAAGTCACCCTCCGATGCCATACGGCATGGCATCGGGATGCTCCACCAGGATCCCCTGGATTTTCCACCCATGAAGATCATCGATAACTTTTTGCTGGGTCGTGAAGGCGGGCTTTTTCCAGACCGCGCCGCCGTGACAGCCGAATTTAAGAAGTTGCAAACCCAGTTTGATTTTTCGATTGATCCCGATTCGTATGTTGACGCGCTGACCGTAGGTGAACGTCAGCAGCTTGAGATTTTACGCTTGCTTTGGCTGGGTGTATCCGTCTTGATCCTGGATGAGCCAACCACAGGCATCTCGGCTGCCCAGAAAGAAAAGCTGTTTGCCACTTTGAAAATTTTGGCGGGGCAGGGCAAAGCGATCATCTTTGTCTCCCATAAGCTTGAAGATGTCGAAAATCTGTGCAGCCGGGCGGCAGTGCTTCGCCAGGGAGCCCTGGTAGGCGAGATGGACCCGCCCTTCGACACTGATCAATTGGTGGAGATGATGTTCGGGAAAATAATCACCTTCGGCGGGCGGGTATCCTACCCTCCGGGGGATGTGGTGCTGTCACTTGATTCGATCGCCCTTGAAGATTATCGCTTGCAGATCAAAGATGTCTCTCTGGATGTGCGCTGTGGCGAGGTGATCGGCCTGGCTGGCATGGAAGGCTCTGGGCAGACTTCATTTCTGGAAGCCTGTGCTGGCTTGATTCGTCCAGTCGCCGGGCGCATCCGTATCAACGGCCAGGATCTGACAGCCCGGTCGCATCATGTGTTCAAACGCAGTGGAGTGGCGTTCTTGCCTGCCGCCCGCCTGGAACAAGCCTTGGTGCCCGGCCTGACTTTAACTGAGCACTTTGTCCTGGCGGAAGAGGTGCGCGGCACCTTTATTAATCGAGATCAAGCTGTCCGGCTGGCGCAGGATCGCATCAAGACTTTCAATATCAAAGGCAATCCCCAAAGCACCGTGGAGTCGCTTTCCGGCGGAAACCAGCAGCGCGCCCTGCTGGCTTTGCTGCGCACACCGCTCAATTTAATCCTGCTGGAGCATCCTACGCGTGGTTTGGATATCGAGTCGACTATGTATATCTGGTCCAAACTGAAAAGCCGCTGCGAACAATCGTCCTCGATTGTGTTTATCTCGGCTGACCTGGATGAAATTTTGCAGTATTCGGATCGCATCCTGGTGTTCTTTGCTGGCAAAGTCTCGCGGCCCATCAATGCGGCAACGACGACGGTAGAACAGTTGGGGCAGTTGATCGGCGGCAAAGGTTGGGAAGAAGTTCAACCCACCTCGGATGCTCGGTGAGGGCAGTATATGACAAAACAACAATGGCAAAATCTGGTCTGGCAGTTGGGCGGCATAATCGCAGCCCTGCTCTTCACGACAATCATCTTGATTGCCTCAGGCGCTCCTCCATTTAAGGCATATACGGAAATTATCAACGGTGCGTTGGGTTCAGCCCAAAGCATTGCCAATGTCCTAAAATCCTGGATTCCCTTGATGCTGGTGACCGCTGGCTTATTGGTCACCTTTGCGGCTGGGCTGTGGAATATCGGCGTGGAAGGTCAAATTATTGTAGGCGCTATCTTCAGCACCGGCGCTTTGCGGATGCTGCAAGATACCAGCCTGCCGCCGGTCTTGATTATGACGCTGGGCGTTCTGGCTGGTATGTTGGGCGGGGCGCTGTGGGCATCCATGGCCGGCGCTTTGAAGACCTTTGGCGGCGTGAATGAAATATTCGGCGGGTTGGGATTGAATTTTGTGGCTACTGCCCTGGCGATTTGGCTCATCTTTGGTCCCTGGAAACGACCTGGCGTCGGGTCTATGTCCGGTACAGAGCCATTTGACAGCAAATTGTGGCTGCCGCAGGTGCCGGGTTTTTCTCTCAGCCCGGTCGGCCTGGTGTTAGCGGTGGCGGCGGCCATCATCATTTATTTTTTACTGCAAGGCACGTATTTTGGCCTGCGCTTGAAAGCGGTTGGCAAAAATATCCATGCCGCATTTTTATTGGGCATTCCCACCTGGCAGTACAGTTTACTGGCGTTTGCACTGTGCGGTTTATTTGCGGGTACGGCGGGCGCTATCCAGGTGATGTCTGTGTATCACAACCTCATCCCCGCCATTTCCAGCGGTTATGGCTACCTGGGGCTGATGGTGGCTATGCTTGTGAACTACCAGGCACTTCTGGCGGTGCCGGTGGCATTGTTTTTTGCCGCGCTGAATATTGGCAGTATCCGCCTGCCGATTTCTCTGCAGTTGGATTCCTCCCTGGCGGGTGTGCTGCAAGGGACTCTGGTCTTATTCGTGATGCTCGTGGCGGGAGCTCGCCAGAAATGGGGTAAGAAATGAACCCAGATAATTTGGTTCTGATCGGTCTGGCAGGTGTTCTTTCGGCTGCCGCGCCGGTGATTTTTGCCGTGATGGGTGAGACAATTTCCGAACAGGCCGGTGTTATCAACCTCTCGATGAACGGCACCATCCTGTTGTGCGCGATGGGTGGGTTTGCAGTGGCAGTCAAAACGGACAATCTTCTGCTCGGCTTTTTAGCCGGCATGGTGATTGGTGCACTGGTCGCTGCCGTGGTTGCATTTGCCTCCATCACGTTAAAACAATCGCAAGTGGCAGTCGGCTTTATCCTGGCACTGCTGTGCCGCGATCTATCGTATTTCCTGGGCAATCCATTTATGGGGCTGCCTGGACCTCGCCTGCCGGCACTTTCGATCCCGCTGCTGGAGGGTGTGCCCATCCTGGGAAAACTGCTGTTCAGCCAGGATCTGATCACCTACCTGAGCTTTATATTGATCATATTGGCATGGGTGTATATTTACAAAACTCGACCTGGCCTGATCCTGCAGGGGATCGGTGAACGACCGGCGGCTGCCTTTGTGCGCGGCGCCAATGTGAACCGCTTGCGCTATTTTTACACCATTCTGGGTGGTGCGATAATCGGTCTGGCTGGCCCGGCATATTCACTCAGCGTCAAAGCCGGTTGGAAAGGCACAATCACCGGCCTGGATGGCATCGGTTGGATTGCTCTGTCGATCACAATTTTTGGCGGGTGGAACCCTTTTCGAGCCGCCTTAGGCTGCTACCTGTTTTCCTTCTTGCAGTGGTTGGGCTTGTTTCTTCAACCTTCGATGCCCGGCATTCCATCCCAGGTTTTGCAGGTGGCGCCTTTCCCATTGATGATTTTAACTCTCTTATTTGTGAATATCGGCAATGCCGAGTGGGTCGGACGTGCTCTTGCTGGCATGCCAGAAGGCCCCCGGCGCTTCTTCACCCGATTGCTGCGCGCCTTGCGAGCTACGCCGCCCGCTTCTCTGGGCGTGGCCTTTGAGCAGGATTAAGATGCCAGAAAAATTTGTTGGTTACCAATGCTCTATATGCGGTCGCACGTTTGCTCCAGGACAGGTGACCTACACCTGCCCGCACGACGGCGGCAACCTGGATGTTTTGTTGGATTATCCAGCCATTCAACACAGCCTGGCACCTGAACAAATCTTCGCTTCCCAAGAGATGTCGCTGTGGCGTTACCTGCCTCTGCTGCCTGTGGAAGATCCAGAGTACCCGCAGATACCGATTCGCAGTGCGGGCAGCACACCTGTGTACACTCTGCCCCGCCTGGCACAGGAAATCGGACTGCGCGAATTGTGGTTAAAAGACGAAAGCCGCAACCCAACCGCTTCATTCAAAGATCGCGCCAGTGCTGTGGTTGTGACGCGCGCCCGGCAGATCGCAGCCAGCGTGGTCGTCACCGCCTCAACAGGCAATGCCGGCGCAGCCCTGGCAGGTATGGCGGCGGCGGTCGGCCAACCCGCGGTGATTTTCGCGCCGCGCTCAGCTCCGCCCGCTAAAGTCGCCCAACTGCTCATCTACGGGGCAAAGGTGATCCTGGTGGATGGCTCCTACGATGACGCATTTGATCTGACCATTCAAGCCTCCCAGGAATTCGGCTGGTACTGCCGGAACACGGGTTACAACCCCTTCACGCTGGAGGGCAAGAAGACTGCCGGCTTCGAGATTTGGGAGTGGTGGACCCTGGGTCCGGGCTCTTTGTTTCAACGCTCGCTCAACCATAAGCCTCTGAGTATATTTGTTTCAGTTGGCGACGGCAATATCATCTCTGGCATTCACAAAGGTTTTCGTGACCTGGAACGCCTGGGTTGGCTAGAGCAAATGCCGCGTCTGTTCGGTGTGCAGGCAGAAGGCAGCGCGGCTGTGGCGAATGCGTTTTTTAACGGCGGCGAGACGATTAAACCAGTGACAGCTAATACAGTCGCCGACTCCATCAGCGTGGATCTGCCCCGCGATGGTGTGCGTGCGGTGCGCGCCGCCCGGCAGACAGGCGGCAGCTATATAATAGTATCTGACCAGGAAATTATTCAGGCAATCGCCGCTATCGGAAAGTATGGCATTTTTATCGAACCGGCCGGGGCGGCTGCTTACGCTGGCTTGCTGAATGCCTTCCGATCCGGTCAGATCAACGCAGATGATCCGGTGTTGGTGATTAACACAGGCTCAGGTTTAAAGGATGTGCGCGCCGCCATGAGCGCGGTGAAAGAGGCCGTTGTCATCTCCCCTACTTTGGCTGAAGTCAGGAAAGTTTTGAACCTCTGAGTGCATAATGAGGTGCCCGTCGCTGTCAGCGCCAATTCGGTGATCTTAACATTCTCGCCTGAGCGGGGGGGTATTCTTTTGCTCCACTGGATTGGCAGTGAGAAATATTTCCCACACCCGCGGTGGATAATTTTTGTACAATAGATATACGAATTATTAACCTCCTACAACCCTCATCACAGGTGACCAATTGAATACCAGAACCCGCACCTTTTGGTTTGTTCTCATCTTTGTTTTCCTTGTTGGGTCATTTCTTTTCGCCCCTAGTCAAGGCAATTTCGCCTTCGCCGGGGGTGGTTCGCGCGCCGATCTATCTACACCAATCACGTCCCATCCCCGCTTATGGTTCAACCAGACCGACCTGCCACGTTTGCGATCCTGGGCGACTGCTTCCAACCCGATGTATCAGTCCGGCCTAAAAGTGGCATTGGACAGCGCGCTCGTTACCTACAATACAAAGTTCTTCCCTGGCGGGCAGCCCAATCCAATCTGGCCTGATTCGGGCAGCTCGAATTGGGAGCAGTATGATACTGAAGCCTATGCGGAATTTTTCGCCTTTTTATCGTTGGTGGATTCAGATCCGCAGGCTCGCATTCAGCACGCGGTGCGTTCTCGTAATTTATTGATGCACGTGATGAACGAAGCAGTAAAAGGCGCAGCCTCTGGTCAACCTTTTCGCGATCCGACGTTTATCCTTTACAATCGCGCCAACTACTGGGGAGAGGCGTTTGGCTTGACAGTCGATTGGTTGTATCCGGCTGTCGATGCCAATAACCAGGCTATTCTTACCCAGGCCGACAAAGCGACTATCCGCACAGTTTTCTTGCGCTGGGCAAACCAGTTGATCAATGCATCCACTGCTGGTGATGAGCATCCCCATCCGGTCGGCGTGACTAACAGCCCATTGTTGCTGGCAGACACCAAACAACTGCGTTGGGCGGCGAATAATTATTATGCCGGTCACATGCGAATTTTAGCCCTGATGGGGCTCAGCATGGATGCCGCAGATGACCCGCCGCTCAATCCTGCCCTTCCAGAATCGACCCTTGGAAATACTATCCGCAGTTATATCACCAATGTGACCGGGGCCTGGTTATACCAGCAGTATGCGATCTATGAATACGCGGATACTGTGATCAAGAATTACGGCTTGCCAGCTAACACCCCTGGCCTGGGTGTGGCAAACGGTGGTTTGTCTGTCGAAGGATTTTTATACGGCCATTCTCTGGGATACATCGCCGAAACTCTCCTGGCATTGTACACCGCAGGCTACACCGGCCCTGCTGTGTATGGACCGCAAATCAACTTTATCCGATCCTCATACTGGGACAGGGTGGTGGACGGCTATTTGCACTCCATCACCCCAACCAGCAGCCTGCCTGGCAACGGCTATGCTTATATGGGCCCGATATATCAGATGGCCAGTTACGGCGATATACTGCGTTTTTGGATCACCGACAGCCACTTTGCTGTCATGGCCGCGCTGGGTTTGTTTGACCAACACCAGAATAATCAGGTTCGCTTGCAAAAAGAACTGTGGTTTACGATCAATGCCATACAGGGCGGCGCAGCCCACCTCTACGAGCGCGCTGGCCAGATTTGGGGCAACGCCGAAGCCTCGCAAGCGATTTTGCATTTTTTGTTTTTTGACCCTGCGCTCCAGGCAGCCGCCGATCCGCGCCCGGCGCTTCCGCTCACCTTTTTCGCTCAGTCGATCGACCGACTTCTGTCCCGCACCGATTGGACCCCGAATGCCGCCTGGTTTGATTTTAAATGCGGTTGGATCACCATCAACCATCAGCTTGGCGATTGCGGCCAATTTGAATTCTATCGAAAAGGGGAGTGGCTGACGAAAGAAGCCAGCAGTTACTCGAATGACGGCAAGACCTTTGCCACTGAGTTTCACAATACGCTGGCTCTTCAGAACAAATGCGCTTGCCCGGATGGACAACCAGCAAACTTGCAGTTCTATGAGCAGGAAACCTGGCTGCGAGGTGGTCAACAGTCGAATGGGCAGAGCGCCGGCGACCCGGCGGCGATTGCCAGTTGGAACCAGGCTTTTGTTTATTCGACTGCCGATGCCACCAACCTGTATAACCGCCCCTCGGTGTGGACTCCTGAGAACAGCGCCTTGGATATCTTGCACGCCAGCCGGTCAATCGTCTGGCTGAAGCCTGATCTCATCGTCATTTATGATCGCGCCCACAGCCAGTCACACGGTCTATTTAAGCGATTCTTCCTGAATTTTCTCACCAACCCGTCTGTCAAAGGGCACACTGCCACTGTAACGATGCCCTCGGGACAGCAGTTGGTGATCCAGTCGCTTTTGCCGGTCAGCCAGACGATCACCACCCGCCCGATTGAGAGTTTCCACGATCCGGCTGAGTTGGATCCAGTGCGTTTCCAGATGTATATTGAAGACCGATCCAATCCGCAGGACATGCGCTTTTTAACCGTGTTGCAAGGGCTTGACGCTGGCACAATCCCCTGGCAGGCGGATGTGATCCACAGCCAGAGTGGGGACTTATTCGACGGCGTACTTATCAACCGGCTGGCAGTGCTGTTCCCCTCTGACCTGGGAAGCCAACCGCAGTATAGCTTACAAACCGGCGCACCTTTCTCCGATTTGGTGATCACACTGCCCAACAATATCCTGGGTGAATTGATCACGGGGTTAAAACCATTCACAGGTTATACCATCCATTCACAGCCTGTCGGCTCTGATATTGAATTAACCATCACACCTGGCGGTTCGGTTTTTGCTGACAGCGGCGGTGTACTGGCGATCGGTGCATTATCCACTCCGCAAACGCTCCTATTCATCCCGCTGGTTCAGCGGTGATCGTTCCTCCCATCAAATCTGTATATTGCTTCCATTATTTGGGTATGTTCACACGATTTTTATTGCGAACTTCATGAGACGGTTTATAATAGAAAAGATTCATTGCTGTAATGAAGGCAGACTGACCTTAGAAAAAGAATCGAGGTGTGATGGGGATGAAAAAGGTAGTTTCTACGCCAAGAGCTGCTGGATTGCCTGAGTATTTCGTCGAAATGATCGAAAAGGCTGTTGAGGGGATATGGGTTATGGATGAGAAGTTATCCACCGTGTATATCAATCCTTACATGGTCGAGCTTCTGGGCTATTCGAAAGAATATTTTCTTTCCAGGCCAGTTTCAGATTTTTTTTACCCGGACGACGAGCTTCAATACATCGAAGAAGTTAAAGCGCGCAAGGCAGGAAAAATCGGCCAATATGAATTGAGATTCAAGCACGCCAGTGGTCTTCCGGTCTGGTGCCAGGTAGTATCCATTCCGAAGATGGATGACGCAGGCAGTTTTCAGGGAACGACCGCCTTCTTGCGCAATGTAACTCAGCGCAAACGAATCGATGAGATTTTGCAATCCAGGCTGAGGCTTCTAGAGGTTGCCACCCAGAAGACTCTCCCAGAGCTTTTGCAAGCCACCCTCGACGAAGCCGAACTGCTCACCGGAAGCAAGATTGGTTTCTTTCATTTTGTGGAAGAGGATCAGCAAAACCTGACACTTCAAATGTGGTCTTCCAATACGCTTGCCAAAATGTGTACGATTGAGGGCAGGGGCCAGCATTACCCGATCACTTCAGCCGGTGTCTGGGTGGACTGTGTTGCTACCAAGAAAGCCGTCATCCACAACGATTATGCCTCCCTGCCGCACCGCAAGGGAATGCCTGAAGGGCATGCTCCGGTTGTGCGTGAGGTGGTTGTCCCTGTTTTACGCGCTGGAAAAATCGATGCCATCATGGGGGTGGGCAACAAAACTGAACCTTATAATGATGAAGATGTGGTCATTGTTTCCACCTTAGCTGACCTGGCCTGGGATATTGCCAAGACGAAACGCGGCGAAGAACAACTGGCTGAGAGCGAGAGACAATTCCGCCTGCTGGCGCAAATTGCGCCGGTGGGGATTTTCATGACCACAATGGAAGGTTTGTTCACTTTTGTGAACCAACGCTGCAGTGAGCTAACGGGTTACACTCCCACGGAACTTCTGCAGCAATCCTGGATGAAAATCGTTCATCCGGATGATCTCAACCTCGCTCGAGGACAATGGCGTGAAATCGCAGATACAACTCAGGCATTTAACTCCGAATTTCGGCTTCAACGGTTGGATGGCAAGAGCTTGTGGGTGTACGCCAAAGTAAGCCCGATGAAAAATGACGCTGGGTCGGACGAAGGCATAATTGGCGTTTTAATCGACATCACCGAGCGCAAAGAAGCCGCCGACAAAATGAGCGCCATGTTGGCTGACAAAGAAGCCCTTCTGCGTGAGCTGTACCACCGCACCAAAAACAACCTGCAAATCATTGTCTCTATGCTTCGTCTGGAATCCTCCTCTGTTCATGATAACCAAACTCAGGAGATGTTGGCTGAATTGGAAGGTAAAATCGGCTCGATGGCCCTGGTGCACCAGAAGTTATATCAATCGAGGAATCTTTCCAGCATCAATCTCGAAGAGTATATGAATGATTTGGCAGGATTATTACTGGACAGTTTTAATATCCATCCGAGCAAAATCAGGGTCAAGTTGGATCTTTCCCAGGTGGAGGTGCCAATTGACCAGGCGATCCCTTGCGGCCTGATCCTCAATGAATTGATCACCAATGCCTTCAAACATGCCTTTCCTGGCGAGCGAAATGGCCAGATTGATATTCGCTTGAAACAACCCGACCCAGATACCCTTCTGCTGGAGGTAAGCGATGATGGCGTGGGGGTTCCTCCAGGCCTGGATTTAGAAAGCCAGGTAAATACTCTTGGACTGCGAACTGTCAAGGCTCTGGGGGAACTGCAACTGCACGGCAAGGTCATTTTCCGCAGTCAGGGTGGATTTTGCTGCCAGGTTTTTTTTCCGCTGCAAATCAAACCAGATTTTTACCCGGTTGGCCATTGATTCCATTTTGGCGGAGCCGAAAATTTCCGGCTTGCAGGCGAATTGGTTATACAGCTGATTATTCTGTATAATGAGGAGAAACTCTTTGACCAGGGTTTGAATCATTGACACGAGATGCGAGGCTGGATTATTTTTTCTTATGAACGACGACACTCGAACAAATCAGCATCTGCTGGAAGAATTGCAGCGGGCGCACAACCGCATCAATGAGCTCGAAGCTTGCCTGAAAGGGCGCGAGCAAGAAGAACGACACGCACAGGAAGCGCTAAAAAAACGGGAAAATATCTTACGAGAAACCTACCATCACTCCAACAATGCCATGGCCACGATATGCAATTTGCTGTATCTGCAAGCCAGTCGAGCGAGTGATGAACCCACTCGCAATCTGCTCAAGAGTGTGGAAAATAAAGTTCGCACAATGGCGTTGATTCTCGAAAAATACTACCGGGCCAGCGACATTGAGAAGCTGGATTTCAATGACCTGGTGCGAGAAATCAGTTTTCATGTTTTCCGCAGTTACCAGGTGGGCGGCTCACAAGTGATTTTAAGATTGGATTTATCCGATTCCCAGCTCGCACCATCCAGAGTGGTTATACCCAGTGGTTTGATTCTCAATGAGTTAATCTCCAATGCTATGAAATTCGCGTTTGTTGATGGCAGGCGCGGTGAAATCACCGTCAGTTTGCACCGCGCGCCAGGTGACATGGTAGAACTGGGCGTTGCAGATAACGGTGTGGGAATGCCTGATGCTGTGGATTCAGCACAGCCAGAAACTCTGGGCCTGCACCTCGTGCAGTTGTTAGGAGAACGACAACTCGGCGGCTCTGTTACATTGGTGAAGAACCAGGGTTTGCAATGGCTCATCCGTTTTCAGGTGAGTGAGGATAAAGAGTAAACGGGCGGAACCTGGTATAATAAACGGAACATTCGTTCTTATTAGTGGTGTTGACTTTGCAACCAGGAGCTGTGAAATGGCCGTCAAAGATTTTCCTCAAGTGTTTCAAAAACTGAAAGCTTTATTAGAACCTTATGCTGGCAAAATGGTTTTATCTTCCGACACGGACAGCGGATATTACCTGGATACCAGATTCATCATGTCGAATAAACAACCCCTATTCTTTGGCGCAGTCAAGATCCGGAAATCTTATGTCAGTTTTTATTTGATGCCGCTCTATGCCTGTCCGGAGTTGTTGAACCAAATCTCACCTGATTTGAAGAAACGCATGCAGGGCCTCACTTGTTTCAATTTTTCCGGCGTGGATGAGGGTCTATTCGCTGAATTGGCTGAACTCACTCAAGCTGGATACCAGGCATATCAGAAAAAAGGATACATTCCGCTGTAACCTTTCGCTTCTGCCGGAATCTATTATATAATTGCGCTTTATTCACAAGTAAAATCGGATTTGCAGGAGAGCAACATGGCGCGCGCGGAAATCATGGCAGGCAACTGTGGGTTTACAACAATTGTTGAGGCGACGATGGAAGGCCAGGTGTGCAAGCTGGCTATCCAGAGTCAGTGCAAAGCGATCAATAAGCTGGCAGCTCATTTGATTGAGGTGAATCCCTACAAAGAAATATCATTTCGGCGGAATATGCCGGTGATCATTGACGCCGGTATGCAGTACTGCACGCACGCAGCCTGCCCGGTGCCGGTGGGGATTATTAAAGCCGTTGAGATCGAAGCGCGCCTTGCTTTACCCACTGATGTAACGATAAAACTAAGTAAGTGATTTCTTCCAGAACAAATATTCTTTTCTGTGATTCGATGAATGGTAATGAAGGGGCGTGATTGCCAGCGAATGAAATGCAAAGAGAGCTGATGGCAGCAGATTTTCTCGTTGTCGGGAATGTCAATTTTGAAACAACGCTCAGGGTAGATGCGTTTCCACTTTCCTATGTGCCGGTGAGTTATGCTTTTGACAAAGTGAGTTCCCAAGTTTCCGGTGCAGGATATAACCTGGCGCGCGCTCTCCTGGCTCTGGGAGGCTCAGAATCCAATCAGAAAGTGCGCCTTGCATCCTTGGTAGCTAACGATACTGCAGGCCAGCTCATTCAACAGCAGTTAGCCAAAGATGGACTTCTTTCACCAGCTTTGCTGCCCGTCCTGGCGCAGTCGCCGCAATCAGTTATCTTGGTAGATGATACAAGTCGGCGCATGATTCATACGGATCTTAAAGATATCCAAACCCAAATGTACCCATCCGAGCACTTTTCCAAATTCCTGGGCGGTTGTTCGATTGTTCTGGTGGGCAATCTGAATTTTGCTCGAGGATTACTGCCGCTCGTCAGGCAGTCAGGCGTACTGCTGGCGTGCGATGTTCAAGATCTGGACAGCATCGACCAGGCTTACAATCTGGATTTTCTCCAAAGTGCTGATATTCTTTTTCTGAGCCATGAAAAACTGCCTCTACCGCCAATCGAGTGCGCCAACCAAATTTTGGAGCGCTACCCCGCGCGCCTGGTGGTGATCGGAATGGGCGAACAAGGCGCTCTTCTGCTTGACCGGGAAATTGGCCAGGGGCTGCGCTTTCCCGCCGTCCTGCCGCGCCCGCTGGTCAGTTCCACAGGCGCTGGGGATGCTTTATTTGCCTCATTTTGTTATTTTTACAATCTCACCCTGGATGCCTTCTCTGCTTTGCAGCGCGCGGTGGTTTTTGCCGGATATAAAACTGGAGCATTGGGTGGCAGCGAGGGGTTTTTAGAGGCGCCTGCCCTAGAAGAACTTTATTTGAAAGCTGGTTCGCCGGTTTATATAATCCCTGGTAAGGATATGTCTGTTCCTCAACTCAGCTTGCGTTTTGTGCGCAGCCGCGCATCCGCCGAAGTATTGGCCTCTATCCACCAGGGCTGTATTCAGCGCGACCAGCTAGATCCGCTCAGCTTACAGCATGAGGTGCCTGGAATACAGGCAATCTCCGAAGCATTGGAAGAGGTGGAAAAGGACCCTTCGTCCAGCCAACGTTTGCTGCTGCAGGCAGGAAACCAGGCGATCGGATTCCTCAACCAGGATATCTGGCAAGAGGCCGACGATATGTGGGTGTATCTAAACCTGGGAAGGCTTTTGCCGGCCTGGAGGCGGCGGGGAATCGGCAGTTTCATGCTGCGCTTGAATGAATACCGTTTGCGCGCCCGGGCGGCAGTTGAGCATCCGGGCGGCAAAGCAGAACTGGCGGCCAACGCCAGCAGCTCTGAAATCGACGCCGCTGAACTATTGCGCGCTGCTGGTTATCAGGTGGCTTACAATGTGTTAGAAATGAAACTGCCTGCCGATATCGCTCTGCCGCTGGCCCACCTGCCCGCCGGTTTTGAATTGCGCCCCGTCACTCCCGACGCTCTGTTACAAATAGCTTACAGCATCCAGGAGAGCTACCAGGGTGAGTATGACAATGATCGCTATGCCGATCGTTTTGACCCGCAAGTGTTCGCCCTGGAATTGAGTGAGCACAAACACGACCGCTCTCTTTGGAAAGTTGCCTGGGCGGGCAGCGCTGTCGCCGGACAGGTGCTGTCACGCATCAGCGGCACCCTGGCGGAGGTCTTCGAAGTCAGTGTGCGCCCGGTCTATCGTAAGCGCGGATTGGCTCGCTGTCTGCTGCTCGAAGCTCTGCACACCCTGCGTCAGCGCGGCTTGCAGGAAATCCGTTTGCACACCGTGGCGGAATTTCCGACCCGGGCGCGCGACTTATACACCAGCGTGGGGTTTCGCGTCTTGAAAGTACACCCGCGCTATCGGAAATCGATGACTGCATAATCCGAGGAGACTCCATGCTTCTACCCCTTTCAGACTGCTCCGGTGTGATCCAGCGACATGTTGCCTTCCCGTCGAACTTCGTTCCGGCGCGCAATGTGGATATCTGGCTTCCCGAAGGTTACACGCCCGGAAGCTCCAAACGCTACCCCGTGTTATACATGCATGATGGACAAAACCTGTTTGATCCCTCCTACGCATTTGGCGGCGTGGACTGGGGCATTGACGAAGCGTTGTCTGCCCTATCGGCAGAGGGTCTGGTGCCAGAAACGATTGTTGTTGGAATTTGGAATAACGAAAACCGCTGGTGCGAATATATGCCCCAGATACCCTGGCAAGCTGAAGGTGGCGGTCGAATGCGCCAATTCTTGAAAGACCGCTGCAGCAGTATGCCCTGCATTTCGGATAATTACCTGCAATTCCTGGTAAGTGAACTCAAACCGTTTATTGATCGTGCTTATCCAACCTTGCCTGAACGGGACAGGACCTTCATCATGGGTTCAAGCATGGGCGGCTTGATTTCATTGTATGCATTGTGCTCCTATCCGCAGGTTTTCGGTGGAGCAGGCTGTCTTTCCGCACATTGGCCGGCAGGAGAAGAATACCTGGTAGATTACTTTTCGTCGGTTTTGCCAGCACCTGGGCATCATAAATTGTATTTCGATTTCGGTGACCAGGGAATGGACGCCTTGTACGAGCCTTACCAAAATCGCATGGATGGCTGGCTGAAAAAAGCTGGCTATAGCCAGGGAAAAGATTGTTTAACCCGCAAATTTCCGGGAGCGGATCACTCGGAGACGTACTGGCGGGCGCGTTTGGATGTGCCGCTCAAGTTTTTACTGCGCAGCGCGTAAGCGGTGTTGATCCGTGCTCGTGAGTTGACTGACAGGAAACCACTCCATGCCGGGAATGGTTTATAATTTATGCATTCGAATCATCACCGAAGGATGTGCAAATGTTTAACCAATCGTTAAATGGCGCGTGGTCATTTCGCCAATCTGGTTCAGCCGATTGGCTGCCAGCCCATGTTCCCGGCGGAGTGCATACTGACTTGCTGGCTTTGGGGAAAATTCCCGACCCGTTCATAGCAGATAATGAGAAACAAGTGCAGTGGGTGGCTGAGGTCGATTGGGAATATCGATCGACTTTCCAGGCCCAAGATGGCTTGTTCACTGAGGGTGAACGCTGGCTGGTTTGCGATGGGTTAGATACGCTGGCCGATGTCTGGTTGAACGGCACCCTGGTCGGTAAAGCTAATAATATGTACCGGCGTTGGGAATGGAATGTCAGCGGTATACTTGTCAACGGCGAGAATGAACTGAAAATTTTCTTCCGCGCGCCGGTGGCTTATATACGCGCCCGCCAGAGTGAAAAGCCCCTGGTTGGCGGCGGAGACATACCAGGTGGACCGCACCTGCGCAAAGCGCCTTGCCAGTGGGGGTGGGATTGGGGTCCGAAGCTTCCTCCCATCGGTATTTGGAAAGATATTTACCTGGAGTCTTTTTCTCAGGCACGCTTCAAAGATGTGCATGTGCGCCAGCGCCGCCAGGCGGGCAAATTCATTGTATCTGCGCAGGCCAGCCTTCACACGTTGAACAGCGGACCTTTTTTCGTCTCCGTCTGCCTGACCTCGCCGAGCGGCGTCCAGTTGAAGGCCGTAGGCGGTGTGCAGCGCGGCCAGGCTAATTTGGAAATCAGCGTGCCGCATCCACAATTATGGTGGCCGAACGGTTATGGGGCGCAGCCTTTGTATTCTCTCGAAGTGACTTTGCAGACGGAAAACAGTATCCTCGATCAACGCACCTACAACCTGGGCCTGCGGCAGATTGAACTGCGCCGCGAACCGGATGCCTGGGGAGAATCGTTTACATTTTTCGTCAATGATGTGCCTATTTTTGCCAAAGGCGCTGATTGGATCCCCGCCGACTCGTTCCCAACCCGTTTGACCATCCAGCACTTCGAAAAACTTTTATCCAGCGCGGTTACCGCGCATATGAATATGCTGCGTGTCTGGGGTGGCGGGTTGTACGAAGATGATCGATTTTACGACCTGTGCGACCGCATGGGAATTTTGATCTGGCAAGACTTTACTTTTGCCTGTGGCATTTATCCGGAAGACGATTATTTTGCGGAAAATGTGCGCATTGAGGCCGTGGAAAATGTGCGGCGGCTGCGTCACCATGCCAGTCTGGCATTGTGGTGTGGCAATAATGAAATGGAGCAGGGATGGGCTGATTGGGGATGGAACCAACCTGCCCACGCGTTAAACCAGAGCCTGAAAGCAGGTTATGATCGTCTTTTCCACCACCTGCTGCCGGCTGTGGTAGCGGCTGAAGATCCTGACACGCCATATTGGCCTTCGTCGGCTTCATCAGGCATCCCCTTTGCTCAACCGAACGGCGACCAACGCGGCGATATGCATTATTGGGAAGTTTGGCACAGCCGCAAGCCCTTTACAGCTTACCGGACGCAGTATCCGAGATTCATGAGCGAGTTTGGTTTCCAGGCTCTGCCGACATACCCGACGGTTCAGACGTACGCCAGCCCACAAGATCAAAATATGACTTCCTACATAATGGAACACCACCAGCGTTCCGGTTCTGGCAACGGCCTGATCATTGCCCAGATGACGGATACATTCCGCATGCCGCGCGATTTTCGCTCGCTGGTTTACCTCAGCATGGTTCTGCAGGCCGAGGGCATCCGCTACGGTGTGGAGCATTGGAGGCGCAACCGTGCCCGCGTGAGTGGAACGCTGTATTGGCAGTTGAATGACTGCTGGCCGGTGGCCTCCTGGTCGTCGCTGGATTACTACGGGCGGTGGAAGGCACTGCATTATGCTGCCCGCCGATTCTATGCGCCGGTGATGCTTTCTATCGAAGATGTGGGCAAAGTGATGGCGGTGCATGTGACCAGCGATCTGACCACCGGATGGCACGGTCAATTGGCCTGGCGCTTGGAGAACCTGGCTGGAGAAATACTGGCCTCAGGCGCCGAGGAAGTGCTTGCAGCTCCGCTGGCCAATACCGCTGTCACGTCTGTCGATTTCACCGAGCTTGTTTCGGACGCTAATCTCCGTCGGACGATCTTTGTGTGTGAGTTGAGCCGGCAGAGCGAAACAATCGCCACAAACATCGCCACGTTTGCGCCAAACAAACACCTGGAGTTAACCGATCCGGATATTGAAACCAACCTGTCTGTTCGAAATGGAAAAATCTCCATACACCTGAAGGCCAGCAGCCTGGCGCGTTTTGTCGAGTTATCTCTGGAAGGTGCGGATGTGATTTTTAGCGACAACTATTTTGATCTGCCGGCTCAACGGGAGCGCACAATCACGGCTCAACTGCCCGCTGGCTGGACATCCGAACAGGCGAAATCTGCGTTGAGAGTCACTTCATTGTATGATTCGTTTTAGCAGGCTTCAAATAGATGGATCATAAATGATGAACGGGCCAGCGCTCTTGACCGTGAAACAGTTCAACCAGGCCTTGAATGACCGGGATGTGGATGGGATGCTGGCCTGCATGTCTCCGGGCTGTGTGTTTGAAAACACCTATCCCCCGCCTGACGGCGAACGCATTGTCGGCCTACCGGCCCAGCGCCTCTTCTGGCAGGCTTTTTTTGAAGGTTCAAGGGAATGTGAGATCTCCATTGAGGAAATCTTTAGCTATGAAGAGCGCGTGGTGATGCGCTGGGTGTATCGTTGGGTAGACCTGGCCGGCGCCGTCGGGCACATTCGCGGCGTGGATCTTTATCGGTTAGAAAATGACCTGATCGTTGAGAAACTCTCCTACGTGAAGGGCTGACCCGTTCTCGCTTCTTGGTGACACAGGCGGGCAGCGCAGTATCAAAATATTTGGGAAATATCATCTGAGCAAAAACGGTGATGAAAATTTGCGTTCTCGTTGACCTTGACCTGGATGGTTCCGAGTCGCCTTTTAAAGACCTGGACGCTGTGCCGAACCCTGCTTATTACCTCAATGGTCATGTGGTAGAGACCCACTCCTTGACCAAGACCTGGGGAATCCAGTTGGTGCGGGAGTTAGCCACCAGGGATTTTGATGTCTTTATGAATATGTGTGACGGCGCGCCGGATGAAGATCGACCGGGTGTAGAAGTGGTTGAAGCCTTGATGGAATTGGGGGTAGCTTTTACTGGAGCAGATGTTCATTTTTATAACCCCAGCCGTGAGGAAATGAAACAAGTTTGCCACCGCTACGCGATTCCAACACCAGGCTCGGTCTCGGTGTACACTTTGTATGAACTTGAAAAGACCGTGGAGCACCTTCGTTATCCTTTGATCGTCAAGCATTACAATTCATACGGCTCGATCGGGTTAGGCCGGGATTCGCGTGTGAGGAGTTTTGAAGAGCTGCATCACAAGACTGCAGAGATGCTCACGGCACACCAGGGCGCTCTCATCGAAGAGTTCATCGAAGGGCGTGAATTCAGCGTGCTGGTGGCAGAAAATCCGGACAATCCTGAATTGCCTGTGGTTTTTCCGGCGGTGGAAATGGTTTTTCCTCCAGGTGAGACTTTTAAACATTTTGAGCTTAAGTGGGTGGATTACGCCTGCCTGCACGTGACACCTTGCATGGATGAGGTTTTGAATACTCGCCTCGGCCAAATGACGCGCGGACTGTTCCTCGGGCTGGGCGGCCGTTCTTACGCTCGTTGTGATTTACGTGTAGACTATCAGGGCCGGCCATATATGCTGGAAATCAACCCCAACTGTGCGGTGTTCTTGATGCCTGGGCAGGAAGGTATGGCGGATCATATACTGAAATATGCCCCAGGTCAGCATGCATATTTTCTAGATCTGATCTTGAGATCTGCCCTCAAGCATCGAAAAAACGGTTGAGTTTTATCGGTAAAGGCGCTTGTATGACTCTAAACTTAGAATCCCCTCAAGGCATTTCGGCCAAGGACCAGGCTTTCTTTGATCAAAGCTGCTCTGGCAATGAGCCTTACAAGTTAAGCCCCGATTCGCTCCCCCAACCTGGCGTACCGCGTGGTGAGATTATCCCTTACCATTGGCGCAGCGAGCGAATTTACCCGGGGGTGGAGCGTGATTTCTGGCTGTATATCCCACGCCAGCATGATGAGGCTTTTCCGCTAAATTTAATGGTGTTCCAGGATGGCGCCAGTTACCTGGGTCCAAATGTCAATGCGGCGGCTGTCTTTGACAATTTGATTCATTCAGGCGAGATCCCGTTGATGGCCGGGCTGTTCGTCAATCCGGGCGACCGCGGGCCAGGCAACCCGACTTACGGCGGGAAGGATAATCGCAGTTTCGAATATGATTCCCTTTCGGATCTGTATGTTCGTTTTTTGATCGAAGAATTAATTCCTGAGATCGAGAAACGTGTGCACATAACACATGATCCGGAGGGGCGCGGGATTTGCGGCATGAGTTCGGGGGGCATTTGCGCCTTCACGGCAGCCTGGCAGCGCCCGGATGCTTTCCGCAAAGTCGTCAGCCACTGCGGCAGTTTTGCCGATATTCGCGGAGGAAACCAATACCCAGCTCTGGTGCGTAAAACACCCGCCAGACCGCTGCGCGTTTTTCTGCAAACTGGCCAAAACGACCTGGATGTCATTTTTGGTAACTGGCCGATCGCAAACCAGGATATGGCTTCTGCTCTGGCCTATCGTGAATACGATTTTCGATTTGTCCTCGGTCTGGGTGGCCACACCTTGAAACACGGCGGGGCAATTTTCCCCGACACCTTGCGCTGGCTTTGGCGCCCAAAGACGGCGCAGGGGTCTTCAGCATGATGCGTCCAGGGGTAATTTATGGTCCTTTGTTGATCAACGGCGAGAATAATTTGAAGTTGCTCACCACAGTCACGGCTACCGGTATTTTTATATTGAAATTGTTTAAATCGCTGGTGCGCAATTGCAGGGTGGCCATGTAAGTGCTGCTGACGGTCATGGTTGGCAGGGCGGAAATGGTGATATTCACTGTTTGCGCAGCACCCCCTGCCAGGCTGCCGAAAGTGGGCGATTCGCTCAGCCACGGCACATTGCTGTTTGTCAACCCATCCAGGCGAATCTCATCCAGGGCGACATCATTGCCATCGCTGCCCAGGTATTGGAAACCGATACGAATCGGGCCGTTGGGCAGCTTCGTTGTTAGGTCAAATACTGATTGCGACCAGATCCAGGTGCCAGCCCAGGCCGAGTCAGCTTTGCCGACGAAGATATCATCCCCGCCGCCAGGCGCGCCGATCACAATCCAAACATTTAGATCGCAGTTATCGTGGTTGTCGCGACACCAAAATGGATCGCCCATCGACCAAAAAGACAGGATTCCTTCTGTGATTTGGATGGGGGGGCTGACCAGCCATTCATTTTGGTTAAAATTCCAGTGGATCGCGGCGGCGCGAGTGCCGGTGTAAACCATGCTGGCTGTATTGGTGATGACCCAGGTATTGGAGCTGTTCACGACCTGGCGCGTCCATCCGGCAGGGGGCATCAACCCGCTTTCGAAGCCCTGGCTGAAGATTGCCTGGTCCGGTGCATTGGGCACAAAGACCGGCCAGGTTTTTCCGCTTTGCACAGGCGCCTGGCGGGCGAGGGGATCATACGTTCCAGCAGGGCTGCGTATATCCGCGGCGCTGGCAAGTCCGCTGATTTCATAAAGATTCCAAGTGTAGCTGGATGCGCCCAGGTTCTGCAGGTTGATTTGGCGGGAAGCCGTTTTCCCCTGGGCCACTTGCAGGTTAATTTGAGCCGGGCTGGCCTTGGCGCAGGGCGCTGCCAGGCGCAGGTCAAAGTTCTGGGTGCTGGTCTGGCCGGCAGTCAGCGATATTCCGCCTGCCTGCTGGGTAACTTGACCGGCATAACTGACAGTCAGGGTGATTGGTTTCCTGCCTGCATCCAGCCAATAAGTGTACCCGCCTTGAGCATTGGTCTTAAGGGTGGCGGTCATCCCGCTGTGATCTTTAATCAGCACATCTGCCTGGTTGAGCAGCACAGGCGACGTGTCGCAGTAGCCCAAACTGCGCACGACGCCCGTAACTTTTCCCCACGCAGCCGGGGCCTGTACCGTCATAGTGACAGGCACGCTACCTTGCCCGGCTGGTGTGTCATTATTAATCATTAAATTGGCGAAATAACTTCCCGGTTGAGTTATCGTCGAGACGCTGGCGTTGAAAGTCAGAGCCAGCCGGCGCGTGGAACCAGGTTTGTTGGAGGAAAATGCGCCTGTGGTTGGCAGAACACTCAACCAGGGCACATTGTTGACGCCGTAATGACATTTCAAGCCGCTGTCCAGGTATTGGTTGGTGCCGTAGTTGGTGCGGTTATTATTGCCACCCAAGGCATAAATGCGGTTGGATGCGCACACGCTGCCTGCCCCGACCACAGGCTGGGAGAGGGTGTCTGGCTCAAGCACCCAATTTCCTCCAGGAAATGCGCTGTAATCATAGCTGTATGTTGAATCATAAGCGGTAAACGCACCGCTGACCAGCCGGCCCCCGCCGGCCACGTATAATTTTGTGCCATACCAGGCCGCGATTGGACTGAGGCGCGCCTGCGGCAGTGGTGGGCCGCTGGCCCAGGTATTGTTATTGGGGTCGTAACGCTGAACCGCCGCCAGTTCACTGCTCGCCGCGCCGCCCACAATATAGATGTAATCACCAACAGTCAGGGCCGCGCCGTACTCTGCAGCTACCGGCATGGCGGCATTCATATTTTGCCAGGCGTTAGTCAATGGATTGTACATCCAGGTTTCGCTGTTTGGGCCGGGACTGCCGCCAATGGCATACAGTTTTTTGTTGTAGGCTGTCAGCATGGGTGTGCGGATATTCGGCCAGCTAGAATGAGCCCAGGTGTTATGGATTGTGTCATATACCTGGAATTCGTTGGTGTGACTGCTGCCGGTGTAACCACCCACCAGATAAATAAAATTGCCGATGCAGGCTGCCTGCAGGTTCGTCAGAGCAACCGGCATGGCTGCCAGGGTTGTCCAGGAATTATCAGCCGGGTTGTAGCGGAAGGCTTCATTCACCACACCGAAGACCGTTTGACCACCGAAAAGATACAGGGTTGTGCCATCGCAAGAAGCGGCGGCTGCGCGCACACGTGGGCCGGTTGGGATCAATGCGCCGCTGGCCCAGGCATTGGGCCCCTGCTGCGGTGGATTTTTGGCACCCCCTATAGGCGCCAGCTCAAATGGATGCTCTGCGGCCGGCCAACTGCTCACTTTGGGCTTGTACGGTGTGTGCCCAACCGGAAACAATGGATTGAACCCGCCCACCGTCGCCGTGATCTCGAACACCGCCGGCCCCAGGCCGATATTCGTAATGGTCAAGGGGCTGGTAGCGATGCTGCCCCAGGGCAGGCTGACGCTGATGCCGTTCGGAGTGTATTTCAATTTGCCGGCATGAAGGGTGAAATCCTGGCGCACGGTACTGTTCAACAATACTGGTACGGTCATAGTTTTGACTTCAAAGCCGGTGTGAGTGGCTGTGAAGATATGGCTTCCCGCAGGGGAGAAGGCCGTGTAAAATGCCGAGCCTACAGCCGGGTCGCCGGTTGCCTTCGTCGAGTAAACACGTCCGCTGTCAGTGTGGATAGTGGTGTTGGTCAGAGACGAGCCAGTGTCTCCATTCGTCACGGTTCCCACAACCAGGCCGCCGCTCTCAACACTGCACTGCGGATCGAGAGCAAGATCGTCAAGGTGAACATCGTAGCCGAAATCGCTGTACCCTAAAAAGCCCACCAGGAGATTTGTGGCGCCGCTGAAACCGCTCAGGCTGACTGAATGCTGAATCCAATCGAGGCCACTGCTCGGTAAGATTGGGCTTCCGACATTTTGCCAGTTCACGCCGCCGTCGGTTGAGACCTGAACCTGCACAGAATCCAGGTTGGCAGAAACATCCTGGTCGTGAAAAACCCAGAACGTCAGGTTTTTATCCACAATTTTCGTCATATCTACCGGGCTGGTGCGATACAGGCGCACCGAGGCGCCGGCTGCAGCATCGAATGAATTGAAATACACCAGGTTTAATGGGCTGTGGGCTGCAAAGCCGGATGGATTATTTGTGCCCTGGTTGGTGTGCCAGGCGCCGGTCGTGCCCGTTACGGTCGTTACCTGCCAGCCATCAGGCAAATTGGGCGGGGTTACTGAGTCAAACGTTTCGAGAAATCCATTGCGGTTGTACCCAGGCGCGCTGCAAGCAACCAGGTCTGGCAGCAGGGTAACGTTGTGCACCTGTGGAGAATTTAACACGGGCGATGTGTACGACATTGGCAGATAGCCGGGAGAAAAGGCCTGCACTGTCAGCGTGTAGATGCCGCCTTTCACCAATACCAGCTGGTACTGCCCGGTTTGTGGATCGCTCCAGGCGGAATTGTAGGGCGGTGTTGGGCTGGTTGGGCTGCCGCTGACGGAGATGTGAGCGTACAAAGGCCAGCCTTTGGTTGCGTCGGTGATCTTGCCGCTGATGGTCGTGGTGGGCGCTGGTGCGAAAGCGATGTTGAGTTGGGTAGTTTGGTTTGAAGCAATGATCACCCCGGCTTTTGAATATGGCTGGTAACCGTAAGGCGCACTGGAGATGGTATAACTGCCTACATTGAGCGGTAAGGCGTAATGTCCGCTGGCATCCGAAAGTGTCGGAAAAGTTATTGTCAGCGATCGACGGGCGAAGATGGGTGTGTTGGCCAGCGAACCGCCGGTTTTCTGGTCGGTCAATTGACCTGCGAGGGCGCCCATTGGCCCTTTGGTGCAGGTGGGGAACTTAAAGGCACCGATGCGGGTGTGCCAGGTGACGGTCCCGGAAGGGACATATTCTTGGGTGTACCAAAAAGTGCAGTCATCCACCGGATCCATCGTCATCGAGCTGTAATCGCCCCAGCGGGTGCCGTAAAAACTGCTGCCGCCCTCCACCAGGCTCTGTTCGGAACCCAGGGTGCCCAGTGCGTCTCCAGGCTGACGGCCCGCATAGCGCACGGCTGGCGATACACTCAGGCTGGAGACGCTGTATCCCAGGGCGATATTGCCCATGTGATCGATGGAGATACTGCCCACCCAGCGGTGGCTGCCATCGGGGGCATATGTCCCTTGTTGGTATATTGACCAGAAGCTGGCGGCTGGCTGGCTCTTGCGAATTTCGTACCAGCGAATGCCAGCTTTGCCCAGGCCGTCCGCATTGACGGTGTGGTTGAATACAATGACTTCATGATCGCCGGTGTTGCGGTAAGCGGCGTGCATCATCAGTCGATCATTCAGCGCCTCCACAGATTTAGGTTGGCCGGGTTGATCGATGCAAACCTGCCGGCTGGAAGAACACAAATTGCTGGTAAAAGGCGCGACAACCAGTTGGTTTGCCACGCTGAAATTGGTGTTGCTCGGGTTCACCCAATCGGTGTGAAAAGCAAACACGTGCATGATATCACTGCCGCTGTTTGCCCAGTTTTTGTCCACTTCAATATAATAATTGGGCGCACCAGGCGGGGGTAGAACCTCTCCAACCAGAGTGGAGGGCAGCATACCGCCGTAATTGGAATCGACTGTAAACAAATTCTTGTATTGAAAAATTGCGGGCTGGCCGTTGAGCATTTTATCGCGTTCAAATACCCACACACCGGTGCCAGCCCAGCTCGTGCCTGCGAATTGGTGGGCCATCATATAGTAGCCATCAGGCCAGACACCGATCTTGGGGTAATCGTTCAACAATGTGTTTGAGAGTTGGATCGGGTATAACCACCAATCGGCTGGCAGGTTTGTGGGGGTCCCGGTCTTTGAGACCGCAAAACACTCATAATACGGCGGGCCTGGGTTGACGAACTGACTCAAAATCCAGCGATCAGCGAGCTGATCATACACAACCACTGGGTCGCCGCCCCCTTTTTCACGGCACGGGTTGCCCAATGGAAACATGTTATTCATCGAAAATTCCGGATATTTCAACGCCCCACTGGTTTTATTATAAATGCCGATGTTCGACCCGCCGGGAAAATTATTCACCATTTGGATGTAATCGTTCGGACCAACTGCTCCATTCGTGTCAGGTGGTTGGATGCCGCTGATATCGTGTAAACCTTCGAAGCTGGCCAGGTAGGAGGGCGTATCAGCCTGGCCTGGCACGGTTTGCAAAGCCGTATCCGTCACAGATAAGCCATCTCTGCCCTCGCTCTTGGGCAAGGGCAGCGGATTCAGGTCTGGTAGGGTCTGACCATTGGGCTGCTGGACTTCAGCGGGCGGGAGCGTGCTGCCATCCACCGGAGCGACCGGAGCGCTGATAGTGAATCCACCGGGTGTCTGGTAAGCAATCTGGTCGCTCGGAGAAGCTGCCCAGGTAGCCAGCCATTGGCCGCGGTTGAACAGTAAAACGGCGAGGCAAGTGATAGAAACCGCAGTCAACAAGCAAGACAGTGCGACCGCGCGCCAACGATGGGGCGGTTGGTTGAAATCATTTCGTGATTGGTTCACAGTCGTTTTCCTCAGGTTGAATCGGATAAAACTTCGGCGAGCAATAAAAAAATCATACCATGAAAATAAAGCTGGAGGATTAACGGCATAGAAACGCCTGCGCGATTGGACTGCATTTATCCTTGCCGGTTTGGTATGAAACAACTATACTTTCTGCTGATGGATATCTTTTGGGAAGTCCACCGTGATCTGCCGCGTGAAGGGCCAGGTGATAACGCCTCCACACGCCGTGCGTTCCAGTGCCTGCCGGCGATGCCCGCCAGGCCGTTCATTCTGGATATGGGCTGTGGGCCAGGAATGCAAACCCTTGAGCTGGCTCGCCTATCCGGCGGACGATTGGTGGGGTTGGATACACACCTGCCGTTTCTAATTCACCTCCACCGAGAGGCGCAGGCGGTAGGCCTGGCAGCGCAAATCGACATTCTCAACGCTTCGATGGCCAACGCTCCGTTCGCGGAGCAGAGTTTCGATCTGATCTGGTCGGAAGGTGCGATCTACATTCTCGGTTTTGCGGCCGGCTTGAGCCTCTGGCGGCGGCTGCTTCGGCCTGGCGGCTGCGTCGCAGTCACTGAGCTGAGCTGGCTGAAACAAGACCCACCACAAGAGCCTTTGTCGTTCTGGCGCTCCAATTATCCTGCGATGCAATCGGTCGAAACAAACTGCCAGATGGCGAGCAAGGCTGGATACCATCTGTTGGAACATTTCACCCTGCCGGATTCAGCCTGGTGGGAATCGTATTACGGACCGATGCATCAGCGGATTACAGCCCTGCGCGCAAAATATGCCGACCGACCGGAAAACCTCGCCGGCCTGGATGGAGAACAGGCCGAAATCGACTTATTCCAGCAGTATTCCAACTGGTACGGTTATGAGTTTTACCTGTTGAGGGCGTAGGCTGAGGCAGGCCGGGCAAATATGTCACGCCAAATTCATCTTTTTCGGGTAGAATTACCTCCATTCAGGAGGAATCATGCGTTATTATAAGAATGCTGTCGACACAGGTTATGTTCAGACCTCCACACGCCTGATTCAGCAGGCCAAGCAGCGCAGTTACGCGGCCATGCATATTGAGCCAGGCCAGAAGGTGTTGGATGTTGGCTGTGGCCCGGCGATTGATACAGTCTCTTTGGCAATGATGGTTGGGACGACCGGCCAGGTGGTGGGGGTTGATGCTGACCCCGCCCAGGTGGCGGAAGCCAATCAGCGAGCTGCCCAGCTCGGGCTGGGCAGTAAAGTCCGCCACCAGCAGTCTGACATTTACATCCTGCCGTTCGCAGACAATGAATTCGACGCAGTGCGCTGTGAACGGTTGTTCCAGAACCTTGATTACCCCGAGCGCATGCTGCAAGAGATGATCCGTGTCACCCGACCTGGCGGGTGGGTAGTGATTATGGATACCGACTGGGGTTCCATCTCGATCGACACTCCAGAAGTGGAAATCGAACGCCGCCTGATCCGTTTTCATGCCGAACATAATCTTCGCAATGGTTATGCGGGACGGCAGTTGTACCGCTTGATCAAGCGGTCCGGCCTGACTGATATTGCGATCGATGTGTTTCCAACGTTTATCGCCTCATTGGCCATAGGGCGCCAGGTGGTGCGCCTGGATGAGACGGAAAAAGCGGCCCTGGCCGCGGGTATTATCAATGAAATCGAGTTGTCACGCTGGCGGGCTGCGCTTGAACAGTTGGATTCGGAAGGGGTCTTCTTCTTAAACGGCAACATGGTGATGGTGTATGGTATTAAGCCGTATCCGGTGACCAGCCACCATTAAGGTCGCTTGTTTTAATCTAAGGCGCAGGCAGGCTCACTTCGATCACGCGTTTGTCGCTGGTCGCTGCCCATAAATCGCCATCTGTGTCGAAAGCCATGCTGAAGGCGGTGGAGTAAGGCAGGTCAAAGCGTAGGATAAAATGTCCATCCGGCGTAAAGATGTTCACACCCAGGTAGTCACTGACAAAAATTCGCCCGTCAGGCGCAACGGCGATTGCCAACGCGGAAACGAACTGGCCAGGCTCGTTGCCTTTGCTGCCAAAACGAGAGAGCAAACGGCCGTCCGGTGTATATTTCACCACTGTTTCGTTAAACGCACCCAACAGGTAGAGATTGCCGGGCCGGTCGAAGGTGAGATGGGTATCCAGTTCGGTGATCTTGGTAGCCTGGCTGACCGCATTCTCGATGGTGAGCACCGACTGCTGCTTTTCATCAAAAACGAGCACATTTTCACCGCCGGTCACAATCCCCAGGTTTTTTTGGAAATTATAATAAAGTTGATTTGGGTTAGCGATTTGATCCTTGCCCGGCAGAGTGACTCGAAAGCGCTGGAGCTCTTTACCCATTAGACCATCATAGACGATGATCTCAGAGCCCAAAGCAACAAACACTCTGCCATCTGGCGCGGCCGCCATCGATTTGATGCCCAGGTCAACTTCGTTGGGGGCCGGTCTCACGGTCCATTTGTTCTGAAAATTGCCATTTTGATCAAAACGCACAATCCGGCTGTCGTCGTGATCGGCAACATAAACATACCCCTGTCCATCCAGGGCGACAGCGCGTGGATCCTCCAAATCGCCTGAATCGTTACTGCTGGCCTCGATTGAGACCAGGACATGCGCATAGGAGAATGGATTGTATTTTTCAAGGAAGCGGCGCAGCGGCTTGGGCATTGTCAGGATGTACAGAGCGATCGGCAGCAGCACAAGCAGTGAGGCGGCAAAATATAAGAAAGGCCTGACGAAACTGCGGCGTCGCAGCCGGAATAGTGGATTCTGAGGAGCAGGCTCTAAAGGGCTGTGGTAATCGTCGATTTTTACTTTTTCCGTGCTGTGGAGCACGTAACGGGCTGCCTCTTGGTCGGTGGCGATCAAGGCTTCCTGCAAGTTTTCACCTTCCAAGACGCGCTTCAGGATAGTTCGTGCTTCGCTTGTGCCCACCGCAAGCATCTGCTGAAGGCGTGTGATTGCCTCATCTTCATTTTCGTCTGCCGCAAGGCTGCGAATCTCTGCTTCCAGCAGAGTCAGGTCTGCTGGTTTATGAGCAGCCCGCTGGTTGGAGGATTTGAAAGTCAGAGCAACGCTTTCGCCCGCCAGCATCTTTTCCACCGCCAGGCTGGCTTCGCGTAAATTCATGCCGCTGATAGCACACAGGAGATCAACCGCCTCTCTGACCTGGCCGCTCTCTGCCAGACTCATGACTTCCGCCAGGCGTTCGATATTGCGCAGGCGCACACTGCTTTCCGTTCGGGAAGCGCTTGTCTTGCCGGTTTGTCTGGGTTTGGGAAGGGCAGTCGTGCGCAGGGTTTCAGGCACCGCGGCTATGTTGTGACAGCGGCGGCATTCCACCGTAGCGGATGGTTGTGGCGGCACCTCGATCGGATTTCCACATTTTGGACAAGAGATCGAAGGGTTCTCCATGGATTGATTATATATGATTAAACGCAAAAAGGGCGGGAAGCCGCCCTTTTGCGTTTCACCAGGCTCTATTCGTAGCGCAGTGCATCCACGATGCGCATGCCGGCTGCCTGGCGAGCCGGGATCAGCGCAGCGACCAGGCCAAAAAACAATCCAATAGCGATGCCAGCCAGTATGCCGCTGGTTGGGAAGACATACGACACCGGGTAACCAGTTTGCACCATTGCGCTGATCAGCACATCACCCAGGTAAAGGCCGCCCAGCAGGCCAAATGTGGTCCCCAAGCCTGCCAGCAGAAGCGCTTCGGCCACGATCATCTGCCGCACCTGGCGCTGAGTGGATCCAATGGCGCGCAGCATGCCAATTTCCCGCGTCCGCTCGATCACTGCGATCGCCAAAGTGTTCGTCATTGCAATCAGGGAAGGTGCAGCCAGCACGCCCAGCATGAGATATAAGCCAGCAAACACGGCATCAAACAGGCGTTTGTTCTCATCAAAGTAATCTTTACCGGCGATCAATTGAAACTGTGGATAACCGGCAGCCACCTGCCGTATTTGCGCATCGACTTCCGATGTGCGGCTGACGCCCGGCTTCAGGTTGAACTGCAGGTAAATGTCTTCTTCATTATCGAAATCAGTTTTCATATTCGCCTGCGAAATGAACGCAGTCTGCAGTTTGGCATCCATGTAATCGTTGGCAATAGCGACAACCTGGTATGTCTGCTGTCCGTGAGGGGTCAACAGGTCGAGGCTGTCGCCGAGCCTGGCGTTCAGCGCCACGGACAGCACGCCGTTCAGGATGATATTGCGACCCTCGCCAAGTTTTTGATAGGCAGTCGTTTCATCTCCTCGCGCAAAGGTCAGACCGGAGACTTTTGGGAAAGCCACAGGATCGATCCCTAATAAGGTAACCGCCAGGTTGTTTCCCACACCCGCTGCGCCGCTGGCTTTCAGCTTGGCGCTCATCAGGTTATCGGGCGCTTTGGTGCTTGTCAGGGCAAAGCGCAGGGTGCTGATATCGCCGACGCCATCGACTTTGCGCAGAGCATTTGCCAATTCGGAGCTGGCGCCCATGTTGGTGCTCCACAACGCAATCGACGGCGGCGACATGAGGTAGTCACTCCCCAGGCTTTTCTTCAGCACATCCAAGAAACCATTCGTCAAACTGCTGGTCAGACCACCAGCGGCGACGATAATCGCCAGGCCGATCATGGTGGCGCTGGCTGTGACCGCCGCGCGTGAAGGCTGGCGCTTTAGGTTGCCCTCTGCCAGCGCGCCGGTGCCTTCGCGGGCGTAAAGCAGGGTGATCAGCCGGCTGAAAATGCTCGCAATCGGCGCCACCAATACCGGCCCGACCAACACCAACCCCACCAGGAAGAGCAGCCCCCCTGGAGCAATCAGCTCTATTTTTCCAATAAATAGCGCCACAATGCCAAATCCCAGGAAGATAATGCCAATGAAGAGGCTGGCAGGAACGCTGCGTTTATAGGCTGCTTCGGCCGCGGATGGGCGTAGGGCCTCCAATGGGGTGATCCGGCTGGCCTGGAATGCCGGCAGCAAACCAGCCAGGATAGTGATGCCAACCCCCAGCAAGACAGAGCCAACCACCAGGCCGCCGCTGACAACCGGGCTGCCAATTTGCAGGTGAATGAACTGGCTCATGATCGGTCCGATAACAGAGAGCGACCCCAATCCCAGGAGATAACCCAGCACCAGCCCGACCGCAGTTCCCATTATTCCCTGCACCAGGCTTTCAGCCAGGAAAATACCCACAATTGTGCGCTGACTGGCCCCTACGGCGCGCAGCATACCAATATCCCGGCGCCGTTCAGTGACTACGGTGCGAAACGTATTGAAGATAATGAACCCCCCCATGAATAACGCCAGGAAGCCAAACAGGTTGAAGCCGGCCTGGGCGGTGCGCAGACTGGTGACCATCTCAGAGCCGCTCGAGAGCGCGCCAAACTGGTAGCTGTCACCCACGGCCTGTTCAACCGCGGTTTCGATGTTCTCTCGTTGGGCGGCGTCTGTGGTGTTAAAATTGGCTTCGATCGTGTTGATCTGGCCGGGTTGGCCGGTGAGGGTCTGCGCCTCAGCCAGGCTGACAATGACTTCTTCATTGCCTGGCATTGACCGCCGAGGCAGGAGGCCAACCACCTGGAGGCTGGTCTCTCCCTGGGTTGAGGGTATCTTAAAACTATCACCCAGTTTTAAACCCAGGGCATCTGCCAGGGAAGAAGCGATGATGGCTGAACCTGTATCGCTTGCCCGTAGAAAACGGCCGCTGGTCAGAGGAAAACTGTGAATGGTTTGGACGCTCTGCGTATCGATTCCCACCAGGCTCAAGGTTGAGATAACGTCTGTTTTGGCCGCCTCATGGTCAAAATAATTTGCAGGTAAATTCACTGTGCGATTCAACGATCCTGTAACCGCTGAAATCCCCGAAACGTTTTGCACCGTGTTAACCACATCGATGCCAAAAGCGCCGCCAGTTTTGTGTGTTATGGTTAAATCCACTTTGTCTGCAGCCGCCATCAGATTGGCCTGCATGGCCTGAAGCATGGTTGGCAGCAGGATATTCATCCCGAAAATGACCAGAACACCGAACACCACTGCTAAGGTGGTTAGAAACGTGCGCAGTTTACGCCCGCTCAGATAGCGGGCAGCGAGAGTGAGTTGCAGGTTCATAAGAGCCTCCTAACGGATGCCAGCCGCCGCAATTTGCTGATTGTGCTCGCGACTGCCATTGAGACGCGTTTGGTCGGCGATGATGCCGTCCTTCAAAAACACAATGCGGTCGGCGTAAGCGGCAATGCGTGGGTCATGGGTGACCATCACGACCGAACGTCCCCACTCATTCGCTACCTGGCGTAACAGGCCGGCGATTTCGTCAGAAGCGCGTGTGTCCAGGTTGCCGGTAGGTTCGTCTGCCAGGATCAAAGCCGGCTCATAGACCAGGGCACGGGCAATGGCCACCCTCTGCTGCTGGCCGCCAGAAAGCTGGTCGGGCCGGCTGTTCAATTTATCACTCAATCCCACCTTTTTCAACAACTCGGCGGCTTTGGCGTTGGCATCCGAGGCCGGTTTGCCATCCAAAGTGATCGGCAACGCGGTGTTCTCTTGGGCGGTAAGCACCGGTATCAGGTTGAAGAATTGGAAGATAAACCCGATTTTTCGTCGGCGAAGCTCGGTCAGGGCGCTGTCAGATAAACCATCTAATGCCTGGTTATCAATAATCACACGGCCGCTGGTGGGGTTATCCAGGCCGCCCAACAGGTGCATCAAGGTGGATTTTCCGCAGCCGCTGGGTCCCATCACGGCCACAAACTCTCCGGCTTCGACGCTCAGGCTGACGCCATCCAGGGCGGTGACCGCGGTGGCGCCTTGTCCGTAGATTTTAGTCAGTTTTTCAGTTTGAATAAGACTCATAGGTAACTCCTTCTTGTACAATAACCCGGACAGCAGAATGTGCCGCCGGAAAATCGCAACCATTAATCATTTGAACTGCTGCGCGGCCGGCCGCGGCTGCGCAGCTCAGGCTGGGGAAGCGGCTGGCGCCGCACCTCATCCAATCGCGCTTCCACAAAATCCAACCAGCGCAAATCGGCCTCCAGATGCATGATGGCTTTGTCTTGCAGGAGAATCTGGGCCAGCGAAATAGATGGATCCAGGCTGCTGCGTTGGGTGGTGGCATTGTGCAGTTCATGGTAAAGAGCCACGCGCTGGGTTTGGATGATCTGGCGTGGGTTGCCTTGGCCGGCCGCCAGGCTAATCATCAGTTTGATGAAGAATTCATCCCGCTGGTGCTCCACTGGCACACCGCTTTCGAACCATTCGGTCAACGCGTGTTGGCCTTGCTCAGTCAACAGATAGTTGTGTTTTTCAGCACCTGGCTCTTGTGGGGCGGTTTCTTGCGCCACCAGACCAGCTACTTCCAGCCGCTCGAGGGTCGTGTAAATCTGGGCTGGTTTGATATCCCAGCTCTCGGAGCCGCCAGCCAGCGCTTCAAACGCTGCTTTCAGCTCATATCCATGTCGAGGGCGCTGTGCAAGCAACCCTAATATTGCGTAACGGACTGACATTGATATTACTCTACGGTTTATTATTTATTTTGATAAATAATAAACCGTTTTCTATTTTTGTCAAGAGGGGAATTTAATCCAATTTTGGTGTCTATCGCTCAGACTTGGATTTCATAAAGTCCACGATTTTCCCGGTCGCTAGATTTTCGAGAATATATTCCAGGCGTTTCTGGCGGGTGGCTTCCCGTTTGCCGTCGAGAATGTAATTCAGGTACATGCGGCGAATCGAAGGCGTCAGGCCGAAAAACAGTTCTTTCAGCTCAATGTTGGCTGCTAACGCTTGCTGGATAAACCCCGGCAGTGGTTCCTGTTCAGGGTGGGCGCGCCAGACCGGCTCGGCCTCCAGATCAGGAGGCAGCACCGCCAGGCCTGGAGGCTTCATTCGACCGGCCTCAATGAGCCGCCGAACTCTCAGCCGGTTCGAGGCGGACCACTTGGTGCGGTCTTTGCGCGGCGTAAACAGGCGGGCATGCGATTGGTCGTCCAGGCGCTTAATCAGGCTGTCGATCCAACCAAAACATAAGGCCTCATCGACCGATTCTTCATACGTCGGGCTGGCTTGAGGGCAACCTTTTTTATAATAAACCAGCCAGACGCGCCTTTCAACCTGCCAATTTTCGGCCAACCAGGCGGCCCATGTTTCTGCATCAGGGACATACAGTAAAGGCTCGAGTTTCATAGACACCTTACAATATTATAAAGTCAATCAGGGCTTCGTCAATCGAAAAGCTTCTAAATTTCACACTCTCGCTTGACCATCATTTCGATAGGGTGTAAAATACACTTGCAATTAAGACCTCCGAGTCGGTGTTGTTCTGTAAACCTAACAGATCATGGTTCCGTTCGGGGGTTTTTCTTGCCACCAGGCCTGTGGCTGACCAGTCAAAATGGATGGCCTGTGTGTTGGAAGGAGGTGATTGCGCCCTTATGGACGATCAGAGTTCAAATCCTGACTTACCTAACTCCTGGCCGCGCCAGGCAGAAGGCGGTTGCGTTCGATTGAACTGCGCCGGCGCATTCACTCCAATCACCTGGGGGAATCTCGACCGGTAAGCGACGAAACCAGCACCTCCTGTCCAGCGGCTAGAGGAGTCTCTCCCGCCGGGGCTCATCCCCGGTAAAACCGCAAAGTATTGGAGGTGCGCTGTGGCATACATCAGCGAAATCACCGGTAAACCGGTAACCGATCTTCAAGGCCGCCCCATCGGCAAAGTCACCGACCTGGTGGCGCGGCCGCACCGTGATTTTCCACATCCTGTTATTGAGGCCGTGGAGGTTTCTCGCAAAGGGAAAACCTTTTTGGTGCCTTATTCGGATGTTGCCGCTCTGCTCTCAGTGGCGGTTCCACTGAAATGTAATATCGATCAAATCAGTGAGTTTATTTCTGCCGAGGATGATTTCAGCCTGGTGGAAGATGTGCTCGACAAGCAGATCATCGACACCGACGGCGCACGTGTCGTGCGCGTAAACGATGTCGAGCTGGTGCGCGTCAACGGCCAGGTTGTGGTTAGCAACGTAGACGTGGGTGTTTATGGCTTGCTGCGCCGTCTGGGGCTTACACGCCTGGCCGGCGCCATCCAGGGGCGACTGGGCAATCGTCTGCCGATGACAGGAATCCCCTGGGACTGCGTCGAGCTGCTGCGCCGCGACCCGTTCATGCGCCTGCGCGTCCCAGTGGATGCCCTGGCCGATCTGCATCCGGCGGATATCGCCGATATTTTGACTGATCTATCGCATGCTGAAGGAGGCGAACTGCTCGACAGCATGGATGTCAGTCAGGTAGCGGATGCCCTGGAAGAGGTCGAGACGGATTTGCAGGTTTCATTGGTGGAGGGGATGTCGGATGAGAAGGTTGCGGATGTGTTGGAGGAGATGTCGCCAGATGAAGCCGCCGACCTGCTGCATGAACTGCCTGAGGAACGCCAGGAAGACCTGCTGGAGCTAATGGAAAAAGAAGAAGCAGAAGACGTGCGCCTTCTGCTCCGCTATCCTGAGGAGAGCGCAGGTGGTCTAATGACCACCGAGTATGCCTATGTCAATAACAACCTGAGCGCCTCCCAGGCTATGGCGCAGCTGCGCCAGACAGCCGCTGAGGCGGAACAATTCTTCTACGTATATGTGCTTGAGCCGGATGATCGACTGGTTGGGGTGTTCTCGCTCAGCGATCTGGTGATGGCTGACCCCTCCACTCCGGTGGAGGAATTCATGCACAGCCGTTTGGTGACGGTGCCACCGGACGCCAGCCAGGAGGAACTGGCGCACATCGTTTCGAAATACAATCTGCTGGCGCTGCCTGTGATCGACGAGCAGTGCCGCCTGCTGGGCATTGTCACTGCTGACGACGCGCTGGATAAAATTATCCCCACGGCGTGGAAGAAACGCTTGCCGCGCTTTTTCCGTTAGGTGCTGGTGTGCTGACTTCGATTCGCGAAAAATGGCGCAGCCTGCCTCTTCTTCGCCAACTGGCGCTGTTGATGGCGGTTTTTGGTCCGGCTACCATCACAGCTATGGCCGATAACGACGCTGGCGGCGTGGCCACCTATTCTGCCGCGGGGGCTCGCCTGGGATACCCGATTCTATTTCTTTTGCTGATCATCACTATCCTGCTGGGGATCACCCAGGAGATGGGCATGCGACTGGTGCTGGTCACCCGGCGTGGCCTGGCTGATCTGATCCGAGAAAAATTTGGCGTGCGGGTGGCTGTGTTTATGTTCTTCGCCCTGCTGGTCGCCAACCTCGGCACGATCACAGCCAACCTGTCGGCAGTCAAGGCTGTCAGTTATATGTTTAAGATCCCCACAGAACCATTCATCATTGGCATCGTTATCCTGGCCTTTTTGCTGGTCACGCGGGGAAATTATCGCCTGACGCAGGCGATCATGCTGTTTGTTTCGTTGTTCTACTTGTTGTATATCATCTCGGCCTTCAAAGCGAAACCCGATTGGGGGTTGGCTTTATCCAACCTGATCGTGCCGAACGGGGTCGAATGGACAGGCGCATATGTGCGTGATTTCCTGATTATCGGAATGGGTGTGTTGGGCACCACCATCACTCCCTGGGGTCAGTTCTTTATCAGTTCGTTTGCTGGGGACAAGAAACTGGAAACGAACACCCTGTTTTATTCGCAGGTTGAAACATATTGGGGCGCTTTTCTGACCGATTTCTTCTCTTTCTTTATGATTGTGGCGACTGCCGCAACTTTGTTTGTCAACAAAATCCCTTTGGAAAACGGCGACCAGGCCGCCCTGGCGATCAAGCCGTTCGCCGGCGAGCTGGCAAGCACCTTGTTTGCCATCGGCCTGCTCAACGCCGCATTTATGGGGTTGATTATCGTCAGCCTTTCCACTGCATATGCCTTTTCTGAGTTCTTTGGCACGTCTGGCAGCCTGGATTCGGACTTCAAGAAGAGCAAGACTTTCTATATTTTGTTTGCGGCCCAATTAATCTTCGCCACGCTGGCCGTAATGATCCCAGGAATAAACCTCTTCTCATTGGCCATCGCCACACAAATCCTGAATGCCATGATGCTGCCTCTGGTGTTCTTTTACCTGATCCGCCTGACGGACAGCCAGCAGATTATGGGCAAATTTAAGAACAACAAGTTCCAGACATATTTTTCAATCGTGGCAACGATCGTTATCACCGCCGCGGCGCTGGTGACCGTTTATGCCCTGCTTTCAGGGCTCAGTTAAGGCGCAATGCTGACCCCGGAATCCTTGGTGCTGTTGGCGGTGATGAATGAGCCGCGTGACCTGGAGATTGCCCGCCTGTTGGGCTGGTACCGCATCCCCTTGCGCTCTGCGCCGCGCGTGATTGGCGTTGATTACCTGGCATTCTACCAGACTGCCGCCTTTGGTGAGCAGGGCAGCGCGATTCAATGGATTGCACCTTTGCGCGGCCACGAGCTGGCCACACGCCGTGAGTTGTTCAAGGATGAACCAGACCACCCGCGCGCTGCCCATGAGTATTACAAGATTCAGCTCGGTCCGTTAGAGCTTCTGCCGCGACCGGTCACGGGTGGCAAGTGGCGGCGCATCACTTTTGCTTACACCCTGGGTGAAGCGCTGCTCAGCGCACAAACGACCGATGATCTGGCGCTTTCCTCGCACGGTGAGCGCCAACAGCTCTGGCGCACTTTGCGCGAGCGTCTCGATCAGCGAGATTTTCCGGAATCTCAAGAGGACATTGCAGGACTCGACCCAAAACTGCTGGCGGCGCTGCTCGGGCTGCCCAAGCTGAAGAACGACTAAGCAAGTCGCGCAAGCCCTTCCCCGCCCGGAGTTTTGCTGCACCCGGGTGCATATATTGCTGGCCTCAAGGCGTGGCAGGCCGCACCGCGCTTGCCTATAATCAACTCACAAGACTTTGATTGTGAGATTAAACCTTGAAAATTGATATCATCATCGTTTACCAGCCGCGCTACACCTTCGGCCACGAAATGAATTTTGTGCCGCCGGTCACTGGCATTCATCTGGCCGCCCTCACGCCCTACCGGCACCGCGTCCGCCTGTTTCATCAACAACTCGATGCCCTTCCGTATGACAGCGACGCGGACCTGGTGGCGCTCTCCTTTTTCAGCGGGTTTGCAGAAGAAGCCTACCGCCTGGCGAATTATTTCAGACAGCGCGGCAAGCTGGTAGTGGCTGGAGGCCCACACGTCACCTTCTGGCCGGAGGAGGCGCTAGAACACTGCGATGCAGTCCTGATAGGTGAAGCCGAAGCGATCTGGCCACAAGTGTTGGAGGATGCTGAACGCGGCGCACTCCAGGCGCGCTATGTTGGCCAGCCGCAGCCGCTGGAAGGTCTGCCCACGCCGCGTTACGATCTGCTCTCACCTGGTTTTGTCATCCGGCGCGTCATCCAGGCGACACGCGGCTGCCCGTTTCACTGCTCCTTTTGTTCGGTTCCCTCGGTTAACCCGGGTTTCCGCACCCGTCCGGTGGAGGAAGTGCTGCGCGATATCCGCTATGATAACTTTCCGCATTGGTGGCAGCGCAAAGTGGTTTGGTTTTGGGATGATAACCTGACCGCCCGCCGGCCGTATGTCAAGCAGCTCTTGCAGGCCATGATTCCTTTGAAAAAGTGGTGGCTCACGCAGGCCAGCCTGGACATCGCCCGCGATCCAGAACTGCTGGAACTGATGCAGGCATCTGGCTGTATTGGCGTCTTTCTGGGCATCGAAAGCTTTGGCGAAGCCTCGCTGAAAGATGCCGCCAAAGAACAAAATCGCGCGCCGCAGTATAAAGAAGCCATTGCGACCATACATTCCTATGGCATTGCCGTGATGGCCGGGTTTATTGCCGGTTTTGATGCCGATACACCGCAAAGCATTGCTCTCATGGCGCGAAATCTGGCCGATATCGGCGTGGATGTTCCATTCCTCAGTATACTCACCCCCTATAAAGGTACGCCATTGTACGCCAGGCTGGCTGTTGAAGATCGCTTGCTATTGGAGCGAGGCTGGCGGTTTTATAACGGTTACAATGTAGCCTTTCAGCCGGCCCAGATGCAAGCAGACGAACTGCTTGAGGCCCACCGCGCCTTGTGGCGAGCGGCATTTTCTCCGCTGGCGGTGGTGAAACGCCTGCTGCACGGCATTCCAGCGTTGCGACCGGGGGCTCTTCTGCTCTCCCTGGCGATGAATGGCTTTTACGGTTTCAAAGCCCTGCGCGGCAACCAGCCGCTGCGCATGAAAACCCGTTGATTTGACAAATTCACGTTTTGTGGATAAAGTATGGATGCACTTAGCCAAAGGAGCTCCTCATGTCCACACTCAAACCTCTCAACTGGATACCCCAGGCCGGCATCGGCTATACGGTTGTGCGCCGGCCGGATGGCGGTATGCACTTTACCTTCATTGACGCCTCGACCGCTACCTTGACCCATTGGCGTAAGTTTGCCCTCGAGCATCTCTACGATTCTGACCGGCTGACCACGAACCTGTATGATCTGCGCGCCTTGACCGAACTGCCTCCTATGGCTTTGCAGTATGCCGCTGAAGTCAACACCGACCCCTCTGTGCGCAACGTACGGCTGGCGATTGTCGCCAGTCAGCCGCATGTGGTGGAAGCGCTGCGCATGCTGGGTGCGCTGAATCCCAGCGGAGTGGAAATGGCCTTGTTTGACACGATCGACGCCGCCGAAGCCTGGCTGTCTCGCCCGCTGACCCTGCGCGTCTGACATGCTTTCCAAAGCACTCACTTTGCGCGGCCGCACGTTTACCTGGGGCCAGCGCACCTACCTCATGGGGATTTTAAACATCACCCCTGATTCTTTTTCGGGCGATGGCCTGGCTGTTGGCGGGAAAGATGCCGTCACAACAGCCCTGGCCCAGGCGGAAGGCTTCGTCGCAGCGGGCGTGGACATATTGGATGTGGGCGCCGAGAGCACTCGCCCTGGCTCCCAACCCGTCAGCGCGACCGAAGAGCAGGACCGACTGCTGCCTGTGATACAAGCGCTGCGACAGCGGTTCGACCTGCCGATTTCGGTTGACACCTACCGCGCCCGCACGGCTGAGCTCTCTTTGGGGGCTGGCGCCGATATGATCAACGATGTGTGGGGTTTCCACGCAGACCCTCAAATCGCGGCGGTAGCCGGGCGTCTCCAGGTCCCGGTGATTTTGATGCACAACCGCTCATCCTGGGCCAATGCCCAGATCAAAGAGCAGTTGGGCGGACGCTACATCGGTGTGCCTTACGAAAACCTGGTGGCGGATATACGCCTGGAGCTATTGGAATCGGTGGCTCTGGCGCACGCCGCCGGATTGGCGGACGACAGGATCATCCTCGACCCGGGCATTGGCTTTGGCAAAACCACAGAGCAAAACCTGGAGCTGATCGATCGCCTGGCGGAATTTCGTGACCTGGGCTACCCGCTCCTGCTTGGTCCATCCCGTAAATCGTTTATCGGTTATACGTTGAATTTGCCGCCTGACCAGCGCCTCGAAGGCACGGCCGCCGCGGTGGCGATCGGTATCTGCCGTGGCGCCGACATCATCCGTGTTCACGATGTCCTTTTCATGCAGCGCATTGCCCGCATGGCGGATGCTATCGTTCGAAGGTAGAAAAAAGCAGCCGGTTGTTTCCATCGACTGCTTTTTGAAGTAGTATTCTACCAGGCTGGTTCTTTTTGACCCTGGCTGTTGAGACGATAGGGGGCCCAAACTAACGTACAGAGTTGAACGGATATATCCGTTTTCTTCGGCCGGATCGTGATGGTATCCAATGTTTCCGTCATTGGGTCGATCTTCGATTCGAAAGCTTCTGTTTCTGCTTTAAATTGTTCATCGAGTTCAGTCAATTGCTGTTTGTAGGTCTCGACGGTATCTTTCGCTCGATCGACATCACTCTGCTGCTGCATTGATCTTCCGACCCCCTTGAATGCTGAGGCGGCTTTGTTGATGTTTGCAGAACTCACTAATTTCCGACCGGTAAATGCACCCAGCAGAGTTGAGCCAAAGGATAGAGCTGTCGCCATCTTGGCCTGGTTCGCCTGAGATGCTTCGCGTTCGACTGCCTGATCGGCTTTGCGAATTTTTTCCTGAATACTGTTGATTTTTACCGCGTATTTTGTCTTGAGCGCCTGGACAGCCTCATCTCGCTGTTCACGCGCAGCTTGCTGCAAACGAATGCGGAAATCACGTTCGTTTTCACCAGGTTTGGCTACCTTTCCAGTGCTTGGGCTGACCATGAGATCAATTTTTTGGCTGCCATACAGCCAGGTTGTAAAATCTTTGATCCAGGCGGCATAATTTTTCGCCTTGGCAGCAGGCGAAGGAAGGCTTCCAAATTTAACGCCGCGAGTTGGAGTTTTTTCTAAATCATTCAGCGCTACATCCACGGTTTTAGATGCTTCCCAGTCTACTGGAACCGCTGAATCGCTTATTTCGGTTAAAACCAACACAGACTGGTTAAAATCCACCAGAGATTTAGCATCCAGGTAATGGATTTTCGCTGCGCCGACTAAAACCGGATCATAATTCACGCCATTGGAGCTGCCGCGCAGTGGAATGTAAAATTGAGAGATTTCAGCAGGTAAGCTCGGAGGAAAATCCGAAGGTGACGACCCTTGAGGTGTGGTGATTGTTTGCTGGTCATCCAATGTCTGCACAGTTGTTTGCGAATCGATTTTTGCGGATACTGGGATCGCAGTTTGGGGGGCTTGATCTCCAACCATTGCACCTGAGGTGCTTTGAACATTGGCAGCTCCCTGGGGTTGGGAGGATTTAATGGGATCCATTATTTGCTTAATCTGGCTGCGAGTTAAAGGTCCGCGCAAGTAAGACAGGCTCCAACGCGTTTGAAAAACGATAGGGGCATCCTCGTGTGTGTTGTTCATCAAGAACACCCGATTCCCCAATCCAGCTAGAACTTCATCCAGTTTTAGCCGATCGAAATTGTTTCCTGCGCTGCTGGCGGCACCCTCCAGTCCTTCCAGTACCCTGGCTTTATCCCTTTCAGTTTGTAAACGACCAATAAACCATGTGCCCGTGTTCGATAGGCCCTTATAATCAAGATCGACAGGGTTTTGTGTCGCCAAGACAATCCCCACACCGAATGCACGAGCTTGTTTGAGTAAAGTGAGCAAAGGTTGCTTGGAAGGCGGATTTGAAATTGGTGGAAAATAACCGAATATTTCATCCATATAAACCAAAGCGCGCAGGCTGGTTGTACCTGGTTGGGTTCGCATCCACCCTAAAACTTGGTTTAGGATCAATGAAACAAAAAACATTCTTTCGTTGTCGCTCAGATGCGCAATAGAAAAGATAGCAATGCGAGGTTTACCTTGCTGTGTGTGTAAGATTTGGCCGATATCCAATGGCACGCCTTCGAGCCAAGAACGGAATCCAGGCGAGGCCAATAAGTTATTCATCGCCATCACTAAAGAAAACCGATCTTTAGAAGGGTAAAAAGACTCCAGATCGAGCACGCCGATTTTCGTGAAGGGGGGATTTTGAATTTGGGTTATCAAACCAGCTAAATCAACATCCTTGCCTTGCTGCCACATATCGCTAATAATCATTGAAATCAAAATATGTTCACGGCTTTGCATCGCATCGGCCTGAATATTAAGAAGGCCTAGCAAGCTCGTCACAGTTATATTGATGCGCTCTTGCAAAAGTTCACCGTCATCCATGATTTCGAAAGGTGGTACGGCGAACGATTTTAATATAGAGACCGGAATGCCGGCATTGCTCCCAGGCGTGAAAATCGAAAAATCTGCGGCATTCTTCAGCCGTTGAATGCGGTCAGCATTTTGCCCCCAATCGCCTAAACCCTTTTGCCACAGCGCTGCCTGTTGGTTAGCAAAGTCCTCAACAGACATGCCTTTGCGGGCAGCATCGTCTGGGTTAACCCACGGTTGAAAAACATTGCCCGTTAACTGTGGAAAGGTCAGCATAAGATTGGTTAAATCCCCTTTTGGATCAATCAGAATTGCCGGAATGCCGTCGATTGCCGCCTCCTCAATTAAATCGATGCACAAACCTGTTTTTCCGCTGCCGGTCATACCCATTACGACAGCGTGCGTCACCAGGTCGCGAGAATCATAAAGAAGGAGGTTATCTTGCAACGTTTTTGATTGAAGATTAAACTCCCGACCGAGATAAAAAACGCCTAACTTTTCAAAATCTTGCATATATCCTCCAGCTTGCGATTAAGAGATTGGATTTACAAAATATACGCTTCCGAATGCCCACCCTTCGGCAGACCAACCACATTGGGCTTCGGTTGTCTAAACCTTCGACAAACGACAAACGCAGGGTGATCGACAAGAAAATACATTTTTTGGATATTATTATTATAATTGATTCTTCTCTATATCATATTCCGACGATTTCGGCACATTTACGAAAACGAAGAATGCAAATGGGTGAGAATAAATTTCTCAAATATTATATAATTGAAATCAAACCAAAATTAATTATGGTAAACTAAGATTAGCTTCCTCGCTTCGGAGAATTAAAGGTTAATGGATAACAATATTATCGTCGCTTTTCTCACCGGCCTGACGGCGGGCGGCATCAGCTGCCTGGCCATCCAGGGCGGTTTGCTTTCCAGTGCCATTGCGCACCAGGCCGAGCTGGATATCCATCGCAGCCTCCAATCACCCGGGCGCGGCGCCAAGGCGAGCCCGAGGGTCAAAGCCGCACGCCCGGCTTCTTCTATCCAGGTGGCCCTGCCGATCAGCCTGTTCTTGGTGGCCAAGCTGGCGGCTTATACCCTGCTGGGCGCGCTGTTGGGTTTTTTGGGCCAGGTGTTTTATCTCTCACCCATGCTCAAAGGTTTACTGCAAATCGCCATCGGCGTCTTCATGCTGGGCAACGGCTTGCGCATCCTCAAGGTTCACCCGATCTTTCGCTACTTCAATTTCGAGCCGCCACAATCCGTGACGCGCTTCATTCGCCGCACTTCCAAGGATGCGGATGCTTTCAGCACGCCGCTCCTGCTGGGTTTGCTCACCGTGTTGATCCCCTGCGGCATCACGCAGTCCATGATGGCCCTGGCGATGGGCCTGGGCAGCCCGATGCTCGGCGCGGCGGTCATGTTTGCGTTTATCCTGGGCACCATGCCAGTCTTTTTCGGCGTGACCTACCTGGCAACCAAGCTGTCTTCCCTGGTAGAAGGCTATTTCATGAAAATTGTGGCGGTCGTCCTGTTGGTCCTGGGCGCCATCTCGGTCAACACCGGCCTGGTGTTGATGGGCTCGCCAGTCTCGTTCAACGCCCTGGCAGATGCGCTGGCGCCGCCGCCCGTCCAATCCTCGCCAGCCAACGTTCAAACAGGCGGCAGCAGCAACAGCTTGGTGATCAATGTCACCAATAGCGGTTATTCACCGGCGCGCCTGGTAGCGCCTGCTGGCCAGGACGTGCATGTGCGTTTTGTCTCCAAGAACACCAATTCCTGCGCCCTGGCGGTGGTGATTCCCTCGTTAAATTTTGAAAAGGTGCTGCCTCCCACCGGCGAAGCCGGGGTGGATATACCGGCGCAAACCGCCGGCAGCGTTATACCGTATTCGTGTTCAATGGGAATGTACAGTGGGCAAATTGTGTTTAAGTAAGAGGTGCTATGATTAAAAAAGTTTTTATCATCCCTGATATGGAGTGCTCGAACTGTGTGATGCACCTGGAAGGGATTGAAGATGAACTGCCCGGCATCGCCAAAATCAAAGGCTCTTACGTTCAGCAGAAGCTGGATGTGGAGTACGACGAGAAAAAGGTGACTGAACAACAAATTGTGGAAGCCATTCTGGCTTTGGGTTACCACGTAAAATAACAGATGGCGTCGATCGACCGTTCGCGCCTGGCCGGCCTGCTCGCCGCTGAGGAGCAAAAATTTCACCAGGAACACCCCACCTCTTTCGCCCTCTACCAGCGGGCGCGCCGCTCCTTGCACGGCGGCGTGCCGATGCTGTGGATGATGCGTTGGGCGGGCTCCTTTCCTGTGTTCGTCAAAGAGGCCAAAGGGGCGCGTTTCACCGACGTGGATGGCCGCTCGTACCTCGACTTCTGCCTGGGTGACACCGGCGCCATGACCGGCCATGCGCCGCAGGCCGCCGTGCAGGCCATTGCAGACCAGGCCGCTCGGGGGATTACGCTCATGCTGCCCACCGAAGATGCCATCTGGGTGGGCGAGGAGCTGCAGCGCCGTTTTGGACTGCCTTACTGGCAGTTCACCCTGACAGCCACCGACGCCAACCGCTTCGCCATCCGCATGGCGCGGCATGTCACCCGCCGGCCGTATGTGCTGGTCTTCAATTACTGCTACCACGGCTCTGTAGACGAAACCTTCATCACCCTGGATGATGACGGCCAGGCCAGCGCCCGTCCCGGCAACCTCGGGCCAGGGGTGGACCCGGTCGAGACGACGCGCGTGATCGAATTCAACGATCTGCAGGCGCTGGAGCATGCCCTGCAAGACGGCCAGGTGGCCTGTGTGCTGGCCGAACCGGTCATGACCAACATCGGCATTATCCACCCCGACCCCGGTTATCACACTGCCTTGCGCGCCCTGACCCGCAAGTACGGCACGCTCCTGATCATCGATGAGACCCACACCATCTGCGCCGGCCCGGGCGGATACACAGCCGCCCACGGCCTGCAGCCCGATATGCTCACCCTGGGCAAGCCCCTGGCTTCCGGCCTGCCAGCCGCCACCTACGGCTTTACCCAGGCCGTCGCCGACGCCTTTTCCGCTCGTCTCAAGCTGGACGAAGCCGACGTGGGCGGGATCGGCGGCACGCTGGCTGGCAACGCTCTTTCGCTGGCCGCCATGAAGGCGACTTTACACCACGTGCTCACCCAATCGATGTACGACCGCGCCATGCCCCTCGCCGACCGCTTCGCAGCCGGCGTGCAAAGCATGATCGATGAATTTGCCCTGCCCTGGATCGTCAAACGCCTGGGAATTCGCGTCGAATACTGGTTCCGCCAGCAGGCGCCTCGCAACGGCGGCCAGGCCAACGCCGCTGTGGACAGCGAGCTCGACCGCTACATGCACCTGTATGCGCTCAACCGCGGCATCCTGCTGACGCCCTTCCACAACATGGCGCTCATCGCCCCCGACACCTCGGCATCCGATGTCGATTACCACAGCGAAGTATTTCGCTCGGCGGTGGTGTCCCTGCTCGGTTCTTCAGCGGCGCGGTAAGCGTCTCAGCTTCCAGCAGGCTACTGCCAGGAAAATCGCGCCCAGCGCCAACCAGGCCGCTCCAACCGGCGGTTGGCTGCTGCCGGTGAACCGGCTGAGCGTCACCGCGCCGGGCATGGCGTTCACCACGCTCAAATCGTCGAACGCCGCCGTGCCGTTGGCGCCCTGCACCGGCTCAACCACCAAAACCACGGAGATTGAGACCGGCTTATCGATCAACCCGAAGGTATTGTTGTTGGCGTTGGGTACCTCTGAAATCTTCGTCCAATTTTGACTGCCAGCAACCACGTTGGAAATCCAGTGATTGCCGGCCCCCACGCAGTCGCTGCCCGTCCAGGTCCAAATCTCCATGTAAGCCAGGTCTACATATTGGTCGGTTTTGATCCAGCCGTCGGCGAGCAAGAATTTATGCCCTTTTACTGTGATCCAGCTGTCCCAATCGGATTGGCTGATGTTGATGCACTGCTCGATGGTGGCGCGGCTGAGCGACTCCAGGTACATGGCGGCTGAGCCGCTGTGAGCCGGCGCTTTGATCGAAAATACTTCCAGGCCGGTGTCCCAATCAGCATCGCCGTTCTCAAAGCCGGCGTTCTTGAGCATATTGGTGGCGGCGCGGGCCGGCAGGCCGGCAGGCAGTCCCAATACGGCCGCCAGCAGCAGCATAACGATGACACGAAGGAATCTTGGTTTGCTCAAGTGATTATCTCTCCCCGGCAGGTCACCTGCAGATTTTCCCGAGGATATGGTGATTATATTCGATTTTCAACCCAATTTGAATTTGTGTGACGAGGGTGGAATGGCTGGGGCTGGACAAAACCCTTAAAAAAACAGCCGGGCAAACCGGGCAAAGGTAAATTCCTAACATATGACATTTGTCATGCTTGACGGCTCTTAAAATGGGAATAAAATTAAAGATAGATTAATTGGGGTATACAGATCGCTACCCTGGGAGGAAAAATGTGCATTCGTCCATTCGTCCATTCGTCCATTCGTCCATTCGTCCATTCGTGTTATCGTTTTCCTATCCATATTAATTAGCAGTTTAAACCTGCCGTCAAACGCCTTGTCCGCCACGGCAGCGGCGGCGCCGACCGCCATTGTAAAACCCACCGACACACCTACTGCCACCCCCACTGCCACGCCAAACGTCACTCCAACGGCGATACTCACAGCGACAGCCACGCCGCTGCCGAGCGCCACGCCGGCGGTGACGTCCACCGCCACGCTTCCACCGCTCGTCACGGTTACCCCCATCCTGACCGCCACACTGGCAGTCTCAGCTACTCCGCTTCCCTCCTCCACGCCCAGCGCGACCCCCACTGTGCTTCCTACCGCAGTGGTCAGCGGCACGCTGAGCGGGGTCATCGGCGCCCAGGGCGGCCAGGTGCAGGGCCTGGAAGGGAAAGTCAGCGTGCAGTTCCCGTCCGGCGCGGTACAAGAAAACGTCCGGTTGAGCATCGCGGCCTTGAGCGACCCCAGCGTGCCCCAGCTCAGCGAGCACGGCTTCGAAATCAACGTTTATGCTGCCGCCAGCCGGCTGCTGGTGGAGAGCTTCAGCCAACCCATCACGCTGACAGTGCGCTACTCCGGCACGCAGGAATTCGGGGACGACAGGCTGCTGGCGATCTACCATTATGACAAAAGGCTGCCCGGCTGGACCGTCCTGCCCACCACCATCGATCGCAAGAACCATACCCTGAGCGCTGTGACAACCAGCTTCAGCCCCTTCGACTTCAAAGCGCAGGACTGGCAGGCTGCCCAACTGCCCTCGCTCAAGAATTTTCAAGTGTCCGGTTACACAGGAGCGAGCATGTACAGCCTGCCGCTGGCCCTGCCTCCGGCGCCGGGCGGGCTGCAGCCGGGGGTGGCTTTGACCTACAACAGCCAGGCGGTGGACAGCGCCGGCTCGCGCACCCAGGCATCGTGGGTGGGCATGGGCTGGTCGCTGGAATACGCCTCCATCCAGCGCAATATGAACGGCACGCCGAACTATTACCCGGACGACACCTTCAACCTCTCCGCCAACGGGATCGGCGGGCTGCTGCTGCCAATCGCCGAAAGCGAAGGCGATGGCGATCCCAATACCACCGACTTCCGCCTGCAGAGCGATACGTTCGTGCGCGTGCGCCGCTACAACCGCAGCGGGAATGTGTGGGGGTACCCTGGCGACACCTCCTACTGGCTGGTAGAAGACAAAACGGGCAGCCAGTACTATTTTGGCTATAACGCCGGCGGCTACAACCAGGACGACAACCCCGAAGGGCATGCCTGGTACCCGGTCTATCCTTCCGGCGCTTGCAGTGCGCCGTTCATGCAAACCTGGGCCTGGGGATTGACCCGCCAGCGCAATATCTTCGGCCTGGAAATGAGCTTCACCTACCAGCGCGATGGCACCGGCATCGCCAGGCAAAACCCGGTCTGCTACGGCGCCTTCCCCTCAAGCATGGACCGCGCCATATACCCGGTGGACATCATCTACCCGAACAACCATTACCGGGTGCGTTTCGAGCTGCGCTCGGGCCGCCTGGATTACGACCAGGACTGGTCTGCCAATCCTTATAGCTACATGCTGTATTCCGAAAAACTGCTCGACCGCATCGAAGTCTGGCAGGACCCGGATGGCATTTGGGGCAACAGTGACGAGCAGCTCGTGCGCAAATACGTGATGGCCTACCGCATGGACGGCAGCTACCTGCCGGGGGTGAGCTGGGCCTACGACCGCAACGGCAACGGGGTGGTCGAGCCGGGCGAGATCGGTTACACGCCGGTGCTCTCCGCCACCCAGGAATACGGCCTGGGCGGGGCGGGAGCGCTGCCGGCGGTGCGCTTCAGCTATGGCGACCAGATGCACCTGACGCATGCCAGCAACGGTTACGGCGGCAGCGTGGATTTCAGCTACGCAAGCTGGTATGAAACCGTCTCGTACGATGAGGCGCGCAACAGCGGCAACATTTCCGGCTGGCCGTTTAGCGCCGGGACGGAAAGGGTGGAGAATTACGCGCCGGAGGTGTACTACCCCGGGCAGTACGTCAGGCTGACGGCGCATGTCGCCAACGACACCAGCGGGACGAAGCTGAACCGGCTGGGGATCGAATACGCCGCCAACCAGCGCGTGTTCGCCGCCACATTTGAAGTGACGAGCAACGCCGACGGCAGCAAGGATTACACAGCTTACGTGTTGGTGCCGGTGACTGCCACCTACCAGCGCTGGTACCTGCGCTGCGGGGAAGACAACTGCAGCCCGACCAACGTGTATATCTACAAACTGCTCACCCGCAGCCAGGTAGCCAGCCAGGCGGAAACCGACAGCGTGACCGGGTTGGCCAGCGAGCTGGATTACAGCTACGATGGGATGGCGAGCAACGATGCGGTCACCTCCCAGGCAGTCGTCACCAGCACGGCCGACACGCGCTACATCCCGGCCAACAGCGAATACCGCGGCAGCGCCATGAGCGAAGAAACCGGGCCAGGAGCCAACTGGGACGCCCGGCTGGTGAACACCACCTTCTACTACCAGGATGACGAGCGGCGCGGCCAGGCCGCCGTCAGCCTGCAGAGCAGCCAGAGCGTGATCGATGATTTCAATGACAGCGCCCTGCCCGGCTGGAGCAAAGGCGGTCCGGACAGCCTGAGCACAGCGCGCCTGGAAGGCGACCCGGCGCTGAAGCGCACGACCAGCGCCAATGATTGGAGCGCCACATTCCAACGCAGCAGCGCCTCGGTGACGCAGGATGAAGCCGTCTGGATGCAGTTCCGGGTGGAAGGCAGCAGCGCACAGTCCGTGCTGGGGCTGGCGTTGGGCGGGTTCAACACACCCGGCTACCGGCGCTGGTCGCTGTGGCTCAACGGAGGGACGGCGGCGGTGCAGCAGTATATTGGAACAGCCTACACCGAATACAGCCTGGGGAGCGTTGCTTTCAAGAAAGATACCTGGTATGTGCTGCTGATGATCGTCGGCGCAGACAATACCCTGCTGAGAGTGTGGGAGCGCGGCAGCCCGCAGAACGGGCAGCAGAAGGAGATCGCCACGCCGAACGAGTTCAAGAACCAGACCTGGCAGTTCGTTGGCTGGATCAACCAGGGGACGGCCTGGCTGGACACCTACCGCGAAGGCCAGCTGTACGCCTTGAGTGAAAACCAGTTCCAGTCATCGATCACTCACCTGGCCAGCCCACGGCCGCAAAAATCATATTCCGTCCTGTACAAAGATCTGTGGCAAACAACCTGGACGCGGCCGGTGCGCACGACCAGCTATGTCTTTTCAGGCAGCGTGTGGACGGCCAGCCGCACCTTGCTGGAATACCGGACGGAAGACCAGGGCGGGACGCAGTATGGCAACCTGACCAGGCAGGTGCAGGAAAGCTGGAACGGCAGCGATGGGCAAGACTACCGCGCCAGCTACACCAAATATTACCCATATACGACCAGCAGTAAATACCTGGTGGGCCTGCCGGGCTACAGCGCCAGCTTCTCCTGCGCGGCATCTACACCTTTCGATCTGAACGGAACTTGCTTCCCGGCCAACCCCGACCAGCCAGGAAACGCCCGCCTGTTGAGCGCCGCTTGGAACTATTACGATAATACCTACAATACATCACCCACGACAGGCAAACTGACCGCCAGGCGCAGCTTGCTGAGCTGCCAGGGCAGCGGCTGCGCCACCCAGGCCAACCAGCGCTATGCCGATTCTGTCTATGCCTACGATGCATACGGCAACCAGAACAGCCAGACAGTGTATACGGGCGAAGGGACGGACAGCCTGCGCAACCAGGGGACAGCGCAGACGACGACTGCCTGCTACGGCACGTTCACCTGGGCGACGGGCGCCTGCGCCGACGACGGTTACGGCGTGTACCTGCAGGGGATGAGCAATGCCCTCAACCAGCGCACAGCCGTGACGTATGACAAACGCCTGGGCGTACCGCTGAGCGAGACGGACGCCAACAACGCCATCACCAGCGCCGAGTACGACCTGTTCGGGCGCATCACGAAAGTGATCAAACCGGGGGACAGCTCCGCCTACCCGACGCTGCAGATGGGCTATTACGACGTCGCCCCCTTCTGGACCTACATTGTGCAGAAACAAGACAGCGACCCGAACAGCACCCTGCTGCGCATCGACGTGTACGACGGGCTGGGGCGCAAGCTGCAGAGCCAGGTGGGCGCCGCTGCGCTGGGCGTGGGGAGCTGCACCAACAACCAACCCAACGGCGCCCTGGTGACTTGCGCCGTCAAGGTGGATTACCAGTACGATGCCGCCGGGCGGCTGGTGAAGCAAACCACGCCTTACACCACCAACACCTGGAACTGGGTGGGCAGCCCGTACAGCGGCGCCAACTTCCAGAGCTCGCCGCGCAACTACACCTCGACGGATTATGATGCGCTGGGACGGGCGACCAGCGTGACCAACCCCGACCTGAGCGCGCAGACCAGCAGCTACGCCATCCCCTACAACGCCGGGCAGCCGTATTACGAAACCTGCCTCACCGACCCGGCCAGCCGCACCACCTGCTCCCGGCAGGACGTTTGGGGGCGCACGACGGAAGTGCACCCGCCAGCCGGCCCCTGGACGCAGTATGCGTACACTGAGCAAGACCTGCTGAGCACCGTCTACCAGAAAGACGGCTCGAGCACCTTTGCCACCACCACGCTCAATTACGACCGCGCCGGGCGCAAGACCAGCATGAGCGACCCGGACATGGGAACCTGGAGCTACAGCTACAACGCCCTGGGCAGTCTGACGATGCAAAAAGACGCCAAGAGCCAGGTGATGATGCTGGCCTACGACAGCCTGGGCAGGCTGACCGGCAAAGGAAGCCCTGACAGCA
>JAKOUW010000161.1 GCA_029782365.1 Chloroflexota bacterium
CGTTGACCAGCTCACCGGCCGCGAACAAGCCCTGCAAGCCGAGCTGACCAAAGCCCGGGAGCGGGCCAGCGCCGCCCGGATCGACATTGATACCTGGCAGAAGGTGCAAGTGCTATTTGGCCAAGTCAGCGAGTTTGCCCGGGGACAGCTCAAGACCAGGGTGGAGCAGACAGTCACAGCTGCCCTGCAAGCGATTTTCGAGGATCCAAGGCTGGAATTTAAAATCGAGCTTAAGACCCAAGCTGGGAAGCCTGCGGCGGAATGGCAGGTGGTATCACGGTATAGCCAGGAGGACGGCACCAAGACCACTGTGGCGGCGAACCCTGAGGATGCTCGTGGTGGTGGGATTACCGATGTCGTCTCCCTGGCCCTCCGCCTAGCCCTCCTGGAGCTGGCAAGGCCGAAGCCTGAAGGACCGGTATTACTGGACGAGCCTGGAAAAATGATAAGCGCCGAGTATGTCCCAAATTTGGCGGCGTTTTTGAAGCAATATGCCCAGAAAACGGGCAGGCAGATCATCCTGGTGACCCACCACGAAGCCCTGGCTGACGTGGCTGATGCAGCCTATCGGGTGGAGCAACGGGATGGAATAAGCAAGGTGGTAAGGCTGTGAGTTGTGATTGCAGAAAGAAAATTGAGACTGGACTCTCTGAGCCCAAGGAGGCTGAAAAGTGAATGAGCAAGCTAATCAAGGCCTTTGTTCGGGTTCCCTCCGGGCCATACTGCCACTTTGAAAACAACCTGACATGTGATTATCTGGCACGATGTTCGTTTACTAAAACGCATTACTGCAGCGTATTTCATGACGTTAAACTGGCTAGTGAAATTACTGGACCATCTGGCAGAACGGTATTTCTGAAATGCGATGCCTGCCTGAAGGCCTGCGAGGAGGCAACCAATGTTTAAGTTCATTGTCTGCGGCGACCTGCACTGGCGAGGCGGCAACCCAAGAGCTCGCCGGGACGACTACATGCAGGCGCTAAAACTGAAGCTGGAAGAAGTTTTTAAACTGGCAATTGAGCACCAGGCGCCCGTTATCATTCCGGGGGACATCTTCAACAGCCCCAACACCGCCTGGTACGTGGTTGCAGAACTGATTCAATGCTTCAATGCCTTTAAAAAGCGTTCCGGCCTACCCATCATCACCATCCCGGGCAACCACGACATCTACGGCAGCAACCTGGATTCTGTGAATCGGACACCTTACGGGCTGATGTCGATGATTGGGGTAATCAAGGACGTTGACCAAGCATTCGACTGGACCGGTCTGGATACTGCTACCACGGAGGAGGAGGAGGAAGACGACGATGAAGAAGCGGCGCCCCCCCGGGTCAGAATCTCAGGCCACGGATACAATGCCGACACAGATACCCCGTTCGGCACCTATCAATTTGACACCGTAGCCTGGGCATACAAAGAAAAAACTAAGCCCATTGCAACGATTCACCTGGTCCATGCCAACATAATGCCAGATCCGCCGGGCATTGACAGCATGCCTCATACATTGATTGACGGAATAATGACTGATGCCGATGTCATCATCTCCGGGCACTATCACCCAGGGTGGGGGGTTTACCGCCGGGAAGACGGAGTGCTTTTCATCAATCCTGGCGCCCTGGCCAGGACAGCGGCAACGGCCAGCGATATAAGCAGGCAGGTGCAGGTGGCCCTGCTCAAGGTCTACGAAGACGGCTGGTGCGAGGCTGAGCTGGTGCCCCTGGAATCAGCCAAGCCCGGAGAAGAGATTCTATCCCGGGACCACCTGGAAGACGCAGCGGAAAGGGCTAAGAAGATCCAAGACTTCCTGGAGCTCCTGGCCGAAGAGGGTGAAATAAAATTCATGGAAATCCGCGATATCATCGTGGACATCGCGGAACGGAAGAAACTGCCAGAGCAAGTCAGAGAAGAAGCACTGAAGCGAGTGAGCTTGGCCCAGGAGATGTTGGAGGTTAGACCGGATGAAGTGTAACAGAATTAATTAGTTCCGCCGGCGCCGGCGCCGGGGCTGAAACAATACGACTACCAACAAACAGATAAAGGCAGGGGGTAGCATTGATACTTAATCATGCTGCACAACCGACAATCAACCCAGCTCCGGAGCAAATCCGGGGCCGGGTTGAGCATGTAAGATACCATAATCGTCTCAACGGTTATGTAGTGCTGATAATCGATTCTCCGGACCTCAAAGACACCGTTGCCTGCGTGGGGCATATGCAAGCGGTCCGGGAAGGCGAGACATACCTTTTCACC
>JAKOUW010000254.1 GCA_029782365.1 Chloroflexota bacterium
TACGGCTATAACTCCGCGGACAAACCGGCCTGGATGAAATACCCGGCAGACAACGCCGGGAACGTGGGCGAGCAGGTGACCTACGGCTACAACGGGCAGAGGATGCTGAACAGTCTGAACAGCAGCACAGCCAGCTACTACTACGTGCCGCAGACCACCTATGACGCCGCCGGGCGGGTGACAAAGCGCCTGCTGGGGGCGACCAACCTGGGCAGTGCGCCGGTGGTGGTCAGCGACTATGACTACCACCCGTGGAGCGTGCAGGGAGGCGCGCTGCGCAACCTGAAGGCGGGCTCGTACGCCGACCGCACTGCGCTGCAGTCGTTCGAGTATAATTACGATGCGATGGGCAACCTGAACTGGATCAAGGATTACCGAGCCGGCGGTATCCAGACGCAGAGCTTTACCTATGACAACCTGTACAGGCTGCTGTCGGCGGGCGCCAGCGGAGGCACGGGGGGCACGTATGCCGAGAGCTACAGCTACAATGCGGCCAGCGGCAACCTGGCGAGCAAAGGGGGCAATAATTACAGCTATGCAGCGCAGGACCCGACCTGTCCTGATGGAGCCTTGAGCAAAGCGCACGCTGCGGTAATGGTTGGGTCGAAGACCTATTGCTACGATCTGAACGGCAACCTGGTCAGGCGTACGGTACTGGGGCAGAGTACCAGCTTCACCTACAACGCCGAGAACCAGATGAGCGGGGTGAGCGGGGCAGCCAGCGCGGCGTTCGTTTATGATGGCAGCGGTGTGCGGGTGAAGGGCACGGCGGGGGGCGTGACGACTGTTTATATCTCCAACTATTTCGAATGGACGGGCAGCACGAGCACACTGGTGAAGTATTATTACGCCGGGCAGTGCGGGTGGCGATGCGCAGCGGCAGCAGCACGGGGCAGACGAGCGGGCTGAACTTCCTGCTGGCGGATCACCCGGGCGGCACCAACCGGATGGTGGACCCGAACGGGGTGGCGCAGGCAGAGCTGCGCTACAAAGGTTGGGGAGAGACACGCTACGCTTACGGGACGATGGCGACCACCTTTCAGTACACCGGTCAGCGCAACCAGGCGGAAATAGGGCTGTACTACTATGGGGCGAGGTGGTACGACAGTTATGTTATAATCAGAATGCCTGTTCTATGAATACCCGCCCGGCAGGCTGGTATAATTGCCTTTTGCTGATTTGAGGCGCATAAGGAAAAAACGGATGTCTGCGAATGTCTTGCGTGTGGTGGGCGCACGCGTCCACAACCTGAAAAATATCACCGTCGAGATCCCGCGCGATAAGCTGGTGGTCATCACCGGCCTGTCGGGTTCGGGCAAATCCTCCCTGGCTTTCGATACGATTTTCGCCGAGGGCCAGCGCCGTTACGTGGAGTCGCTCTCGGCGTACGCCCGCCAGTTCCTCGGCCAGATGGACAAGCCGGATGTGGACTACATCGAGGGCCTGTCGCCGGCCGTCTCCATCGACCAGAAGAGCACCTCCCACAACCCGCGCTCCACCGTGGGCACCGTCACCGAAATTTACGATTACCTGCGCCTGCTCTACGCCCGCGCCGGCGTGCCGCACTGCCCGGAATGCGGCCGGACGGTGGCGCGCCAGTCGGCCCAGGAGATCGTTGATGTTCTGCTGGGCATGCCGGACGGCGCCCGCCTGCTGGTGCTTTCGCCGCTGGTGCGCAGCCGCAAAGGCACCCACCAGGCCGTGCTGGAGGAGATCCGCAAAGCCGGCTTTGCCCGCGCCCGCGTCGACGGCCATGTCTTCAACCTGGATGAAGATATCCAGATGGACCGCTACAAGATTCACACCATCGAAGCGGTGGTGGACCGCCTGGTGGTCAGCCGCCAGGGCGGCCCGGAAGAGCTGAAGGCTTTCCGCACCCGCCTGACCGATTCGGTCGAGACGGCGCTCAAATTTGGCGATGGCTACCTGACCGTCCACTGGCTCAACCCGCCAGAGCTGGCCCCCGCCGAAGCCAGCGAGCCGGCTGAAACCCAGGCCAGCAAAGGGCAAGATTTACATTATTCCGAGCACCTGGCCTGCCCCGAGCACGGCTCCTTGCTGCCCGAGATCGAACCGCGCACCTTTTCGTTCAACACCCCGCACGGCGCCTGCCCCGACTGCCAGGGCCTGGGCGGCAAGCTGGAAATCGACCCCGACCTGCTGATCCCTGATAAGCAGCTTTCGTTCAACGAAGGCGCCATTGCCCTCTCCGATTGGAGTGGGCCGCGTGAAGAAGGCGGCTATTACTGGCAGGCGCTGGAAGCCGTGGCGCGCGAATACCACATCCCCTTGGATGCGCCGGTCAATACAATCCCGGCAGAAAAACTGGACATCATCCTGTACGGCACGCATGGCCGCGAAGTGAGCGTCCACTACCAGAGCCGCGATGGGCGCGCCTCCACCTTCCGCACTGCTTTCGAAGGCGTGATCGGCAACATCCACCGCCGCTACAGCGAGACCACCTCGGAATATATCCGCGAAAAGTTCATGGAATTCATGAGCGAGCGCACCTGCCCGACCTGCGGCGGCAACCGCCTGCGCAAAGAAGCCCTGGCGATCACCATCGACGACGCCAACATCATCCAGGTCACCACCTGGCCGGTGCTGCGCGCCCTGGACTGGGCCAGGCGCCTGGGCGGCGAGGGCTCACCCTTGAATGAGCGCCAGCGCATCATTTCCGAGCGGATCCTAAAGGAAATCAATGCCCGCCTGGGCTTCCTGGTCAACGTCGGATTGGATTACCTGACCCTGCAGCGCTCGGCGACCTCTCTGTCGGGCGGCGAAGCCCAGCGCATCCGCCTGGCCACGCAGATCGGCTCGCAGTTGATGGGCGTGCTGTATGTGCTGGACGAGCCTTCCATCGGCCTGCACCCGCGCGATAACCACCGCCTGCTGGAGACGCTGATGCACCTGCGCGACCTGGGCAACACGGTGCTGGTGGTGGAGCATGATGAAGAAACCATGCGCACCGCCGATTGGATCGTGGACCTGGGTCCCGGCGCCGGCGAGCACGGCGGCTGGGTGGTGGCGGAGGGCACGGTGCAGGATATCCTGCGGCACCCCGAGTCGCTGACCGGGGCGTATCTTTCGGGGCGGCGTTTCGTGCCCATCCCCAAGCAGCGCCGGGCAGGCAACGGCAAAGAACTGGTGATTGTCGGGGCGCGCGCCAACAACCTGAAGAACCTGACGGTGCGTTTCCCCCTGGGCAAGCTGGTGTGCATCACCGGCGTCTCGGGGTCGGGCAAGTCCACCCTGATGGTGGAGATCCTGTACAAATCGCTGGCGCGCCAGCTCCACGGCGCGCACACTCTGCCGGGCGAATTCGAGCGCATCGAGGGATTGGAGTACATCGATAAGATCATCAATATCGACCAATCGCCCATCGGGCGCACGCCGCGCTCTAACCCGGGCACCTACACCGGCCTTTTCGATGTGATCCGCGCCCTGTTCGCCGAGCTGCCCGAGAGCAAAGTGCGCGGCTATAAGCCCGGGCGCTTTTCGTTCAACGTGCACGGCGGGCGCTGCGAGGCCTGCCAGGGCCAGGGCCAATTGCGCATCGAGATGCAGTTCCTGCCTGACGTGTACGTGCCCTGCGATGTGTGCCATGGGGCGCGCTTCAACCGTGAAACCCTGCAGGTGCTGTTCAAAGACAAGAGCATCGCCGATATCCTCGAACTGACGGTGGAAGAAGCGCTGGATTTCTTCGCCTCCTTCCCGAACATGCTCAACCGCCTGCAAACGTTGATGGATGTCGGCCTGGGCTATGTCCGCCTGGGCCAGCCGGCCACCACGCTCTCCGGCGGCGAGGCGCAGCGCGTCAAGCTGTCTAAAGAGCTTTCGCGCCGCTCGACGGGCAAGACGCTGTACGTGTTGGATGAACCGTCCGTGGGCCTGCACGCCGCCGACGTGCACCGCCTGATCGAAGTGCTGCAGCGCCTGGTAGAGGCCGGCAACAGCGTGCTGATCATCGAACACAACCTGGATATCATCAAGGTGGCCGACCATCTGATCGATCTGGGCCCGGAGGGCGGCGACCGCGGCGGCCTGCTGGTAGCCGAAGGCACCCCCGAGCAGGTTTGCGATACCCCCGGCTCCTTCACCGGCCAGTTCCTGAAACCGTTTATTTGCGAAGGATAAAACCAACCTTCACACTGCCCTCCCCCGAATTCGGGGAAGGGGCGGTCTAAGCGTGCATAGCCTCCCACTCGGACAGCCGGCTTTCCAGCTCTTTCTGCAAGCGGACGTAATCGCTGCCCAGCTTTTGCACCCGCCCGGCATCGCTGGGCGGGTTGGCTAACTGGTTTTCCAGGGTTTTCAACTGCGCTTCCAGGTCGCTGATCGTGTTTTCCAGGCTCTGGATGTGGGCCTGGCGGCGGCGCTCCTGGTTGGTGCTGCTGCGGCGGGCTTGCGAGGCGGCGGCTTCGGCCTGGCTGGCGGCGCTGCGCGCCTGCCCGGCGCGCGCCTGGGCGGCGGCGCGGGCAGCCTCACGCTCGGCGTCGCGCGCCTGGCGGTATTCGCTGTAACTGCCCTTGAAGACGCGCAGGGCATCGCCGGCATCTTCGATCTCCCAGACCTGAGTCGCCAGGGCGTCGATCAGGTAGCGGTCATGTGAGACCAGCAGGATGGTGCCCTGGAAACCGGCCAGCACGTCTTGCAAGATTTCCTGCGAGGGTATATCCAGGTGGTTGGTGGGCTCGTCCAACAGCAGCAGGTTGGCGTTGCTCAGGGCCAGCTTGGCCAGTGCCAGCCGGCCGCGCTCGCCGCCCGAGAGCACGCTCACCTTCTTGAAGACATCCTCGCCGGAAAAGAGGAACTTTGCCAGGTACTCGCGAATCTCGGCCACCAGCATGTTGGGCGCCAGCGAATCGATCTCCTGCACCAGCGTGCGTTCGGGCTGCAGGCCCTCGTGCGCCTGGGCAAAATAACCCACTTTCAGGCTGGCGCCGAGTTCCACTTGCCCGGCCAGCGGATCGATCTGCTCCAGGATGGTTTTAAGAAAGGTGGTCTTGCCTGCCCCGTTGGGACCGATCAGCGCCACGCATTCCAGGCGGCGCAGCTCCAGCGCGTCGACTTTGAACAGCGCTCGCCCCGGATAGCCGACCACCAGGTTGGCGGCGCGCAGCACGATCTCGCCGCTGCGCAGGTCGGTTTTCAGGCGCAGGTGCAGCTCGTGCGGGCGGTTGACCGGCGCCGCCAGGCCCTGCACGCGCCGCTGGGCTTCTTCGACGCTGAACGGGCTGGTGGAGGTGAACACGTCCTCGCTCAGTTCGGCCCAGTTCTTGCTCATTGCTGCCTCCAGACCCACCTGCTCGGTGGCCTGCAAGAAGCGCGTCAGGCGTTTCAGGCGGCCCTTGGCCTGCAGCGTGTTCTGCCCGGCGATGTTGCGCTTGATGTAGTCGACCTCTTTTTCCAGGCGTTCCTTCTCTTTTTCGAAGACGTCCTGGCGCCGCTGCCAGCGTTCCTGGCGCTGCAGCAGGTAAGCCGAGTAATTGCCGTGGTAGACCTCGCTGCGCCCGGGCATCATCTCGATGATCAGGTTGGCGACGCGGTCGAGGAAATAGCGGTCGTGCGAGACGATCAGCACGGCGCCTTCCCACTGGCTCAGGTAGCCTTCCAGCCATTCCACCGCCTGGATATCCAGGTGGTTGGTCGGCTCATCCAACACCAGCAGGTCGGGCTCGGCGAGCAGCAGGCGCGCCAGCAGGGCGCGTGTGCGCTGCCCTCCAGACAGGTGGCCGAGCGGATCCTGGAATTCAATCATTTCGAAGCCCAGGCCGCTGAGCACCTGCTCGATGCGGTTGGTATAGGTGTAGCCGCCGCGGTGCTCGAAGCGCGCCTGCAGCCGGCCGTAGCGCTCGATGGCGGCATCCGCCCGCGCCGGGTCGCTCATCTCCGTTTCAAGGCGCGCCATCTCCTCTTCCATTTCACGCACATCTTCGAAGGCCGCCAGGCACTCCTGCCACAGCGTGTTGTCAGAATCAATGAACGTCGCTTCCTGCGGCAGGTAGCCCATGCGCATATTCTTGGCGCGCAGGACGCTCCCGCTGTTCGGCAGATCTTCGCCCGTCAGGATGCGCAGCAGGGAGGTCTTGCCCACCCCGTTGGGGCCGACGATGGCTACGCGTCCGCGCGGCGGGACGGTGAGGGAGAGGTCGCGAAAGATATCGACCGCTCCGAAGGATTTGGTCAGGTTGCTTGCGGTGATCAGGGACATGCCGCTCTACTCTTCGGGAACATTTTCTCTTTGGCCAGCGTCCAACTTAGGGAGGCAGGTTGGCATATAACCTGCATCTTTTCCTGGATAACGGGCCAGCCGTAATTTTACCTCAGCGCAGAGGTTTATGGGTGACCATGTTATAATCCACTACCAGCGATAGGACGTATGCAAAACAATCCTCAGCCACAAGTTCGAAGGCCTCAAGCACAGCCGCCCGTGCGGCGCCAAAAAAGCATCCAGATGACACCGATAATGTGGGCTTTACTGGCCGCGTTTTTGCTGGCCGCCCTGCTGACTGCCGGGCTCACATTTCTGGTGGTGCGCGATTATTTCACTGGCCTGGGATTTAGCCTGCCTGGCCTGCCCATCTTTAGCCCATCGGCCACCCAGACAGCGGCGGTCAACGGAAACACGCCCCTGCAGTCGGCGAGTGGGCCAACTCCGGAGCCGTGGGACGGCTCCAACCGCGTCAATATCCTGCTGATGGGCCTGGATTACCGAGATTGGGAGGGCGGCGGCCCCGCCCGCACCGACACCATGATCTTGTTCACCATCGATCCGGTCAGTCGTTCTGCGGGCATCCTCTCTATCCCGCGTGACCTGTGGGTGAACATCCCCGGTTTCGATTATGGCAAAATTAACACCGCCTATTACCTGGGCGAGCTGTACCAACTGCCCGGCGGCGGCCCGGGGCTGGCGGAGCAAACGGTGGAGAATCTGCTGGGTATCAAGATCAACTATTACGCCCAGATCGACTTCGCCGCTTTTGAAAAATTTATCGACCTGATCGGCGGGATCGACCTGGAGATCAGCGAGGAGATCACGGTGGATCCCATCGGTCCGAACAACACGGTTACCCTGGAACCCGGCACCCAGCACGTCAACGGCGCTGTCGCCCTGGCTTATGCGCGCAATCGCGATACAGCCGGCAGCGATTTCGACCGCGCCCAGCGCCAGCAGCAGGTGATCATGGCCATCCGCAGCCGTATCCTAGACTGGGGCCTGGCCACCCAGCTCGTGCAAAAGGCGCCGCAGATCTACCAGGAGCTGTCCGGCGGCGTCCACACCAACCTGACGCTGGAACAGGCCATCAAGCTCGGCTGGCTGGGTATCCAGGTGCCGCAGGAGAGCATTAAGAAAGCTGCCATCGGCCCCAATGAGGTGACTTTCTCCATCTCGCCCGACGGCCTGGATATTTTGCTGCCCGACACTGACGCCATCCGCGGCCTGCGCGATGAGATTTTCACCGCTTCTGGCCCGGTCAAGCCGCAGGCTACGCAAATTAGTTCGGCAGATTTGCCCAAGCTGGCCGCCGAAGAAAATGCGCGGGTCAGCGTGCTGAACGCCACCAAGGCCGCCGGTTTGGCCGCCAATACTTCAGAATTTCTCAGCGGCAGCGGGATCAATGTGGTGGAGACGGGCAACGCAACCGAGCTCGCCAGCCAAACTACAATTATCGATTATACGGGAAAGCCCTACACCACCCAATACCTGGTGCAGTTGATGGAGCTTTCTCCCAGCCAAATCTACAGCCGGTATGACCCCAACAGCCAGGTGGATATCGCCATCCTGTTGGGCGACGACTGGCAGCAGCGTTTTTCGAATCCTTAATAAGGGAAGTGTTTTTGTACGCATGAATACGAACATATTGCGCCGAGGCGGGACACTGCTGGTATTTGTGGTGCTGGCAGTTGTGCTGGCATGGTTTGCATACAACCAGGCGCGCCAGTTTTTTGCCACTTATAATATCACTCAGCTCCAGGGCCTGGCCCTGACGGACAGCACGCCTGCGCCGGGGGTCACGCCGGATGCCGTGGCTACTACCGCGCCCGAAGCGCTCGCACCGAGCGGCCCCCAGCCCGACCCGTGGGATGGCGCCAGCCCGGTGACGATCCTGTTCATGGGTATCGACGCTGGTGAGTCGAACACCGCTGACCGCAGCGGTCCATCCAAGACCGATTCGATGATCCTGTTCAAAATCGACCCGCTGACCAAATCGATCGGCATCTTGAACATCCCGCGCGACCTGTGGGTGAACATCCCGGGTTTTGATTATTACAAAATCAACATGGCCTATTTTCTGGGCGAATCAGCCCAACTGCCTGGCGGTGGCCCGGGCCTGGCGATGAAAACCGTGGAGCAGTTCCTGGGTATCCCGATCAATTATTTTGCCCAGATCGATTTTGCGGCTTTTGAGAAGTTCATCGATGAAATCGGCGGTGTTGAAGTTGACGTGCCGAACGAGATCGTGGTTGACCCCGTCGGCAAGCATAACACCGTCACGCTCAAACCAGGCAAACAAATGCTGACTGGCCCGGTAGCCCTAGCCTATGCCCGGGCGCGCCATACGGACGGCGGCGACTTCGACCGGGCTATGCGCCAGCAGCAGGTGATCATGGCCATCCGCAGCCAGATTCTCGACCCGGGGCGCTTCCCTCAGCTAGTCGGCAATGCGTCCACGATCTACAATGATATCGCCGGCGGCATCCATACCAACATGGCTTTCAACCAGGCCATGCAGTTGGCCTGGCTGGCGGCTTCTGTTCCGGAAGAAAACATCCACCGCGGCGTGATTTCTCCGCCAGATGATGTGCTGTTAGCCAAGTCGCCGGATGGCAGCCAGGATATCTTGAAGCCGATCTCAGATAAAATTCGCGAGCTGCGCGACCAGGTGTTCGGCGGGGATGCGGCCTTCAAACCGCTCTCTGCCAGCGAAGCCCTGACCGACCTGGTGAAGGCTGAGAACGCCCGCGTGAGTGTGCTAAACGCCGCCGGGGTGGAGGGGCTGGCCAGCCGCACCCAACAGTACCTGCAAACCCAAGGCATCAACGCCGTCAGCAGCGGCAATGCTACTCAGTTCCCGCCCAGCACACGCATCATTGATTACACCGGCAATCCGTACACTTTAAAATTCCTGGTGGACCTGATGAAGATCTCACCCAACCAGATCATCTACAAATACAACCCCGTCAGCGATGTGGACCTGGATGTGATCATTGGGCCGGATTGGGCTCGCAGCAACCCGATGCCCTGAGCATGGAACAACTGACCGGCTCAGTTGAACGCATTACATTTTACAACCCTGAAAATGGCTACAGCGTGGTGCGCCTGCGGCCCGACCAGCGGCGCATGTTCGGCGCTGACCGCGAAGGTCTGGTGACGCTGACCGGCAACCTGCCTGAGCTAACACCGGGCGAATTTTTGCGCCTGAACGGCCAGTGGGTGAACCATCCGAAGCACGGCATGCAGTTCACAGTGGAAACCTGCGAGCAGGCGCTGCCGGCGACGGTCTCCGGCATCCGGCGCTACCTGGGTTCGGGCTTGATCAAAGGCATCGGCCCGCGCCTGGCGGAGCGCATCGTTGAAAAGTTTGGCGCAGAAACCCTGGATGTGATCGAGCGCCGCCCTGACCTGCTGCGCGAAGTGGCAGATATCGGGCCGAAGCGCACCCGCCTGATCGCCGCCGCCTGGGCGGAACAGAAGCAGGTCAAAGAGATCATGCTGTTCCTGCATGGACATGGCATCAGCACCAACCTGGCAGTCAAGATCTACAAACAGTACGCCGAGCAGTCGCTGGTGGTGGTGCAAAACGATCCTTACCGCCTGGCGCGCGACATCCACGGCATCGGATTTAAAACTGCTGATAAAATCGCCCGCGCCTTGGGCCTGCCGCTCGACCACCCTTCACGGCTGGAGGCGGCGTTGGTGTATGTCTTGGGCCAGAATTCCGAGGATGGGCATGTTTACAGCCTGCAGGCCGAGCTGGTGAAGCAGACTGCCGAGCTGTTGGAGATGGGCGAGGGGCTGGTGGAGGCTGCCCTGGCGCGCCTGCAGCGCGACGGGCGGGTGATGATCGAAGCCGTGCCGTCAGGGCGCACGCCTGGCGGGCAGACCAGCAAGGTTGGCGAGACGGTCGGGCCGTACCGCCTGCCAGCGGTTTACCTGGCGCCGTTTTATTACGGGGAAACCGGCGTGGCCGAGCGCTTGAGCACGCTGAATTATACCCTGCCCAGCCGCCTGAGCGACCTGCCCCCGGTCTTCGCCCACCTGGATGTCACCTTGTCCACCGAACAGAAGGCGGCCATTCACACTGCTCTGACGCACCCGCTCAGCGTGCTGACCGGCGGACCCGGCACCGGCAAAACCACCGCCCTCAAAGCCTTGATCGGCGTTATGGAGGATGCTGGGAAAAAGTATGCGCTGGCTTCGCCGACCGGCCGGGCCGCCAAACGCCTGGCGGAGGCCACCGGCTGCGGCGCCAGCACCATCCACCGCCTGCTGGGTTTTTCGCCCAAGGAGGGTTTCAAATTCAACGCCGACAACCCACTGCCGGTTGATCTGCTGGTGGTGGATGAAGCTTCGATGATCGATCTGCTGTTGATGAACACTCTGCTCAAGGCTCTGCAGCCCGGCACGCACCTGCTGTTGGTGGGTGATATCGACCAGCTCCCTTCGGTGGGGGCCGGCGATGTGCTGCGCGATATCATCGACAGCGGCCTGGCGCCGGTCAACCGCCTGAGCACCATTTTTCGCCAGGCGGCGGGCTCGCAGATAATCACCAACGCCCACCGCATCAACCAGGGCCTGATACCTACTTTCCTGCGTGACAGCCAGGATTTCTTCCTCTTCCCGGCGGAAGAGCCGGAAGAAGCCGCTCAGTGGGTCCAGGAAGTGGTCAGCGTGCGCATCCCGGAAAAATTCGGCTTCCGCCCGCTGGAGGATATCCAAGTTTTGGCGCCCATGTACCGCGGCGCGGCCGGTGTGCACGCGCTGAATGAGCGCCTGCAGGCCGCCCTCAATCCGCCCGACAGCCGCAAAGTTGAAAAAGCCTTGTTTGGCATCACCTTTCGCCAGGGCGATAAAGTGATGCAAACCCAAAACAATTATGATAAGGAAGTCTTCAACGGTGATATTGGCCGGGTCAGCGGCATTGACCTGGTGGAGCACAGCCTGGAGGTCACTATCGACGGCAAGCCAGTGATTTATGACTGGTCGGAGTGCGACCAGCTCGTTTTGGCTTACGCGGTTTCGGTGCACAAGGCGCAGGGTTCCGAGTTCCCGGTGGTGGTGATACCGCTGGTTACCGCTCATTACCTGATGCTGCAGCGCAACCTCTTCTACACTGGCATCACGCGCGCCCGCAAATTGTGCGTGTTGGTGGGCAGCCTGCGCGCCATCGGCATAGCAGTCAAAAACAACGCCGTAGCGCAGCGCAACAGCGCTCTTGACTGGCGACTGAAGGGCAGTTGATTCCTAAGGCTGTTGGTAGGTGAATTTCCAGGAACCCCAAATCCGCCCGACGCCGGGGGCCTCGCACTCGGTTGCCTGGATATCCGCGGCGGGCTGGCTGTTGGGCAAAACCAGGATGGTGTAGGAGACACCCTGGCTCATGGTGAAATCACCATAACCCAAGCCAAGTTCAGGCTTCAGGCCGGTGAAGAAATGATCCTGGCCGCCGTTCCAACGCACGCTCACTTCAACGCCGGGCACCGGTGAGCCAGCGGCGTCCAGGGCGACCACCTGAATGAGCGGGTTGGGCAGATCCGCCGAGCATATCAGCTCCTGCTTCTTAAGCACAAATGCTCCGCCGGGTGTGGGCGTGGGGGTGAGGCTGGGCAGGGGAGTGAACGTGGGGGAGATCGGCGGGCTTGATAAGGGGCCAGGGGTAAGGCTGGCCTGAGCGGTGGGCGTGGGCGTGTTATCCAGCGAGCTGGTCAGAATGATCACCGGCGTTGCGGAGCTGTCGGCAGGGTTGGGCTGCGGTGCAGGCGTGACAGCCGTCGGGCTGCCGGAGGCAGGCGTTGGCCCTTGCTGCATGGCAGCCGCCAGGACGTTCAAGGCGCGCACTTCGGAATCCGGGTGGGTGCCGTCCAGCCAGGCCTGAGCCTGGGCGGCCACCTGACTCGATAAGTCGCCATCTTTGAGCTCGGCTAAGCGGAGTTGGGCGCGGTTGAGATTGCCGCTGGCCATGTAGGCCACGGCTGCCAGAGCGCGGTACTGGGCTTTGAAATCCGAGCGCATGGAAGCTGGCGCGGTGTTAATATACTGCACCGGCGAGAACAGCCAGGCATACAACAAGCCGATCACCACACCAATCACCAGGCCGGTTAGCAGGTACCAGGGGCCGCGATCATCTGACCGGCGTCTCATTTGGTCGGCTCCTTCAGGTCAGGGTACCATGTCCTCAAGCCGTCGGCCAGGCTCTGCATCAAGATCAAATCGTTCGGGTCGTATTTGTACTGCACTGCCTGAGCGATCGCCTGCAGTACGCTGTCTTTGGGCGGAGTTTCGCCCAACAGCGCCAGGCGGCGCACAGCCAGATCCAGGTTTTGTTCCACTTTGTAAGCTTCCGCGACCATCAACACGTAATCGGTTTTGTAATCCACCCGTAACGAATTCGGAGCAGTGTTGACATATTCCACCGGGCTGATAAACCATCCGTACACTAAACCGATGGCGATGCCAATGCCAATCATAATGAAAAAGCGCAGCCAGCGTCCCATGGCTGTATTGTGCCACAGAGCGAGCGGGCAAGCAAGGGAAAAACCCGCAGCACCCAGATTTGTTTTCTCATATCATATAGTTGATTTAGGTTCTAAATTCCTGTACAATAATTAATGGGTAGGAAATAGCCAAGTTTATGTCATCCCAACGACAAAACACCGAAGGAGGTAGGCCATCATGGACGTAATCAAAGTTTCGGGCACCTCACGCACTTCAGCCGTAGCGGGTGCAATTGCTGGCGTGGTGAGAGAACACAAGCATGCAGATATCCAGGCAATTGGCGCCAGCGCCATTAACCAGGCGGTGAAAGCGATCGTCCTGGCGAGGGGCTACCTGGAGGCAGATGGCATCATCATCGTATGCATTCCTGAATTTGTGGACGTTCAAATCGAAGATAAGGTGCGCACAGCAGTTAAATTTTCCGTAGAACCCCGCTAACTTATAGGCCGGCCTGCACAGCCCGCTTTAACTGGTCAAATGACCACATCCACTCGATGCGGCTGATAAACGCCGCCAGGTTTGGGCTGTCGGCGCGCAGTTTGCGCACCGCTTCACCCACCGGGTCCTGTCCGGCTGCCCCCTCGGGTTGGTCGGCATATGCGCCATAAAAAGCGAAATAGGCCTGGTTTAACTTGCGAATCTGGTAGCCGTGGTCCCAGAAAAAGCGCCGTCGGGTCTCCATGTACTGCTCGGCGGCGGTGATATCCCCCGCCTGCAAAAATTCATCCACTTTGATGCGCGTGGTGTGCATTTCACGGTTGAAATTGAAAGCAGGCGGTGGAGGCGGCGGGTTCTTCTGCGCGCTCGGAGGAGCAGGTGGCGGTGGAGGGGGAGGTACGTAAGCCGGGTAATAGCGAGCGATTACTGCCTCTCCGATTTCATTGCCGGCGATCGAGGCGGTGGTTTCATTCATTATGCGCAGCTCCGGGGTCATACCGTAGGAGGCGCCAAGCGGGCGGATAGTCAGGATGTTATGCGTCCATTCATGGGCAACTGTGTCCGCCAGCCAGTTGATGCTGGTAGTCTGCATGACCATGGTAGGGTACAGGCCCACCCCACCAATCCCTACCACCAGGGAGGAAACGCCCAGCGCCCGGTCAACCTGGTTTTCCAGTGTGTCCATCTGGGCCGCTGTCAGGTCTGGCAAGATGGATATATCTTCGAGCTGGCGGATGACAGCCCGCGGCGAGACGATCAGGGCCGAAGGCGGAGGGGTGATGTGAAAAGATACCGGGGGTATGGGCTGGCCGGCAGCAGTCAGGCCCATCTCGGCAGCCACCTCGCTGATTTGCGCCTCCAGGATGCTCTCGGCCACTGGCTGCAGCAGGCCCCGGCGGTCCAGCAGGCGGCTGAGCTGCTGGCGCAGGTCTTGCGAGGCGCTCTGCGGGTCAGAGATAGAGGGGTCGGCAAAAATCGAATTGATCCTGGCAGAGATCTGTTGTGTCTGGTTGACCAGGTCGAGGTAATCCAGCACCACCTGCGGGCGGTCTGGTGGAGAGACAAACCGCCCGGCGCTGAGCGCGGCCTGGCCGATTTTTAACCAGATGGAATCCATCGTCCAGGCGATGTAGTCGAATTCGATCTGCCGGGTGTAAAAACGAATGCGTTCTGTGCGGTCGCCAGGCGGCATACTGCTGCCGCCCAGCGCCAGGGCAAACAACAGCACAGCCAGGCAGATGCCGATAAGGCGCCTGATCAGTTTCATATCACAGCTTCGCTGCTGGTTGAACGCTCGATCTGCACCTGGATATCCACCCGCCCGCAGCGGATCTGGTCACCGCTGGTCAGCACGACCGGGGTAGTGATGGCTTCTTCATGAATAAAGGTGCCGTTGGTCGAGTTCAAGTCCTCCAACCACCACTGCTGGTGATGGTAGCTCAGGCGAGCATGCCTGGCTGAGATGGTGGCGTCGGGCAAGATGCAGTCGCACGAGACATCCCGGCCAATATGCACTTCCGGTTCCTGGAACCGCAGTGTTTGTGAGCCGTTTGGCAGGGCAATGCGCAGGCGCAGGCTGGGGATTTGCTGGGCATTCAGCAAGCGGGCATGGCTACGCAGTTCATGCCACATCACCCAAAAAGCCCAGGCCAGGAAGGCGTACAGGGCGGCGGTGATGCCCAGGCGGACGATCAAAAATAAGATGGCCAGCCAATCTACTGTCATGCTTAAGGGATTCCCAGCGATTGGGTCTGGTGAGCGACCTTGCCTGGCTCCAAGCCGAAGATCAGCGGCACACCGCCCAGCGAGATGACATCGCCTGAGACCAGCAGATGACGTGTGATTTGGACGGCATTGATGAACGTGCCCCCGGTCGAGCCCAGGTCGAACAGCATGAAGCGGCCCTGGGTGAAGCGCAGTTGGGCGTGGTGGCGAGAGACGCGCGGATCATCGATGACCAAGTGGTTGTCTTCCTGCCGCCCGATGTTGACCAGAGCCTCGGTCACGTGAAACGTGCGCACACCGTCCACGATGAGGAAAGCCGCCGGCACCTCAACCGCCAGTGGAGTTACAGCCGCCTGCGCCAGTGTGGAAGTGGAGGTGAGATCCACCAGGCTGAACTGAGCCACCACCTGGATCTTTTCCAGTTCGTTTTCAGGTGATGGCAGGATGCGCACGGTGGGTGGGTTGAGAAAGCGGATACGGCTGGCCTGGGCAGCGCGCTGCAGGCCGCGCGCCAGCTCTTTGACCAGATCCTGGCGATCCAGGGCGATGTCAGCCTGTTCGCTTGGCAGAAAAATTGTGAACTGGTCCGGAGAGATCAGGTTCTCTTCGCTCAACGGCTCGCGGGTGTCCAGGCGAAGTTCGCCTTGCATAGCGGTCACCAGGTGATGCGCTAACGCCTGGCGCAGGTCGTACGCCGGGAAAAGGCGCCCCAGGCTGCCCTCCACCAGGGTCTGCAAGCGAGATTCTAAACGGTTCAAAATAGATGGTAATTGGCTCATAATGGTTGTTTGCCTGTGGAATTATAAGGCTGGGGCGGGGAACGGGCAAGGCAAAACGGCGATCAGATTGGGGTATACTACACCTGATGCAGCAACCTGGATACCACGAAGTCGAACACACAGCCGATTGGGCGCTGGAAGCCTGGGCGGCTGACTTCCCAGGTCTGCTTGAACAGGCGGCGCGCGGTATGTACGCTCTGGCGGGTATCCGCCTGCAGCCGGGCAGCCGCCAGCAGCGCAGCCTGCGCCTGCCAGCCAGCGACCAGGAGCGCCAATTGGTTGGCTTCTTGCGCGAACTGCTCTTCCTGGCTGAAAGCGAGTGCCTGGCTTTCGATGAGTTCAACCTGCGTACCATTGACGGAGCGATTGCAGCCGAGCTGGAAGGCGGCATGATCGCCCGCCAGGACAAAGAGATCAAAGCTGTCACCTTTCACGAATTAGCGGTGCGCAGCTCAGCGCAGGGTTTACGCGTGAACATTGTCTTTGATGTGTGAAAGACGAACATGGTCAGTTTACACGATCTGAAACAGTTGAACGATTACGAATGGGAGCTGCCGCGATCTTACCGGCGCGGGATGAATGTCCCTGTCCGCCTGTTCGCCACGCGGGAGCTTTTGGAAAAAGTGCTGCAAGACAAGTCCCTGGAACAGGCAGCGAATGCCGCCATGCTGCCCGGCCTGGTGGGGCATGTGTTGGTCATGCCGGACATGCACCAGGGGTACGGCTTCCCCATCGGTGGGGTAGCCGCCAGCCGCTACCCTGAGGGGGTGATCTCCCCGGGCGCGATTGGCTATGATATCAACTGCGGTGTGCGGCTGCTGGCTTCTCAGGTGTCGTATGAAGCGGCGGAGTCGCTGCTGGGCGAGCTGTCGGATGCCTTGAATTATTACTGTCCGAGCGGGGTGGGCGAAAAGGGTCCGCTGGAGCTGAGTGAGAGCGAGCTCGACCAGGTGTGCCGGGCAGGGGCACGTTGGGCAGTGCAGCACAATTATGGCAGCCAGGCCGATTTGCGCCGCACGGAAGAGGGCGGCTGCATCCCCGGCGCCCTGCCAGAGAAGGTGAGCAGCCGGGCAAAGGCGCGCGGCCGGACGCAGTTGGGTTCGCTGGGTTCAGGCAACCATTTCATCGAAGTGGATGTGGTGGACGTGGTGTTCGACGAAGCAGCGGCGAAAACGATGGGTTTGTTGGCTGGCTGCCTGGTGGTGCAGATTCACTGCGGTTCACGCGGCCTGGGACACCAGGTATGCGATGATTATGTCGATGCATTCCAGGATGCCGTGCGGCGCTACCACATTGAACTGCCAGACCGCGAGCTGATGTGCGCCCCGCTGACCTCTCCCGAGGGTCAGGCTTACCTGGGAGCCATGCGCAGCGCGGCCAACTTTGCCTTCGCCAACCGCCAGCTCCTGGCATTCAATGCGCGCCGGGCTTTCGAAGATACCTTGGCGGGGCGGGCGCGCAGTTGGCAGTTGTACCAGGTGTACGATATCTGTCACAACATCGCCAAGATCGAAACCCACCTGGTGGATGGCGAGACACTGCAGGTTTGTGTGCACCGCAAAGGCGCCACACGCGCCTTTGGCCCTGGCTCTGAACAGATACCCGAAGAATATCGCAAGATTGGCCAGCCGGTGCTGGTGCCGGGCAGCATGGGCACCGGTTCGTGGGTTTTGGTGGGCACCGAGCGCAGCATGCAGCAGAGCTTTGGCTCGAGCTGCCATGGGGCTGGGCGGGTGATGAGCCGCCAGAAAGCCAAGCACGAAGTGCGCGGCGACCAGCTCCGCCAGGAATTGGAAGCCAGAGGAGTTCACGTGCGCGCCGGCTCGCTGGCCGGGTTGGCCGAAGAAGCGCCGCGCGCCTATAAAGATGTCGACGCGGTGGTTGAAGCCGTCGCCGGCGCAGGCATCGCACGCCGGGTTGCCCGGTTGGCGCCGGTAGCGGTGGTTAAGGGATGAAAAAACCTGGCGGTTATCCGTCAGATACGAATTATGGAGGCGAAATGCGAAAGTTAATTTATCTTGCCGGTGCGGTTTGTATCCTGATCGTTTTAGCGGCTTGCGGAGCGAACGGCCCTTCGGTCACCCAGGGGGCAAGCGCCGGGCAGCCGCCGACGGCTTATCCCGTCCCGGCTGATGCAAATTCATCACAGCCGTCTGGTTCCGGCCAGACGCTGGTCGATCCATCCGCCTACCCGGCTCCCGGGGATCCGAGCGTGGTGGCGCCCCAGGCCAGTGACAGCACGTTGAAGCGGGAGGATGTCACCATCGATACCAGCTCCAGTCAAGTCGTGGTGCGAACGACCACGCCCCAGACAGCCGCCCTGAGCGTGCTGGTCAACCTGCCCAGTCCATGCCACCAGGCGCGGGTCAAAGTTAACCTGCCAGACGGCACCAATACGATCGCCGTGGAAGTGTACAGCCTGGTGGACACCAGTAAAGTGTGCGCGGCCGTAGTTACTCCTGCGGAAGAGGTTGTTTCGCTCGGCAGCCTGGCTCCGGGCAGTTACAAGGTGACGTTGAATGGCCAGGTCTTTCAATCATTTGTCTTGAAGTAAGCCGGCTCAGGTTTTCTTACAAATCTCTGCCACCAGTGGATTGATCAGGCTGACCAGGTCTTTGACTGGCAGCCTGATATTCAATCCCCGCTGGCCGCCGGAAATGTGAATGTCTGCGAACTGGTGCGCTGATGCATCCAGTACAAATTGAAAACCGCGGTTGATCAGCGCCAGAGGTGAGATGCCTCCAGCCTGCATGCCGGTCAACTGTTCTGCCTCGCGTTCGGTGGGCAGGCTCAGTTTTTTCTCGCCAATGGCCTGCGCCAGGGCTTTGAGATCCACTTCTCCGGTGCCGGGCACGATCGCCAGGATCGGCTTGCCTTTCACCGGGCGAGTAACGACGATGCTTTTGAAAACTTGCTCGGGCGGCAGGTTGAGAATCCTGGCTGTCTCGAGAGCTCCGTGTTTTTCTGCCGAAAGCTCGTATGCTTCATAAGCAATTTTTTGTTTATCGAGTAAACGGGTGATGTTGTTCTTGATCATTTGACGAACGTCATCCTATTCCAATCCGTCATTTATAAGATGCCCAGCTCCCGGCCGCGCAGGGCAGCCTGAGTGCGGTCCTCGACATGCAGTTTATCCAAAATGGTCGAAATGTAATTCTTCACAGTGCCCTCTGCCAGGTAAAGCTGGCTCGCAATCTGTCGGTTGCTGGCCCCTTGGGCAAGAAGCTTGAGAATCTCCAGCTCTCGGTCGGACAATGGTTCACCCAACTGCTGTTCGATCGGTCGCGAAGGCGAGGCCAGGCGCGAGAATTCGGCCAGCACTTTGCGCGCCACCGACGGTTCGATCAGTGCGCCGCCCGCCGCTACTTTGCGAATGGCTTCTGCCAGTTCCTCGCCGGACAGATCCTTCAGCAGATAGCCTAAGGCGCCTGCTCGCAGGCCGTCGAAGACCAGGGCATCTTCATCGAATGTAGTCAGGATGATCACGCGCGCCTGCGGCCAACGCTGGCACAGGCGGCGGGTGGCTTCCACACCGTCCAGGCGAGGCATACGGATATCCATTAAAACCACATCTGGCGTTAATGCCTCATACCACTCCAGCGCGGCCTGCCCGTCCTCGGCTTCGCCAATCACCTGCATGTCGCTTTCCATTTCCAGAATGGTGCGCAGTCCCTCGCGCATCAAGCGTTGGTCATCCACAATCATTAAACGAATAGGTGTCATACGTTGTTTTCCTGAACAGGGAGTTGGATGGTCAAAGCGCTGCCGCCTTCCGGGCGAGCGGTGATATTCACGGTTCCCCCCAGTTGGGCAGCGCGCTCGCGCAAACCGCGCAGGCCGAAACTGGACGGCGCGTTATTCGGCTCGAAGCCTTTGCCGTTATCCAGCACCTGTAAACTTACCTGGCCGGGCGTTTCGCTGAGGCGTAGCCAGGCCTGGCTGGCGGCGGCATGACGATGTACATTGGTCAGCCCTTCCTGGGCAGCCCGGTACAGGGCCAGGCGTTGGGCGGGAGAGTAAGCATGCGCGCCGGGGCCGATTTCGAGCTGGATTTTCAAACCGGTGGCGTCTTGAAAATTCCCTGCCAGTCGGCGCAGCGCTTGGGGCAGCGACAGCTCGATTTCCACTGGTTCGCGCAACCGGCCGACAGTCTGGCGCAAGTCTTGCAGAGCTTCGCGCACCTGCTGGCGGCTGGCACCCACCATGCCGGCGGCTTTTTCCGGATCGGCTGCGATCAGTCGTTGGGCGCCCTCGAGCTGCACCGCGGCGGCTGTCAGGCGGTGACCGATTGTATCGTGCACTTCGCGCGCCAGCCGGTTGCGCTCTTCCACAGCGACCAACACCTCCACCTGCCGGGCGTAATCTTCCAACTGCAGGTTTTTGGAGCGCAGTTCATTGAGCAGCAGGTTGTTTTGAAGCTGAGCGATGCGCGCCTGCGCCAGGGCGTTGGCGACGACCCCAAAAAACAGGTAACCAGCGGCAAAGATGGTCATACCGCGCAGGCTGCTGTTGAGGCCCTCGCCAGTGTAGAAAAACCAGCCCGAAGTTAAGGTGAACGCCACCAGCAAGGCCAGTCCCCAGCGAAAAGGGTTGTAGATCATGGCATTGACGCTCAAGATAAAGAACAGGATGACCAGAGAATAATTGAGGCCGGCGGCAACCAGCATGCCTGCCACCAGGGCGAACTGCAGGAGTATGACCGCGTTAGCGCGCATGCGTTCGCGCTTTGCGCTGAATTGGGCGGGCAGCTGGCTTTGCAAGATGCCAAACGCCACCAGCAGGCCTAATATCAACCAGCGCAGTAAAATGCGGTTGATTTCCCATAAGCTGAAGGCCGTTACGCCAATCAAGGTGAGATAGGCCGTCACCCCAAGCGGGTCCAAGCGTATTTTGCTATTCATCATGCCGATTAAACCATAAAAATGTCCTGCGGTGGGAACCGCAGGACATTTTGGGATTATTTACATCTGACTGGGAGCGGCTGCTTCGACAATAGGAGCTGTAGGCGCTTTGGGCTGTAAGAGCATCAGGATGATGGCGCCCAATCCGCTGAGCACGACCAGGAATTCCAGCAGTCCGCCGGCGACCGGCACAGCGAAGAGCAGGCCCAGGATCAGCAAACCAACCAGCACCGGAGCGAAGATGTTGCTGTTCCATTCGTCGCGGGTTTGCTTGAGCACCCAGGACCCAGCCAGGTAGGCGACGATGGCCTGGCAAAGATAACCGACGACGACGAATAAGGCTGCGCCAACCAGGGCAATCGTCGGGAAACCGGCCAGCAAGGTTAGGGCAGTCAGGCTCCCCAGGCTCAGCAGGCCAAAGATGACTGCCACGACGATCACCACACCCAGAGAGACCAGGAAGGCGAAGGGTGAAGCCACCAGGCCGACCAAACCTACACCCAGGCTGGGCAGCCAACGGGCCTTCAAAGTTTCGGCTGGGCGGGTGATCCAGCGAGGAGCAGCCCAGGCAAAGAGCAGGCCGACTAAGAGCAGGGCTACCAGGCGGCGGATGGCATCGAAGACGGCTGTGGAGGCCGTGTTGCGCTGGGCTACTTCCTTGGCAATTTGGGCATCCTGAGGCGGCAGGTTATATTTGACGTTGCTGGACACGCTGCCGGGCACAGTGACGGCAGCCGCACTGGTGTATTCAAAGCTGCGAGCAACGTGGGCGTCTGCGCCGAAGGTCAGGCCGGCTGGAACCGAGGGCATAGCCGGGGCGTTCGGTCCATAATTGTAAGAGGGTGTGTAAGTGTTTTGCCCATTGCCAACAGATAGGCGGGCGTCACGACCAATGCTGCCTTCCAGGCGCAGGCTGCCAGCACCAGCGACCAGATCCTTGGTGATCGTGGAACTGACCAGGCCTTGCGCGCCTGCCATGAGGAGCGAGCCGCCGATGGCGCTGCCCTGGCGGATATCGACGCCCGCGCCGGCGGCGATCATATCATCTACCACTTTAGCGGCAGACCCCAGGACTACGACCTGCCCAGCGGCGATCAGGCTCTTGCCTACTTCACCATTCACCGTAACGCCTGCGCCAGCCGCGAAGACGTTGCCAGTGACTTTGCCGTTGATGATCACGGTTTGGCCTGCAGCAAACAGGCTGCCGTTTACGGTGCCATCGACGACGACCGTTGTACCACCCAGGTACAGATCATCGTTGACGACTTCGTCCTTGCCAATTGTTACAGTTTGACCGCTGCGCCCATCGTAAGCATAAGCAGCCGGCACCATGACGAACATGGCGAGAACAAGGACAGTTACCAATGTGTAGAGAATGTTTTTGCGATTCATATCGACCTCCGAAACCTTTTGAATGTCTGGAATTGACCAGTTGTTTGATATATCTATCTTATCCATTCCCGGTCATTTTTCGCAGTGCCAGAGGTCATGCCGCAGGTCATATGACCTGCCACCGGGTATAAAAAAACAGCCGCTCGAAAGGGCGGCTGTTTTGATCACGCTTCTCCACTCAAATATTTTATCCTTTCCCAGGGAGGTGCGTTCGTTTCCTCCGCCAGGATGCCGCGCAGTTCAAAAATCTGATCGCGCAGTGCGGCTGCTTTTTCGAATTCCAGATTGCGGGCAGCTTCTTTCATTTGCTTTTCCAACTCGCCAATCACCCGCTGCAGCTCCGATTTCGGCAAGCTGGAGCTTTTTTCTTTGGTAGTGCGATATTCAGACCGCCCTTCACCCACGGCGTGGGCAGAAAGCTGGTCGGTCAGGTCGCGCACGGCTTTGAATATGCCCATGGGTTGGATGCCGTGTTCCTGGTTGAACGCTGTTTGCTTGGCGCGCCGCCGGTTGGTTTCCTCGATGGCGCGCTGCATCGAATCGGTCATCCGATCGGCATACATGATCACCTTGCCCTCCACATGGCGAGCCGCCCGTCCGATAGTTTGGATCAGAGCTGTATCTGAACGCAGGAAACCCTCTTTATCGGCGTCCAGAATGGCGACCAACGAGACTTCGGGCAGGTCGAGGCCTTCTCTCAGCAAGTTGATCCCGACCACAACGTCAAACACGCCCAGACGCAGGTCACGCAGGATGCCGATGCGCTCCAGGGTTTCAACCTCTGAGTGCAGGTAATGTACTTTGATACCAATTTCCATCAGGTAATCAGCCAGTTTCTCAGCCATGCGTTTGGTGAGAGTGGTGACCAGGGTGCGCTGTCCTTTTTCGACGCGCAGGCGGATTTCTTTAATCAAATCATCAATCTGACCTTCAACCGGGCGCACTTCAATCTCCGGGTCAATTAAACCGGTGGGGCGGATAATCTGTTCAACCACCTGGTCGCCGCGCCCCAGCTCGTATGGCCCGGGGGTAGCCGAAGTATAAATCGTATAGCCCATGTGAGCTTCAAACTCGGGGAATTTCAGCGGGCGGTTATCCATCGCTGAAGGCAGGCGGAAACCGTATTCCACCAGCGTGCTCTTGCGCGAGCGGTCGCCGTTGTACATACCGCGCACCTGGGGAATCGTCATGTGCGATTCATCGATGATCAGCAGATAATCATTGGGCAGGTAATCGATTAACGTCCAGGGAGGTGTGCCTTCGGCGCGCAGATCGAGATGGCGAGAGTAATTTTCAATGCCGGCGCATGTCCCGATTTCACGCAGCATTTCCAGATCGTACATGGTGCGCTGCTCAATGCGTTGGGCTTCCAAAAGTTGCTCGTGTGCTTTGAAATGGGCGATGCGCTCATGCAGTTCCGTTTCAATGTTGGCGACAGCCAGTTTTAGTTTATCTTCATCGGCGATGAAGTGCTTGGCCGGGTAAACTGCAATTGTGTCGAGCTGGCGGTGCAGCTCGCCGGTGATGGCATCAAATTCTGTGATGCGCTCAACTTCATCGCCAAAAAAGGCGATGCGGTAGCCCAGGCGATCCTGATAAGCTGGCACCACTTCCAGGGTATCGCCGCGCACCCGGAACGTGCCCGGGCGCAGGTCGATATCGTTGCGCTCGTACTGCGATTCGACCAGTTGGCGCAAGAGCGCATTTCGGCGGTACACATTGCCCGTCTCGAGGTTGATCACCACCCGGCCGTAGGCTTCTGGGCTGCCCAAGCCGTAGATACAAGATACCGAGGCGACAATGATCACATCGCGCCGTGACATCAAAGCGGTTGTGGCCGACAGGCGCAGCCGCTCTATTTCTTCATTGATATCGGTTTCTTTTTCGATATACAGGTCGCGGCGCGGCACATATGCTTCAGGCTGGTAGTAATCATAATAAGAAACAAAGTATTCGACGGCATTATCTGGAAAGAAATCCTTGAATTCCGCATACAATTGGGCTGCCAGCGTTTTGTTGTGCGCCATCACCAGGGCAGGCATATTCAACTCGTTGATGACAGATGCCATGGTGAATGTTTTGCCCGTGCCGGTCGCGCCGAGCAGCACCTGGTGTTTCATGCCCTGCTGAACGCCAGCGACTAACTTTTGGATCGCCTCCGGCTGGTCGCCGGTGGGCTTAAAAGGTGCTTGGAGCTTAAAGGAAGACATGCTATTCTCCTGAGTTGGACGAGAGCGCTCGCCATACAATTGAAGCGAAGCCAAGGATAACAGAAATCGGCGATTTGCACAAGTGTTCTATTATTGCCGGTTCATGAACCAACCTGTTCTCCCTCTAAAGGTGGTATGATTGGCCAATATGCCGGATCTTGATGGATTAAATGTTGGCATTGTCGGCCTTGGTTTAATGGGGGGATCGTTGGCCCTCGCTCTGGCTGGCAAGGTGCGCCGCCTGATCGGTGTGGACCCAGCTCCAGAAGCAGCCAGCCTGGCTTTACAACTGGGGTTGGTCCAGGAGATCGTTCCAATGAACGCAGCCACCACCTGCGACTTGCTGGTGCTGGCTGCGCCGGTGCGAGCCATCCTGGGCTGCCTGGCTGCCATGAATGAGTTGATCCCTGAGCAGGGGTTGATGGTGCTGGACCTGGGATCGACAAAAAGCGCCATTTGTGAAGCGATGCAAAGCTTACCCGCCCAATATGACCCCGTTGGAGGTCACCCGATGTGTGGCAAAGAAGTCAGCGGCGCAGCTCACGCCGAGGCGAGCCTTTTTCAAGAGAAAACCTTTATATTGACTCCTTTGGAGCGCACCAGCCCGCAGGCGGTGCAAACGGCCCTCCAGCTCATTGCGCACATCGGCTCTCGCCCGTTGATTCTGTCGGCCGATATCCACGATCGCCTGGCGGCAGGCGCCAGCCACCTGCCTTACCTGAGCGCGGTGGCCCTGGTGCTGGCTGCAGAAAACCTGCAGGATGAGCGCATCTGGCAGGTGGCAGCCTCAGGCTTCCGTGACAGCACGCGCCTGGCGGGCAGCGACCTTACCATGATGGTCGATATTTTGATGAGCAACCAGGCGCCAGTGCTCGATTCGATCGAATGGTTTCAAACCGCCCTGGCTGGACTGGCCGGGCTGGTGCAGGAGCATGACGAAGCCGGTCTGAGGCAGGCTTTGGAAAAAGCCATGCGCCGGCGTCAGGGGCTGACCGCCTCTTACCGGACGTAGATTGGGTTGCTGTAAATCCAGCCTCGCCGGCGGCCGGCATATTCGATATAAACTTCCACTCGGTAGACCCCCGGCTCCGTGACGATCTGGGCGCAATTCTCGCGGTTGCGCCAGCGATTAATCACCTTGCCATCTTTTAACAGACAGCATTCGGTTCTGATAGGCAGGTGAATTTTGAATGTAATCCCACCGTCTGCTCGGGTTTCATCGCCCATCTCCACAGCGCCATTTTTGCTGTGACCCGTGAAGCGAAAACCGCGCGTTGGGTGGGGCAGATCGTAACCAATAAAAGCATGGCCCTGTCTGAGGGCGGTATAAATCGTCTTGCGATCGGCGGTAATCTCACCGCTCAAGGGCTGGGGGATAAGTATATGGGTGTTCACGCCGTGAAAATGCCAGGCATGCGGAAAAACGTTTTTCTTAAACAGCCCCAGGTTGAAGATCAGGTTATGAGCATCGGATCCCCCGATCGCTGGAACTCGCAGGCCTGAGCTCATCAGATCATCCCATTTCTTAAGCGTTTCGACCTGCGGTTGGCGAGCAATCAGGTGTGGAAAAAAAGCATAAAACGCGGCATGCAGTTTACTTTTGATCAGGGTTTTAAATTCAGAAAATTGGTTCCACAGCTCGATGCCGGTATAGCCGTTTACCTGCCAATCTACCCAGGTGATATCCGTCTCGCCAATCGAAGGCGCCGGCGGGTCAAAAGGATGGGCCAGGAAACAAATGCCATCCGCTTTGTTGACCGCGTCTATTAGAAGCTGGGGATCATGAGCGTAATTTGATAGTTCACGACCTGCGCCAAAGACCAGGAGATGGTTTTTCTGAATTCGCCGCGCTCGGTCATGAATTTCCTCTCCTACCAGTAGCAGCACGCGTTGTTTGCCCTCAGCATAATAATCTTCTGGGCCATCCACCCATACATTGTGATCGGTGACGATGACCACATCCAATCCGGTGTGTAAGGCAGCCTGGGCGATCTCGGCATGCGTGGCACAACCATCTGAGTAATAGGGTCTTATGCTAGTTGACAAAAAGTCCCCTATCGCTATATTTGGGAGTTGCAGCCACCAAAAAGCGATGGAGGACAACCCCAATGATAAACAATTTTTCGGATTTTTGCTTGTGGATTTTCGTAACTGTGGATGATACTTGGAAACAAATCGCTCCTTTGTTCGATCGCCCTGGGCCTGACCCTGTTTGCAGCGACA
>JAKOUW010000169.1 GCA_029782365.1 Chloroflexota bacterium
TTGTTGTCCTCTTTGCTCTGCTGTTTACCGCAGTGCCCGCAGCAGTGGGCGCCAATGTGGGTAAAAACAGCAGTAATTCATTTTTGCAAGCGACCCGAGAAGTTGTTTTAGATGCTTTGAAGAATGGCAATCTTGGTGTTTCCACAGCCCAAGGAAGCAACGTGGTGACGCTGGAAGGTGGACTCACTTTGCCCAAGGATGTTTACGAGGGCATTGTGGACAACGGTGGCAAAGCAAAAATCATAGTGGAAGTTGACCAGGCTGTGAACACAGACGATACCACCTACAAAACTAAAGCTGCTGCAGCTCATGCTCTGGCTTTTGCCCGTCTAAAACTTTTGGCACCTGATGCCGAGAAAACTGCTGATCTTTACTACACCATGAACGGGTTTACCGCTGAAGTACCACTGTCTCAGCTAAAGAACGTATTAAGTATGGAAGGCAAGGGTGGCATTAAAACCATTACCTTGTCAAGGCGCTATGAAATCAATGACCAACAAGTGGCTGCTGTTAATGACGGTGCGTTACCCGAGATGGTAAACTCGGCAAGCCTGATTGGTGCTGTTGAGGCTTGGGACTTGGGTTACACGGGTTCTGGCACTTACGTCGCCATAATTGACAGCGGTATCGACTACAAACACGAGAATTTGGGTGGCCACGACACATTTCCCAATGAAAAAGTTCCCTATGGATATGACTTTGCTGACGAAGATCCCGATCCCATGGATGCCAACCCCGACATTGGTGGGCACGGCACCCACGTAGCTGGTACAGTGGCAGGCATTGGAAAAGGTGTATTCCCCGATAAAGATGGCAACGAGGTGCCTTTGAAGGGCATAGCACCAGAAGCCAAGCTCATCGCCGTAAAAGTGTTCAGCGACAAGGGGCGCTACGCCTATGATGATGACATCGTTGCTGGCATTGAGTACTTGATCAATTTGAAGAAAAGCGGAGTGAATGTGGTTGCAGCGAACATGTCACTGGGTTCCACCAAGGGTTTTGATGACCCAGAAGACCCCGAGCAGAAAGCGGTAAATGCCGCTGTGGAAGCCGGCATTGCCATGGTTATTTCTGCCGGAAATGAGTCTTACAGCAACTACTCGGTGGTCATACCGGGAGACCCTGAAGAAGGCACTCCAAGTACGACCTACGTAAAGGACGTTGCCACTGTGGGTTCTCCGGGTACCACGCGCTCAGCCATAACGGTGGCGGCAGTAAACAACCAAGGAAACGTGCTTCAGGGAAAGAAATTGGTCTTTGGTGACAGTCACGTACTTTACCTGCTCAGCACACAGTCGCCCGATCCCGTGGAAGCGTTTAAGAAAGAGCCAGTAGAACTTGTTGATACGGGCAGTATTTTGTGCGAAAAAGATGGAAAGGATTATACGGGGAAGGTTGTCCTCATTGACAGAGGTACCTGCACCTTTGAAGCGAAAGTGGGCATTGCTAAGGAAGAAGGCGCCGTGGGCGTAGTCATGGGCAACTATGATGGTGACAGATCACTGGTTTCCATGGCGCTTGGGTCAGTTGCAAATACCATACCAGCCGTATTTGTGAACGGTCCTGACAAGGTAACCTTGAGAAAAGCCATAGCAGATGCTGACGGAACCCTTAGTGTGGTGTTCAGTGACGAGGAAGCCATAGGTTACGCACCTGCTAATCCGAACACCATGGCTGACTTCACATCTTGGGGCCCTTCTCCGAACTTGGCATTCAAACCCACCGTGGCAGCTCCGGGTGTGAGCATATTTTCATCGGTGCCAGGTGGCAAATATGAAAACATGCAGGGAACATCCATGGCAGCGCCTCACGTGTCTGGTGCCGTGGCTGTGATTAAACAGGCACATCCTGATTGGACACCTGAACAAGTAAAGATTGCCTTGGTTAACACCGCAGAGCCGGTGCTGTATTACAGCCCGCGCGTGCAAGGAGCAGGCAGAATCAACGTGGCAAAAGCCATTGAAAACAGCGTTTTCATAACCAGCGAAGCCACGGGTGAGCCCTACGGCGAACTGGGAGTGTTCACAGGCAGTACCACGTTGACGCTGACCATTAAGAATGTGGGCAGTGAAACCTTCACAGCGACCGTTGATGGTTATGTGACCACGTCCCACACACAGTACAACACGTCAAACCAGGGTAGGTTGGCTGAAATTGGCACGTTGGAGGCACCGGAGACCATAACAGTGGAAGCCGGGAAGACAGCCACCCTTGATGTGGTAGTAGCTGCTGACCCAGACTGGGACAACACCTTCATTGATGGACGCATTTTGTTTGAAGGCGAGGATTACGACTTGGTGTTCCCGTTCATGGGCTACTTGGGCGACTGGAGCATTTACAGTGAAGAAGACACCATGGAAGGTGACCCCAGGTTCCCCGACAACAACAACATCATTGATTTACCTTGGTGGAACGAAGATTACACCTGGACGGGTTCCACTGGCCTTTACTGGCCGCAGCAGCCCGGCGAGTATGCGGCTTTGGGCATGAAAGCTGACGGTTTTGAACCCGCAGCTTTGGCAATCAGTGCTGGTTCACCCTATTCCGTGATGAACAACAGCCTTCAAGTGCTGCTCACCATGCTCAGAAATGCTGAAAAGCTAACCATTACCGTGGTTGATGAAAATGGCAACGTTGTAAAAACCATTGCAGAAGAAGAGTACGTGCGCGGCAACTACCTTGAAAGCGAAGAGAACCCCTCTTGGTACGATGGGTGGGATCACCCGTGGTTCTGGGATGGTACCGATGAGGAAGGCAAAGCGCTACCTGAAGGTCAATACTTCGTACGTGTGCAGGCGTACCCGGGCAAGCTCATCACCGGTCAAGACACAGCAACGCAGGTCATGAGTATGCCAGTTAAGATTGACCGCACTCAGCCCAAGGTTTTTGCCAACTTAAAAGAGGCTGTTTCTGTGACCAAGAACGTGTACGTGCCCACATCGTCAGTGGTTACTTTAACGCTAACGGGTGCTGATGAATCCAGCATCTTATGTTATGTGGTTAGTGAAGAGCTATTACCCGCTGGCTTTGACGAAGAAAACACAGCCACCATGGCTTTGAAAGTGGCCGACATAATTGGTAAAGAAGGCAAGCGCGTAGCATTGCCTGTGTCTGCTGTTGATGGTGCTGGAAATGCAGCAGCCGGGTTTACTTACATCGTTTACGATGACCCATCTACGAAACCCACTGCCACGCTGCAAAGCGAAGTAGCAGGCAATAAAGCCACGGTTAAGCTGAACATTGCCCATGCTCCCGGAGCTTCGTTCACCTTGGAAGTGCTTTCTAAGGCTGACGGCAGCAGTGTTTACAAGACCAGTGGAGTAGTTACCACAGCCGACTACGACTTCATTACCGCTGTGAAACTACCCGGTGCTGGTACCTTTACGGTGAAAGTTACCGTCACTGACATTTACGGTAACGCTGCCACTGCTGAAGCGGTGCTGGAGTCAGCAGGTGAATAAAAGAGGAATAATAAGCGTGTTCATAACAATAACCGGTTGTGTGATTCACATGGTAATGGGTGTTTTATGAGAAACAAAAAGGAGGATCACAGAAATGGCAAATAAGGGAACAACCAGAAAGCTGTTTTCACTCATGGGTGTTCTGGCAATGATGGTGCTTATGCTGGCACCGTTGGTTCCAGCCAGAGCTCAGGAAGAGCTGCCCAA
>JAKOUW010000255.1 GCA_029782365.1 Chloroflexota bacterium
ACAACAATCCTTGCGTTATCCCAAGTTCCCGTTCTATCTGCGCCGCTGGCTTATCCCCTCTTTTCAGCAATTCCAGCGCTTCCAGTTTGAATTCTTCTGTAAATTCGCGGTACCCTTTCTTGTCCGTCATTCCTGGTCTCCTGTGGGTTTAGTTTACCCGACTTAGACATTTTTCGTGTCCACTTTTTCAGGACAAGACCAATATTTGTCTTAATGCCCGTTGGGCATTTTGGTGATTCAGACATATCCTGGTGGTCAGCACCAGCAAGGGGCGGGTTTACTGCGTCTTAATGCCCGTTGGGCATTTTGGTGATTCAGACGAAAGATTGGGGGAAAGTGGCACAAAAAACTCTCATGTCTTAATGCCCGTTGGGCATTTTGGTGATTCAGACCCAGGAGCGACTTTGACAGCTTGCGCAGGTCATCGAGTCTTAATGCCCGTTGGGCATTTTGGTGATTCAGACCTTCCCCCCGACGACGATGAGGCGTCGGAGGTGGTGGTCTTAATGCCCGTTGGGCATTTTGGTGATTCAGACGCAGGGCCCCGCTGCCTGGTGGAATGCCGGAAGGGATGGGTCTTAATGCCCGTTGGGCATTTTGGTGATTCAGACGCATCCCCCTGGTTTCCTACGCAGACCTGACGGATAAGGTCTTAATGCCCGTTGGGCATTTTGGTGATTCAGACGAACTTGCAGTTGCTGGTGTGGCCGGAGCCCAGCTGGGTCTTAATGCCCGTTGGGCATTTTGGTGATTCAGACGATAAAAATGTACTACAATCTGTATAATTCAGAAAATGGTCTTAATGCCCGTTGGGCATTTTGGTGATTCAGACAAAAAAATGTTTCTTGGTGATGCGCGAGAGAAATTTGTCTTAATGCCCGTTGGGCATTTTGGTGATTCAGACACACCCAGGGCAGCGAAACGTCGTAGATCACCATAAGTGTCTTAATGCCCGTTGGGCATTTTGGTGATTCAGACTAAGGAGGCTTATGTCCGCTTTAGATGCACTCAAGAAAGCGTCTTAATGCCCGTTGGGCATTTTGGTGATTCAGACCTTTATATGCTATGGTTGGAGAAAATGCCGTCCCGATTTCAGTCTTAATGCCCGTTGGGCATTTTGGTGATTCAGACCCCTGCTCCGGAGAGCGTCGTTTCGGACAATTTTTGGGTCTGCCTCGTTCTTTCCGGCAGGTTTTGCGCTGCTGGCTGCCAAAGCGGGGATTTTCCAGCGCTTTTCTGCCGTTTCGTTTTTTCTGCGTACCCCCCCTCCATTTTTGCGCTTTTTGGCCCAAAACGCGAGGGGGGGTACGCAAAACCTGCCTGCAATATTATACACCTTTTTTTCATACGATCACCAGCCCCGGCGGCGGCGTCACCTGGCCCTGGCCCAGCGTGCGCACTTTGCCTTTGCAGGCCGCACACAGGTTGTAGACGCGCACCGAATCCTCTCTCTCGTCGATCAGCTTCTTCAGCCGCTTCAGCAGTTTCTCCAGCTCTGCCGCGTTCAAATACACTTCAAACACCGACTTCTGCACGCGCTCGCCCAGGGCTTCCATGGCCTTGGCCACTTTGCTGCGGCGCTTATCTTGCACCACATCGTACACCACCACGTAAAAGGCGCGCTCGTTGATGTGGTCGCTCACCGGAAGCCCATCCCCTGGAAATCTGGCCGGTTTTCCATGATGCACTCGGCCGCCTGGCGCGCCTGTTCGATGACGCACTGGCGCAGGGGGAACTGCAGGCCGCGCAGGGGATGGGTGAAGCGCACGTCCAGGCGCTGTTCGTAGGCCTGCAAAAAACGCTTTTGACCCGCCTCGCCCAGCACCACCGGCCGTTCCTGTGGCCCGGGCGAGAAATCGGACAGCTTCAACTGCCCGCTGTTGCAGCACCACAGCGCAATGCCGTCCACCACCGGGCGAAATTCTTCGAGCAGATCCAGGCCCAGCGCCGGGCGGTTATAGGCCACCTCGTGCAAAAAGCCGGCATACGGGTCGAGGCCCACCGACATCACCGCGCTGGAGGCCAGCTCGGCGAACAGGGTGTAGCCAAAAGAGAGCAGGACGTTGACCGGGTCGCGCGGCGGGCGGCGGTTGCGGTCGTCGAAATGCCACTCCGGCCCAAACAGAAGGCGCAGGCCGCGGAAATAGGCCGCCGTGGCCGAGCCTTCCAGCCCCAGCAGGGCCGAAATCTGCGTCTTGCGCGGCAGGCTGTCGAGCGCCTCGTCCATCTGGGCGGCGGCCGCAGCGATCTCCGCGTCGCCGCGCTCTTTGTTGTGGCGCAGTAACAGGGCGCGCTGGTGGCTGAGCTTGGCATTAACGAAGCATTTCGCCATGCTCAAGACGAACTCTGGCTGGCCCAAACGCTCGTACTGGGCGCGGCGCAGGGGCACGTGCGGCGTCACCTGCCCCACCAGCCGGCCGCGGTACTCGCCGCGCTGGGTGAGGAAGATCACCGGGCTGTTCTGCGCCAAAAGCGCATCGATGGCCGGCGTGGTCAGACCGATATTGCCGAACAGGATCACCTCGCTCACCTGGCTGAGCGGCACGCTGGCCAGCACTTCGGCCGGCCCGCTCTTCTGCGGATCGTCTTTCTCCACCTGCAGGCGGCGGTTATTGATGCGCAGCTTGCTCTGCTGCTGGACGACGTATAAGGGAGGCATAATGCAATGTGAAAATTTTAGATTTTAGATACCCGCCTCGCCTGGCCCAGGCCGCTGGCGGCGCCGGCCCCGACCGAGGCAAACAGGGCGAACTCGGCCAGCGCCGCCATCAAGCTCATCCAGTAGCGGTCGTAATTCAGCGCGCTGTAGGTGATCTCGCCCACTGCGCCGATGCGCAGGCCGCCGCTTTTCACCGGCACAGGCCGGCTGGACAGGCGGTATTCGCTGATGGCCAGGCATTCTGCGGCATAGCGGCGAGCTTCGGGCGGAAAGGTGAGCGGCGCAAAAGCGTTCCAATGCTCCAGCAGGCTGCCAAAGACCAGCTCGGGCAGCGGCACCGGCAGGTGCATGCCGTTGGATTTGAACGTTGTCGGGCTGGTGAAGCGCAGGGTGAGGCGGCGCGGGGCCGGGATATGGGCCAGCAAATAGGGCGCAGAGAGATCGGCGTATGTGTTCACCGCCGCCCAGGAAAGGTCCTCCGCCGGGCCAGCTTCCGGCTGAGGCGCAGCCGCAGGCCCTGGGGAAGCCGGGCTTTGCGCATCGGCCGCAGGCGAGACTGCTTCGACGCGGAAGGGAATATAATCCAGCTCCAGCAGGCTGCCTGGGGCCAGCGGCCCGGCGCTGGCTGCCTGCCAGAGCAGAGCAGAAAGCTCGGGCTGGTAGGCAGTGAACCGCAGGCGGTAGAGCTGGTCGGGTGTTGGGTTGCTGTGTGTGAAGCGCCCGATCAAGGTGGAGACGGTGAATGGGCGCAGGCCGTTCTCTTCATGCAGTTGGGCCGCCAGGGCGTCGTTGGACTGGCGCACCACGTTGAGCAGCAGAGCGTGCGCGGCCCGCGCCCACCAGAGCGGAAAAGGATGCAGAGGATTGGGCTGGCCGGCCAGGCGCAGGGTGAGGACGAGGGAAAGGAGATCCATTTTAGATTTTAGATTGCAGATTGGATTTGGCGGTGCGCAGGGAGGCGGTGAAGATGGCGGTCAGTTGATTGGCTTCGCCGGCCAGCGCAGTGAGCGATTCGGCCGCCTGCAGGCCCGCTTCCTGGATCAGCTCCAGCCAGTACTGTGTCTCGTCGGCCTCTTCCAAAACGATGCCCATCTTGGAAATAAAGTCGGGCTTTGAACGGCCGCGGCAGGCGGCGCGGTAGTTGGCCCCCACCGAAGTGGCTGAGCGCACGACCTGCTTGCCGAGCACCTCGGCGCGGTAATTCTTCGACAGCGCCTCGCACAGCTTAATCACCTCCAGCGCAAACCGCTTCGTCCGGCCCTTCAACTCCTCCTCATTCATACACACCTCCGTTCCTTTCACCAAAAATTTGCAATCACCAATCTAAAATCTGCAATCTAAAATCTAAAATCTAAAATCTCAAATTCCTGGCCGCGTCTCTCACTGCCTGCAAATTCAAAATTTCCGCCACCTCGTAGCGCGGCGGCAGGCTGCCCGCTGCGGGGCGCAGGCGCAGGATGGGCGGGAAGTAGCCCATGCGCCCGTGCAGCTCGGCCAAGAGCAGGGCGGTGATGAAGTTCAGCGAGGGCGGGTTGACCAGGATGGGCCTGGTCTGCAGGTCGGCGGGGCTGACAGGCAGGGCTTTGACCAGCTCGCTGAGCTGGGGCAGGAAGGCCTGCTGGTTGTCGAAGTGCACCGCCAGGCCGATGACCTGTTCCACTGTTTGGCCGGTCAGCGCTTCGACCTGGGCGAGCTGTTCGGGGGTGAGGGGGTGGGAGAAGTTGAGGAGGAGCATAGAATTTTAGATTTAGATTTGAGATTTTCGGTTGAGGATTTTTAGGTGGCGTGGAGCAGGTGGTCGGCGGCGTGGTTCACTTCACTGCCGTACACCAGGCGCACATCCATGGCTTTGGCGCGCTGGCGGATGGCGTCGGGCAGGCTGGGCTGGTCCACCACCAGCACTTTGCCGCAGTAGATGCCGGCGGCTTCACGGCTGGACAGGCTGTACAGCTCATAAATCCACTCTCTCAGCTTGGGGGTGGTGGCGCCGCCCGATTTGCACGAGCAGACCGCCAGCCGGCCGCTGCGCGTGACCACCACATCCAGCTCGTTGAGCACGAAGCCGCCGCTGACCGCTTTGCGGATGTACAGGCCGCGGCGGATATCGTCGAACGCCCCGCTCTGCTGGGCCTGGCGGGCGACCGTCTCCTCCAGGTACGAGCCGGGGTGGCTGGCGCGGCCAGAGGTCTCCTCCAGGCCGGGCCGGAATGCCTGGTCGCCGCTGGACTGCAGGCCGTGGGCGGCCAGGTACTGGCGGGCGGAGATGCGCACGCGCAGCGCCTCGCGGCCGCTCTCGCTGCCGTCCGGCGCCAGGCGGATCACCTGGCCGATCTCGCTGGCCACGTACAGCAGGGGCGTGCCGCTGCCGAAGGCCGCCTGCAGGCCGGCCAGGCTCATCAGCTTGGTGCCGCCGGTCAGGTTGAGGTGCACCTCGTGGCCTTCGCGCTGGTGATCGACCAGGGCCTGGTTGATGCTCCGGCGGGCGGCTGCCAGGTCATAGGCGTCGATGTCCAGCGGTTCGAGGGCCTGGAGGCGCCCGGCGAGCTGGGCGTCTTGAGCGATGACCGCCGCCAGGGCGTGCGCCAGCGGCAGGGTGCGCCTGGTGGCCACGAAGCGCACGGCGCTGTACTGCGGGTACTGCCAGAGGGGCAGCAGGTTGGGGATGGGCTGTTCGCCGAGCAGGGAGAGGAGGAGCATGGGAGTCAAAGTCTTAACACCGGAAACCTTGGCAGGTCGTTTTCTGTCAGACCGGCAAATGACATCACAATTTCAAATAACTTTTGATATGTGTCTGGTTTTACTGGATCGCGGCCGTGCGCCAGGCGGGAACTGTTGCGAACCAACAATACCTTGTTCAGCTCAGCCTGCTGGTTGACATAACGCTGCCCCAATTCATCTCCCAAGGAAGCCAGCAAACGAAAACTGTCTTGAGAACCCAATTTTAAGACCGGTTTTGGCCCGGATTCATCCAAAAGGCGGTGCGTAAAATCTTCGCGCAGGGCTTCTGGTATCTGCTCTGGGCTGGCCTGACCGTTGTTGATCTGGTAGGCATCAGCTAGCCGATAGCGCGCCAGGCTTTCCAGCGCTGAATACAGGCGAGCAACTGCATCATCGAAGCGGCCTGCCAGTTCAGCTCTGCGGACCGCATTGGAGATCAAGTCGCAGGTATCCAGACGATGAAGTATTTCTCCTTTCTCGTCAACCAATGCCTTCAGAAAATCGGCGTTCATTTGAAAATCATCTAAAACCAGCCGCAGTGGGTCAATGCTCCGATCCGCCAGGAACAATTTTAGAGCAGAAAGCGCCTTCTGGAGATTAGATTGGGCTGTTTTGTATTCAAACAAATCCCATTGGCTGTAAGCATCCAGCAGAACTGCCAGGTTTTCGTAAATCCGCTTCATATCCTCCGGCACAACCGTTGCAAGCTGCCTGGCTCTTTGGGCTGCATCGCGGAACCGACCATGGTTAAACAAAAGGGATATTTCTTTGCGGGCTGTGACCGCCAGCTCTTCCCAAGGATTGGTTTGGAACCAGGTGTATTCTTTTCCATCCAGCACGACGCCGATACCATCGCGATCGCGATCTGCGCTGTCCTTTGCGCCGACATAGAAGAAAGTAGAGCAGTGTTCGATCGTCACCAGGACCGCCGCGACGGACATCGGCTTGGTCCCAGAAGTATACTCAACGGCCAGGTCGTTCCATAAAACGCCCCATTTATCCAATATATCTGGCAGCTTGCGCGCCAGCACGCGATAACATTCCAGTAAACTTTGGGGCGCTTTGGTTTCGATCCAATCGTAATGTTCGGGTTGATATTGCAGTGCCGGCAGGATATTCGTCTGAATAGACGGTTTGCTGGTATTGGAAACAAAAAAACAGATAAATCGCGGCTTCTGCTCGTTAAGGGTGTGGATGGCTGGCGCGGTTGCACCGCCGACGTTAACCAGGATTGCCATGGGACTTGGTTGACTGATCATTTCTTCTCCAGCTCCACCAGAACCCAGCCAAAGGGAGCCGCAGGCTTGGCGGCGCCCTCTTTGACCGACATGGCGGCGCGCTTGGAGCGCGGGAAGGGGTCGCCGGGTTTGCGCGGCGGCGAGCCCGGGGCGGCTTTGTGCATGCGGAAGTCGCGCACGAGCTGTTCAAAGAGCTGGCTGTTGGTCTGCAGGTGCGTCCAATAGGTTTTCCCATCCCAACCGGCGCCCCAGCCGATCTGCAGCAGGGCGGCGTTTGGCCCGATATTGGCCGCAGCCAGGTCGCGGTAAAAGGCGGCGATGCGCTCGCAGTTGTCGGCCTGCTCGAACCACTCTTTCAGTTTCAAAATGCGGGCGCGGCTGTGCGCCTGGGCGCGCGGCATCAGCTCATCCAGCCAATGCTTGCGGTTGGAAAAATGCAGGATATTCTCCGCAAACGGCTTAAACAGTGTATCGTCGATCGTCAATGAACCCTGGAAGGTGATATCGCCGCGCAGCGCCTCGAGCTCAACCGGCGATCCGGCGGCTTTCTTGGTGAGCACCTGGGCGTTGACAACCATCAGACCCTCGCCGGGCTGGGCCGGGCCGGCCAGGTCCGACACATGCAGGGAGCGCAGCAGATCGTGATTCGGGTCGGGGCCGAAAATTTTGCGCTCCAGCGGCTGGGCTGCCCAGGAGCGGTTGCGCCCGATGGCACCGCGATCCAGAATCGGGCGGATCTCCGTCCAGCCTGTCCAGGCCAGCGCGGTGCGCAGTGCGCCTTTGAGGGATGAGCCCGGAATGTACGGCTGGTCGTAAACATTCTTGATGAACGATTTCAGGCGGGCGTCATCTTTGCGCGAGCGGGCAATGCCCGGCACTTTGTAGCGGAAGAACGCCGGGTTGGCGTAATCTTTTTCCAGCAGCAGTTTCCCGGGCGGTGGAAAATTGCGCATGTTGAAACGACTGAGCTCGGCCTCTTTTTCCAGCAGGATGGCGTCTTCGTTCAGGCGGTAGGTGCGGCCGTTGTAATTGACAAAGTCAAATCCCAGGCGCAGCTCGCCGCCGTCGCCGATGTGCAGGGGGGTCAAAGTCTTTAAGGTGAGGGCATAGACGGTCATGCAGAGCCTCCTAATTTGCCACGCCAACCGCCAGGGCAATGCCTGAGCGGTATACCGGATGGCTGAGTGGTTGCGGGTTGCCTGGATACGATGGACTCACCTCGGCAATCAACCCGGGCGCCTGGCGGCTCAGCGGGCCAAAAACGGAACCCTCTTCCACCAGGTTTAATGTTTTCCGGCGCTGGCCGTTGGCGCTCGGCGAACCCAGCCAGCCGCCCACCCGGCACAGCCTGTACACCGTTTTTTCATGTTGAAAAGCGGACATCTCATCTTCACCCGGCAGGTAGCGGCTGAGATTGGTCCACAATCCGCCGTCCACATCGGGCAGTGAAACGGGCGCACCTGGCTCGATGCGGCAGGCGCCGAAGCCCGAACTGCGCTGGCCGCCCAGGCCTGAATATCCCAGCTCGACGAACAGGTTAGCCAGCAGGTCGGCCATCGCGGTATCTTGCCGCAGCCAGCGCAGGCCGAACCACAACCCGCAGCCGGCGGCAAAACTGACGCGGCCGGTGAAATATAAACGCGAGGCCGAACTGGAGCGGTCCAGCGCCACCTGCGGCTGCTGTTCGATTTGCCACAGGATGCCGTTTTTCAAGCTGGCGGGCAGGCTCGCCGTCTCGGCTGGCAGGGCCAGCACCGCTTTGTTCTGCAGGAGCGCAGCCCCGCTGTAAACATCGGCCAGGGTTCTCCCCTCCAGCATCTGGCGGAAGAGCCCTTCGGAAACAAAGCGCACCTTTTTCAACTCTTTCGCCGGCGCGCCCGAACCCAGGCGGGCCAGCGGAGGAAAGAAGCGCAAACTGCCTGCCAGGGGGAAAGTCGAAGAAAGGACAAAGGCGGGTGACTTCAGATCATAACTCTGGATGAATTGAGCCAATGCCTGGCTGCCTGCGCTGACGGCCAATTGGGCTGCCAGGGCCGAAAACAGGCTGTCTGAAGACAATGTGCTGTTGGTTTCTTCCTGGCCCAGGCCCTGCGCGCCGAAATGAAAGCCAGCAGAACCGGTAATTTTCCAGGTGTCTAACTGCATGGTTGCCCCTCCATATTAAACTGTGGGGATCGTTTGAACGAGCCAGCTTTTCAAGGCGCTGAAATCCTGCGATAGGTCTTGCACGGTTTTGAACGGCTTGTACTCCAAAACAATGCCGTAGCTGCCGCGGGCGCGGGCATACACTTTGAGGCCGGCAAATTGGACTTTGCCGCTGCCGCGCGAGCCAGCCGCGCCGAGATAATCATCTTCGACGAGCTGCAGCGCATTCACCACCACTTTCAAGCGGTCAAAATCGGCCGCTTCGTAAATGCCGAAGACCAGCTCCGTCGGCCCGAAAACTGCGCCCGCCGGGACGCGCTCCAGGGTGCGCGGCGTGGCTGCCGAAGTCACCCGGTCGATCGCCACTTCGGTTTTCAGCTCAGCATACAGCAGGTCGGTTTTGGCTTCCGAGAGCCTGCGGGCACTGTCATCGTCCAATTCCGCATCGCGCACCACCAGGCGGGTGGGGCCGGAATAACCAATTTCCGCCGGTACGCCGAAGACATGGCATACCGGGCAGCCGCCGTTGGCGCCATATTCGGTGGGGGTTTTACAGGTGTGGATCGTCACCTGGCCAATGCGGTTGTTTTGGCGCATGCCCAGGATTTTCTCGGTCTGCGAGCGCATTTTCCCGCGCAGGCTGGAGCCAGGGATGTAGGGGCGCTTGGTGATGGGGTTGCGGATCACTTCCTTGTCTAGGCCGCCGATCTCCAGGCCGGCCCCTGAGCCGCCGATGTGCAGGCCGGTCAGGGCGACAATTTGCGCTTCGATAAAAACACGTCCGAAAAGATTTATGTCAGTCATCGGGTTCTCCTCCCAGTTTAGTTTCGTCCGCCAAGGGCGCGGTGGTAAGCCAGGATGGCTTCAAACAGGTCCATAAAGCGGTGAAAGAGCTTATTGCGCGTTTCGGTGTCCTGCGGCTTGTTGACTTCCTCAATGGCTTTGCTAAGCACATCCGCCAGGTAGCCCACCGGTTCGGCGCGTGCCGTTTGGTAGCTCAGCTTGGGCCGCAACATGTTCAAGCGGCGCAGTGCCGTGGAGGGATCCGAATCCCACAAGGCTTCGATGCGCCGCACCTCGGTGAAGATATTGCGGATTTGAGCGCGGGTCAAATTGTCGTGCACCAGGCGGTTGGCCGTCTCGCGGGCAAATTCGACCAGGCCTTGCCCGGTGGGGTCGGCTGTCATAATAGAGGTTACATCAGGCATTTTGGTTTTCCTTTCTACTAACTAAGAATGGGCTCATAGCCATCATCCTGCATCAATTGATTGTGTAGTTTAACAACTTGAGAATAATCTGGATGATCCTTACTATGCAACTGTCCTTTTGAGTAATTACATGCATATTCTGCGGCACAATAAAGTTGAAAATATTTGTAAATAAAGTTTATTTTCTCCCTAGGATTACAAACCAAGAAACCTAGGTTTTCATTCCAATCAATACTTTCTTCGTCAATAAATTTTTCGGTTTGAATCCAATCACGATTATAAAAATTTGCAGACCAATCAACATACCACGCCAACTTTTGGAGTTCGTTTCTTGCCTTTTCATCCTTATTGAGTAAAATCCCGGCTGGGTGTCGCTTTAAATTTTCCTTCCTTATGAATTTTACAATCGATCGGATCATTGGTCCTTCTAATATTGGCTGGTTGTCAGTTTGATCTATCTGTTCATTTTTCAAAGGCACCAAATCAAATCCATCCGATGAAACAAAATCAATCTCACTGGAGTAAACAGGTAGAATCTTACTCGATTTACCTTTGGGATGTTGCCATTTAAAGTATGGTCCATCAACTATGACATTATCGATGTCCTCCTCAGAGATTACCCAAGGCATCTTCCCTAATATATAGTCAACAAAACCATCAATCGCTCGAAAGTTTCCAAACAAGGGCATAATTTCATCCGAATCATTTTTCAACCATTCAAGATAATTGCTCATTATGTCATGGTAAGTATCTCTAATTTCTCCGTTAACATCGCTTATCGCATAATTGAGTTTCAAATTCAGTAAATTGAGAATTTGTTCACGATCCTGAATAGAATTTAAATTCAGAATAACTCCTGGCTCTCCCAAGCTAATGCCAGGTCGAGTTGTAATCACAGCAGTTACATTCTTGGGCAGGCGTTTTATCCAAGAATATAATTTAGGCCCTCTATCTTCGATGTTGTGAAGTTCATCAAAACCATCTAAAAATAGGATCCATTTCGTTCCAGGAATTGAAAAAAATCCTTCTAGCTTAGGTATTTCTTCGTCAGTTTTTAAATTCAATATGTTTGATAAATGGGACTCAAGGTCTTTTTGAAAATCATTAATTTCTGGAAAATCGCACCTCAGTGAGAGAAAAATAGGTATAGCAGTTTTAGGAAGTGTTTCGAGTTCTTCACCAATGTCGTGAATTATATAATCATCCTCTTCTACTATCTTCTCTTCATTCGCGCCGTAGCCATCCGATATTATTGATTCAGATATGAATTTACTTGCTAACAAGAAGACAAGTCGCCTGATCAAGAGGCTCTTTCCTGATCCAGCTTTTCCAATGATAAAAGTAATTCGCGATTCGATTTTTCCAATAAGATCTAATATTTCATTTTCAGTTAGGCACTGATTCTTTAAGATTATTGGGATTTCATAATATGGATAAAAATTGTTTGCCTCCAGAAATTCACCTTGTTTATGAAATTCGAATAAATTTTTCCAATTCTGTTTCTCCAATAATGGCATTTTACTTGGCTTTTGTAACGAGTAGATTTGAGATTCGTCTAATCGAACACTACTTGATCCTCGCCTGATAAAAATAGTGCCTTTCTTAAACCTTTTCCCATGAAAATTAATAGTCCTTTTCAATTCATAAGGACCATTTTTGCCATCGACGATAAAATATGCTACTAGGGTCTTATGCTAATTGGGAAAAGCCAGTGATTTGATCTGCAGGAAATCTGGCTTACCCAACAAGCGGTTGATGTAAATACACAAGGTATGTGCGGTCAATTTGGAATACAGCCTGGTACACAGGCCCCAAAAAGTATGAGCGTGATTGATCTCAATTTGGAATATCTCCGAAAGCTGGTGGTTGACGGTTTCGATCATCTGGCGCACGCCATTCAGAAACATACGCTGTCGGGCAGGCATTTGTATTTTCTGGTTGCGGCGAGGCAGCGTCATCAAGCGGATGCGATTGTTGGCGAAAAGCTCGGCAGCTTTGGCGGCGCTTATGTAAGCCTTATCGCCCAAAACGGTCAAATCAGTATGTTCGCAAAGCATTTCAAAACCCACCTCCAAATCGTTGATGTTAGCGGGCGCCAACTCAAAATCGAGGATAACCCCGCCCAAGGTGATGAGCAAGTGCAACTTGAAACCGAAAATCATCTGTTTTTTCGAAGGCACTTTGCCATAAGTCGCATCAAACGCTTTCCAGTCGCCTGTCGATCCGGGAACCAGATAAAACTGAACGACTGGCAATGGCAGGCTATCAATCACGCACTGCTGATCATGGGCAATATCCAGGCTTTTCAGGATTATTCTACGGATCAAATTGAAGGCATACATCAAGTTGCGTCGGCGGCGATTGAAGCGGCTTTGCGTTGGTACATTTGGAAACAAATCCGGATATTCGCGCCACTGGCTCAACATTTCTGTTTCCAGATTCCAGCCCCGGCATTCGCCAATCGTAGTCATGCTGATCAGTTCGCTGTCGCTGCAAACAGGGTCAGGCCCAGGGCGATCGAACAAAGGAGCGATTTGTTTCCAAGTATCATCCACAGTTACGAAAATCCACAAGCAAAAATCCGAAAAATTGTTTATCATTGGGGTTGTCCTCCATCGCTTTTTGGTGGCTGCAACTCCCAAATATAGCGATAGGGGACTTTTTGTCAACTAGCATAAGACCCTACTAAGCAGCTTGTATCTCCTTTGTAATCAGGAACGAATCCGAACTCGAGTTCAAGGTCAGGTATGTCGGGGCTAATCCATTCCACTATCTGTTCCTGGAAAATTTTAAGGACCCCATCATCCATCTTTTTTAATAGTGATTCTGATTTCTTAATTTCATCTTTTACTTTGGCAGCTAATGGATATTCAAATTCATCCTGATTAATCCCTTTGATTTTATGATCATCGTCAACCCCGAATAATAAAAAACATTTCTTTCCAGTTCTATAAGATATGTTCGCTAAAGCTAAGATGGGTTTAACTAACTTAAATGTGTCTTCTTCAGTGCTTAACTTTTCTTTCCAAGTTAGTTTTAGATCATATCGAGGGCCTTCCATATACTTATTAACAACATCTGAAAACCAAACCCCGTTGAAATTCATAGTTTGGTCATTCATGTTTTCCCCTTGTCTTGAGTTGAGCCCAGCGGGCAGCGATGCCCCACTGGTGGATGTTTTGATAATTGGTCACCTCAAGATCGTTTTGAATAGCGGTGAGCTCGGCTGAAACTTCCGGCTTGTTTTTACTGTTCATATCTGCCAGGCGCTTGAACTGATAGGCGCTCAGCCACATCCAGCGGCCCCACAGCGGGCGGCCGTATTTTTCCTTGCTCTCGGCCTGCAGGTTGGCCAGGTTGCGCAGGTTTTGGAGAATGGAGGTTGGCCCTCCCAGGCCGCCCGCCTCACCTTGGGAATCGCCCTTCGTCACCAATGCCGCCAGTCGCTCCTGCATCCTGGTCAGTTGGACAAAATCGGCCCATTTCCAGGCCTCGCCCAGGAAGCCAAAGGCGTCTTTGCCTGAATTCTTGGCCAGGCGCTCGGCGTCTTCTGCATCGCGCGCCGCCTGGTAAACCGGGTATTTCCCGCCGATGAAAGCCATCCCGCCGGAAATATGCAGGGCCGGGTGCTGACCGGTGTAGCGCTTGAAATCGGAATACACCTGGTGGGCAAAGCCAGGCATGATATCCCACGGCCCGATCAGGAACAGGTCATCCCCGCCGGCATAGACAGCGTAGATTTTGTCTGGGTACTGCTCGCTGAGATGCTTGACCCAGCCTTCGAAGAACAAGGACACCTGGAAACTCAACGTGGAAAGGCGCGCCAGGGTTGCCAGGCTGGTTTTGTCATCCGGTTTGCCGAACCCGAAGGCAAAGAGATCGCCCAGGTTGTCCACGTCCATGCGCAGGACGCCCAGTTTTTCAAAACCGCCATCGACTTTCTTTTGAAGCTCATCGAAGGTGCTGGCAGGCTTGCGATTGACCGTATAATGCAGAAGATTGGCCTGTGAGACCCCCTGGGCGGCCGGCCATTGACCCTGGTGAGGATCGCCCAACGCCCAGACCACAACCCGGTCTGCTTTTGGCAAATTGATTTTCTCGGAGGCTTTTTCAATGAGTTGAAAGGACATCCCAAACGCAGCCAGGGCGTCCGCGGCGAAACCCGGCCTGGTTTCGGTGGGTTTGCCGATGCCGAGGGCTATGAACTGTGAGCCGGGCAAACTCTTGCCGATTTGCTCGTCGAACGAAGCGCACAGGCTGCAGATGCGCGCAGCCTGTGCTTCCTCGCCATCCCTCGTTTCTTCTTCTAAAGGGCTGGTTTTGCGGTGATCGTCGCCGCAGACAGAGCAGGTGGCTGTTGGGTTGCCGCCGTGTTCTGGCACGGCGAAAACGTGGGCATAAAAATCATCGCCCAACTCCAGGTAGCGGCGCTGCTTGGCCGCGCTCAGGCTGCGATGCATCTCGCCCCAATACCTAGGGAACTGGCCAATGCGGAAACCGCTGAAAGGAATTTCGCTGCTGCCGATGGCCAGGTAAAGAGAGACCCCGTGGTGGCGCACTAATTTTTCGGTGACCGCTTTGCGCACACCGGCCAATTTGCCTGCCGCGCTCAGCGGGGCCAGCAGGTAGAAGTGCCCTCCGCCGGCGTAAATCACATTGACGTAGGGCAAGCCCAGCTCAGATAAAACAAACCTCAAGACCGCTTCGGTGAGCAGTTGAAGGTAAAACGAACGGCCGCGCAGGGTCTTGGCGGCATTCTTGGATGAAATGGTGTAAATAAAATCCTGGATTCCCGAGATATCGCCCCCTATCAGCAGAGCGGCCGGCTGTTCGAGCCGCGCTTGCTGGGCCGGGTCGTATTTCCCGGAGAAATCAGCTTCCACCGCTTTTAACAGCTCGTCTACCTTGACATCCGGCTCCGCCAGGCAGACTGCCAGGGCGGCGGTCATGCGTGAATGATCATACAACGAAACATCAGGAACCGCATGGTAGTAGGCTGAGGGCACACACCAGGACGTGCGCTGCAGAGCACCGAGCAAATTCTCGATATAAGCTTCGGGATCTTCAATCTCCTGGCTGGCGGCGCTGCGCAGTTCTTTGCACAGCGCGGCGTACGAATGCGTGCGCGCCGCCGCATCGATCTTCTCGACAGGGAAAAGCACGCTTTCTTGCAGGGCTAGAGGTTTTAGCGGCAGGAAATGCTCAGCTTTTGCCGCTCCGGCCAACTGCAGCCGGTCGAAAATGGTCACCATTTGCTGAGGCGGATCTTTCTGCTTGCCGCCTTGAGGAGCATCTGACCGCTCGCCGGCGGAGAGCTTGTCGGCCAGCTCGATCAAGAAACTCAGCGAATGATCCTCCGCGGGCGATTTTTCCGGCGCATGGTGGTAGATGCCGTGCAGGGCGGCAGGCCGGTAAGCATCAGGAACCGAATGTTGTATAAAGTACCCTGTCCAGGTGGCGTGCACCGGCTGGCCTTCTTTATCAAAGCCCGGCGCGGGCTGCCAGGGATTATCCTGGGCGCGCTGTTCGAGCTTTCCAACATCATGCAGTAATCCGGCAATTGCCGCTTTCCAAATTTTTTCTTCCATGCAGCCTCCTTATCATCAAGTCTGTCCCCCGGGCTTCCCCTGTAGGCGCCCCCCGCGCCCGGGGAGAGCAGACCCGGGTAGTTTATTCCATATCCTTATGCCCGTCATGCGTGAAAACCCCTAATTCTGCGCCGCGCCAGACAGGCGCGTGGCGTAATACAGGCCCAACAGCGCTACGAGCTGCGGGCCGCTGACCGCCTCCAGCGACCAGTGGGCGGCGGCCTTGCGGTACGCCGAGCGGAGGTGCTGCTCCACGGTGCGCGGCGAGAGCGAGAGGTGGTCGGCGATCTCCTGGTAGCTCAGGCCCTGGCGCACCAGCAGCTCCACTGCGCTGCGCTCGGCGGGGCTGAGCGCGCCGAGCACAAACGCGTTGGCGTGCTCCATTTTTTCGGCGAGCTGCAGGCCGCGGGCGCGTTCGGCGGCGGCGAAGGGGTCCTCGATCTGCTCCAGGCCGGCCAGCACCGGCGAGATGCGGCTCCACAGGATGACCGGGATGGCGATCAGGTGCGCCTCATCGCCGGGCAGGGGGTGCAGGCGGCGGGCGGCCAGGAAATCGCCGCCGGAGTACAGGTGCCACAACCGGTCATCTTCGTCGAAGAGTAACTGCGCCGCCGCCATGCCAAAGACGGCAAACGTCTTGCGCCCGCCGGCGATGGACAGGTGCACCTTCAGGCCCTGGCGCTTGGCAGACAGCGTCTCGCGGTACACCACGCGGAAAGCCGCCTGGGCGGCGGCGGGCGTGTCCACGTCCGGCAGGGGGAGGCCGGCCTCGTCCGCCACGCAGGCCAGGCGCAGGGCGGCGCCGGCTTGCGGCGCGGCAAAGGCCGCCTGCAGGTCGCGCAGCGCGGCGGCGATGCCCGGCAGGCTGCCGGCGGTGTGGATCGCCGTCACCTGCTCGATGCGCTCGCCCTGCAGGCGCAGTAAATCGAGAGCGGCAGTGATGACCTGCGGCTCTGTGCCCAAGGTAGCGATGAGAACAGCCTGCTGATTTGGCACCGGTACGTTCCAAAAAAATCCCTGCGAACGTGGTTGAGCGTTGAAGAACTCCCCCGGCGCGGAGGGCGCCCGGGTGGATGGCGGTATGACGCGGTACGGTTAAGAATGATTAAACAACAAAATTTCAAAAAAAGCAACAGGCCGAGGGGGTGATTTCAGGGGAATTTTCGATTTTTAATTTTTGATTGTGAAAGCGGGGATGTCGGTTGGCAGTGAGTGAATCGTGCAACTGCCGCATCCCGCAGACGCGAAAAAAGACCTGGCAAAGCGCTGCCCGGCGCAGGCAGGGTATTTTAACGAGCTCAGCGGCTGCTGCGCGTCTGAAGATCCCATCCAGCGGCGGCATGATGGGCTGCAATCAGCCATCGAAAATCTACAATCTTCAATGTTTAAAGCCCTTCCGGGCATTTATTGATTCATACAATCTTTGCATACATCCTGAAAGGAAACAACTAAATGCGTCTTAATGCCCTTCCGGGCATTTATTGATTCATACCAAATCAAGGATGTAGCAATACCAGTACGTGATAACTGTCTTAATGCCCTTCCGGGCATTTATTGGTTCATACGAGGTCAGCAACGCTCATCCAAAAACTTTTCTCTCCATGTGTCTTAATGCCCTTCCGGGCATTTATTGATTCATACAGAGACACTAGAGTGTGCGAACTACATGATTGAGAATGGGTCTTAATGCCCTTCCGGGCATTTATTGATTCATACCACATTGAATTGTCAAGTTATCAAGAGAATCTACTCATTGTCTTAATGCCCTTCCGGGCATTTATTGATTCATACGAAACCTGTTAGTAAACCTGCTACGCCTAAGCCTACTACGTCTTAATGCCCTTCCGGGCATTTATTGATTCATACCTAGGGAATATGAAGCGTTGAAAATGGCGTACAGTATCGTCTTAATGCCCTTCCGGGCATTTATTGATTCATACGATATACAGACGCAGGCGAACCGAGTTTTAAATTGAAAGGGTCTTAATGCCCTTCCGGGCATTTATTGATTCATACTTAAGAGATGTTTTGATACCTTGTTCAAATAGAAAGTCTTAATGCCCTTCCGGGCATTTATTGATTCATACGAAATAGATGCTGTCTATGCCGTTCTTAAAGAGAAGGCAGAGTCTTAATGCCCTTCCGGGCATTTATTGATTCATACAAATGGCAGCACAGTTTCAAACCCCGAATAAACTTATTTGTCTTAATGCCCTTCCGGGCATTTATTGATTCATACTCAACCAGGTGCGGCAGACCATCAACGTGGACTATGTAGGTCTTAATGCCCTTCCGGGCATTTATTGATTCATACCCACGCCGCCAAGGGCTTGCAGCCAGATAGGCTGGTTTGTCTTAATGCCCTTCCGGGCATTTATTGATTCATACCTAATGGTGCTAGAATCTCTAATCTTCTACTCATACTAGGTCTTAATGCCCTTCCGGGCATTTATTGATTCATACATATTCGTATAAATACGATTATAAAAATCCAGAATTCGTCTTAATGCCCTTCCGGGCATTTATTGATTCATACGCACCGTTGATATCGCCCTTACTCCAGGGATCAAGTATGGTCTTAATGCCCTTCCGGGCATTTATTGATTCATACCAAGATAGAGTGTGCCACTTACCCCTGCAGGTACATCCGTCTTAATGCCCTTCCGGGCATTTATTGATTCATACCCAAAATTGCCGTGGACGTACATAGAACTTCTGTGTCCTGGGTCTTAATGCCCTTCCGGGCATTTATTGATTCATACATGAAGTAACCTTTGACAACAAGGAAGGATAGGCAACTAGTCTTAATGCCCTTCCGGGCATTTATTGATTCATACAAATTAGTGCAAGTGGCAAAACGCTTGCAAAGTGTAGGTCTTAATGCCCTTCCGGGCATTTATTGATTCATACAAGGCATGAAAATGGCCTTCGTAATTCTAGCAGGCATCGTCTTAATGCCCTTCCGGGCATTTATTGATTCATACTCATCTTGTGGCTGGTAAGGTAAGCCCTCACCTCTGTGTCTTAATGCCCTTCCGGGCATTTATTGATTCATACCCTGCTCAAAAGCCTGTCATTCCGGCAGAACCTGGCCAGCTAGGCTTCCCATCCGGCAAACCTGCCGCTGGCGGCTGCCGGAACGGGGTTTTTCGGCGCCTGGCCTGCCGTTTCTTTTTTTCTGCGCACCCCCTCCTGGTTTTGGGCTGTTTTTGCCTGTTTGGGCCGGGGGGGTACGCAAACCGGTTGCATTGGATTATACACCTTTTTCTCACCTGCTCCTGGGCGCCTGCCGTGCGCCAAAGCCGTCTGGCTGCCGCCTGCCCTGATTCTATAAGAGAAGCAGGACGGCGTCAACCGGGCGGCGCAACAAGGGTTATAATCCCTCCGGAGGTCCCTTATGGCCAAACAAACCGTCAACCGCACCGCCCTGGGCGCCGCCGTGTGCCGCATGATCGAGCAGTACCAGCCCGAGAAGCACCGCCTGTTCGCCGACCCGCTGGCGCAAGAGCTGGTTGGCGGTCTCATCAAGTGGTTGATGCAGTTTCCGGGCATGCGCAGCCTGACCGTCCAGCAGACCGACGCCGTGGCCGCCGGGATTTACGGCGCCCAGGTGTGCCGCACGCGTTACATCGATGAGGCCGTGCAGGCGGCGGTCGCCGGAGGCGTCGACCAGTTGGTGATCCTGGGTGCGGGGTACGATACACGCCCCTACCGCCTGCCGCGCCTGGAGGCCGTGCGGGTGTTCGAGGTCGACCTGCCGGCGGTGCAGGAGGATAAGAAAAAGAAGCTGCAGAAATACCTGGGCCGCCTGCCGGAGCGGGTGACGTACCTGCCCATCGACTTCGACACGCAGTCCCTGGAGGCGGCTTTTGCCGGTTCTGGCTTCGACCCCGGCCGGCCGGCGTTCTTCCTGTGGGAGGGCGTGACTCAATATATCAGCGAAGACGCCGTGCGCCGGACGCTGGCCTTCGTGGGACAATCGGCGCCGGGCAGCGGGCTGGTGTTCACCTATGTGCTGAAGAGCATCATCGAACGGCGCTCAGACATTCCCGGCATCGACCATATGCTGGAGGTCGTCGGCAAACAGTCGCCCTGGATTTTCGGCCTCGAACCAGCCGGCCTGCAGGAATTCCTGCGGCCGTTTCATCTTTCTCTGGCTGCCGAGGTAGGCGCGGCGGATTACCAGGAAAAATACCTGAGCCCCATCGGACGGAGACTGGACGTATTTGCCGGAGAGCGCATCGCCCAGGCTGTTGTGGGATGATCGTGTCTGTTATAATTCCATAAATCCTTCTCCCATTACTCCATAAATTTCCCCAGCCATCGAAGCACGATCGCAGCGCAGCGCGCACAGGAGGCGAAGATGTCTGTTCGATTCAGGTTGATCTTGGTGTTGACTCTGTTGGCCGGCCTGCTGGCCGCGCCGCCCCAGCCTGGCTCTGCCGCCTTCCACTACTTCGCCGACCTGGTCATCGGCCAGGGGGATTTCACGTCCAACAGCCCGAACCGCGGCGCCTCCACCGCCGCCGGCGGGCTGGACTTTCCCCAGGTGGCTGTGCTGGACAGGCAGGGCAGCCTGTACGTGGCCGATACCTTCAACCACCGCGTCCTGCGCTACGACGCCCCGCTGGCCAGCGGCATGGACGCCAGCCTGGTACTCGGCCAGGCGGACTTCTCCGGCCGCTTCGCCAACCGCGGCGGCGCGGCCGCCGCCGGCACGCTCAACCTGCCCGACGGGCTGGCGCTGGATGCCGCCGGCAGTTTGTACGTGGCGGATTTTGGCAACAACCGCGTCTTGAAATTCAGCCCGCCGTTTTCCAACGGCATGGACGCCAGCCTGGTGCTCGGCCAGGCCGATTTCACCTCCACCAGCCTCAACCGGGGCGGCGCGCCCAGCGCCAGCACCCTGGCCTGGCCGGTGGGCCTGGCTGTGGGCACTGACGGCGCGCTGTACGTCTCAGATAACAACAACCAGCGCATCCTGCGCTTCCCCGCCCCGCTGACCAGCGGCATGGAGGCCAACCTGGTGCTCGGCCAGGCCGATTTCACCTCGAACAGCCCCAACCGCGGCGGCGCGCCGGCCGCCAACAGCCTTTCGGCGCCCACCGGCCTGGCCCTGGACGCCGCCGGCAGCCTGTACGTGGCCGATTCGTACAACCACCGCCTGTTGAAGTTCGGCGCCCCGCTGGCCGGCGGCATGGACGCCAGCCTGGTGCTCGGCCAGGCCGATTTCACCGCCAACCTTCCCAACCGCGGCGCCGCCCCCAGCGCTGCCAGCCTGAACGAGCCGCACGATGTGGCGGTGGACGCCTGGGGCAACGTGTATGCCGCCGATTACGCCAACCACCGCCTGCTGGAATACAACGCGCCGTCCGCCAACGGCGCCGGCGCCAACCGCCTGTTCGGCCAGGAAGCCTACACCGCCAGCGCGCCCAACAGCGGCGGGGTCAGCTCGGCCAGCCTGTACAACCCGATCGGCGTGGCGCTGGACGCCTGGGGCAACCTGTACACCGCCGACCGCCTCAACCACCGCCTGCTGCGCTTTGCCCAGCCGGTGCCTCCCGGCGCACCGGCGGCGGCGGCGCTGTTCCCCAACGTGATCGCCGCCGGCGGGCCTGATTTTACCCTGCAGGTGGACGGCAGCGGGTTCATGGCCAATTCGTTGGTGCGCTGGAACGGCAGCCCCCGCCCGACGACCTTCCTGTCCTTTAATAAGCTTGCCGCGGCGATCAGCGCCGCCGACATCCAATCCGGCAGCAGCGGCAGCGTCACCGTTTTCACCCCGGCGCCGGGCGGCGGCGAATCGGCGCCGCTCGCCCTGACGCTCTACACGCGCGCCGCCTACGATGCAACCGCCGACCTGGTGTTCGGCCAGGATAATTTCAGCAGCAGCGCCAAAACCAGCGGCGCCAGCGGCCTGAACCAGCCGGTCAACCTGGCCTTCGACGAATATGACCGGCTGTACGTGGCCGATACCATCAACAACCGCGTCCTGCGCTACAGCCGCCCCTTCTACAACGGCCAGGCCGCCGACCTGGTGCTCGGGCAGGGCGATTTCACCGCCACCCTGGCCAACCGCGGCGGCGCGGCGCCGGCCGCCAACAGCCTTTACCAGCCCCTGGGCGTGGCCGTGGACGCCGGAGGGCGGCTCTTCGTTGCGGACAGCGGCAACAACCGCGTGCTGGTCTACAACCCGCCCTTCACCAGCGGCATGCCGGCCAGCGTGGTGATCGGGCATGGCGATTTCACGACCCAATTTTCGGCCCTGGGCCCGACCTCTTTGTGGAAACCGGGCGGCCTGGCGCTCAACGCCAGCGGCCAGTTGATCGTGGCCGACAGCAACCACAACCGGGTGCTGGTGTTCAACCCGCCGTTTACCACCCACCAGGCGGCCGCCTATTTATTTGGGCAGAGCAGTTTCTTCATCGCCACGCCGAACATGGGCAGCGCTCAGCCGAGCGCCGCCTCGCTGTGGAACCCGTTCCTGGTGGCCGCCGACGGCGCCGGCTTTTATGTCAGCGATGAAAACAACAACCGCCTGCTGCGCTTCGATCTTGCCTCGCCCATTGCCACCCTGGTGCTGGGCCAGCCGGATTTCAGCTCGAACCTGGTGCTGCCGCCCAGCGCCCAGAGCGTGTATGCGCCGGGCGGCATGGCCCTGGACAGGCAGGGCAACCTGTACATTGCGGACTACTTCTATCACCGCCTGCTGGTCTTTCGCGCCCCGCTCAGCAGTTGGATGAGCGCCAGCCTGGTGCTCGGCCAGCCCGATTTCACTTCCAAAACCCTCCAGCCAACCTCCGCCAGCACCTTAAATTTTCCGATGGGCGTGGCGCTGGACTCGTTGGGAAACCTGTTCATCGCCGACCAGAACAATTCACGCCTGGTGGAATTTGACCGGCCGCTGCCGCCTGCCGCGCCGGACGCCCAGGCCGTCAGCTCCTCTGTCCTGGCGCTGGGCAGCCCGGGCGTCAGCCTGGCGGTGCTCGGGCAGTATTTCGAGGCCAGTTCGCAGATGCGCTGGAACGGCAGCAGCCGCCCCACCACGCTGGTTGCGCCGACCCAACTGCGCGCTGCCCTGGCGGCCGGCGATCTCAACGCAGTTGGACCGAATTTTGTGACCGTGTACACCCCGGCCCCGGGCGGCGGAGTGTCTGCCGCGCTGACCGTGACGCTGTATGCCCGCTCGCCCTTCGACCGCCAGGCCGACCTGGCGCTGGGCCAGGGCGATTTCACGCACGGCTCTGCCAACCGCTTCGGCCTTTCGGCGTTCGGCCTGTCCAGCCCGCAGGCGGCGGTGCTGGATAAGCAGGGAAACCTGTTCGTGGCTGATACGCAGAACAACCGCGTCGTGCGCTATGACGCCCCGTTCTACACCGGCCAGCCGGCCAGCCTGTGGCTTGGCGGATCGAACCTGGCAATCGACGCCTCCACTTTTATGCCCGCCGCGCTGGCCTTCGACGCCGCCGGCCGCCTGTACGTTGCTGATTACACCTTTAACCGCGTCCTGCGCTTCACCCCGCCCTTCAGCTTTGGCATGGACGCCGACCTGGTGATCGGCCAGGCGGATTTCACCTCGGTCTCCACCCTGACCAGCGCTTCGGTGCTCAACCATCCCACCGGCCTGGCCCTGGACGCCCAGGGTAACCTGTTCGTGGTCGACCAGGGCGCCAACCGCCTTCTGCGCTTCGACGCGCCGCTCACCAACGGCCAGGCCGCCAGCCTGGTGCTCGGCCAGGGGGACTTCACCAGCGGCAGTCCCAACGGCGGCGCGCCGGCAGTCAACGCCGCTGGTTTTTCGTCGCCCAACGGCCTGGCGCTGGACAGGCAGGGGAACCTGTTCGTCTCCGACCAGTTCAACCACCGCCTGCTGGCGTTCAAGCCGCCCTTCTCCAACGGCATGAGCGCCAGCCTGGTGCTCGGCCAGGGCGATTTCTCCAGCCACGCCCCCAATCGCGGCGCGGCGCCGGCGGCCAACACCCTGAACAACCCGACCGGCCTGACGCTGGACGCTGCCGGCAGCCTGTACGTGGCCGATTACGCCAACCACCGCCTCCTGCAGTTCCGCCCGCCGCTGGCCAACGGCGCCGGCGCCGTGCGCGTCTTCGGCCAGCCGGGTTTTGCTTCCAACAGCGCCAACGCCGGCGGCCTGGGCGCCGCCAGCCTGGATCACCCGCTGGGCGTGTTTGTCGACGCCCAGGGCAGAGTGTACGTCGGCGACGCCGGCAACAACCGCCTGCTGGTCTTCGACCGCTGGCTGTACGCTGTTTCGCTCCCCCTGGTGCGGAGGTGAAGATGAAATCCATCGTCCTGGCTGCCTGTGTTTTGCTGCTGGCCGCGGCAGCCTGCGGTGAGCCCGCCGCACTGCCGGCCGCAGAGACGCCTGCCCTGGCCAGCGCCACGCCTGCGCCGCGGCCGTCGGCCAGCCCCGCAGCCAGCGCCGCGCCCAGCGCCGCGCCCTCCGCCACGCCCAGCCCGAGCGCCGCGCCGAGCGCCGCGCCGAGCGCCTCCCCAACCAGCGCCCCCAGCGCTACGCCCACGCCCAGTTCCACCGCCACGCCCAACCGCACCATCTTCGACCCGGCGGCTTTCGGGGACAGCCGCACGCTGGACAGCTTTAGCATGCAGGTGAACAGCCAGGCCAGCGGCTCGGGCGCCGGGCAGTTGGAGAGCTACAGCAAAGCCTTCGAATACAACCGCTCGCCGCTCAGCCTTCACGAAAAACTGCAAGACGTCAATGGGCCGCACGAATTTTGGGTGCTGGACCCCTGGGCCTACTGGTTCTCCAGTTTCTGGTACGCCGCCCCCTTCCATCCGGCCACGGATATGGGCGAGAACACCTCCTACGCCGACCTGGACATGCGCCTGACCACCTACCTGGTGAAGGTCATCAGCGCCAAATTTGCCGGGCAAGAATCCTACCAGGGCCTGCCGGTTTACCGCTTCACCTTCGACACATCCAACCTGGCCGAAAGCCGCGCCGCCTGGAAAGTGGAAGCCGCCCAGGGCGAGGTGTTGGTCAGCGTGGACGCCAATATCCCCCTGTATTACCAGGTGACGGTGCGCGGCAGCATCCTGGCCAACGCCAGCGGCCCCAATTACCTGCCCGGCCAGGTGACGCTCACCAAGGCGCTCTCGCAGATCAACCAGCCGCTCAAAATCGCCCTGCCCGCCAATTATCCCAACCTGGCGACCGAGCCCGGCTTCCCCCTGCCGCCTGGCGTGAATCTGCAGTACCTGAACCGGGTGAACGGCGTCACCCAATACCTGTACGCCACCCAGGTCAGCGGCGCCGATTTCAGCGCCTATTACGCTGGCCTGGCCAGCGTGAACGGCTGGTCGGTGGCCAAAACCGGCCCCCTGCAGGGCAATTCCTACACCTGCAGCGTGTGCGTCATCCTGAGCAACGGCAAAGAGCAGGTGCGCGTCGTCTGGGAGTCGGAGTTCAACCGCACAGTCATCTGGGTCTTCAACCCGCCGGAGCTGTACTGAGGGCAGGGCGGCATCTGTTCCCTCTCCCTTTGGGAGAGGGCCAGGGTGAGGGTCGGCGGGATAGGGTTTCCTGAGCCCTTCTGCCCCCGGTAGAAGGGCAGGGATATGAGGGCGAGCCGGTCAGGCAGATTCCAGGTAAGCGGCGGCCTTTTTGAGCTCCTCCACGATCTGCGCCTCCATATCCGGGCGGCTGTTCAGGTTGCGCGGGCTGGGATGCCTGGCCTGGAAGACCTGCACGCCGGGCGGCAGGGTGTCTCGGTCCAGCCCGTCTTTGGCGCTGACCCCCGCCAGCACGATGGCCTTCAAGTTGGGCAGGAGGGGCAGTAAGTCGCGCAGGCAGGCCATGCCCTCCTTCAGCTCGTCGGGGGTGGGCTTGCGCACACGCTCGCCGCTGCCCAGGTACCACGGCACCATGTTCCACAGCAGGGTGTCGGGGCGCTTCAGGCCCGATTTCTTCAGGACGCGGAAAGTGTTCTCCGCCGTCTCATCGTCGTTGTTGCGCGAGACAAAGCCGCTGCGCAGGGCCTTGGGGCCGGGCGTCTCGGCCAGAATCAGCAGGCGCGCCTGCACACCGCCGTCGCAGGGGTCGAAATCGGGGATCTGGAACGCCTTGCCCTTCTTCTTGCGCAGGGTCTCGACATAGCGGGCCAGCGGCTCCATGTGCGGCCGGTTGAGCAGGTTGCGGCGCTCTTCGATCTCAGAGGTGTACTGCAAGCTGCGAACTCGCTCGCTGTAAGACGTGGATTTCATAGCGGTGATCCTTTCAAAAGCGGATAAAGAAAGCTGTCCTGATTGTAGCAGGGAATTGTCGATTGTGCAGAAACCCTGGCTTTTCGATCAACATGAAGACCCTGGTGAAACACCGCGGGGGGGTGTAGAATCATGCCAGCGCATTCTTTCCACCCAAAAGAGAATCAAAATTAGCTTGTTCGTTGGAGGGCAGACCCATGAGACGGTTGCTGGCTTTGTTGGTCATTGTTTTCTTAACTGGAACAGCTTTGAGCGGCCAGGCACAGCCGGCCCAGCCAGCCGCGCCGCAGCGGCAGGCAGCAGAGTCGGGCTCTGCGCCCAACCTGCTGCAGTTCACCGCCGGCGGACACATCCTGGGCTTCCAGCCAGATGGCATCTACGCCGCCGCCCGGGGACACGCCCTGCATGTGACGTTTCAAAACGCCAATGCCGTCCAGCCGGCTGCTGCGGCCGGATCCAGGCCGGCAGGCGGCGAGACTGCCGGCGCCGCCCCGCTGGGCGCGGTGACCTGGATGAACCTGTGGAGCGGCATCTCGCTGACCGCCTCCGCCGTCTCGGGGGGCATCTACGAAACCACCTACACCCTGGCGCCGGGGGCGCAGGCCGCCAGCATCCGCCTGCAGTACAATGCGCCGGTGCACATCCACCCAGACGGCCAGCTCGCCATCGCCCTCGCCGACGGCGAGCTGATTGAATCGGCGCCGCTCGCCTGGCAAGAAATCGGCGGCCAGCGCCGGCCGGTGGAGGCGGCGTTCGTGGTTTCGGCCGGCTCTGGCAGGGCGCAGGTGGGCTTTGCCCTCGGCGCGCATGACCCGGCCTTCGCCGTCATCATCGACCCGCGCCTGGTGTGGGATTCCCCCATGGCCTCGGGGAGCAGTTCCACCGCCGACTTCTCCAAGTCCATCGCCCTGGATGCCAGCGGCAGCCTGTACCTGGCGGGTTACAGCTACAAACCCTGGAGCATCGCCGGCGCGCCCACCCGCCGGGCGTTCACCCAACCCACGAGCGGCTACGGCATCGATTTGTATGTCGTCAAGCTCAACGCCAGCGGGGCGGCGCAGTGGATGACGTTCCTGGGCGGCGCGGATGATGATTATTTTGGCGGCCTCACCCTGGACGGCCTGGGGAACGTGTACGTGGCAGGCGCCAGCTACGCCGCTTGGGGCAGCCCGGTCCAGGCCTTTCATTCTGGCCCGGACGCCTTCGTCGCCCGCTTGAACTCCGACGGCACGCTGAGCGCCAATACCTTCGTGGGCGGCATGAACATCGATTACGGCATTGCCCTGGCCTTTGGCAACGGGGGCCTGTACCTGGGCGGCTCCAGCCAGGACACCTGGGGCTCGCCGGTGCGCCCATTCACTTCGAACGGCGTCAACCCGGATACCTTTGTCGCCCAACTGAACCCGGCCAGCCTGGCAGTCAACTGGAACACCTTCCTGGGGGGGACGGGCAATGATATGCTCAGCGGGCTGGTGGTGGATGCGGCCGGCAACGCCGCCCTGACCGGCACCAGCGACGCCACCTGGGGCGCTCCCAAGCGGGCCTTCACGGCCTCGGATGGTTTTGCGGCGCGGCTGGACGGCGGCGGGCACCTGCTGTGGAACACCTTCCTGGGCGGCGCGGGCAGCGACGGCGGCGTGGGCATCGCCCTGGACAGCCAGAGCGGCTCCCTGTTTATCACCGGTTACAGCGGCCAGGCCTGGAGCTTCGCCAGCCTTGCCAACCCGGTCAATGCCTATTCCGGCAGCAATGAAACCTTTGTGGTCAGCCTGAACTACAGCGGCGACCCGCAGTGGTACACCTTCCTGGGCAGCGCAGGCGGCTGGGATACCGGCTTCGCGGTGACCGTCTCGAACGGGCTGGTTTTCCTCACCGGCTACGGCAACGCCTCGTGGGGCAGCCCGCTGCACGCCTTCACCAGCGGTTACGACTGCGTGGTGGCCGCCCTGGATAAAATGACCGGCGCCCTGCAGTGGAACACCTTCTACGGCGGGGAGGCGTTCGACCAGGGTTCCGCCATTGCCGTGGACGGCAGTAATCCCGCCAACCTGGCTGTGTACGTTTTCGGCGACACCGGCTCCAGTTGGGGCAGCCCCGTCCGGCCGTATGCCGGCGCCCAGGATGCCTTTGCCATGAAGCTCACCTCCGCCAGCACTTACGCCCTGCAGTGGAACACGTTCCTCGGCGCCGGGCAGGATGATCGCGCGCTGGCGCTGGCGGTGGACCCGGCCAGCGGGACGATTTTCGTGGCGGGGGATACGAATGACAGTTGGAACCCCTACTCCAACCGCGATTACACCTGGCTGACCGATGCCTATGTCCAGGCCTTCACCAGCGACGGTTATGCCGACTGGGTGAGCTACCTGGGCGGCAGTGGGCAAGACTTTGGCAGCAGCCTGGTTTTTGCCAATAACAAGCTGTACGCCGGCGGGCTGTCGTACGCCGCCTGGGGATCGCCGATCGTGGGCTACAACAACGGAATCGATGGTTTCGTCGCCCAGCTCGACCCGGCCAACGGCAGCCTGCTGTGGAACACCTTTATCGGCGGGAGCGGGCTGGATGCGCTCACCTGCCTGACGGCGACCAGCGGCGGGCAGGTGTATGCCGGGGGGTACAGCAGCGCCGCCTGGGGCGCGCCATCCGTGCCTTACACGGGGGGCTATGATGGCTTTGTGACCCTGATCAACGCCGACGGCTCGCGCATGTGGAACACCTTCTTGGGCGGCGGCGGCAGTGATTTTATCAATGATGTCAATATCCACGGCAGTTATCTCTACGCGGTGGGCAGCAGCGATGCGTCGTGGGGCAGCCCGATCATCGAGCCGTACAGCGGCAGCGGCGTCGACGCCGTGGTGGTGCGCATCGATCCCAGCACCGGCCTGTACGGCCTGAGCGGCTGGGTGTCTTTCCTGGGCGGCGCGGGCAGCGATTACGCCAATGCCGTCGTCGCCAATGCCTTCAGTTTCATCTATGTCGGCGGGCAGAGCAGCGCCGCCTGGGGCACGCCGCGCCGCGCCTACACCGCCGGCATGGATGGCTTCGTGGCGTACCTGTCCAACAGCGGCAGTCTGCAGTGGAACACCTTCTTGGGCGGGGCGGGCGCGGATGCGGTCACCGGCGTGACGCTCGACTCGGGAGGCACCCTCTACGTCACCGGCACGAGCGACGCCTCTTGGGGCGCGCCGCTGATGGCTTACCACGCGGCCAGCGATATCTTTGTCTCACGCCTGACCTTCGATGGCTACCTGGTGTGGAACGTGTTCCTGGGCGGCCCGGGGGCAGATGTGTCCAAGCGCATTGCGGCCAACGGCATCCAGTCCAACGGCAGTGAGCGCATCTACACCGCCAGCACGACCGACCAGCCCTGGTCGACCGGCCATTATTCCTGGTGGAAGAACGGCTCGGACGGCGTGCTGGCCAGCCTCGACCCGCGCTTCGTGGTGTATGCCCCGCACATTGCGAAATAGGCGGGGAGGAACAGCGCCCTCACCCGGCGGCCTGCGGCCGCCGCCCTCTCCCGGGGGAGAGGGGTGAAGAGGCTGGCTGCCCTGCGCCGCGGGCGGTATTGCATGGGCGCAGGGGGGACCGAGGCGAACCAGGCCTGGGGGCTTACCCCTGCGCCTCAACGGAACAATGGCGCCCTGCGCCCTCCGCCGGGGGGGTATGGCTTGGGCGCAGGGGGGATGGAGGCGAACCAGGCATGGGGGCTTTCCCCTGCGCCCCTACGGAACGATGGCGCCCTGCGCCCTGCGCCGGGGGGGTATGGCTTGGGCGCAGGGGGGACCGAGGCGAACGAGGCATGGAGGCTTTCCCCTGCGCCCCTGCGGAACAATGGCGCCCTGCACCGCGGCGCGGTTTAATGATTCTTTTATGGCAATCGGAGAGGAAATTTGTTATCACAATCGCATATAGATGAAAGAACCGACTTCCGAGCGATCCCTGTTTATCAAAACATCCAATACGACCGCAAATTTTAACCAGACCCCCAAAGCCAAAGAATAGCAGCAGATCTCGACTCCATCAATCGTGTTTGCTCCGGATAGATGAGGACGTATATGAGAGCAATCAATGACTTCAAGATTAGTCTGAAACTGATTTCACTGATCGTCATCTTCGTCATCGGTTTCATCCTGTTTGGGGTTTTCACATACAACGGGTTGAACACAGTCAAGGTGAACGGGCCGATCTATGCCCAAATTGTGCAGGGGAAAGACCTGGTCGCAGACATCCTGCCGCCGCCTGAGTACATCATCGAATCTTACCTGAACTGCCTGCAGATGGTCGATGCGCTGGACGCCAAAGCCGACGCCGCCGCAGTGGAAGCGCTGATCGCCAAGGCCAATGCCTTGCGCCAGGATTACGAAACCCGCCATGCCTTCTGGGAGAAGGCTCTGCCGGAGGGCAACCTCAAGCGGCTCATGCTGGAAACCTCTTACCGCCCCGCTCAAGAGTTCTACCAGGCGCGGGACAGCGAGTTCATCCCGGCGGTCCGCGCTGGCGACCTGGCCAAAGCTCGCCAGATTCTGCGGGAGAGCCTCACGCCGAAGTATCTTGAGCATCGCGATGCGATCGACCAGGCCGTGGTGGCCGCCAACGCGGCCAACCAGGCCAATGAGCAGTCGGCTGTCGAGGCCATCTCGCAGACGACGATCACGTTGGTGCTGGTGGGCATCGGAAGCCTGCTGGCGACGCTTTTCTTTGGCTTTGTCATCATGCGCAGTATCACGCTGCCGTTGATACTCCTGGTCAAGATCGCCAAGGCGCTGGCGGTGGGCGATTTGGTGCGGGAGATGAGCGCCAAAGAAAAGGACGCGCTGCGCCTGCGCAAGGATGAAATCGGAGACCTGGGAAAGGCGTTTGACGGCGTCGTACAGTACCTGCAAGAAACCGGGGACGCGGCGGCCGTCATCGCCAACAACGACCTGACCATCAGCATCCAACCGAAGAGCGACAAAGACGAACTGCGGTCAGCATTTTCGCGCATGATTCTTGCGCTGCGCGCCTCGTTGGGCGAAGTGACCGAAAATGCCAACCAACTGGGGGCGCACTCCGCGCAGCTCGCCACAGCCGCCGACCAGGCAGGGCGGGCCACCACTCAAATCGCGGCCACCATCCAGCAGATCGCCAAGGGCATCACGCAGGAAACCGAAGGGGTGACACGCACCTCCGGCTCCATCGACCAGATGTCGCGCGCCATCGACGGGGTCGCCAGGGGTGCCCAGGAGCAGGTTGAGGCCGTCCAGCGGGCATCCAGTTTAAGCGCTCAGATCAACGACGGCGTTGAGCAGGTGGCGCAGAACGCCCAGGCGGTGACCCAGGAAGCGGGCAAAGCGGCGGCGGCCGCGCAAGGCGGGGTGGACAAGGTCAGGCTGACCTTGAAGGGCATGGAAGAGATTCGCGCCAAGGTGGGGGTCTCATCCGAGAAAGTCGCTGAGATGGGGAGGCATTCCGAAAAGATCACCCTGATTGTGGAAACGATTGAAGACATTGCCTCGCAAACCAACCTGCTGGCCTTGAACGCCGCCATCGAAGCGGCGCGGGCTGGCGAACACGGCAAAGGTTTCGCGGTGGTGGCGGATGAAGTGCGCAAGCTGGCGGAAAGGTCGAGCAATTCAACCAAAGAAATCGGGGGGTTGATCCGGGGCATTCAAAACACCGTCCGAGAGGCGGTCAAGGCGATGCAAGAGGGCATGCGCGAGGTGGAAAGCGGCGTGCTGCAAGCCAACGAGGCGGGCGAGGCTTTGGGCAGCATATTGCATTCGATCGAAACGGTGTTCGAACAGGCAGACGAAGCCTCGGGAGCGGCCAGGCAGATGAGCGCATACGCAAAAGAGTTGGTTGGGGCGGTCGATTCCGTCTCTTCGGTGGTGGAAGGAACCACAGCCGCCAGCGAGGAGATGAGCGCGGAATCGAGGCAGGTGACGATGGCGATGGAAAATATTGCCTCGGTGAGCGAAGAAAACAGCGCGGCCGTCGAGGAAGTCTCCGCTTCGACCGAGGAAATGAGCGCGCAGGTGGAGGCGGTGTCTGCCTCCGCCGGCATGCTGGAAGAAATGGCGCAGACGCTGACGGATGTGGTGTCGCGCTTCCGCCTGCCAGGTTCGGCCGGCGCGCCGCAGGCTAAAAACCTTGCACTGCCGGGCAATGGTCACCACCAGTTGAATTTTGGGCAAGGCAGGTTCAAGGGCAGGTGAGAGTGCCACGCTTCACACGAGGAGCGCAAAGCCAGGTCAGGGCCTCCTGCCAGCCGGTCAAATGACTTTCACGTGAGCCCTTAAGGATCACAGATGCCGTACACCGGATGCCAGTTGACTTGCGATCCTTCAGCCGTCCACCAACGGCGGGCAGGATCGACCAACTTTCCCTCAGGCGTATCTGCGAGCATTCCATTGGCGGAAAGGGGATCTGGGTTCACCTGGATATCGTTTGGCAGGAAGTCTTTTCCGCTGATCTTTTGCAAGGCGAAGGCAGACGCAAAGCGAACCTCGGCGTCCGCATCCCAGAGCAGAGGGCCAACATCGCCCAGCGCACAGGAGGCTTTTTCCGTGACCGTGCTCAAAACGATCAGCGAATACAGGCGGCTTTGGGGCCTTGCGTCGTGCAGGTTATCCATCAGAATGGGAATGGTCGTGGCGGTGATGTCCGGGCCGAAGGCGATGAGCGTCCGGGCGGCCAGGATCGCCTCGGGGCGGGGGAAAGAGATGGCATGGGCGATATGCGAAGCGGCGTCAACCGCCCGGGGACCCATTGCGGAGAGCTGTTCCAAAGCGTCTGCGAACTGGGCGTAGGCGGCCGACTGCGGATCATATTGGGGCAACGCCGGGTCAGAAACGTAGAGAATATCGATCAGATGATCCACACGGCGTGGGTCAATCGGAGGTGCGGTGGGAGATGATGGAATGGGCTGGGCGGCGCAGGCAGCCAGGAGCAGAAAAATTGGAAGAAGGAACAGAAATTTTGCAGACATTGAGGATTGTGAGGAATATTATACTCATTTCTCGGCCTTGCTAAGGATGTGATTGGAGTGCTTCAATCCACGCCCCCCGCATGGGGAGCGACTTCAGCGACCACCGCAACGGACGCGCCTGGTGCTTGTTTCAATCCACGCCCCCCGCATGGGGAGCGACAGGCCCGACCATGCCCAACAAAATGGGCGAGTGGTTTCAATCCACGCCCCCCGCATGGGGAGCGACCCAGTATTTGTGTGTACCACTCATAAGCACTCTGTTTCAATCCACGCCCCCCGCATGGGGAGCGACGAGGTGATAAATGCCCGACAAATATACGACTATCGTTTCAATCCAGGGGCTGTCTAGAAAGGACAGCTAGACAGCCCCCAAAATGCCCAAAAAGGCAAAAATAGCGAAAGACAAAAAAAGTGGTGGCTAAAGAGCTGCCACTTTTCGCAAATTATGGGCGATGCAGATCAAACCCCATTCGGTTTTCACCTTTTCTAACCCCCGCAAACTGAACCTGCGGAAGTGCATATTGTGTTTGACCTGGC
>JAKOUW010000256.1 GCA_029782365.1 Chloroflexota bacterium
TTCTCCCTAGCAAATCTTTGCTTCTCCATCAAACTCATTTTCCTAAAATCCTCAAGAGTCATAGGCTTGAAAGGTTCACCAGGTTCAGGTTTAGGTGTGCCTTTCAGTAGTTCAGCTTTCACCGCTTTCTCCACGGCTTTCTTTTGGGACGCTATCACATCGACCATCGACTTCGCACGAGCTTTGGTCTCTTCCTCGTCCTCGGACACCACAATGTCCAAGAGCGTCTTATAATCGTCCTCGGTTAGCCCAGCGGTTACAAAAATCTCTGTCGCACGGAGTTTCGCCAACTCGCGCTTGTACTGCGCTTGCGCCTCGGCGGCCTTTTCCAATTCGAGTTTTAATTTTTCCTCAGCGGTCATGTTCTTTTCTTGCAACTCCTTAAGTTCTTTTTTGACTCGGGCCAATTCCGAAGCGGTTTTGTCGAAAACCTCCTTCGACACCGATTTCGGTAGCGTGGCTGGGTCAACCAAGTTGATCCCCTCCAAAGCCTGTTCTACTTCCTCCAGCGTCATGTCCTCACGATAAGCGTCACCAAGCAATTCTTTCAAGTTCATTAGATTTACCTCCTGTGTTTTATACGTGTTCTCTCACGAAATTTTGCGTTTGTTGAAGGGGTTCTCTCCCCTTTAATGCGTTTTACCGACTTCTCTGTCAAAAACTAAAGTGCAACTATATTACTCAAACATTCAGTCTCACCCTGCTGGTGCCGGGTAAAGATACAGCGCCAGATCGTATGTCTTCTGCATGATTTTAAGCTCCATTTACTGCCTCCAATACAGATTACAACCTGCAGAACGCAGATTACCGATAATAAGCCAGGCGGAAGCCGACGTAGTCGGCCGAGCGCGAACGCGGGTCGATCAGGTTCAGATACGGAACCCCGGCATTGGACGTGTTGCCCCAGTAGCCACCGCGCATCGGCAAACGCTCACCAAGGTTGCGCATATAAACTGTGCCGGTACCGTAATTAGCATCTTTTGGGAACAAGCCCAGCTGGTGTAGGAGTGCTGGCGCAGCCACGTCTCTAGCTGTCAAATTGCGGAATGCAGTGCTGGCGGAAGGGTCGCCCGATGTTTGATGCACCACGGACGTAGCCAGCACTATGTTCCCGGAGCCATCTACGTTTGTAGCATCGTACTTGAGGGTTCCCTCTGTTCTTGGTTCCACAAGACTACCATCGGGCATGATGGCCTTCCACTCTTCGTTGGCAGCAGACTGGTCTTTGGTATTATCAGCGGCGTTGTTGTTTTCGAGGATTTGGATCTCGCCGTCCACCAGGCGCAGGCCACCAACCCATTCCCACACGTTGCCGTTTAAGTCAAAGATGCCGAAGGGTGTACCATCATGGCTCCACGTCGCAGGACCTGTCCCGGTAGCTGTGCGCCC
>JAKOUW010000222.1 GCA_029782365.1 Chloroflexota bacterium
TCCCGGCTTCTCGCTGAAAGAATCCTACAGGGATGTCTGGGGCACCTGGACCGAGAATGAATCGGGAGAGCTGGAAACGGTGCGCCTTAGAGTCCGCGCCGGCCCCGCGGAGCGCTTCAGGCACAACCTCTTTCACGAAAGCCAGCAGACGAAGGAGCTGCCCGGCGGCGAACTGGAAGTTATCTACCGCCTCACCGCGGCGCAGGAGATGATCCCCTGGCTCATGAGCTGGGGCGACGCCATTGAGGTGCTGGAGCCGGCTTGGCTTAGAGAACAGCTGATCGACAACCTCCAGAAAACGCTGCGCTGTTACCGTCAATTAAATTAACGCCAACAATCCCGGCAGGAAAGACTTTGTCTATGACGAAGGTACATATAAAGAAACAAGGGGTCAGGTTTTGAAATATAAGATATCTTGATCACCTGGCCTCCTCTTGTTTATTTCCGGGAAGAATGCACCCTTTACTTCTTGAGTATGCGAGGCAAGCTTAAGGATGAAAATTGACTTCAAAAACAAACTGGGCCTCCGTTGCCTGCTGCCGGCTGCTGTAATTATGCTGTTCCTGGTCATGTTCATCCTTCCATTTTTCAGTTTCCCCGGCTATTCCATACTTAAAAACACTACCAGCCATCTCGGGGCGCAAGGGGCGCCGCATGCCTGGATCATGAACATGGTTTTTATCTTCCTTGGCGGCGCTGTTGTCCTGGAAGCATGGCTCGGCCTGCGGGGATACCGTTTTCATCAGGTAATCTTAATAATCTTCGGGCTGGGGCTGATCGGTGTGGGCCTCTTCCGGCATGCGCCATTAGTCGAAGGTGTACCGGTTAATCTTTTGGCCGATACCATGCACTCCATTTTTGCCAGCACCGTGGGGTTTTCCTTTATTCTCTTTGCCGTTTCTGCCGCTTTCATTGAAACAACACCCAATAGAAGGCGTGTTGCCCTGTTAACCGCCGCCATGGCTACCTTTTTATCCGCTCTGATGTTTACAGCAGCTGATTACGCCGGTCTTTGGCAGCGGCTGATGTTTATTCAAGCCTTCGGCTGGTTGCTTTCCCTTACCAAGGGACCGGGCCTGCCGCCGCACTGAAAACCTTACCCGAATAGCGACATAATTCAGCAAAATGCGCGTGTGTGACATCATCATGTCACAACAGTTTGTTATGATATTGCCGTCATCATGAGGGCAAATCCCGGTTCTTGTCCTTCTCACCTGAAGGCGGTCCGGTTTTTGCCCCCGTCATCACCGGGGTAAATTCTGTTTAACCAGGGCAATTACAAACATCACCATCCGGAGAGGGCGTTAACAAATGAAGCGGCTGGCGGTTATTCTTATTATTGCGTGCTTGCTGCTGCTGGGATGCGGCAATCCCGTCACACCTGCATCTGGCCAGCAGGATTCCGAGGTAACCGTCACTTTGCCGGCTTCAATGGTTGAACTGGAGGACGCGGAAGCCTTAACCAAAGAGGCCAGGGAAAAAGGAATTAAAAAAGTGGTGATAAACAGCGACGGCTCGGTTACCTACAAGATGTCCCGCTCCGTCCACAGGCAGCTGATGCAGGAGCTGCGGCAGGACTTTAACGAGGCTGTTGAAGACCTCAAAAGCGGCGGCGATTTCCCCTCCATCAGGGATGTCAAATGCAACCCTGATTTAACCGCCATTACCCTGGTGGTGGAGAGGGAAGCCTTTGAAAACAGCCTGGACGTTTTCGCCGTCTTCGGCCT
>JAKOUW010000257.1 GCA_029782365.1 Chloroflexota bacterium
ACAACAATCCTTGCGTTATCCCAAGTTCCCGTTCTATCTGCGCCGCTGGCTTATCCCCTCTTTTCAGCAATTCCAGCGCTTCCAGTTTGAATTCTTCTGTAAATTCGCGGTACCCTTTCTTGTCCGTCATTCCTGGTCTCCTGTGGGTTTAGTTTACCCGACTTAGACATTTTTCGTGTCCACTTTTTCAGGACAAGACCAGGCGGCGGCCGCAGGGTGAGGGTGAGGGTGGGGTGCCGGCGCGCCCAGCCGCCAGAAACTGGCGCCCAAGCTCGGGTTGGATTGAGCGGCAGGTGGAAGCCCTGGATCACAGAAACCGTAACTGCCTCACGGCGTTCTGTCAGGGCATGACTTGGTCGCGGCCTGAGGCGTACCCGCGCTCTGCCCTGGCCCAGCGCGCGCCTGCGGATTCAGTGGAATCATTTTTTCAGTGTATCAGTGATTCTGCTACCCCGCCGCGTTCCACAGCACGAGCGCCGAAAGCACGAAGAAAACCAGCAGTACCAGGTTATCGTAGCAGTCGCTGACGATTTCTTTGATCCGCCCGCGCAAGAGGCGGATGATCGGGACTTTGAGCAGGTAGAGCACGCTCGGGTGGAGCAGGACTGTCCAGCCGGGGTAGAGGGATTTCCCGGCCAGCACGGCATAGGCCATCAACAGCGTTAATCCGGCCACCGGCAGGTAGATGAGATAGACCAGCCGCTGGAAAAACACACCTCCCAGTTTCCCCCCCGTTTCGGCGTCCGCGCCGAGGCGGGCGGCCGCCTGCGCCCCGGCGGCGATCGCCAGATAGGCTGTGTGGCTGGCGCCGTAACCGATCGCCACGGCCGCGAAGGCCGCCGAGACGGCGTAAGCGTACAGCTCGCCCGCCGGCCGGAAGGCCGCAAAGATCGGAATCACCGCCAGGGCGTACAGCCAGCAGCCAACCAGGCCCAGCGTGCCCGCCGCCAGCAGGCGCCTTTCCGGCAGGGCGCTCATCTTGACCGCCGGACTGGCGCTCGAACCGGGCACGTGGTTGTAAAGCAGGTCGCCGCAGATAAAGAGCAGCGCCCCCAGGACGCCGGATAAACTGAAAAGGCGGATGGCGGTTTGAAGTTCCATGGTATTCCTGAATGGCAGCGGATGGATGAAATTATAACGCAGCGGGATAGAGTTGGGGGCGGGGGTTCGCCCGCCAGCGGGTCAGGGGGTGGGGCGGCAGGGCTTTATCCAAGTCGTAAAGCCCTGGCGCCAGATGCGCTTGTTCGGGAGAAGCAGGATTTTGCGCATAGCCAAGATTGTAGATACGTTCCCCGTGTGGTAAAATCCCCCATACCAGTACAATTCAGAGCCAAATTGGCGCATTTGCGGCTGGCGCGTCCCCCGGCGCGCCGGCCGGCATATCGCGAGGAGTTTTTGCATGCAAGCCATCATCAACGATCTGGCGTCCCCTGGGCTGGCGCCCGCTTTGGAGGCCAACATGGCCGCCTTCTGGTCGGCCTATGGGCGGGGCAGCGGCTGCACCCTGCACGCCGCAGGCGGCGCGGCCTGGTTCTACACCGGCCTGCCGGTGCCGCTCTTCAACGGCGTCGTCCTGGCCCGCTTCAAAGAGGCCGAAGTCCTGCCCACCATCGAGAGCCTGCGGGCTGAGATCGCCGAACGCCGCGCGCCGGCGCTGTGGTGGCTCGGGCCGTCGTCCACCCCGGCCAACCTGGGCGCGCTGCTGCGCCAGCACGGCCTGCAGCCCGCCGGCCAGGCCCCCGGCATGGCCGTTGACCTGGCCCTGCTGAACTCCGCGCCGCCGGCGGTAGAAGGGCTCGTGATCCAAAAAGTGGACAGCCCCGACCTGCAGGCGCTGTGGGCGCGCACGGCGGCCGTCGGGTCCGAGTTTCCCGAGGCCGCCGAAGACATGGCGCGCCTGGAAACCAGCCTCACGGACGCCCAGTACAAGGCTCAACTGCGCCTCATCGGCTATTTGGATGGCGTTGCGGTGGCCTCCTCGGCCATGGTGCTGGATGCCGGCGTGGCCGGCATCTACGCCGTGGCAACCCTGCCGCAGGCACGGCGCAAAGGCATCGGCCAGGCCATGACGGTCGCCCCCCTGCTGGAGGCCAGGCAGATGGGTTACCGCGTGGGCATTCTGCAGGCCTCTGCGATGGGCTATCCCATTTACCAGCGCATTGGCTTCCAGGATGTGTGCAAATTCAATCTTTATTTTCAATCGAATTAACCCTGGAAGTCTTGCCTCCCCCGGCGGGTTTGGGGCTCGCAGGCGGGGTCGAAAACCCTCCGTTTTGGTTAAAAAAAAGGATGCGCTCGAGCGAGCGCATCCTTTTTTAAAGGTCCAGCCTCACGGCTGGTAGGTCACGTTGACGGCGATGGAATCCAGCGAGAAGGTGCGGCTGGTGGAGGAGGCGATGTCGATCACCCGCACGATGAAGTTGGCGTTGGAGAAATTGCCCAGCGCCCAGGTGCGGCCCCAGGTGTCGGTCGGCGACCCGAGGTTGTAGGTGGCGCTGCTGGTGGTCAGGGTGGAGGTGGTCTTCGCCGCGGTCCACGAACCGCCGCCGTTCCAGGAGATCTGTACGCAGATCGCCGGGGAACTGCTGGCGCTGGACACCTTGGCGTTCAACTGCACCTGGATGCCGTTCACGGCGCTCAGGGTGGGGATATTGAAATTGTAATTGGAGAAGTTGTGCTTATCCTTGCCCGAGTTGGTGCAGGTGGTGCGCGTGTTGGTGCCGCTGTTGGCGTCGGTGGCGAACAGGCCGTCCGCCAGGTAAGCGTTGGCCGGGCTGCCTTCATAGCCGTTGTTGTCACCCGCGCTGGTGGTCACGGCGCTGTTGGCCGAGGGCGCCAGGAAGCCGGTGCTGGTCACCGGCGCAGGGGTGAAGGTGGGCGTGGGAGGCAGGGCGGTGTTGGTGGGGGTCGGTGGGAGCGGCGTGCTGGTGGGGGTGTTGGTTGGGCCGGGCGTGGAGGTCGGCGGGACTGCGCCGCAGTTGGCGAGCTTGAACGAGCCGATGCGGGTGCGCCAGGGGGCGCTGCCGGTGGTCTGGACGTACTCGTTGGTGTACCAGAAGGTGCAGTCGTCGGCTGGATCGACCGCCAGCATGCTGTAATCGCCCCAGCGGGCTGCGCTGTGGGTCTGGGCGCCGGTGCCGGCGATCAGCGTGCCTTCGCCCTGCGTCATACTGCCGAGCGGGTCGCCGGCCAGCCGGCCTGTGTAGCGGATGGCCGGGTACATGCTGGAGCTGGAGGCCGAATAGCCGAGGGCAATGTCGCCGTTGCTGTTCATGGCGATGCTGCCCATCCAGCGGTTGGTGGAATCGGGCGCAAAGGTGCTCTGCTGGTTGATCGTCCAGCCTGCGCCGCCGGTGTTGCGCAGTTCATACCAGCGGATGCCGGCGACATCCGTGCCGGTGGCGTCAACGGTGTGGTTGAGCACGATGGTTTGGTAGCCGTTAAAACTGCGGTACTGGGCGCGGTACATGGCGCGGTCAGCGATGGCGTCCAGTTTGGCCGTGGTGCCCTGCTGGGGGATGCAGGCGCGTGCGCCGTTGCACATGTTGGAGTCGAAGGCGGCGGTGGCCAGCGTGGCCACGCGGCTGAAGGTGGAGTTGGCCGTGTTGGCCCAATCGACGTGGAAAGCCCACACCTGCACCTGGTCTTGCGGGAAGCCGCCGGCGTTGTCGTCCGGCTCGACGAAATAATTGGGCGTGCCGGCGGCCGGGGCTGGCCCATCCAGGTCCGAGGGCAGCATACCGCCCATGTTCGGGTCGGTGCTGTACAGGTTGAACTTGACCATGCGGGCGGGCAGGCCCTGGAGCATCTGGCTGCGCTCGAAGACCGCCACGCCCTGCCCGGCCCAGGTCAGGGCGTTGGCAAATTCATGGACCGTCATGTAATAGCCGTCCGGCCACACCCCGAAGTGGGGGTAGTCGTTCATGTTGGTATTGCTCCACAGGAAATCATAGCGGTACCAGGCGCCGGTGGGGTCGCCGGTCTGCGAGACGGCGATGCACTGGTGGTAGCCGCTGGAGCCGCCGGGCACGGCAAACTGGCTGACAAACCAGCGGTCGGCGAGCTGGTCGTACTGCACGATCGGGTCGCCGTCGTTGCGCGTCTGGCACACGCCGCCGAAGCCGCTCCACAGGGTGTTGCCGGCAGCCGGGCCGTAGAGCAGGGCGCCGGTCTTGCTGTAGATGGCGAAGGAAAGGTTAACCCACTGCATGTAGTGGTTCGGGCCGACATCGCCGTTGGTGTCGGGCGGCAAGACGCCGTTGAGGTTGGTGATGCCGTCAAAATTGGCGATGGCGGCGGGCGCATTCGGCGAGATGGGGGCAGACTGCAGGGCCGCATCGAGCTGGACGGGGGCTTTGGGGTCCAGCGTGTTGCCGCGACCGGGCATGACGAACACTTTGTTCATATCCGCGTCTTCCGATTCCTCCCCGCCGGCAATCGGCGTGATGGAACTCAGCGGAGCGGAGGTGTCATGCTTGATCTCCTGCACTTCCTCTTTTTCGCCGCTCTTGCCTTGCTTGCCAAGCGCCGAGGCCTGCACCGACGATCCATTCGGCGCCAGGGGCGAGGCAAAGCGCGGGCCAGGGCGGCTGGGCTGGCTGAGGTAAATCCAGGCAGCGAGCACCACGGCGACAGCGACCAGGCTGATGACAATATTCCTTCGTTTCATCTTCTTTTCTCCTTGGGTAAAAATTTTCTGATCCACTTATTTTTTGAACACCTCGGGGTGTTTCCGCAGATACCACGACGTGCTGTCCACTGGGTAATAAACAAACACCCTGCCGAAAGGACAGGGAGTGCGTGAAACGAAAGCTATTTTGGTGAGATTATTGTTTTTGCCTGGGCATAAGGAAAGGTTGTCTGCCAGCCATTGGAATACCGCCTGGATCAAAGATGAACTTCATAAGAATTGTAAGAAATTAATGGGTGTATTTTACTCCCCTGAAGGCATTTGTCAACCCCCAAAACTCTTCTCATTCGGGCGTAAAGAGGTATTCCCAACCATCAGCTTCCGCTTGCCGCTGTCTGTGGGCGGCCGGTCGAGCGCGCCCGGGCTTTCTTCCAGCGCGCCGCATGCCGGGCGTTTTGGAATGTTCAGTGGGCGCTTTCCGGGGTGTCTGCTAAGATCTCCAGCGCGGCCTGCACGACCCGCGGGTCGAAATGTTTGCCAGACTGTTCGACCAGATAGGCCAGCGCCTGCTCCCTGGGCCAGGCGCTGCGGTAGAGCCGGTCATTGGACAGCGCGTCGAAGACGTCCACCAGGGCAAAGATGCGCGCCGCCAGTGGGATTTGCTCTCCTCGCAGGCCGCGCGGGTAGCCGCTGCCATCCCATTTCTCATGGTGGCAGTAGGGGATATCCAGGGCAGGGCGCAGATAAGTGATCGGGTAGATCAGGTCATAGGCGTACTGCGGGTGCTTGTGCATTTCTATCCATTCCTCATCGGAAAGGGCAGAGGGTTTCTTGAGAATCTGGTCAGAGATGCCCATCTTGCCGATATCGTGCAGCAGAACGCCGCGCCGGATGTGCACCAGCTCGGTTTCGTCGAATCCGAACTGGCGGGCAAGCTGCAAGGTCAGGTCGGTGACGCGGCGGCTGTGGCCTTCGGTTTCTTTGTCGCGCAGCTCCAGCGCCTTCGCCCAGCCTTCCAGGGTCAGGTCGTAGGCCAGGGTGATCTCTTCGGTCTGGCGCACGGTTTGTTCGTGCAGGCGCATGCGCTGCAGGGTGTTGCCCACCATCTCGCCCAGGGCAATCAGCAGGTTCACCTCTTCATGCGTGATGTGCGACTGGCTTTGCCGCCCCACCCACAGCGTGCCGATGGACTGTTGGTTTGCGACGATCGGCACGCAGGCGGCTGAATTCAAGCCGCCGATCAGGTTGGGCCAGGCAACAAACCCATCTGCCATCAGGTCATGGGTGACATAGGGCTGGCCGGCGGCAATCACGCGGCCGCTGCCCCCTTTGTCGATGGGGGTGCGCTTCCCCGTCATGGGAGCCCAGGCGCCTTCGGCCAGCACGCTGACAATTTCACCGCTCAGGGGATCGATGAGATCCACCAGGGCGCTGCCAAAATCCAGCAGATGGATCAACTGGTCGAGGATGATCGGGAAAACTTCATCCACCGTTTGGGCAATGCGCAGAGCGGAGGCCATCGTCTGCAAAATTTCCAGCTCAACCAGCCTCTGCTGGGTGTCTTTGAACAGGCGGGCGTTATCGATCGCCAGCGCCGCCTGCCCGGCCAGCGCTGTGACCATCTGCACATCGGTGTCGCGGAAGAAGCCGGGCTGGCTGTGGTCCACGGCGACCATGCCAATCACCCGATCGCGCACGATCAGCGGCACGCCCAGCCAGGACTGGATGCTGGTGTGCGGCGGACGATTGAACGACGGGTAGGCCTGCGGCGCGCTGTGCAAAATGAGCGGGCGGCGCTCCAGGACGACTGCCGAATTTGGATTGTCCCCCGGTATGGGGAAGCGCATGCCCAGCACGCCGGCAGGATCGGACCAGCCCTGCCCGCCCACCACTTCCAGGTAGCCCTCGCGCAGCAGCTGCACCGAGGCGCTTTCAAACGGCAGGACATTGGCAAGCTGTTCGAGGATCAATTGGATGACCTGGTTTTGATCCAGGGTGGAAGTGATTTTTTGGGCGGCCGAGCGCAGTGTTTCGGCTTCTTTGCGGCGTTTTTGCTCCGCTTCGAACAGGTTGGCGTTGACAATGGCGATGGCGGCCTGCCCGGCCAGGCTTTTCAAAAAATCCAGCTCGGTTGGCGTGAACCCCTGCGTTTGCCCGGTGCGCCAGGCCGCGATCAGGCCGATCAATTCGCCTTTGCGCAGGATCGGCACGCTCACCAGGTTATCGAAGGGGATGACGGCTGTTCCTTTGATGTTAATCGAGCGCTCATCGCGCGCCGCGTCGTTGACGATTTCCCCCACTTTCCTGGCGGCGATGTTCCCCAGGATGCCTTTGCCAATCATCACCGGGTCCTGCTTGATCTCATCGGCGTCGGGCCCCTGCGCGGCGATGGCCCACAGCCCGGGCCGCTCTGCGTCGGCCAGGTACACCGCGCTGGTCTCGGCGCGCAGCAGCTCTTTGGCGTGCGAGGCGATCTTCTCCAGAACGACATTCACCTGCAGGGAAGCGGAAATATCGCGGTCGATTTCCGCAATCGCCGCGGCTTCCCTTCTGCGCTGCTCTTCAAACTCGAACAGGCGCGCGTTGCCAACCGCAATCGCCGCCTGGTCGGCAAATTGGGTCAACAACAGCAAATCTTCTTCATGGTAAGCCTGGGGCTTGGAATAATCGATCACATGCAGAACGCCGAGAACCTGGTTCTGCCAGACCATCGGCACGCTGACCATCGAGACGAATGTGTTTTCACCTTCGTACACGGCGGCCCGCCCCGCCCAGACGCGGTAATCGGGGATAATCAGCGGCTGGCCGGTCTCTGCCACCAGCCCGGCGGCGCCTTCGCCGTATTTCAACACCACGCCGCGGTAATCTTGCGGTGTGTTGTAGCTCACCTCACAGCGCACCTGGCGCTGGCTGGGATCGCACAGGTACAGCCCCCCGCTGGTGGCATTCAACAACCCGACGGCGCGTTTGACAACCGTGTGCAGCAGGTCGGATAGGCTGCGTTCCATCACCAGGTCGTGGGTGGTCTCGTAGAGCGCTTTCATCTCGTCAGCCTGGCGGCGGATGACAGCTTCGGCTCTTTTGCGGTCGGTGATGTCGCGGAAGACAACCTGGACGGCGGACTGGCGCTGGTAGGGGAATGGGTAGGCAATCACTTCGACATCGATCACTTTGCCATCCAGGCAGACAAACCGCTCTTCCAGGGCAGGCACCTCATTGCCAGCGCCCATTTCCTTCAAGCGTTGGACCACGGCGGCGCGTGAATCGGGATGGACAAAATCCAGGATCGGTTTGCCCAACAGCTCCTGGCTGTTGTGCGCGCCGATCAATTTCACGGCGGTGGGATTGACAAAAACTACCTTGCCCTGGATGTGGACGACAACGCCGTAGAGCGAGTGTTCCAGCAGACTGCGGTACTGCTCTTCGCTCTCTTTGACGGCCTCTTCGGCCTTTTTACGCCCGCTGATATCGCGGTACTGCCACAGGTGACCAATAAGATTGTTCTCTACGCTGATCGGGATGTAATCGCGCTCGAAGGTGCGCCCGTCTGCCAGGTGAAGCTCTTCCGCGCTGACCATTTGCTGCCCCTCGATGACGGCCTGAATCCGCTGTGAAAATGCCTGCGGGTCCGCCATCAACTGTTTTGTCGCTTGAGCGAACACCTCGCTTGCCAGGCCGGTCAGCTCAGCCGGCGATCTTGGGGAATGGAACAACTCACACAGAGTCTGGTTTGCCAGGGCAATGTTTCTGCTTTCGTCCTCAAACAAAATGCCGGTCTGCAAGTTATCGAGCAGGACCATCAAACGCCGCATCGTCTGGCTGAGTGCACTCTCCGCTTCCCTGCGCTTCACAATTTCGGCCTGGAGCTCTGCGTTGGCCTGCAGGAGCGCGGCACTGCGCTCAGAAACCAGCCCACTCAAGTTGTTGACCAGCAGGCCAAAGCGCCTGGTTTGAATGAAACTGAAGAAGAAAGCGACCGGCAAATAACTGAAATCGGAGAGCCTCAGCCACACGATGTTGAGAGAAGTGGCGATGAAATCATTCAGGCTGAAAAGGATGACAAACAGAAAGCCCAGCGCTAATAATCTGTTCTCGCGCTGGTGCTCCCGGGTGCGCAGCAGGCGGATGGGAGGAATGAGACCCAGCGCCAAAATGACGAAACTGGCAGGCAAGTACAGGGGGCCGTTCAACGCGCCGTGAAAGGCGCCCCCGAACAGGGTGCTGCGCATCACGATCTGGTCGGTCAAGACCAGGCCGCCTGTCCACAGCAGAAGAATGGGCAGGGCGGTCAGCGCAATGACCAGCGCACGCTCTGCGCGCGGCGGTCGGTAATTGGCAAAGGTGTTGCCAAATTCATATCCCAGCCAGGCCAGGGAATAGCCAACGCTCAACAGGAGGCGCGGCAGAAGCGTGTAGACCCGGTCGCTCAGGGCGGCGTACTGCAGCAGGCGGCAGACGGCGAACAGCGCGCAGGCCACGAGCCAGCCCGCCAGCCAGAGCGTCGATGGGTCAGTGCGTTCGGCGCGCCAATAGAAAAAATTTAACAATGCTAAGAAAATGGCAAGGGTCAAAATCGCAAATAATGCCAGGACAGAAACCGAAGCCGTCATCGAGCCGTCAACCATTCCAAGAAAAATTCCAACCCCTCCACTTTGATTTCACCTGTCACAATTTATCAAGCGGGGTGAGGGTGGATAACTCACACAGTACTTAACTTTAACATAATTTTCCCTTTGCGCGCCATTCTTAATCCTTTTTTATGACGAATTAATCGCCGGGCAGGATTCTTTGCCTGTGGCCAAAGCTTTCTGCATCGAAAACCGGCCGGCGGTGAGCTGCAGACAATGCCGTATTCATTTATTTCATCATGACAAAAACCACCCGCCAGGGAACAGCGTTTTCATTATTTTGCTGCTTCAACTACTTTCAGGATGGCGTCGATGACGGTTTGCGGCTCATCGATTTGAATATAATGCCCGGCGTTGGCCGCCGTCACGTGGGCGCTGTTCGTGGAAAGGTTCGCCAGGCTGTTTTGCTGATCCTGCCAGACTTTTTCGATTTTTTGCGCAGTGTCAGGCGAAAGGTCAGGATCGACAGACCAGGTGGGGCTGTGACTGACCACCACCAGCGGTAGATTTCCCAGGGATTTGACCGCACTCACCTGGTTGATGCTCGCGGGAATATCCAACTTCTCGGGCAGAGACGCAGGCGGAATGATTCGCATGCGCCGAATGCTTTCAGGTTCGCTGGATGAGGCGGGGGGCAGGGCAGCCTGGATCGCAGACCATTGATTGGGGTGGGATGAATCCACCAGCACCATGCCGGCGACCTCCGGCGCGTATTGGCTGGCGAAGACGAGTGTATGCAGGCCGCCGATCGAATGTCCTACTAGAATATACGGACCCGGCACATTGGCATTGACCAACAGTGTGTGCAGGTCTTGCGCCATATCCTGGCTGGTGCGGTCTTTGCCGGGCGCCACATCACTCGAACCCAGGCCGGCGCGATCATAAAGACAAATCCTTGTTTTTTTCTGGATTTCGTTGGCGACATTGAGCCAACTGCTGTTTTCCTTTTCCACGCCTGGCTCGCCAAAGCCGGTTACGACAACGACCGTCGGCGATCCCTCCCCGCTGCAAAGGATGCGCAGCGCAAAACCGCCCACATCTACCTTTTCGTCGAATGGATTGGTCAGCGTGGGTCGCATGGTGGGCGCGATTGCCGTGCAGGCAGCCAGCAGAGTACAGTTTATCAGCCATGCCATATTCCTCAAACGAGAAAGACGCAAGAATACTTTAGTAAAATCGTGTTCTTTAGTCATTGTGGATCTCCCGGTTGTATCGGTAAGGTGGGATTTTTCCTATTTTCACTGTTAAAAGGGGGGGACTCTGGCAGGTCAGGCGGTGTGAGGAAGGCGAGCCGCTTTTGCCACACCGCCTCGGCCGAGGCGCCGATCCAGATCAGGTGCGTATCGGAGGGCACCGCAAAGAGCTCGCAGGCGGCGATTTCGCTTGCGGCGCGCTGCGCATTCCGGGGGGAGACGGTGGCGTCGTGGGGCGAATACATGACCAGCACTGGTTTAGTGATTTCGTCCAGGTGCTCGACCTTGTGCTCGATGTCGTTCAGGAAGCCAGTGCTGGCTTGAGAAGCCTCCAGCATGCGTTTGACAAAGGCCAGGTCGCCTGGGCTCATGCGATTGAGCACCTGGTTCACGTCGAGTACTGTCAGATCTTGCAGGAGAACCCGGATGACCAGCCGGGGAAACAGCTTGAGCAGGGCGTGCAGGACAGCCCAGGTGACCCTGGCGGCGCGCCCAAACCCGAGCCGTGCGCGCCTCTTGACCTGTTCATCCCAGTCGGTGGTCACCGCCGATTCAAGGATCAGCCGGCGCGCCCGGTCGGGATGCCGCTGGACGAACGCCAGGGCGGTCGGGCCGGCGGCAGAGATGCCGATCACAGCGACGGAGGGAATGTGCAGGGTATCCAGCAGGGCCGCCAGCGCATCGGCGGCGTCTTGCGCGCTTTTGCCAACCCCTGGCGGCGTGCTGTCGTAGCCCGGGCGGGAGGGTGTGAGCACGCTGAACCCGTGCTCAGCCAGCTTCTCATGCGAAAGGCGCGTTGCCCGGCTGCAGTGACCGCCGTTCAAAACCATCACGACCGGGCCGCTGCCTTCCAGGCGGTATTCGAGCGGTCCCAGGCTGGTTTTGGCGATGAGCTGAGACACAGCAGGTGCTCCTGGTTCTACGCCCGGTGGACCAGGCGCAGGGCTGCCCGCAAAAGCTTCCCCAGGCTGCCTGCCACAACCCCCAGCAGGCCGCCCATCACCGCTCCCAGCACCACGAGATGCAGAAAAGCGCCGGCAAACGTCTCAAAGGCGAAGTAAGCCGCCATGCCGGGCGCGTTGGCCGTTGCGCCGCGCGCCGCCCACTCGGCCACGTTGAGCGGATCCCGGGTAATGAAGCGCATGGCGAAGAGGATGATGGACAATGCCATCGTGCAGGCCAGCAGGCCGCTGGCGAAGCCGCTCCACACGCCGGATTCGATGCCGCGCGCCAGGCTGTCTGCCTGGTAAGCTTCGTTCAGGGCCAGGCCGAAAATGCCCAGCGCGATGGCAGCCCAGAACAGGTTGTCGACGATGTCGCGGGCGGGCAGGGGCGGGGCAATGAAATTATTGATGCTGATTTCGATCACCCACAGCGCGCCCAGGGCCAGGCCCACCACGACGGCGCGCCGCACCAGCGGGGATGCCTGGAGCTGGCGAGAGCGCCGGGAAGACATCCGCACCCAGCCCCCCGCCCCGAGCAGGATGATCAGGCCGGCACTGGCTTCGGCGGCAGTCAGCGGGCTGTAGCTGTAGCGCAGGGCAACCGCCAGCACCAACACCAGGTCGATGACCACCAGGGCAGACAGCACAAGGGACAGTTTCGACGATTGCCCGCGCCGCTCCAACGGTCAGCTCCCGGGCGCCCGGCGGGCCAGCAGTGCATCGACGCCGCAGGCCAGGGCGACGCCGGCCGCGTTCGCCAGGTAGTCGAACGGGTCGTACACATTGGTCATCACCCCGAAACCGTTGGTCAGCTCGAAGGCTTCCACCACCGCCAGGGCCAGCGCGGCCGTCCACAGGCGGTTCAGCCAGGGGATGGGGGCGAGCGCAAACACGAAGAAGGTCGCAAACGAGGCGGCAATATTGCCCTGGTAAGACTGGACCAGGCTGCCCGTGTAGCCGCGCAGCCAACCCTTGAGCAGCAGGAAGGCCACCCCGACCAGGACCATGGCGATATAGCGTGTGCGCAGGCGTGTGTTCATACAGTAAGCTTCACCTGTCCATTGTACCCTGAACTGCCCTCACCCGGCAGCCTGCGGCCGCCATCCTCTCCCGCAGGCGAGGGGAAGAGGATCTCCCCTCTCCCGCCGGGAGAGGGGCTGGGGGTGAGGGGGAGCGAGGGCGGTTTTGTGTGCGGGCGCAGGGGAGATGGACGTGATCCAGGCCTGGAGGCTTTCCCCTGCGCCCCTACCGCCGGGCCAGGGGTGGAGAGAGAAGGCTGCCCACACCTGATGGCAGACCCTCACCCGGCGGCCTTGCGGCCGCCACCCTCTCCCGCTGGGCGAGGGGAAGAGAATCTCCCCTCTCCCGCCGGGAGAGGGGTTGGGGGTGAGGGTTTGTCGCCGGCTGAGGGCGAACTGCTCTCTAAATTCAGCGTTTTTCGGTTATAGTTAATCCATGGCGGATCGAATTCTGGCCTGGGATGGTTGTCAGAATGTGCGCGACCTCGGCGGGCTGCGGACGGGGGATGGCCGTGTGACCCGCACGGGCGCGCTGGTCCGCTCGGATACGCCCGCCCGGCTGAGCGCCGCCGGCTGGCAGGCGCTGTATGCCTACGGCATCCGCACCATCCTTTCCCTGCGCACCCACGGCCTGGTGGAAGAGGAGTTGGACTTCACCTCCCCGTATCCCGATCTCGTCACAATTCCGCTCGCCATCGAGGACATCACCGACATGGAATTTGTCCAGCAGTGGGCCAACACCAATTTATGGGGCACCCCGCTGTATTACCGGGATGCCCTGCGGCGCTGGCCGAAGCGCCACGCGGCGGTGATCTCGGCCATCGGGCAGGCGCAGGCTGGCGGCGTTCTTTTCCACTGCAAGCGCGGGCACGATCGCACGGGCATTATTGCGCTCCTGCTGCTGGCGCTGGTGGGTGTGCAGATGGATGACATCGTGGCCGATTATGCGCTCAGCCCCGATCCAAACCGCGATGCGCTGCTGAGCGGCGAGCACACCAGCGTGCGGGAGGCGCTGGCGCGCGCCCTGGACGGGCTGGATGTGGAGCGCTATCTGCAAGACAACGGCGTGAGCGCAGGCGAACTGGCCGCCGTGCGCAGGCGGTTGATCCCTTAGGCTGTGCGCCGCTTGTGGAGAGGCAGGCCGGAGCCCTGGTGAGACAATGCCGGCGGTTGAGCAAAGACGATCACCCTTTAGCGGTAATGGAGATGGATCATGAACACAGAGATTGCTTATTTGGCCGAATTCAATATTGCCCGCTTGAAAGGACCGCTCGATTCGCCCGGCATGCAGGAATTTGTCGATTTCCTGGAGCCGGTGAACCGTTTCGGCGAGCAAAGCCCGGGTTTCGTGTGGCGGCTGACGGCGCCTGGCGGGCAGGCCTCCACCTACCTGCCGCCCGCCTACGCTGATCCGCTGATCGTCACCAATCTGTCTGTCTGGCAAGACTTTGCCTCTATGAAAAACTTCGTCTACCACACGGTGCACAGCTATTTCCTGCGCAGCCGGAAGCAGTGGTTTGATCAAATTGCCGAACAGCACTTTGTCCTGTGGTGGATACCGGCTGATCACCGCCCCACGCTGGAAGAGGCGAAACTAAAATTGGAATCACTGCAGGCGCACGGCTCCACCAGCCAGGCGTTTACCCTGCAAAAACCGTATGACAGCCGTGGAAATTCCTTGAAAAGTGAAGATAACTGAGCATTCAGAGATCAGGAGCCCCTCACATGACCCTCGACCCAACCTTCCTCCAACAAAACCAGGCCGCCACCGCCCGCATCCGGGCGCTTGCCGGGCGGTTGAGCGAAGCCGAACTGCACAAGCCGGTCGGCGAACACTGGACGGTCGCCATCACCCTGGCGCACCTGGCCTTTTGGGACCTGCGGGTGCTGAACCTCCTGGAGCAGACCGGGCGCGCCGGCAAGCTGGTCACCCCGCAGATTGACGTCTCCGTCAACGACATCGCCCTGCCGCAGTGGGCGGCGATTCCGCCGCGCGCCGCAGCCCAAATGGCGGTGACAGCCGCCGAAGAGCTCGACCGCCGGCTGGCGGAGCTGGCGCCGGGCCTGCTGGAAGAGCTCCACACGTTCAACGCCCGCTGGGTGCGGCGCTCCCTGCACCGCGGCGAGCACCTGGATGAGATCGACGCCGCCCTGGCGAAATAAAAGGAAGCACGCCGGTCAGGAGTGCGCTTCGCCGCGCGGCGTGACCCTGGCCAGCAAGCCGCCGCGCGGGCGCATGGTGACTGCCAGGTCGCGCTCCACCGTTTGCCCGGGGAGCAGTTTCACCTCCCAGCGCTGGGCCATCATCGTTAAAAGCAGCGGGCCTTCCAGCAGGGCAAAGCTGTTGCCGATGCACAGGTGCGGCCCGCTGAGGAACGGCAGGTAGGCACTGCGGTTCAGGCCGGCTTTGTTCTCCGGCAGGAAGCGCTCCGGCTGGAACTGCGCGGCCTGCGGCCAATAAGCGGGGTGGCGGTGGATATTGTAGATGTTGATGTTGAGCATGCTGCCTGCCGGGATGGCATAGCCGCCCAGCGTGGTGTCCTGCTCGGCCAGGCGCACCGTCATCGGCACCGGCGGGAAGAGGCGCAGGGTCTCCTCGAACACCGCCAGGGCGTACGGCAGGTTGGGCATATCTGCCAAGCCGGGCTGGCGCCCCTGCAGTACGCTGTCGACCTCCGCCTGCAGGCGCTGGAGTTTATCCGGGTGCTGGTTGAGGGCGTACCAGGCCCAGCTCAGCGCCACGGCGGTCGTTTCGTGCCCGGCGCCGTAAATGGTGGCGACCTCGTTGCGCACCTGGTGGTCGTCCATACCGGCGCCGCTCTCCTCGTCACGCGCCGCCAGCAGCATATCCAGCAGGTCGCCGGGGTGCTGGTCGCTGCGCCGGCGCTCGGCGATCAGCTTGTAGAGGTACTCGTCCAGCACCCGCCGGGCGGCGCGGAATTTGCGGTTGGCCGGCGTTGGCCAGCTTTCAGGCAGGTTCACCAGGCTGCGCGTGCGGTTGTTGATATAGTGCAGGCCGATCTCCACGCTGTCCCCGATGCGCTCCACCTCTGGCAGGACGTTGCTGCTGAACATGGTGCGGTTGATGATATCCAGCGTCACCAGCTTCATTTCCTCGCCCAGGTTGACCCGCGCGCCGGGAGGCAGGGCCTGCCAGCGCGCCAGCATATCCCGGCCGCCAGCCGCCATCTGCTCGAACATGCCCTGGATGCGCTGGCGGTGGAAGATGGGCTGCATCATGCGCCGCCGGGTCAGCCACACCTCGCCGTCCACGGTCAGCACGCTCTCATCCAGCAGGTACGAGAGGATCGAGCCGCCGTTGACCATTTTCGGGCGCTGAAAAATGTGTTTTTTCTCGATCAGCGCCTCCTGGGCCAGTTTGGGGTCGTTGATCACCGCCATGCGCCGCGGGCCAAAGGACAGGCTGAACACATCGCCGGCTTCCTGCCAGCGCTGGTTGAGGAAACCCACGATGTCACGCTGCGGGTTGAACAGCACCTGGCTGAGCGGCAGTCCCTTCACGAGCGGGGCGGTTTTGGTTGGGGTGGTTTTTGTTTCAATCATCTCTTTGCTCTCTGGCAGTCGAATATACAGCGTCTCAATCATACACCGTTCGCGTGAACGCCGCCTGAATGAAGGATTAAGAATCCTTCCGAAAACTATCTTGAGGAGGATGTCAGCTGCCGCGAGATTGAGAGTTGAAGTAGATGACCATGGTAGCCATGTAAAAGCCTCTTTTCCTATGGTATGTTATAATAGACCTGGTGAAGTTAATCTTCCATTTATTCGAATCGGCACAGCCGGGTACTTCGGCAGCCAATGTGCGAGGCAACCAAAGGCTATTCATCCTTTTAGCAGCTTGTGTTGTGGTTGCCGTTGGTTTGGGGTTATTCCTGGTTTTGACCCGCCCGCAAATCAAGACATCGGCTGGCAATCTCTCGATGACCAAAGTTCAGTTTTCCGATAGGTTTCCCCCCGGATGTAGTTCCTCCAGTCCACAGGGTTGTTCGATGGCAGAAGCGGGCTATCGTGTCCTGATCATTTGGATGAAATCACAAGGAGGAAGCAGCAGCGAGATGTTAGATCGTGCAACTCCTGACCAGGTTTCCGTGGTGTCTGAGGATGGTTCACGAACCGGGTTGTTTAGCTGTTCAATCGATGTCTCACCGCCATTCGTCACATTGGCCTTTGTCGTGAAGGAGTCAGAGCGCAACTTCAGGGTCGTTTGGCCAGGCAATCCAGATGTTCATTTGAGCCCCATTCTTTATCTTATTCCGTGACAGCACCATTTTCATGTGGAAGATGGGCTAACACAGCGTGCACCTGACGCTGGGGATTCTGCGCACATCCCATGCATTTTCACACACCTAAGCCTTTTTCTGGTTGGACGGCTTCGCCGTCTCCGCCTCAGCGCAGGTAACGCAAACCGTTAGCCCGCTTCGTGAGCAATGAGGACAATCTCTTCTCGTCGTTTCCAGTATTTGGCTAAACCCTTTTCTATCAGAAGATTGCTCTATTTGCTCCTACAATCACGATTGAGCAAAGTACTCGTCTGGTCAGTATCCAGATAACAAGGAGATCGAACATGCCATTTGCAGACAATCAGGGTGTACACATCCACTATCAGTTGGAAGGGCAGGGGCCGCCGTTGGTCCTGCTCCACGGCTTTAGCATGACATCCGAAGATTGGCGTGAATTCGGCTATGTCGCCGGACTGCAAGAGCATTACACGCTGATCTTGATCGACGAGCGCGGTTATGGCGCTAGCGACAAACCCTACGATCCAAATGCTTATGTGTGGCAATCACTTGCCGGCGATGTCATCGCGGTCCTGGATGACCTGCGACTCAGCCGAGTTCACTATTGGGGCTGGTCGTGGGGGGGCGGCATCGGCTTTGCCCTGGCTGAAGAATGGCCGGAACGCCTGAACACTGTCATCCTTGGGGGTGCGTCTGCTTGGCCCGCCCGCCCGCCAGACCAGCCCAACGGATTGTTGGAACTGTTGGAGCAAGGGGGGACGGCGCAGTTGGTTGAACTCTGGAAGCAACATCTTCCGATATCTGCCGAGCATGAAGCGCGGTTGAGGAGACTGGATATCCGCGCACTCAAGGCGGAGCGCCGCGCCTTGCGCTCCAGCCTGGAAGCTATTCCACCGCACATGGGAATGCCGTGCCTGTTATACATTGGTGAGGCTGAAGACGACTACGCTGGAGCTCTCCACGACAGCCAACGTATACCGAACGCCAAGTTCATCAGCTTTCCGAGTTTCAACCATTTTGACACCTGGGCGCGCAGTGATGTAGTGTTGCCGCACGTGCTGGAATTCCTGGGTGCGGGTTAACCCGCGCATCCAGCCGATTTGCTCCGCCGCTGTGCGGCTCCGCAAACGGCTGAAATCATCTTCTGACCTAACGACTGGCTGGGCAAGCGTTGAGGATACACGCCTGGAACCGCGCCCTGCAGCGCATTTCCTGCTGATACAATAGCGGCATGGAAGACGCTTACCGCGGCATCGCCTGGATCTACGACCGGCTCTTCGAGAAATTGAACCTGGGCCTGAGGCTGGCGGGTCTGCGCGCCTTTCGCCCGGCCAGGGGGATGAACATCCTGGAAGTGGGCTGCGGCACCGGGGCATTTCTCAGCCAGTATCAGCGCTACGGCTGCGGTTTGTACGGCGTCGATCTGTCGCCCTCCATGCTGGCGCAGGCGCACGCCCGGCTGGGCGCGGCGGGCCGCCTCCTGCAGGGCGACGCGGCGCACCTGCCTTATGCGCGCCAGCAGTTTGACCTGGCCACAGCCATGCTGTGCCTGCACGAGATGTCCCCGGCCGCGCGCTCAGCGGTGATGGCGGAAATGAAGCGCGTTTTAAAGCCGAATGGGCGCATCCTGCTGATCGATTTCCAGCCCGGGCCTTACCAGCCTCTGCAGGGTTGGATTGCCCGGGCGCTGATCTTCTTGATCGAATTCAACGCCGGCGGGGAGCACTTCAAAAACTACCGCCAGTTCATGCCCGCCGGCGGCCTGCCTGGCCTGGCCGCCCAGCAGGCTCTGGTCATTGAAAAGCAGTACCTGCTGGCCGGCGGCGCCTTTGCCGTCCTGCTGGCGCGGCCTGGCCCGCCCGGATAACGGCCGGGCAGTCGCAGTAGACACGACAAAAGCCTCAGCTCGCTTTTCGCCCCGCGCCGTCCGGACACGCTTGAAGAGGGCGCGCCGGTTGTGGGGCGCGCCGGCCGGTTTCGGGAACATACCAGGCCGGAGATTCGTTTATCGTTTATTGGAGTCAAAATGAAAAAATTACTATCCCTCTTCTTCCTCCTCCTCTTTGCCACGGCCTGCGCCGCGCAGCCCCAGCCCACCGAAGATGTCGGCGGCATCGTGCGCGCCACGCTGACCGCCCTGGCCGGCCAGCCGCAGGCGACGCAGGCGGCCACCCCGCTTGTTTTGCCGCCAGCCGCCACGCCCACCCCGCAGCAACCTGCCCCCTCCGCCTCGCCCTCCGCGCCGAACGGGGCAGTGGCTGTCGCTTACGGCGGCATGTCCTTCGCCATTCCGGCCGGCCTGGCCAGCGGCGCCCAAAACGAGATCGTGCCGCAGGCGAATGACCCGAATATTCCTTTTCAGATGCACCCGGCTTACACCAAATTTGTTCTCCAGGGCTATGCCCAGCAGGGCGCGGTCTTTGAGCCGCAGATCTTGGTTTACCCGGCCGCAGAGTTTGCGCAAATGAGCGAGAGCGCCAAATCGATCATCGACAACCTCAAGAGCGTATTGGCGGCCCAGCGCACCTCGCCTGCCGAGCACTTGCCTTTCCTGCCCATGCTGAACGCCTCCCAGCTCTTGCACGCCCAGGAAAAATTCCTGGCCTTCAAAAACGGCGCCGGCATTCGCTACCTCACACAGTTCGACCAGGCGCCCCTGCCGATCAACAACAGCGAGATCATCTACACCTTCCAGGGGCTCACCAGCGACGGCAGTTATTATGTCGCGGTCATCCTGCCGGTCAGCCTGCCCTACCTGCCCGCCGATAACCACGTCCCCTCCAGCGCCCCGGCCGGCGGGGTGCCCTTTCCGAGCGAGATCGCCGGCTATCCCGCCTATCTGACGGCCATCGTCGAGCGCCTGAACCAGGCCAACGGTCCCATTCAACCCGCGCTGGAAACCCTGGACGCGCTGGTCCAATCCCTGCTGACCGCCGGGCAGAAATAGGACTGGCTGAGCGACTGCCCCGGGCCGCGGCCGGGCCGCACCGTGACCTCTCGCCAGCGCCTGCCGCCGGGCCGGTTGTGTGATCTGCGCACAATTCGCCCGGCGGCGGCTTTTGCGCCCCGCCAAGACTGGCCTGATGACCGCCCCAAACTCGACTTTCGGACAGGGCGCGCCGCCTCTGAAAAATATATATTAAGAGTGCCAAATATCGGAGGCGAACATGAATCAACCCATCTCTGTCTCGAAACGTCTGCTGTACCTGGACTGGCTGCGCGTGCTGGCGGTCCTGGCGGTTTTTATTTTCCATTCCGGCCGCTTTTTCGACCAGTACCCCTGGCATGTCAAGAACGCCGTCACCTATGCCAGCGTGCAGTTTTTCAGCATGTTCTTTTCCAGTTGGGGCATGCCGTTGATCTTTGTGATTTCTGGCGCCAGCCTGTACTTCGCCGTCGACAAGATGGGCAAGTTTGTCGTCGATAAAACCCTGCGCCTGCTGGTGCCGCTGGTGGTCGGCGTGTTCACCCACATCTCGATCGCTGTCTACCTGGAGCGCCTGACCCGCCACCAATTCTTCGGCTCCTTTTTTGAATTTTACCCCACCTATTTCCAGGGCATGTATGACCAGGGGGGCAATTTCGCCTGGATGGGCCTGCACCTGTGGTATCTGCTGGTGCTGTTCGTGTACAGCCTGGTGTTCCTGCCTGTTTTCTATGTGCTGAAACTGAAAATAAGACCAGCCCTGGACTGGCTGGGCAGGGCGGCGGTCTTGCCTGGCGTGGTGTACCTGCTGGCTCTGCCGGTGATGGCGATTGCCATGCGGATTGACCCCACGACGCCCTTGGGAAACCACAACATGGGCGGCTGGAGCGTGCTGGCGTACATTCCGTTCTTGTTCTACGGCTTCCTGTTCTCATCCAACGCCGGCCTGCAGGCCAGGTTGAAAGATGGACGCTGGGTCACGCTGGCGCTGTCGCTGGCAGTCACCTGCGGGCTGGTGTATGCCTACAACCTGTATGGCAACACCGTTTACCCCACCCGTCCATACGCCATCATCAACGGCGGGTATGCGCTGATGGCCTGGCTGTGGATCCTGACGATTTTCGGGTTTGCCATCCGGCATTTGAATTTTGCCCGGCCGGTCCTGGCGTACGCCAATGAAGCGGTGCTGCCCTTTTACATCCTGCACCAGACCGTCCTGCTGGTCATCGGTTTTTATGTCACAAGCTGGCGCATCCCGGACCTGGCCAAGTTTGGCATCATCGCCTCCTCCTCCTTCGTCGTGGTGATGGCGCTGTATGAATTTGCCATCCGCCGGGTGAACATCCTGCGGGTGCTGTTCGGCATGAAAGCCAGGCCAGCCCTAAAGCCCAGCCTGGCGCCTGCCGCCGGCGAAGCCGATTAGCCGGCGGCGTCAGAGGCATGCGCGGCGCACACCGGCCATGCGCTCAGGGGGCGAGTGTCTCATCCAGCCGGCGCTGCAAGAACGCTTGCTCGGCGCGGTTGCCGCACAGGGCAACGGCGCGCCGGTAGGCCTCGGCGGCCGCGGCGCGCTGGCCCAGGCGGCGCAGCAGGTCGGCGCGCGCCGCGTGGTAGGGGTAAAACCCGTCCAACTGGCGGGCGTCTTCCGGCTGGCTCTGCAGGCGGTGGAGCATCTGCAGGCCCGTCTCCGGGCCGTAGGCCATGGCAGCCGCCGCCGCCCGGTTCACTTCGACGACCAGGGAGGGGGTCATGCGCGCCAGCGTGTCGTACAGCGCGGCGATCTGCCGCCAGTCGGTGTCTGCGGTGCTGGGGGCCTCGGCGTGCAGGGCGCTGATCGCCGCCTGCACCTGGTAGGGGCCCGGGTCGCGCAGGGCCAGCGCCTCGTCCAGCGCGGCCGTCCCCTCGCGGATTTTTTCCCGATCCCAGCGGCTGCGCTCCTGCTGTTCGAGCAGGACAAGCTCGCCGGCCGCGTCCAGGCGGGCAGGGCGGCGAGCATCGTGCAGCAGCATCAAAGCCAGCAGGCCGCGCGCCTCGGCGCTGTGCGCCATCAGCGCAGCCAGCACGCGACCCAGGCGGATGGCTTCGCCGCACAGCTCCCGGCGGATGGGGGCGTCCCCGCCGGTGGTGACGTAGCCTTCATTGAAGATCAGGTAAATCACCGCCAGCAGGGCCTCCAGGCGCTCGGGCAGCAGGCTGGCCGGCGGCACGCGGTAGGGAATGCCGGCGTCGCGGATCTTGGCGCGCGCCCGCGCCAGGCGCTGGGCCATGGTCGCCTCGGGGACGAGAAAGGCGCGGGCGATCTCGGGCGTTTTCAGGCCGCCCAGCGTGTGCAGGGTGAGGGCCACCTGAGATTCGAGCGCCAGCGCCGGGTGACAGCAGGTGAACATCAGTTTCAGGCGCTCGTCGGGGATCTGGTCATCGTCCATTGCCGGTTCCTCCTGCGAAGCGGGCAGGGTTTCTAAATCAGCGCCGGCAGGCTGTTCGCGCCGGGCGCGCCGCAGGCGGTCGATAGCGCGGCGGCGCGCCACGCTCAGCAGCCAGGCGCCGGGGCTGCGCGGCGGGCCGCTGGTTTCCCAGCTTTCCAGCGCCTCCACCAGCGCATCCTGCAGGGCGTCTTCGGCCAGCGCGAAATCGCCCAACTGGCCGATCAGCGCCGCCAGGATGCGGCCGTGCTCCTGGCGGAAAACCGCTTCTATTTGCTCCGCCGCCGTCACCCCCGCCCAACCTCCTGCGAACTACACCTGGTCCCACAGGGGGCGGATTTCAACCGACCCGTAGCGGGACATGGGAATGCGGCTGGCCCAGCCAATGGCCTCATCCAGGTCCTGGCATTCCAGCATGCTGAAACCGGCCAACTGCTCGTGGGTTTCGGCAAACGGCCCATCGGTGGTGAGGGTCTTGCCGGCGCGCACACGCACCGTGGTGGCTTTGCTGACCGGGGCCAGGCCGTTGTTGGCGATCAGCACGCCGGCCTCCCTGGCCTCTTGCATGAAGGTGAACCAGTCTTGCTGGAGCTGGCCGAGCTCCTGCGGGGAGAGGGCCGGCACAGCCGATTCGCTGGCGTACATCAAGAGCATGTATTTCATGATGGCATCCTCAGGCCGCTAATCGTATCTATCTTCCGTTCACGGCGCGCTTGACGAGCTCGCTGATGCGCGCTTCTTCGGCGGCGGTCAGCGCCTGCAGGGCATAGGCTACCGGCCACATGCCGCCTTCATCCAGGCGGGCGGAATCGTTGAAGCCGAAAGTTGAATAGCGGGTGTTGAACTTCTGGGCGGGCTGGAAAAAGCACACGATCTTGCCGTCGGCGTTGGCGTAGGCGGGCATGCCGTACCAGGTTTTGGGCGCCAGACCGGGCGCGCAGGCTTTGATCAGCGCATGGATGCGCTCGGCCATCGAGCGCTCCGGTTCCTGCATGGCGGCGATCGCCGCCAGGGCCATGGCTTCTTCTTCCGCCTTGCTGGCGGCGGCTTTCTCTTCTTTGATGCGCGCCTTCATGGCGGCGCGTTCCTCGGCGCTGAAGCCGGCGGCTGATTGGGATTTTTTGGTGGTGGTATCTGGGGTCATGCTGGTCTCCTGTGGTTTTTAAGTTTTGTTCGTTCTATCATATCGTCGAATGAGAGGCGTGTAAAATGACAGGCGCGGGCATTTCTCATCAAACACTCATCTATCTGCCGGCCGATCGCTCAGCGCCTTCAGGACGCCTCTACGCCTGGCGCGTATTGAGATCGTACATCCCCTGGAGATAGCGTATCATTCCCAGGTGTTCCCATTCATGGACCAGGTGCCACATGGTCCAATGCCCAACCGTTTCATCGAGCAGGCCGGATCCGTCGGTTCGCTGTGCCTGGAATTGTTGATCATCGACCGCGGCGAGGCATTGTTCTTCGAGCGCGTAGCAGGTGCGCAGATAGTCCAACAGTACCGCTTTGCCCGGCAGCTTGATTTTGACAGCCAGGATACCCAAATCATTTCCAGCTTCTAATTCCCCTAAATTTGTGGTGTCCAGGCCCCATTGGGTGGCAAGATTTGCGGCATGCCACACTTGCGGCCGCTGATCGAGCCGCTGGCTTAAGACTGGCGTCAGTTGAGGTAATTTGGCTTGAACATAATCAACCCAACGGGCAGTATGCCATATGTTGAAGGCAATGGAGGTAGCCGAGGGATGAGGCTGCCAGGACAGCTGTTCGTCCGTCAGGCTGTCAAACAAGTGGAGAAATTCTCCATGCACATGTTCGAACCAAAACATCATTTGACCAATCGGAGTATTGTTCATTAGCGCGTCCCTTTCTTTATTTCTTTAATGACAGCGGCAGGAAGATTGCAAAATCTGGCTTCATTCCTTAGTAGTAAATCAGGTCTGCCGGATTGAACTTCAGGCCAATGATGCGGCACAGCATTTCAACGTTTGGAATGGTGGCAGTGCGCACCTCATAGCGCCGGCTGTCGCGCAGCGTGATCGTGAATTGTCCCCGCACGATCTTTATATCCATAATGTCCTCCCAGCGGAACGATTTACCGCCCATCTGCAAGCCGTTTTGGCGCTGAATGGTCAGCGGACCGAATAGGATCGCCGCACCGGAGTTGTAAGAGGCGGTGACCGGCGGCAGGAGATGGGCGTAGACGTTGCGCTTGATAGGCTCGATCAGGTCGGTAATATTTTCCAACGTCTCATCCAGGGTAAGGGTTTCCCCGCTCTGCTTGGTCAACGTATAGCTGTGATATGCGTTTCTGGTATGTTGAAAATCCGCGTTCGACATGATCACAGACACTTCATCCCAGCGCCAGACACGGATGGTCTCCGCTCCAGACCGGTAAGCAAACCCGTCTCGGTAGAGCACCAGCGCTTTCGCGGCTTTTGACCCAAAGGAGATGCCGGCGTTGTTAAAGAACAGCCCCGTTTTGCCGCTTCCATAGACGGCAGTGGCTGGGCCCAAACCGGTGATTTGATCAAACTCTTGTGGCACAGGCACGCCCTGGCTGCGGGCGCCGCCCCAGGCGGGAGCCGGGCTGCCGGCATTGGCGTTGGATGAAGACATTTTTTCGGCATCTTCAAGTTCTTTCATGAATTCGTTCAGCTCATCATCGTTTTTCTCGTTCATACGTCGCTCCTTCTCCAGATTATACTCGCAGGCGCGCCGCCCGTGCTCAACCTACATCAACTCCCACCGGGTAAACAGCTCCAACATCTCACTTTCCTGAGGCGGATTGAGCATGCTTTGCACGAATGCTTCGGCCTGAGGGTATCCACTGGCTCGAATGCGCTCGGCGGCCTGCGCCAGGTCATAGGGTGTGTGCTGAGGGTGGGGCGCGGGCTCCAACAGCAGCCAGTCTGCGCCCGGCGCGCTGTAGGCTTCGCCCACGCTGCCGGCATTCACCAGGCGCGTGTTCCCTACCCACCGGTCAAACGGCATATGGGTATGCCCGCAAACGACGACTGCCGCGTCGAGCGTCTCGAACAGCGGTTTGAGCCTGTCCTCGGCGGTCAGGCGGGTGATCACTTCTGTCTCGCTGCGCGGCGTGCCGTGGCAAAACAGCACCGCGCCCAACCCCTCCACATCCAGGCGCAGTGTTTTGGGCCATCCTGCCATCACCGAGCGGTAATCCGCTCCAACCTGCTGAGCGGTCCAGCGGTAGCCCGGGCGGTACTCTTCGGGCAGCGGTTTGCCAGAGACCGTGCCCCAGTAGGCGACCGCCTGCTCGTTTGGCGCGGCCAGCAGGGCCAGCACTGCCCGTTCGCCGTTGCCCTGGATAAAGCGGACGGGCAGGTGGAGGCTGAACAGCCGCTGCAGAGTTGCCTGCGCCATGGGGCCGGGTAGAATATCGCCCCCGACCACGATCTGATCGACGTGCAGCCTGCCAATCTCTTCCAGGACGGCTTCCAGTGCGGGGAGATTGCCATGAATATCGTACAGAGCTGCGACGCGCATGATCAGGTTTCCAGGCCAGCGAATAGATAAGGTTTCGTGTTATTCAATAATAAACAAAAGGATCTTAATCCATTTTGCTAAATCCTACTATAAGGATCCATTAAAGAATAACCAATTATCGATTGTTGCCAGGCGATGAAGCAAGAACTGCTCAATCGGACGAATGCTTTTCTTTTTTATGCCCATCCAGGAATGAGATCACGATCTCATTAAAATCATTGGGGCGTTCCAGGGGCAAGACATGGGACGAACCGCTGCCTTCAACCAGCCGGAATTTCGCCTGCGGAATGGCATTGGCCAAGGTGGTTTTGCTTGAACCAGACTCACTCACCAGGCCGATCGTTTGACCCAATTGATTGTCAAGATTGACGCCAACCACGGAGCTCACGGCTTCGCCCAGCGCTTTTTGCAGCGGGTAAAGGAACTGGTTCAGTAAGCTGGCTCGGTCGCAAAATTGAGCGTGTAAATTCGAAATCGAGCCAAGCGCGCCATACTGGTTCAGGCTTTTGCGGTTGGTCTGCGTCTTGGTTGCCTAGCTTTCGATCGGAACACTTTCCGCAAGATTCCTGGTGTGAAATTGTTGGCAAATTGGTTCAGAGGTGAAATTTTGGTGAATAATATCGATGATATAATTTTTTTTGATGAAAGCCCACACGCAGAACAGCTGGAAAATTGCATTACCCTTAATTATTCTCCTTATTATTAATATAGTAATTGGTTTCCTTATTTTTCGGCATTATGGGGATAGTTATGATGAAGAAGGATTACGCTTTTTAGGAGATCAATCGCTAAATGCATATAAAGGTTGGTTTTCCCACGATTATAGTATTAATTGGGGGAATGATGATAATATTCGTTATTATGGTCCTTCCTATTTAATGTTCGCTAGTTTGATTATCAATCCTTTACAGCATATCTTCACAGGTATTCTTGTCGGTGATTTGTGGCATCTGGTAAATTTTCTTACTTTCCAAATCGCGATTGTTTCATTTTATTATCTTTGTATGCGCTGGCTCAGTAATTGGTCAGCCTTAGGTGCAACACTGCTTTTTTCAACTCAACCACTCATCTGGGGTCATGCGTTCATCAATCCAAAAGATATTCCTTTCATGACCTTTTTTCTTGCCAGTATCCTCACAGGCTTATGGATGTGTGATCGGTTCAACCCTGAAGTTAAACGAACACTTTCGAAAAGTGATCTCTCATTAAAAACGTCGATTAAACATTGGTTATTGGGGGTTACCCTAAAATGGCAAGCCTTGCAGCAAAAACCTAAAACACGGATTTTGGTGTTAACAGCAGTTTTTCTTATTTCCTGGTTACTTTTTAGCACTGGAATGTCACTGATAAATAAACTGGTTTCCAGTCTGGTCGAAGCAGCTTACACCAGTGATCCGAAGAGCATGATAGGACAAATCTTTTCACTAGCAGCCACTCATGCCAATACAATTTCGGTGGAACAATATATTACCAAAGCACAAACGATAATCAAATGGACGAAGAATGTATATCTTTGCATTATCACACTATCAGCTTTCTGGTCTTTTCGATGGGTTTTGCCATGGTCAATTGAATTACCAACAAGAAGAAAATTTCTTTCTTTTCTAAAGGAATTTTTTCGTTCTTTAGCCAAGCCGAGGATTATTTTCGCTGGAATTATCCTTGGATTCACTTCTTCCATCCGGGTATTAGGCCCCCTCGCAGGATTGATCGTTATTGTTTATTTGATCTGGAAATTCCCCAAAACTGCCATCCCTTCCATCTTTGCCTACGGATTGGTCGCTATTCTTTTTATGCTATTAACATGGCCTTTCTTATGGACAGATCCAATCAAGAATTTTATCGATAGCCTTACGATAATGTCAAATTATCCGTGGCTGGGTGAAGTACTCTTTTTCGGAAATTACTTTCCTCCAGCCAACCTGCCCGCTTTTTATTTGCCAATCATGTTTTCGATCCAGTTCACTGAACCGACGATCATTCTAATGGTAGCAGGTTTTATTGCTTCGATATTTGGGTTTTTCAAAGATAAAAAATTGGGGGTTCTAAGTATTTCAATCCTCTGGTTAATCTTACCAACATTCTTGATAATTATTACCAAACGACCCATATACGATAATTTTCGCCAGGTACTTTTCCTTATTCCTCCCATTTTTCTGTTGTGTGGGTACGCCCTGGATACCTTATTTCACCATGTTCAAAAATGGGGGTATAAACTGTGTATTCTCCTTCTGATTGTTGTCCCTGGGATTTATAATGGTTTAAATTTACACCCCTACGAATACATTTATTACAATAGTTTTGTGGGAGGCGTGGATGGTGCCTTTCGAAAACTCGAGTCAGATTATTGGATGACTTCTTTCCGAGAAGCAGCGGAATATATTAATTTGGTAGCACCGCAAAATGCCAGAATTGTTGTTTGGGGGATTGGAGCCCATCTAGTTAAACCTTACTTAAGGTCGGATATTATAACGGAAAACGAAGTTGGAAACACTTACAGTTTGGTTGGAGGTTATGATTATGTGATTGCTTCCTCGAGACGGGGGAATGATGATATCTACCCGACTGAATTACCCATATTTGTTGTAAAAAGAAGTAATACAATCCTATCAGTTGTTAAAAGGCTTACTCAATTCTCTTCCCCATAGGTTTACATTAAGACAGGGATAACCTATAACTATTATCCATATCGGAATATTATGATTGCCATACTTGGGATCTGGATTTATATGGTGTAGTATATTTTACCAAATCGCGGCAAAGTACAGGAAAAGTTTGATTATGTCCGTGCGTAACACAAACCGGTATATCAAATCAAGGTGGATAATTTACCTGTACTCGAGATTTGCAAACTAGGAGGCAATTAAATTCGATATGCTCTTTACAATTATCGTTTGGGGTTCTATTACAACTTTGTGTTTAGTATATGGATTGGGTGTACAGGCAGGCTTCAGCACATTGCTGAACCTCGAAAAAGGGCCTGACCTTTCTCTCGTATATATCTGCTTGCTTGGTCTGGCTGGTATCACCAGTCTGGCTGGCATTTTCTCGCTCTTTATCCGTCTCAGTTGGGAAGTGAACTTGATTATTGTGTTCGGCGCTTTGGGAATAGGATTCTGGCAAAAGCGGACTTTGCTGGAAAAGACAAAGAAAGTTCTCCTATCTTCATGGAAAGATTGGCCGCTGATCTTAATTTTGACACTCCTGACCGCTTTTTTAGTCATTTGGATGCGTAGTATTAGCGAACCGATGAATTACGATACGGTGTTAGCATCCGGAATAAATGGTGACGTTTGTCCTGAATAAATTGTAGCATAGGAAGGGAAAAAAGACGGGCTGTACCAACATGGTGCAGCCCGTAATCAATCAGGATCAACCTTGTTCAAGGTCAGCGAGGGCTTTGCGAATGGCAGATTCTTCGAGGATTTGTTTTTTTTCGAGCATGCCGACAATCAAGGCCGTGTT
>JAKOUW010000258.1 GCA_029782365.1 Chloroflexota bacterium
GTGAAAAAGAATCTGGTAGTCTTAATTTGCCTCCTGCTCATATCTACGCTGTTTACCGGATGCCAGTTCTTTCTTCATGTTAGTTTTTACGGTGGTTCAATTACCGGTTATGTCTATGAGGACTATGACGGCAACATCATCATCGCGCCCGAGGACATGTCGACAGCAGGTTACACTCCTTTGGCCGGCGTGACGGTAAGAGTGCACAATGTGCTCGGCAGCGGCATCAAGGAACTGGAGGCCATCACCAAAACCCGCGCGGACGGCAGGTTCTTTTTTGATGACATTTCGCCCGGGTACAAGTGCCTTGAGATCCAACTGGGCAGTAAAGTGTACGAGATTAGGCTGCACATCCCTAAGAGCAAGACTCCAATGTCTTATTGGGCTACGTCGCATCCGAAGGTTCACTATGTGATTATCGGGATTGACTCATATCCCAATTGGCTTGTTTGGAATGACGAGGAAAACAAGTCCATGCCGGTTCCAAACTATGATGTTTCAGCCAGGGACGCGCTTGCCTTCAAGAGCGTTTTCGTCGACCGGAACCGTATGTCCGGCACGTGTTATCTGCTGACCAACAACAATGCCACTAAGGCCAACATCCGCTATGCAATCGAGAAAGCAGCCTGGGCGGCTGGGCCCAACGATTATCTGGTGGTGTATTTTTCCGGATATGCCGACCGCGAGGTTTGGGCCGGCGGGGAAAGAAAACCCCTGGATCATATCGTGCCCTATGATGGAAAGAACTACGGGGACATCAACATGGCTGAGAGTACCGTAATCACCGACGGCGAACTGGAGGAGTGGATCAGCAGGTTCCCCAACAAAAATGTGACCGTGATTCTGGATGTTGCCTATGCAGCCACCTTCATCGACGGTGTGGTGCGGGAACAGTCGTTTGATGAATTTGAATTACTGGCTCTAAAAGGTAAGGATTACACAGTGCTTGCCGCGGCCAGGACATATGAACGGACCAATGCTTGGGAAAGCAAGGGCAGCTTGTTCACTATGGGTCTGCTCAAGGGTGTGGGTGCAATTAATGACACTTACATCACCGCTTATCAATTGTTTGAGTATGCGCGGGACTGGAGGTGGGAGGATCTGAAAGTTACCGATCAGAATCCAGTGTTCGAAGGTCCGAAGAACCGAGTGATTTATATCAGGAATCCATATCAATGGAGATAGGGGGCTGGAATGATGAGAAAGAAAACCGCAGTGCTGCTTGTGCTGTTGGTGTTGGCTGTATCCCTGCCTGCGCAGGCTATCGACAGCAGAGACCTGACCGACTATGCCGCGTCGCCCATGGCTATCGCCTGGCGGTCGGGCGACACGATTTGTGTCGCCGTTGTCAATGAGTTTACGTCCCGGGACGTTTACAGAATCGAGATCTACAATACCCAGAGCCGCAGCCCGCTGGCCTCGCGGGAGGTGCTGGTTCCAGGCAAGTGCATATTGATTGAGGCCTTTGAGCCGCGGGACATCAAGTCCTCGGCGTTCCCAATCACGGAAGTGATGATTTCCAAAGGCTACTTCAGCCGCACTATCAAAATCCAGGAACAGGCTGTCTTCTTGACGAACGACTTTCTTGTGCCTGCAAACACATCGTTTGCCGTGGAAGTCGACCTTGAGAGTTTCATGCGCGGCACGTCCCGGGGCAGGATTGTAGTGGATGATGAGTTCACAATGTTCTACAACCGATCCGGCGGCA
>JAKOUW010000018.1 GCA_029782365.1 Chloroflexota bacterium
AGCAGGTGCGCTACTGTGGCGGGCTTGCCTGGTGTGACGTTGGCGGGCTTGCCTGATGTGACGATGGCGGGAGTGGCCGGTGTGACGGCGGTCGAGGTCGAGGGTGTGACGGGTCCGACGGCGAAGCCTGGGGCGACGGCGAAGCCTGGGGCGACGGCGAAGCCGGGGCCGGGTCCGACGGCGAAGCCTGGGGCGACGGCGCGCCCGATGTCCTGAATTCTGGACGTCGAGGGCGAGTTACGTATCGGGCGCCAGCATGACAAGCGTACAATACCATCCGGCGATAAACGCGGTCGTGTCCGGTGTCCAGTATATCTCCAGCCATAGCTGACCGGAGTCATCGAGGCGATACCCGACGACACGATAATCCTGCGCGGTGGTCACCCCGATGACGCTCCCCCATGGGGCCGACCGCACATTTAGCACCGTTTGCGGTCTGACCGCAATCAGCAACGGGAACATATCGACCCGCTCCATTACAAGCGGATTAAGTCAATCACGATATTGAGCCGCACCGACCGTGAGCCTGACCCATCAGTATTGGCATAGCATGCCAGTACTTGGGTCCCTTCAGGCATGATAATATTATAAGCCACCGAAACACTTTTTTCTTCTCCCGCCGTTCCGGTATCAGAAAAAACTTGTAATACATCTACTGCCGGTTGACCGGGACGTATCATACGTACCAACGCGTACGCTTGCCCGACGGATGTAGTCGCCCTCACATTACCCGTCGCGCTACGCAATACGCCCACATATCCCGGCGGGACCGTATAGGTATCATGTACCGTTAGCGGTGTATTGGCCGGGACGCTAATCGAAAACCTCATATCGTGCATCTCGTCGATGTTTTCGGTCATGACCCGGCTGTACTGATTCCGCGTGACAAGTCGCATGGTCATCACCCCGCAATTTCCAAGTCGATATGCGCCTGGATGTAGACGTTTAGCGTTCCGGTGCTAACGGTGTTATCGTTAAAAACGTTAATGTCAAACAAGCGCGGTACATAGACATTTACCGGCACTACGTAACGCGTAGCGTAGGGAAACGCTCCGGCCGGATGTTCAGTCATATCTGCAAAATACGTCGCTGTGCGCCCGTATTGCCAACCGTCCGGGAAGGCGGTTGACGGAAAGATGCGGGCGTTGCTTAGAACAATCGTCTTAGCGATGTTCGCAGATACCAGTCCGCCCGCAACCGACACCCGAAGGGCGAAGTCTTCAGCAAGCGTCGCGCGGCCCACCACAACCGACAATGCGCGGACAATACCTGCCATTTGAGTCGCGTTGACATATACGTTTTCTTGGTGACCAGGCGCGATATTCATAACGCGTTGCGGTGAAATGGTCGTGTACTTTTCGGTTAACGCCGTATACGCGTCAAGCAACGTCCATTTGATAACGTAGGACACATCGGACGTAGTGAGATTACGCACGCGCAGTTGTACGATATCATCGGCAACCGCCAATACGCGCCGCGTTACGTCCGAACCCCAGCCATTGTTAATCACGCCCGAAATGCGCGTATTGCCTAGCTGACCGGTCAGCACGTCACACGCCAATATATTTATTCCCCGGTCTGGCTGGGGCGGTGTGGTTAGCCGCGATATTTCGACATACAAGCCGCGCGCGCCGCGTGTACTGATAATGAATTCGTCGGTGTTACCGCCGCTAATCACCTTCTGGCGCGATGCGCTTTCGCGATAGGTGGCGCTTGAAAACACCGGCAGCGCTTCATCCGCCGTGAAGATGATTTGCGCGGGCATGCGAAAGTAGGGTGTCTCGCTGGCGTCGATATCCAGGGCAAATCCGAATTCTTGCCCGATAACGGGGATAGTAGTGTAAATGCCTGCCGGGACGATGTAATCGAAACTCTCCCGGCTGGGCAGGCTGGCCGTGCCGCGCCGAATGAACAGGCTGTATGGTGTATTGTTCATCACCGTCAGCGCGTCGGGCGGGAACGTCAGCGTTACTTGCGCGGTCGGATTGCTACTGGTGATGCTCTGCTCGAATTTCATCGTACGCGCTTCATCATAGCATATCGGCGGCTGCGCTGACCGGTTTTGCGGCAGTTTTGACGACCGTTTTGGCCGGCTCGCGCAAAAACTGCCCCACAGACACCACAATCAACACCAGCACCAGAGCAAGCGCAGCCTGACTGGCGATATAGAGCCGCTGGTTTTCGGGCTGCTGTAGCCACGCGACCGTTTCCGCGCCGGTCGTTAACGGCGTGTCGGATAATTGCATGGTGTTAATCATCGCCCGAAATGGCCACGTGATGGTGTTGAGCGCGGCGTTTTTGAGCGGGGTGATAATGTCACGATTTACGGCGGCTACAATACCCGCCACCGCGCCCTCGCTTATCTTATCGGCGAAGTAACCGGGGACCCCTTTAATTTTCGCCGCGTCGAGGTCTTTAATCGCCTTAGAGAGACCGGCTACAGCGCTCCCGCTCTCGCCTTGCAAGTATTCGCCGATAGTCGCATCCTGTAGAAGCGCCGCGCGCTCTTCGTCGGTCAGGTTTGCGTCGACGCAGGCGTCAAACTCCGCGTCGGTCAATTCGCCCGCAAACCAGCGACGGTAACAGTCCCCGGCGCCTACACGCTGAAGGACCGAAGACGCCGCGTCGGACACTGCCTTAACCGCGGTTTTAACGGCGCCCGGCACCGAAAAATCGACAAAATCGAAGGGATTCAGATAACGCCCATCCTCGATAATCGAAAAATGCAAGTGGGTGCCGGTGCTGTACCCGGTGCTCCCTGCTATCCCGATTTGTTGTCCCTGCGCCACTTTGTCGCCGCGGGCGACCGCCGGCGGCTCCGCGAAGTGCCCGTACAGCGTCACCCGCCCGTCGTCATGCTTGATTTTCACATAGTAGCCGTACCCGTCGGGCATGTATCCAGCATCTTCGACCTTCCCCGCGGCAGCCGCGACCACCGGAAACGGACCGCTTCCGGTGGGCGCGATATCAATCCCTTCGTGGCCGCCATAGGGACGTGGGTCACCCAGTACCGATGTAATGTCGCCGTGCCACGCGGCGGGATTCATGTAGCTCATTGCGACACCTTGACACCGAATACTGGCATTGCCACATCTGCCGCATACGTGCGACCATACGAGAGCGCGCCGGGTCGCTCGACGATGGCGCTCCCCATGGGGCCGGTTTCGATAGGTCCCAGAAACGACCCGGCAGAGCCAAGTTCGCCGCGTCGCAGTCGATTATAGACCGATTCGGCGTGTGACTTAAAAGCAGCCGCCTTCTGGCCGGTCAGACCAAACAGATTAATGGTCTGGTTGATTACATTAGCGCGCCGTCCACTGTCCGCCCAGTAGGCAACGTCGCTGGAGAAGCGACCGATTACCGCCGCGAGCGCAGCCTGATAGCGTGTGTCTTCGGCCATAAGCTCCGCTTGCGGCTGCTTGACGACACCGCTTAACTGCGATTGCAGACCGCTTAACTGCGATTGCAGGCTGCTGATTTGACTGCCAAACGCGCTCGATTGCGCTTGCAGCGCGGTCTGCAATTGGGCGGTTTTCGATTGCACTTCTTCGGCAAGCTCTGTCGTTTCAGATTCGAGCGCGGACACACGACCAAACAGAGCGTTAAGCTGGTTGGTCAGCGCGCCGATGCTGGCGTTTAAGGTGTTGGAGAGCGTATCGAGCAATCCGGCGCGCTCCGCCCGTAGCTCTTCGCTGGCTGCCGCGACCGCTTCCGCCGTGGATTCGGTCAGCGCTTCGGATTGCGCCTCTAGCGCATCCTGAATCGCATCCCAAAACGATTGTAGCTGCGACGTAACCGCCGCTTCGCCGGATACCGTAATCCCGCCGGAGCCGCGCGTCGCGAGATACAGCAGCGCCAGCACCGCGCCACCACCGCCCGCAATCAAGAGCGTTTTATTTTTCGCGATAAACGTCGATTCAGCCATTTCCGCCCTCGAATCCGGGGATGGGGTCCGCGGTCCACTCGACGCCCGCGGGCAGCAGCAGCGCCACCGTCTGCACATGCACGACCGGCGCGGTCGTCACGTGGACCATCCCCACAAGTCCCGGCTTACTGTACGCTTCGGCAGCCGTCACATCCAACACCTGACTATAAATCTGTTGGGTAATCGGCTGACCATGAACAGGT
>JAKOUW010000032.1 GCA_029782365.1 Chloroflexota bacterium
GATTGGAGAGGACACCGAAGGTGGATATCTTGTTCCCGACGACTTTGAGCGTACTCTTGTGGAAGCGCTGGAGGAGGAGAATATCTTTAGGCAGATTGCCAATGTTATTACCACGTCCAGCGGCGACAAGAAAATTCCTGTGGTGGCAAGCAAGGGTACTGCATCCTGGGTGGATGAGGAAGGCCAGATTCCCGAAAGCGATGACTCCTTTGCACAGGTATCCATCGGCGCATATAAGCTGGCTACTATGATCAAGGTGTCAGAGGAGTTGTTAAACGATAGTGTATTTAACCTTGAACAGTATATAGCCAAAGAATTCGCCCGCCGAATCGGAGCAAAAGAGGAGGAAGCATTTTTTATCGGCGACGGATCTGGCAAGCCAACCGGTATCTTGGCGGATAACGGCGGTGGCGAGATAGGAGTAACTGCGGCGAGTGCAACAGCCATTACCCTTGACGAGATCATGGACTTGTTCTACAGCCTAAAGTCTCCGTACCGCAGGAACGCTGTATTCATTATGAATGATTCGACAATTAAAGCTATAAGGAAGCTCAAAGACAATAACGGTCAGTATCTCTGGCAGCCTTCTGTAACTGCTGGAACACCGGATACTATCCTCAATCGTCCAGTTAAAACTTCTGCATTTATGCCAGCCATTGCCGCCGGAGCAAAAACGATTGTATTCGGCGATTTTTCTTATTACTGGGTGGCAGACCGTCAGGGCAGGGTTTTTAAGCGGCTCAATGAGCTGTATGCTGCGACCGGACAAGTTGGATTCATGGCAACCCAGCGTGTAGATGGCAAGCTGGTACTGTCTGAAGCAGTCAAGATACTGCAGCAGAAATCAGCTTAATTAAAACGGAGGGCTGCGGCATGGAACTTTTGGAAAAGGTTAAAGCAAACCTCATATTGCAGCATAGCGAAGATGACGCACTTTTACAAGAGTATATCAAAGCCGCAGTGGCCTATGCGGAAAGTTACCAGAAAAAGCCTGAAGGATATTATGCCGAAAACCCAATGCTGCCTACTACTGAGCAGGCTGTCATTATGCTGTCGAGCCATTTTTATGAAAGCAGGGATGGCTCGACGGCTGGCTTTTTTGGGGATAGTGTGCAGGCAGGACAGCAGGTATGGAATACAGTTAATCTATTGCTGCGGCTCGACCGGGATTGGAAGGTGTAAATATGGGCCTTGGGAAAATGAAAACTTTCGTGGACATTATCTCAGTCAAGCCGGTTAAGGATAGTGAGGGTTTTACTGAAAAAGGTGATGTCATTCTTGCTTCGGTAAGGGCATACAAGGAAGATAGGCATGGCAGTGAAAAATGGGCAAACAGGGCGGCGTTTTCGCAGGCGTCTGCCCTGTTCCGCTTCCGTA
>JAKOUW010000045.1 GCA_029782365.1 Chloroflexota bacterium
AGCATCGCCAGCAAGCAGGGGGCCAGTAATTAAGAATTGGCAAACTATTAACGAAAAGGGGGACAAGAATGAAGAGGCATCTGATTATGAAGATCGGTGTTTTGGCAATACTGCTAATAATGCTGAACGTGGTAGGATGCTCAAGAGGCGCCGAGACCGGTGACGAGACTGAAGTAATTGAGCTCACCTTTGCCCATCCATTTCCGGCCACCCATCACCATCATGTGGACATCATTATGCCTTTTGTCGAAGAAATTATGGAGAAAAGTGAAGGCCGGATCAAGATCAACGTCCACCCCGGCGGCAGCATTACTACGGGAACTTCGGCCATTGACGATATCAGCACCGGCGCGGTAGACATGACCTGGACCCTGCAGGGCTACACCCCCGGCCGCTTCCCCCTGACCGAAATGTTCGAGTTTTTCGGTCATTTCACCTCCGGGGAAGAAGCCACCCGGGTGGCCTGGGCCCTCTTTGAACAAAGCGAAGCCTTCCGGGAAGAGTACAAAGACTTCAAGGTATTCAACCTCTACTTCTCCGATGTTAGCGACGTCTACCTTGCCACCAAGCCGGTCCGCACTCCCGACGACCTGGTGGGAGTGAAGCTGAGAAGCGCCAGCCCCATGGTCGACCGGTCGCTGGCCAAGTTCGGCGCCACCACGGCCGGCATGCCCATGCCCGAAACCTACGACAACATTGAACGGGGCGTTGTGGAAGGGCTGGCCACGGGAGCCTCGGCCATACCCACCTACAAACTCTATGAAGTGTTGAAGTATGGCACCGAAGGCATGAACCTCTATGTTTCCCCGCAGGTTATGGCCATCAGCTGGAATGCGTGGAACAAGCTTTCCCCCAAGGACCAGGAGCTCTTCGAAACCATAGGCTGCGAAACGCTGAGCATCAAGTCAGGCCAGTACTACGATGCTCTGCATGATGGTGCCGTAAAAGAGATGGAAGAAAAGGGCATGGAGATCTATCGCCTCACCGATGCCGACAGGGCGCTATTTGCCGAAAAAGCAGCGCCGGTGGTGGAGGAATATATCGCCGAGCTCGAAGCAAAGGGCTATGCCGCCCGGGAATTCTACGAGCTCATGGTCTCCATCAGGGACAGCCTGCGGAACCAGTAGAAACGCTTATGGCAAGCAGCGTGTTATGAGGGGTTGTGGTGGTTGGTTAAGCAGCCACCACAACTTCTTTAAATTAACCGGTGAATGCCGCCTCTCGGGGAGAAAGCTCCTGGCATGGCAGTAGAGAAACCTTTTCCTCAAGCGAGGAAACCCACTGCTTTGCGCGAATATACATATTAACCATCATACAGGATACGGGAGGTGCGCGCCTTGCTTCGAAAAAAGATCAAAGCACTTAATCATTACGCGCAATACGTCAGCGGCTTTACCTTGATGCTATTGATGATGCTGATGGTAGCGGAAGTGATCGCCCGCCGTTTTTTTAATGATCCCATCGGGGGAAGCTACGAACTGGTCTGTGTGCTTCTCACTTTTATTGTTTTCTTCGCGGCCGGCTACGCCCACCACTACAGGGAACACGTGGTCATAGATTTCATCTACGAACTCCTGCCGCGCAGCGGTCGCAGGTTTATTAGCTTTCTCAGCACCATCATCTACCTGGGGACAGTCCTCTTGATGTGCTGGATGGTCTTCAAGTACGGCCTCGCCCTGATCGCCACCGGCGCCACCACCGCCATTTTAAAGATCCCCCATTGGCCCATCGTCATCGCCGCCGGCGTGGGACTCATTGGCTACGCTTTGTCCGTAATCGGCGATCTTATTTTCCTCATAGACGGAGGGGTGCTTAGCAATGACATCGATTGAGGTAGGAATTTTAGGCATCGTCCTGCTGCTGGTTCTGCTAATAATCAGGGTGCCCGTGGGCATTGCCATGATCATCGCAGCCCTTGCCGGCAATGTCATCCTCTCCGCTCCCGGTCCGGCCTTAACCAAGCTGGGTATCGACACTATCCTGATTGCCCAAAACCACAGCTTCAGCGTCATCCCGTTTTTTGTTTTCATGGGCATGATCCTGGCCCGGGCCAACATAGGCGCCGATCTCTACGAGGTGATAAACGGCATTATCGGCAGAATCAGGGGCGGCATGGCCATGGCCACAGTTGGCGCCGGCGCCGCTTTCGGAGCCGTTTGCGGCTCCTGCGTTGCTTCCGTGACCACCATCGCCGCGGTGGCGGTGCCCGAGATGCGCAAGTACAAGTACGATGAAGGCTTTGCCGCCGGCGTAACCGCCGTCGGCTCAACCCTTGGGATAGTCATCCCGCCGAGCACCGCCCTGGTCGTTTACGGAGCGCTCACCGAAGAATCCATCGGCCAGGTTTTGATTGGCGGAATTCTACCCGGCATTTTGACCATGATCTTGTTAATGCTGACGGTGACCATAGTCTTGAAATGGAAGCCCGCGTTGGCCCCGCCGCCAGTGAAAGGAGAAAAAATCCCCTTCCCCTGGGAGAAGCTTAAATACATCTGGGCTGTTCCCCTTATCTTCCTCTTAAGCATGGGGGGCATCTATTTCGGCTTCTTTACCCCCACCGAAGCCGGCGCCGTGGGGGCCTTCCTGTCGCTGCTCTTTGCCGTGCTGATGGGGCGGCTCAAGTGGCGGGAATTCGTTGAAGCCGTCGAGGGCACCATCAGGATTTCAGCCATGGTCTTTATCATCCTCATCGGCGGCAAGATGTTCGGCTCCTTCTTAACCAGGAGCCTCATCCCCATGGAGTTGGTGGAGTTTATCCAGGGCCTTAACGTGCCGCCCTTTTTCATCATCATGATCATACTGCTCATTTACACGCTCATGGGTCCGATTATGGATGAAATGGCCACGCTGGTCATTATGACGCCCATCGTCTATCCCATCGTCACCGCCCTGGGCTACAACGGGATCTGGTTCGGCGTGATGACGATCATGATGCTCCTCACGGGGCTGCTCACCCCGCCGGTGGGCGTGGTCAGCCTGGTGGCTTCGTCAGTTACAAAGGTCCCGGCCATGAAGGTATTCATGTCCCAGTGGCCTTTCTGGATCACGCTGATAATCGCCTGCGTGCTTATGGCCATTTTCCCAGAAATTATTCTTATTCTGCCTCGCATGATGTATCAATAAGCTGCCCGGAAACAATTTCGGGGGAGACGGTTGCAGCCGCCTCCCCCGAGTTCTTTTACAAACAGCTATTCCCAGCTATTTCAGGTTTTCAGGATTCAAGACTTCCAGCTCGGGTAAGACAAAGAGGCCGTCTTTCCTGACCAGGACGCCGTCAAAGTAAATCTCTCCGCCTCCGTATTCCGGCGTCTGGATGCAGACAAGATCCCAGTGGACGGCCGACTTGTTGCCGTTGTCACAGTCGTCATAGCAGCTGCCCGGGGTGAAGTGAAAGGAGCCGGCAATCTTTTCATCAAAAAGGGTGTCGTTCATCGGCCTGGTGATGTAGGGATTAACCCCGAGGGCAAACTCGCCCACGTACCTGGCTCCCTCGTCGGTATCAAGAATCTGGTTTATCCTTGCCGTGTCATTGGCCTCGGCCTTGACGATCTTGCCCCTGGAAAACTCGAGCCGGACATCGCGAAAAGTAAAGCCGTGATACTGGGAGGGGGTGTTGTAGCTGATGACCCCGTTTACCGAGTCCTTCACCGGGGCCGTGACAATCTCCCCGTCGGGGATATTAAGCTTTCCGTCGCATTTTATCGCCTTTAAGCCAGCGATGGAAAAAGAGAGGTCGGTGCCCTTGCCCACGATACGAACCTGTTCGGTTTTATTCATCAGTTCAACAAGGGGATCCATGGCCCGGGACATCTTCGCATAATCGAGGTTGCATACCTTGAAATAGTAATCCTCAAAGGCCTCCGTGCTCATCCCGGCAAGCTGGGCCATGGAGGGGTTGGGATATCTCAGGACGACCCACCTGGTTTTAGGCACGCGAATCTGCCCGTGCACCTTCTCCCAGAAGTGCTTCATGTAAAGATTCATCTTCTCCGGGGGCACGTCGGAGAGCTCGGCGCTGTTGCTGCCTGCACGAATGCCTATGTAGGCGTCCACCTCCGACATCCGCGCCGCCTCGTACCTGGCCATCATCTCCAGCTGCACTACAGTGCACTCCATCAAGAGGGCCCGGTTTACCTCGTTATCCTTGATCGTTACCAGCGGTATCGCCCCGGCTTTATAGGCCTCCCGGATGAGTTCCTTCACCAGGGGCGTTTCCAGGCCTATAACTTCAATAAGCACCTTTTCGCCCCTTTTAAGATCGCAGGAATAATGAACCAGGTTGGAGGCCAGCTTTTTTATCCTTGGATCAACCATTGAGTTAACCTCCTCTATTTCTCTTTAGCGAGCAGGCGTGGTACGCTTTGCCGGCAGGCAATAATATCTTCCCTTTTTATTCTCCCTTCTCCTTCACGCAGCTTTGAAGCAGGAAACGAGGATGGCAGAAATCTTCTACAGCGGCAATAAAACCACATTCTTGGAGGGGTAAAAGCCTGATAACCCGGTAAAGAGAAATGGTGCGCCTGGAGGGATTCGAACCCCCGACCTGCGGATTAGGAATCCGTCGCTCTATCCCCTGAGCTACAGGCGCACACTCTTATTCTGTACTAAAAACCTTTCTGTGTCAAGGATATTAATTGCCACATACTTCCAGCGCTATGAATAAAACTATGACGATGACGCTGCAGATCCGGTAATTCTTCGATTTATATCCCGCCCCTTAAAAGAGACAAAAAACACAGCTGCCAGGATTCTAAATAATTCTTTCCCCCTGCAATGCTTTCTCTATTTCATACTCTTTTAATACAACAGGAGAGGCTCCGGGTTTATCTTTATAATCCCGGGTGACGGGAAACTTAATCCGCCACCCGGGAAACTGTAGAATATTGTCCTGCTCCCCCTAGTGCAATTGTGAGGCTCAGGCTGAAGACTGCTCAATTACGGAAGCGGCGAGGATACAAGCAGCCTATCAGAGTAATTTCCGCCATTACGGCGGTAGCATTGGTCACAGACCCAAATCCGCCCGTCAGCACCGATGGCAATGCCCGACAATCCCTCCGCGTTATACTCGCGGACATAAGGCGCACCGTCCAGAGTGGCAATATTAAGATCACCCACGACGCTCATGTCGGTCTTGTCAAAAACTCGGATCAGCGAATTAACCCCGTTGTAAGAGGTGACATATGCACGCCCTTTGTAAAGAGCCACGTCCATCGGCCTGGTCATAGCTACCGGCGTCGTCTGTGTTAAGTCAGCGTTAATGCGAAATACTTTGCCACCATTCCGATCGGCAACAAAAATAGTGCCATCCGAATCTACAGTGATACCTCGCAGGTTGCTGCCACCAGGAACCATAAAACTGCCATAGCTCCCAAAGGATGTGTCAATAAAGATGTTATCTAGATTGGTAACATTGAAACGGTATATCGTACCGTTGCCTTCGCTGGTTACGTAGAGATAATACTGGGAACCGCTGCGGTATATGGCCGCACCGCCATATTCATAGGTCCCCAGCACCACCGTGGCTATAGCATCGCTTAGATCATCGCTGTAAACTTTGATTATGGATCGATTTGACCCATAACCTTCGCGGTTGACAGTATAAACGTAGCCCCTGTCGTCCACGGCTATAGCCTTGGGTTGCTCGAAACTCGTTCCACGCGCATTGATGAGCTCGTAAGGGGCTTCGGGACTATGGCGATGCACATCCCGCCCCCCTGAGCTTGACTGGATATAACCGATATAGACAGAGTTGTTGCCCAGGGCAACGGACCTTAGCGAGTAGGTGAAATTGCTATCTTGATTAACAGCGGTGGACCAGATCAAGGGACTGGCAACCATGAATGTGCTGAAGCTGCTGACGGGCACGCTGACGATTTTCTTGTTCGCTGTATCAACATAATCTGTAATATCAACCCAGGTTCCGCCAGTATAGTGATAGAGTCTCAGCTCATCCTCGTTAATCCCCGCGGGAAGCTCGGCCGGGTCATAGCTGACCATTAAAATCACGCTGGTGCCAGGCGGAAGCGGCTCGCTGGAGTTAATATCCAGATAAAAAACGGGGGCCGTGGCAAAAGGCGGCGGGGTGGGATTAAAAACATATTTTTCAACACTGATAACCGTGTTTATATTTTCCCCGGATGTAAATTTCATATCCACACCCTGGGTGTCAAAGCCAACTTCAGTCTCTTTGTCTTTCTCAAAGGTAAAGCTCTGCCATTCGGCAGGGTTGCCCACCTGGGTGGCAATGAAGGTGATGGTGCCGGTAAAAGAGGCGTTCTGATACTCGTTGCCGGCAGCTTCGTTGAATAGCACTTTAATGTTGATATCCGCCGTTTGTTCGGGTGCTACCGTGACCGGATCACCGTTGGCATCGGCATAAACAAGCACCTGGTTCAGAAGAGCAGACAAGGGGCCCTCATAAACCTTTCCGCCCTGCATGGTCACCGTAACATCCAGCACATCGGGCAGGTAGCCGTCCGCGCTTCCCGCGCCGTCGTTGCCGGGCACATGGCCGTCCTCGGTGATAATGGCGTAGAACTTGAAGTCCAGGGTGCCGGAATTCTTTATGGTAGCGGTAGCTTCCTCCACATCACCGGGCTGCATGTTGTCAAAAGAGAGCAGCGCTTCGGCCGGGGTGTCCCCGGCAAGCTCAATTACCAGGGTGCCGGCCTGGAACAAGTTGTTGTCAATGGACTTTTGGCTGGTAAACCAGGCCATGATACCAATGCCCATAAGACCGGCCACCAGCAAAACGGCTATAACAGCCAGGGTTAGCTTCTTGTTATTCATTATTTAACCTCCATTTCTTAAACCACTATGGCTTCTTATTGTTCCCAACCGGGGTTGTCCACCTGGGTGGCGATAAAGGTAATGGTCCCGTTAAAGCCGGAACCCTGGTAGTCGTTGCCGGCGCCGGTCAGAAACTCCACCTTGAATTCAACTTTTCCTTCACCTGTTTCCGCCGCCAGCGGAACAACATTGCCGTCCGCATCGGTATAAACCAGGTCACTAGCCAGCAGGTCAGCCAGGGTCCCGGCATATACTTTCCCTGCTTCCATGGTTACCGTTACCCAGAGCTGGTCGGGAAGATAACCGGGTTCACCGGCAGCAGGAGCGGCCTCATCTTCAGTGATGACTGCCTTGAACTTAAAGTCCAGGCTGCCAAGGTTTTGCACCGTTACTTCTTCTTCATATACATCGCCGGGCTGCATGTTATCCAACTCAAACGGCAGCGGGTGCTCTCCAAGTTCGAGGGTTAACGTGCCGGCTTGAAACAAGTTGCCGGTAATTTCCACCTGGCTGGTAAACCAGGCCATGGTGGCACCGCTGACCAGGATCGCGGCCAGGGCGATGACAAAAAGGCTCGTGACGATACGCTTGTTCATATTTTTCTACCTCCACTTAAAATGTTTTTACTGTCCCCGCTCTTCACTCAGCGGGCGTCCGTCAGAATCTCCGGGCAGCATCCTTTCTCTGCATAGAAAAGCTTGTCCCGGTTTGCGGCTAACACATCTCCCCTTTTTTGATATAGCTGCAATCGATCAGAGATACAGCACATCACCTCGCTGAAAAAAAAATCCTTTATTGACAACATCACCAAGAATTTAGTTAATCATAGCAGGAACTTATCACATATAAGTCACAACAAGACGATCTTGCGGCGTAATGCTCTAATATTTTTTTAACTAGTGGTCCAAGCTTTTGGAGTGTGAAAGTGATAGGAATACGCAATGACAGTCCAGAAGCTTAAACGGAATACTCGGGGGGATACTTCGCCTGCAACGCGCCACGCTTTATGAAGTTAATAAAAAGTAAAAGCTCCCGCCATTGCAAGGAGTGTAATGACGCGGCAATCTCTTGCCATTTACATAATAAGGGTTTTCCCCGGCGAAGCTATATTTGCCGGGGAGAGTATGAATCAGCGGCAGAATCTCGCTATGTACAAACTCGTTGCAGAAATGCCGCATCTTTTTTGAAATTGCGAAGGGATGCGCTTGACAACTTTACGGGGTATCGCCTTCAAAGCCGTGGTCTATGCTGTAACCGGCCGGCCCCATACCTTACTCATCAAGAGAAAGACCATACTTCCTGGCCAGGTAGCTTTCCACGGCCTTGCGCTCGTCGCCGTCAAGGGCATAGTCATATACAATGATCTCTGCTAATTCACCTTCCCAAGCATATACGCCAATATTGTATAAAGATGTACCAATAGATGTTTTATCACCAAGAATATTTAAAGTGGCATTCCTTTCTGTCGTTTTTGGGGTTAAAGATACTCCATTTAGCCAACCCACAATATCGCCGGTGGTATCATTTTCGTCGTTTTGAATAGCTATAATGGAGAACTGGTCAGACGCCGATTCATTGAACTCTTTTCTGCCCGATACCCGTACATATATTTCAGGAGTAATCTGGTAAAATGACCCATCTAAATCTCCTGCATACTCTGCATTCAAAACCAAAATGCCTTTATTTGCTATAACTTTAGATTTTGCAACTATAAAAATAGTACGCCCACTAGTTCCACCTGCAAGAAGTGAATTGATAATAAGATGATCGTTTTTACCATCAAACTGAAGAACAGGTTTGTTAATCGAATCATTAAAACTGTAAATTGGCTGGTGATTACTGTTGGACTGAAAGGCATGATTATCATTTCCGCTTTTATCTGCCCATACAAATCCACTATCATCAACGGTTACACCTTCCCCCGCATCCAGCCACAGCACCATGCCCTCTGTCACAAACAGCTCTGCCGCGGCAAAGGTGTTGGGGCTCACGGAGACTGAATCGATATACCAGGAGTAGCTGGCACCGCTGACCATGGCCGCCACCAGCATTATGGTCATTATCGCTAAAACCAGCTTCCTTTTCATAAGTCTCCTCCCTTTCCGTTGCTTCTTCCGGGAGGCCGTGCCGGGCAGCCCCGGCACGGCGCTTCTTTTTAAACGTGCATTAATCTAAACCGCACTTTTACAACTGCGTTTTAGCGCGGCGGCGCAGCAAGTAGTAACCCATGGCCAGGACAACCAGGGCCAGGAGTATGAGCCAGTAGAGATAGGCGCTGGTCCTCGGCAGGGCTCCCGGCTTGCGGTAGAAGATGCCGTAAGCGCTAAAGTTGTCCACGTCAGCCCAGATAATGTTCTCCTGGGCATTTATGCCCTGGTCAATAATGTGGAACTGGTCCCAGCGATGCAGGGCTTCGTTCCAGCGATAGAGCTTGAGGCTGCTCTCCTTCACGCCTTCGGGCAGGGGCAGCGCTTCGTCGTAGTTGAGCTCCAGGCGCACCCTGGCGCCGGCCAGGTTGTCGCTGCGCCGGAAGCAGAAGTAGAGGCCGGTGGGAACCATGCCCCCGGGCGCACTCCCCTTGCCTTTATCACAGGGGGTAAAGCTAACCACGCCGGAGATGTTAGGGGGGCCGCCAAAGAACTCCAGCTTAACCCCGCCGAAATCAACAAAGCCGCGCCCCTTTTCATCCAGGTCCACCCGCGCAAACCGGGTGCTCTCCATGGCTTCCCAGAACTCGGCGAAAAGGCTGCGGTCACCCAGGGCGGTAAAGGTATAATCGCTTTCAAGGATACTATGCAGTTCCGAGCCTTCCAGATAGTAGACAAAAGCATAACCGTCGTTTGCCCCGGCAGCAAGGGTCACCGGGTCACCGTGGGCGTAAACGCCGCTGCCTGTTACCGTGCCGCCTTCCGGAGGCCTGGGCTCGGCCACGATGGTATAGCGCCGGTGCTGCTCGGCGGCAAAAATAAATTTCACCGACGCCAACGCTCCCTGGAGCAGGTTGCCGGATGATTGATCAAATTTCACCGTCAGGGTAAGCTCTTCGTCTTCGCCCCCGGCCAGGCGGGTTATGTCTATATTGGCAAGGTCTTTCAAGGGGCCGCTGTAGGATTCCGTTAAATTTCTGCCGGTCACATCAATCCATAATACGTTATAAATGCTGTCATCTCCGTTCTCCTTCTCCGCACTAAGGGTAAAGGAAAAGTCGTGCCTGCCTTCATTGATGACCGTCACCGTGGCGCTGCTCGTGTCTCCCGGGGCCATATTCTGCTCCGTGAAAAGGGGCGTATTGGCCGGAATAACCATGATCCCCAGGTCATCGCCAATTATCTCCAGCTCTGAAGCAAAGGTCCACCCAGTCTTGGCCGCCAGCATTATCCCCACCGCTATGAGCAGAACTATGACGATGACCACTGCATAACCGGCAATTTTTCGATACATATCCTGCCCCCCCAAAAAATTGAAATCGCAGCTGCCAGATTTTTAAAAACTTTTCTCCCTGCAATGCCTCTCTGTCTCATACCCTCTTTCACTAAAAATCCACCGGACTTCTATTGATAATCCCGGGGGCGGGCAGCTGAACCCGCCACCCGGGAATACTTAAGCAATAATAAGTAAAAGAACCGTTATATAGCTCCAATCGATCAGAGATACAGCACATCATCACGCTGAGAAAAAAAATCCTTTATTGACAACATCACCAAAAATTTAGTTAATCATAGCAGGAACTTGTCACATATAAGTCACAACAAGACGATCTTGCGGCATAATGTTCTAATATTTTTTAAAGCTAGTGGTAAAAATCTTGTGACTGTGAAGTAGTAGGAATACGCAATGACGGTCCAGGAACTTAAAAGGAATATTTGGGGGGATACTTCACCTTAACGCGTCACGCTTTAAGCTCCCGCCATTGCAAGGAGTGTAATGACGCGGCAATCTCTTGCCGTTTATTTAATAAGGGTTTTCCCTGGTGAAGCTATATTTGCCGTGGGGTATGAATCAGTGGCAGAATCTCGCTATGCAACAAACTCGTTGCAGAAATGCCGCATCTTTTTTGAAATTGCGAAAGGATGCGCTTAACTACTTTATTGGCGTTGGCAACGTTCAGGTTGGATAATAAAACCAGGTACTGGCCGTCATTCCAACGACAGACAACATCGCCTTTGCGCAGACAATTCAACAGCACTTCTTCCAGACGATATCGAAAATGGTTCAGTTTATTTGCTTTTATTTTTTTGCCTTCCGTATGTTTGAAGAAAAACTGGCAGAGGTATGGCGTGTTTCCGCCGCGTTCAAGTTTTCGCGATTCCAGGCGGCAAATGGACTGGAACAGGCCCGGTCCGCAAAAGAAAGCACCCCGCACACCGGCAGGTTCCACCAGTGTCTGACGGATAGATGGAAAATCGCCCACAGTACCAAGCAAACGTTCTTCTGACCGCAACAGCAACTGCTCTACATCCAGAGAAGGCTTTACTCCAAGTTCGCAGGCGAGATAGCGGTTAATATATTCGTAATGTTCTCGGGCTTGTTTTATCCTACCCCCCAGGACCAGGGCCTCAATCTGCCGCAGGTGCAGTTCTTCTTCAAAGGGCGCCACCAGCAAGGCGGCGGCACAAGCCTGGGCGGCGGCATCATAGTCTTGGCTCTCTTTCAGCAAGGAGTAAAGTTCAAGAAAATTTTGGATGTACATGTTGCGGTAGTAGGTGCGCAGGGGAACGACCCAGTCCGCCATGCACTCGGGCAGATATTCTCCCTTATAGTAGCCAAGGGCCTGGCGGTAGCGAACGATAGCCTCACCGGTTTGCCCTTTCCAGGCATTCCGGTGGGCTTCAGCGCATAATTTTTCAAACTGGATTGTATCAGCCCACAAAGGCGCCTCTTTATTCAAAGAATAACTCCCCTGGCGGGAAATAATCAAGTCTTTCTTTGCAGAAGGCATCGCCGCAGCGAGAACGCGGCGCAGACGATAAATTAAATTGCGCAGTGCGTGTTCGGGATCATCGCTTTCCTCTTCGGGCCAGAACAGTTCGATTAAAGTCTCTTGCGGAACGCTCTTTTCCCGATGGGAGAAAAGATACTTGAACAGGTCCCACATCTTTTGAGCACGCTTATATTCGTCGGAAATAACCCTGCCATTGCAGCAAACCATGAAGCGGCCCAGTGTAATTTATTTCAATAAAGCCTTCACGAGAGGCAGAAGCAGAATATAAGTAAGACTCATCCTGAAGTTCTAGAAAATTCGTCAACGATTGGCACTCCTTCTCATAAGCAGAACATGACTAAAGTATCTCTTTCCAGGTTTACAACCAATAGTTTATTTTCGACAGGATGTGACAATTTTCCTGCAATGGAAAAGACATTCCCCCGGATTATCGCCGGAGCTTTTCTTCTGGCAGGCCCCTCACGCAATCATTCATGATGCAATATCTGAAAAAATCGTCTCCTTTAAGACTTCCTCTCTAGCTTCAAAATGTTTTTCCGTATTTTAACCCCATAATAGATCGCCGTTCACATTGGTATGAGCCTTATAACTATGATCCCAAACAGCCACTATTGCTCTTGCATTTTGGCGCGGCGGCGCAGCAGGTACCATCCCGCGACCAGGACCACCAGGGCCAGGAATATGAGCCAGTAAAGATAGGCGCTCGTCCTCGGCAGCTCTCCCGGCCTGGGGTAGAAGATGCCGAAAGTGCTAAAGTTATCCACATCCGCCCAGAGGATGTTATCCTGCGCAGATACACCCTGGTCAGCGATGTAAAGCTTGTCCCAGCGACGCAGCACTTCATTCCACCGATAAAGCTCCAGGCTGCTCTCCTCCACCCCCTCAGGCAAAGGCAAGGTCTCCTCGTAGCTCAGCTCCAGCCGCACCCGGGTGCCGGCCAGGTTGTCACTGCGCCGGAAGCAGAAGTAAAGACCGGTGGGAACTTTGCCCTTGGGTGCTCCATCACCGCTCCTGTCGCAGGGAGTAAAGCTGACCACTCCGGAGATGTTGGGCGGACCGCCTAAGAACTCCAGCTTCACCCCGCCAAAATCAACAACACCATAACCATTCTCATTTAAATCCACCCGCGCAAACAGGGTTTTAGGCCCAGCTTCCCAAAACTCGGCAAAAAGAGTGCGGTCACTTAAAGCAGTAAAGCTGTAACCGCTTTCAAGGATGCTATACAGCTTCGAACCCTCCAGGTAGTAGACAAAGGCGTAGCCGTCGTTCGCCTCGGCAGCAAGGGTTACCGTGTCGCCGTGCTCGTAAACGCCGCTTCCCGTTACCGTGCCGCCTTCCGGAGGCCTGGGCTCGGCCACAATGGTGTAGCGCCGGTGCTGCTCGGCGGCAAAAATAAACTTAACCGACGCCGCCGCCCCCTGCAGCAGGTTGCCGGCAGACTGATTAAAAGTCACCGTCAGGGTAAGCTCCTCGTCTTCACCCTGCCCCAGGCGGGTTATATCCACATCGCTAAGCCCTCCCAGGGGACCGCTATAGTACTCCGTTGAATCCTTGCCGGTCACATCAATCCACAAGGCGTCATAGATGCTGTCATCGCCGCTCTCTTTCTCCGCGCTAAGCGTAAAAGAGAAGTCGTGCTGGCCCTCATTGATGACCGTCACCCTGGCGCTGCTCTTGTCCCCCGGGGCCATGTTCCGCTCCGTGAAAAGAGGCGTGTTGGCCGGGGCAACCGTGAGCCCCATATCATCGCCAATCACCTCCAGGTTGGAGGCAAAGGTCCACCCGGACCCCTTAATAAGCACTATTCCCACGGCCACGATCAGAACCACTGCCGTAACCGCTGCTATACCGGCAATTCTACGATACATTTTCTGCCCCCCTAAAATAAGCAAAAGTCACAACGCCAGGTTATTAAAATACTTCTTCTCCCTGTAATGATTTCTCTATCTCATAACGTCCAGCACATCGGGCAGGCAGCCACCCTCGCTCCCCGCACTAGGACCAAGCCGCCTTATGCTTTTACTGGTCACCGTTAACCCCGCCGGAGAGGAGTGCAACAGCCCCAGTTTTGTCACTCATCGAAAGTGGTGATAGTGGTTTCAAGGTCCGGCATGGTTGCTTCTCCGTCAGGCGGCTGCTCTTGCTTTTTTCTCTTCTCCTCTTCATCGCGCTGCATCTCGGCAGAGATGCGAAATATCTTGATAACCTCCAGGACGATGATGACTAGACCCGGGATGATGATTAAAAATAGAAGGCCGTTTTTCGAGCGAACAAAATC
>JAKOUW010000071.1 GCA_029782365.1 Chloroflexota bacterium
GCACCTTGCCGTCGACGGCGATCAGGACTTCTGGCGCAAGTTCCCGGAACTGGAACTGGTAGGCCAGACCGCTGAGTACATGGTCTTCAAACTAAACCATCGGGTAGACACCAACGCTATCCTCCTCGCCGCCTCCCAGGCCGGCAGAGTGCTCCACTTCGAACTGGCACTGCCTACCCTCAACCAGATTTTTGTCAGCAAGGTAGGTGAAGCTTCATGAGAAACGTTGGGATTCTCATCAGCCGGGATTTCACATCCCGTGTCAGAACCGGTTCGTACATCATTACCACGATCTTGGGAATTCTCGTGATTATTGTCTTGGCTTTTGTGCCGGTGGCCATGGAGTGGCTGGAATCAAGGTTTGAGCAAACCGACGCCCACCTTCTCCTTTTCGACAAAACCGGCGCTCTGTCCGGTATCGCCGCCCTGGTGGCCGCCCAAAACTACCAAGGAGTGGAGAATGTAAGTATTACAGCGGCGGCTGGTGCCACTTTGGCGGATGCTGTGGCGCAGATGAACGCGGAGAACAAGACCGGGGTCTTGACTGTTGAGTTTGATGAAGCCGGAAATCCAATCTACACTCTCCACACCCACAACGCCGCCAACCTTAACCTGAACAGCACCGTCCAAAGGATAGTCAATCAGATCAATCTGAACTACAACGCCAACCGGCTGGGGCTGTCTTTGGAAGATGTCCATTTGCTGACCAGTAATCCTTATCTCCACGTCAAAGCGCTGGAGACAGCCGATGACGAGCCGGAAGAAGGGTCGGAGCTTGTGGCCGATACCCATATCCAATCGATGGTGCTTGCCTATCTGCTGCTGTTTGTTCTGTACATGGCCTTGATCCTGTACGGCAACATGGTGGCGCAGGGGGTGGCCGAAGAGAAGAGTTCCCGGATCATGGAAATCATGGTGTCAGTGGTGAAACCCATGCATTTGATGATCGGGAAAATCATCGGGATCGGCACATTGGGCCTGCTCCAGTTCGCCGTCTGGATTGCCACGGGAATCATGGTGCTTACGATGAAAAACCTTGGATTCGTAATCGGCACAGTGCCCATCGGCACGCTGCTGTGGTTCGCCCTGTTCTTCATCCTGGGCTATCTGTTCTATGCCACCATCTTTGCCGCTGCCGGGGCTTTGGTCAGCCGTGTCGAGGAAGTGCAGCAAATTGTCACTATCTTGATGATGGGGATCGTCGCCGGATTCATCATCGCCTATATGTCGTTCATGAATCCGAACAGCTCGTTGGCTGTTGTGGCCTCAATGATCCCACTGCTGTCGCCGATGGTGATGTTCGCCCGAGTGACCTTGACCAACCCGCCGGCAGTGCAGATCGCTGTGTCTTTGGCCTTGCTCCTGCTGGGCATCATGGTCAACACCTGGATCGGCGCCAAGATCTACCGTGTCGGCATTCTAATGTACGGCAAACGGCCGCGGTTTAAGGAAATCTTCCGCTATCTCGCAAGTTAAGGCTGTCACCTTTAGAAAAAAAAGCACCTCGAGTGTCCGGCCAGAACCGGCGCTCGAGGTGCTTCTTCTATGCCTGTATGCTTGGGATGGCCACATTCACATCCACATCGCTCGTGTAATCCACTTCGGGAAAATCAAAGCCGAACAGCCGGAAAAAGTCGGCGCGGAAACCCTCCAGATCCGATAGAGCGTAGATATTCCCGCTGTCGACCTTGTCCCACAGCTTCAGCACTTCGTTTTGGACATCAGAACGGAGCTCCCAATCATCGAGGCGGATGCGGCCGTCTGTGTCGGTTTCCACTTCTGTTTCGGCCATTTTTTCTGCGAAAAGACGGTAGATCTGCTCAACACAGCCTTCGTGAAGGCCCTTCTCTTTCATCACCTTGAAAAGCAGCGAAACATACAGCGGGACCACAGGGATCGCAGCGCTGGCCTGAGTCACCACAGCCTTGTTCACCGGTACATAGGCCTTGCCGCTGATCTCCTCCAGCATCCGGTTTAGTTCGCCGGCGGTGGCTTCCAGGTGCTCTTTGGCCTGCCCGATGGTCCCGTCGCGGTAGACTGGATACGTAATCTCCGGGCCGACATAGGAATAGGCCAGAGTGACGCAGTTTTTCGACAGCACATTGTTTTCAAGCAGAGTCTTCATCCAAAGCCACCAGTCTTCCCCACCCATCACCTTGATGGTGGCGTTGATCTCTAAATCAGAGGCCGGTTCGATGGTGGTCTCGGCAACTTGCCCCGTGTGGAAATCCACAGTCTTGCCGTGAAAGGGTTTTCCAATGGGTTTGAGGACAGAGTTGTACGTCTGGTTGTCCACCGGATCAGTCCGCCTGGGGGCGGCGATGCTGTAGATCACCATATCCACAGCGCCCAGATCGGTTTTGATTAAATCGGCGACCTGCCCCTTCACTGTGTCTGAAAAAGCGTCGCCGTTGACGCTTTTGGCGTACAAGCCTGCCCTGTGGGCTTCCTGCTCGAAGGCGGCCGTGTTGTACCAGCCGGCAGTGGCAGTCCTGTTTTCCGATGCCGGGCGATCGTAAAAGACTCCGATGGTGTTGGCCCCGGCGCCAAAGGCGGCGGTGATGCGGGAAGCCAAGCCGTAACCGGTGGACGCTCCGATCACC
>JAKOUW010000090.1 GCA_029782365.1 Chloroflexota bacterium
TCTTAGTGATTACACTGATTTTGTCCGGTTGTCAGCTCTTTGTCAAACCAACGTTGGATCGGATCGTAGTTTCTGCCGACGCAGAAACCATCAAACAAGGCGAATCGGTTGAACTTGAGGTCAAGGGCTTTGACAAGAAAAACAAAGAAATGAAGGTGTCAAAGCCGACATGGAGCGCCGAACCTGACAATCTAGGAGAACTGGATGTTAACGGGGCCAAGGCTGTCTTCACAGCCGGTGAGACCGCCGAAGGCAAGGTCACGATCACGGTCACATCCGGGGATCTGTCTGATTCAATCGAGATTACAATCATTAAAGAAACTACATCAGTAGACAAGTCTGATCTGGAGGACGCTATCCAGGCTGCAACACAGTTGAAACAATCAACTGAAGTTGGTACCGAGCCCGGCCAAGCGCCGCAGGAAGCTCACGATGCACTGCAGGCAGCTATTGATGCAGCTCGAGATGTACTTAACGACGAGAATGCCACGCAAGCCGAAGTTGACAGTGCCACCCAGGCTCTACTGCAGGCCATAGCTGCATTCGAGGCAGCTATTGTTCCTGACGAAGAACCGGGACCAGTCGACACATCTGATTTGGAGAATGCAATCCAGATCGCGACGCAATTGATACAATCAACAGAGGTTGGTACCGAGCACGGCCAAGCGCCGCAGGAAGCTCACGATGCACTTCAGGCAGCTATTGATGCAGCTCAAGATGTACTTAACGACGATAATGCCACGCAAGCCGAAGTTGACAGTGCCACCCATGCTCTACTGCAGGTCATAGCTGCATTCGAGGCAACTATTGTTCCTGACGAAGAACCGGGACCAGTCGACACATCTGATTTGGAGAATGCAATCCAGATCGCGACGCATTTGATACAATCAACAGAGGTTGGTACCGAGCCCGGCCAAGCGCCGCAGGAAGCTCACGATGCACTGCAGGATGCCATTGATGCGGCCCAGGCTGTACTTGAAAATGAAGCCGCAGCACAAGCTGAAGTTGACAGTGCCGTACAGGCCTTGCAGCAGGCCATAGCCGCATTTCAGGACGCCATAGTTCCTGATGAAGATCCCGAAGAAACCATGCTGTTCCGGGAAACCTTCGACAACGTCCCCAACGGGTCAAGTATAAGGGATACGAGTGTCCGCAGCTATCTCGACAATCCTGGGGCTATTGTGGACATATCCGGAACCATGAATGTTTACGATGGAGTCTTGGAAATGAGCTCGCAAAGATTTGCCCTCAGAATTCCCGGCTTGGAGAATGCTGCCTCACCGGTACTTAGAATCACCGTCAAAAACGACAATGGCTCAGGCGGTACTGTGGCCAACCTGGAATTGGCGGTCGGCAGTCAGTATTCCTCCGGCGGCACTGAATTCACAGCTCACGGTACATATCCGATCACCGACAATCAATTCCAGGTTTTAGAAATTGCGCTGAACAAGGACTATACTCATACAGGAATCCTCAATTTCCGGGGAATTGTGAACAAGAGCGGCACTGCCGGATTGTACGTTGATACAATTGAAGTAGTTGATGCTGGATCCCATCAGCCGGGTGAGCCTGGGGATCCTGACGATCCAGGCCACTCTGATCCAACTGATCCTCCCCCGGATATCCCGACAGAACCGCCTGAAACAATCGACGACGCCTAT
>JAKOUW010000092.1 GCA_029782365.1 Chloroflexota bacterium
TTGATGAAGTGATTTTTAAAAGCAGGTTTTCTATGTTGTTACCTTCAATATTAGTATATGTTTCCGTAGTAGTTGGTCAGGTAATTTTAGCTTTTTTTGAAAATTATTATGCAATGGCAAGCATGGCTGATGTGACAAAAAATGAACAATTAGTTTTGTATGATAAAGTTCAAAAAGTTTCTTATTCCCATTCATCTAATAGTCAGAGTGGAGATTTACTTGCGAGAACAACTTCTGATATAGATGAAATAGCTAATTTTTTTGTTTTAACAAAGCCAGTTACTATACTAAATATTTGTAATGTGATTCTTATCCTCGTTGTTTTATTCACTTTTAGTTGGCAACTGAGCTTATTAATACTCGCAACTATACCTTTATACTATTGGACTTTAAATTTTTTCAATAAAAGATTGTTAACTACTTCGAAAGAAGAAAGAAAAGAATACAGTAAAGTCATGGAAAGTTTGAGGGAAAAGATGGAAGGAATAAGTATAATAAGGCTTTTTGCAAAAGAACAGTTTTTTCATAAAAAGTTAGAAAATGATACTGAAAATTGGAGAAAAGAAAAGAGAAAGTACAGTTGGGCTTATACAGGTTTAGATCAAGGAATAATATTTGTAATAACGATAACAACACCCTTGATAATTGGATTGGGGGGTTATATGGTTATGAATAATACACTAACTATTGGAACTCTAATGGCTTTTTATTCCTTTTCAAGTTGGTTATATAATCCACTAAGAATGATCACGCGTTACGCGGATACGGGTACGGCCCGGTGTTCTTGTCCTTGGCGGTCGCCTTTGTGACTGCCGCGTCGAGCGGATCACGTTGGTGGACCTATCCGTTGGCGCCCATGGGTTTCGGCCTGTTCGTCTGGCCGGTCCCCGATCTGCTCGGACATCCCGCACCCAACGGCTGGCAGGCCGGCGGCATCGCGGCATGGCTGTGCGTTCTGGTGGGCTTGGCCGAAGGCATCCGGCAGCGGCGGGCGGTGCGCGAAGCCCGCCGGCAACGCGCCGAATCGGCGCGCCGCTCCGCGGAGGAAGAGCGCCTGCGGCGGGCGAGCGAGGAACGGCTCGCCATAGCCCGCGAACTGCACGATGTGCTCGCCCACAGCCTGTCGCTGATCAACGTGCAATCCGCGGTTGCCTTGGAGCTGCTCGATCGCAAACCGGAACAGGCGGCATCAGCGTTGCGCGCCATCAAGTCCGCAAGTCGTGATGCTCTCGGTGAAGTCCACGCGTTGCTGCAGTCGATCCGGTCGGGTGGGGAGTTGCTGCCGACCGCACCGGTGCCGAGCATCGCCGACCTCGACGAACTCGTACAACGCACCCGCGACGCAGGAATCGAAGTCTCCACCGAGGTGGAAGGCACGCCGCTGCCACTGCCGACGGTCGTGGACGTGGCCGCCGCACGGATCATCCAGGAGGCGCTGACAAACGTGGTACGCCACTCCGG
>JAKOUW010000123.1 GCA_029782365.1 Chloroflexota bacterium
ACAAACCCAGTTCGGTATCGGTGGAAAGTACTCTCATCAACACTGAGTATTCTAGCCATTTCTTGCGCTGACATATCAAACCTATTCCGTCCCTGCATCTGTACTACCAGTTCTTCAGGAGGCTGCCATTCCTTCAGGGCAAGGCCATACTTTATCCAAATAACTCGCCGGGCCTCCTCCTTCGTTCGGGCATAGGTATCCACGATGGCCCTGGTGATCCTCTCCATCTCCCGGAGCAGGACACTGTCAGCTAGCTTTGTGGCCCTTCCTTCGACAATGCTGGTGCCGGCGTATCTATCCCCAACGACAGCGCCGTATGCTTCATGCAATCCTCCAGCGAGAATTATGTCCCGTCTCAGTTCCTCCATTGTTCTCAACGTGTCATGGTAAGCATATATCTCTGCCTCAATGTGCCTGTATGTCGCTCGTTTTAGGTTCATGTTGCCGTCCCTCCCCAGCTTTTATCTTCAATGGATAAAGCAAAATTTCAATCCTCGGATTGCCCTTGTCCACCGCAAAATCCATTGCCCGCGGCAGCACCCACTTGTCGTTATCGTACAGCACGCCCTCCAGCGTGTCTAATAGCAGCTTCTCTTGATTATGCACGTCACGGATGCGGTAGTCTGGCCAGTACGTCCAGTACTCCATGACCAGTTTTTGCTTTTTACTAAACTTCCACCCTTGTTTTGCGGCCGCTGCTTTTGCTATGTACTGGGCTTTTTCTTGCCACGCTTTACCGATCGGCGTTAAAACCCGCCGGTGGATACTGACGTTGCGGTAGCAGTGGTTGACGCTGGGGACGATCGGGAGCGTAAGTTTTAGCATTTGTCTGCCTCCTGTTCAATTATGCGCACTCTTTAGCCTTTCTTATCAGCTTTTGGGTTTCATGGTCACACCTCCCTAAAACGGTAGATCGTCAAGATTAATTCCGCCAAAGTCGTCATTTTGTTGTTCTGCTTGTCCCTCTTTGCCCCGGTCGAGAAATTGCACGTTGCTTGCCACAACCTCCGCAACACGGCGTTTTTGTCCGTCTTGCGTATCATATGACCGAATCTGCAACCGGCCTTCTACTGCTACCAACCTGCC
>JAKOUW010000140.1 GCA_029782365.1 Chloroflexota bacterium
GCCTGCTTAATCAGCTGAAAGGCGAGGTCCTCTCCGACTTCTGGGGCGATGTGGTGGAAATCGACGATCTGGCGAAGCTTACCTGGATGCGTCAACCCCACTACTACATGGGGCTCTATCCGTACACGTATTCGGCCGGGCTGACTATCGCCACCGCCTGTGCCGAGAAGATAAGGACGGAAGGCCAGCCGGCGGTTGACAGATGGCTGGAGTTTTTGAAGGCTGGCGGGAAGTACAAGCCGCTTGAGCACGTGAAGATCGCCGGATTGGATATGTCCACGCCTGAACCAATCCGTAAAGCGGTGGCCTTTGTGGGCTCGTTGGTGGATGAGCTGGAGAAGACGTTTTAAAAGACATCCGCACAATAAAAGCTCCCTGCATTGCAATGCAGGGAGCTTTTTTACGATAGTCTTATTGCTCTAAACTTGGGCTTCCAGCGCCTGCGTACTTCAGCACCAGTTCTTTGGCCCTTTCCGCGTCGTTGAGAGCCATCCCGTAATCATAGGGGATGTGGACAGTTGTTGTGGACTCGTATTCCGAGACAGGGCAGTCGACAAAAATGTTGCCGATGACTTCCCAGTCTCCTTTTGTGTCGTCGTACCACCAGCCGATGGGGCCTTCGATCATTCCTGTCTTAGGATTGGGGTTACCTGAACCAACATTTTCGAAGTAGTTGTTTTCAATTCTGGCTTTCCCGCCTTCACGGACGTTGATTCCCGACTCTACAATATTGTGGAAGTAGTTGTTGAATAGATGCACAGTGGCAAACCGGATCAACGGTGTGCGGGAATTGACATTATAAAAGTAGTTGTGATGATAAGTAACCTTGTCCGGTGCTTTACTCTGGTCAGTATTATGGCCTACTAAAGACGTCTTGTAATGGTTATAGAACTTGCACCATGAAACAGTCACATACTGAGCCCGTTCTTTTATGTCCACCAAGCCATCGTAATAGTCTTTCCCATGACTGAGATCACTGTAAAATGTGCAGCGGTCAATCCAAATATGGTGGGAGTCTTCGGTTATATCGATGGATTTTTTTTCACCAGTGTTGACATGATGAATGGTCAGATTCCGGATAATGATATTACTGGCACGACGGATTGTAATACCGATTCCGTCAAATTCACCCTGATCACCATAACCGATTATCGTTACATCTTTCTGGTCTTTGATATCAATCTTTTTCTCTCCGGTATTATCTGGTGTTATTTTTCCTGTGATATAGATAATCAGGGGATAGGGATCGCCGTATTTCTCATCACCTTTATGTCTGCGTTCGTTGGCATAAAGGGCATCGTAAAGATCACGCCTGTTGTCGATAAACAATATCTTGTCTTCTGGGCATCCTGCGCCGCCGGTTGTCCCGCCGTTCATAGCCGCCCAGCCCACAAGGCCAAAATAGGCGTCGTCGATTGTT
>JAKOUW010000141.1 GCA_029782365.1 Chloroflexota bacterium
AACAGCTTCCCAGGCAGCAACAAAAACACCGGCAATGAACTGCCCCGCCGGCACCATTACATTATTCCATACCCATTTCAATACTTCCCCTACTTCCTGGATTACTGGAACGAGTGCTGATTTTAACCTTGCCCATAACTGGTCAACTTTTTCCCTGAACTCATCATTGGTTAGATAAGCAGTAATTAGTGCGCCAATCAAAGCGCCAATCGCAGCCACAACCAGCAGTATCGGGTTTTTTAGTAGCACTGCCCAGACCAATTTAGCCGTGGATTGCAAACTTGTAAAAGCGCCAATTAAATTATTGATTCCTGTATATATCGCAATGCCTGTTAAGGCGCCTGCAATAGCGCCTAAAGCTGGCAAAATGATATTTTTGTTTTCTACAATCGCATTTTTCAGATTTTCAAAAGCAGTCCTTACCCTGGCGGCCATTTCTTCTGCTTTTTCGCTCACAGTGCCGAAAACACCGGCCGTTTCTTCAATCTCTGTTGTATCAGCTGCAACTACCCCACCGCCAGCTGTCACATCGGATGCAGCACCGCCCTCGGCAATGTCTAGCTGATGCACTTCATCAAATGATGCCACGGCACCTTTGGCTTGCTTGCCGGCTTTTTCTGTTGCATCGCCTAGCTCCTCCATTGCTTGCGCTTGTGCTTGGGTAGCTTTGGCCTGCACCTGTGGAGCTTTGCCAAACAAAGCTTGGGAAAAGGCCGCAAAAGCCGCCGTTACCCGAGATAGCCAGTTAAACAAAGTCTGCAACACAGGCAAGACAGTATTCACAATCGGCATGAACGCATTGCCCAGGTTTATCTTAATATCGTGAAGCGTTTTGCCGAGAGCTGCTAACCGGCCGGCGTAGGTGTCGGCGTACTTGGCCGCATCTCCGACTTGCCACTGGGTTTCTTTGAGAATGCCATTTACCTCGGCCTGAATCTTCTCTGCCTGGGTGAGCTGATTGCGGGTCTTGCCGATACTCTTTGCATATTCCTCCCACATCTTGGCGACGTTCTTTGTTACACCTGCATTGTCCACAAGGATAGAGTTCTCGTTTTTCAAGCCTTCTGTGGCCGTCCGGACCGCTTCGCCTAATGTATAGCTCGACTGCCTACCGAAAGCCGCTGCGTCTTTCAAGCGCTCCAAAACCTGCTGAATTTGTTCATCGTTATAACCCCGGGCGGCGAGGTTTTTGTATGCGGTGATGGCATCTGTCAGTGGGATTAGACCGTCTTGGATATAGTCGTTTATAAAAGCCTTTGCTTTTGAGAAACTCCTGCCTTGGCCAGTCAGGATACTTTCCAGGCCGACAAAAGCCCCCTCAAGTTCACTAGCTGCGTTGAGGCTGTCTTTTACTAATTTACCTACAGCAAGTCCGCCAA
>JAKOUW010000151.1 GCA_029782365.1 Chloroflexota bacterium
GCGGGCACCTCCAAAGACCCCGGAACGAAAACGCGCATGAGGGGGGTATTTTCGGACACAAAACCGGTGAAAAATGACCGGAAAAACAGGTGGGAAATATGAGGCTTTATACTGAGGAAGAAAAACAAAAAGCGATAAAGAAGGAGATGCGGAAACTTCGCCGGCTTTTCAAGAACTTGCCGAAAGACAAGAGGCAGGCGGCCGACGGTCTCATTCAGGAAGCTGCATTCATGCGAGCGACCCTCGAGGAAGCCCGCCACATCATAGACCAACAGGGCATCATCGAGGTCTTTGAGCAGGGCTCTCAACGTTTTTTACGGGAGCACCCGGCGACGAAGGTCTACAACACGATGATTAACCGTTATGCTGCGGTGTGCAAGCAGCTCTTCGACATGGTGCCGGACCTCGACGTGGGTAAGCAGGCCGAAGATGAACTCATGGCCTTCGTCAAGCGGGGAAGGCGATAGGTGTGGCTGAAAATTACATCAGGCTCTACTGGGAGAGGATTCAGGCCGGCGAGATCGTAGCCTGCAAACGTCTGAAACAGCAGTATGCAAAACTCATCGACGAACTGGACCACCCTCGTGATCCCTGGGTGTTCGACATCGAGCGGGCAAACCGCCCCATCGAGTTCATCGAGACGTTCTGCCGGCACAGCAAGGGCAAGTGGTTGGGGCAACCGGTCCGGTTGGAGTTGTTCCAGAAGGCGATGCTGCAGGCCATTTATGGTTTCGTGGACAAAGAGAATGGTCTCCGACGGTACCGTGAAGTGTTCGTGCTGGTTGGCCGCAAAAATGGCAAGTCCACACTTATGAGTGCATTAGGCCTGTATATGATGGTCGGCGATGGTGAGGGCGGTGCCGAGGTTCAATGTGTGGCAACCAAACGGGACCAGGCCCGCATTGTATTTACTGAAGCGGTAAACATGGTGAGCCAGTCTCCGGCGCTGTCGAAGTACCTTCGCAAACGCAAAACGGACCTGTACTTCCCGGTGACATTTTCAAAATTCGAGCCATTGGCCAGTGAGAGCCACAGCCTGGATGGTCTCAACAGCCATCATGTCATAATGGATGAGCTCCATGCGATAAAGGACCGCAACCTTTACGACGTCATGAAGCAATCGATG
>JAKOUW010000157.1 GCA_029782365.1 Chloroflexota bacterium
GATGCTTTCATCAGGGGTGAGCAAGAGTACCATCTCGGCAGTGAAGCCACGGCCGCTCTCAGGGCGCGGCAGCACCAGCCCGCGTTGAAGCACCTGTTCGTTGGTCCATACAGGGAGCGGTAGCTCAAGTAGCGGTTCGGTCTCTACTCCTTCTCGGTCGAGGTACTCACGGAATTGGGCCATGTAATTGGCGCGCACAGCGAAGATGTTGAGTGTCTCCAGCAGTTTGATATGCGGTGGATGATTGCCCGGAAGGGCAGCACTGCGTTTTAGGGCATTATTTTTCCCGCGCAAGCGTACACCGCGCCCAAAGAGTTGGATTATCTGGGGACCTTCCCGTTGCCCAATGTTGAGAAGTCCCATGTTGGACACGCGCCAGGAATTCCAACCTTCCATGAATTTCTTGGCACCAATGAGAATGTTAAGTGACGTATCGGGACGGTTGATGTCTGTAAAAAGGGACAGAGCGATAGCATCTTCTTCCAACGTGATGACAACATCATCGTTTTCTACCAATTTTTTGAAATCGTTAGTGTCGCCAATGTAGATGAGGCCGAAAAACTCCTCTGCACCCGATGCCCTTAATCCCAGTTCACCAGCAGCACTTTTTATGTCGCACAGGTGCAGGCCGCCACTGGTTTGGGCGTGAAAAACCCGCCATAGGATGTCATCGTATAAGGCCTCGGCGGTTCGACCAGTTTCACGCAGGTACGGGAAGCGCCCGGCGAACAAGTCTCCCCCATCTGGCGTAGTCAGGCCGCTTTTTCCCGCCAAAAGTGCTTCGATGCCCTTGATCACCCAGTCACGGCTTGCCAATACGCGATGGAGAAAACGCACCACAGTTAGCACGTCGCTGCGCTTTCGTTTGTTCTCGCTGTAGACAGCGTTGACCGAGCTGCCGACGAACACCCAGAGCGGCTTTTCCAGATTGTAGGGGCGCAGGACATCAGCTTGTTCATCAAACAGGTGCTGCTGCTCGTAGAAAGAGAGCAGGTTGCCCAGGAGGAGCAGATCGGTTGTAGCCTCGTCGGTCTCCTCCTGCAGGTTGAGGATTCGATAGTCCTTACCGTAGCCATCCCCGTAAAAGTATCGGTAGGAGTAGTCAAATACGATGGCCTTGCCGTATTCGGCGGTGAGCGGGTCGTTGCGCGCCGCCGAGAGAGCCTGCCCAAAGGTAGCACTGTACTCAAAGGTGAAACCTGTTTCGCCAAGCGCATCCCGATACTTGCGCCAGGCGTCGCCGCCGGAGCCTTTGTGCCCTTCGTCAACAAAGATCAGGTTGCGGCCCTCGAAGGCCTCCACCGGGACGCTAACCCCACCGCCACGCTTTTGTTCTACTAGTTTGGTGATTTCGATCACCTGCACGGTATGTTCACTGTCTCCCCACAATCCGCTGCGATTGAGGTCGAAGCGGCGGGCGGGAATGCCGGAAACGGGGAATTCGGCCAGGTGTTGCTCGCTCAGACCCTCGTTGGGTGTGACTAGAAGGATGTTGTCGAGCGGCTCTTTGTTGTAATGCAGAAATTGATAGTAGTTTAGATGAAGTATCAGCGTCTTGCCGCTACCCGTAGCCATCCAGAAAGCCAGCTTGGTCAGGTCGGTTTCGGTTAACGGCTCGTCCTGCTGCTCGCGGGACGATTTCTTTGCGTTGCGCTGGCGCACAAAGCCGTTCAGGTCGGTCAGGAGTTGCGCTTTGTGGTTGAAGAGTCGGTCAAGGACGATTTCCGTGTAGAGCGCTGCCAGATAC
>JAKOUW010000164.1 GCA_029782365.1 Chloroflexota bacterium
CGCATTGTCTTTGTATGTTCGTTCGACTGCCAATTCTCTATCTGACTATTTTATAGTCAACCGGGTTGATGGTGTGGACGGTTATGCGAATGAGCTGGAAGGTTTTGTGTTTTCCAAGGAGGTTTTTGAGGATCGTTCCGGTGTGAAGTGGAGCGGTTTGTATTACGAGGAAGAAGAGGAAGAAGAGGAAGAAGATGAAGATAATCTGGCAATTAAGCAGGTAGTTGGTGGTAATGGTTTTTCTTTAGCTTTAAAATCTGACGGTACTGTTTGGGCTTGGGGGAACAATGACTGTGGTCAGCTTGGCAACGGTACGACAGTGAATAGTGTGGTTCCGGTTAAGGTAAAAAATCTGTCGAACATTATTGCCATAGCTGCCGGTAGTGATCATTGTTTGGCTTTGAGTCGTAATGGTACTGTTTGGGCCTGGGGCGGCAACTCGCGTGGTCAGCTTGGCAACGGCTTATTTGAAGATGATTATTATTATGGCTCTACTGTGCCTGTGCAGGTTTTGGGTCCCGGCGGCGATGGTTATTTGTCAGGCGTCAAGGCGATTGCTGCCGGTAACCAGGATTCTATGGCGCTGACGGATGATGGTACTGTTTGGGCCTGGGGCGATAATTGGTATGGCAGTCTTGGTATAGGAAAGGGCCATTGGGATTATGATGGCCCGGCTGTGGAGGCTCTTCCGGTTCGAGTTGTGGGGCCGGGTAGTGAAGGCTATCTGACTGGTGTGGCGGCTATAGCATCCAGTGCTCATGGCAAGAGTTCGTTTGTCAGGTTAAATGATGGTTCCGTTTTGGCCTGGGGTGATAATGAATATGGCGCGCTGGGCATTGGTAAGGACATGTGGGATTATGAGGTGCGTCCGGTTCGTGTTTTGGGTCCCGGCGGTGCGAGTTACCTGTCTGGTGTTAAGTCCATTGCGCCGGGTTACGCGCACGTTTTGGCGTTGCTTAACGATGGTTCCGTTTTGGCCTGGGGCGAAGGCCGTCACGGGCAGCTTGGCAATGGCGACGAGGCTTGGGACAGCCCGGTTCCCATTTATGTCAAAGGCCCTGGTGGCGAGGGGAACTTAACGGATGTGGCGGCCATTGTGTCGGGTTACAGCTTTGCGCTGGCGCTGAAAAATGACGGTACCGTTTGGGCCTGGGGCGACGGCGGTGAAGGGCAGCTTGGCAATGGCGAATATGATTGCGAGTATTTCCCGGCTCAGGTCAAGGGGGCTGACGGTGTCGGCTTTTTGACTGGTGTTAAACTGATTTCGGCCGGTAGCTATCATTCTTTGGCTGTTAAGAATGACGGCACCCTTTGGGCCTGGGGTTATGGCCAGCTTGGCACCGGTTCGTATGATAATGAGCTGTTTCCTGTTCGGTTAAGTAATTTTTAATGCAGTTCGGGTTTATCTTTTGCTTTGCATCGGTGGTTTGTTGGCTATGTTTATGGGGCAGCTTCATTGGGTAGGCTGCCCCATAACTATATTTTTGACAGGATATTGGAGAGCTTTTATTTTGCGCTGGGGGGCGGGTTGTCCCTGGCGCTTTATCAAATCAAATCATAATGTGCAAGTGAAGGGAGGTGAGAAAGCGTGTTTGTAATTAGCATTGATCTTGGGTATCGATATGTGAAAGCAGTTAATTCAAGGTATGAGAGGGTGATGTTCCCGAGCTTTGTGAGTTTAGCGGAAACGCAGGGTTTGGATGGGGTGTTTGGTTCTGCGGGAACAAGTCGAGGCATTAATCTGAAAAAGCTCCATGTGATTTTGAATGAGTATGGGAAGTCTGAGGAGTACTTTGTTGGAGAGCGGGCTACCTGGACGGATAATGTCGTGGCGCCGTTTGGTGATAACAAGGTCTGGGCTAAAGCGACGAAGGTTCTCGTGGCGACAGCTACCGGCCTTTTAACCCATGGTCACGAGGGCTCGCTTCATGTGGTGGCAGGATTGCCTTTGGGGTTTTTCACCGACCAGAAAGAAGAGCTCGCAAAGTTTCTCAAGGAGCTTGACCTTACCATCAATTTTGCCGGAGACTTGGCGACAAACCGCCGCAGGGTGAGTTTTGACAAGGTATCGGTTTATCCTCAGGGTTATACTGCGCTGGTATTTGCGAATGAAGATAATGGCATAGACCTGGATTTGGAAAAGGAGTCCTGGGTTGGCCTGGTTGATATTGGCGGTAAGACCACGGACGTGCTGATGTTTAAGCTGGGGGATGGCGAAATTGATTTTGACACGAAGAAATGCCAGACGTTTGACGTGGGAACCTTCGAGGTTGAGGATTATATCCGAAATGATTTCCAAACGAAATACAAGCGCAGGCTGGATGATGGCGAGATATACGGTATATTGAAGACCAAGAGATATTTCTTAGATGGCAAGAAATTGGACATGACAGAAGTAATTGAAGAAGCCAGAAAGAAGCTCGTTGAGAAGATCGACGAGAACCTGAACCGGATTTGGGGAAGAACCCGGCGTGCGTTGAGCCGGACTCTGTGGGTTGGCGGCGGGGCGGTCGATTTGAAGGAGTATGTGGAGTCGGATACTTCCATGGTGATAGATGATGCCCAGTTTGCCAATGTTCTTGGCGGCGCGTATTTAGCGGACAGCAACTTCCGGGTTGAGAAGGCCAAGGCATATGCCAAAATGCATGTAGCCAGCATGGCATAGGCAATGCTTGTTGGTTGATGGTTTTACCTGGGCGCTTGCTCGCCTCCGCGGTGGGTTAAGCGCCCAGGTTTTTAAAAAGCAAGAGCTGGGCGCCCGAAGGCGGGAGAGACGGTTTGCGATTTTGCGGCGAGTGAGCGAGATATGCCGGGAGACAATGCAAAAAAGGTGCTGTACGACAAATAAGGCCTTGAAAGTGCCGGAAAGCCTTGGGGCTCAAGGAGAAAGGCTGTCGGACACTCTTGGAGGGGTATGTCTGACAAAAGGAGGCCAAAAGTGCCGGAAAGCCTTGGGGCTCAAGGAGAAAGGCTGTCGGACACTCTTGGAGGGGTATGTCTGACAAAAAGGGGCCAAAAGTGCCGGAAAGCCTTGGGGCTCAAGGAGAAAGGCTGTCGGACATGGTTTATTGTAAAAATGTTTTTAAATACCGGAAGCCTTGTGGTTCAAGGGAAAGACGTGTCCAACGGCTCATTTGCCAAAAAGGGGGATGTTGTCAATGTCTGATAGCAAGCGATTCACCTTTAGGTTTAAGAGAAGTGAGCATCCGGAGTTGTACGATTATCTATGTTCATCAATAGAAAGCGGTCAAGCTTCCACGCTTATTCGCAACATGGTAATGGCTGGCTTTGAAAGAAGCGGTTGGGCTCAGCTTTTGGGCCGCCAGGTTGTTGATGAATTGCATGCGGTTGCCGAGCAGGCAGTGAATCAGCTAAGCAAGGCAATGGAAGGCGCAGGCGGAAGCCGGGGCAAGCCTTTAGACAGCACGTTAAACCGGGTTGTCGAGCAGCTGAACGCCGTGGCAAACAGGCAAGATGAGCTGCAAAAGCAGGTAGAAAAAATGACTGCCGGACAGCTGCGTATAGAACAAGAACTGGTGGAGCTGGGAAGCACAATCAGGCGGCTTGACGTTGGCGTACGGCCCGGCAAAGGGATGGAAAGAGAGCCTGAACGCCAACGTGAGAACCTGGATGAAAATAACGATAACGCTAGAGAGAAAAAAAGGCGTGCCATGTATGCAAAGGGCCTTGACCAACTCACAAATGACTTGTGATACATGGCGTCAAAGGTGAAGAGGGGTGAAACCTGCAGAAAGGAGGTGTGATGGGTGGTCGGGCAAGCTGCTGTATCCAAAAGGAAAAGCTACAGTTATGTTTATGGCTTGCGTTGCTCGAAAAGCTATGACGGCGTAAGGGTATTGGATGTTGTTCCGGGTTCGGTGGCTCACCTGATGGGCATGCGCAAGGGGTGGTTTATTGTAGCGATAAACGACAAGCCGGCGCGGCTCGGGAAGCTGAAACAGGCAATAAGCCAGCTTTTGCGAGACCAGGATGTGCAGTTGCGCCTGACCTTGAAAAACAGGAAGGGAAGATTGAAGCGCATCGTCCTGCCTTTGAGCGAGCCTTTCAGCACGCGGTATGCACGTGAAAAACAGGAGAAAATATGGGATCTGGCTGGTTTCATGATAGGTTTCTGCGTTGATGGGAATTATTCTGTCCTGTTTGTAGCCCGGGTAAGGCCTGGTTCTCGTGCCGAGAAATCAGGTTTACGTTTGTTTGACAGGATTTTGGCGATTAACGATGTGGTCCCGTATACGCCGGAGCGGTTTTTCCAGCTAATTTTTGAGGCTGAGATTATTGGCATCAGGATAAAGAACAACTTTGGTGACATGTATGTTCTCCGGGCGGAGAGGACAATGCTTTTGCCCGACGAGGAGCAGATGTTTTTGAACGATGCGGCGATGGAGGGCGAAAACATTGTGTCCGAAGTGTTAAGCAGGCTTAACGGCGATTATTACGAGTTGCGGGGCATTATTTTACCTCTCTCACGCAACCAGGGAACAGAAATTGACCATGTTTTGGTGGGCCCAGAGGGCGTGTTTGTTGTTGAAACCAAGCGGCTGGCGGGCTGCGTTGTCGGCAAGGACGAGGAAAAGTATTGGGTGCAGTACGTGGGCCGGACAAGAAAAGAAATATTTAACCCGGTGTGGCAGAACAGGTATCACGAAAGAGCCGTTAAAGGGGTGCTTGGTTCTTACGGTATTGAGGTGCCGGTGTTGCCCGTGGTGGTCGTGGTAGGGGGGACGGTTCGGGTCAATTCAGATATGCCGGTGATTGCGGACAAAGACCTGCTGGATTTTGTTCGGAAACACCCCCGGATGGTGAATGAGCAGGAATGCCGACGGATAGCCAAGATCCTGGAAAGCGAGAGGCTTAGCAGTTTTTATGGCTGGTAGAGAGGGGGGTGAGAGCTGTGGCGAAGAGGCAGCCTGCGGTGTTGGTAGGTCATTGCTGTCCCAAGTGCAATATGATCGTGGCGTACCGTTCGCCTTTTGAGAAGATTAAATGTGCTGGCTGCGGGGTGGAAGCGGTGCCCGATCCCAGGTTTAAGCCGCCCAGGACAATGAGCAGTTAGTCCAGGAGGAGGTGCGTTGATTGCAAGATCCGATAGAGATTAGAAGATCTATTGACGATGTGTTAAGCGAGCTTGAGCAGAGAAATAGAGAAGCCTGTGAGAAGCTAAGGCATCTTATGGGCCTGCGGGTAGATCCCCAGGTGGCGAAAGAGCGCTATTACAACGAAATCAGGGTGGCGTACGAAACGGAACCGGCAAGGGTGTTAAGGTTTTATTTTCCCATACAGCCAATGACCTTAAAGATGGTCGAAAATGTTGTTTTTAGCAGGTATAAGGACCTTCGGGGAGAGTTCCAGAGGATGCGCGAAGAGTGGATGGTCTTGGTTGGTGTTGCCCTGGAGAAAGCCCGTGATGTGGGGCTTTTCGACAGGTGGGAAGCCTTAAATGAAGCCATAACGGTAATAACTATCTACGACACCGATGACCGGATGCGCGATGTAGATAACTTTGAGATTGTTGCGATTCATAATGCCTTGAGACGGCAGCGTATCATTGAGGAGGACAATTTTAACAGCTTGCGATACGTGATTCAGCGCTGTGTGGTTCAGGGCGTGTATGTGCCCTACAGCGAGTTTGCGACAAGAGGCACCGGGATTGCCGTTCTGGATGCTGAGGGGTCAGACATAATTTTCCACAACTGGAAGCTGAAAGAGCTGGCTGAGTGGCCTGGAAGCGATTTTGGAGTGCTTAGCCGGACCTAACTTTCAAAAACGGCATAGTTAGATTTAAAAAGCCTGTAAAATAAGGCTTTTTAAAAATGAAAGTTAGATCTGGCCGGAACCTGCGATCCTCGCAGCAGAGGGGGTTCGGAGGGTTTTTTTTATTCCCAACAGCCGAACCCCCAAAAAGCGGGGGAGGGAGTGAGTGGTTAACGATGAAAAAGGAGCGGCTTGCTTGGGGAAACTTGGACGAATCGAATTGGAAAAAGATTAGCGTATGTTGGGTGAGGTTGTTAGTGAAAGGGGGTATGTGGGGGTAGCGTGAAGCGAGAAGTTTCGAAAAACTGAAAGGATGGATGTGAGCGAGCGTATGGGTGAAAGGCCGTCGATTGAGCTGAGTATGTATGATCGTGCGTTGATGAAGGTGTTGATGTGTTTTCCGGCGTTGGCCTCAAATCATATAGACGGGGTAATGCGGGTGTTGGGATATACCCGCAATCCGAAGTATAACATAACTCGTCTCCGGCAGTTGTGCGGTGCTCGGCCGAATGGTGAATCTGAGAAGCACTTACATCGTCGGTTGAGTGAGACGGGTTATCTTTTGACCAGCAATCCGTATAAAGGTGTGGCGTATGGTGCGGAGCGCGGCGAGCGGATTCGTAGTCGTGTGTCCCTTTATTCTTTGACGCGTGCTGGTCGTGATGCGCTGGGTGTGCGGGAAGAGCTTCCGCATCGTGATACTCGTTACAACTGGGCGTATTATCACCAGTCGGCGTTGTTGTTGCGTTCTTTGGAGGCGGGCATACCGTTGTCGATGATGTCCCCCGCGATAGATTACAAGCGTTTGTATTGTTATGATCCCTATGTTCCCATGTGGTTTTTGTATCGAGTTCCCCGTGGTGGCGGTGTATTTGATTTATTTTGTGTAACCTTTTTGACCTCCGGGCGTTCCGAGCTTGGTCCTGGCTGGTCGGGTGTGATTGGTTTTGTTTGCAGGACGCATAATCGCAGTGAGGATTATGTGGTGCTTGTTCCCTGGTCCTGGTATGTGTCGGCGGCGCGGGAGTTGCGGGACAGGTCGGCATATCGGACGTATTTGATGCCTTATGATATGTCGTTAGAGATTTTAAGTAATTTTATTTTGCATTCCAAGGACTGGTATGTGAGGTTGCTGGCGGAATATTTGGGTGTAAAGGGGTTTGAGGAGGCTGGTGGTTTGGCCTGGTTTGGCCATGAGGGTTATATCCAGGGTTGCAGGGTTTATTTGGGCGAGTTTGTGAGCGGGAACCTGAAGACTCTGCGGTCGTTGAGTGTTGGGGCGAAGCAGGGGGGTTTTGGTGTTCCTGTTTATTGTCTGGTGACGGCGCGGCAGTATTCGTTTAAGCGGTTGCTGCCGTCGTTTCCGGGGCTTCAGTATGTTCTTTATGAGAGTTTGTGTGAGCGTGCTGGATAGTATTGGCAAGAGGGGGGTGGTGTGGTGGCGTATCGTTTAGTGTATTTGGCGTCGGTTGTTTTGCTTTTGGTTGATTTGGTGGTTGGTTTTGTTGCGGTGCCGTTGGTATTTTGGCCCTGGTTTTGGCTTTTATTTTTTGTGGTAGTAGCCTTGTGGGGTTTTGTTTGTGAGGGCAAGCATGGCTGGGCCTGGTTTTTGCCTGTGGTGTTGTGGCTTTTGGTTTTATGGTGGGGTGCTGTGACGGGCAAGGTCTTGCCGTATCTTGCGACATTGGACTATTCTCGATTGGGAGTTGATGCTGGCAAGCAGCTTTTGCGAGCTCGTGTAGGCTTGCTGGTGGTGTCATTGGTTCCTGTTGTGGGGTATGTTTATGTCTTTCGTGATGGTGTAGCCGGGATATTGCGTTCTGTGCTGGGGGTGACTTTGGATTTTAGCAGGTTTAGTTTGCGTTCTCCGGGTGGATTTTTAAAAGATTTAAAAGAGTTGTTGGCTGAGAGCAAGTCGGAGCGCAAGCTTGTGAGTCTTGGTTTTGGCAAGCCCACGGAAGACGTTGTTATATGTCATACGGAATCTGGCGAACCTGTAACTTTGTCTGACAAGGATCGTTATCTTCACATGCTGGTGGTGGGGCCTACTGGAGCTGGCAAGACTTCTCGTATTTTGAAGCCGTTGATTGAGCAGGAGATGCGGAACATCAGGAGTTCTTTGGTTCGCGGCAATCCTCGCGGGATGACTGTTGTGGAGCCGAAGGGTGATTTGGCGGCTGATGTGGCTGAGATGGCTCGGTTTTACAGGGTGCCTGTGGTTTACATTGATCCTCTCCGGCCGGACAGTTGTCGTTTTAACCCGCTGGAAGGTGATCCAGCGATGGTTGCGGAGGCTACGCGGACTGTATTGAATGCCACTTTTGGGGAGCAGCAGGCGTTTTTTGGTTTGGTTCAAGAGCTTGCGGCTCGGAATATAGTTTTGTTATTGAAGTATCGTCGTCGCAATGATGTGACCATGCATCACATGAGTCGTTTGCTTCGGGATCATTCTCTTCTTCGGGAAGAGGTCAATGGTTTGCGCGAGCTTATGGACAATTTGGAGCATCGGATAGCTCGCGCGGAGGCCGCGGGGGATCGCAGGGGTTTGGAGTGGTTTTTGTATTTGCGTCGCGTTCGTCCTCGTGTAGAGGATTTGCTCACTTATTTTGAGGTTGAGGTATTGGGTGAGCGTATGAGTGAGAAGATGCAGCAGTTTGCTCTGGGTCTGCGTCTCCAGGTGGACAACTTGACGGGCAATGAGTATTTGGGTCCGATTATTGGTGGTCGTTCGGACATAAACCTGGATGCTCATCTTAATCGTGGTGGAGTTTTGGTAGTGAATACGGCGATGGGTGAGTTGGGCAAGTTGGGTGATGCCTTTGGTCAGTTTTTGATCATGCACTTTCAGAATGCCGTATTTCGCCGCAAAGGGAATGAGCATACTCGCGCTCGTCACATGTTGATTATGGACGAAGCTCATCGTTACATTAATCCTGATTTTGAGAGGCTTTTAGCGATGGGCCGCAGTTATTGTTGTGAATGTGTGTTGGCTCTTCAGAACACGGCCCAGTTGTTGTTGGATGAGAAGCGTTCTTTTAGGGACAGTGTATTGAATTTATGTCGCAACAAGGTTGTATTTGGGGGTATGGATTCTGAGGAGGCCAAGTATTTTGCGCGTGAGTTTGGTGAGACGTTAGAGAAAGATGTTCAGGTCCAGCATGATGCGACGCTTTTGTTTGGTCGTCCCTGGAGTGGCCGCAAGTATCGTGTTTCGGAGAAGTATAAGCAGCGTTTTGACTATACTGCCTTGATGGAGCTTCCTGCTTTTCATGTGGTTTATCGTTTAGTGAAGGACAATGCGCCTCAGGCGCCGGGTGTGGGGGTAACTCGTTTATCTGATTGGGACAAGCGTTATCGTGGCAGGGTTAAGGTTTCGCCGGGTTTATCTATCACTGTGCCTGACGACATTGAGCTGCCGTCTGGGCATATGACTACTGAAGTAAGGTTGTAGTTTTGGAGGTTGTATTAAAACAAATTAAATTGAGGGAGGAATTAACTTAATGATTAGTCCGATTCAGTCTGTGCGGGCGTCGAAGTCGCCTGTTCGTACTTTGGTAGAGGATCAGCTGCCTGTTCTTCGCGGTGCGTTTGTGGCTAAGCGAATTTTGCAAGCTGTTCCTGTGGCTGTGGAGGTTGTTAAGTATGGCGAAGGTGATGATGCGGTAGAGTTGCTGTCGTTTGTTTTTCAATTTGGCCGTGTGCGAGGGCTTATGCCTGTGCATGAAGTGGGAGCGCCGATATGGCCTTTGTATGAGGGTGCGCGTCAGTTTGGCCCGGGTGACGTGGCTTCGTTTCTGGCGTTAAGTCGCAAGAAGCGCAACCAGATCAAGCGCTACATGGTGAACTTGATGCGTGCGAATGTTCCGTTGCCATTTGAGATAGTTTCGGTGGACAATGATTATGAGGCTGTTGTATCTCGTGTTCGTGCGTTGAAGCGTTTATCGGAAGAGATTAAGTTATCCGAGGGGCAGGAGATTGAGGTAACGGTTTTAGCTGCTCCTGCTCACGGTGCCTGGTGTTCGCATAAGGGCCTTTTGGTGTTTGTACCCAGGGATGAGGTTTACTATGGTGATGTTGCGCCCAGGGAGATGTTGCAGCCCGGCGAGACGTATTTAGCGAAGGTCATAGAGGTTGGGGATTTGGTTTGTGCGAGTACGAAGGCGTTGGAGGCGGATCCCTGGGAGACTATGATGATAGGCGAGGGTTCTGTTCGTCGAGCGGTGATTTTGGGTCGCACCAGTGATGGTGCCTATCGTGTTTCGTTTCATCCTGGTGTGACGGGCAAGGCCACGGCGCCTCCGTTGTTGTCGTTTCATAATAACCAGGAGGTGATGGTGAAGGTTTTGCGTGTGAATCGTGAGAAGAGGTTTATCCTGGGTCACATAGACGGTTAAACTCTTGGGCCCGGCTGTTCCCTGTTTCTTTGAGAGGGGAAGGCCGGGCCTTTTTGTTTTTATGGGGGGGGTGTTGAGCCGTGTTTGAGTTTGGTTAGCTGTTTATGTTTTTCTTGTCGCTTGTGGGTTTATATTTTTTATATTTTTTGTAGAGGTGGTGATGTGCTGTTGTATTGCTGTCAATGCAAAAGTTTTTACTATGGTGTGAAGGCTTGTCCTGGGCGAGGGGGGGTGTCATGTGAAGGTTTGTTTGGATGATGGCCGGGAGGTGTTTTTGTGCACCGGTTTATCGGCGAATGAGCTGGAAAGGTTGCGCAGGCAGGCCACGTCGTCGTATGAGTTCATGTATTACGGGGCCTGCTTGCGTTATGTCCGGTCTACGACTGACCTGGATCGTCGTGTTTGGCTTCACGTAGCCAGGGAGCTGCGTCGTTTTTTGGGTCGGTTGGGCTGGGAAGGCAGTAATTTGAAAGGGGGTGAGGATGTTGTCGGAGGAGCAGGTTGAGGCTGTTGGTGTTGTGTCTGAGAAGATGATGGGGCTTGTCAAGTGGTTTAATACTCGCAAGGGTTATGGTTTTATTCAGCGTGAGGATGGTGGTCGTGATGTGTTTGTGCACTACACGGCCATAGTTGCTTCGGATGGCGAGTTTCGTGATCTTCGTGAGGGTCAGCGTGTGGAGTTTGATCTTAGCGAGGGTGAGCGTGGTCCGATAGCGCTGAACGTAGTTGTGGTGGAGTAGGTGTGTGGGGGGAGCGTCTTTTTTGGGGGCGCTCCCCGGTTCGCGCTGTTTTTTGGTTGAGCTTTTCCTTGCGATACTTTATAACATTCAGTAAGCGGGTATTTTTTTGTGTTTGTGTAACTGTTCTGGTTTTGTGCGGAGCTTTTTCTCCCGCTCACGTTTAAAAAATCGGGCAAATAAATTAACTAAATTAATTTGAGGAGGTCATGGACTGTGAAAAAGTTTCTGGTTGTTCTTCTTGTGGTGCTGGTTTTGGCGGGTGTTGGCTATTATTTCCGTGGCGATATCCTGGAGTTTGTGGGTGGCCTTTGGGGTGATGTTGCGGCCGGTGGCGACGGCGGGGAAGAAGGGGAAGAAGGGGAAGAAGAGGAGGAGAACTACGACAATTTCCCGCTGAAGTCTTTTATTGGCCGCAAGTATGACGTGAAGGAGCTTGGCGAGCACGGTATGGTTCTTGAG
>JAKOUW010000043.1 GCA_029782365.1 Chloroflexota bacterium
ACCAGCCCCTCAGGGTAATCACCCCTGAATCCGGGGATCCATAATATCGCGGAAAGCATCACCAATCAGGTTCCAGGACAGCACAAAGAGGACAATGGCTAAACCGGGCCAGACCACAGTGTACCAGTAGGCCAAGGGATTTTGCGGAGTGCCCAGAATCCAGTTCCGGGCAAAGCTGATCATCTGCCCCCAGTCGGCATAACCCTCAGGGGCGCCGAGACCCAGAAAACTCAAGGTGGAAGCGGTGACCACAATGGAGCCCATATTCATGGAAGCTTGAATCAAGACGGGAAAGATCGTATTGGGCAAAACATGCCGGAGCAGGATCTTCGGATGTGATACTCCCCCGGCCCTGGCGGCCATAATGTACTCCTCTTGTTTTGCTTGGAGTACATTGCCCCGAATCAGGCGGGCATAACCAGTCCAGCGGAAGATCACCAGGGCGATAATGACTTTATCCAAGCCCCGTCCCAAAATGGTGGTGATCACAATGGCCGCAATGAGAAAGGGGAAACTCATGAACACATCCACAAAACGCATGACCACTTCATCGAACTTCCCACCGATGTAGGCGCTTGTTGATCCGATTACAATGCCAATGAGGCACGAGAGGCCTGTGACGATGAGTCCCACTTGAAAGGCCGTTCTGGTTCCCCAGACAATCCCGTAGAAAATATCATATTTCCCCTGTGTCAAACCCATGGGGTGCTCCGGTGACGGCGGCTGTGGAGCGCTTCCCCAGCCGTAACGAGGTACTCGATACGGCTCGTTAATATAGTCCTCTGGCGTGGGCGCAATCCATGGAGCAAACACTGCCACGAGGATAAAGCCCAGCAGGATCAACAGTCCAATCATGGAGAGTTGAGTCCGTATAATGGTAAGCGTCAAACCAGCCGTACCTTCTAGCTCCTCTCCGCTGATGAGATAATGAAGTCATCAGAGGGAAGGAGCTGATTCGTGTGACTAAGAAAGCCAGGCAAGAGCTGCGCGAGTTGTGGGCTGAGAGGATAGAGGATTTCGGCGCCAGCGGTCTAAGCCAAAGGGCATGGTGCAGAGAACATGGGCTGCGGCCCAACCAACTCTGGTACTGGCTGCGCAAGTTTGAGACTGAAACTAACCAGCCGCAAAACGGCATATGGATACAACTGGATTCACTAGCTCCTACTGGCTCTGGTGTCGTGCTGCGCATCGGCAATGTGACTGTGGAAATTCAGCGCGGGT
>JAKOUW010000186.1 GCA_029782365.1 Chloroflexota bacterium
ACTGACTACCGGCAGCCTGCTGGTCAAAGTAAGGAAGGACACGGGCGCGATCAGCTGCTTTGACCGGCAGGGGAACCTGCTGATGAAGGAACCGGACCGGGGCGGCAAGCACCTGACTCCCACCGAGGTTGTGAAAACGGTTTTTGATGAACATGCGTCCATCACGTCCGAGGACACAGCCGATGGAGTCAAGGCCAGGGCGGAGAGTGTCCGGGTGGTGAAAGACCGTACTGCGTTCCAGTGGAAGCTGGAGTTCGAATGGGATCAGAATGAAGCTCTATATGGGCTTGGCTCCTACGAAGAAGGTATATTCAACTACCGCCATCATCATCAGTATATGTATCAGCAGAACATGCGGGCGGTGGTGCCCTGCCTTGTTTCTACCAAAGGTTATGGAGTCTTGTTTGACAGTTACTCATTCATGACTTTCCATGATGATGTCTATGGGTCTTATGTCTGGTCGGACGTCAATGACCAGCTGGAGTATTACTTCATTTACGGCCCTGAGTTTGATGATATTGTATCCGGTTACCGTTATCTCACCGGCCAGGCGCCCATGTTTCCTAAGTGGGCCTTTGGCTATATCCAGTCCAAGGAGCGGTATACCAGCCAGGAAGAGCTGTTGGCTGTTGTCAAGGAGTACCGCCGCCGGCAAATCCCGCTGGATGTGATCGTGCTGGACTGGATGTCCTGGGAAGGAAATTACTGGGGGCAGAAATCGCTGGATCCCGCCAGGTTTCCCAATCCGGAACAGATGATGCGGGAGCTGCATCAGCTGAACGCACGGCTGATGGTTTCCATCTGGCCGCACATGCAGAATGACGGGCCCAATCAGCTGGAAATGAAGGCAAAAGGCTATCTGCTCGGCAACCAGTCCACTTATGACGCGTTCAATGAAGGGGCGCGGCAGCTTTACTGGCAGCAGGCCAATGAAGGTCTGTTCTCCAAAGGGATTGATGCCTGGTGGTGCGATTGTACTGAGCCGTTTGAGAACGATTGGCACGGCCCGGTCAAACCCGAGCCGGAGCAGCGGATTTGGATCAATGTCAATGAGGCGAAGAAGTACCTCGATCCACAGTACATCAATGCTTACTCCCTGCTGCACTCCCAAGGGATTTATGAGGGGCAGCGGGCTGCAACCGACCGCAAGCGGGTGGTCAACCTGACCCGCTCCGCCTATGCGGGGCAGCAGCGTTATGCGGCAATCACTTGGTCGGGGGATATCAGTGCCAAGTGGGAGACTTTGCGGAAGCAGATCGCCGATGGCTTGAACTTCTGCGCTGCCGGTATTCCGTACTGGACGTTGGATATCGGTGGGTTTTTTGTGAAAAAGCGGCGGCACGCCTGGTTCTGGGACGGTGATTTTGATGCCGGCTGTGAGGACCTGGGCTATCGGGAGCTGTACACTCGCTGGTTCCAATACGGTGCTTTTCTGCCCATCTTCCGTTCCCACGGCACTGACACCCCCCGGGAAGTTTGGCGGTTTGGCGAACCAGGGACGATCTTCTACGATACACTGGTTAAGTTCATAAATCTGCGCTACCGCCTGATCCCCTACATCTATTCCCTGGCATGGCAGGTCACGAGCCGGGGCTACACCCTGATGCGGGCTCTGCCCTTTGATTTCAGGCATGATCCTCAGACATACGATGTTGGAGATCAGTACATGTTCGGACCGGCATTCCTAGTCAATCCGGTGACGGAACCCATGTACTACCTGAGCGGATCCCGC
>JAKOUW010000187.1 GCA_029782365.1 Chloroflexota bacterium
GGTCAATTGGATCAAGCTAAGATTTCGGCTACCGACTTCCGAGTTGAAACGGTAACCATAGATGTCCGCAGCCGCATGAAGCTACGAAAGCTTTTTCAAACAGCAGGCCTTAGCTGCAAGGCGGGGGAGGAATCTTCTGTAGCCGGGCAATTTCTTGCCATGCTTATGGACCTGGCCGATCGTGCCGGCGGCGATCCGCCACTGCCCGAACGTCCATCTAAGGCCCATTTGGAAACAATGCGGGGACTGGCCGGTAACGAACAACTTGCAGCGATACTGGAACAGTTTGACACCTTGTCCCAACAACTGCAGAATTGGTCAGCATTGGCGGACTTGGCGGCAAAGCGCAAACCTGCGTGGGATAGACTTCAGATCCTGTTGAGACACGCCCGTGGCCTCGCCGAAGCGGAAGAACTGCAAAAACAGGCCAATGCTGTGCGCGATGAACGTCGATTGTTAGAAGAGCCCGATCCGGTTCCGGATATTCACAGAGCAGTCGCCAAAGTGCTCCGTACCGCTGTCAGGCAGGCTTACGCCAACTTTGAGGCGGTATATAACCGGGAGAGAGCGGCCCTTGAGGTCAATGAGAACTGGCAGAAACTACCTCCAGAACAAAAGCAAAAGATTCTTGAGGCTGAAGGTATTGCCAGCGTTCCCCGACTTTCCATAGAAGATGATGACTCCTTGCTTCGAAGTCTTCAGGAGACCCCTCTGTCTAGCTGGAAAACCAGGACAGATGCCCTTCCTCAGCAGTTTAGCAATGCTGCCATGGCAGCTGCAAAGCTGCTTGAGCCAAAAACGCAAAAGGTAAAACTGACCAGCAGCATTCTGAGGACAGAAAATGATGTTAAAGCCTGGGTGGCTAAAATTGAGAGAGAACTTCTAGAAAGGATTAAGAACGGCCCCATCGGGATCTCGTAGGAGGGGAAAATGGATGCCGGTACTGTCAACAGAACAGCGAAATAAACTTGAACGTACTGTCGTCGAAGCCCGGGATGTTGCCGAGGCTGGAGCCAGGGCGGCCCTGGAGGCTTTAGCTGTGCACCATCACGAGCCTTACAGCCAAATGAGTTCGGAACAGCGCCGGCTTCGCAACCACCTTCGTGCCCGGGCGCGGCAACTGGGAGATAAGCAGGACAAAAGCGGAAAACTGGAGATTACGCATCTGATTCAGGAGTGTGCTTACGAGCACTGGCATCGGATGCTCTTTGCGCGTTTCCTGGCGGAAAATGACCTCCTCATCGAGCCGGAGATGGGGGTGGCCGTTAGTCTGGAAGAGTGTGAGGAACTGGCTAAGGAGGAAGGTACCGATCTTTGGACCCTGGCTAGCCGTTTTGCCCAGCAGATGCTGCCGCAGATCTTTCGCCCGGATGACCCGGTGCTGCAGGTTACTTTTCCGTACGAATATCAATTGAAGCTGGAGCAGTTGCTCGACGACCTGGAGCCAGATATCTTTAAAGCCAGCGACGCGCTTGGCTGGGTCTACCAGTTCTGGCAGAGTAAGCGGAAGAAACAGGTGAATGAGTCGGGCAATAAAATTGGCGCTGATGAATTGCCGGCTGTCACCCAGCTCTTTACAGAGCCTTATATGGTCAACTTCCTTATTCACAATACCATTGGCGCCTGGTACGCGGGCAGGGTACTGGCGGAGAATCCGCAGCTGGCCGGGCAGGTAGAAAGTGAGGAAGAGCTTCGTAAGGCGGTTTCATTACCCGGTATAACCTGGGATTACCTGCGTCTCGTCCAAACCGGCGACGAAAAGAGGTCGTGGCGTCCCGCTGCCGGGACCTTCGAGGGCTGGCCGAAACGGGCAGCCGAGCTTAAAATCCTGGACCCCTGCTGCGGCTCGGGCCATTTCCTTGTGGCGGCTCTTTATCATTTAGTCCCGATTCGTATGGCCGAGGAAGGCCTGACGGCCCGGGAGGCATGTGACGCCGTCCTTAGAGATAATCTCCATGGCCTGGAAATCGATGAGCGCTGCACGCAGATCGCCGCCTTTGCCCTGGCGCTGGCGGCGTGGACCTATCCCGG
>JAKOUW010000201.1 GCA_029782365.1 Chloroflexota bacterium
GACTATGCCCAGATCAACGACTTCGCAAGTTGCGGCCTGCTGTTCAAGTATAAAGGTAAGCGTTACTGGATAGAACACACGTTTGTATGCCATCAAGCGCTCAAGATGGAAAACCGGAAGATTAAGTTCCCCGTTGAAGAGACGGCCAAGCAGGGGCTCATCACGATAGTCTATGGCGACATCATAACTCCTGAGCATATCACCAATTGGTTCATTGAGAAGGCCAGGAAGTATCACATCGTCGACATAGTAGCTGACAGATACCGGGCTGAAGTTGTGCGGGACGCATTTACTAAGGCTGGATTACCTTTGAGCATCATCCCCAGCGGCCCCATAACACACGCCAAGATAGCGCCCTTGATTACCACGATGTTCGCTGAAGAAACGATTGTCTTTGGGGATAACCCAACCATGCGCTGGTATGTCAACAACACCTGCGTGGTGCTTGACCCCAAAGGGAATACCACTTACCACAAGATCGAGCCCAGAACCCGCAAGACAGACGGGTTTTTTGCTTTGATACACGCTCTGTCGAAAGACAGCGAACTCCAGGAGGCTAACGATGACTTCCTGTCGCTCGGCGTTTATACGTACTAGAAGGGAGGGATTGAGGTATGGGCTTTTGGAAGTGGTTTTTTGATCAATTCGGGAAGGACGACAAGCTGGGCCTAAGTGCTGTAGTGGCCAAGCTTGCCACGGAGGTCTACTACAAAGAGTTGGCCGTCCAAGCCTGTGCTAACCTCATCGCTAAAACAATGGCCCGAGCCGAGTTTCGCACCTTCCTTAAGGGCCAAGAGGTCCGGGAAGACATGTACTATTTGCTCAATGTCGAACCCAATCCCAACCAGAACGCCTCAGATTTTTGGCGAGACGCGGTGTACAGGACTGTCACAAGGAATGAGGCCTTAATCATTATGGCTGACAATTACCTGTATCTGGCCGATTCCTGGAATGTCGTTCCGGGTATATTTGTTGAGAACCTCTACACCGAAATTAGATTGGGCGAACTGAGAGAGCCACTCAAACGGCGAGAAAGCGAAGTGCTGCACCTGCGAATGCATAACGAACACACGAAGCAGGTTATTGAGGGTCTGTACGATTCTTATAGCAAGCTCATCGCTGCGGCTCAGAAGCGCTATCGCAGAAATAGCTCCAAGCGGGGGTTCTTGGAGTTGGGGACCAATTACCCGCAAACTGAGAAGGCCCAGGCGGACCTCAAAGATTTGCTGGAGAACAGGTTCAAGACCTTTTTCCAGCATGAAGATGATGCTGTTCTTCCTTTGACAGGCGGGGCCAAGTGGCAGGAGCTGGAGGCCACCGGGCCCGCAGCTAGAGGAACAGTTGAAGGGCGAGACATCCGGGAGTTTATCAACGACATCTTCGACTTCACAGCTGTAGCCTTCCAAGTACCACCGCAGCTACTGAAAGGAAACGTGGCTGACACACACCAGGCCATGAAGAACTTCCTGACGTTCTGTATCAACCCATTGGCCGACATGATCGGCGATGAGATTAACCGCAAGATGTACGGAAAAAGGGATTTCAAGAAGCGCAGCTACGTAAAGGTGGACACTACGCACATCCGAGCGGTGGATATCAAAGACGTTGCTGGTGCTTTGGATATCCTCTTCCGGATCGGTGCTTACACCATCGATGATTGCCTGAAGTACTTGGGCATGGAGCCCATTGGTGGCGAGATTGGCCAGCAGAGGTTTGTGACGAAGAACTACCAGCCCATTGAGACTGTTATCGATGGTGAAGGGGGTGAGCAGAATTGAAACGTTAGCCATAGATAGAACGCTCAACGAAAGGGGTGAGTCAATGAATCGATATTGGCAGCTGGTCGTCCAAGACAAAGAGGCGGCCCTTTACATTTACGGGGACATCGTAACCGAGGACTTGAAGTGGTTTGAGTCCGATGTGAGCGGCCATGAACTGGTGCAGCGGCTGGACCAGCTGGATGTTGACGTCATTAACGTCTACATCAACAGCTACGGTGGATTAGTCAGCGAAGCCTGGGCTATCCATAACGCCCTAAAACGCCA
>JAKOUW010000227.1 GCA_029782365.1 Chloroflexota bacterium
TCTTAAACTGCTCCAGGGAGTCAAACCCTCCTGCAGGCCTCCTGGATAGGACCTCTTCCAGCACCGCCGCCTGCTCATAGGCATTCAGCTTGTTAAAGGCGGTTAAATCCAGCCCCAACTCCGCTGCCTTGGAGCGAATCAGCGCTTCCAGGTCGGCGGCATTTTGGGCGTTGTTCACCGCGGCCAAAAGATCGCCCACCGTTTCAACTATTTTCTTTGTATATTTTAACTTGCCGTCGCTCTCCAGGGTTACCACATAAACCTCTGCAGGCATGACTGCCTTTTTGGCCTGGCTGCTGGAACAGTATTCGTTGGGATCGAAACTTTTATTGTTTAGCAGAGCTTTGGCATAAGCCTTTACAACATCATCAAAATCAACATAGCCGTTTTTATCATCAAGAATGGCACACATGGTTTTTTTCATGTAATCTGAAAACAGGGGTGAAGGATATCCCAGTAGCTGTTTCGCGTATGACTTCAATAGGGCATCAAAGTCGTACTCGTAATGCTTCCCATCGCTACCCTTAGCAACATATCCCGTGATTGCAGCTTCAACAGTAGAGCTAGACAGAAGGATAGCCAACACTATCGTAAGAACAATTGCTAACAATTGTAATTTAACGTTTTGTTTATTATCTACTGCTTGTTCCATCCCCTGCTTAACTCCTCACTATTTACCGAATTTACCGACAACCCTAACCTTGCTTCTCACGGCGTCTTTAGGATCAACGGCGCCGTAAAAAAACCTATCATCAGGATCATAGGTCAATTCTTTATTGCCTACATAAACTTTATAATAATTCTGAGCATCTTTGTACTTGAGTTTAACAGATACTACCGTTACAGGATGCATTTTTTCGCCAGTTTTAAACACTTCTATTGGATCCATCGTCACCTTAAAGGTCCTGGTGCGGCTGTTGTAGCCTGCCCTGGTTACTTTCACAGTAATGGTGGCGGTGCCTTGCTTAGTTCCAGCCTTAATCTTTAATGTTCTGCCCGACAGCGACACCGTGGCGATGGAGCTATCGCTTGACGAGACCGAAATTGCCGCATCGCCGGGGGACACCGTTAGCGAAATGGTCGCAGTCTGCCCGGGACCCATCACCCGGTTGCTAATCGCGCCTATGCTAACCGCGGGTGTCGCAGGCGTTGAAGGAGCGGCAAGTGCCGGCTCTTCCTTTTCCTGCTCTCCCGTGATTTCCTCGCCGGCCACTTTCGCCTTGATTCCTTTAGCCAGCTCCACGCTGCCCGGGCTCTGCTCGATGGTGGTCCCCTGCGCGTTGATCCGCACCCGCTCGATGGTGCCGCTTCCCGTAACCTCGGCGGCGCCGTTCAGTTCCATGTATTTAACCGCCGCCCCCTGGGCCAGGTGGAGCATCACCGTTCCCTCCGAGGCTTCCACCAGCAGGGTATCGGTGCTGCCTGGGCCGAATTCTAGAAAGATCCCCTTGCCGCCGGCTGAAACCCTGCCCACTTCTCCGGCAAACTTAAACAGCCCCGGGACGGAAACATGCGCTTCTTTCACCAGGCCCTTTCCGGCTATTTCCAGGGGCGCTCCGGCCGCAAGCAGCTCAATGGCCGCCTCCTCGTTCAGGTGAATCAAGGCCCCTTCAGCCCCCTCGCCGGTAACAAGTTTCTTCACCTGCCCGGCAAGAAGGGTAACCCGGGCCCCTTTCTCCGCCACGGTAATGTTCTCGAAAATGCCTTCCAGCTCCGTTTCGGCCGCCGTTTCAATGAATAGTTCCTTCACCTGCCCTGTCTCGGAAAGCCCAGCGACGGAGAGGCAGGTTTCCCCCATGATGGTCAGCTTCTGGACAACGGTGTTTCCCTTTAGGACTACCCGCACCTTGCCTGTTTCCTTGTTTATCACCAGGTGGTTGAGCACCGCGTCTTCAAAGACAACGGTATTCTCGCCGCCGCCCTGCACCAGGGTCTTTTCCTCCACCGTGACCTTGAAGAAATCTGCACCGCCCTCGCCCACGGCCGCGGTAAGAATAAGATCGCCCGTTATGCGGGTGTTTTGCAACCTGACCCCCGCGGCGCTAATGGTAAGAGAACCTTCCACTACCTCCATGCCCATGGGGCCATAAATGCCCGGTTCTCTAATCTCGCCCAGCTCCTGCAGGCTTATGTAGCCCTTCTTGCCGGAGGCTTCTCCTGGATTAAGTATTAAGTAAATATTTAGACATATAGAGAGCACCAGCAACAGGTGGATCAACTGCGGAAATCTGGAGGCAGGTTTTCTTCTCATGGCAGCCGCGACTCCTCAACTTAATATAATTTTAACAATTACATCTTAGACAGAAAAATACAAAATCCTGCTTATTACGCCAGGAAATTTTTTATATATCTGTTATGAGAAATTATGTAAATTAAAACTGCCCCGGTGTGGCAGCGCTTCCAGTCACGAGCGATCGACAGCAGGTAGCCTGCAGGCTTCGGACATGTTATGATATATTTGCAAGAGATTTTATAATATCTGCCAACGTTGAAGGGGACAACCTTGCGCACTGTTCTTTCTATTTTCGGAACCCGCCCTGAAGCCATCAAAATGGCGCCGCTGGTCCGGACCCTGAAAGAAACTCCCGGGATCAGGGCGCTCACCGCGGTAACAGCCCAGCACCGCGAAATGCTCGACCAGGTGCTGGAGCTTTTTGAAATCAACCCGGAATACGATCTCAACCTGATGAGCCCCCGGCA
>JAKOUW010000229.1 GCA_029782365.1 Chloroflexota bacterium
ATCACTCTGGCTTCTGTTCTGGCATCGAGGCCGATCTTGCGCAGCATCTGGTACAAATGGCGCTCTTCTTCAGCAGCTGTGATCTGCTTGAAGTACAATAGGCTTGCTGTCATTAAAATGAACACGACACTCATGAAAGATCCAATGAAGCATACCAGCCCAAAAACTTTCATTAATTCGGTATAATGGTTGTACGCCATGCCATAACCACTCGCCCGGGCTTTAAGAATCTGATTCAACTCGCTGTTGAGTTGATGCGCCCGCAAAGGATTCTCATACTTAATTACTGTCACTTCATCAAGCGGCTCGCCGAAAGCGTCCACAGATGCAAAAGTTCCTGTCTGCACCAGGTGGTCGAAATCCTCGTCACTGACAACAAGCATCTGATAAGCACCAAAGTGAACGTTCGCCATGTCTGCACGAGTGACAACCGCAAGCTCAAGGTCGGATAAAACGAGTTTTGACTGCCGGCCATCGTTATTTGGTTCATCTATTTCCGCATAGGCTGCGATGCCCCGACCTGCCTGCAAACCCTGGCCTGGTTTGACCTCAATAGGCTGGTAGATTTTGCGGGAGACCTCGATCAAGCGGTTATAATCCGATTCTGAATAGATCCGGAACACTCGCTCCACCGTTTGCTGCGGATCGATTTGAACCGCTTTCACCTGATACCGGTTGACCGTATATTCTCCCAATATCCCGACACCATACTTGGTAAAAACGTCATGCACCTCATCCCGTACATCCCGGCCACCATAGAAAAACAAGTCATAGCTGAGCTGATCATATGTGCTGACCTCCATACTGCCGTAGAGTGTGTAGCCGGTAGCAATCGCTGTCACTCCCACCGCCGACATGACGGCGATCGCTGCCATCACTGAACCAATCGAGCGTATCCGATGCGTAAAAATGGAAAGGGCGATCATATTTTCGCCGGAGAAATAGCGGTGCGGGTTTTTCCGAAGCCACCTGAAAACCTGGGGCAGGCCTCCCCAGAAAAGCAGGAACGTGCCTGCAATCACAACAAGCAGAATCGGTACTGCAAGCAAAAGCAGCTTCGCCGGCTCTTTGATGGCGGCCCAATAATACCCTGTGCCGATCAAGGCGAAAGAAACAATCAGATGCAGCGCTGAACCACGAATATTGGCTTCTGGAAGTTTGCTGCCTTTGAACAACTCCACTAACTCGACCCTTGCGATCACCCTTCTGCCTGCTGTTCCCATCAGCATAAAAACCAAGGCAAAGGGAACAGCGGTGAACCAGACAGCCTGTGGGGCAACGACAAAAGGAATGTCTCCCACAAAGTAGGCAAGGGTGAAATTGAGCAGAATCATTGCTGTCAATTTTGAACAAAAAACACCTGAACAAATGCCGGCCACCAGGGCGGCAGTGCCGATAATCAGCGTTTCGGTGAACAAAAGCCGG
>JAKOUW010000241.1 GCA_029782365.1 Chloroflexota bacterium
GTTTTCCAATGGCGTTCTTGCTTGCTGTAGAACACATCGACGTATTTTTTCAAACCCTGAGTAACAACGCCCCGTAAATCGGCAACGTCTTTCATGGACCTTACTTCGAAGCCCGGGTAGTAAATGGTGAGGCGGTTGTCTTTCCAGATACGCTTCAAGGAATCCACATCAAAGACCAGGTTCCAGTAACCGCGTGATGCCTTAAAGCGCAACATTTCCAAGAAAACCGCTTCCCAATCCACGTAATCGGCATATTCATCCCACAACAATGGTGACGTACTTCCCTTTCCCAATTTAACTTGACCACCTGCTATGGCTTCCGTCGTTGATGACAAATCGCGTGGCCGGTAACCATCATAAGTACTTATTTGCGGCGATAAATCCAGTGTGACCGTTGTAGTACCGCTATCACCGGCCACCCCACCGTGTTCTTCATCTTCCTGTTCCTCTTCTTCTTCTCCTCCTGCTACTGTTTCGCCATAATCATCCATGATATTCTCAGCAGAACCCAACGCCAAAACCACACATTCTTCAAACGGCTTTGACGTGCTGCGCACAGGTACAACCAGTTCTTTCCATTTTTCCTGATGCCGCAGTTGTATGGGAATTAGTATTTCTTCGTAATCCACGCCTTCTTTCCTTATGGCTTCAAGAAACTGTTCCAAGTAATTTGCTTTTATGCCGTAAATGAAAAGCGTTTCCAAAGCGCTCAGATCAGTGTGGCCACTTCTTTGCAACGTCATGTTCTTTCCTTTAATACGCACCCCGCGACCAAAAAGCTGAATGATTTGCGGACCTTGGCCACGGCCCATATTCAAAAGCCCCATGGAAGAAACACGCCACGTGTCCCATCCCTCAATGAATTTTCGTGATCCCAGAAGCACGTTAATTCGGGAATCAGTTTCCTTTATTTGTTCAAACAGGGACGACGTGATGACATCTTTTTCCAATTCGAAACCGTTGCTTTTCAATGCTTTTACAAGGCCGCTGTCCTGCCCCACATTTATGACGCCAAAGTAAGGGTTTTCCCCCACGCGCAGCCCGAATTCGCCTGGTGCGTTACTTAGCTGAACCACTCGTAATGAACCGCGACCATGAAAAACACGTTGCACGAGATCGTTCCACAGTGCATCCAGCCAATTACGTGAGCCGCCGTCGCTCTCCCTTTCCACCTGCTGTGCTCCGATGAAATCCTGCCGAAGTTCATCAAACCGGTCACCAAACAAATCGTTTCCGCCATCATCCAAGTAAGCGCCACCCAGAATACGCCCAGCAACATCCTTCAAGCCAGTACCATCCACGGCTTCACGGAAGAAACGCGTCACCAATGCCACATCGGAACTTTCGCCCTGAACCGTGGCTCCCACAAAGATCCACAGTGGTTTTTCCAGGTTGTGAAGAATGGCCAAATCCCGATGCTTCTGGTAACTACGCAGCTGTTGGTAAAAACTGAGCAGGTTCGCGGTGAACATGACGCGGGAATAGTCCATCTGCGCCAATGAAGGAGCCTTTTTCACGTTCATGACCCGGAAATCTTTTCCGTACTGGTCGTTGTAAAAATACTTGTAGGAGTAGTTGAAAATGATGGATTTTGCGTACTCCTCCATGGTGCTCCAATCTTTCTCATCCAGAATCTGCCCAAAAGTAGCACTGTATTCGAAAGTGAAACCGTTTGCACCCAATGCCTGACGCAGGCGCGCCCAAACACGTTCCTCGCTTCCCTTCCCCTTGTGCCCCTCATCCACAAAGACCAAATTGCGTCCTTCAAAAGCGTCCACGGGCAACGTCACGCCGCTACCCCTTTTCTCCTCTTTCAGCTTCGTAATCTCAATAACCAGCACCTGCCCAGGAGCCATCACAGTGGAGCCGGTACTTGCAAGTAAGTTTTCATGGTACAAGGTTGCCGGGATTCCGCTTTTTAGCAGTTCATCATAATGCTGCGAGGAAAGCCCTTCATTCGGAGTAACTAAGATGATGTTACTGGGTTCAAAAGGTTTGTAGCGCATGAACTGGAGATAATTCATGTGCATGATGAGTGTTTTCCCACTTCCAGTTGCCATCCAGAACGCCAGCTTTTTAAGATCATCCACGGTGAAATTGCTCATTTCCTTCTTGAATTTGACCTCGTTGGCATACTCATGCAGGAAAACGTTCAAGTCGGTGACGAACCGGTTCGTGTCATTGGTAAGGCGGTCCAGGTAAATTTCAGTCACCAGTAGTGCTAAGTACTGGAAGTACTTCAATGTCACATTGTTTCTGAGTTTGTTTATGTGAGTCACATATGTTTGAATGTTTTTGTCGTAAGCCATGAGCAAGCCCGGTTCAATTTTCAAAGTGTCCAGTTCGTCAATGAGCTTCCTGCAAAAGTAAGTGACACCATCGGGATCCACACCGGGCTTCGCCCGGAGAAGCACCTCACGCACGCTTTTCAAACTGGCCACACCAAGAACTTCCCGCAAAAAGTAGTTGTTCAGTACCAAGTACTTCTCCACGTTGCTCACAGCAAGCTCACCCCGGTCGGCGGTTCCATGAGCCGCTTGAATTCCGGCTCGATGGCCATGACAACGGCACCATTGACGTCATTGCTGGTCAGCGTGGTTTGACCATTCACGTAAACCGCTCTTAGCATGAGAACTTCACCAGCAACTTCCTTCAGACCCTGCACGATGAAGTTCCTGTCGGCGTCGTAGTCAGCTTTCTTCCAGCGATTGTTGTCCCAATCACGCCAAACAACCACCACATTTTGCCCATTTTCTTGATCCGTCCCCAACACGAACAGGTACTTGTGACCGTACAAGGATGATGATGTTGTTGTTGCGCCGCGTTCATCAAATGGCTCACTGCCATCGCCCACAGCCTTCATGACCATGCGTTTCACATTGAGCCCGAGCAAGTAATTAAAGGTTTCGGGGAGGTCAACCACGACCTCCTGCGGATCACCGACTTCCTTCAAATTCACCTTCAGTTTGTAACTGAACGGCTTGCTTAACTCCTGAACCCGCAGTAAGTACGGCGAATCCTTTGATTCTTCTGTGAGGAAGTACTTGAGCAAGTACTCGTCCTGGAACAAGCTAAGGTAATTGTCGTTGGCGCTCAGCTCCAGGTTATCCAGT
>JAKOUW010000001.1 GCA_029782365.1 Chloroflexota bacterium
CACTTTGACGTTCCGATGTGTCTCGTGCGGCGCTGTCCCATCGAATAATCCGGCAGCGTCTTTTATGATGTCGTAGTTGTGTTGCTTCACCCGGACAACGAACAGCTTCCGCTCATCGACGATCCTATTGAGCACCGGCGCTTTGGCAAAGTTCGCATCCAGTGTGAACACATCGGCGTATCGACAATGAACGGCAAAGAGGCGTTTTAACTCTGCCTGAGCAACGGTCGTTTCGCCTTGACCCGGCGGTATACGCACAAGCGACAGCAGCAAAAGCGGACCACTTCCGCCAACATAGCTGATCGCAAGAGCATTTTCGTAGTAGCGGTAATCGTCTGTTTCCTCCCCGTGCGCATTGCGCCGAAAGTGGCTGTTTTTCCCAAGACGAGGACTGACCGTGGAGAAGATGCCCGTACCGTCAATGGCGGCGACCTTAAATCCCTCCACACGCACCGTTTGCAATGACTTATTCTTTCGGCACTTAGCAACGATCGCATCGTTGATACGGACCAACTCCATCGGATCCACTTGCGCAAGAGCACGTGCCAACGTATCTGCCGATGGTCGCCGGTTGCCTCCCAAAAAGTCGAAATGACCGCATCGAATCGCTTCTTCGATCTGGTTGAAGCTCTCGAACCTGGATACGATAGCTCCGATCATCACCCAAAGCAAATTCCGGAGCGAGTGAACTGCTCCTCGCCGACCATCTCTGACCGAACGAAAAAATTGATCCAGGAAGAAGGATTTATTCACGTATCTCACGAATCGGACCAGTGGATTGGTCATTGAACGAACCTCGCTTCTTTCTGGTGTTTTTGTCAAGCTTTCACTTCTCCAGAAGCGAGGTTCGTTCTTTCTTACAGGCCAAAGCCGCAATTTCACGACCCGCGGCAATCGCGTGAATTAACTGACAGAATTTTAGAATAAGCGATCTGCTTAGTGACCCCTGTGCAATCTCTTCCTGACGGACGTTTCACCCCTCCCCGTGTCTATTGATGCGGAAGTCCTGAGATCGGCGTCGGAAGCGAAAGCGGCAACGAGGGCCACTTTTTGCCGGTTGCCCTTCGAGTACGTGCCGCATTTTTTCGACGTATCCAGGTCAAAGCGGCGTACCAGCTGGTCGCGGCGGGCCGCGCTGCTCTTTCCGCGCAGGCGCACGAACAGGTCGATGACCTCGCCGCCGGTCAGGTTCGGCCACAGGTTGACGTCGCCGGGTACATAGGCAATGCGTTTGTGCAGCTCCACCGCATGCCGCCAGGCGTCCTTGCCGAAGATGCGCACTTCGCCCGCATCGGCCCGCAAGATGCCCAGC
>JAKOUW010000057.1 GCA_029782365.1 Chloroflexota bacterium
GGCGGGGCGGGCGGCACCTTTCTTTTCCTCCAAAGGGAAGATCATATCAGGCGAGGGTTTACATTGTAAATATTGTAAACATGGAGAAGCTGAAGAAGGAACAACATGGCAGAAGATAGGCCGGTTTAGCAGGGGAAAGGCAGATTTAACAATAGCGGGGGAGAGGTGAATAGAAGTGAGCAAAATTCCATATAAAGACCTGCCCAAGGAGTTAAAGCAGCTTAAAAAGGTGCTGAAGAATGTACCAAAAGACAGGCGACCCATAGCGGAAAACCTGTTTGATGAGCTTGCTTTTATGGATCAGACAATGCAGAAGCTAAGGGAACAGGTGAACGCGGACGGGCCTATCAGCCTATTCAAGCAGGGCAAGCAGGAATTCCTGCGGGAGCACCCAGCATTAACGGCCTACAACAAAACCGTTCAACGGTACAACCAGACCCTGAAGCAGCTTATTGACCTGCTGCCAAAAGCAGACGGCCAGGGGGACGCTGATCCGCTGCTGGAATTCATTAAAGGTGGCGAATAGATTGAACTATGTGCTGGAGTATTGGCAGGCCATAGAAACGGGGCAGGTAGTAGTTTCCCGAAGGGTGCGGCAGATATACGAACGACTGACACGGGAAATAGAAAGCCCTGGCCGATACGTCTTTGACCCAGAGAAGGCCAGCAGGCCTATTGAATTCATTGAAAGGTTCTGCCGCCATAGCAAAGGAGAATGGGCGGGCCAGCCTGTGAAGCTGGAGCTGTGGCAAAAAGCCTTTATTTCGGCCCTGTTCGGCTTCGTGGACAGGGAAACAGGGCTGAGGCGGTTCCGTGAAGCCATGTTCTACTGCGGACGCAAGAACGCCAAAACTACGCTGATGAGCTGCCTAGCCTTATACATGTTGGTGGGCGATGGGGAAGCTGGCGCAGAAGTGTATTCCATAGCCACGAAGTACGACCAGGCCAGGATACTTTTCGATGAGGCCCATAACATGGTACGGCAAAGCCCATACCTGTCTAAGCATGTTCGGAAGCGCAAAACCGACCTTTACTTTGACGCTAACCTGAGCCTTTTCAGACCGCTGGGCAAGAACAGCAATACCCTGGACGGCCTTAATGCCCATTGTGTGATTATAGACGAGCTACACAGTATTAGGGATAGGAACCTATATGAAGTAATGAAGCAGTCCATGAGCGCACGGCGGCAGCCGCTTCTGATCATCATAACTACCGCTGGAACCGTTAGGGAAGGCGTGTTTGATGACATTTACAGCTATGCTACGCAAGTAGTGGACGGGACATTCGAGGATGACACTTTCCTGCCTGTCCTGTACGAACTGGACAGCAGGGACGAATGGACAGACCCCAGCGCATGGCCCAAAGCTAACCCTGGCCTGGGGGTAATTAAGAAGCTGGACGACCTGCAGCAGAAGGTGGAAAGGGCCAAGAACAACCCCAGCGAGCAAAGCGGCCTGCTGTGCAAGGAATTCAATGTGCGGGAAACAACGGCGCAGGCATGGCTAACCTTCGAGCAGCTGAACAATGAGGAAACCTTCGACCTGGAGGACTTCCGCGGCTTCTACGCCATAGGGGGTGCGGACTTGAGCCGCGTTTACGACCTAACCTGTGCCACTTTGCTGATGGTAGACCCCAAGACTGAGACGCGGTTCGTTACGCAGATGTACTGGCTTCCAGAGGACGGCTTCATGGAGCGCGTGGAGCAGGATAAGGTTCCGTATGACGTATGGCACAGCCGTGGCCTGCTGCGCTTGACCCCAGGCAACACAATAGACTACCGCTTTATCACGCGCTGGTTCTTGGAAATGATCGAGCAATACAGCATAGTGCCATTATGGGTGTTTTACGATGCCTGGAGTGCGACCTTTTGGGTTCAGGACATGGAGGCCCAGGGCTTTAACATGGTTCCTGTTCGCCAGGGAGCCAAGACATTAAGCCTTCCCATGCAGCAGCTGGGCGCAGACCTTACGGCAAAGAAGGTAAATTACGGGAACCACCCGATCCTAAAATGGTGTTTGGCCTGCACGGAAGTGGTGCAGGATCGTAACCAGAACTGGCTGCCTGCTAAACCGAAGAATTCCAAGCTGAAAATTGACGGCATGGCGAGCCTGCTAAACGCTTATGTGGGCTTGATGGAGCGTTACCAAGAGTATCTAAACGCGTTATAAGGAGGTTCTAGCGATGAGATTGAAAGATAAGAAAATCACTATAATGGGCGTTACGGAGGGGCAAAACGACTTAGGCGATCCAATTCAGATAAGAGGCCCGATTCCAGGCGGTGAAAACATTTGGGCCTATGTTAGACACACCAGCGGGCGGGAATACTACGCAGCAAAACAGGTGCAGGCCGAGGAAGAAATGCTATTTGAAATTAATTGGCGCGATGATATTACACCCAAGAACTGGATCGTGTACAAGGGCAAGGAGTACAACATAACCAGAATTGATGACTTTGAGGGATACAAGGACACCCTGCGAATTTACGCATACGCCAGGGAATAGTGCAGGGAAAAGGGGTGGCCTGCAGAATGTTTACCCTGTAAACAAGGGGTGAGAATGACGTGGAAGGAGAAAAGGAAAACTGGGCCAAGCATGGCCTGCCCGATGGATGGACAAGGGCCACCTTTATTGTTCGCCAGGACTTGCTGGAGAAGCTGAAAGATCATGCCTGGACGGAGCGAATGACCCTCAAAGAGGCCGTGGAGCAGATGATGGCTGAATATTTGGCAGGTAAAAACCCGCTGCAGCGCAGAAAGTGAGTTTTTG
>JAKOUW010000080.1 GCA_029782365.1 Chloroflexota bacterium
CCGCGTCGTTCCATATTTACTGCGCAGCACATAGCCAATGAGCAGGCCGAGTGCAATGCCTACTGCGTGGGCAGGCCCGCCCACTGAAACCTGAGGGTTTTGGATGGTGAGCAGCGCGTTCACAACGAACAATGCAGCCACCCAATGTATTGCTTTGGATTTCAGAACCACTGCATCGGGTCTCAGTGCAGCGTAGGCTGCCGTAACTCCAAAAGCAGAGGCTGATGCCCCGGCGATGGGCCCCCCTTGGTAGCCAATGGCTGAGGCATACCCGATAGTGCTCAGACTGCCGGCAAATCCACAGAGAACATAGACGCCCAAAATCACGCTGTAGTTCGTCTCTCTTTCCAGGCTCGTGCCAAAGACAAAGAGCAGAAGCATGTTCAGCAGGATGTGTATGAAGAGCTCGTGGGAGAAAAAGACCGTAAACAGAGACCACGGCCTTTCCGCGATCAGGCTGGGGTTAAGCAGGAACATATCAGCCAGAACCGGCGAAAGATTAATAGCGGCGAAGATGATGATGTTTGCAAGCATTAAGGCCCATGTTGCGGTGCTGTTCCTAAGGTTTGATTGCATCTCTTGCTTTTCCTCGCTTTCTAGAATTCCGGCGGACAGTGCTGCTCCAACTTACTCTTGATAGGCCTAAACAGGATCTGGTCTAACGGTGTCCCTGGGATTATCCCATCCTTCCTCCAGCTTGATTCTGTTTAACTTCAGCGCTTACTTCCGATTCCCTGTTCAACGTTTTGCAGAAAATGAAAAATTTGCCGCCAACGGAAGGGCGGCAAAGGACGATGGTAATCCGCCCAGCCCAAACCAAGTCGATGTAATTAGGCCGAAAAGTGGAGCAAGGCTGTTTCAGCTGTGACGGCCCGCACGCTATGGCGTGTTCTACCGCAGCGTCCAACTCTTCCACGAGGAAATCCAGGTCTGGTTCGCCACTCCCAGGCGTTGTGGCCAAGGGGTGTATTGCTCTGTCATTTTCACACGGTTATTCCTGATCCTTTTCAGCGCTCTAATCGGAATTGTCGTGCCGGATGGGATGCAGGGCAGAAAATATTTAGTAAGCGAGTAAAAAACATTTTTTTCTTACCACACTCTAAACAGGCAGGATTCTGCAGAGCAAGCAGGAACTCCCACACTATACTTCTCCAGGTGAAGCCTCGAGAGGAAATCCGTAAGATGGGAGATGAGGAAGTGGGCAAAAGGAAACCAGTATTGGGCTTAAGTTTGCTCCTGGTAGTAGTCCTATCCCTCACCGGCTGTTTAGGTGGCGGTAAAACGTCTGGGGATAAGGTTACCCTCACGGTGGCTATAACGGGAGAGGGCTCACTTGTACCAAAAGTGTATATTACGATCTGAAAAGACCACTGTCACGGAGAAATAAGGCCACTAAAACGGTGTGAGAAGGCCACCTTCACGGAAGAGAAGTCCAGTCTATCTAATTACCTTGAACCAAGCCTATAATGAAACTGCACACCATGGGTGTGACAATCTTATAGGAGGTTCGGTAATTATGGTTAATTATCGAGAAATCCTGAGG
>JAKOUW010000088.1 GCA_029782365.1 Chloroflexota bacterium
TCATAAATCTCCGTGCACCGGCACATCACCGTCTGACTGGCGGCCGCTCCCAAACTGGTGTCGCCGGGGAACATTAGAAGGCTGCCATCCGGTGCCTCGAAGGGCTCATTTTTGCCCCGCCGCTGGCCGTCCATGTCGGCATGGTCCTCCCGTACCCGTTCATCCCGGGAGGACAACCATACACGCTGGTAATCAAGTCCCGTTTGTTCTGCAGCAAAATGGCTGCCTGCGTTGGAGGCAGCTACTACTTCGGTCCTGGCTATGGTCATGGCCCGTCTTACCGAAAAATCTTGATATAGTTTTCTAATCCTCCGGGCTATTTCCTGAGTACTCTCTCCCTCCTCGAAGCCAGCGGTGATTTCCTGCTTTATCATGTCTTTTGTTGTTCTGCTAATCCGAACAACTTTTTCTGCGACCACTGCTTCTATCCAGTTCCGGGCTTCGCCCAGCCACGGGTCAAACTCAAACTTCCTGCTGGTTGGCCCTATGCTCTTTGCCAGTGCTTCACCCGTTTCCTGCCCGAAGTCTTCCATCACAGCCACATATACCCCAGTCATCAGGGTTTTCCACTCTGTCATTTGTGCATCTATTGCCCCATCCACATCCCGGCCCTGCTCGTATGCTTCGGATACTGCCTTACCTTCATCCCTAAACTGCTTGCCCACCAGTTGGGCTACTTTCCGTTCCCAGTTCTGCCGGCGGCGGTCGAACCGTTTCCAGTATGCCGCTTTCTGGCTTTCTTCGGTAAGGTTCCAAGCTTTGTTGAGCAGTAACTTGCCCTCTTTGCCTTCGCCCGATTCCTCACCACCCGGCTCCTGTGCCGTCATTCCCGCCGGCAACAGGCTCATGGGCAAATATCCTATATCACCGCCAGGGATATCGTCGAAGCCCAATTCAAGCTGCTGGTTTATCTGATTAAACGGTACGCCCATTGCCCACAGACTTTTCGCCGTTTCGATCTTATCGCGATAATTCTCCTGAATGGCTTCAACATTTGACACATCAAACTCCAGCATCAGGTCGTCCCCGAATTCGGGGGTCAAGGCTAGGTTGAAAGCCGCCTGCAAATCCTCCAAGAAAGGAATGACCGTATCCAGCCAGAATATTTTCCTCGCCGTCTCAATGTTTGCCAATGTCGCATGGTCATATATTCCCACCATCGGCGGCGGCACCTGGAAGATGGCACAGATTTCTTCACGGGTCATTTTCCGGCTCTCGATGAAGTCCATCTCTGCCGGGGACAGGCTCATTTGATGCCAG
>JAKOUW010000091.1 GCA_029782365.1 Chloroflexota bacterium
GGTATGGGGCCGATGATGGCTGGGGAGTTTCTGTGGACAATCGGAAGCGCGCACAGATTCCCCTCTTTCGGGCGACTTGTCCGCTACGCCGGTCTGGATGTGCAGAACGGGAAGGCTCCTAAGAGACAAAAGGGGCAGCGCGTGACCTGGAACCCTCAACTTAGAACAGCACTATATAAGCTTTCTGAAAACTGGAACCGAAACCCGGAAGGCATCTGGCGCGCAAGGTGGGACGGGTGGAAGGTTTGGTATGCCGAGAACAGACCGCATATCTTGGACGAAAAGGGCGGAAAAGGGCATATCCACGACATGGCGCGGCGGAAAGTGCAGAGAGAGTTTTTAAGAAACCTTTACGGCCTGTGGTGGGAATACGAGGAGGAAACGAGTTACCGAGGAGGTGATTAATTGTTTAGGCGGCGGTGGCACCAATACATAGCAGTATTTTTGCACAAAAGGGGTAAGGAGGGATTGATTTGTGCGAAATCCCCTGGAGCAAAATCGCCGAAGCGGTTGAGGTCGTACAAAAAGGAATCGCAAAGCGAGTTGATGTTGAAGGAAATATCGTGGTCTACCAGTGCGGGACCGTGATTCGTATTGACATTAAATAAAAAAGCCTCACATAGAGGCCATAACAAAACAACCCATTTAATTTTATCACGAACGGGAGGGATTGTCATGATCTGCATCATGATGACCGCGCGAGAACTCAAAAAACAATTAGATGCCGGGCGCTTGCCCGTCGGATTGAAGGTGAGACTATGTCCGAAGCGCAGTTAACCGCCATGTTTTGGTCTCTTATAATCCTCGCGACCCTGGTCATTGCTGTAATGTTCTATAACCTACTCCACCCTTACCGCAAAGAACTCTGCCCGATGTGCGGCAACATCATCTTGAGATCCGAGCCGGTCGGTCAAGATTGAGTATGACCGCGGCGAACTGTTGGTCTGGGTTTATGATCGACAATTGGGAGCCGGAATGTATGCGGTTTCTCATAGCAGGCTTGTACCGGCTGATCAGATCGATATAAAAGCCCACAAGGAAGAAAATGAACGGAAGCGTTATGAGGCGCTGAAAAAGAAGTATGAGGGGGGTTAATGATG
>JAKOUW010000156.1 GCA_029782365.1 Chloroflexota bacterium
TCATCACTCCTCAATAAGTTTCTCAATAAACTTTTTCCGCCAGGCTATGACGGAAAACTGATGTGCTAAATGCACTATCCCGGAAGTGTCCTCCGGAATAAGGCCCCGGGTGTCGAGACTGCACCGGATGGCCTCATAATCCGGGTGGGTCAACCGCTGCCGGTCGAACAGTTCCACAATCCTCTTGCTGATGGCCTTGGCAGTCCCTGGGTGCCCACCCTCATTGTAGTCCCATACGTCGATATAAAGGGTAAACACCCGTCTCCCCCAGTGGTCGCTGGCAATATCGCTAAGCCGGAATACCACATAAGGAAAGGGGGTGTCCGGCTCCGCCCATGTCTGGAATACGGCTGGCATGCCGTCGATGGTCGCCAGCATATCCGCCAGCTCCGGATCATTGTGCAATCGTTGGAATATTGCACTTGCCAGCATCAAAACCACTTCCTTGACAGGATTTCTTTGATTGTAGGGAGTTCCTCATCAAAGGTCGGCTTCAAGAAGGGCCTGGCAGCCATTTTGCTCGTTCCGAATTCCAGCATCGGGGCCTTTTTGAGTTCGCTACCGACCTCTCCCCTCAGCACCTGCAGTTCGCCGACAATGCGGTACTTAATACTGCTTCGCAGCTGCCCTGTCGCAACTGCCGGCGGCTCACCGGGAGCTGAAGCCACATAAGTTTTCTTTGTGCCTGGTACACGGTAAACACGTCCGCTCCTTTTGCCGGATAGCCTTTCCTTGGTTTTGTTTTGGACATGTATGCAGGCCTCTGTCATCCGCTGGCCGGCTATATTGTCCAGAGCATCTATGACCTTGTTCAAATTTCGCTTAAGTTCAATCTTTATTCCCAAGAAAAAGCACCTCTGGCTAGAAGTTGACGTTGATTAACCTTCTTCTGTGCATATCAAGTCCAGCCGCCTGCCTAGCTCCTGAGGGTTGAGAATTGACACGATGTTGAATACCCTGTCCTTGAATTTCAGCCTGTGGTCTATCCGGTCAATGCCGGGATAAGGCCGCAGGCTTATTTTGTGGGTTACTTCTACGTCCAGCTTCTGCCACTCTAGCCGTTCTTGGGCACTTACCGGGGAAATACTCGCCCATACCGTGTCTATGGTCTTCCAGTCATATCTCCAACCCTCGCCGTCGAATACCCGGGTTCTCTTTTGTATATTTATGCGATGTCGGTATCTCGCCATCAGCTACACCCCCGGGAGCTTACGGTACGGCCACAAGTCTCGATATTCCTCTGCATCCCAAATTTGAGTATGACCCTCAAAGCTCTCATGATGTAATCCTTCCCCGCGACGTTGGAACTGCCTGGCCACACGGTTCAGGACCCAGATCTCAACCTCTTCCGGAACAGGGTCATCTCCAAAATCGTGGTTTAGGTACCGCTCCGCAGCATTGGCCGCCCCGGCCAGCATCCGTTGGAGCACAACATCCTCGGCATCGTGGTCAATATGGAGGAACGCTTTTACCTCTTCAAGGGTCAGGGTTATCTTGTCCTTGAGCGCCATTTCCTACCATCTCCTTCAGGGCCTTCTCCGCAGCCTCCTTGCCCTTCACCTTACTGCCGTCCGGAAGCTCATACCAGCCGCCACCGGTATGCTTTATTTGCGGGGTAACCACCTTAGTCTCGTATGTCACCCTCACGGCAAGCCGCCGCTTTTCCAGTTCCCTTGCCAT
>JAKOUW010000175.1 GCA_029782365.1 Chloroflexota bacterium
GAGGCGCAGTGGGAAGAATGGAAGAAGATCTTAGCCATTGATACCCTGCCACAAGACCTGCTTTCCGGCAACTGTCAAACGCCGGAAGGCCGTATTGCATTTCTCAAAGCACACCCCTCCCTGCCGCTGGATACGCGCCACTTTTCGCCAGACTTCACCGACCGTCTGCTGGCGAGTTTTGACGATTTGGATGAGATGACTGACGGCCTCTTGGTACACTCCGAAAACTGGCAGGCACTCAATTTGCTGCTGGAAAAGTACCGCGAACGGGTAAAGACGATTTACATTGACCCGCCTTACAACACGGGGAACGACGAGTTTCTCTATCGGGATAACTATCAGCACTCCTCCTGGCTTTCCATGATGCACGACCGGCTGGCGCTCGGGCGGGAGTGGATGCGGGAGGATGGGGCGATGTTTCTCAGCATAGATGACAACGAAAGTGAGAGAATGCGAGGGTTAGGCGCTACATTGTTGGGCGAAGATCAGTTTCTAGCTTGCATTGTGTGGGAAAAAGTTCATACACGAAAGAATTCCGCTCGATATTTCTCGATCTCCCATGACTATATCTATGCTTATGCGAAAAGAAAGCGATCCTGGGATAGAGTATTGCTACCTCGCGAGGACAACGGGGGTTACTCAAACCCCGATAACGACCCTCGTGGACCGTGGAAAGCAGATCCCGTATATGCAAACAATCCATATTCGGCAGACTATGAAATAGAGAAACCCAATGGAGTCAGACTTAAGCCACCCCCCGGGCAGTACTGGCGATTTAGTCTTGAAACCTGGCAACAATATGTCCAAGAAGGCAGGGTAATATGGGGTGAAGGTGACTCCTATCCGCTCGTGAAAAGGTATTTGTCGGAGGTCCAACAAGGCCTGGTGCCCGTGACTCTGTGGGATCGTCAATTCGCTGGTGATAATGCAGCAGCAAATGCAGAGCTCAACGCTTTGTTTGGGCCTGGTCGGGCATACAGCTATCCCAAGCCGAGCCTGTTGATTCAACGAGTGTGCCAGATTACGACAAGAGCAACAGAAAGTGAAAGTTGTATTCTTGACTACTTCGCGGGTTCTGGGACTACGGGCCACGCGGTCATCAACCTGAACCGCGAAGACGGCGGGCGGCGGAAGTTCATCCTGGTGGAGATGGCGGATTACTTTGATACCGTTCTCCTGCCGCGCTTGAAGAAAGTCACCTTCTCGCCGGAGTGGAAGGATGGCAAGCCCAAACGTGTGGCTACGGCAGAAGAAGCCGAGCGGGGTCCGCGTATCATCAAAGTAATCCGCCTGGAATCCTATGAAGACGCCCTCAACAATCTATTACCTTCCGAAGAAAGCAGTGGACAGGTGGCGCTGCAGTTTGAGGACTATTTACTCAAGTACATGCTCCAGTGGGAGACGCGCAAAAGCGAAACCCTGCTGAATGTGGAAAAAATTAGC
>JAKOUW010000203.1 GCA_029782365.1 Chloroflexota bacterium
CCCAGTTCAGGTACTGCTCGCGAGGCATGAAGCCCTGAACTGGGCGTCCTTTCTTCTGGGGATGATTTCCCAAGCATACCGCAGATTTTGACCCAAAAAAGCCGCTCTCTTTGGAGCGACCTTTGGATTACTGACGATTGGTATTTCTATTTATTCCGGACGAATTCCCTTAATTCCCTCTATTTAATTTGTCCGCGGACAATACGGGTTTATACCATGCTCAAGCAATCCGTTGGATGGAAACATATTCTCTGCCGCCCGGGTTGGGCAATTTACATGACCGCCTGGCCTTTAATTCTATGTGGTTGGTGGGGTCAGCATTGTTTAGTTTTTCTTTTCTAGGCATTGGTTCATTTCACTTACTAAGCGGTTGGCTTTCAGCGTTGATCGTCATTGAGCTCCTAAGCAGGGCTCGTCGTTTATTTTCCAGCAAGATACTAATCTGCGATTTGGTCAGTTTGGTTCTAGTATTTGCTCTGCGGCTGCTGTTAAGCCTTGAATTTTCTTCGCCTGGAACAGATTTGCCAGCGACACTGTTAACTTGGATGGTTATTGTTTTATTTTTTGAAAGGGTCGAACGCGGTGTATGGAGGAATTGGGACATCCAGGGCGCAGCAATCTTCATCCTCAGCCTGTTTGCTGCCACTATCAAACTGAACACTCTGCCGCTGCTTTTTCTGCCGATGATTTGGCTTCTTAAGCACGGTCGCTATTCTTCTACCTTGCCAGCCAGAACAGCCACCGGGCTGGCGTTTCTTGGCCCCTGGGTTGTACGGAATATTTTCATATCCGGCTATTTGATCTACCCTTTTTCGGAGCTGGACATCTTCAACGTACCCTGGAAAATCCCTATTGACAAAGTGGTGGATGCCGAAAAATGGATTCAAAGTTGGGCACGCATCCCCGGCAGACATCAAAGCGAAGTACTGGCATTGTCTTTCCACCAATGGTTGCCATTGTGGTATGAATCGATCACCTCCAAAGATCGCACCTTACTCCTCCTGGGCGCAGTTAGTTTGGTCTGTCTGGCGTCCGTTGCTTTTTGGAATCGCCTCCGCAAACAAACTCTACCAGGCTCAGGCTGGTTCCTTATGTTTGGGGTCATTTTGGCCGGCTGCCTTTTTTGGTTTTGGCAGGCACCCGCCATGCGCTTTGGGTACGGTTTTTTGGTGCTACTGGCCGGGTTTGGATTTATCCCAATGGCGCGCCTGATTTTGAAACCGGGGAGGTTGATGCGCTTTTTGGCGGTGATTTTAGTGACGGGGCTGCTGGCATATCAGAGCGTTGGGCTGATCACTTCTCTTCGCGAAACCACCTTTCCGGCTCGGTTATTTTTCCCGTTGACTTATCCCAGTGTGAAAGTCCACCTGGAACCCAGCGCAAACTTTGCAGTATATATTCCAGATAGCGGGGACCAATGCTGGTATGCGCCTCTGCCATGCACACCCCGGGTTGAAGAAAATTTGCGCTTGCGAGACGGCAGTTTAAAGGGAGGTTTTCTGCCTTGATCGATATTCTTTCAGTGCGTGTTCCCTACCCACCGGTCAAACGGCATGTGGGTGTGCCCGCAAACGACGACTGCCGCGTCGAGCGTCTCGAACAATGGTTTGAGCCTGTCCTCGGCGGTCAGGCGGGTGATCACTTCTGTCTCGCTGCGCGGCGTGCCGTGGCAAAACAGCACCGCGCCCAACCCCTCCACATCCAGGCGCAGCGTTTTCGGCCATCCTGCCATCACCGAGCGGTAATCCGCTCCAACCTGCTGAGCGGTCCAGCGGTAGCCCGGGCGGTACTCTTCGGGCAGCGGTTTGCCGGAGACTGTGCCCCAGTAGGCGACGGCCTGCTCGTTTGGCGCGGCCAGCAGGGCCAGCACTGCCCGTTCGCCGTTGCCCTGGATAAAGTGGACGGGCAGGTGGAGGCTGAACAGCCGCTGCAGAGTTGCCTGCGGCATGGGGCCGGGTAGAATATCGCCCCCGACCACGATCTGATCGACGTTCAGCCTGCCAATCTCTTCCAGGACGGCTTCCAGCGCAGGGAGATTGCCATGAATATCGTACAGAGCTGCGACGCGCATGATCAGGTTTCCAGGCCAGCGAATAGATAAGGTTTCATGTTATTCAATAATAAACAAAAGGATCTTAATCCATTTTGCTAAATCCTACTATAAGGATCCATTAAAGAATAACCAATTATCGATTGCTGCCAGGCGATGAAGCAAGAACTGCTCAATCGGACGAATGCTTTTCTTTTTTATGCCCATCCAGGAATGAGATCACGATCTCATTAAAATCATTGGGGCGTTCCAGGGGCAGGACATGGGACGAACCGCTGCCTTCAACCAGCCGGAATTTCGCCTGCGGAATGGCGTTTGCCAGTTCCCGCCCGATCCAGGGTGGAGTAAGCCGGTCCTGCTCGCCGGTGATCACCAGCGTAGGCGCCTGAATTCCGCCCACACGGTCGAGGGCGTCGTGTTTGACATAGGCGTCGGCCAGGCGGGCATACGCTTCTGGCGTAACGGGATTGGGGTTGCTTGCCAGCATGGCCAGTGTTTGATCGACAGCCTGGTGGTTGCGTATGAAATCAGTCGAAAACAACCAGAGGAACTGCTGGGCGGCAAATATTAATCCCTGGCTGTCGTGCTGTTTCACAAAGTTCCAGATCATGATCGGGTCAAATTTAGCGCGTCCGGTAGATGCCCCGGTTCCCGTCAGGGTCAACTTGTTCAGGCGGTCAGGGTAGCGCAGTGCAAATTCCTGGGCGATCATCCCGCCCATTGAAATGCCCAGCAGGTGCGCACGCTTGATCCCCAGCCCATCCATGAGTCCCGCCGTGTCGTCGGCCATATCCGCGATGGTATAAGGGCCGGCCGCTTTAGAACTGCGTCCAACGTCGCGGTTGTCGAACACGATCACCTGATACCTGGTTGAAAAGGCCGGGATTTGATACAGACTCCACAGCGTGGCATCGTAGCCGATGCCCATGATCATGACCAGAGGTTCGCCTTCACCGTGGATCTCATAATAGATTTCCTGTCCATTCGTGCTGATGGTTCCACTTTTCATCTCACTTTTCCTTTCTTGCCTGTTGATTAGACCGCCTGTCGGGTTTAATGGCGAATGCCCGCCATTCACATCAATAAATAAGCAATACCCCCCGTGCAAAATTAACCATCATTTGATAGCCATGCTCTTTATATGAAGCGAGCAGGCCTGCCAGGTGGTCAAATATCTCGTTGGCAGTCAGGAGTGGGGTGACGGAGCAGATCTTGACCATGAGGGTAGGCGCAAAATAGTATTTCGCCAATTCCACCACGTCGAAGTTGTCGTAGCATTGTACATAGCTTGTGAAATAATCCGCGGCCGATTCCTGGTTCATAGTCCTGCGTCCTTATGCAATTCCAGATGATTTATTTTTCGACCAGCGACATAATGCCTGAGTTCCCGCTAAAAGCAAGCACCATGCGGTGTATAAAATACCTGCCACATATTTATAATTAAGATAAAATATATCATATACAAAAGCTGGCTGCAAGGTTAAAATTAAATTAATGAGAAGATATTCAGATTCAGCACCAGACAATCGACCACCTCTGCGAGACTGGATAAACCCACTGCGTCTCTATGACCCGCGCCTGCCTGCCGGGAGATGGGTGTTTGTGTGGGGGCTGGCGATCTTCCCCTGCGTGGTGATATTCCTTGTACTGACCGTGATTTTGATGGTATTGGAGACGTTCGTTCCGAACATCGATCCGCAATACATCGGCATCATTGTGTGGCCGTTCATGCTGGCCTGGGTGGCGGCGCTCGTGGCAATTACCCGCCGCAGGCTGCTCTACCTGCAAATGTCGTCCCTCTGGGTCTGGCTGGCCATTCTGCCGGTCGTCAACCTGCCGCTTTATATCTACCTGCTGGTCAAATCCGACCCAGGCTGAAGCGGCCGCCCCGCTGGCGAGGGACAAGAAGAATCAGGTTTGTTAAGATCTGGCCTGCCCGACCCAACCGGGCGCGTTGTCCATATGCTGGCCGAGCAGCATGCTCAACTGGGCGGCGTGTTCCTGGACATGCCGCATGGTGTAGAGCAGCAGCTCGGCGGCGGTTTTGACGCGCCAGTTCTCGCGCACGCGCTGCGGCTCGGATTCGTCCGCCAGGCTCTCGATGCGCGCCCGGCACCTGCCGCGGGCGTACTCCAGGTAGGCCAGCAGCTCGGCTTTGGTGTACACCCGCTCCGGCAGCGCGCCGTCCGGATCTAATTCTGAGAGCGTAAACGGTGGGGGAGGCGTGAAACCCTGCGCCGTCTCGGAGCAGTAATAGTCGAGCCAGAAGAGGGTGTGGTAAGCGACGTACCAGAATTCGACCAGCCCAGGCCAGGCCTCTGGCCCGCGCCAGAGCGGCGCCTGCCACAGGTCATCGGGGCAGGCGTTCAGTGCATTTTCCAGCGTCTCGATGGCGGCGCCGAACTGGTGCCAGATGATTTGTTTCCAAAGGGAGTTCATCGTTGGTTCTTTCCCTATAGACTGCTTATTGGAGCGCGGCGAGGTCTTTTTGGAGCAGCGCTTTTTCTTCTGGATCGTTCACCTGGGCGAGGCAGGCCTCAGCCAGCGCCAGGTGTTTGAGCACGGCGGCGCGGTCGCCGGCGGCGGCAGCGGCTTGTGCCAGGGCTTCGTGCGCATAGCCAACGAGAAAAGGAGTCGTACCCTGGCTGGCTTCCAGGCACAGGGCGCCGTACCGGGCGGCTCGTTGGCTCTCGCCCGCCAGGGCGTAGACGCGCGACAGCTGCCAGTAGCTGACAGAGAGTTTATCGTTGGTGCAGTCGGGCCGCTGGCGCCAGTGCCAGGCGGAGGCGTGGGCGGCCTGCAGCATGTCATCGATATCCGCCGGGCTGCGCTCGGGTTTGTCGATGAAATCCCAGGCCTGGTTGAAGCCGCGCGCCGAGAAGAAGCGGTGCGCGGCGGCGACGTCAAAATCTGGTTGTTTGGGCATAGCCTGTCATCTCCTGTGGGTGAACTTACTGCTCGTCCTTGCCGCGCCCGACGATCTCCCAGCCGCGCTGCACCGCCATGGCTTTGAGCGCCCGGTCGGGGTATACCGCCACCGGGTGGCCGACCAGCTCAAACAGGCCCATATCCGAATAGGAATCGGCGTAGGCATAGCTGGCGGGGTAATCGACGGGGATGCCTTGCTCGGCGAAGTGGGCGCGCGTGTACACCGCCTTCTGCGCATCGATGCAGGGCAGGCCGGTCATTCGCCCGGTGTAGCGCCCGTCGCGCATCTCCACCGGCGAACCGATGGCGTGCGGCACGTCCCACATGCGCGCCAATGCGGCGACGAACGGCGCCGGCGCGCCGGAGACCAGCGCAACGGGGGCGCCGTCTGCCAGGTGGGCGTGCAGGCGCGCCAATACATCGTGGCGCACCAGCGGCGCGGTGGCTGTGCGCGCCACCCACTCGGCCATGGCATGCATCTGCTGTTCGTCGAAGCCGCGGTAATACCAGCCCAGGCGCTGGCTCCAGACCTGGCGGAAGCGGGCTTCGCTCAGCAAGCCCAGGGCGCGCGGCACGAGCATGGGGTAATTCAGACCGACGAAGGCGGCGTGCGTCACGGCATGGCGCAGGGCATCGTCCCGGCCGGCGCTGTAGGCCATGATGCCGCTCCACACGTTGTCCGTTGTCAGCGTGCCGTCGATGTCAAAGAGGGCCACCGGTTGAGACATCCTGCTCCTTTGTTTCCACACAGGGGGCGCAGACTTTGATGGGAAATGGGGTCATTCTTCATCTTTCGTTTGCTTCGCCCGCTTTTCGGCTTGCATCAGCTTCCACAGCTCCGACAGCTGCGGGTCAGCGGCGGCCTCCTTGGGCAGGTTGGCGGACCGGTCGAAGGGAGAAGCGATGGGTTCAACGTTGACCAGCGTTTTGCTGCGCGGCAGGTAGTAAGCGCGCACCGCTCCGGCGTAGTGCAGTTTTTTATACGTCCCGTAGGAGGGAATCTGAAAGTTTTGCTGGCCGACGGCGTAATAATACACCGCGCCGCTGCTGCTGCCGGCGCCGCTGTACTTCATGCCCTGCCCCTCGACCTGCATCACCCGCCCCTGCAGGATGTCGATCAGCAGGCGGCCGCCGAGCAGGTAGCCGAAAACCATCAGCGCGGCGGCAAACCCGACGTTGAAAATGGCGTTCACCAGAATGGGACCGGCGCCCGTCAGGCGCTGGGTGAGCACGCTGTAACAGAACCAGCCGAACATGGCGGCGCCGGGCGCAAACAGGCAGGCGCCGAACAAGACCCAGCCGGCCAGCCCGGCCGCCTGCGCCGGGGCCAGCCGCCCGCGGCGGTTGGCCTGGATGGCGCCCGGGTGGAGTGCGGTGTTCATGGGGCGATTATACTGCAAGGCGGCGCTGATTTCGTTATTTTTGCGGCGGGGGAGAGGCTGGCTTCCCAGAAGGTCTGTGCCAGGCGCGATTTTCAGCGGCTTGCCGCAGGTTTTGCGCATAGCCAGGATCAGATTGCCATGGGGATGAGGTTTGGGGGTTCTAAGCCGCTTGCATCAGTGAGGTTTATTTGCTAATATTATTAATATTCTGCATTCGGAGAGATCTTGAAAGAGATCTTTCCAGAGGTTTTCTGAATCATGTTCTTTCGCGGGGAGGGTGTTATGAAAAGGTCGGGGATGCTCTTATTGGGAATACTGCCAGCCGTGATCGGGGTGTGGGTGCTCTTGAAAGTGCTGTCGAATGCGCGCCCGACATTGGCCGCTTCGTCTCAGCCTGGCTTGGTGGAATTGGCGCCCATGGCTCAATTTGGCGGCGCGTACAAAGCGCTGGCCGTCCAGGGGAATATTGCCTACGTGGTCATTGGGCCGCGTTTGGTGGTTTTAAATGTCAGCGATCTTCAACATCCCATCCTGATCACCGAGACGAGCCCCGTGTTTGGCGGCGCAACCTGGATCAGGCTTTCTGGCGCATTCGCCTATTTGGACGGCGGGGGCTATAACATTAACGCTTTGAATATTTCTGACCCGGCCCGGCCGGTCTTGTCAGGGCGGTTGGATGTGGTGGACGACACCTATGACGCCGCCATCTCCGGGAACTATGCCTACCTGGCAAACAGTTACTCCGGCTTGCGCATCATCGATATCTCTGACCCCGGAAATTTGCATGAAGCCGGTTATTTCGATACGCCTGGTTATGCGCTTGGCGTCGCCATCAGCGGGACAGTCGCTTACGTGGCGGATAATACCGCGGTGCGCGTGATCAATGTAGCCAACCCCGCCAGCCCTTTTGAGATCGCCAGCCACAGCGTGGCGGCCGCCAAAATCCTGCTCGACGAGTCCTACACGTATGTGGTCGGCGGCAATTCGGATTTCACAGTGTTCACCACCACTCAAATCAGCCAGCCTGGTCAGGTTTACCAATGCCCCATCTGCTTCGGCGGAAATTCACCGACACAAATGGCTTACCAGGATCACCAGCTTTATCTGGCGCTGGGAAGATATTACCTGATGAAAATGGATGTCTCCAACCCCAACCAGCCGGTGGGTTCGTCGCTGTTCGGGGGAGGTTTTTCCTGTTCGGGAGCGGCGGCGGCGGGCAGCCGTTTGTATTGGACGGATCAGGAAAAAGGTTTTTATGGGATGGATTTCGCAAGCCACCAATTGGGAAGGTACCATAATGCGCCGGGCAGTTTGTCGAATATCCGTTATTCATACTCTGCAGGCATGGCTGTGCGCAACGATTTGCTGTATGCGCCAAACGGCATGGGCCTCGAAGTGCTGGATGTGCATGATCCCCTGCACCCGCTGGAAAACAAAGCCTACCCATTTTGGAATGATGGGACAGGGGCCAACCTGGTCGTGCAGGGGAATTACGCCTATGCCAACGGCATTAACACAAACCTAATCGTGATGGATATCTCCAACCCGCTGGTTGTGGCGAAAATTGCGCAAAGCAATTACGGCTCCTTTGCCGGCGACATTGAAGCGCAGGGGAATTACGTTTACATCGGCAGTTGGTCTACCTTGAGCACGTTTGACCTGACCCAGCACGCCAACCCTGTGCGCAAAGGTGTGGCGTATATACCTTCAGGCGGCGTCAGCGATGTCGAAATCTACCAGAATTACGCCTTCGTGCCCCTCGCCAATGCGATCGACTTGTTTGATATCTCCTCGCACATGACGCCCACCCTGGTGATGACTTTCAGCCTTTCAGGAGTAGCCGGGTTGGATACATACGATCATTACGCCTACCTTGTGCGCAGCAATGAACTGCAGGTGCGCGATGTGGGCAATCCGTATGCGTTTTCATTGGTGAACACATTGCCGATCGATGGCTACGGATATTTCATCTTTATTCAAAGCGGTTATGCGTTTGTGACCACCTACACCGGCACGCATGTCTATGATCTCAGCACCCCCAGCGCGCCGCGCTACGTTGCCTTTTCCCCGCTGCGCGGCGCGGCGTCCGTCCATGATAACGTCTTGTATTTGGGCGCCGGCGGGGATGGTCTGTACGCGCTGTGGTTCTTCATACCTGTGCGCGCATCCATTCCAACCTCCGGAGGCAGCCTGATCTCGGCCCGTGATCAAACGACATACACCCTTTCCAGCGGGACTTTTTCTGAGCCCATCACCTTGACTCACAATGCGGTCTACCCGGGGGACCTGGCGCCTTTGCCGGGGATGAAGATCGCCGGGCATGCGTTTGAAATCCAGGCGGCAAATGCCGTCGGTGCCGCGCTGCAGCCGGACAAACCGTATCAAATTTCGATAACTTACACCGACCACGAACTCGGCGCAATCGATGAAGCCCGCCTGGCGCTCTATGCCTGGGATGATCTGCAGAAAACCTGGATCAAGGAACCAACCAGCGCGGTGGATGTTTCCAACAACCGCCTCAGCGCGGAGCCTTCTCACTTCTCCATTTGGGCGCTCATGGGGCCGGTGCACCGGCTGTTCTTGCCGCTCACCGGCCGGCCTTGAGCGGCACTTCAATGCTGGATGGCGGGCATGAAGAGCGGGAAGTAGCTGAATTTCAAGAGCGTTGCGTCCAGACCGCCGGTGTAGGGGTGCCGGGCGTTTGCCCCGCCCGGCCCCTGCCAATCGGCGGCGCTGTAACCCGCCAGCAGGATATCATTCTTGCCATCGGCAAACAGCCCATAGGTGTATTCGGCTGCGCTTGAGCCGTAGAAGGTGTGCCAGCGGTACGCCCCGTTGAAATCCAGCTCCAGCAGGGCGAAGTCTGTGCCGCCGGTGTAAGCGTGGAGCGGGTCGGTCGGGCCGGGGCCAACCCAACTGGCGTCGCTGGTGCTGGCGATCATCAGGCTGTTCGATTCATCCACGGACTTGACGGCCGTCACCACGCTGTTGTGGGCGTTCATATAATAGAAGGTGTGCCAGCGGTATGCTCCGTCTTTGTCCAGGGCGATCACAGCGATATCGTACGGGCCGCTGAAGGCGTGCAGGGGCTGGGTATCCGCCGGGCCTTGCCAGGCGACCTTGGCGCTGCCCACCAGGTACACGTTTTTGTCCCTGTCCAGCGCCAGGCTGTAGTTGATATCATCCTGGGTGGAGCCCCAATAGGTGTGCCAGGCGTAGGCGCCATCGGCGTGCAGGACGATCAGCTCCATGTCAGAGCCGCTGCCGCCGGCATAAGCGTGGCGCGCCAGCTCGCCGCTCGGGCCGTTCCAGACGGTGTCGGTGTAGCCGCCGATGTACACCAGGCCGGCGTCATCCACCATCACCGGGTACAGGCTGAGGCCGCGGTAAAAGGTGTGCCAGAGGTAATTGCCGGCGCTGTCCAGCTTCAGCACCAGCATTTCCATATCCCAGGCGTGCTTCGGGGGGATGCCGCCCGGGCCGTTCCAGGTCGCGCTGCTGCGGCCGGTGATGTACACGCCGCCCAGGGCGTCGAGCTGGAGGGCGTAGCCGACGTCACTGCCAGACTGGCCGTAGAACGTGTGCCACAGGTAGCCGCCGTTGGGGTCCAGCTTGAGCACGCTCAGGTCGTTGCCGGCGGTGTAGGCGTGCAGAGGCTCAGCGCCGCCGTCCCCGTTCCAGCCGGAGGCGCTGTAGCCGGCCAGGTACAGGTTGCCGTCCTGGTCAGCGGCGGCGCCCTTGGCGAAATCGCCGCTGGCCGAGCCGTAAAACGTGTGCCACAGGTAGGCGCCGCTGCGGTCCAGCTTGAGCACCAGCAGGTCGGGGTTGCGGCCGCTGCTGTGGGGGTGCAGAGGCGCCTGTCCGCCGGGGCCGTTCCAGCTTGTTTCGCTGTACCCGGCCACAATCAGGTTCCCATCGCCGTCCCGGCAGACCCAGTAAGCCGTATCGGTATCCACGCTGCCGAAGAACGAGTGCCACTGGTAAGGCGGCGGCGCGTGCGGCACGCTGGGGTAAGCCGCCAGCCCCGACCCGCCGCTGGCCAGGAATGCGGCCAAAAGCGCCAGGGCGCCGGCGGTTCTCAACAACGAAAATACACTCCGCTTCGAACTGCGAACGGAAACAGCGCTCATAACGAACCTCCCGGGAAAATGATCCCTATGCAGACCGCTGATTCAAATGACGAATCTGCCGCCCTGTATTCAGTATAGGAAGAACCTGCGAAAGAGTCAAGCGCGGCGAGCCGGCCGCAGGGTTTTAACGGGAGGCGATTCAGCGCGGCGCCCAGCGCCAGCCCTGGCCGGCGCGCTCGATATACCCCAGGCCTGGGAAAGGGTTGAAGTGAAACGCCATCAGCAGGGCGTGGATCGAAGCGGCGCGCGCGTACAGGGCGCGCCGGCTGGCGACCACGGCGGCGCAGTCCATATCGGCGTAACTGCTGGCGCACCAGTCGGGGTGCTCCACCTGCAGGGGATGCAGCATGGCGTCTGAGGCGTACAGCAGTTCCTGGCCCTGCGAGCGCACGGCGACCAGCGTGTGCCCCGGGGTGTGACCGGGCAGTGGGACGGTGAACACCCCCGGCGCGATTTCGGTTTCCCCCTCCACCAGGCGCACCCGCCCGGCGAGGGGCAGCAGTTTGCGCTCCACCACCCCCTGGGTGAAGGCATCGTGGACATTGGCCGGCGCCGTCCAAAACGCCCACTCGGCCTTGTCCATCACCCACTGAGCGTTGGGAAATTGAAGCCGGCCATCTCTGCCGGTGTTGCCGCCGATGTGGTCGCCGTGGCCGTGCGTCAGGATGACCGTATCGATCTGCTCCGGCGTCACGCCCGCTGCATGCAGGCAGGCCAGCAGGTTTCCACCCGGCTCCCACAGGTCGCCGTAGCCGGTATCGACCAGCACCTTCCGGCTGCCGGCCTCGATCAGCAGAGATAAATACGGGCAGTTGAGCATGCCGTCGAGGGCCAGGCCGTAGCGGGCCAGCTCCGGTTCGACCAGCGCCGCAGGCACGTTGGCGAACAGGTCGGCCACGTGATAATCCACCAGCGCATCCAGCAGGGCTGTGCACTGCAGCTCGCCAACTGTCAAGGGATAAATGCTGTTCGTCGTCATTCTGCGCCTCCGGTAAAATAATGAAATGTTCGTTTTGATGCGTGCGGTGCTGGCCCCTCAAGGGCTGCGCGCCAGCACCGGCAGGTAAACCTGATGATTGAACAACCCGCCCGGCAGCACGAAGACCGGCGCCTGCCCATCCTGGGCATGGAACAGTCTGCCGGCGCCCAGCTCGAACGCCGCCGCCGAACCTGCGCCGGCCGCCGCGGTGACGCGGTAGCTGCCGGCGCCGGCCTGGGCGGTGTCGAGGATGAACGCCAGGTCGCCCTGGGCGTCGCTGGCCGCGCTGCCCAGCGCCCAGCCGTTGACGGCGATGGCCGCCGTGCTGTTTTTGGGGAAATTGGCGCCCTGCAGGCGGAAGAAACTGCCCGGCTGGCCGCTGGCATAGTTGATGAACAGCGCCTGGCGCGGCGCGGCGCAGGCCGGGATTTCGGCCCCCTGGCTGACCAGGCAGGTGTTGCCTTCCCAGGTGTTGCCCACGCTGGTTTCAGCGTGGTAGAGGTCCATGATGTTCTGCCAGGTCTGGTTGCCGGCGATGCGGTTGGCCGTCGAATCCGCGCACAGCCAGCCCGGCTCGGGCGCCAGGCAGCCCAGCGACGGCCGCACGGCGATGCCCCAGATCTGGTTGCCGAAGATCAGGTTGTTGGTGATGCTGGATTGAGTCACCCCGCGCAGCTCGACGCCGATCATGGCGTCGTGCAGAACGTTGTTTTTGACCTCCAGGCCCGTCACCGCGCCCAGGAACGGCGCATCGGCCTGCACGCCGATGCCGGAGGCGGGCGCCGAGGCGAAGTTGTTGCCTTCGATGACGGCGCGGCTGGTGCAGGCCACCCAGATGGCGGTCGTGTAGGTATCCCGGAACGTGGAGCCGCGCACCACGCCGTTGCTGGGGGCGTTGACCGGGTCGCAGGCGCCGCCGGCGAAGCTGAAGCTGACCCCGGCGCCGCCGCTGCGCACCTCGATGCCGCTGACCTCGACCGTGCTGTCGTAGATTTCAACCGCTTCTTTGTGCGGCACAACCAGGAACTCGAACAGCGAATCGCGCACGCTCACTTCCTGGCTGTGCAGGATGTGCAGGCCGGTGATGAGCTGGCCCGTGTCGCTGATCTCCATATTGCGCACGGTCAGGTGCGCGGCGCTCACCCGGCGGGTGTTGATGAGGAACACGCCGTAGTGAAAGCCGTCCAGCGCGCCGTTCTGGATCGTGAACCCCTCCACCCCGACGGCCAGCACGCCGTAGGTGGGGGTGTGCCCCGAGAGCGTGTGCCCGCCCAGGTCGAGGGTGATGTTCGAGGCGCCGATGACCAGGGCCGCTTCGAGCTCCGGCGGGCAGGCCAGGTCTGCGCTCAACAGCGTGTTTTCGGTGATCGTTTGGCCGCAGGCGATCTGCGCCCGCCCGCCTGCCGGCCGCGCTGCCAGCGCGCCCAGTACGAACAGCAGGGCAATCCCTGCCCGCAAACAGGCGGAGGGGAGGACGAGGGGATGAGCAGACATGGCTGTATCCATTATCGCGCAATCTGGACAGGCTGGCAAAGCCAGGCGCAAAACGCGCCATCTCTGCCAGGTTCCAGGCGGCCTTGACCGCCTCCAGATCACCGGATTTGGGCGATCAGCTTTGCGGGGAGGGAGGCGGCGGGGCGCAAAGCGAACTGCGCCTGCATGGGACGCGAGGCAGGGTTCGCTCAATCAGCCGGCTTGTCAGCCGTGGTCCCCTCGATCTGCGCCTCCAGGCGGGTGATGAACTGCCGCCACAGCGGGTAATCGCTGCCTTTCCAGATCCTTTCTCGAAACGCTTCGGCCTGTTCTGGTGACCAGCCCAGGTGTTTGCGCGCAAAAAGGGAGTAAAAAGCCGTGACCCGGAAATTCGCCGCGCAGTGGATCAGGGTCTTGCCGGCTGACAGCTCCAGCATCGTTCGCTCAAACGCCGCAAAATCGCTCTCTTGCGGGTCACTCCACACCACCGGAATGGCATAGTACGCCATGCCCAAAGAACGAACGAGCTCGCCCTCATTCGCCGGCGAGCGGGCCGGGTCGAAGGTGGCAAGATTGATAATGGTCGAAAAGCCTTCTTCTGCCAAAGATTGGATTTGATCTTCGGTGGGTTGGCCGCCCGTGTAAAGGGCGTCATTTACCTTGATAAAGTTATAGATGTCGGTTGAGGCCATTCCATGTCTCCTTCGAAGCGGCAAACAGCCTATTCCAGCGCCAGGTTCAGGTATCGAGCGCTGGCAGGCTGCTGCCCCTTTCTGCAAAATGACAAAGCGCTGCCCCATTTTATCACCGCTGAGGATGACCCGCCCTTTGCCGCATAAGAAAACACCTGGCTCACAGCAGCCCAAATACAGGAAGGCTGCCTCGAAATCGAGGCAGCCCGCTGGGCTGGAATGCCCTGACGGGCATTTTTTGTTATTTCCTCGCCATCCTGTTGAACAGCGTCAACAATGAGCGGATCGTCGCAATGCCCTGGCGGGCATTTTGTTATTTAGACCTGCATCTCCTCGTCGTCTCCGTCAAACGGGTCAGGCGGCGGACCTTTGGGAGTTTCGTATTTCCAAAGGATGTAGAGCATAACAACAGCGCAAAATCCGATTGTGCAAAGAAATTCCATATTCATCACCGTCCTTGCCTGGCTGCCCCGCCGGCGTTTCCCCCCTTCTCCCCCCGGGAGAAGGGCCGGGGATGAGGGTCCGCACGCCCGTTGAGCATTTTGGTGATTCAGACCCAAGAGGGGATCGCTTATATGTCTCGCCCACAGTAGCGGCAAACCGTTGCGCTGTGAGGTATGACTGACTTGCAATAGGGACAGTATCGGGGTTGATTGTCTTTACGCCATCTATTGAACCATAATCCTAGAGCAATAGTACCACCGAGCCACGCTGCTACTCCGAGCACACCTAAACCGATATTGATGTAATCCAATAAACTCATAGATGCCTCCAATGTCAATCTTCAACACTTGCGACATCGCAATACGGCGCTTGCGCTTTCCCGGCTTCGAAATAGTCGTAGACAGATTGGCAGTTATGTATCGATCCAAAACAATCGCAGGCTGTGCACTGATTCAACAATGTTTACCAACTCGGTCTCAATCTCGACTGATATGATCTTAATGTCCTTCCGGGCATTTATTGATTCAGACCACGCAATCATTGAAAAAGCTGACCAAAATTGGGTTGACCTGGGTCTTAATGCCCGTTGGGCATTTTGGTGATTCAGACGGAAAATCGATCTGCGGCGCAGCAAGCTGCTCGACTGGATTCGTCTTAATGCCCGTTGGGCATTTTGGTGATTCAGACCCAGAGAAGGGTGACCTGGCGTACAATTGCACGCTGTCTTAATGCCCGTTGGGCATTTTGGTGATTCAGACCATAGCCGAGACTGGTGCCCACGCCGGGCACGTGATAAGAGTCTTAATGCCCGTTGGGCATTTTGGTGATTCAGACCTACTAAGAGAGTAGGCAAGAAGAAGAACTATAGCAACTGTCTTAATGCCCGTTGGGCATTTTGGTGATTCAGACAGGAAAAAATGGACGAAAAAGTTCTGAAGAAAATTTGGTCTTAATGCCCGTTGGGCATTTTGGTGATTCAGACAAATAATGGGGATCGCATGGAGGTTTCCCTCCGCACCCGTCTTAATGCCCGTTGGGCATTTTGGTGATTCAGACAGATTGACGGGTTCTTGGGGAGTTAGATATTCGGATTGTGTCTTAATGCCCGTTGGGCATTTTGGTGATTCAGACAATGCTGATCCTCAATGCCGAGACACCGGGCATCGCCAAAAAGGTCTTAATGCCCGTTGGGCATTTTGGTGATTCAGACCGGAACATTAAAAGGCGAAATGTGATACATCCCCTAAATGTCTTAATGCCCGTTGGGCATTTTGGTGATTCAGACATATTTTCGATGTTCTTTGGTACCATCTTCGGGCATGATACGTCTTAATGCCCGTTGGGCATTTTGGTGATTCAGACTAATCTCTTATCTGGTAGCAAGATGAGCAAAAAAGACGGTCTTAATGCCCGTTGGGCATTTTGGTGATTCAGACGTGTTTGATCCAACGGTACGTCTGGATCTTTCATCTTCGTCTTAATGCCCGTTGGGCATTTTGGTGATTCAGACTCTGTCTCTGCTTCTTGCCAATCAGGCTCCAGATCTTCCGTCTTAATGCCCGTTGGGCATTTTGGTGATTCAGACAAAGTGGGTTAATTTTAATAGCTCCTGCTCATAGGGCGTCTTAATGCCCGTTGGGCATTTTGGTGATTCAGACCTGCCCCGAAGTTCTTTCCAGCGGCATGTTCTTTGTGTCTTAATGCCCGTTGGGCATTTTGGTGATTCAGACGAAAATCAAGAAATTTATTTTAATGGAGAGAAAATACAACCAGGTCTTAATGCCCGTTGGGCATTTTGGTGATTCAGACATTGCATCGCAATGTCGTTTGGAGCAACACGCGAAAATGTCTTAATGCCCGTTGGGCATTTTGGTGATTCAGACAAAATACTCAACACAAGCAAAAAAACACTATATATAGGTCTTAATGCCCGTTGGGCATTTTGGTGATTCAGACGGCTGCAATTGAAAAATTGCAGGCTGGTATCAAGCCAAAAGGTCTTAATGCCCGTTGGGCATTTTGGTGATTCAGACCCAGTGCCACGATAACAGGAACGATTAATGCCACAGGTGGTCTTAATGCCCGTTGGGCATTTTGGTGATTCAGACCCACACAAACTACGGGTGTCACATGGTCAAGCTGAGGTCTTAATGCCCGTTGGGCATTTTGGTGATTCAGACAAATAACATCATCCGGAAAAAGAGTTTTGGAAGAAGTCTTAATGCCCGTTGGGCATTTTGGTGATTCAGACGTCGGGCGATCAATAGGGGGGGTATCTTTCGCGAACACCGTCTTAATGCCCGTTGGGCATTTTGGTGATTCAGACAAACCAGCTTATCGTGGGCATAGACAAATCCGTGACATCGTCTTAATGCCCGTTGGGCATTTTGGTGATTCAGACTATCTTGCCATGTACGGCGCAAGCACTTACCGGGCTGTGTCTTAATGCCCGTTGGGCATTTTGGTGATTCAGACAGAGAAAAGAGGAAAATATGAATCCCGTTTGTCCAGCATGGTCTTAATGCCCGTTGGGCATTTTGGTGATTCAGACCTTCATCCGTATTGTTATCTGCACCCTCCACCCGCAAGGTCTTAATGCCCGTTGGGCATTTTGGTGATTCAGACTATTCTGAGTGACGCGTTACCAGCATTTGAATCGAAAGGTCTTAATGCCCGTTGGGCATTTTGGTGATTCAGACCTTAGTGAGAATGCCCGGCGTGACTGCTGAAGCCCTCACCGTCTTAATGCCCGTTGGGCATTTTGGTGATTCAGACCCAACAGGTATTGACTGCCCATGTCAGTTTTGCCAGACCGTCTTAATGCCCGTTGGGCATTTTGGTGATTCAGACCTATTATTGTAAGAACCATATCAGTCGTTATCATAGGTGGTCTTAATGCCCGTTGGGCATTTTGGTGATTCAGACCAAGCCCTCTGTGAAGCCCTCTGTGAAGCCCGCTTCGTCTTAATGCCCGTTGGGCATTTTGGTGATTCAGACGTAGCATCCCTTTTGATTACTTATCTCTCAAACGAGGGTCTTAATGCCCGTTGGGCATTTTGGTGATTCAGACGCCGCCTTCTAGCGGGATGATCTCGCTGAAGCGTTGGGTGGGTCTTAATGCCCGTTGGGCATTTTGGTGATTCAGACCAAGGACATTTCGGTCTTGGCTCAGGTAGCCTGCCTGACAGGTCTTAATGCCCGTTGGGCATTTTGGTGATTCAGACAAACTCCAGCCGTAGAGAATTCTACTCCAGCACCAGCCGTGGTCTTAATGCCCGTTGGGCATTTTGGTGATTCAGACTGACCGCTACCACTACTGAATTCGATTTCTAACCCGCGTCTTAATGCCCGTTGGGCATTTTGGTGATTCAGACGGCCAAAACGATGAGCATCATGTTGCAACCTGACGTTTTGGTCTTAATGCCCGTTGGGCATTTTGGTGATTCAGACAATCCAAAGAAAGTTATCTTCCGCCGTCGCGAAGTGCGTCTTAATGCCCGTTGGGCATTTTGGTGATTCAGACGCATCTTTTTCCAAAGGAATTGACATACACCATGATTATGTCTTAATGCCCGTTGGGCATTTTGGTGATTCAGACTTTCCTCATCCTTGTTTTCTATGATATTTTTAAGAAGGTCTTAATGCCCGTTGGGCATTTTGGTGATTCAGACCCACCTGGCCGGGATCAGCCTGGTGCACCTGCCCGGCGCGTCTTAATGCCCGTTGGGCATTTTGGTGATTCAGACTGAAGAACGTCTCATTATAACTCACGGAAATATGGTCTTGCCCTGATTTTGTAGACATAATTAATGTCGCGATTTGAGTTCAAAATCCAATGGGCTGAGATAGCCTAAGGCTGAATGCAATCTCTTGCGATTGTACCAAGCCTCAATAAATTCAAAGATCGTGGTTTTTGCGTCGGCTTTTGTTTTGAATTGCTTGAAAGCGCACTCTCCTTTCAGGGTTGCGTGAAAACTCT
>JAKOUW010000204.1 GCA_029782365.1 Chloroflexota bacterium
AGAGTTTTCACGCAACCCTGAAAGGAGAGTGCGCTTTCAAGCAATTCAAAACAAAAGCCGACGCAAAAACCACGATCTTTGAATTTATTGAGGCTTGGTACAATCGCAAGAGATTGCATTCAGCCTTAGGCTATCTCAGCCCATTGGATTTTGAACTCAAATCGCGACATTAATTATGTCTACAAAATCAGGGCAAGACCAAAGTCTTCGTATTTGTGCCAGAATTGAACGCATCGTCTCTCCCCAATAACACTTTTACCTGGCAAGCAAAATACAAAATTGTCGATATCAACTATAATGTTCACACGGCTATAGTAGATCAATATATTGGAACCGGTCAGATTTACAATCCCCATAATCGCTGGCTTAGCATTGGCGTGTATCTATTAAATAATTTTTCATATGTTTACATCACCGACAACACAGGGGAATTTGCTGGTGCACATTGCCCTGATGGCCAATTTTGGCCTCTAAACGGCACTGCAAAATGGTGTGGAATGCTAATTGACGCGGTGAAGTTTGTTCAAGTCAATCATCGTATATTCTTACCATTAACATACAATGGACATATTCCAACCGCCAACGACCCTCCGCCTGGATCATCTCCTACCCCCTCACGAACACCATCGCCAACACCGACAGGTACACCTACGCCCTCCACGCCTTATCCGTAATGTCGCAAATACGTAATACGGGGCACACGGTATTTCGTAAAAATAGCACGGGCACAGTGTAAAATAGAAAAGGAGCTGACCTGAAAGGAACTCCAACATTCGTGAAAAATATCCCTAAAAGGGAAAATGAGACAAGAAACAAAAAAGCTGGCAGGATATCCTGCCAGCTTGCGCGGATGATAACAAATATCGTTGCCTTTCAGGGCATGGCCGGCGGCGGGCCCATGGTGATGGTGCCGTAGGCTTCCAGGCTGGCGACGATCGCCTGGATGGCGGCCGGGCTGGGCGGGGCGTCGGGAGCGGGCGGCAGATCGAGCGACTTTGCTGGCTCGCCGGTCTCGAAGAACCACTGGTCCAGGCTGCCGCCCAGGCCAAAGCCGAACCAGCGCGCCCGGCCGGAGCGCACCTGGAAGGTGTGCGGCGTGTGGCGCGGGATGTACACGAACGTGCCCGGCCCGCCCAATATCACCTGGTCGCCCAGGGTGAAGGCGATCTCGCCTTCCAGCACGAACCAGATCTCATCTTCGCGGGTGTGGGCGTGCAGCGGCACGGCCATGTGCTGGTCGGCCAGGCCTTCCAGCGCCCAGAACTGGCCGCCGGTCTCGGCGCACAGGGCTTTGAAGTTGAGCAGGGCGCCCAGGTGCCACAGGGGGCGGCCCTGCTGGTTGTCTAAGATTTTGGGGTTGATCAGTTGGGTATCCATTGCAATCTCCTTTATTGTTTGATTGCCTTGATGATACAACCCCGGGGCTTGCGGCGCATCGGGAGGAACCCCTATCCGCCGCCCCTATTTTTTGTGCGCCTGGCTGAGGTAATAAGCGCCGGCCTCGGTGCGGTTGCGCAGGCCCAGCTTGCCCAGCACCTGGCTGACGTGGTGCTCCACCGTCTTGGGGCTGACCACCAGGCGCTCGGCGATCTCCTGGTTGCTCAGGCCGTGCGCCAGCAGCTCGAGCACCTCGTGTTCGCGGGCGGTCAATGGGCTGGCGGCGGCGCCATCCGCCGGGCGGGCGGCAACCGGCGCGCCCATCTGACGCAGCAGGCGGCTGGTCTCGGCAGCTTCGTGGGCGTCGCCCAGGCGCTCGAAGCCGGCCAGGGCGGCGCGCGCCCAGGTGATGGCGCCCGGGCGGTCGCTGTCCTGCAGAGCGCGCGCCAGCTCCAGCTTGAGGCGGCAGGCCAACAGCGAGCCTTCATGCACCGCCAGGTGGTCGAGTGCGGAGCGGAAATGAGCCGCCGAGGCGGCGCCGTCGGCCTCCCGGCGGGCCTGCCCCTGCGCCAGCTCGGCCTGCGCCAGGAAGAGGGCGCTGCCTGCCCGCTGCGCCAGGGCTGTCAGCTCATCGGCGGCCTGCTGAGCGGCCAGGCGGTCGCCGCAGGCCAGGCAGACTTCCACCAGCAGGCGCAGGAGGGGGGCGCGCTCCAGCGCGAGCGGCGCGGCGGCGGGCGCGTCGGGCAGCGCCGGCAAAGCCTGCTCCAGTACGGCGCGCGCCAGGTCGGTCTCGCCGCGCGCCAGGTGCAGGCGGGCGCGCGGCAGGACAGAACTGCCGTAATCTTCGTAGCCCGCCAGCAGCACTTCGGCTTCCTCCAGCCGCCCCTGCAGCACGCGCAGGTCGGCCAGCTTGAGCACTGCGCCGGCGCGCAGCCCGTAATGGCCGGCGTCGAAGGCGCGGATGGCCTCGGTCAGCGCCGCTTCGGCATCCTGCCAGCGCCCGGTCTCGGCCAGCAGACCGCCGTAGGTGGCGCGGCAGTAGGCCGAGAGGAACGAGCACTGGTAGCGCTGGGCGTACACCTGGGCCGAGTCGCACCAGTGGCGCGTGCGCGCCAGGTCGCCGGCCAGCTCGCAGGCCGAGAGCGTCAGGCAGAAAGTCTCGCTGGCGACGAAGTAATCGCTCACTTCGCCGCTGACCACGGCGGTCATGGCTTCGTCGATAGCGTCCATGCCGGCGCCGACCTGCGCCTGGGCCACCAGCGCCGAGCCCAGCACGCCCAGCGAGAAGGCCTCCAGGTCGGGGTCGTGGAACTGGCGCGCCAGCTCGATGGCGGCGCGGGCGGCCTGCTCCTGCCCGGCGGGCGCGGCGTTCATGGTGGCGTGGTAGATGGTCACCCAGCCGGTTTCGGCGCAGGGCGGAAACTGCTCCAGCAGGCGGAAAGCGCGCCCGAACCAGCCGTTCATGGCGCTCAGGTTGGCGCGTAAAAAAACCTGCTCGCGCGCCAGCCAGGCCGCCAGGCGGGCCGCCTGCGGCAGCGCGCCGGCTGTTTTATAACCCAGGTAGGCCCGGGTGCGTTCTTCGTGCGAGGTGGGGATGGCGTTCAGCCACCACAGCGCCAGGCCCAGGCCGTCGTGCGCCTCGGGCGTGTCGGCTTCCTGCAGGGCGGCGGCGAAATGCGCCTGCGCCTCAGCCCAGCGGGCGCGGCGCAGGGCCTGGCGGCCGAGCTCCAGGCGGCCGGGTGTTGGCTGGCTGGCGGCGGAGGGCGTATTCATGGGTGTGGAGCAGGCGCCGCAGGCGCGTCCTTTACCTCAGCCCGGCCACGGCCGCCCGCTCGATGGCCAGACCCTGCTGGTAGCGCTGCATGAAGGCCGCAAAGCCGGCGGCGTCCGCCGCGGCAGGGGCGACCGTCACGCTGCTGCCAGCGGTGAAGACCCTTTCCGCCAGGTAGGCCTCCAGGGATTCGTTGTCTTTTTTGTGGAGCAGGTAAGCCGCCAGCAGGGCGATGCCCCAGGCGCCGCCTTCGCCGGCCGTCTCCATCACCGCTACGGGCACCTTGAGCGCCGCCGCCATGATCTTTTGCCCCACCTGCGGGGTCTTGAAGAAACCGCCGTGGCCCAGAATCTGGTCGATCTGCACGTGCTCCTGCTCGAAGAGGATATCCATGCCGATCTTCAGGGCGCCGACCGCCGAAAACAGGTGTGTGCGCATGAAATTGGCGAGCGTGAAGCGGCTTTCGGGCGTGCGCACGAACAGCGGGCGGCCTTCCTCCAGGTGAGTGATGTGCTCGCCGGAGACGTAGTTATAAGCTAACATACCGCCGCCGTCCGGGTCGGCGGCCAGCGCCTGCTGGTAGAGCACTTCGAACAGCCTGGATTGGCTGACTTCCATGCCCAACGCGGCTGTGAACTGGTGAAACAGCTCGACCCAGGCGTTCAGGTCGGAGGTGCAGTTGTTGCTGTGCACCATAGCCACCGGCCGGCCGCTGGGCGTGGTGACCATGTCGATCTCGGGGTAAACTTTCGACAGCGCCTTTTCGAGCACGATCATGGCAAACACCGAGGTGCCCGCCGAAACGTTGCCGGTGCGCGGCGCCACGCTGTTCGTCGCCGCCATGCCCGTGCCGGCGTCGCCCTCCGGCGGACACAGCGGGATGCCGGCGGGCAAACTGCCGCTGGGGTCGAGCAGCCTTGCGCCTGCCGCGCTCAAGACGCCGCCCGGCTCGCCGGCTGCCAGCACCTTCGGCAGGATGTCCTGGATCTTCCAGGGCAGTTGTTCAGCGGCGGTGCGTTCGTTGAACTGGGCGAGCATGAACGAATCGTAGTCGTTCACCTGGCTGTCGATGGGGAACATGCCTGAGGCCTCGCCGACGCCCAGCACCTTCTGCCCGCTGAGCTGCCAGTGCACGTAACCGGCCAGCGTGGTCAGGAAGCGGATGTCCCGCACGTGGGCTTCTTTGTTCAGGATCGCCTGGTACAGGTGGGCAATGCTCCAGCGCTGGGGGATGTTGAACTGGAATAAATCGGTGAGCTGGGCAGCCGCCGGGCCGGTGATGGTGTTGCGCCAGGTGCGGAAGGGCGCCAGCAGAACGCCGTCCTGGTCGAAGGGCAGGTAGCCGTGCATCATGCCGCTGAAGCCCAGGGCGCCGATGGTCTGCAGGGGAGTGCTGTACTTGGTTTGCACATCCCGGCAGAGCGCTCGGTAGCTTTCTTGCAGGCCGCTCCACACCTCATCCAGGTGGTACGTCCAGACGCCGTTTTCGTGCCGGTTTTCCCAATCGAAACTGCCCGAAGCGAGCGGCGCGTGGTCTTCGCCGATCAGCACCGCTTTGATGCGCGTCGAACCCAGCTCGATGCCCAGGATGGTCTGGCCTTTTTGAATAGCCTGTTGAATCGTGTTGAATTCCATGTTCATCTCCCGTGATCTAGGTGAATTATATCAACCTTATTTTACAGCAGGATGAGATTCACCAGTGCAAGAAAGGCAGAGCCAGCCGGCCGCCGGTGAACAGCGTATAGGTGAACTTGTTGTTGGCCAGCTCGATCTCGCAGGTCTGCGCAATGATGGTGGACGCTGTACGCGGCCTTCACCTATGAGCAGAAGGATCAACAAGCTTGAGGAATGGCCAGCCGAAAGTGCGGTCGAAGTGGATCAGTACTTTTCGGCCGAGGTTGGCGTCGTGCATCAGAACCTGGGAAACTTCACTGCACCCAATCCAACACTTTGTGCCACAGTCCGGCAAACGGCAGAAACCAGGGTCGCCCGTCATATAAATGAAGCGGGGCGCTGGGGAAGGGAAATGCGGCAAAGGGATGGTTTTTGATCGAGCCCTCAAGCATCGCCAGGGCGATCGATTGGCCCAGGTAGGTCGCCATCGAAACGCCGTGCCCGGCATAACCGAGCGAGTAATACAAGCCGTCCTGCTCGCCCACGTGCGTCATCATATCGAAGGCAAAATCGAGCGTGCCGCCCCACACATACTCGACCCGCGCCTCCTTCAACTGTGGATACACCTTCAGCATATCCTGGCGCAGTATCTCGGCGCTGCGCTGGATCGTCTGTGCGTTTTCGGGGAAGAAAGCCGCCCGCCCGCCGAAGACCAGGCGGTTGTCCCACAGGCGAAAATAATTCAAGTAATTCTTGTGGTCATACATCATGCGGCCTGTCGGGCTGATTTCGTGCGCCAGCCGCTCGTCAAGCCTTTCGGTGGCGATGATATACGAGCCAATCGGCACGATCTTTCTCTGCAGTCCAGGCGTCGCTCGCCCGGTGTAGCCGGAAGTGGCCGCCAGCACTTTTTCGGCCCGCACTTGGCCGCGCGGTGTGCTGATTTCCCAGGCGCCGCCGGCGCGCTCCAGGCGCGTGACCGGCGCCCGGCCAAAGAGCCCCGCCCCGGCTTTCTCGGCGGCCCGCGCCAGCCCGGCGACAAATTGGGCCGGGTTCAGCCCGCCGCTGACCTCGTCCACCAGGCCGCCATAAAACACGTCGGAGCCGATTTCAGCGCGCTGTTCGCCCGGCGCGACCACCTTCAGGGTGTGGCCGAATTCTTTTTCCATGAACTCGGCCGAGTGGAGCAGCTCTGGATAGTGATTGGGCTTGTTCGCCAGGTGCAAATGGCCGCAGCGCCGGAACCCGCAGTCTATGCCTTCGTCGCGCACGATCTGCTCGACCGTGTCAATCGAATCCAGGGTGCATTGGAAAAGGCGGCGCGCCAGCTCGCGACCGTAGCGCGCCATGACCTTGCCCATGGATACTTTCAGCCCAGTCAGCACCATGCCCCCGTTGCGTGAGCTGGCGCCCCAACCCGGCGCGTTGGCTTCCAGCACAGCGACTTTAACGCCGCGGCTGGCCAGCGTGCGCGCCGCCGAAAGCCCGGTGAACCCGCCCCCGATCACGGCGACTTCGGCTTTTTCGGGCAGAGGGGCAGGGCTGACAGCGGGCATGTCCACCGTCGTGTGCCAGTAAATCTCCTGGGCTGGGCTGTTTGCATTCATAGGCCTTGATCTCCTAAATTAGATAATTTTCATAAATTATATCTTACCAATTGATATAATTGATTCGCTGCGGCAATGAGAAGCCAAAATACCCCACGGGCAGGTTATCCATTAGAACCCTTACATTATAAGATGAAAGGTTACGACAGAAGGAGAGAACTATGGTCCGGCGGAACAAATCGCTCCTCAGTTTGGTAGGGCTTGCGATGATTATCAGCATTTTATTGGCCAGCTGCGGCGGGGCGCCGACGCCTGCACCCACTGCTGCGCCAACGGCAGTTCCTTCTCCGGTCCCCACCGAAGTCCCGCCTGCCGAGCTGACCGGATCGCTGAGTGTGCTGGACTGGGCAGGGTATGACCAGCCCGATTTCTGGGTGGACTTCAAGAACGCGTACCCAAAAGTGAATGTGAGTTTTGAGATCGGGGCTTCGGATGCCGACATTTATTCAAAGATGAAGGCTGGAGACCAGGCCGATGTCTTCCATCCTTACACCGGCTGGCTGCAGTTTTATGTCGCCAACGGCCTGGTGGAAGAGATCGACACCAGCAAACTGACCAACTGGAGCAAAGTGCCGGACGATTTCAAGAAAATCGGCCAGATTGACGGCAAGCAGTATTTTATCCCCTGGGATTGGGGTTATTCTTCCATCCTCTACCGCACCGACAAGGTGCCCGAAGGCATCACTTCCTGGTCGGCTCTGCTCGATCCCAAGTTCAAAGGCCATATCTCGATGTGGGACGATGGCCCCAGCGCGGTGGAAGTCTCCTCGTACATCCACGGCTGGGATGAGACCAAGGTGACCGCCGACCAACTGGCCCAGGTCAAGCAGGAATGGACCGCCCAGAGCAAGCTGAACCTGTTCTACTGGTCGGGCGAACCGGAATTGATCCAGGGCTTCACCAGCGGCGATGTGTGGGTGGCTTACGCCTGGCAAGGCACCTACGCCCAACTGTTAGCCAAGGGCATCCCGGTGGCGTACGTCAACCCCAAAGAAGGGCGCAACTCCTGGGTCGGCGTTTATGGAATCAGAAAAGGCACGCCGAATTACAACCTGGCGCTGAAATTCCTGGATGCGAAGCTGGGCGCGGCGACTGGCAACAATGTGGTCAATGAATTTTATTACGGCGACGCCAATCAGGATGTGATGAACGGCATCACCGACGAAACCTTGAAGCAGGCATTTGGCATCAACGACCCCTCGATCTTACAGCACACGAACTTCACGCCGAACCTGACCGCGGAACAGCGCGACGCCTGGACGGCCATGTGGACTGAAGTCAAGGCGGCGCCTTAGCCGCCTTCAGACAACCTGCTTGCTTGATCGTCAGGATCAGCGTGTTTTCACTCGACCGCCGCACCACCTTTTGGATCTTGTTCCTCCCGCCGATGATATGGCTGGCGGTTTTATTTGTGGCGCCGATCATTCTGATGGCTTTCTTCTCATTCAGTTCAGAGACCAGCACCATCAGCCTACAATCCTGGAGGCCAACGCTTCAGCAGTACGCCGCAGTCATTTCCAATGCCAGCTACTGGCGTCTGCTGGGCACCTCCACCTTCATGGCGCTGACCATCGCCATCATCTCTATCTTGCTTTCATACCCCATCGCCTATTTTCTGGCGTTTAAGGCTGGCAAAAGGGCGAATTTCTTCCTGATTCTCCTGCTCGTCCCCTTCTGGACGAGCTACCTCCTGCGCGTGATGGCCTGGAAGTTTATGTTGGGATCCGATGGCCTGATTAACGCTTTCCTGCAGTATATTGGCGTCATCCAGGCTCCCCTGGAAGCCTTGCTCTACAATCGCAGCGCGGTGGTGGTGACTTTGATCTATGTCTGGATTCCGTTTTCAACCCTGCCCATCCTGGCCGCCTTGCAGCGCATTGATATCAGTTTATTTGAAGCCGCCGCCGATCTCGGCGCGGCGCCGGTCAACCAGTTCTTGCGCATCACCCTGCCCTTGAGCCTGCCAGGAGTGTTTGCGGCTTTCTTCATGGTGTTTATCCCCACCGTGGGGGAATACGTCACACCTCTGCTGGTCGGGGGCAGCCGGGGGAGCATGTACGGCAACATCATCCAGGACTTCTTCACCAAAGCCGCCAACTGGTCGCTCGGGTCGGCGCTTTCCGTGGTGATGCTGGTGATCACTCTTTTGATGGTAGTCGTGGCGACGCGCCTGGTCAATTTGCAGGATCTGATCCAATGAACACCCAGCGTCCCTCGGTTTTCAGCCTCACCTATTACATTGGCTTGATCGTTTTGTTGTACGTGCCCATCGGCGTTTTATTCGTGTTTTCGCTCAATTCCAATACCAGCCTTTCATTCCCGCTGGAGGGGTTCACCCTGTCGTGGTATCAAAAACTGCTCGCCACGCCCGAAGTCTTGCAGGCCGCCCGCAACAGCCTGTTCGTGGCGGCCGGCAGCAGCCTGGCGGCGACCCTGCTTGGCACTATGGTGTCCATCCTGTATCTGCGCTACCAGTTCAGGGCCAAGAATTTGCTGTTGATGCTGGCCGTTTTGCCGCTGATCGTCCCCTATATCGTCCTGGCCGTCGCCCTGCTGCTGCTTTTTTCGGTGCTGCATATCCAGCGCTCGCTGTGGACCATCGGCTTTGCCCACACGGTGATCGCCCTGCCGTACACTTTGTTGATCATCTCCTCCCGGCTGGCCGGCTTCGACCTCGACCTCGAGGATGCGGCCATGGACCTGGGCGCCGATTACCTGACCACCTTGAGACGCATCGTCCTGCCGATGATTTTCCCGGCCATCGTATCGGCCTGGCTGACGGCCTTCACCGTATCGTTCGACGAATTTGCGCTGGCCTTGTTCCTGGCCGGCACCCAACCGACATTTCCGGTGTACCTGTTCAGCCAACTGCGCTTTGCCAACCGCCTGCCCATCATGATCGCCCTGGCGGTGCTGTTGATGATCGGCACGCTGACCCTGGTTTTCATCGCGGAACGCATCCGGCAGGTGAAATAAAAAGAGGTGGAAAGGCAAATCGTTCCCGGCTCAAGGTCGGGAAAAAGCTGGCAAAAAGGCGGTTGAACGGCGCGTCGAGGACAAAGGCCGCTCTGCTGGGAACGCCCGTCCACAGCGGCCGGCGGCGCGCCAACTGCGATCACCCCGCCGCTGTGCCCAGGGCCTCGCGGGCAGACCCATCGAAGGCGGTCAGTCTGGCGGACAAACTGCTGTCTGCCCGGCCGGTCGGCAGGGTGATCGGGCGGGGGGTTCTCCCCTCACGCAATCGTCGCCACGAAATCTAAGAACGGGCGCAGGGCTCGGCAGGCGTCGATCACCTGGCCGGCAAAGCCGGGATCGAGCGCCTCAGCGTCGCGCACGGGGCGCAGAGCGGTGATCTGCTTGAGCTGCAGCAGGTCCAGGTGGGGATGCGCTTTGTCGTAACCCTTGGGGGCAGTCTTCAGGCGCTCGCCAGAGACTTTGCCAAAGAGGCGCACAAAATCCGGCCCGGAGACGGCCTGCAGGAACTCGCCTGGGTGCTGGTCGATGGCCTGGCGGAAACGCTCGAGCTGGGCAGGCTCGGGCAGGTACAGCCCGCCGGCCACCAGCGAGTGGTCGCCCGGCTCAAGGGAGAGGTAGTAGCCGCGCCAGGTGCTCTTCCAGCCCTGCGGGCCGATCAGCGCGCCGAAGTTGGTCTTGTACGGCGACTTGTCTTTGGAGAAGCGCACATCGCGGTAGATGCGCGGCGTACACTGCCGGGCCTGCAGGCCGCCCAGCCCGTCGGAGAGGCGGAATTCGTCGATGATGATCTCGAGGAAATCTTCGAAGCGCTGGCGAGCGGCGTCGTACTCGGAGCGGTGCTCTTCGAACCAGGCTTTGTGGTTGTTCTGGCGCAGGCCGGCCAGGAAATGCAGGATGAGAGTCAGGTCGGGTGCAGCGGTCATCGCGGTCTCCTTTTTGTTATTATATGCCGATCTGCGCGCCTGTTCCAGGCCAGGCCGTTTGATTAATGACCCTTAAGCGCCAGACGAGCCGGGCTGGATTATAATTCAGATAATGTATATCTTGAATGCTGGAAAACTTTCCTGCAAAACACATGCGGTTTGAATGGAGGAATGCCATGCGCAACCAGCCTCGTTCTGTTTTGATGATCGGTGGGATGCTCGTTCTGGTTGTTTCGCTGGCCTGTTCGCTGGCGGCGCCCCAAGCCGGTCAGCCAACCCTGGCGCCCCTGCCCGATAAGAAAACTACGCCGCTCCCGGTAGGTAACTCACCCTCACCCACGGCAACTTCTGGCGTGGATTCCCTGACAGACTCGCTCCTTTCCACCGCCACGGCTGAATATGCTCTCTTGGAAACGATGATCTCGGCGGCTACTGGCACGCCGACCCAGCCGGCGGCCGGCGTGAATTCCGGGACCAGCGGTGGAACCGGCGGCAGCTCTGGCAGCGGTTCAGGAGGGGGCAGCGCGGGCGGAAGCGGCGGCGGCGCAGGCTCCGGCGGCAGTGGAAGCGCCACACCTACGTCCACTCCCTCGCCCACGCCCAGCGAGACGGCTTTGCCCTCCGCCCACCCGTATATCGTCAAGCAGATTATGACCCTGGGGGGCGAAGTCATCTCGGGGGTGGTGTGCAGCACCGCCCAGCCCTTCACCGTTCTTTCCACAACCCCGCTGGTCACGTTCACCTTCCTGTTCACCCCGCAGGATGCCCAGCATGGCAATGTGACTTACTCGTATTCGATCCCCAAAGCAGGCGAGTCGCACCAGGCCGCCGGGACGTATACCATCACCCCGCTGGGCAACGACGGCACCCTGCAGGTCTCACTGAGCCTGCTGGATCATGTGGTATTTAAGGGCTTCGACGGCAACATACCCAACCGCTACAAGTTCAACCTGGTGCCGGACGCCAGCGTCACCTGCCCGAAACCGTGAGCACAGCCGGGTTTAATCCGGTTCTGCCTGCAGGTTCAGCGCGCCAGCCTGGCGCGGCTCGCGCACGGTGAAGCGCAGTAAGGCCCAACAGCCGCTGCCGATGGCGAGGGCCAGGACGAACATGGGCTGGTAGCCGGCGGCGCCTGCCAGCCACCCGCCGATCAAAGGCGCCAGCGCGCTGGTCACGCCGGGCAGGGTGTTGGCCAGGCCGATGTAAGTCGGGCGGTTTTCCGCGCTGGTAAATTCATACACGATGGAAATGCCGGAGATAAACGTGCCGGCGTTGACCGCGCCGCGCAAAAAGAAGATCGGGTAAAACCACAGCGGGCCAGGCGCAACAATTGCCAGCCCCAGCGACAGGGCGCTCAACAGCATGCAGATTTCCAGGCTCATCTTGTGTCCTCTGCGGTCAGCCAGGAAGCCGAAGAACAGATTTGCCAGGGTCAGCCCCACCTGCATGGCGATCATGAACCCGCTGGCTTGCGCGTCCGACATCCGCCAGGTCTTGACGGCGTACACCACCAGGAAGCCGTTGGCCATGCTGCTCAGGCTGAACGTGAGTGATGAGAGCAGGTAAAGGCTGAAGTTGCGGTCACGGCGCAGGACGGCGGGCAGCGTGCGGAAATAATCCCACTCTGAGACGGCCGGCTTGCTGGTGGCCACGGCGGGCTCGCGCGCCAGCGAGAGGAAAATCCACGAGATGAAGATCATCACGCCGGCAAGGGCAAAACAGTACACATACCCCAGCGGAAAAGGAAACGCCGCCAGCATCCAGGGGATGGCCAGCGCGCCCAGGATGCCCGTGCCGTTGCCGAGAAAATTCGTGATGCCAAAGAAGCGCCCGCGCCGCTCCAGAGGGATGATCTTGGCGATCATATCCTGCCAGCCGACGACGATCAGCCCGGCGCCGATGGTGTGCCAGGCATAAAGAAAGAAGAAGACCGCCAGGGCCAGCGTTGGCTGGCCGGTTGCCAGCCAATAGGCCGTCGGCGCCAGTAAAATCACCGGCACGCGCTCCGAAAAAAAGCCCACGTTGACCGGGAAGAACTTTTTCAACGGGGCGCGCTCGACGGCATTGGCAGTGAAAAGCTGCGGCACCAGGTAGCCGGCGGTGCTGAGCAGGGGGATCAGGCCGATGATCAGCGGGTTGGTGGTGAAATGGCTGACATACAGCGGCAGAACGACGGCGGAAGCGATGAAGCTCATGCCAAACCAGAAACTGGCGCCGTCCAGCGAATTGACCAGGAAGTTCCAGCGGTAGTCGCGCTCGATCTGTGTCGGTAGATGGGAACCGGCGCCAGGGATTTCAGTCATCGCCGGCGCCATCCTTGCCAGGGATTAAGTGGATAAAGGAAAGATTTTTGCATGACCAGGATTGTACATGTTCGCCCAAATCTGAGCAAGGAAACTGGCCGCTTTCTATTTATTCCTTCTCTCCTGCGCCCGCACGGCGGAGGCGCGCCTGCGCCTCCAAAATGGGCGGTAGGGGCGCAGGGGTAAGCCGGTGGGTTAAACCGTTCCAATCCTCCCCTGCGCCCGCACGGCGGAGGCGCGCCTGCGCCTCCAAAATGGGCGGTAGGGGCGCAGGGGTAAGCCGGTGGGTCAAACCGTTCCAATCCTCCCCTGCGCCCGCACGGCGGAGGCGCGCCCGCGCCTCCAAAATGGGCGGTAGGGGCGCAGGGGTAAGCCGAGGGATCAGACCGCCAAAATCCTCCCCTGCGCCCGCACCCGCACAGCGCCATAGTTCCGCAGGGGCGCAGGGGTAAGCCGGTGGGTAAAACCATTCCAATCATCCCCTGCGCCCGTACGAGTGCATCAGCGTTTCAGGTGCGGCAGGTAGCCGCGGCCGTGCGCCGGGTAGCCAAACTGCGGAAAATACTCGACATTCTTCGGCCAGGCGCCGATGCCGTCCGCCACGCCGTACAGTACAGGGTCGATCAGGCTGATATCCAGGCCAGAGGGGTCATCGCGCTGGTTGAAGAGCACCACATAATTGACATGGTCGTAGCGCCGCACCATGAAGGTGTAGGTGCCGGGCAGACTGCCGTTGTGCCAGGCGTTTTGACCGCCGGTCACACTGCGCGCCGCCCAGCCGCAGCCGTACCACGATCCATCGTTGAACGCTCCCAACGGCGGGATGGCAAAGATGGAGGCGATCGAGGCCGGGTCGAGCACCGGGAAGCCGCTGGAGGCGTCGAAGGCGGTGGTGAAGCGCACCAGGTCAATGGCAGACGCCAACCAGCCGCCGTGCGAATCCATATTCTCGATGTTAAACCAGCCGTACGGCCCCATGGCGTTCACCGGCGCTCCCGCATGCCGCACATTGCCGTACAGGCCCGGGTCGGTCTGGTAATAGGCCACTTCATTGGACTGGCGCAGCTCCATCTCCGAGCGCCCCAGCGCCATGTATTTCAGATGCAGGGGGGCGAACACATGCTGCTGCATGTAATTCAGGTAGCTTTGTCCGCTGACCGCTTCAATGATGCGCCCTAAAAGCAGGTAGCCGTAATTGCTGTAGTGGTACTGACTGCCGGGAGCGAAATCCAGCGGGCGGATGGTGGACATGTAGCGGATGATGTTGGCCTGGGTGACGGGCAGAGACACGCCCAGGGCGCTGGCGATCGTCTGATCGGCGAACATCGGGTCGAAATTGGTGCTGTCGCGGTCCCATCCGCCGGTGTGGTGCAGCAGGTGCTCGACGTTGATGTTATTGATGCGGCTGTCCACCAGCGGGCCGGGCAGGGCGACCAGGCTCACCAGTTTGGAGGTCAGCGCCAGGCTGCCTTCCTGGATGAGGCGCATCACCGCCATGGAGGTGAGGGCTTTGCTCAGGCTGGCGATGCGGAAGACCGACTCGGGCTGCACCGGGTCGATGTTGTCATAGTCCCAGCGGTAAGCGCGCGCCAGCACCAGCCGGCTGTCCTTGGTGACTGCCAGGGTGGCGCTGTGCACGCCGCGATCCTGCATGAAGGTCTGCATGGCGCTGTCGAAGGCGCCCAGGCCGGGGGCGGCGGCTCCGCTGGTTGACCAGGCGCGCGTGCGCTGGACGTGCGCCATGACGAACTTGCGCCCGGAGTCGTCGTAACTGTCGATCACGTTTGGCTCAAGGTCGGCCTTGGCATTGTCCACCGCTTTGCTGTAGATGAAGGAAGGCGTGCCGTACCACAGGGTGCTCGGCCGGTTATCTTGCACCATGAAATAAGCGAAATACGCCGTGCCGCCGATGTTGTACCCGCTGGCGTCGGTGACGCGGTAGCCCTGCGGGTTGTACAGGATCCAGTTGTTGACCAGGTCGGTGGCCGTATTGCCGTGCCGCGCCAGCCAGTTTCCGCTGCCCAGGTCGGACCAGATGGAGATGTAATAATCGGCGCCGCTCACCGGGTAGCCGTCCACGGCCAGCGGGCGCAGGTGGTAGGTGTTGATATTGGTGTTTACGAAAGATTGGTATTGGGCATTCGTGGCGTCGTGGATGCCGGTGTAGGCCGCGGCCTGTTTCAACCACACGGCGGCAAAGCGGGTGGCGCCGTTGTCCTGGTAACCAGAGACTGAAATGGGAATATAACCGGTAGCCGCATAGTCGTCAAATTTCGTCTGGTAGCTATTGTGGTCCATGCCGCGCCACTCGTACCAGTCGGTGAGGCCGTCGCGCACAAAAATGCCGGAATAGCTGGCGCCCACGCCGCTGTTATCCACGCCTTCCACCCGGGTCGTGCGGTAGCCCTGGTTGGTAAGCTGGGTCCAGCGCGCATCCCACACCGCCGCCGAGACGTCCATCAGCAAAGCCTGGTGGGGCGTCTGGAGCTGGTAGGCGGCGGGCGCCGCCGACGGCCCAGCCGGTGCAGCCACCGCGGCAGGGCCGGCAAGCTGGCCGGGCAGGGGATTGTCCGGCATCCAGCCGCCGGAGATGCCGGCGGGCGCCGCCAGGGCGGAGAACTTGAACAGCGGTTTGGCCAACCCGGCGGCCGCCAGCGCAGCCAGCCCCTGAAGAAAACGCCTGCGCGAGATTTGGCTCATTATCACTCCTTCCTGAATAAAACGGAGGAATAGTATCGTTATATTATAATCTGATATAATTTATCTGAATGGGCCGCATCCCGCACGACTGAACCTGGAAGGCATGCCGCTTATTGTTAATGCCATCCATTGCGATCGAAACCGCAGCGCTCAAACCAGGAATGTGACAGGGATTGCGCATGACCCACCCACCAACCCGCCGGCTTCGTGTTTCAGATTGGGTCTGTCCGCCCGCCGCCGGGAAGCTGGAAAACAAATCGTATTTTCAGTCTGCTGCATAACCGCCGAGGTGCCGCATGAAAAACCGGTTTTTGCACATCCTGATGACAGCCGTGCTGTTCCTCGCCCTGCCAGCGCCGGTGGCTGCTGGCGGCCAGGTACCGTTGATTCCGCCGGCCGCGCCGCAATCTGTCCAACCAGACCCGGGATTCGGCGGCTTTGGCGATGGCAGTGGGTTTGTGGATGTCAAGGGTATGACGGTGACGGCCAGCGTCCAGGATGGAATCAGACGTATCGTGGTGGTGGGTTACAAATTCATCAACCCGAATAAATTCATCCAGGTCCAGCGATTCCTGCCGGACGGCGCACTCGACGCCAGCTTTGCCTTTACCAAAGTTATTCAAGGCGAGCCGCACGCCGTGGCGGTGGATGATTCGGGCCGCATCGTGGTGGCTGGCGAAGCCCAGAATGATTTCTTTGTCATGCGCCTGCATGACGATGGCAGCCTGGACACCAGCTTTGCCCTGACCGGCTTCGTCAAGACCGACTTCGATAGCCAGGAAGATTCGGCAGAAGCCGTAGGGGTGCAGCCCAACGGCCGGATTGTGGCAGGCGGCTGGGGGTATATTGGGAACGACCCCGATTTTGCCGCCGCCCGTTACCTGGACAACGGTGCTTTGGACAGCTCCTTCAGCGGCGACGGCAAGGCGACCACCGGTTTTGGTTCCGGATATGATGAAGCGCGAGCCATGCTGCTGCTGCCCGGCAGCCAGGTTGTGTTGGCGGGCGCAGCAGATGACTGCAGTTTCGTGTCGGGCTGCGATTACGACTTTGGCCTGGCCCGCTACCAGGAAGACGGCAGCCTCGACCCGGCTTTTGATGGAGACGGCAAACTGACCCTGGGCTTTTCCAACAACGATATGGCTCTGTCGCTGGCGCTGACCCCCGACGGCAGCCAGATCGTGGCCGGCGGCTGCGCAAATTGTTTTGTTTACATCACTCCCGATTACGACAGCGATCTGGCGCTGGCGCGCCTCAGCCTGATCGGCGTCCCCGATGCGACCTTCGACGGCGACGGCAAGGCGACCTATCCGCTGACCTTCTATGACGACCGCGTGGCGCAAGTATTTCCGCGCTCAGACGGCTCGATCCTGCTGGCGGCGGGCGCCGACCTGGCCAGTGAAGGAGGCAGCCCGTTCACGGCATTCATCCTGGCTGAGGCGACAGGCGCCATGAGCACGGCGTTCGGTTACGCTAATGACCTTGATGGGCCCCAACCACAGCAGGCTTTCCTGCAGAGCGACGGAAAAATCGTCACCGCCACGACCGGCGGCCTGTACCGCTACCTGCCCAACGGCGCGCGCGACGTGGCTGGCTCTACCGCTGGGGATTTCGACGCCAACAACAATCACGCGCTGGCCGTCCTGCCCGTCAATGGCGGCTACTGGGTGGTCGGCGAGGCGCAGACGCGCACGATCTTCAACCAGCAGGTATCGCTGGCTTTTTATGACTCATACGGCCATAGGTATGACACGGAATTCAACAACTACGGCGTGACTCTGGCCGGCGGCGCAGGCGATGATTTTGTGCGTTCCGCCGCGCTCGACCGCCAGGGGCGCGTGGTGGCGGCCGGCTTCTTCGGCGGCAGCGATGCAAACTTCGCCGTTTACCGCTTCAGCGCAGACCATCTGGATACCACCTTCCACGGCCTGGGCTACACCTTCACAGATTTTGGGCAGGGCAGCGACTACGCCCAGGCCATTTTGCTCCAACCCCAGGCGGACGGCAGTGAGAAGATCGTGGCGGCTGGCTTTGCCTTCGACGGCGTGACGTACGACCTGGCGATGGCGCGCTACAACGACAACGGCAGCCTGGACAGCACCTTCGGCAAACAGGGAAAAGTGCGCCACGACCTGGGATCGGGGTTTGTGCGCATCCGGGCGGCGGTGGTGCAGGCCGATCGCAAGCTGGTGGTGGCTGGCGGGCACGCCGGCGATTTTGTGGTGGTGCGCTTTACGCCCGACGGCGACCTGGACCCCACGTTTGGCGCCAGCGGTATTGTCGAAGTGACCCTGGGCGGCAACGATGAAGCGCACGCCCTGGCCCTCTACCCGAACAACCTGCTGCTCGTGGCTGGTTACACCAGCGGCGATTTTGGCTGGATTTTGCTCAACCAGAGCGACGGCAGTCTGTGCAAATGCGGCAGCATCTCCGGCGTCAACAAAGCCGACTTTGTCGGCGATGAAACCCCCTACGCTGTGCTGGTGCAGGCAGACGGCAAGATCCTGCTGGCGGGCGGGAACACCACCACCTCGAGCTTTTTGCTGGCGCGCTGGCGCAAGACCTTTCCCCTGCAGAACGGCTATGAACTGGACCCGACTTTTGGCGCCGGCGGGCAGATGAGCGTCCGGGTCGAAAACTGGTCTTCTGCCCAGTCCATGGCGTTTGACTGGTTGAACCGCCTGGTGGTGGCGGGCGACGCTTCCAACAAAGTAGACGAGGACGAGGCGCTGCTGCGCCTGACCGGCGTCGCCCCGCCCCCGGCGGCTGTGCTCAACAATGCGGTTTTTATACCCCTGCTGAACCGCTAGCCGCCAGGCAGCGGGGCGTAAACGGGTGAAAGCTGTTGATTAGAGCATGGCTTTCGTCAGGGCAGCCTCGGCATACTGCGCCGCCGATTTCAGCGGGATGGAGAAGGCCTGCAGAGCGCGGGCAGGGTCCACCTGGATGCCGGCAGCCAGCTGGTGCATCAGCGCGGCAAAGGAACGCTGCAGCGGATCGGTCGCCGCATCGCGCTGCGCTTCGAGCGCCTGGGCCGGCACAAACTGCAGTTCGAAGGCTTTGCCTCCGGCCTGCTCGAACAGGCGCACCGCCTCCAGCAGGCTGAGCGCCTGGGGATGGCCGATCTCGAACAGGGCGCGCTGCGCCGCCGGGTTGTCCAGGCTCTGCACGGCATACTCCGCCACGTCTCCCAACGAAACAAAGGAGCTCCTGGCGTGCCCATCGCCGAAGATGGTGGCTTTGGCGTTGGGATAATCGAAACCGGTGGCCGGGCTGAGCCAGGTTTCCATGAAGTACGCCGGGCACAGGATGGTGTAATCCATGCCGCTGGCGCTGACCGCCTGTTCGACGGTGCGCTTGGCTGTGGTCAGCGGGCAGGGCTCCAGGGATTGGGGGATGCTGACATAGATGAATTTGCGCACCCCGCTCCGGCTGGCGGCCAGCACCAGGTCGAGCTGGCCCTGCTGGTCGGTGGCGGGGATGGAGTCCCCGGGCTGTATCGAGCGGGCAGAGGTGACGGTGGTGATGACGGCGTCCACTCCCCGGCAGGCCTGTGCCAGGGAGGCGGGCTGGCGCAGGTCGCCGGTGACGATCTCGACGCCCAGGGTGGTCAATTCGGCCGCGCGGGCGGGGGCCGAGGTGGAGCGCACCAGCCCGCGCACGGGATGGCCCGCGGCAGACAGGCGCCGGCAGATTTCACTGCCCAGGTAACCGGTAGAACCAACGACCAGGATCATTTCAACCTCCGAAGACCTCTCCTCTGTATTTTGTGCCCAGGATGGTCCTGGAGTAAAAATAGCGGTGCCAGCCGATTTTGGCCAGGTCCTGAAAATGGGCCTGTTGGGCGGCGATATCCGGCCAGGCATTTACGCCAAAAAAGGCATATTCTTCATTCGACCAGTTTATATCACAGCCCAACAGCGTCACCCCGCCGCGCGCATCGATCGATTCGCCCACTGCTGAAAAGAGGCGCTGGCGCGTATCTTCGGACAGGCTGGTCCATGCTTCGTTGTTCTGGTTTTTCACGAGAAACAGTTGGTAGAGCGGGTCGGGGAATGCGGCTTCCCGCACCTGGAAGCCCTCCATCAGGGTGCCGATGTATGTCTCGGCTTCGATGTAACGGTAGTGCTGGTTTTTTTCGTGGGAGCGGGCCATTTGCTGGAGCGACTGCACATCCGGGACCATTTCGACGCCCCAGCCAGCGCAGGCTTCGTTGTTCCAGCGGGCATAGCAGTTCATCAGCAGTTTTGACCCGGCAGCCTGCCCGACTTCGCCGATTCTGGACCAAAACTGGTTCTGCCCTTCCGCTGAAAGCTGGTAATAGGCTTCACGAAAGCCGTGCACAATGAATAGATGGTAAAGCTCACTCATATTTGTTCTCCTTAGTTGATAAATTTTGCCTGAATGGTTATATACAACCATTCTAGCCAGACAGCGTTTGACAGGCGTTTGACCGGCGCGCAAAACGCCGGGCAGCGTTGCGTACCGGCAGGATTTTGACGCTCAATTGTCGTTTACAGCTCGTTGGCGGCGCGGGCCGCCTCCAGCGCCAGGTCGAAGCATGCCAGGGCCTCGGCCTGTTCACCACGCTCGCAGGCTTTTAAGCCCTGCTCGAGCAGGCCTGCCAGCGCATCCAGCAGCGGCTGGAAGGCGGGGTTCGGGTCGAGCAGGCACCTGGCAGCGGCAGCGGCGGCTTGCAGGTCCTGCCTGCTGGCGGCGGCAGCCAGCAGAACCCAATCGGCCAGGGCGTGGAATACACTGCCGTTGAAGGTCTGCCAGGTGGATCGGGCTTCTTCGCATAGACGTACTGCCTGGATGGCGTCGCCGTTCTGCCAGGCCAACCAGCCCTGGTTGGCCAGCCCGATCCCCAGGTAGGTGGGCTCATTCATCGCCCGCGTTGATTCCAGCAGGGGCGGGAGCTCTTTTTGCAATTGCTCTGGGTCATGGAGCTTGCGGCTGACCACAGTCTGGTAAGCCAGGCAGCGCATCTGCCACAGGCGGTCGCCCACGTGGTCGAGGGCCTCGTAAGCCAGGTCCAACCGGCGGCGCGCCAGTTCCAGGTCCCCGTGCCAGAGCAGGCAGAACCCATAGTGGAACTGGGCGACTGCCAGGTTGTAGGGGTCCGCCAACGTTTCGGCCTGCTGCAGGCGCTGCTGGACAACCTGCATTGTTGCAGAGGAGGGACGGAAACGCTCGCGGCGCATGCTCGCCATGTAACGCATGGCAAGCAGATTATTTTGCTGGCCTGGCTTTCCCAGGCTGGCGACCTGCGCTTCGACCTGGGCGATCAGCGCCTCCATCTGCTCGGTATGGTTGTCCCAGTAACAAAGCTGGATGCGGTCCAATTGAATCTGCAGCCATTCCTGCTGTTCCTCGAGCGTGCCCGCCGGTGGCTGCACGCCCAGCGCCTGCTCCGCCTGTTCCAGGGCGGTTCGGGCCAGGTCGTGCCGGTACTGCGCCGCCCAGGCTTCGTTGATCTTGCGGTAAATCTGCGAGCGCCACAGCCCGTTTTGGGGAAATGGCTGGGCCAGGGCGCGTTCGAGATGCGCCAGCGCCTGCGGATAATGGCTTTCCAGCGCTAACAGCCTGCCGGTCTTTTCCAGCAGGACGGCGAATTCTTCATAGGAAAAAGCGCGTTTTTCCCCCACACCGGCGCTTTCCGCCAGGTCGACGGCGCGCTGAAAATACGTCCAGGCGTCATGGTTGGCGAAGATATCGGCGGCGGCCTGGGCGGCCAGGCGGTAGTAGCCCACGGCCTGGGCGGCCAGCCCGGAGCGCTCGTAATGACTGCCGATCTCGGCGTAGCGCGGGTTGGGCGCCGCCTGGTCCAGGCGGGCGTAGGCCTCGGCGGCCTTGCGGTGCAGCAGGCGGCGGTGGGCCGTGCTCAACCGGCCGGTGGCGGCCTGGCGCAAGAGATCGTGGGTGAAATCGTAGGTTTCCGGTGAAATTTCCCGGATGATATGGCGGCCTATCAGCTCGTCGAGGGCGCTCACCAGCGCTGTTTCACTCTGCTCGCTGGCCTGGCGCAGGACGGCCAGGGAAAACTCGCGCCCAATGGTGGCGGCCAGCGCCGTCAGCTCGCGCGTTGCCGGGCTGAGCGTTTCCAGGCGCCGCTTCAGCACCGCCTGGATGCGCCCGGAGGCCTCGAGCGCCTCCGCCGGCAGGGCCTGGCCCAGGCGCACCATCTCCACCAGGAAGAGCGGGTTGCCTTCCGCCTGGCGCAGAATGCCGCCCTCGGCGGCCGAATCTGGCGCGGCTTGCGCGAGCTGGCGGGCAGTCTGCGCGATGAGCTGGAGCGCGTCGGCCTGGGCCAGCGGGCGCAGCTCAATTTCCAGCGAGCGCCCTTCCGCTTGCAAGGCGGACTGGAACGCAGTGAAATGGTTGTCTGCAACTGCTTCGCCCTGGCGCAGCGTTGCCACGACCAGCAGGGGGGCCTGGGGGGCGAAGCGCAGCAAGAAGTGCAGCCACTCCAGCGTGTCGCGGTCACACCACTGCGCATCCTCCAGCAGGATGATTTGCGGCTTCCTGTGCCCTGTGACGGCGCGGACCAGCGCTTCGAACAGGCGCTGGCGCTGCCAGGCTTCGCTCAGCGGCTCCAGTCGAGGCAGGCTGGAAATTTTTGCGGTGAGCTCGGGCAGCAGACGGCCAATCTCCACCAGCCAGGTCTGCTCCAGCGGCGGCAGGGGGCGGGCTTTGAGCCAGCTCATTACCGGCGCATACGGCAGGCTGCCCTCCGACGGGTAGCAGGCCGCGGAGAGCGCCGGGATGCCCTGCAGGCCGGCCCACTTCACGAGCTCCAGCGCCAAACGGGTTTTGCCGATGCCGGCTTCGCCGCTGATGATGACCGCCCGGGCGCTGCCGCCCGCCGCCGCCTGCCACTGCGCCAATAACTGGCGCCATTCAGGTGAACGGCCCACGAGCGGGCCGGCATTTCCCGCCTCGGCGCGGCTGGGTCCATTGGAGGCGGCCTGCAGGCCCAGGTAAGCCTCCTGCAAATAATCCTCCGGCTCGGCGTCCAGCTCTTCTTTCAACAAGCGGGCATAAACGCGGAAGGCTTTGAGAGCAGACGGCCGGTCGCCTGTCAGAGAGTACAGGCGCATCAGGCGCTGAACGGCGGCGGGCTGCAGCGGCTCGGCCTGCGCCAGGCGGCGGGCAGACTGCAGCGCCTGGGGATACTGGCGGGCTTCTTCCTGCAGGGCGGCCAGGCGTTCCAGGGCGCCCAGGTACGCCTGGCGCAGGTCTGCGCGCAGCGGTTGGATCCAATCGTCGTAACAGCCGGGGAAAAGGTCGCCGGTGTACAACTGCAGGGCATCCTGCAGACCGGCGGCATCTGCGCTGCCCGGCAGAGCGGCCGCCAGGCGGCGGCGGAACTCGTCCACATCCAGGCGAATCCCATCCCCGGCGCGCCAGGCGATATCGCTGGCGCCAAGCTCCACCCAGCCGTCGATCATGGGCGCCGCCTGGCGCAGTTGGTGCAGCAGGTTGCGCAGGTTGGTGCGCGCCTGGCCGGCGGAAGCGTCGGGCCAGAATAGGGCGGCGAGCTCTTCACGGCTGACCGGGGCAGTCCGGTGCAGCGCCAGGTAGGCCACCAGCGTCTGCAGACGGACAGAATGGCCAATTTCCAGCGCTTTGCCCTCATAGAAAAGCTGGATGCCGCCCAGCAAGCGGACCTGCAAATGCGCTGACACGCCCTGCCTCACGCGCTCAAGAATTCTTGCAAGGCGCGGTCGAAAGGCTCGGGGTGTTCGAACTGCGGGATATGCCCGCAGCGCTCGAAAATCTCCAGGCGCACGTTGGGAATGCGGCGCGCCGCTTCGGCCTGGCTGACTGGCACGATCTTATCCTGGCGGCCCCAAAACACCAGCGTGAGTTGGGGCAGGGAGGGCAGACTGTCCAGGATTGGCCCGGTGAACTTCTCTTTTTGCCCGAAAACCGTCCCCAGGGCGCGCAGCGCCTTCAGAAACGCCTGCTGGGCGCCCGCCTGGCTGGCCATGGCAAAGTCCAACTGCACATCCTGTTCGGTGATCAACGCCGGATCGTAAAGGATTTCTTTCATAAAGTCCCTGGAAGCTTGCAGGCCGGGCCGGGTGGCCAGCTCGCCCAACAGCGGCAGGCTGGCCAGGCGCAGCATCAGGCTCACCTCTTTGCCCAGCCCGGCGCTGCTCACCAGCACCAGGCGCTCCACCTGCGCCGGGTAGGCCAGGGCAAACTGCAGGGCCACCCCGCCGCCCATCGAATGGCCGGCCAGCGCGGCTTTCTCGATCCCCAGGGCGGCCATGAAATCGTGGATGAATGTTGCAAAGTAAGGGTAATCGTACGGCGCACTGGCGGGCTTGTCGCTGCGCCCAAAGCCGGGCAGGTCCACCACAAACACGCGGTGCTGGCGGGCCAGGGCCAGGTTGTTCGGCCACCAGGTCTCGGCGTAGCCGCCCAGCCCGTGAACCAACACCACCGGCGATCCCTGCTCGCCGTCGGCCCAGTAGCGCGCCCGCAGACTGCCAACCTGGATGAAACGATCGGGTGGGTATTTCGGGTTTTCACTGGCTGCCATGTGCGCCTCCGCAGCAATCGATCTGCCTGGTGGTATGGGCTGGATGGTTTGTGATTTTGGCGATTGTTTATCTGCTTAGCCTATTTTAACACATTCACAGTTTTGCTTTCAATTTCCCGCCGGCACCGCATGTCAGAAAGGGCCGCTTATCCCCATCTGTGTTCGTTGATGCATCTAAATCCGCATATTTAGAGTTAATTTATGAAAATAGTTGCTCTTCAAACGCTTGTCAAACGCTGAGAATGTTATGATAGTCCATAATGCTGACTGCAATATGCGGAATTTGTGTGGGTTAGAAGATAAAGGCGGAGTATATGCAGCGCATGTTGCAAATCGCCGAGATTGCCTTCTTGTCTGGAGCCGCTCCTGCTGCCAACGATGACGCCATCGCTGACCTTGTGCTCGGTCAATCCAACTTCACTGACAATGCGAAAGGATGCCCAAAATGAAAAAGAATTTCTTAATCGGTTTACTGCTCGCATTGGTGACCTCCGCTGTGCTGATTGGTGTGCGGGCAGCCGCTCAAACCAGGACACAACCGATCACGGGCCAGGTTGTTTCCCCTGCTGCCGCTCCTTTCCAGATTTATATTCCACGGATCGCGGGCCGCATTCCCAGCAGCATTGACCTGATCGATGTGGCTCTCCAGAATGGTGAGATCAACGCAGAGACCGCCCTGGAGTACAAGATCTTCAGTTCCTTTGGCGACAGCCGCCTGCCAGCCATGTACACCGGAGATCCGGCGCAGGCTCCAAAAGAAGGTGTGAATATGGTCACCCTGCGCAAGCAGTTCGCCGGCCTGAGCCCGGCAGCCCAGGCTGTCTTGCGGCCCTTCCTTCTGCCCCCTTCTGAACCGGACAGTTGGATCAATCTGCCCACATCTGCCTATCATCAGGGCGCGGCGCAAGATATTCAAGCCACGCCTCCGATCACGATCACGATTTATTACACAACCCCCAGTTCCAACATCAAGATATGGTGGTTCCGACCAACGGATGTGATCTCCTCCGGAAAAGTTGCGGCAGTCATTACCCCAACCATTTGGAGCAAGTTCACATCCGCCGATTATATGAATATTCGACCGCTTTCGGACGCAGGTTTCCCAAAAAATGGAGGGGGACCTGAATACGATATCTATCTGCTTCACATGGGAGCCGGGGGGGATTACGGCGAAATGAATGTGTACACGCCTACGGTTACAAGTAGTTTGTGTCCTTCTGTGCCAACCTATATTGAAATCAACCTGGATAAAGGCAAATTCTTGACCGAATCGGTGGCGCATGAATTTTTCCATTCATTGCAATATGCATTTGAACGAAAAAAGGATTGTGATAACTATTCCTGGTGGGACGAAGCCACCGCGACCTGGGCTGAAACCCAATATGACCCAACCTCTAAATCAGCCCTGGAGTATGTGGATGACTATATTCTACTGCCCGGGAAACCGCTTGATTACGAGAAAAACAATCATCAATATGGCGCCTATCTATTCCCACTTTATTTGAGTAACATCTTATTTCGGAAAGATATCATCCGGACATCGTTTGTTAAAGCCGCCACGATGGATGGTCTCAAGGCGGTGGACGATTCCCTGCCCGGAGGATTTGAAAAGACCTGGCCTGATTTCGTCAAGTATTTATGGAATGATGGACCGGTCAAAAATTTTGCTGCATTAAAAATTCCCAATAAGGTGTATCTGACCGATGACATGAGTTTAGGCCTGGTAGTGGGGCCTGATGCCAACTACAATATGCCAGTCAAACTCGACCGGCTCACATCCGTTTTCTACCATTACAAAATTAATGACCCGAATGTTCGTTCACTGGCGGTGACCAATCCTTTTTATGATGCGGCCGTTCCAGGCGCCTATCCAAACGCTGAAATGCAGGCGATCATCAAATATAAAGACAATCCGAACTGGGAATTTAAGGACTTTTCTACCAGCGCCTACGCCACCTATTGCCTGGATGTTCACGCAGAGCGGGTGGAGGAGGTGTTATTTGTCTTCAGCAACAGCGCATTTGCCGCTGGTTCGCCCTTGTTGACTGCGCCCAAAAACCCGGAAATCAGAGAAACCAATATTGGCTGTTATGCCTATTCGGTGAAGATGAATGTGACCGCAGATCAAAAAGGGCTCATTTGGACCTGGACAACCCAATCGGTGATGACAGCCACTGTTTACGCTTATCCGCCGCTTAATGCGGATTACAGCCTGGATTTTTACGGCACTCCCTCAGATACGATGACCTATCAAGCCCACACCCATTCTGCCTGGTACAATTCACTGGTTGGGATCAATTACTCTTGCCAGGGCGATTATCAATGGAGCGGGAACTTATATATTGGCTATCTACAAATACTTGATCCTTACAACCTGAACCAAAAAAACCTGGGCAGCCTGGACCGCCAATATAAATTGACAAGCAGTGGATATGCACTGCCCAACGGAAATTCAGTACCGGTGAATGAAACCTGTCAGCCGTCTACACCGCTGTATGAGGATAGAGCTGCTTATCAATACCGGCCCTTCTTCGATTATTTTACTCACCCGATAGAAGGTGATGTCTATGAATTGCTTGACGATAATGGGTTGATAAATTATCACAATATATTCAGCGCGTACTACTTTTATTTTACATCCACGGGTGATATGACGACATACAATACGACCTACACTTTTACACCTGTGCGCGAGCCTTAGTCATCTCAAGAGTTGGCATATCCCCCCATTTATTGTGTCCGACGGAGGAACGATGAAACACAACCTGCACAGAATTGGATGCGTGATCCTGGTGATCCTTTTGACGCTTCCAGGCAAACCTGGGGCGCTGGCAGGCGATGCCCTGCAGCCCACAAGCGTCAGTTCATTGAGCGACGAAAATTGGGATGATCGCTTTGCGCTGAATGCCAATGGACTGACCTGCCTGTACCAGTGCGGTATCAACGCCATTGCGCCGGATGGCGCTGGTAACGTTTATATCGCCGGCTATTTTTATAAACCTGATAACTACGCCATTAATGCCGTCGCGCGCTGGGACGGCGCGGCCTGGCATGCGATGGGTCCTGGGAATTTTGACAATACAGCGATTCTTGCCTCATTGGTTGTCACAGGCAGTGATGTTTATGTTGGCGGCTATTTTAGCGTCGCAGGCGGCGTGCCGGCCGACAGCATCGCCCATTGGGATGGCGCCGCCTGGCAGGCAATGGGAACTGGCATAAAAACCGATATAACCTCAGGCGAAATGGTGAAAACAATCGCTGTCTCAGGCAGTGATGTTTACGCCGGCGGTCGTTTCATCAGCGCAGGGGGCATCACCGTTACCAACATAGCCCGCTGGGATGGACTCGCCTGGCATGCCCTGGGAGCGCCTGGCAGCGGACCGGTTGTCTGTGATACGTTGTGCGCTGTCAAAAAAATCGTTGCCAGCGGCAGCGATATTTTTGCGTATGGCACATTCAAAGGACCCGGTGGAAACGCCATCAATACCGTGGCGCGCTGGGATGGCAGCGCCTGGCACGTGATGGCGCGCGACTTTTCTGCCGAGACGGTGAGCGGGTTGGCTGTTGCGAATGGCAATATTTACCTGGCAGGTAATTTTTCTCTCACCGAAAATTTTTCCCCGCTTTGCGCTGACCCATTGCAAAGCAGCAGCCTGGCTGTTTGGAACGGGAGCGATTGGTCTTACCCAACCTGTAAAACGAACGGGCAGTCGAATGTTGTCGCCGTTGATGGCGCAGATATCTATATCGCTGAGCCTGGGGTTTATCCGGATTATTCGATTGAACGTTGGGACGGCAATGCGTGGCTTTCGCTTGGATCGGGGGTCGACAATTTTGTGGACAGCATTGCGATTGCCGACAGGCAAGTTTACGTGGGCGGCGGTCTGATCACAACGGCTGGCGGCAAGCCATCGCATATGTTTGCGATCTGGCACATGCCCACCGCGCCGTTCCTGGCGGTATCCTACCAAAATGGAGCGCCCGGCAGCACCTTCTCTTTTTCAGCAGAGAACTTTCCCCCGCACACCCCGGTGACGATCACCGTCAATGGGTATGCCTTCCCGGCCCAAATGAGCGACGCCAACGGCAGGCTGACTGTGACCCTGCACACCGCGGCTGGCGCGCAAACCGGGCTTTATCTCATCACGTTCTCGGTTGCGGCTGTCCAGGATGAGTCTGTCGCTGCGCCCAGCGTGGTCATACAGGCTTCTACCATCTTCGATTTGAGCAGCAGCGCGCCAACCCGCACAGCAGGCGGGCCAACGCCGCTGGAACTGCCTGACAGTGTGAAACCGGCGAACGGTGTGTATTTGCCAATCCTGGCGAAATAATGAGCGAGATTACATCGAATTTGTGTATTTCAAGGCTTCAGAATGAACAGCGGAATGGTGCGTTTGGCCCTGAACTCGTACCCTTTGAACTGCGGCTGTTTCGCCACGAACCTGGCCCACAGCTCTGGCCGCTTTTCGGGTGAAACGCTTTCAGCAGTCACCGGAAATTTCCGGTTCATGACCTGGATGGTCGTGTGCGGGTTGGCAGTTAAATTGTGATACCAGCCCGGGTTTTTTCGTGCCCCGCCCGCCGAAGCCGCCACGAGGTAGTTATCGCCGTCGCGGATGTACATCACCGGGTTGGTGCGCCGCTTGCCGGTCTTGCGCCCGACGGTGTCGATCAGTAAAACCTTGCCCCACACCATTTGTCCCCCGATGATTCCGCCCGTCAGGCGGTACATGGCTACGTAGATGGCGATAAAGAATTGGGAAACGTACTTCATGGGATGATCCTTCTCAACCTGCACACCAGGTTGTTATCTAAATACTGATATATTATATCCGATTTCAGCAATTTTGATTCATGCCGGGTGAAGGGTAAGCGGGTGGGATGACATAAACGCCGGAGAAATTCATCCGCAGATCAACGCAGAGTAACGCAGAGAAGAAAGAAAAATCCGTGCAATCGGCGTAATCTGTGGATGCATTCCCAGAAGCCAGACAGAGAAATTCATCCGCAGATCAATGCAGAGCAACGCAGAAATGAAAGAATCAGCGCATTCGGCGTAATCTGCGGAGGGTCATTCAAACCTTTCCAGAAAGCCTAGCGCAGCCTCCTGGATTTCGGCGCGGTGGCGCACCAGGCCGTGCGTGTCATCGTCATAGATGACCAGCTCGCAGGCGCCGCCCTGGCTCAGAATGCTGGCCTGCATGGCGCGCACTTCTTCGGTCGTGGCGGAGGCATCCAGAGCGCCGTGGAAAATGAGCAGGGGCACACGGATGCGCCCGGCCTGCGCCAGCGGGGAGCGCTCGATTTTGGCCTGGGCCAATAGAGCGGCGTCGGTTGGGAAGGCGCGCTGGGCATGCAGCGGCATGCGGTGCATCCCGCTGACCGTCCACATCACGACGCCGCCCGCCCAGGGCTGCTGCTCCTGCGCCAGCGCCAGCAAACTCAGAAAGCCGCCGTAGCTGTAACCAGCCAGGACGAGCGGCCGCTCTCCGCCGGTGCGTTTTTTCCAATCGAAGCCGGCCGCCAGGATGTCCCACACATCCGCCCGGCCGTACTCCCCGCGGTTGGCCTCGGCGTGTTCCTGGCCGTAGCCGCTGCTGCCGCGGTAGGCGGTGCACACAAACTCGACGCCCTGCGCCAGCAGGCCGAGCATGAAGGGGTCCTCGGGGTCGATGGCGCCGCCCGGCCCGCCGTGAATGTAGAGAATGGCCGGGCGCCGGGGTGCAGGCGGAATGAAGCGCTCCACCGGGACCGGCCGGCCGTCGCGCGCCGGCACGCTGTACGTCTCGTGCCTGTATGCCGGCCTGGCCGGCGGGTTCTCCTCCAACAGGCATTCGCAGGCGCCGCCGATCTTCCAGCGGTACAGGTTGAAATTCGTCCCCAGGAAATAAAGGCTGTTGGCGCCGGCAGCAAAACCGACCTGCGCGCCGGTGTAGTCGAAACGCAGCGGCGCATAGTCTGCCAGCGGCAGGCGCTCCAGCAGCGTCCCTTGCGGATAGGCGAACCACCGCAGTTCGCCCGTTTCGATGCACAGGATGCGCTCTCCCTGGGGCGAAAAAACCGCGCCACGCAGCGTGTCGGAGGTATAGCTCCACAGCGCCGCCTGGTCCTGCAGGCGGACAACCCGCGCCTCTGCCGCCCGGCCCTGGCGCGACAGGGTGATCAGCAGGGCGGCAGAATCGGGGCTCCAGCAGAAGCGGCCCGTGTCCGTATCGCCTTCGGCGCTGTCCAGCGCCGGGAAACAGCGGCCGGATGATCCTTCGGTAAGGTACACCCGCCTGGGCACCCCCGGTTCGTCCACAAACTGGCGTTGAAACGCCGCCCACTGCCCGGAAGGCGATCCATGCGGGAAGCGGTCGATGGCCCCGGGATCATTGGTCCATTGACTCACCTGCCGGCTGTCGAGTTCCAGGCAGTAGATGTTGGGCGGCGCGACCTGCGCCCGGCCGAAGGCCGAAAAGATCAGCCGCCGGCCGTCCGCCGACCATTCGCAAAACCCCGCCAGCAGGGCCGGGTCGGCAAAGACCACCTGCGGGCCGGCCTCTCCGGGCCGGTACAGGTACAGCCGGCCGTCGTTGCTGCCGAAGGCCAGGGTTGAGCCATCCGGCGACCAGTGAAAGCCGAGCGGCAGGAAGCGTGCGGCCACCGCGCCGAGCGCCTGTCCCTGCAGGGTGCGCACCTCGATCCACTGGCCCCCGTGCGGGTCGCGCCTCAGCAAGGCCAGGCGTTCACGCCCGGCATGCAGGTCAAAGTACAGCGGCACTTACGTCTTTACTTCAGCGCGTCGAAAACGCTGAAAGTTTGCATGAAGGTGGACATGGCCTGGTATTCGGCAAAGAAGGGCTTATTCACCACCTGCGGCTGGAGGTTGAAGAGCATGGTCGGCTGGGAGGCGGGGTCGAAGGCCGGCCAATCCGGCAGAGCGCCGCCGTTGGGGTCGCCAGTTTTGGCGAAACTGCTCCAGGCGCCCATCATCAGGGCTGAGAGCTGGTCGCGGCCGGCTTTTTCGGTGTCGTCGCGCGGCAGGCCGATGAATTTAAAGCCGGTGGCTTCCGCCTGGCGGCCGAAGACGAACGGCAGTTCCGAGCCGTGCGGCGAGCGCTTGTCCTGGCAGGGCTGGTCCGGCAGGTTCACCGGGTAATCCACGCGGTAGACGTAGGTGCGCCCCAGCTTCGACTGCGCCTCGGCCAGCTGCAGGGCTTCCACCCGGAAAGCATAGTCGTCGCCCAGCGCCAGGATGATCTGCCCCTCACTGCGGCCGGCGCGCTGCGGGTTCTGGCTGTACAGGTTGTACAGCTCCTGGATCTTGGGCTCGACCTTGGGGTCCACCTGGGTGAACAGGTTGTCCTTGACCGTCTGACCGCAGATTTTGCTGGTCGGCGTGTCGTAGAACGACCAGTAGGTCAGCTCGTCGGCCATGGTGCCGATCATCAAATCGATGCCGGCGGTGCGCCCGGCCTGGGCGGCGGCGGTTGGGCCGCTCTTGACCGGGTAGGCCGCGCCGTAGGTGGGCGCGAAGAGCAGATCGGAGAGCGGCGAGCCCACCGCGTCGAGCAGCTGTTTTTGAATGTACAGCACGGCCTGCGGCGGCAGGTTCTGCCAGGCGATGGGCCACGGCACGCCGGTTTCCTTCTTGATCAAAGATGCGATGGCGCGCGTGTTCTCGGCGCTGTGCAGGGGCGAGCCGCTCATCACGATGGCGCGGCGGAAATACGCCTGCGGCTTTTCCAACCCCAGCAGAGCCTTGATGCTGCCGCCGCCCGCCGATTCGCCGAACACGGTGACGTTGGCCGGGTCGCCGCCGAAAGCGGCGATGTTATCCTGCACCCACTGCAGGGCCAGGAGCTGGTCCTGCAGGCCCACGTCGGCGCTGGCGGCGTAGTCCGTCCCGGCGAAGGCCGAAAAGTCCAGCCAGCCCAGCAGGCCCAGGCGGTAGTTGAAGGTCACCACCAGCACATCGCCCTGGCCGGCCAGCGCCTCGCCGTGGTAAAAGCGCTCTTTGCTCGAGCCTTCGACGAAACCGCCGCCGTGGATGAAGACCATCACGGCGCGCGGCGCGGCGGCCTGTGCGGGCGCCCAGATGTTGAGCGTCAGGCAGTTCTCGTTGTTCAGGTCTTCGTGAGGATCGTCCACCTCGACGCTGTCGTAGACCTGCGGGCAGAAGGCGCCGAACTGGTAGGCATTGAAGGTCTCCTGCCAGGGCTGGCGGGGCTGGGGAGCCCGGAAGCGCCGGCTGCCGGTGGGCGGCTCGGCGTAGGGGATGCCCAGGTAAACGTTCAGCCCGCCCTGGCTGTAGCCCTGCAGGGGTCCGGCGCTGGTCTGCACGACCGCCGTGGCCGGCCCGGCCGGGGCGGCCGATTTTTGCGCCGGCCAGAAAAACCAGGCCAGCAGGAAAATGATCACCACACCGGCGGCGATTGCCAGTTTTTCACGCATAGCTGCCTCCCTGAACATAAGACCAGTCTGTTAATTTGGCAAACCAGAAGGAAATTTCAGCGAAACCACATCGGTTTAGTGTATTTTATCATGCACCCGGATTCTGAGGCGCAAAAGAAACGCCTCAGCGCCAGGCTTTTATCAACTCATCCACGGAATTGCATTTTTCGTCGTAAAATTGTCTCACCTGCCTCGCTGTGCCCGGATGAAGAACGCTGTCAGAACAGAGACATCTGAGCATGATATTCATTGACTATGGATTGAAGAATCTAGCGCTTATTTAGGAGACAGTCTCATGCCCGACCTCAAAAAATTTGAAAAGCAGTTTTTCGCCGCCCTGCGCGACATCTTTGTGGGCGCCAAGGTGGAAGGCGATTCTGGCTATGTCAACCTGATGCGCATCAAGTCGCGCTACTTCGAACAGGGCGTCTTTCCACAGCTGCAAAAGGATATCTCTGCTGCCTTGCAGCCTTTCCCGGACTTTCGCGAGGAACTGTTCGACAAACTTTACACATTTTTCCAACGCTACTTCAGCGAGAGCGGTTCGATCTACTTCCGCTACACTGCCCTGCACCAGAATGTGTACGAAAAAGTGTACACCGATGACCGGGACGTGATCCTGTTTTGGAAGACGCACATGCTCTATTACGTCAAAACCGACCGCATCTTCACCAGCCTGGCGGTTGAGGTGGATGGAGTCAGGTTCTTCTTCGACGCCAGCGGCATGACGCTCAAAAAATCCAACGAAAAGCGCCAGACAGTGTATTCCTTCCGCAAAGTGGACCCCGAGGGTGTGCTGGTTTTCGAGGTAGCCTACTCCGAAAAGGGCAGGAGCACCAAAGTGGATGACATCCTCCAGGCAGTCAAGCAGGCTGCGGGGAAAGTCAGCGATGAAACCCTGGCCCAGGCTTTCCGGGTTTTCGAAAAGCAAAGCGAAGTGGATTATTTCATCAACAAGAATGCACGCGCCTTCTTGCAGGAGCAGTTCGACCTGTGGCTGTACCAATATATGTTTGCCGGTCAAAACGTGTGGAGCGCCGAGCGCATCGCCGAACTGCAAACACTGAAAGCCATCGCTTTCAAAGTGATTGACTTCATCAGCCAGTTCGAAGACGAGCTGGTCAAAGTCTGGAACAAGCCCAAATTTGTGCGCAACAGCCATTACATTATCACGCTGGAGCGAATTGTGAATCCCCCCCTGGCCTCCCCTTTGCAAGGGGGGGAATCTGGCGCAGGACCTGTTCTCTCTGCGCCTCCCTTATCACGAGATGGCGCCTCTGCGCCTTCCTCATCAAAGGATGACCTTTCTGCGCCTCCCTTATCAGGGGTTGACCCCTCTGGTCTTGCCCTGATTTTGTAGACATAATTAATGTCGCGATTTGAGTTCAAAATCCAATGGGCTGAGATAGCCTAAGGCTGAATGCAATCTCTTGCGATTGTACCAAGCCTCAATAAATTCAAAGATCGTGGTTTTTGCGTCGGCTTTTGTTTTGAATTGCTTGAAAGCGCACTCTCCTTTCAGGGTTGCGTGAAAACTCT
>JAKOUW010000226.1 GCA_029782365.1 Chloroflexota bacterium
CCAGTAGGCCTTCAGGTCACGAACGAAGCGTTCTTCACTATCTTCGAGCAGCGGCGGGTCAGCGGTAAGCACACTGCCTTTCTTGAGAAGCAGGGGCAGATAGATGCTCCGATCGAAGTAGATACGTGGCAAGCCACTGTTTTCTTCTTCAATGAGTTTATCCATATCTTCGCATAGTTTTTGGATCGCGGTAACTAGGTCGCTGCGCGAACGCGGTACGCGCACGATGTAGGCGGCTCTTTTTTCCTGCACACTCGGACGTTTGAGAGCCAAGTTGGGATCATCAAGGTCAAGGGGGCGATAGACCAAGTTTTGCCTGTCCCAGCGCTCGTGAGCTCGGCGGTAGAAGGTGTCCAGGTACTTCCGCAGGATGGCTGTGACCGCCTCTTGCAAACGGGTGCGATCAGTGAAGGTGCGAGGACGGAACACGACATCACTTGCCGTCAGGGTATATGGGACTTTTTCTAGGATAACACGCAGGGTTTCAGGACGAATGACTAGGTTGCTCCATCCTTTGCGCGACTTGTAGTCTAGCAGGTCAAGGTAGGCCTGCTCCCAATCCACCAACGCCAGACTTCCTGACGGGATGGTCCCCTTATATCCGCTTTGGACGCGAGCGTCCTGCAGGCCAACCGCGCCGCTTTCCAGTGCCTGCACTTTGACCGATAAATCCACCCTCAGGCGGATGTTTTCATCAGGGGTGAGCAGGAGTATCGTCTCGGTAGCAAAGTCACGGCCGCTCTCAGGACGCGGTAGCACCAGCCCGCGCTGAAGCATCTGTTCGTTGGTCCATATAGGGAGCGGTAGTTCAACCAGCGGCTCGGTCTCTACCCCTTCTCGTTCAAGATAATCACGGAATTGAGCCATATAATTAGCGCGCACAGCAAAGATGTTGAGTGTCTCCAGCAGTTTGATATACGGTGGATGATTGCCCGGAAGGGCAGCACTACGCTTTAGAGAATGGTTTTTCCCGCGCAAGCGTACACCGCGCCCGAAGAGTTGGATGATTTGTGAACCTTCCCGTCGTCCAATGTTGAGAAGTCCCATGTTGGAGACGCGCCAGGAATTCCAGCCTTCCATGAATTTCTTGGCACCAATAAGAATATTAATCGGCGTGTCGGGGTGGTTGATATCCGTAAAGAGCGAGGAGGCGATAGCGTCTTCCTCCAGTGTGATGCCGGCGCCATCGGCTTCCACCAGTTTTTTGAATTCCGCGGTGTCGCCAATG
>JAKOUW010000025.1 GCA_029782365.1 Chloroflexota bacterium
CTACACAAAGCCATAAATCTTCATTCTCTCCTCAGGATCGTGGGGCCGGATATCGGGTAAAGGCAGCCGGTCCTCCACCTTGGGAAGTTTGGGGAAAGAACGGTGCGGCTCGGTCTGGTACCAATAGGCGGTGCTGGAATAGTCATCACTGCGGTGGTTGTTGTGTCCGTGTTCAATGGTCACCCGGATGGACTTGCTGAACATGATGGGATCTTCAATGTGATAGCGGTACATGGTGATCTTGCCAGACCAGTTGGGCCCGCCTGCCAGGATAATCCCGTGGTAAGGCGTACAGAACTCTTGCGTGGGACACCAGGCCGTGTTGAAGTAGTCTTCCATACCGGTGCCGTGCAGGCTGGGAGGCCAGGGTTCGCCGTCGATGAAGATCATGTCATCCCCTTCGCCGTACCAGTTCCACTTGTCCGTGTACCGCCGGTTGTGGATGTTCAGATGGCAGCCCACATAATGGCCGGCACCTTCAGCCTCTAGGATCACGTAGTTGCCTTCTCCAGTGACATTTGTGCCGCCGAAAGAGTAGTATTCGTTGGTCAGATCTGCATCATCAACGCCGTCTGTGGGGCGCTCCTGGTTGTAGAGGGCATGGAAGCGCAGCTCCTCACCGGAAAGCTCGTCGTATTCTTCATAGTCAATGTAAAAGTACAAGCGCACCGGGCTCTGGGTTTCGTTTTCCACTTCAATTCTGGCCCCGGAAGCAAAGGGCATGGGGAAAAAGCAGTTAAGGGCTTTGCCATCTTCCGGGCTCATCATTAGGGCTGCCGAGGCGAAATTCTTGGTGAGGCCGTGGCCCATGCCGTAAAAGTCACCGATGGGAGCTTCCACGCTGGGCTCTTCCTCCCCATCCCAGTACATCCTCAGTACCAGCTTGCGGGGGAGGTAAAGCTCCTGCTGATTGAGGGAAGCGGTGGTCATCCAGATGTGGGTGATTTTCCCGGCTCCTGTAATGTCCGCAATTACCCTGTTTTCACCGGGTTCGATCATATAGAAGTCTTTATTGCCCCCGGTGCGGTCGTAACTGGAAACCCGTTTCCTCCGTCCTTGACGCCTTAGGCTTAGTTCACGCAAAGAGCTCCCGATCACTGTTTTTCCTCCTTAGTAACTGCTATGTCAATTGCTAATTTACTGGGCTTCTTCCACCAACCGAAGGAATTCGCGTAATAGTATTGTAAACGTTTACAACCCCCGTCAATAAAAAACAGCCCGAAGTGCAGCGGCCATCCATGGGTTAAGCTTCTGTTACTAATTATACACGTAGGGTGACGATATTGTCAATGACAATACCTGTATGGTTTGGCGTCGCGGGCTCTGGTTCTGGCACGAGTGTAACTTCCAGTTACCCAAGCCATGACTGGCCAATTCACACCTGAGCATGGACAGCCGCCTTCTGTCGTGTCGGCATTTAACTTCCAACACCCCATTCTTGGACCACCCTGCGGACCTCAATGATGGGCAAGCCAAGATGCTCCGCCATCTTGTTCACGCCTATGGCACCAGCCCGGTACAGGTTCTGCACATGCAGATTGTACCTGATGTTTTTCTCGAAGTAGCGGAGCGGCTCCGGTTCCGCCTCTCGGTAGCCTCGCGCGGCCAATATGGCAAAGAATTTGCTCTTCTCTTGTTCCGATATGAGGCCGTAATTCCTCAAGGCCATGACTACTGCCTGGAAGCTGACCTTACACACCGGACACAAAGCCCCCTGGAAACCCCGG
>JAKOUW010000036.1 GCA_029782365.1 Chloroflexota bacterium
CAAAAATCAACTGCTTGACTTGACCTTGGCAGATGAGGACGAGGCAGGCAGGTTGCTGGAAGAAGGCAGTGTAGCAGGGATAATCACTGTCGGAGATGAGATAGGGCTCACGGTGAAACAGTCCGGACTCAATCAAAGCATACTCAAATCGATTTTGGAGGAGTATGTACATACGGTTAACACCGTCTCAAGCATAATCTCAAAGAACCCGGGTGCTGTCTGGCAGCTGATTGGGGACATACAGGACCGGAAGACCTACACTCAGCAAATATCCTTTTCAGATGCTGTGCCTGACACAATGCTCGGCTACTTCTATGCGTTGATTGCAATGGCTTGCCTGTACAGCGCGTTCTGGGGGTTGCGAAACACCATAGACGTTCAGGCTGATCAATCCCCGCAAGGTGCAAGGCGGAGTGTTGCACCTACGCACAAGCTGTATGTGGTGTTATCTGATTCTTTGGCGGCCTTCGTAATCAGTTTTGTTGAGGTGCTGGTTCTCATTGCGTACCTGGCATTCGTACTTGGAATCAGCTTCGGAAGCCAGATAGGCTACGTGCTGTTGACATGTTTGGCAGGGTGCGTCGCAGGCGTCTCCTTCGGCAACTTCATCGGGACGTTTATCAGGACCTCCGAGTCTGTGAAGACTGGGATCCTCATCGGGAGCAGCATGCTCATGAGCTTCCTGGCAGGCTTGATGTGGGTCGACATGAAGGAGGTTGTGGCGCGAAATGCGCCTGTCCTTGCCTATATCAATCCTGCGGCTCTAATATCAGATGCGTTCTACAGCCTGTATGTGTTTGATACCCACAGGCGGTTTTTTATAAACATCGGGATGCTGCTTTTGATTTCGGCCATTATATGCGGGATAAGTTTTGTGCATCTAAGGAGGGAGAGGTATGCAAGTCTTTAAGGCTTACTTCAAGGTTATGCGCGGCTCTGCCACATTCTTGGCGATCAGCCTCGGCATCTTCATGAGCCTTGCAATACTCTTCTCCTCCATTGCGCCGAAAACGGCAGCGGATAAGTTTGAGCCTACGAAGACTCCTATTGCTGTGATTAACAGGGACGGTGACAGTCAGCTTGCGCGGGGCTTAGTCGAGTATCTCGGCAAGACCGCCAGAGTGATCCCGTATCCTGATGACGAGGAAAAGCTTCAAGATGCGCTCTTCTACCGCAAGGTGGAGTATATTGCAATCATCCCGCCTGGCTTTTCAGATGCCTTTATGGCAGGGGAGGATGCTTCGATTCAAAAGGTGATTGTGCCTGATTCCACCAGCAGCTACTATGTGGACATGAGTATTGATAGATTCCTTAACGCGGTAAGGCTCCACAGGCTGTACGGCGGTGAAGAGGAACAGGCAAGCTTGGTTTCAGCTGCTATGGCTGACTTAGCTTCGGACATACCCGTGACGATTATGTCTTCAGGTGCTGGCAACGATGGCAGCCCGCCGCCTGAATCCTATTACTACCAATACTGTGCGTACGCTTTGCTTGCCATGATCATAACAGGCGTAAGCTCGGTCATGATTACTTTTAACGAAAAGGATCTGTACATGAGAAACCTCTGCGCCCCTCTGCCCAAAAGGAGCATGAATCTGCAGCTTGCAGCGGGTCATGGAGTGTTTGCATTGGGTTGCTGGGGGATGCTGGTTGTCGGCAGTTTCATCTTGCACAGCGATACCTTGCTGTCTTCAGATCTGACCGGCCTGTATCTTCTGAATACCCTGGTGTTTGCTGTTGTATGTACGTCAATTGGCTTTCTCATTGGCAGCTTCGTAAAGAGCACCGGTGCGCAAATGGGAGCGACGAACGTCATCGCCCTTGGCATGAGTTTCCTGGGAGGGGTATTCGTGCCTCAGTCTATCATGAGCAAGTCTGTGCTGGCTGTTGCCAAGTTCCTGCCGTCATACTGGTACGTCCGGGCAAACAACGCCATCAGCGAGCTTTCCGCGATTGCCGGGAACAATCTGCGTCCTGTGTTCGGCAGCATGCTTGTCCAGCTCGGATTCGCTCTGGCAATATTTGCAGTGACACTGCTTATGAGTAAAGAACAGAAGGTATCGTAAATCAGAAACGCATAGCGAAGGGAGAGATTACATGAAGGTCTTTATTTCGTGCGATATTGAAGGGATATCCGGTGTTGTTTCGTCAGGAATACACACTATGCCTGACTCCAGGGATTATGACCGTGCTCGCTCTCTCATGACCGGTGAACTCAACGCTGCTGTTGAAGGTGCTTTGAATGCAGGCGCAAAAGAGATAATCGTCAACGATTCCCATGGCCCTATGATCAACCTCCTCATTGAGAAGATCAATCCTGCTGCTAAGCTAATCACAGGGTCTCCGAAACCCCTTTCCATGATGCAAGGTATAGACAGAGACTTTGCGGCTGCCATTTTCGTCGGGTATCACGCGCGAATGGGGGCTCCGGGCGTTTTGAGCCATACCTACTCCGGTGCCCGTGTGGCAAATATCTGGGTGAATGACATCCTCGTGGGGGAGACCGGCATTAACGCAGGCCTTGCCGGGTATTTCGGTGTCCCGGTGGTTTTGGTATGCGGAGACGATGTCGTGTGCAGGGAGGCCAGAGAGCTCCTTCCCCATGTGAGGACTGCCTCTGTTAAGACTGCGATTGCCAGGCAATCTGCTTTGTGCTTGCCTCCGGATGCAGCAAAAGCCCTGATTAGAAAGGAAGCGGAGAAGGCCCTTCTATCCCTGGATTCAGCCAGGCCGTGGCTGCCTGACTCGCCTGTTACTTTCAAGGTTGAGTTCAAAGACTCAGGCATGGCTGAGAATGCCGCCCTAATGCCATATTCCAAACGGGTTGACGAGAAGACAGTGGCTTTTTCGGCAGACGATTACTTGACTGCTTTTAAGGGCTTGTTGGCCATGATCACCCTGGCCGGTTAGGATCTTAGGGAGCCGAGGGATCCTCTAACGGATTCGAGGCCATTCCGGGGTCATGCTGACATCGGCAGTAAACCGATGAGATTTGCGGCGTTCTGGAGTCAAGCTAACATCGTCAGCAAATCAATGGGGATTGGCTTACTGTTTGAGCCGTTTGACCAGACGAGAAGTGTTAGATCGCTGTGGGCTGCTCGCCAGTTGAACCATTTGGCTATATCGAAATCGTTGAATCTGCAGGAATGGCTTATTATATGAGCCATTTCTGCACGCAAAGGCTCCTAAATCGCTTTGAATGGTTCATCACGTGAGCCGTTCATTAGCAGAAAAGCCTTAAGACTACCCTAAATGGCCCCCAACGTGAGCCATTCGTCACCTTAACGACGGTCAAAACAGCTCGCTTGGCCCGTCGCATGAGCCATTTCGCAGCAAGGAGTGCCTTGAATGCGTGTGATCGGATCGCGACGTGAGTCATTCTGCGACACCAAAGCCTCAAAACCGCGTTGATTGGCTCTAGACGTGAGCCATTCGTCACCTAAGCAATGGTCAAATAGGCTCGATTGGTTCTCTGCGTGAGCCATTCTTCAACTAAATAGCCCCAAAACTAGCGAGAATGGCTTACGCGGTAAGCCGTCAGGTAGCGGAAAGAAGTATAAATGCATCTGCTTGGCTCACGGGATGAGCCATCCGTCAGCCAAGTGGCTCAAAGACTGGCGAGAATGGCTTACAGGGTGAGCCGTCAGGCAGCGGAAAGAGGCATAAATACGTTTGCTTGGCTCATAGGAAGAGCCATTCGGGGGTCGAGAGCATCCCGAAAAGCTATTGTTGGCTCATGTGGAGAGCCAACCTACGGCAACCTGCCGCCGAAAAGTCGAAAAATCGGCTTTAATGGCTCTCAGGATGAGCCAATTAACAGCTGAAAGAGCCTTAAATGACAATGGATGGCTCACAGGCAGAGCCATTCCGGGATCGAGAGCATCCCGAAAAGCTATTGTTGGCTCATGCGGAGAGCCAAACTACCGCAACTTCCCGCCAACAAGTCACAAAATGGGCCTTGATGGCTCTAAGGATGAGCCGATCAACATCCGAAAGAGCCTTAAATGAACACGATTGGCTCACCACGTAAGCCATCCAACGCGAAAGAAGCCCTCAAACCTCCTTGATTGGCTCGTCTCATGAGCCATTTAGAAGTCAAGAGAGCCTGAAACGAATGCAACTGGCTCATAAGGTGAACCATTCGACATCCAAAGGAGTTTGGAATAGGTTAACATGGCCGTCCTGGGAAGCCATTTGTTCACTGAACGAAGCGGTTTATTGACTGATCGGCTTTCAGCCTACTTTAACCTGCTTGCGGCGTGAGCCATTAAGCCATGCAAAAGCCCTCGGATGGCGTAACTCGGCCGGCGGGGCGTTATCCGGCAGTAGAAAGAAGCACAAAGCGAAAAGAAGCGTGAAGTGGGAAGAAGCACAAAGCAGAGAGAAGCGTGAAGCCTAAAGAAGCACAAAGCAGAGAGAAGCGCAAAGCGAAAAGAAGCGTGAAGCGTAAAGAAGCGCAAAGAGGAAATAAATGCAAAGCAGAATGAAGCGTAAAGCTGAAAGAAACGTAAAGCAGAAACAAGCGTAAAGCGGAAAAAACCCTTAACAAGCGACTAACCAACGATTACCAAGCGATTAACAAACAATTAACAAACGATTAACGAGGGATTAACAAGCGATCAGCAGGCCATCAACAATCGGTTAAAACGCGATTATGAACCAGCCTTGTTTGTTAGCTTGTACCACGGTAGAATGATACAAAAGACAGACGGTTTTTAGGTGGAGATTGCGGATTGACAGCTAAGGAAGGTCTCCTAAAAGCGGCAGGGATTGTTGCCGTTCTTTCCATTATCAGCAAGATCCTGGGGTTTGCCAGGGAAACGTCTCTTGCTGCAGTGTTCGGTGCCACATATGCCACAGATGCCTACCTGATGGGACAGACCGTCCCTGTAGTCATCTTTTCCGCTGTATCAGCAGCTCTGGGAAGCACATTCATACCGGTCTTCTCCCAGGTGCGGCAGGAACGCGGACTCGATGCAGCTCACAAGATGGTAAGTTCAGTGATAAACGCCATTGTCCTCTTGGCGTTGATCTTTATTACCGTAGGAGAATTCTTTGCAGGCTGGCTGACCCGGCTCGTGGCTCCGGGATTCCAGGGCGAGGTATATATCTTGACAGTCTCTATGACCCGGATCATGTTTCCCATGGTTCTCTTCCAGGCATTGTCCGGAATTCTAACAGGTATGCTCCAGGCCGACGATAATTTCGCAGTCCCGGCAATGGCGAGTCTTGCTTACAATGTCACAATCATCGCTTCTATCTTGCTCTTGGGGCCCAGGTTCGGGATTCAGGCTGTCGGCGCAGGGACTGTTGTTGCAATCGCAGTTCAAGTACTGTTAAAGCTGCCGGTAGTCGCGAAGACCGGATACAAATGGAGCCCGATCCTTAACCTCAACGATCCCGGTCTTCGACGTATGGGCGCATTGATAGGTCCTGTGCTTCTTGCTACCCTTGCAGGACAAGTCTCCACACTGGTAAACCGCATACTGGTATCAGGCCTGGCAGAAGGAAGCCTGGCTGCACTGAACTATGCCACCCGCCTGATGGGAGTTGTTCCCGGCGTGCTAGGCACATCCATCATCACGGTGATGTATCCGACTCTGTCGCGTCTGTCTGCGGCAGACGACTGGGCAAGATACAGCAAGGCTTTTTCTGAGTCTATCAAGATGATAAGCTTTGTGCTGGTTCCGGCCGCCGTAGGTATGGCAGTGCTCAGGGTTCCGTTGGTTCGCATAGTCTTTGAAAGAGGGGCTTTTGACAGTGCAGCTACACAGGCTACTGCATGGGCTCTTCTGTTTCTGTCGCCTGCCGTTGCCCTATTTACCTTGCGAGATATGACAATCCGGGCCTTCTATGCCTTGCAGGATACGACTTCTCCTATGATGGTCAGCGTGTTCGCTGCCGGGATTAACATCGTGTTTAACCTCATGCTTGTACGCCCGTTGGCCCAAGGAGGGCTTGCCTTTGCCAATACCTTGTCAAGTGCTTTCAGGGCAGCAGTGCTGCTTTGGCTCCTCAGGAAGAAGCTTGCCTCAACAAATTCGCCAACTCCGGTGACACTGGGAGGCAAGGCTATTTTGAACTCTTTATGGCGAGTGCTGGTTGCAGCAGGCATTATGGGAGTCGTAGTCTGGTTTACCCATGGTGCACTTGAGATCTACGTTCCCGGAAGCGCAGCCACAGCTCAACTGGTGCGCCTTGGGGTTTCTATCTTAGTAGGAGTCATCTGCTATGTTGCGATGGTCTTCGTCCTCAGGGTTCCCGAAGCAACCTCTATAGCGGAAACCGCCCGCAATATATTCCGGCGCATCTTTGCCAAAGCCCGAGCCTACTCCGATGCGCGGAAACAGGTGTAACTAGGCGAGCAGAAGTGCCCACAGGTTGTGGAAACAGGCGTAAACAGCCGAAACCCGCAGCAGCCGAACGCAATACAGCTGAACGCAATACAGCCGAACGCAAAGCAGCTGAACTTTGAATCCTCCCAACTCCGTCATAGGCCACAAGTGTCGTGTCGCAAGGCAACTGCAGGTAGCAGACTATGAGCTGCCCGGAGTTGCACGGCAATTGAATGCGGATCTTTTGTGTTAAAGCAGGAATCATAGGATATTTGTGGAATATTGAGTTATTCTACTAGCAAGACGGCTCTGGTATCAGCAAACAGCGGGGAGGGGGAAAACCGTACTCGGCTTCGCTTCGGCTGGTGTAGGAGGTCGAGCACGGAACGCAAATGAAACACGAGATAGCTATAGTCACAGATAGTTCGGCAAGTCTTCCACAGGAGCTAGTTGACAAATACGGTGCTACGGTAATCCCAATTCATCTGCAGTTCGGAGACGAGTCATATAGAGATGGGATTGACATTACCCGCGAAGAATTCTACGGAAGGCTGAACGGGCAGGTGATGCCGTCTACCTCTCAACCTGCACCGTCCGATTTTATCAACGTCTATGAGCGTCTTCTTTCTCGGTTTCGAACAATAATATCCATCCACGTATCCGGCGAAGGTAGCGGTACGTGTCAGGTGGCGAATATAGCGAAAGCGCGTTTCCCCGACGCTGATATTGAAGTGTTCGATTCTCAGTCCGCTTCAATGGGGATAGGGTTCTTAGTCCTTGAGGCTGCGGAAGCCGTATTGCGAGGCAAAACCAAAGAAGAAATCCTCCGTATGCTGACGGAACTCAGACCTCGCATCATCAGCTACGCAATGATTGACTCAATCCGCCATCTCTTGAAAAGCGGCAGAGTCCGCGCAGGGCAAGCGCTTATAGCCTCGTTGCTGTCTGTAAAACCTCTTGTATCCATCAGGCAGGGCGTTGTTGAGGTCGTGGACAGGGTCAGAACTAAGCGCGCAGCTTTAGAAAGACTTATCCAGCTTGCTGTGGAGTCGGCAGGGAATAGCCCTAAGTCCAGGCTTGCTATTGTCCACGGGAATGTCCTTGATGAGGCAAACAAACTGAAGGACAGACTCAAACCGCTTGTCAGCTGTGAAGAAATCATAGTAACCGATATCGGGCCTGCGCTGGCAATCCACGGAGGGCCGGGGATTATAGGGGTGGTCTGTCTCCCGGGTTAAGTGCAGCCCGGCATCTGCGGAGTCCGCCACTTATCAGGCTATCCACGTATAAGGGTATCCACTTATCAGGCTATCCTTGACTATCAGCCTTCCATGCCTTCTATCGATTATGAAGAGGAAGTCAGCATGGTGCCGTCACATATGACCAGGCCCATTTCTTGGAGCCGCTTTGCCGTTTCCCGAAAACCCAGGGCCACCTGGGACGGGGAATGAGCGTCAGAGCCCATCACTACATAGGTGCCGCCCAGAGATTTGTAAAGCTCTAATATACCCCAACCTGGGTAAGGTTCTTTATAGGTTCTTCTTAAGGCTGATGTGTTTGCTTCCAAGATGGCACCTGTTTCTATGACTTTTTCCAGGATCTCTGTGATCTCAGGCAACCACTCTTCGAATTCAAACCTTCCGTATGCTTGCGACCTTATGGACTTGATGTAATCCAGGTGCCCTATGTATTTGAAAAGCCCGCTTTCTATCATAGCCAGGGTCTCTTTCCAGTATGCTTTGTACGCGTCTTCCTTGGACCTTCCTTTAGCGTATCTGGGAGACAGGACAAAGATATGATCGATTAGGTGAATGGAACCTAACACATAATCGAACTTGTGCGTTGAGAGGAAGTCCTTGATTTCGTCTACGAATTCCGTCTGGTAAGTGACTTCTACTCCGGTGAGGATCTCAAGCCTATCTCCATACTTCTCCCGGCACCTTTTTATATCTGCCATGTAGGCGTCGTGACGGAAGAAATTGTATCCGGGATCCGCCTCATCGAAATCTATATGCTCAGTAACACATATTCCTTGTAACCCGTATTCAATTGCGCTCTCACACAGTTCATCAAAGGTTGCGGTAGCATCGAAAGAATGGGTGGAGTGCATGTGACAGTCAAACAGTTTCAACAAAGCTACATCCTTCCTCCGTTAGCCTTTTTGCGTTCTGTATATTGATATTGGATTTGTTTCCATAGTCCAATAATGATACTGTCTTGGGCATGCGGACGTTTTTTTGGACTTAGTTATGATGCTGACTTGAGACTTCGTCTATAGTCGAGTAGAGATAATGTCTTCACCGACAATCGGCCCAGTAGTATTACTGTCTTCGGTTCGGCCGTATGACTGTTTTCAGTCCGACAGTATGAATGTCTTCAGTCCGGTAGGGATAACGTCTTCACTGACAATATGAATCCCCAAAAAACATGAAAAACATTGCTCCGTGCACCACGTATTCCGCAAGATACGGGGCCGGCCACGGCTGGCAGGGCACACCATTAAACAGTATAC
>JAKOUW010000132.1 GCA_029782365.1 Chloroflexota bacterium
TCGGCCTAATCATCATTGAGTTCCTGGCACAGATTGAGAATTTCCAGAAAATGCTCTGGGAGAAGAAGAAATTCATCACCGAGACTTTCTACATCATCACTTTAGGCAACGTACCCGAGGTGTTCTACCCCGATATTGCCGACAACGCGGCGCAGTGGGAGGAGTGGGACAGACTCTTAGCGATTGAGTCCCGGCCACAAGACTTGTTTTCAGGCAACTGGCGAACGCCCGAAGGCCGTGTGGCCTTTCTTAAAGCACATCCATCCCTGCCTTTGGACACCCGTCACTTTCCACCAGACTTCACCGACCGCCTGCTGGGGAGTTTTGACAATTTGGAAGAGATGACTGACGGACTCTTGATACACTCCGAAAATTGGCAGGCGCTCAACCTGCTCCAGGAGAAGTACCGCGAGCGGGTGAAGTGTCTGTATATTGATCCGCCGTATAACGCGCAATCGTCCGAGATTCTCTATAAGAATGACTATAAGCATTCTAGCTGGCTCACACTGATGGAGAATCGGCTTTCACGCACCCGAGGCCTGCTGGAGCCTCGTGCAGTGGCTGTCATTGCAATCGATGAGGTTGAGCAGGAGGTCTTGGGGTTACTACTGAGCTCGGTCTTTAGTGATAAAGTCAAGACGTGCGTCACAGTTGTTCATAATGCGACCGGACAACAAGGGAATAACTTCTCGTCAACTCACGAGTACGCTTACTTTGTCTATCCGTCAGACGGGATCTCCATTGGACTACAAGACCGGCGCGATAGACCGGATGTCCGCCCTCTGCGAAATGTATCCAAAGGCGCTCACCTACGTTCGACAGGAGCGAATTGCTTCTATCCCATCTTCATAGAGGATGGGGAGATAGTTGGCTTTGGTGATGTTTCTCCGCCCCATTTTCATCCTGGCACTCCTAATATTCGACGCCCTGACGGCATCATCGAAGTCTATCCGATTGACCAGCATGGCACCGAACGGAAATGGGTTTTTGCACGGGATACCGTTGAATCGATTCGGCATGAGCTCACGGCTTCATACGATGAGCGACGCGGTATATGGGACATTATTCGAACCAAGACACGCTTTAACTACAAGACTGTATGGACCGATAGCAGGTATTCAGCGAACTCATGGGGAAGCCGATTACTCAACGCGATCCTTGGCGATGTAGGTAGCTTCTCCTTTCCAAAATCACTATATACTGTAAGGGACTCGATTGATGCTGCCCTTGGCAACGCGGCCACGGGTCTAGTGTTGGACTACTTCGCTGGCTCCGGCACCACCGGCCACGCCGTGATCAACCTCAACCGCGAAGACGGCGGACGGCGGAAGTTTATCTTGGTGGAGATGGCAGATTACTTTGATACCGTTCTCCTGCCGCGGTTAAAGAAAGTCACCTTCTCCCCGGAGTGGAAGGACGGCAAGCCCAAACGGGTGGCCACGGCAGAAGAAGCTGAGCGGGGTCCGCGTATCATCAAGGTAATACGCCTGGAATCCTACGAAGACGCCCTCAACAATCTATTACCCCCCGACGAAAGCGGTGGACAGGTGGCGATGCAGTTCGAGGACTACTTACTCAAGTACATGCTCCAGTGGGAAACGCGCAAAAGCGAAACCCTGCTCAACGTAGGAAAACTCAGCAAGCCCTTTGACTACTGCTTGCACATTTACTGCGATGGCGAGACTCGTGTTCAAAAAGTGGACCTTCCCGAGACCTTTAACTATCTCATCGGGCTGGACGTGGCAAAGCGGCAGGTGCTGGACGATAACGGTCGTTGCTACCTGGTTTATCGCGGCACGACGCGCGAGGGCAAGCGCACCGTGGTCATCTGGCGCGAAACCGCAGGTTGGACAGAGGAAGATTACAAACGTGACCGCGACTTTGTGGCCAAGCACAAATTTACCAAAGGTGCGGACATCATCTATGTCAACGGCGATTCGCTCATCCCCGGCGCACAGGCGTTGGAAGGTGTGTTCAAGGCAAAAATGTTTGCAGGCGTGGAGGGATAGGTATGGCAGAAGTACTTTTCAAGAAGGTTGATTATATCCTTAAGAAACTGGTTGAAGATATATCTATGGGAGAAATCGGGCTTCCTGACATTCAGCGTCCCTTTGTTTGGCCGATGATCAAGGTACGTGATTTGTTTGACTCGATGTATCGCGGCTTTCCCATTGGTTATCTTCTCTTCTGGGAAAATGGTTGTTCTGATACCCACCGAACGATTGGTGCTGCTCCAAAACAAAAAGTGGCGCGTCTGCTCATCGTAGATGGCCAGCAACGGTTAACTTCGTTATACGCAGTAATGAAAGGCGTGCAGGTCATCACCAAAGACTTCAAGGCCCAGCCGATAAAAATAGCTTTTCATCCGCTGAGTGAGAAATTCGAAGTCTCTAATGCAGCGATTGAGAAGGATGTAGAGTGGATTCCTGACATTAGCATTTTATGGCAACCCGATACAAAACCGCACGCTTTCAAGAGAACATTCCTTGAGAAATTAGGAAAACGGCGCCCATTGACCGCCGAAGAAGAAGATATAATTCATGAGAGAATTGACCGACTGATCAAACTTGAAGAATATCCGCTTACTGCTCTGGAGATCTCCTCTTCCGTTGATGAAGACAAGGTCTCAAAGATTTTTGTGCGTATCAATAGTAAAGGGACACCTCTAAATCAGGCCAATTTTATTCTTACATTGATGTCCGTATTCTGGGACGAGGGTCGCAAAGAGCTGGAAGAATTTTGTCGGCGCAGCAAAGCACCCTCCCCGGGTGGCAGTCCTTCACCTTTTAATCATTATTTGCGCCCTAACCCCGACCAGCTGCTGCGCGTAAGCGTGGCACTGGGATTTCGCCGAGCACGCTTAGAGCATGTTTATTCCCTGCTTCGAGGGAAGGACCTGGAAACGCGGCAATTCTCCGATGAACAGCGCGTAAAGCAGTTTGCCTTATTGCAAGAGGCTCAGGCATACGTTTTGGACCTTCAAAACTGGCATGAGTTTTTCAAGGTGCTGAAAAGGGCAGGATACCCCTCCGATCAACTTATCTCCTCGCAAATGGCTGTTCTTTACACTTACGCATTGTGGCTTATAGGGAAGCGGGACTTCAAAGTAGATTTGTACCGTTTGCGTGAAGTGATGGCACGCTGGTTCTTTATGGCAACGCTCACGGGGCGTTATACAAGTTCGCCCGAAGCGCGGTTTGAACAGGATATGGCCTTACTGCGCAGCGCAAACACAGCCGACGACTTTGTCCGCATTCTAGATGAGCAGATTAGCGCCGTCTTGACAAAAGACTATTGGGAAGTAACCTTGCCCAACGAATTGGAAACCGCTGCTGCCAGGAATACTGCGCAATTTGCCTACTATGCCGCGCTTTGTCTGTTGGAAGCGCGGGTCTTGTATTCGAAGATGAAGGTGTCCGAGTTGCTAGATCCTACCACGAAGGCCAAAAAGACTGCTTTGGAACGTCATCATCTGTTCCCCCGCAAATACTTGCAACGAATAGGGGTTCGAGAAAAGCGTCTCATTAACCAGGTAGCAAACTATGCTTTGGTGGAATGGAGCGACAATATCAAGATTTCCGACAGAGCTCCCAGGGACTATGTGCCGGAATTAGAAGAACGCTTTGCTTCCGATGAGCTTCAACAGATGTATGATTGGCATGGATTGCCTTCAAACTGGTACGAACTTGATTACAAGGATTTCCTCAAAGAACGAAGGAGACGAATTGCTCTTATTATAAAATCCGGTTTTGAGAGGTTGGTGGTTGGCGCATGAGCAACGGATCAACCCAATACCAAAAACTTGAAAATCGCCTGCTTTTGCTTGCTTGGCTCAACAGTCTGCTAGGTTACGAAAAAAACAGCGAGTTGCTGGAGGATATGAAGCGCGCTGAGGAAGGTTTTGATGCGCAGGGACGCAGCCATATTTACTACCGCCTTATCTCGCACGGCAGCAAAGTCAAAATATCTGCCGATGATCTGGCACGCTACGATGACAACATCCGCACACACCTGGCGGCCATTAACGCCCGCCGCACCCAGCCCATCACCCTCCGCTATTTTCAATACCTGGCAGCGCTCTACACGGAAATCGTGCTCGACCGCCTGTTCAACCACAAGGCGCAACTCCTGGCCGACCTGAATGCCTTTGTACACGAACGTAACGCGTCAAAACTGCCTGGCGAACCGCAGGATGAACCCTTCTCCGAAGACGACCTGACCAAGCTGGCTTACTGGATGGCTACAGGTAGCGGCAAGACGCTGATTCTGCATCTTAACTACTATCAATTCCTGCACTACAACAAGGAGCCGCTCGATAACATCCTTCTGGTCACGCCCAACGAGGGCCTGAGTGAGCAGCACCTGGCCGAACTTGCCGCTTCCGGTATTCCCGCCCGCCGCTTCGATCTCAACCACGGCGGCTTGTGGAGCGACAGTAAACACACCGTGCAGGTTATCGAAATCACTAAACTTGTTGAAGAAAAGCGCGGTGGTGGGGTTAGCGTGCCGGTAGAGGCATTCGAGGGCCGTAAT
>JAKOUW010000139.1 GCA_029782365.1 Chloroflexota bacterium
TGACACGCCGGCATCCTTGTTATTTCCTAAAAATAGACGGTGCAAAAGTTCTTGATCTACGGTAATCTGGTATTGAGCCATTCAAATTCCTCCTCTTAGAATTCTGGTTTGTCCAACTTCTATTCTAACTGAGGAATTTGTTAATGGCTCTCCTATTTTTTCAGAAAACCATTTTTACACCATTATACGGACTCAACTGGCAGGAGTCTTACCATTACTGCCGAAATAAACAACAAACGTATTTGATGTATTTTTGTTTATCCTAACAATAATGCTCTGTTGTTAAAGATTCGCGTTAAGGAGGACGACCGTGAGATTGGGTTTACGAAAGGTATCCACGAAAATCGCCGTCTCTGCAGTACTGCTTCTCACACTCACCTGCGTGGGGCTTGCTTCCCTGGCATACAATCGCGGTTCTCAGGCAGTGATGGAGGAAGTGGAAAAGGCTGTTGCCTTAGCCGCGCACGAGGCTGCCGCCTACTTGGAAAGCAGGCTGCAAGCCCAACTAGATGTGCTCGCCACCATAGCGGCACGGCCCGAAATGGTCTGGATGGATTGGGGAGCCCAGCGCCTAGCACTGCGCTCGGAGATTGAACGCCTCACAGAGTTCCGGCGTTTCGGCGTAGTCAACCCGGAGGGCAGCATCCGTTACCAGGATAATACCACGGCAGAGGCAGGAGATGCCCCCTACATTGCTGAGGCTTTTTCTGGGAGAACTGCCGTGTCCAGCCTCATGGTTGACCCTGAAACGGGAGAAATGACCATCGTCTTTGCGGTCCCCATCATATCGTACGATAACGTCGTCGGCGTACTGCTGGGCGAACGCGGTTACGAAACTTTGGGGGAAATCGTGGATGATCTGGGTTTTGGCGAACACGGCTGGGCATACATCCTTGATGGGCAGGGTACCGTCATGGCCCACCCCAACAGCGAACTGGTGCTGCAGGGTGTAAGCGTTTTTGACCAGGCAGGCCCGTTGGCTCCCATTGGGGAAGCTCTGGCCACGTTACAATCCAAACAGGGCGTCATCCGCTACCAAACCGACGACGGCGCCCGGCGCATTGATGCCCTTGTCCCCGTTGCCATGACCGGATGGACGCTGGCCGTTGGTGCCATGGAAAGCAATGTCTTGGGGAATATCCAGTCCCTGCGCAGCTTCATGCTGGGAATCTCCCTCGTTTTCATTGCTGTGGGAGTTTTAGCGTCCCTTTTCTTGGGCCGTCAAATCGCCCGGCCTTTGGCTGCGGTACAACAAGTGATGGAAGAAGCGGCTGCCGGCAGTTTTGCCAGCCGAGTGCAGATCCGAACCGCTGATGAGGTAGGCATGGTGGCAGAAGCGCTGAACCGCACCATGGAGGCAGTGCAGCAAGCCCTGCGCGGCGTAGCCGATGCCACTAATGACCTTGCCCGCATGAGCCGAGAAATGGCCGCTTCCTCCGAAGAAGTAAGTGCGTCCGTGGAACAAGTAGCCAGTACCACAAATGCCCTTTCCACAACCATCGAACAGGTACATAAACGAGCCACCGGCGTAAAGGAGCGGGCTCAGGAAATATCCAGCCAAGCAGAGCGCGGTGAAGGCGCCCTGGGTGAAATAGTTACGCAGCTGGGCACCGTACGAGAGGATACGCACGCTCTTTCCAGCGACATTAACAGGTTGGAGAGCCTTTCGGCACAAATCGGCACCATCGTGAACACCATTACAGCCATTTCCGATCAAACTGATCTCCTTGCCCTAAATGCCGCCATTGAGGCAGCTCGCGCCGGCGAGCACGGTCGCGGCTTTGCAGTGGTGGCAGAGGAAGTGCGGCGCCTTGCAGAGCAAACATCACAGGCAGCCGCGGAAATCGGCGAATTGATTAGAGATATCCAGCAGGGTATTCAGGCTTCAGTAACCCGCATGATGGCCGGAGCCGAGCGGGCTGATGGGGCCCTGGCCCAGGTACAGGAAAGCAGCCATATTCTCCATCAGATTTTACAGGCCATTGGAGGAATGGTGGAAGACATACAGCACATTGTGCTGGGGCTGGATGAAATCAACCACGGTGGGGCAGAAATCGCCGGCGTTACAGAAGAACAAGCTGCGTCCATCACCCAGTTCGCCAGTTCAGCCCAATCCTTAAAGGAAATGGCCGAATACCTTGAAGGACTGGTCGGCCGGTTTAGGTTGGACTGAGGCGTCCAAGACATCGGTATGGAGTTAACAGCCGCTAGGTGACCCTAGCGGCTTTCCGCGAGCCGGTACCCAAGAGAGTTGAGCGGCCAACTTGGATTGTACAGTAAACGCCCCGAATGGACACAACCCGAAAACCTAGATGCTTTATTCATCGGTATTTCCGAGATTGTGGATAACTCAAAACCAGAGATCGTGTAGGCACAACCAATGTGCATAAAATGGTTGTATTATGTTGATATCTATGATATCATATAGATACAATGTACATTAGAACCGTGAAAAGCAGAGGTTACGAATACGTCCAGCTTGCCCACAATTATCGCGATCCAGAAACAGGCGCTTCAAGGGCCAAGGTCCTGTTCAATTTCGGCCGAAAGGACCAGC
>JAKOUW010000147.1 GCA_029782365.1 Chloroflexota bacterium
GACCCAGGAAGAGTGTGCCCAACAGATGAATGTGGCGCGCACCACCGTCCAGGGCATTTACGCTGCGGCCAGGAAGAAACTGGCCCTGGCCCTGGTAGAGGGCCGGGTGCTCGTCATCGAGGGCGGCGACTACACCCTCTGCGATGGGCAGCATCCTTTTTGCCGGCACAGGGCCTGCCGGCGCGGGCGGGGCCGGGGCCGCCGGCAAGGCGGACCCACTCCGCTGGCCATGAGTAAGGCGAGGGAGGAGGATGAATAAATGAAATTGGCTGTACCGGTCGATGGCAGTTCTATGCAAACCAGCGTCTGCCAGTCCTTTGGCAGAGCGCCCTATTTCCTTATCTACGACACCGAGACCGAAGAGGCCCGGTTTTTTAAAAATGACGCCGCCGCCGCCCAGGGCGGAGCGGGAATCAGGGCAGCCCAGTGGATTGTCGACCAGGATGTGCAGGCTCTGCTCACTCCCAGGTGCGGGAACAATGCTGCTTTGGTACTGCAGGCGGCAAACATCAAGATTTACAAAACCCAAGGGGATTCCCTGGAGGAAAACATCCGGGCCTTTGCCACAGAGGAGCTGCCTGTTTTGAAGGATATACATCCGGGATTTCACCATCGCCGGGGCCGGTTCTAATGAAGATCGCCGTTGTCAGTGGCAAGGGTGGTACGGGGAAAACCTTGGTGGCCGTCAATCTGGCCGCCGCGGCCAGGCGCGCCGTCTACATTGACTGCGATGTGGAGGAGCCCAATGGCCATTTGTTCTTCAAGCCCGGGGATGCGAAGAGCCGGGAAGTTACCGTGCCTATTCCCAGTGTCGATGCTTCCCGGTGTACCGGCTGCAGGATTTGTACAGAGTTTTGCAAGTTCAACGCCCTGGCCTATGTCGATAACTCGGTTCAGGTATTTGCCGAGATCTGCCATTCCTGCGGCGGTTGCGCTTTGCTCTGTCCCGAACAAGCCATTACCGAGCAAGCTTACAGCATCGGCCGGGTGCAAAGGGGCACATCGGACGGTGTCGACGTGTGGTCGGGATTTCTAAATCCCGGGGAGCCGTCGGGGGTTCCCATTATTCGGGAGCTGCTCCAGGAGGAAACGAAGGGGCCGTGTTTCATCGACTGTCCTCCGGGCAGCGCCTGCGCGGTTATGGAGACGATACAGGAGGCCGACTATTGTATCTTGGTGGCGGAGCCTACGATATTTGGCGTACACAATTTGCGCATAGTTCATGAACTGGTGCAGCTTTTTGCCAAGCCTCACGGCGCAGTGCTCAACAAATGCCTGGCAGGGGATAATCCCGCCGAAGCTTACTGCAGGGAACAGGGGATAGAGATTCTGGCCAAAATTCCCCTGGCGCAGGACTTGGGGCAGATCACTGCCAATGCCGGCATTGCCGCCAGGGAAGACGGAAAGTACCGGGAACTGTTTTGCCGGTTACTGGACCGGGTTATGGAGGAGGTGCGGCAATGCAGCAACTCCTGATTCTCAGCGGCAAAGGTGGCACGGGCAAGACCACCGTTGCGGCGGCCTTTATTGAGCTGGCCCGGGCGCAGGCTTATGCCGATTGCGACGTGGATGCGCCCAATCTGCACTTGCTCGCCGCCATGGCTGCAGCGCCGCGGGCAAAGGATTTTTACGGAATGGACAAGGCCGCAATCGACGGCAGACTCTGTACGGAGTGCGACTTGTGCCGACAGCATTGCCGCTTCGCCGCCATTATTCCCGGCGCCGACGGCTACAAAGTGGATCCTTTTGCCTGCGAGGGCTGCAGCGTTTGCGCAGCAGTGTGTCCTCAAGGCGCCGTGGAGATGAAACCTGCCGTTGCCGGGGAACTGAAGTTATATGCCGGCGCTTCTGTTTTCTCCACTGCTCAGCTCAAAATGGGGAGCGGAAACTCCGGCTTGCTGGTCAGCGCAGTGAAAGAAGAGATGAAAAACGCCGCCGGTTCTGTTCCGTTGGCCATAATTGACGGGTCGCCCGGCATCGGTTGTCCTGTCATCGCTTCTTTGCGGGGGGTGGACATGGTGTTGATAGTTACAGAGCCATCTGTTTCGGGGCTCAGCGACATGGAAAGAATCGTAGAGACGGCGGAACAATTTCAGGTTAAAATAGCCGTCTGCGTCAATAAATTTGATGTAAATCCCCAAAATACCCGGCGCATCGAGGAATATTGCGCCGAGCGCAATCTGCCTGTGGCGGGTAAAATACCCTTTGACGCCAACGTGCCCAAGGCTGTCAATGCCGGCAGGAATATTGCCGCAGTGGATTGCCCGGCCGGCCGGGCGGTCAGGGAAATATACGCCAATACCATGCAAATACTGAAAGGGAGCAAAGAGTAAATGAAAGAAAGAACTGAAGAACAGGAAGCAAGGAAAACAAAGTACGCTCAGCTCAATGCCAGCAGTACCGTAAAGAAGGTAATCGGCGTCCTCAGCGGCAAGGGAGGAGTGGGCAAATCCCTGGTCGCTGCCATGCTGGCGACGGCGCTGAATAGAAAGGGGTATGCAACCGCGGTTCTTGACGCCGACATTACCGGGCCTTCCATTCCCAAAATTTTTGGTCTTAAGCAAAAGGCGGCGGGCAACGAAGAGGGCTTGCTGCCGGTGCAGAGCAAGACCGGAATCAAGATCATGTCCATAAACCTGCTGCTGCCCAATGCCACCGACCCCGTGATCTGGCGCGGTCCCATCCTGGCAGGAGTTATCAAACAGTTCTGGAGCGACGTGGTGTGGGGCGAGGTGGATTACCTGCTTATCGACATGCCTCCCGGCACCGGCGATGTTCCCCTTACGGTGTTTCAGTCTCTGCCGGTGGACGGAATTGTCATCGTCACTTCGCCCCAGGAACTGGTGTCGGATATCGTGTCCAAGGCGGTTAAAATGGCCAGGCTGATGGACATACATATTTTGGGCCTGGTGGAAAATATGGCCTACTACCAGTGCCCCCATTGTGGCGAGGAAGCGAACATCTTTGGCGACAGCTGCGCTAAGGCAGCGGCTGCCGAGCATGGACTGGATGTCCTGGCCCGCCTGCCGCTGGATTCGGAGATTGCCCGGGCCTGCGACCGGGGCGCCATTGAAGACATGCAGGGAAGCTGGCTGGAAGAAGTCGTCCGGCGCATGGAAGAGATGGACGAAAAAGCCCTTTGAGAGGAGGGAAAGCAATGAAAATTGCAGTGGCCAGTAATGACGGCCAGGTGGCGGAGCACTTCGGGCATAGCCAAAGCTTTATAATCTTTACCGGACAAGTAGAGCAGGTGCACAAGGAAGTCGTGCCCAACCCAGGGCACAGGCCGGGATTTCTGCCCAATTTTCTGCACGATTTGGGAGTAAATGTGATCATTACCGGAGGCATGGGCGCCGGCGCCATTGAAATTTTTACCGACAAGGGGATTGAAGTGGTCCTCGGCGTCCGGGGCGATGCCGAGGAGGCTGCCAGGAATTACTTGCAAGGTAATTTGCAGTCTTCCGGATCGGCCTGTCTTGGGCACGGCCACCGCCATGGCCAGTGTTAAAAAAAACCGGCAGGGTTTCTGCCGGTTTTCCTTATGGGGTTGTATGCAGATTATTCCTGCTTCTTACCGATGCTCAGGTCATGGCGCTGATGTTTCGCCGTAGTTGGTGCCTGCGGGCCGCCGGGAAGGTTTACCCGAAGGGAAGTACTTTTTTCAAAAAGTTGAAGGTAAATTGGCGGTAAGGTATAATTATTTGGATGGACAAGTATTAGCACCGCGAAAAAAGGAGAATCGCTTTGAAAACCTGTGCCATTGTCCTGTTCATAGTAACGTATGCGTCACTGTTGCTTTTCCCCAGGTGGAGGGCGCACATAGCTCTGACCTCAGCCCTGATTTTTGTTTTGCTGGGGATTATGCCCCGGGATCAGGTATTGGCCGCTGTGGACTGGAATGTAATCATGATGATTGCCGGAACCATGTGGATTGTGGCCCTGTTCATCGAGTCGGGAATGCCGGCCAGACTGGCAGACCTGCTCATCCGGCGTACTCCCAACGTCAAGTGGGCCCTGGTGTTCCTGGCCCTCTTTGCCGGAATAATATCTGCGTTTATAGACAATGTAGCCACGGTGCTGATGGTAGCCCCGGTGGCTTTGTCTATCGCCAGGAAACTGCATATATCGCCGGTACCCGGCATCATTGCCATCTCCGTCGCTTCCAACCTGCAGGGCGCCGCCACCCTGGTGGGGGATGCTACCTCCATCCTCCTGGGCGGCCATGCCGGGTTGGATTTTTTGGACTTCTTCATTTTGGACGGAAAGCCGGGCTTGTTTTGGGTGGTGCAGGCCGGCGCCATCATGGCCACCCTGGTGTTGCTCTGGATATTCCGCAGGTAT
>JAKOUW010000152.1 GCA_029782365.1 Chloroflexota bacterium
GTCCAGGCTTTTGCGGCCAACGCAGCCTTTGCTTTTACTGCCTGGCGGGGCGGCGCGGCCACTCTCGGCGAGGCCCTCACATATCTGGCCGGCGGGAAAATTAAGCTGGTGATCCTGGCCATTGGTGCGGCCATTGCTGCGGCGATTCTTCTTGCCGCCAACTGGGATAAACTGCGGGCTTTTACCGTGGCCGCCTGGAACGCCATCAGCGCCGCCGTGCTGTATGCCGCCTCTTTAATCGTGCGCGGCGTGGGGCTCATAGTAACGGCCATAGGCTACATTATCCCCGCCGTAAGGGGCGCGGGGCAGGCGTTGACTGGCCTGGCCGAAAGCATGAAGGCTTCTGCCGGTGCGGCCCTGTCGTCTGCCAGGTCCATGGCCAGTACCGTAACGACTGCGGCACAAGCGGCCAAAACCCAGGAAGATATGGCCAAGTCCGGGGAACAGGCGGCCGGGGCCCAGAATGAGCTCGAAAAGGCGATGAAAAGTGCAGGCAAGGCTGCGAACAAGACGCTGATGCCGTTTGATGAAATCCACACCATGCAGACCGCAATGGCTTCGTCACCTGCCGCAGATTTGGGCGATCTTGGTGTCCCGGCCATTGAGGCGCCCCAGGTTGTGGCCCCTGGCATAGGCGGCATTGGTGACATTGCGGTCGGCGTCAGCGACCAGCTCTCCAAAGCCGCCAAAACCGCAGGCAAAGCCTGGGATACGCTGAAGCAAAAAATGGAGCCTGTAAATAAAGTCATTCAGTGGATTAAAGATAACTGGCCTACCATTGGCCCGATCATAGAAAACATAGCGAGCATTATCATGGTGCTGCTGGTCCCGGCCCTCATTAAGAGCGGCACTCAGGCCATGATCGCCGCCGGAAAGCATGTTCTAGCCTGGACAATGAAAGGCGCTGCAGCGCTGGCCAAAGGGGCGATTATCGTCGGACAACTCATGCTTATAATCGCAAAATGGGCTTGGGCCGGCATCCAGGCACTGATTCACGCCGGCAAGATCGTCCTGGCCTGGGCCATGCAGGGCTGGGCGGCCGTGGCCCAGGGTGCCGTAATGATCGGCCAATTCGTTTTGATCATAGCCAAGTGGGCCTGGGCCGGAGCGCAAGCCCTGATCCATGCGGCTAAGATGGCCGCAGCCTGGGTCGTTGCGCTGGGCCCTGTAGCCTGGATAACGGCGGCCGTCATTGCCCTGGCGGTGCTTATAATTGCGAAATGGGACTGGATCAAGGAAAAGACCACGGCTATATGGGCGGCGGTCACCAAATGGTTATCGGATAAGTGGGACAGCATCAAAACGAAGGCCACAAATATATTTAACACCGTAAAGAACAGCATCATCAACGCTTTCGACAGCGTAAAAACAAGGAT
>JAKOUW010000178.1 GCA_029782365.1 Chloroflexota bacterium
CTTAGTGACGCTATGAAGCGGGCTGCATACCAGTGGGGCATTGGCAGATATCTGTACAACCTAGAGCCTGTATGGGTGCCAATTAAGCAGGCCGGGAAGAGTTACGTCATTGACGGCCCGCCCCCGAACCTGCCTGACTGGGCCCTGCCGGAAGGCTACAAGTCCCCAAAACAAAGCACCGGACAAAGAAACCAAGAAACAAGGCCGCAAACAACCAAGAAAACCATTACCAAGGCCCAGGCCAAGAAGATGCTTGAACTCGCCCAAGGCAACGCAGAGCTAGTGAAGCAGATTTTAGAATCCTATGGATACACCAGGTTGGGAGAAGTACTGGCCGAAAACTACGATGCTATTTGTGACGAGATAAGGTCGGAGATGGAGCGTATGTCGCCGTGAAGGCTAGGTTAACTGAACTAACCTTTACCCTTACTGGCAAACAGCGCCTTGTCCTTGAGTTGGAGGACGACTTCCGCAAGAAGTTTGCGGAGCTTAAAGACCACGACGTGCGGGTGGAGGTTAAGAAGTGGCGGAAGAAGCGCAGCCTGGACGCGAACGCCTACGCGTGGGTGTTGATCGACAAAATAGCCCAGGCCACCGGGGTGCCCAAAACAGAAGTCTACCGCCAAGCGGTAAGGGAAATAGGCGGGGTTAGCGACATAGTGGCGGTCCCCGACAACGCTGTGGACAAGTTCCGTGAAGGGTGGAGCAAACAAGGCATAGGCTGGCAGACGGAAATTCTTGACAGCAAACCGGGTTACAAGCGCATTGTCGTCTACTACGGCTCTAGTATCTACGACACAAAGCAGATGTCTGCTTTAATCGATAGCCTAGTCCAGGAGGCCCAGGCGCTAGGAATTGAAACCTTGCCTCCAGCGGAAATTGCGAGGTTGAACAGTCAATGGGAGGAGAGACAAGTTGGCTAAGTGTGGAGAGTGCACGTACTACCGCCCTGTATCCGCAGGTGCGGGGTGGTGCCAGTATGCTGCGATGCAGGTGGCGGTGGTAGCTGATAAAGAGGCATGTAAGGACTTTGAAGGGAGGACAAACGCGGATGATGGGACGAAGAAAGTGACCATTTCACTGACGGAGTATTTGGATATTGCGCGGGCGTTAGTGAAGCATTTGCCTTATAACAACGAGCTAGAACTTCTGAAAGTGCTGCTGGAGGAAGAATGAGAGACCACCTAACCGCCAGGGGTACAATGAGGGGAGCCGAAGCGGATTATCCTGAGGGGTTGAGGCTCGAATGACCAACAGGTGCGAACAGTGCACGTACTACCGCCCTGTATCCGCATCCGCAGGTGCGGGATGGTGCCATTGTGATGCGATACAGGTGGTGGTGGTAGCTGATTGGGAAGCCTGTGAGGACTTTGAAAGGAGGATAAGCATGGACGAAAAACGCACCGAGGCTATAACCATCGAGTTGTGGAGATACACGTCATTGGTGAGGAAAGAGGAGAGGCTTGAGATCGCCCGAGCCATCCTTGCCAAAACCGACATCTACGAGAGTGAGAAGTTGAAGTTGTTGAAAAGTGTCTTGTTGGAGAAAGAACCGTGTACTACACCCACGACTACCTAACCGCCAGGGGCATGGCCTCACAGGAGCGGGCGTGGCTGGAGCCGCGCCCCTCGCCCCGGGAAGTGGAGTGCGCTTATTGTGCTACGCTGCTCGATAAAGACGATGCGCACTGGGATGGCATACATGGTCCTTACTGCGATGACTGTTGGGAGGAGATGAACTGGGGGTGAGCAACCATGCTGTGTGTCTGCGGCCGGGGTATGATCCGCTGCTGGATACCATGGATAAGGAGCGGTGGCTGGGTCTGCACATACTGCGGCTACTGCGCTAGGCTTGACTACCGCACCGGACGTAAGCAAGTGCTGTGGTCGCCCCGGCGGTACGGA
>JAKOUW010000224.1 GCA_029782365.1 Chloroflexota bacterium
GGTGTGGCAGAGTGGGAAGCCAATATGGACGGACTGGAGCACGGATAAAGCCGTCCGGGAGGGGTATAAGGCCAGCACGTGGGTATATGCATGTATTCATCGCATAATGAAGGCGGTGGCCAGCGTACCGTGGGTAGTCAGCCGGCGGACAAAAGCCGGCGAATGGGAAGTCGTGCCCGGCCATCCGCTGGAGGAGCTCCTGAAAAGACCTAATCCGTACATGAGCGGACAGGATCTTCTAGAGCGGATGACTGCCCACCTGTATCTAAGTGGGAATGCCCTGTGGACGAAGATCCGGGCCCGGGGGGCAGTGGTAGAGCTCTGGCCAATCGGCCCGGATGGAATTAAGCCGGTGCCCAGCAAAACGAAGTTCATTGAGCGGTACGAATATGAGAAAGACGGCGTCAAGCACAGCATCAAGCCTGAAGATATTATTCATGTTATGTTCATTGATCCCAGTAACCCCTACTGGGGGATGTCGCCCCTGCAGGCCGGGGCCCGGGTCGTTGATACAGATGTGGAGGCCGTGACGTGGAACAAAGTGGCCTTGCAGAATCGGGCAATTACTGATGGAGTATTCTCATTCAAGGAGCCACTCACCCGGGAACAGTGGGAAGAAGCCAGGAGACAAGTCAGGGAGCAGCATCAGGGTGCTGATAATGCCCGCACTCCGTGGGTGCTAGGCGGGGATGCTACCTGGCATCAAATGAGCCTGTCCCCGGCAGAGATGGACTTCATCGAGAGCCGGAAAATGACCCGTGAAGAAATCTGTGCCATCTTCCAGGTGCCGCCGCCGATGGTGGGAATATATGACCATGCGACATTGGCAAACATTGAGACGGCGAGGAAAATATTCTGGCTGGATACGGTCATTCCTTTCTTGGAGGACCTGCAATCAGCTTTCAACCTGGCCTTGACTCCCGAATTCGGGGACGACCTGATGCTGGAGTTCGATGTGTCGAATGTTGAAGCCATTCAGGAGAATTATCACGATAAGATCGAAACGGCCAAAACTTTGTGGGCAATGGGCGTACCGTTTAATCAGATAAACCAGCAGCTTGAATTGGGCTTCGATGATATCCCCGGCGGAGATATAGGATATTTGCCCATGAGCCTGTCGCCGGCGGGAATGACGGCACAGGAGCCGGGTGGTGAGGAATCGGACGAAGGCGAAGAGGGGACGTCACTACTCAACAAAGCTTGGAACCTTACCGAAGAAAACCAGAAAGCGGCATACTGGAAACGGTTCGACCGCCGCCGGCAGAACTGGGAACGGAAAGTAGCCCAACTGGTGGGCAAGCGGTTTAGGGATGAAGGCAAGGCAGTATCCGAAGCATACGAGCAGGGCCGGGATGTGGATGGGGCAATAGATGCACAAATGACAGAGTGGAAAACCCTGATGACTGGGGTATATGTGGCTGTGATGGAAGACTTTGGGCAGGAAACGGGTGAAGCACTGGCAAAGAGCATAGGGCCAACCAGCAGGAAGTTTGAGTTTGACCCGTGGCTGGGCGAAGCCCGGAACTGGATAGAAGCAGTGGTCGCAGAAAAAGTTGTTCGGATTAGCAGAACAACAAAAGACATGATAAAGCAGGAAATCACCGCTGGCTTCGAGGAGGGAGAGAGCACTCAGGAAATAGCCCGGAGGATTAGAAAACTATATCAAGATTTTTCGGTAAGACGGGCCATGACCATAGCCAGGACCGAGGTGGTGGCTGCATCCAATGCCGGCAG
>JAKOUW010000233.1 GCA_029782365.1 Chloroflexota bacterium
ACACAGTGTTTGATGGAAACACGAGTGGTGGGATTGCAGCAAGCAGAGGATTTCCGACGACGATCGTGGGGAGCACATTCAAGAACAATGGATACGGGGTGTCCTATAGTTCTGACAGTGGATTCAGCCTGAGTGGATCTGCATTCCAGAACAACCAGGGATATGCAGTGGATCTGGGGCTGTCGGGTCAGTCCGTCAATATATCCGGAAACAGTGGAAGCGGCAACACATACAATGCCATCCGGATCGCTGGCAGCATAGGGAGCAGCTCGCTTTCGCCGCAGGGCAGCCTGGTGTACCAATTCAATGGAGTGAGGGTGCCGGCGGGGAATGTGTTAGACTTGCAAGCCGGGACGATCGTGAAGATGAGCGTGGTGAACCTGGAGGTGGCAGGCACGCTGAGCACGCATGGGACAGCAGGCAGTCCGGTGGTGATCACGTCGCTGAAGGATGACAATGTGGGCGGGGACACGAATGGAGATGGGGGAGCGGCGAGTGCAGCGAAGGGTGATTGGTACTCGATCTACATCACGAACGGGACGGTGAACCTGGATTACACCACGCTCGCTTATGGGGGAGGGCATCCGTACTTTTTGGGAATGATCACGCAGTATTACACGTACAATGGGGCGGTATCGAATGCGACCATCACGATCGATCACAGCACCTTGAGCAACAGCTCGAAGAGTGGGATATACCTGAGTTACAACACAGGGATAACAGGCTTACTCAGCATCAGCAACACAGTGTTTGATGGAAACACGAGTGGTGGGATTGCAGCAAGCAGAGGATTTCCGACGACGATCGTGGGGAGCACATTCAAGAACAATGGATACGGGGTGTCCTATAGTTCTGACAGTGGATTCAGCCTGAGTGGATCTGCATTCCAGAACAACCAGGGATATGCAGTGGATCTGGGGCTGTCGGGTCAGTCCGTTGATATATCCGGAAACAGTGGAAGCGGCAACACATACAATGCCATCCGGATCGCTGGCAGCATAGGGAGCAGCTCGCTTTCGCCGCAGGGCAGCCTGGTGTACCAATTCAACGGAGTGACGGTGCCGGCGGGGAATGTATTAGACTTGCAAGCCGGGACGATCGTGAAAATGAGCGTGGTGAACCTGGTGGTGGCAGGCACGCTGAGCACGCATGGGACAGCAGGCAGCCCGGTGGTGATCACGTCGCTGAAGGATGACAGTGTGGGCGGGGACACGAATGGAGATGGGGGAGCGGCGAGTGCGGCGAAGGGGGATTGGTACTCGATCTACATCACGAACGGGACGGTGAACCTGGATTACACCACGCTCGCTTATGGGGGAGGGCATCCGTACTTTTTGGGAATGATCACGCAGTATTACACGTACAATGGGGCGGTATCGAATGCGACCATCACGATCGATCACAGCACCTTGAGCAACAGCTCGAAGAGTGGGATATATATTGGATATGGATCAGGCATAACCGTCAATGGGCTGGCAAGAAATAGCAATATATATCAAAATACCAATTACGGTGTTTATAATGGAATAACATCTCAACCCTTCGACGCCCGCAACAATTACTGGGGCGATCCCTCCGGCCCGGCGCCAATCGGCAGCGGCAACGCCATCAATTACCGCACAGTTTGCAATCCAACCTGCCATAACGTCTATGATCTCGTTTTGGTCGAACCCTACGTTGGCCAGCAGATCAACCAGGAGAACAACTTGGTCAGCGGCAGCCTGCCGCCGGACCCAGGCCGCGATACGCACCCTGCCGAAGCGAGTGTGCCGTATATCCAGGCCGTTGATGGCAGTTACGAAGGCATGCTGCTGGTCGGTTTCCCGGCGCCCATTTATTACAATATCATGGTGGACTGGAACGGCGCCAGCGCAGGCACGGGCGCGCCCGGCAGCCTGCAGATCAGCCTGAACGGCCGCACGCATATCCTCCCGGCCACCGGCCAGCGCGTCACCTGGAATGTGGACAGCAAAGAGCTGCAAAAAGGGCTGTATCCGTACAGCAACCCGGTGACGATCATCGCTGTCGATGGCACCGGCGCGGCTTCGAAACCGTACACCATGAATCTCAAAGCGGTGGAGATCGGCGATTGGTTCATTTTGTCCCAAAACACCTACACGTACAAAGGCAGGATCCTGGAATATGAGACGGAAGTGCGCATCCCGCCCCAGGATTTCGGCGAGACGGAGAATGGATCCAGCGCGGTGCCCATGGGTTCCTCGATCGGCCTGAGCATGCACCCCGTCAAAGTCAAAGTCAAATACAGCAGCGATGGCACAGGTGAGCTGGAAGTCAATGTCTTTATCGCCTCGCCGCAAATTGCCGGGAATAAGGTCGATATCAACGGCGGCGCTTCGGGCAAACTCAACCTGCTGAATGACACGGTTCTGCTCGATGAGCTCAAGTTCAATGTGGATGGCGAAGCGAAGTTCTCAACCCCCAAAGCGCCGCTGCCACCCCCGGTCTCCTTTATCATGTGGCAGGTGGTGTTGAAACCCAAGTTGACGATGTCGGCTGTGCTCAGCCAGAACGGCTTTGGGCCGGACATTTTTGGCGGTTTGAAGTGGAACGGCGCCGAATTCGAGCCGACGTTCGCGCTGGAAGGTGTGCTCTCCAGCGGGATCGAACACCTGGCGTATCTCGAAGGCGCTGTTGGCGGCCAGCCCAAAGCGACCTTTGTCCTGCCCAAAGACCCGGTCTTTGGCTACCTGAAGAAGCTCAGCATGGAAATCTACCTGCGGGCGCGCGCCGATTTCATTGGCTTTACCAAGCAGTACAAAGTTGCCTGGAAGTGCGAAAAAGATTTCGAGAATAACGTGGTCAACTGCCCGTTCGTGGACAACCAGTCTGGCGGAGGGGGCGGAGGAGGTGGCGGCGGAGGCGCCGGTATGCCGGTCCCGGTGAGCGATTGGCAGCGCAGTGACCGCGCCTGGATCAAGGATCCCAATTACGACACCGCCTTACCGGCCGGCGCTCGCATGCTCTTGGCGGCCGAAAACGCCGGCGGCCTGCTGGCGCCCACCCAGGCGATGACCATGACCAGCTCGGTTTACCCGTATGCCGCGCCGGCGCTGGCGGCGGCAGATACCACCGCCATGCTGTTGTGGGTGCACGACGAGCCCACCCTGCCCATCAGCCAGAGCCTGGAGATACGCTACAGCTACTTTGACGGCGCCGCCTGGAGCACGCCGCTCAGCCTGACCAATAACGATCTGCTGGACATTGAGCCGGCTGTGGCCTATGACAGCGCCGGCTACCCGCTGGCAGTCTGGGTCCAACTGGATGGGACTGGCAGTATCAGCGACCCGAAGATCTTACTGCCGCGCTACGAGCTGATGTACGCGCGCTTCGACCCGCTCAGCCGCACCTGGAGCGCGCCCGCCGAGCTGACCAGCAACGCCGTCATGGATGCTCTACCCAGACTGGCTGCCGGAGCAGATGGCTCTTTGCGCCTTGCCTGGCTTTCCGCCGACCCGGCCAATTTCGCTTTGACCCCGGATGAGAGCGTCAACCTGCAGGCCCAGCTTTGGACCAGCGCCTGGGACGGCGCGGCCTGGAGCGACCCCGCCATTGCCATTGACCAGGCGGCGACGGATGCCCGACCGGCCCTGCTCTCCGGCCCGACCAGCGTGCTCGCCTGGAGCGGCGACGTGGATGGCAATTCCTCCACCTCGACAGACCGCGAAATCTACACCGCCTGGAACAGCGGCACTGGCTGGACAGCTCCCATCTCGCTGACGCACAATAGCCGCGGCGATGTCTCCCCTCTCCTGGCTCAGACAGCTTCTGGCAGTCCCATCCTGGTGTGGACGCGTGAGGCGGTCACCAGCACAGTGGCGGTTTCCCAAACCGTCAATCAGGTGTATTACTCCGTCTTTTCCGCCGGCGCCTGGATCACCCCCACCCTGGCCTTCGAAGCGCCCGGCATTGGCGAAACCAGCCTGGTGTCCACCCCCAACCACGACCTGGTTTTGCTCTGGCAGCAGGCAACCACCAACGGTCTCGGCATTCACTACGCCATCTTCGACCCGGCCCTGGGCATCTGGTCGGCCGCCCGGACGCTGACCCAGAGCCGTTCCGCAGACTGGTCATTCTCTCCTCAGATATTGGCCAGCGGTCAGTTGATCTCCCCCTACATCCAGCGCGAAACGATCACGCAAACGGAAGTGATCGCGACGGCCAACGGTCCGATGACCCTGACGATGCCGGCCTTGAAGCAGGCGAACCTGATCCTGCTCGCACACGATTTCCGCACCGACCTGGCAGTGGGAGCCGACCTGCTGGTTTCCAATCCAAACCCGGCGCCGGGTGTTTCCATTGTGGTCACAGGGACCATCCAGAACACCGGTGATGTCAACCTTGCCAACGTCCAGGCCGCCTTGTATGACGGCGACCCGCTGGGCGGCGGCCTGCTGGTTGGGCTGAAAACCCTGCCGGGCATCCTGCCGGCCGGCGACAGCCGCACGATCACGTACACCTGGCAGAGCCCGGCGCTTGCCAATTCGCATACCTTGTATTTTGTCATCGACCCGAACCACCTGGTGGTCGAATCCAATGAAACCAATAACGCTATCTCTCGCCTGGTGACACGCGCCGAGCTGGAAGTGACCGGCGATATCGTTTACCGGCCGGCTTACCAGACCTATCCCTATGCCCTGGTACGCAACACCGGCGTGATCACCGCCGCCGCCTTCGACCTGGAACTGCATCTCAACACAATCACCGGCACGCTGTTGGCCTCCAAAACCATCACAGGCCTGGGGCCGGGCGCGGTGGCCATCCTCACCACCACCCTGCCGGTCAACGGCTGGCTGGCTGGCCGTTACACCATCGCGGCGCTTGCCGATCAAGCGAACGCCGTCATGGAGTTGGACAAAACCAATAACCACGCCAAAACCGACCTGTGGGTGGAGCCCGACCTGGTGCTGTGGACGGATGACCTGCGCGTCTCTGCTCAGCCCGCCGGCGACCTGGTCACTGTCACCCAGCGCAACTGGGGCACCTCCCCCGCGCTCAATGCGGAAGTCGTCCTTTACCAGGGCAGCCAGCTCACCAACACCAACACCGCTGTGTACACCTGGACGGTGCCGCTGTTGGATGTGGATAAAGCCATCACTCTGACAGTTCAACTCAGCCAGAGCGCTGGAAGGTATTTTGCCATCGCTGACCCGCATGAGAAAACGGCTGAAGTATTGAAAACCAACAACCTGACACAGTGGATCAGTACCGGTCAACTGCTGGCGCTGACCTACCAGGCGCGTCTCGAAGCGCTGACGCCAGAGATCACCGTGCTCAAGATGCGCTGACCGCTTGATTCAAAAAGACTCCTGGGCTGTCTCCCAGTCCAGGAGTCTTCATGACTTCTGCTCTTCCATCTTTTGCAGGTCGGCTTTTGCCCCCAACTGCCTGAACTTCAGGCGCGCCTCGTTCGCCAACACGCGCGCCCGCGAGGGGTCGCCCCTCCGGGTGGACAGGCGGGCCAGGGCCACCAGACTGCGGCCCTCTTCCAGGTCATTGTCCAGGCGGGCAAAGATGTCCAGGCTTTGTTTAAGGCAGGCTTCGGCCTGCTCCAACTGGTCGCGCTTCAGGTAGATCTCGCCTTCCAGCCGGCGCAGTCGGCCGACGGCGTCGGTTTGGGCGGCTTCGGGCTTATCGCCGCCGATCAACTGGCGGCCCTGGGCCGCCCAGCTCTCGGCGCGCTCCAGGTTGCCCAGCCCCAGCGCCGCCCCGCCCAACAGCGAGTAAAGGATGATCACATCCTCGCGGGCGTCCAGTTCGGTGTACAGTTTCAGGCTCAAGAGCGCATAGTCGTACGCTTTTTGCAGTTCGCCGGTCATCAAGTAAGCCTGGCTGAAGTTCAGGTAGCTGTTGGCAATGTTGTACGAATGGCCGATCTGCTGAGACTTGTTCAGCGCTTCTTCGAAGTGGCCGCGCGCCTGCTGGATTTCACCTCTCCCCAGGCGCAGCAGGCCCAGGTTGCTCTGGGCGGTGATGGCGCCTTCGATGTCGCCCAGGTTGGCGTTCAGCTCCAGGCAGCGGTCGAAGTTGGCCAGGGCATTGTCCCACTTGCCGGTCATCCAGTTCAGCAGGCCCAGGTTGTTGTACGAGCGCGCCAGGGCAGCCAGGTCGCCAATCTCCTCACGCAGGGCCAGGCTCTTTTGCACGTACTCGGAAGCGTGCGCCAGGTCGCCCTGCTGCCAGTACACTCCGCCCAGGCGGTTGTAAATCGAAGCGGTCACATCGTAGCGCGGTGTGCGTTCCGCCAGCTCCATGGCTTGCAGCAGCAAGTCACGGGCTGCCTCGTGCTGGCCCTGGCGGAAGCGAATCCAGCCCATATCGTTGAGCGCCAGCGCTTTTTCGGTGGGAGCGTCAGATTCACCCAGGCCAGCGGCGGCCTGCGAGAGGTGCGCCAGGGCGGCGTCGTATTCGCCCTGCCGTTCATAAGTCACTCCGATGAAGCGCTGCAGACTGCTGGCCTGCAGGCTGGCGTCACTGCCCAGCACCTCCAGCGCGCGCTCGAAGCGCTGGCGAGCGCTTTCATATTCGCCAATCAATAGTAAGACACTGCCCAGCCCGCTGTTGAGCTGCACGGCCTGCTCGGGTGTGTGCGCTGTGGTCACCAGGATTTCCAGCGCTTCTTCATAATAGGCACGCGCCTGTTGGGCGTTGTAGGCGCGGGCGGCTTTATGCCCGGCTTGCGCCAGGTAGTCCAGGGCTTTTTCTTTGTTGTTCGACCAACTGAAGTGGCGCGCCAGGATTTCGACTTGGTTTTCGAGCTGGTCGGCGTACACCTGTTCGATCGCCTGGCCAACCTTGCCGTGCAGTTCGGCGCGGTCGCGGCGCAGCAGGGTGCTGTAAATGGCGTCCGAGACGATCACATGCCGGAAGGCATAAGACGGCGCTGATGGGTTGGCCTCGGGGTGGATGAAGTCGCGCTGGCTGAGGATAGTCAGCAGGCGCTGCAGTTCGCCACGCGGCACATCGGCCAGCACAGCGCTCAGCACAGCCAGGTTGAACTGCCGCCCGATGGCTGCTGCGCTTTGCAGCAGGCGGCGCTGGTCGGGCGGGGTGCGGTCAAAACGGGCCAGGATCAGTCCCTGCAGGCTGTTGGGCACCTCCAGGCTCTGTGTGTCGGCGTTCTCACGCGCCGTCCAGCCATCACCCTGGCGCTGCAGCACCCCCTGCTCCATCAGCATGCGGATGATCTCTTCCAGGTAAAAAGGAATACCCGAAGACTGCTGGATGATGCGCTCCCGCAGGCCCTTGCTCAGGTTGCGGATGTTCAGCAGGCGGTCGAAAAGCTCCTGTGTTTCCAACGGCGACAGGCTGTGCAGTTCCAGGCGAGTGTAGCGCTCTTTCAGCGTGCTGGAAGCCCAGGCCGCCGTGTTTTTCAGCAGGCCCTCTTCCAGGGGCCGGGAGATGGCGATGAACAGCGCTCTCAGGTCGGGCACAGCCGCCAGCAGGTAGGCAATCAGGTCAAGCGAAGCATCATCCGCCCAGTGCAAGTCTTCGAAGACCACCAGCAAGGGCTGGCGGGCGGCCAGGGCTTGCAGCCAGCCGCGCACTGCCAGGAAGATCTGCTGGCGAAGCTGGCTCGAATCGAGCATCTCGATGCGGGCGCTCTGGCGGGGATCGGAAGGCGGCAGAGAGAGCAGGTATTCGAGGTACACCTGCAGGCTGGCCGCGCCGGCTCCGGCCACCTGGGCCAGGTGATCTTGCAGGCGCTGGCGCACTTCCAGCGGGGGCGCGCCGGCGCTGGTCTCCAACGCCAGGCGCAGCATATCTTGAAAGATCCAGTACGGCACACTGCGCCGGTAGGTCAGGCTGTGGCCTTCCAGCGCCAGAAAACCCTGTTCAAGCGCCGTCGAGCGCAGTTCGGCCACCAGGCGGCTTTTTCCCAGGCCGGCTTCGCCGGTGACCAGGGCGAAGTGTCCACCTGGACCGTTTTGCACCTGGCGCAGGGCGGCTTGCAGTTGGTGGTATTCCAGCTCGCGGCCGACCATCGGGGCGCGCAGACCTTCGAGGCCGCGCACACTGCCCGGGCGAGCCTTGGCAGCCATCAACCTGTACGCCTGCACCGGCGCCTCGAAACCTTTTAAAGTCAGGCTGAGCGCGGCGCTGTAATCGAATAAACGGCGGGTGGCCTCATAAACGCTCTGGCTGACCAGCAGCGTGCCGGGTTCGGCTGCTGATTCCAGGCGCTGGGCCAGGTTGACCGTGTCGCCGATGGCGGTGTAGTTGAACAGCATATCTGACCCGATGCCGCCCACGGTGACGGTGCCGCTGTTCAGACCCAGGCGCACCAGCAGGGGCACACCCAGGCTGGCGCTCAGCTCCTGGTTCAGGCGCTGCATATCGGCCAGCATATCCAGGCTGGCCAGCACGCCCAGCTCGGCGTTGTTCTCATGGGCGATCGGCGCGCCAAACAGCGCCATCAGGCCGTCGCCGGTGAATTTATCCACGATGCCTTCGTACTTGTACACATCCTGCGCCAGGGTCTGCAGGTAGCGGCGGATCAGGTTGTACAGCTCTTCGCTGTCCAGCCTGGTGGACAGGCTGGTGAAGCCGCTCAGGTCGGCGAACAGCACGGTGACATTGCGGCGCTGGCCGCGCGCTTCCAGGCCGGCCTGTTGGAAACGCGCCAGCAGGTCGGCGCCGATCAGCGTACCCAGGTCCTTGGTGCTTGGCGCGGCGGGCGCGGCGGTCGGCGCCGGCGGAGGCGCAGGGGCAGCCGCCAGGCGCGCCCCGCAGTTGCCGCAGAAACGCATCCCGGCCGGGTTATCGAAGCCGCAGTCAGCACAAATGCTCATGAAGGTATTATATGCTGTAAATTAAAATTCTTTATACCCGGCCTGTTTACAAAATTGAAAAGTACCCGTGGATGTATAATCATTCTAGGCGGTCATTCTTTTAGGCCATTCCGGGCGTTTTATAATAGGAGGAATTGAAATGGCTGTTTTCAGTTCGAGAAGATGGATCATGCTTTTGTGCTTTGTCTTGGCGCTGCTGCTTTTCTATAATGTCAGCGCAATAGCGGGAAAAGGATCTCCTGGATCTGGCCAACAGAAGCCTTCAGACTCCATCTGGGAAAAAACAGGCTTTGCAAATACTGCCCTAAACACTGCAGTTACATCAACATTGTTCATGCCGTTCGTATCTCGAGATTACCCCCTGAACCTGCAAAGGATTTTGATTCCTGGCGGTGAATTTCATATGGGTTGTGACGCGCAACAAAACGGCGGCTTTGCTTGCCAGCCGCAGGAATTACCATTGCATCTGGTTTACCTCGATAGCTATATCATCGATAAATATGAGGTTACCAACGCGCGCTACGCATCTTGCGTTGCGGCGGGAGCCTGCATACCGCTTGCGTCTGCGACTTCGGCTACACACAATACCTATTATGGCAACCCGGATTATGCGAATTATCCGGTCATCTACGTATCTTGGTTAAAAGCTTCCGCATTCTGCGCCTGGACAGGAGGGCGTTTGCCATCGGAAGCTGAATGGGAAAAAGCTGCTCGTGGTACTTTGGACACCCGCGCCTTTCCCTGGGGAAACCAAGCGGCGGATTGTAACTTGACTTCATTTTCTATATGGCTTGGCCAAGCTTCACATTGTTCTCTGGATACAGAACCAGTAGGAAGCCATCCTATGGGGGCGAGTATCTATGGCGTAGAGGATATTGCTGGCAGCGTCTGGGAATGGGTGAATGATTGGTTAGACACGGAAAAAAGTTACTACCCAATCTCTCCTTATAAGAATCCACCCGGCCCGCTGACAGGTGAATTTAGAGTCTATCGAGGCGGCTCATGGTCTGACGAACCTTTTGCACATCGTGTTGCGATGCGGTCTGCAGATTGGCCTATCAATTCTGGAGGCAGCCTTGGCTTCCGCTGCGCCTATAATCCGTAGAAATAATCCTGGCGATTTTTTACACGTTTTATACGCCCCCACAGCCCGTTCGTCATTATAATTCTAAACATACACCCCCCGGCAGGCGAAGAAAGCATTAAGCCAACCCCAACCCGAGCGGAAGCGTGGTTTAAACTGGATAATCTCACGGCCATCATCAATATACTGCCTGTATTCCTATCCCTGGCGCTGACCACTGCTGTGGGTGTCTTCACGGCTCGCCGCAGGCAGGTGGCCGGCGCCTGGCAGTACACCAAGATCCTGGTCTTGCAAGCCGTCTGGATCGGCGGATTCATTTTTGAAACCCTCAGCCCAAGCCTGGCAGGCAAGATCTTTTGGGACAATGTGCAGTGGGTTCCCAGCCTGTTGATCCCTGTGTTTCAGCTATCCTTTGCCTGGACGTACACCGGCCGCGCCAGATCCAACCCTCTGCGCTTTTACTCCCCGTTTCTGGCTGTGCCAGGGCTTGCCCTGCTGGCCATTTTCACCAACGATCTGCATGGCCTGGCATTAACCGAGCAGTCTCTGCGCACGCTGGACGGCGTCGTTGTTTATGATTACCATTTCGGCCCGCTGTTGTGGCTGCCCATTCTGTACAGTTATGGACTGGTTGTGTCCAGTATCCTGATGCTGGCGCGCTGCGCCTGGGGTCAAAAAAGCTTCAGCCGCGCCCAGACCTGGATTATTGTGGCGGGTATGTGCCTGCCGCTTTTGGGAAGCCTGCTGGTCTTCACCGGGGTGCAGATTGGCCTGCAGCGGGACGTTTCTCCATATGCTTTCACGCTGGCCAACCTGCTGGTTGCCTACGGCCTGTTTCGCTACCATATGTTTGACATCATTCCGTTTGCTCGTGAACTGGTGATGGACAACATGGAAGACGGGGTGATCATCCTGGATACCCTCGGCCGGCTGGTGGACATCAACAATGCCGCCTGCCGGTTGATGAACCTGGGCGCCGGCGCCATGGACGGCCGACCGCTCAATGACATCCTGCCTGGTTGGCTGGTGCAGGTGGAAATGGATGAAAACACTCCCAGCGTGCGCAAAGAGATCACTCTGCGCAAGCCGGAGCAAGAGGTGACGCTCGACCTGCGCGCCAGCCGCCTGACCAACGAGCAGGGCGTTTACTGCGGGCACATGCTGCTGCTGCGCGATGTCAGCGAGCTGCGCCGCGCGGCGGACACGCTGCGTCGGGCCAACCTCGAACTCGAGCAGCGCGTCGAAGAGCGCACCGCCGCCTTGTCCGATACGGTCGCCCGCCTGGAAGAAGAGGTGACCGAGCGCCGTGAGGTGGAAGAAGCCCTGCGCGATTCGGAAGGCAAGTTCCGCACCTTGATCGAACAGGCCACAGAGGCCTTCTGCCTGCTGGGGCCGGACGGGCGCATCATGGAGCTCAACCCGGCCTACGAGCGTCTCTCTGGGCGCACGCGCCCCGAGCTGATTGGCCGCTTTTATTGGGAAGTGTTCCACGAGCTTTCCGTGCCCGAAAACCGCTCGCCGGAACGTCTGGAATTCTTCAAACACATCCTGCTGGATGCCCTGGAGAGCGGCAGTTCCCCCTATTTCAACCGGCCGCGCTACGGCAGCCTGCTGCGCCCAGACGGCACCGTGCGCGAGATCCAGCAGAACCTGTTCATTGTGCGCACCGAGCACGGCAACCGCATTGGCTCGGTGATCCTGGACACCACCGAAGAGAAGCTGGCTCACGAGGATGCCCTGCGCCAGGCCGAAAATTTAAACGAGGTGAACAACCTGGCGCTCGAACTGACCGAAGTCCCCACGGTTGAGGAAGTTTTCCAGGCCGTTACGCTGAAGATCTATCACCTGACAGGCGCATTGGGCTGTTTTTCGTCTATTTACCAGCCGGATTTGCAGAGTTTGAAGTGCAATTATCACAAAGCCCGAACGTCGTTTTATGAAAAGCTGAGCACGTTCATCCCCGAATGTGCGACGGGCATGGAGATGCCCGTCTCGGCGGAATGGAAAGCCGCCATGATGGCTGAATACGTGGCGGTGCTTCCCACCTTGAGCGAAGCTACCCTGGGGCTGCTTCCCAAAGCGATGGCCAGGTCTGCCCAGGATGAACTGGAGATCGGCGAGATCTTGCAGATGGTTTTCCAATTGGACGATGAGCTGTTGGGCAGCCTGGTGATCCTGATGCCCCAGCACCAGGCCGCGCTTTCGGTGGAGATGTTGAAGGCCTTCTCCAACGTGGTCTCGGTTAATTTGCGCCGGAAGCGCGCTGAGCAGGCTCTGCGCTCCAACGAAGAGCGCCTGCGCTCTCTGTTAGAAAACTCAAACGAGCTGATCTCCGTCATCGACCGGCGCGGCCGCCTGAAGTTCACCGTCAACCCCGAGAGCCGCCGGCGGGTGTTGGGCTACCCCGACAACTACCTGGATGGCAAGAGCATGTTGGAGTTCATCCACCCGGATGACCTGGAGAGTGTGAAGCATGTGCTGACTGCGGTCGGCAATAACCTGCACGAAGAGATGAAAACCGAATACCGCTACCGGCGCGCCGACGGCGATTATATCTACGTGGAGACCTATGCCAAGAATTTGTTGGATAAGCCGTTTATAGAAGGAATTGTCATCACCTCACGCGATATCAGCGAGCGCAAGCTGGCCGAAAAGCAGGTGCAGATTGCCCACCAGGAGCTGAACCAGGCTTATGAAGCCACCCTCGAAGGCTGGTCGCGCGCCTTGGAACTGCGCGAGCGTGAGACGGCCGGCCACAGCCAGCGGGTGGTCAAGCTGACACTGTCGATGGCGCGCCAGATGGGTCTGCCGGAGGAAGAAATCATCTATCTCCAGCGCGGCGCCTTGCTGCACGATATCGGGAAGATGGGCATCCCAGACCGCATTTTGCTCAAACCAGAGCCGCTCAGCCCAGAAGAATGGGTGATCATGCGCGAGCACCCCGATTATGCCCGCCAGCTCCTGACACGCATTCCTTATCTTTCATCCTCCCTGGATATCCCCTACAATCACCATGAACGCTGGGACGGCTCGGGCTATCCGCGCGGCCTGCGCGGCGAAAGCATCCCCTTGTCAGCGCGCATCTTTGCTGTGGTGGATGTGTGGGATGCGCTGGGTTCAGACAGGCCTTACCGGCCAGCCTGGCCTGCAGACGCGATCCTGACCTATATGAAAGAGCAGTCTGGCCGGCAGTTTGATCCCCAGGTTATCGATGTCTTTTTTGGTCTGATGGAAAAGCCCGGCCTGGTCGGCGCCTCAATGCAATAAAGACGTCGCCTGGCGCCTGGATCACAGCCGCGGCGTGTAGATTTGCTCTGGGAAATCAATCAGCCACTGCGCGCCTGGGGTGGAAATCACTCGCACACGGCCCTGAAGTTGGTGCTCGACGATGGAAAAGACGGTGGAAAGGCCCATTTTGCGGGCATTGCGTGCCACGGCTGATGCCGGGATGCCCACACCATTATCTGTCACCCGCATTTCGATGTGCTGGTTCGCTGAGCGTCGGATAGACACCCAGATTTGCCCATCCCGGCTGTCGGGAAAGGCATATTTCAGGGCATTGGTGATCAATTCATTCAAAACCAGGCCGATCGGGATAGCCAGGTCCAGCGGCAGGGAAATCGGTTCGATCTGCAATTCCAACTCTATGCTGTGAGTGGGAAAGCGGTAGCTGGCTACCAGATGGTGCGCCAGATCTTCCACGTAATCTTTGAGGTCGATGCTGGTCAGGTTGTGCGAAGTGTACAGTTTTTCATGCACCAAAGACATGGCGTGGATGCGGTTCTGCATGTTCTGGAACACCCAATGCACATGTTCATTGTCTTCCTCGGAGGTCTGCATCTGCAGGAGGGAATTGATCACCTGCATATTGTTCTTGGTGCGGTGATAAAGCTCTTTGAGCAGAGTCTCTTTCTCTTGCAGCGACCGCTGGGTCAGATCCTGGACGGCCTTGCGTTCGGAAATGTCCTCCAGCACACCGTCAATGTGTTTCAACTCTGATGCCAGGCTCGCCTGCCCGGCCTCATTCTCCGTCTCCTGGAACACAGCCTGGGCGGTGATGGCGCCCCAGAAGGATTCGCCTCCGGCGCGCAAAAGTCTGAACTCGCCTTTGGCATGGTAAGGCGCATGCAAAACTTTCTCTATAAAAGAATCGTACTCTTGTGAGTGGGCAAACCAGGCGTTCATCGGTCGGTCCGGCAGGCCTGGCTCATCTTCGAGATGCAGGAGGCGGAGGAGTGCCGGGTTGGCGGCTTCCAAGACGCCAACCGGGGCAGCGCGGAACACTCCGACCGGAACATTTTCAACCAGGGTGCGGTAGCGATCTTCGCTTTCAGCCAGTGAATGCTCGGCATGCCTGCGCTCTTCTATTTCCTTCTTTAAATTGTCCAGCAGGTCGTGGAGCTGGCGCGCCATCTGATTGTACGATTGGCTGAGCGTGTTGATCTCGTCGATGCGGCTGGAGGAGGCCAGCGCCTCTTCCCAATTGCCGTTGGCCAGAGCCTGGGTTGCGGCGCTGACCCGGTAAATGCGCTGAGCGATCATCCGGCCAAAAAGGATGGAAAGCCCCAGCCCGAGGATCAGCGACAGCAAGATGATCAGCCCGGTGGCGCGGTTATTGGCGTTGATTTGCGCCATGAAATCTGCCTCGGGCAGCACCACCACCACGATCCAATCGATGCCGTAATCGTTCTGCAGGGGGGTGAGCTGCAGGAAGATGCGTTGGCCGTCGGCGGTGAACCGTAAATCCTCATTGTGGGTGGGCAGGCCGTCGAAGCCCCCGGAGCGCTGTTCCAGGAAACGCGCTGCCTGGCGGATGACCGGATTCTGGCTGTCGCTGGCGGCAATGCGCACCAGCTTCGAACTGCCGGGTTCCTGGATAAAAGGCTGTTCGCCGGTGGAGGCTGCCACGAGCAGGCCGCTGCGTTCGATGATAAACGACTTGCCATTGGGGCTGAAATAGATGCTGTTGAGAAAACTGTCCAACTGCGAGAGGAACAAATCCACCGCCGTGACCCCCAGCATAGCGCCCTGGGCGTCATACACCGGGCGGCTGGCGGCGATGGCCATATCCTGCCCGGTGGAAAGGATGTAAATACTGCTCCACACCGCGCCCTGTTTCATCACAGCCGCTTGGTACCAGGGACGGGTGCGGGCATCGAAGTTGGGAACGCTGGCCACCAGGTTGCGCGCTCGCCCTTGGTCATCGAGGCTGTACTTGCTGAATCTGCCGACCTGCAGATTTTCGGTATGATAAACGTAATAATCGTTCCCTGCGCCTTCACGGTTGCTGCCTACCAGGCCGCCCTGGGTATTGCCAAAATAGGCGCTGCTGATCACGGGGTAAGCTTTCACCACATTTAGAAAATAATCTTGCAGTTCTTGCATGTCGTTGGAGCGCTCATGGTCGAGCAGAACCGCGTTCTGGCTGGCGGCGGTGATCTGCTGAGGAATGGTGAGCAGGTATATCAGGTGGTCGTGGATGCGTTCAGTGATCTCTCCGCGCAGTTGGTAAGCGATTTGGTTGACCGCCTGCTCGCCGTTGATATAGGATATGTATCCGACCAGGCTGACAATCAGGATGGTGAGCACCGCGAATGGGGCGATTAAAACGGCCGAAAGCGGCAGCTTTTTAGACAGCAGTTTTTCAGGATGGATGGACATAACCAGCTCGATGGGGGAGATTGAGTGAAAAATACTATACCATAATTCAGCCGGGTAAGGAAGTTACAATTAAGAGAGGTGAACTGGGTCCTTCCGTCCTGGCCGCGAAAATCATGCGCAATTAGCTCCCCTGGCGTTGAATAAGACCGCCCACCTGGATCTGCATTGACTGGCAGGGCCAGACTTCTGCCAGGTTGTACAAATTGTTTGCATGTTTTATATAAGTTGTGATACAATTCTCTGCGAGTAATTGCATATGAGAATGATCGCATGACGAAAAGCCATAACCTGATCGAGCGCCTACAGCGGCGCGGTCTGCGCGTCACCCCCCAGCGCGCCATGATCATCGAAGCCCTGGCGCAGAATGAAACGCACATGACCGCCGAGCAAATCTTTGCCCGGGTCAAAGACCGTTCCAGCGTGGTCAACATCGCCACGGTGTACCGCACCCTGGAACTGCTGGTCAGCGAAGGCTTCGCCAGCCGCTCCGATTTTCACCAGGAGCGGGCGCAGTATGCGATCAATTTCCACGGCCGGCACATTCACCTGGTTTGCCGGCAGTGCGGTGCCATGCTGGAAGCCAGCCCCGACCTGCTCGAATCGGTCGATGACCGCCTGGTTCAGCAGTACCATTTCAGCGGCGACCTGGACCACCTGACTATCACGGGCGTTTGCTCTGGCTGCCAGCGCAGAAACCTGTTCCTGGAGGCTTAATGTCAATTTCGAAGCTCTCTCGATCAAACCGAATGTTGCTGGTGTATTATGCCGCCCTGCTCGGCTGGCTGGCCACCAGCGCCATGCATATCCCTGATGGCTACCTCAGCCCGGTCACCTCGCTGGTGATGTTCCTGCTGGTGCTGCCGTTCTGGGCCATCGGCATTCGCAAGATCCGCCAGACGATGAGCGCCAAATCTGTGCCGTTGATCGCCCTTTTGGCGGCTTTTTCCTTCGTGATCATGATGTTCAATATCCCACTGCCCGGCGGCACCAGCGGGCATGCCGTTGGCGCCGCCCTGGCGGCCATCATCCTCGGCCCCGAAGTGGCGACGATCGCCGTTTCGATTGCCCTGATCATCCAGGCTGTATTCTTTGGCGACGGCGGCATCCTGGCCATCGGCGCCAACTGCTTTAACATGGCAGTCATCTTGCCCTATGTCTCCCACGCCATCTATCAGTTCCTGGCGAAGAACACAGCGCCAGGCGCGCCGCGCCGTGTGGCTGCCGCCGGGATCAGCGGCTACATCGGCCTGACGATCAGCGCCTTGTTCACCGCCGTCGAGTTCGGCCTGCAGCCCTTGCTCTTCACCGCCGCAGACGGTTCGCCGCTGTATGCGCCGTACCCATTGGCAGTTGCCATCCCGGCCATGGTCATCCCGCACATGCTGGTGGCCTCGGTAGTGGAAGGCGTGATGACCTCCCTGGTTTTGGTTTTCTTCCAGCGTTCCAACCTGGGTGTAGGGGAAGCGTCTCACCCGGCTTCCACCGCGCTGACCAGCGGCGCCGCGCAAACTTTGCGCTGGGTGTGGGTGATCCTGGGCGCCCTGATCATCGCCAGCCCGCTGGGTTTGCTGGCGCCCGGCACGGCCTGGGGTGAATGGAGCGCAGGCGAGCTGCAAAAATTGGGGTTTGCCTCTGTGCCAGCCGGGTTGGAAAAGCTTTCCGAGTTATGGGGCGCTCCGCTGGCGCGCTATAATTTACCCGTCCTGGGCAACGCCAGCCTGGGTTACGTGCTTTCGGCGCTGCTGGGTGTGGCGGTGATCGGTCTGCTGGTCTGGCTGTTTGTCACCCTGCTCACCTATGGCCGCCCGACGCCTGCTGTGCAAGAAAACCGGCGGAATTGACATGGGCGACGCCCGACCATCCCAACCTCAGCCTGCACCCCACAGCCACAGCCGGCGTGGTTCTGTCATTGAACACACCCTGCACGGCATCACCGAGGCCTTCGAGCGCGCTCTGCTGGCTGAGGAGATCGCCAACCAGCCGGGCCTGTTCCAGCAGTTGGATGTGCGTGTCAAAGTCATCTCGATGCTGGCCCTGCTGATCGCTGTAAGCCTGTCGCGCAGCCTGTGGGTGATCGGTGCCCTCTACCTGCTGGCCCTGCTCCTGGCGGTAGTCTCGGCCATCCCTGCCGGCTTTTTCATCAAGCGCGTCTGGCTGGCCCTGCCCTTTTTCACAGGCATGCTGGTCTTGCCAGCCCTGTTCATCACACCCGGGCCGGCCCTGGTCAGTCTTGTGCCAGGTCTGGCCATCACCAGCACCGGCCTGAACACCGCCCTTTTTCTGCTTTTGCGCGTCAGCACATCCGTCTCGCTGACTCTCCTGCTCATCCTGACCACACCCTGGAACAGCATCCTCAGCGCCCTCAACGTTCTGCGCGTGCCAGATGTGTTTATCTTGATGCTGGGTATGACCTACCGCTACATTTACCTGCTGCTGCGCAGCGCCAACGATATGTTTCTTTCACGCCAGAGTCGGGTGGTGGGGCGGCTGGGCGGGGATGAACAGCGCCGCCTGATCGCCGCCACCAGCGGCAGTCTGCTCACCAAGTCGCTCGACTTGAGCAGTGAAGTGTACCTCGCCATGCAGAGCCGCGGCTTCCGCGGCCAGGTGGTCACTCTCAAGCCGTTCAAGATGACGCGGCGCGACTGGCTGTGGCAGGCTCTTTTCCTGTCTACCGCGGCCGCTGCCATCTTCCTGGGCCGTTGAACTTTTTTATGAATGCGAGTGTAAAGAATCATCATGCCAATGCAACCCGTTTTTGATATTCAGGAGATCTCATTCACCTATGAAGGCAAACAAACCGCCATTGACGGCGTGAGCCTGCGCATCGACCAGGGGGAATGTGTCGTCATCCTCGGCTCGAACGGCTGCGGCAAGAGCACCCTGTTGAAGCTGTTGGATGGGCTGTACTTCCCTGAGAAGGGCCAGGTTTTTTACCGCGGCCAGGCCTTGAGTGAAGACGCCCTGCGCGATGACGAGTTCAATTTTCGCTTCCGCCGCCAGGTGGGTCTGGTTTTCCAGGATTCCGATGTGCAGCTCTTCATGCCCTCCGTGCTGGATGAAATTGCTTTTGCGCCGCTCCAGCTCGGTCTGCCGGCTGGCGAGGTGAACCAGCGAGTCGAAGAGGCCCTGCAGGCCCTGCGCATTGAAAAACTGCGCCTGCGCGCCCCGCACCGCCTGTCGGGCGGCGAGAAACGCCGGGTAGCCCTGGCCTCGCTGTTCAGCCTGCGCCCGGAAGTCTGGCTGTTGGACGAACCGACCACCGGCCTCGACCCGCGCAGCCAGGACTGGCTGGTGCAGTTCATCCTCGCGCAGCGCGCCGCCGGGCACACGGTGATCACGGCCACGCACGACCTGAACCTTGCCGAGCAAATTGCCAGCCGCATCGTAGTCTTTAATGAAGAACACCGCCTCGCAGCCGACGGCTCGCCGGACGCCATCCTGTGCGACCACGAACTCCTGCATCGCTGCAACCTCGAACATTTCCATCCGCCGGAGCGGATGGGTGCGCTGCGCTAAGACCGGCGATCAGCGATACGGCAAGGGCGCCGATCGATAATGCCTGCCTGGAGGTTCTCGACGGCGCAGCGATTCTTGCGGCTGAGTTGGGCAGGTCGAAAAATCCTTGACAATAACTGCCTGGGGGTTTATATTATTTTTGTATAGGATATATATGGACGAAACTGCAACTGCTGATTCTGATCATAGTGATCAACGTTTGATCATCCTCGCCAGAGGGATGTTAGAGTTGACATCCTGAGCCGCGCCTAGCGACCCTGCCTGTTAGCCCTGCACACCTCTCGTGCGGGGCTTTTGTTTTCGAAAGGAGGCTGGTATGGGTCGCTCGATCGCTTTGCAATCCTCTCTCCTGACACTGGCTTCTTGCCGGTCAAAAATCCTGCTCGCCAACCTTGATTCCTCCGCACCTGTGTGTAGGGATAAGCCACGCTTTCTGCTAAAATTTGGAGCGCATCCCCGCGATCATGTCCCGTTGCGGCGCCTCTCGATATGTTTTGTTTCTGCACAGCGGCTGTTCCTGGTTCCTACCTGGACAGCCCAAGACGATCCAACATCAGAAAACAATTCCTATCCTGGAGGTGTACCATGGGCTTTTTTGCAACCATCCTTTCTACCCCTACCCGTCTGACAGGCCTCACACGCGGTAATGGCATCCAGATTTCGAAAAAACTGCTCGACAGCGCTCGCGCCGATGTGCCAACAGTGCTCGCCAATCTCGAAACCACCCTTGAGGGCTTACAGCCGGCTGACGTCGAAGCGCGACTGGAACAATATGGACTGAATGAGATTGCCAGGGAGCAGCATCAGACGGTCCTGATGCGCCTGTGGGACAATATTAAAAACCCACTCGTACTATTGCTCTCAGCTTTGGCGATCATATCTTACCTGACAGGCGATCTACGCGCCACTGTGATGATCCTGGTCATGGTGCTGCTGGGGATCGTGCTGCGTTTCTTCCAGGAGGAGCGCGCCGATAAAGCCGCTGATGAACTCCAGAAGATGGTCAGCACCACTGCAACGGTCATCCGCTCTGGAAAACGGCATGAAATTCCTTTGAATGAGCTGGTTCCGGGTGATATTGTTGCCCTGACTGCCGGGGATATGGTGCCGGCGGATGTGCGCCTGCTGGTCGTAAAAGATCTCTTTCTCAACCAATCTGCCCTGACCGGAGAATCAATCCCGGTCGAAAAAACCCCCGCCCCTGCGCAAGAGGCTGCCCGCAACCCGCTGGAAATGAACAACCTGTGTTTCCTGGGCTCCAACGTGGAAAGCGGCGCAGGAACCGCCGTCGTGATCACAACAGGCAGCGAAACCTATTTTGGATCCTTGGCGACGAGTATCACTGGAAAACGCCAGGTCACCAGCTTCGATAAAGGCATCGCCGGCTTCACCTGGTTGATGATCGGCTTCATGGCTGTGATGGTGCCGCTGGTGTTTTTGTTCAACGGTCTCAGCAAAGGCAATTGGCTGGAGGCCTTCTTGTTTGCCCTGGCTGTAGCCGTGGGCCTGACTCCTGAAATGCTGCCGATGATTGTGACGGTCAACCTCTCGAAAGGCGCCATTGCAATGTCGCATAAGAAGGTGATCGTCAAACGCCTGAACGCTATTCAAAACTTCGGCGCCATGGATGTGCTGTGCACCGATAAAACCGGCACGATCACCGAAGGTCGCATTGTGCTGGAAAAACACCTGGATGTGCGCGGCCGCGACAGCGAGCGGGTGCTGCACTACGGGTATATGAACAGTTATTACCAGACTGGCTTGAAGAACCTGATGGATGTCGCCATCTTGGATCACAGGAATTTAAACGATGAACTTCAGGTGGATGAGAATTATGTCAAGATCGACGAACTGCCTTTCGATTTCCAACGCCGGCGCATGTCCGTTATCGTCCAGAATCGCGAAAACCAACACATCCTGATTTGCAAAGGCGCAGTTGAAGAGATCATGCGTCTTTCCAGTCATGTGGAGATCGAAGGGCAGGTGTTGGAAGTGCTGCCGGAGCACGACGAACACCGCAAGCGGCGTGTACGAGAGCTCAATGCCGAAGGATTCAGAGTGATTGCCGTGGCTTACCGCATTTTCCCCGGCGAAAATGATGAGCCGCATTACACGGTTTCCGATGAGTCTGACCTGACGTTGTTGGGTTATCTGGCATTCCTTGATCCGCCCAAAGAGAGCGCACCCGTCGCCCTGGCCAAGCTGCATGAGCACAGCGTAGCTGTCAAAATCCTGACCGGCGATAACGACGCCGTGACGAACTATATTTGCCGGCAGGTGGGACTGCCGGTGGAGCACATTTTACTCGGCAATGAGATTGAGGAAATGAACGAAGTGCAGCTTGCCGCGGCTGCTGAGGCTGTATCAGTCTTTGCCAAGCTCTCGCCGGCGCACAAAGAGCGCATCATCCGCGCTTTGCAGAGTCTTGGTCACGTGGTTGGTTTCATGGGCGACGGCATCAACGATGCTCCGGCGCTCAAAGCGGCCGATGTGGGTATCTCGGTGAACAGCGCTGTGGATATTGCCAAGGAGTCTTCCGATATTATCTTGTTGGAGAACAGCCTTCTGGTGCTCGAACAAGGCGTGATGGAAGGCCGGCGGGTGTTCGGCAACATCATCAAGTATATCAAAATGGCCGCCAGCTCCAACTTCGGCAACATGTTCAGCGTGCTCGGCGGCAGCCTGTTTTTGCCGTTCGTGCCCATGCTGCCAATCCAGGTCTTGACCAATAATCTGCTGTACGATTTCTCCCAGACCGCTATTCCAACAGATGATGTTGATGAAGAATGGCTGAAGAAACCGCGCAAATGGGCGCTGGGCGAGATTCGGCGTTTCATTCTTTACATCGGACCAATCAGCTCGATCTTCGATTACCTGACCTACTTCATCATGCTGTATGTTTTCAACGCCTGGGCTAATCCGGATTTGTTCCACACCGGCTGGTTTGTGGAAAGCCTGTTCACCCAGACGCTGATCATCCACGTGATCCGCACCAACAAAATCCCATTCGTGCAGAGCCGCGCCAGTCTGGCAATGCTCTTGACCTCGCTGGCTATTGTCGCTGTAGGAGCCTGGCTGCCTTATTCTCCGCTGGCATCTGCCCTGGGGCTGGTCGCTCTGCCCCCGTTGTACTGGTTGTTGTTGGCCGGAATGTTGGTTTGTTATGTGCTGCTGACTCAGGTCGTCAAAACCTGGTTCATTCGCAGGTTCGCAGAGTAAGGGACTGCAGATTATCTCTAGCCTCTGGAAGTGCTGTATGTGGAGCATGAGAACTTTTGTTTACTTGCAGTTGAAAATGGAATCCCGCGCCGCTGCTCAGAGCACTTATCACCATGCGAGGTTTACCGAGCGATTTTACCGGCAGTTGGCGATCGATCACTCCAACGATGAATCGTCCGAGATGTTCTTGAAATTAGCCGAGACAGCCAGGAAAAGAGCGGAGTGGTACCAGGCCCGATTGCGTTGGCTCAGAGCATCTCTTCCGCCTGATGAGGACACCTGGGTTGATCATATTTGGCGCCGGCTGCTGGCGAGTTGTACGCTGCAGATGAAATTGAAACTGCTTGACCGTGTTCGACAAGACGACCTGGAAAGGATCGATGCGTTGTTATTAACCCGCAGGCGCTGGGTTTAACGATTCATTCAGCGGAACACTGCCCACCAACAGCGCCCGCTCGCTGGACAGCTGTCCAACCGGACAGGTAAAAAACCCTGCTGGCGACGGGTTTGCGCGCCATCTTCCCGGCGTATACTGGCAGCAGATCAATCCCTCAATCTCTCGGAAAGGTTCTCTCATGAAAAAACTGCAGTCTTTTGCCCTCCGTTTTCTTGGCGGATTATTCGTCCTGGCTGTCTTGGTGTATGGGCTCTTTGCCCTGACGCTGGCTGCCATTCCCACCTGGGGCGCCGCGCCGGAAGAAGTGCGCCTGTCTTTGCCCGGCGATGAGATCAACGACCGGCCGAATATCCTGTGGACCAATGCGATCACCATTGCCGCCCCACCCGAGCAGGTCTGGCCGTGGATTGCCCAGCTTGGCGACAGCCGGGGCGCTTTCTACAGCTATACCTTTATCGAAAACCAGGTGGGTGCGCTGACCGGCGCGGCTGATTACAAGGTGACCTACACCAACGCCGACCGCATTCATCCCGAATGGCAAAATCCGCAGGCTGGCGAAGCGCTCATCCAGGGCATGCTCAAGGTTCATTCATATGAAACCGGGCGCTACCTGCTGGCCGATTCCATCCAGCCGGCGCCTTTCATGTGGGTGTGGGGCTGGCATCTGCAGCCAGCCCAAGACGGCGCCGCCACCCGCCTGCTGGTGCGCTTCTCCATCCAGGTTCCCCCCAGCATGGGCGACAACCCGGTGATGAATTTCGTGCTGAGCGCGGGCGGCTTTGTGATGCAGCAGAATATGCTGCAAGGCATCCAACTGCGCGCCGCAGGCGGCGCCGAGCCGGCCTGGACCGAAGCGCTGGAGATTGTCTTGTGGCTGGCGGCTTTGGTGTGCGGCCTGGCGGCCGGTTGGTTGTACCTGGGGCGCCGGGCGTGGCGCGGCCCATTGGCGGTCGCCTGCCTGGCGGTGATCGTGCTCTTCGTTCTGACCTTTGTCCAACCCCCGCTGCTGCTGCGCTTCGGGCTGGATGCCGCCCTGGCAGGCGCAGTGGTCTGGTCAGGGCGCAGCTAATCCAAACCGGCGGACAGCAGGCGTCCGCCGGTTTTTTGTCCCTTTTTAATCATAACCCATGCCATGAATCTGTGTTCTTTATATATAATTGAGCGAAAGGAACATGGTATGGAAGAAAAGAGAGTAGTAAGCCAGGAGCGCGTGGCGGTGATTACCGGTGGTTCCAGCGGTATCGGGCTGGCGACCGCCCGCCTGCTGGCGCAAAAAGGTATGCATATCTGGATTGCGGCGCGCGGGCAAGACCGGCTGGATACAGCCGTTGAGCAGGTGAAAGCCGCCCGGCAGAGCCAGAGCCAGAAGGTTTATGCCGAAAGCGTGGATGTCTCACAAGCGGCGCAGGTGCAGGCGCTGGCTGAAAAAGTGCAGGCCGAAAGCGGCGCTCCGCACCTGCTGGTCAACTCGGCTGGCGTGGCGCGGCCCGGCTACTTTCACGAGGTGGCGGTGGAGGATTTCCACTGGATGATGGATATCAATTACTACGGCATTGTCCACAGCACCAAAGCCTTCGTGCCGGGCATGCTGGCGCGCGGCTGGGGACATATCGTCAACATCTCCTCGCTGGCGGGCATCCTGGGCATCTATGGGTACAGCGCTTACGGCGCCACCAAGTTCGCCATCCGCGGCTTTTCGGACATCTTGCGCAGTGAGATGAAGCCGCGCGGCATCGGCGTCTCGGTGGTGTATCCGCCAGACGTGGACACACCCCAACTGGCTTACGAATCCAAGTTCCGGCCAGCCGAGACGCGCGCCATCGTGGAGGGCGGCGCGATCCTTTCAGCCGATGCGGTGGCGGCGACGATCGTGCGCGGTGTGGAGCGCCGCCGTTATATCATCATCCCCGGCGCCATGGGCAACGCCCTGTACCTGTTGACCAACCTGCTCGGCAGCGGCGTGTATCCGATCCTGGATCTGCTGGTTGCCCAATCTCAGCGCTCCACGAAGAAGGCTTGAGCGAAGAACGCTGTGCATTCTGTTACAATTGTCACAAATTAATTTCAACAAGGGTCAAACCATGGATATATTTGAAAAGTGTCCGAATTATACGCAGGCCAGGCAGGCGATGGCCGAAGGGTATTACCCCTATTTCATCCCCATGACCGACAACGAAGGCACCGAGGCGGTCTACCACGACCGGCGGGTGATCATGTGCGGCTCGAACAATTACCTGGGCCTGACGATGCACCCCAAGGTGCGCCAGGCGGCCATCGATGCCATCGAGCGCTTTGGCACGAGCTGCACCGGTTCGCGCTTTGTCAACGGCACCCTGGAGCTGCACGAGCAGTTGGAGAAAGAGCTGGCGGTTTTTGTGGGCAAGGAAGCCGCCCTGGTGTTCACCACCGGCATGCAAACCAACCTGGGCACGATCAGCTCGCTGGTCATGCGCGGCGATTACGTGATCCTGGACAAAGATGATCACGCCAGCATTGTCGATGGCGCCCGCCTGGGCTGGGGACAGCTCAAACGCTTCAAGCACAATGACATGCACGACCTGGAGCGCGTTTTAAAATCGATTCCGGAGGAGGCTGGACGGCTGTTGGTGGTCGACGGCCTGTACAGCATGGGCGGCGACCTGGCGCCCTTGCCCGAGATCATCCCGCTGTGCAAGAAATATGGCGTACGCCTGATGGTCGATGATGCCCACGCCATGGGTGTGTTCGGCGGCGGGCGCGGCACGGCGGCGCACTTCGGCGTGACCCCGGATACCGACCTGATCATGTCCACCTTCTCGAAATCCTTTGCCTCGATCGGCGGCTTTATCGCCGGCGATGATGTGGTGATCCATTACATCAAGCATCACGCCCGCGCTTTGATCTTCAGCGCCAGCGTCTCGCCGGCCAACGCCGCCGCGGCCCTGGCCGCCCTGCGCGTGATGCAGGAGGAGCCGGAGCGCATCGAGCGCCTGCAACACATCGGCGAGTACATGCGCACAGAACTGCGCCGCCTGGGCTTTAACATTGGCCACTCCGTATCGCCCATCATCCCGATCCTGGTCGGCGACGATATGCGCACCATCTTTGCCTGGAAGATGCTTTTTGAGAGCGGCGTGTTCGTCAACCCGGTGCTGGCCCCGGCTGTGCCCGACGGCTCGCAGCTCCTGCGCACCAGCTACATGGCGACGCACACCGATGACCAGCTCAACCGCGCCCTGGAAATTTACGCCGCGGTCGGCAAACAGATCGGCCTGATTTAACCCTCAACGCTCACTGGGTGGGGAATAAAATCTCCCAGCAGGCAGGCGCGCCGGACAGCAAGACCAGTCCGGCGCGCTCTGGTTTTGGGCAGGTTCGGGCGCTGAACTCGGCCGCCAGCCCTGCGGCCGCCGGAGAAAAATAAGCCATCACCTCGCAGTGCAGGCGGCCTTCTTCGTGGGGCGTGAAGACCGCCATCTCCGGCGGCTGGCCCGCCTGGGCGAAGCGCGCTGCAAAAGCCGTGGCAATCAGGGCGGCCTGCTCGGGCGCCCACTCGCCGTCGCCCAGGGATTTACTGTGCCAAGACTTGCCCACCAGCGCTAATCCACGGTGAGCGTCTTGCTCAGGTTGCGCGGAAAATCCGGATCGAAGCCGCGCAGCACGCTCATATGGTAGGAGAGAAGCTGCAGAGGCAGCACGGCCAGCAGGGCGGCAATTTCGGGTGTGGAGCCGGGGATGGCGATCACCTCGCTGGCGTTGGCGCGCAGGCGCGGATCATCCTGGCCGATGGCGATGGCGCGCGCCCCGCGGCAGGTGACTTCGTTCAGCCCGCTGACGATCAGCGGCGTGTCGAGCGGCCCGGCGGCGAACAGGATAGGGAAGCCCTGGCTGACGGCGGAAAGCGGCCCGTGCTTAAACTCGGTGGAAAGCATGCCCTCGCAGTGCGCATAGGTTATCTCTTTGAGCTTCAATGCGCCTTCCAGGGCGATCGGGTATGTGGCGCCGTAGCCCAGGCAGTACAGGTCATTCCAGGTATTGATCTCGCTTGCCAGCTTTTCAACCTGGTCTGCTACCATTGCCAGTGTCTGGTCCATCAGAGCCGGGATGCGGCCCAGCTCGGCGGTGTCGCGCCCGGCCAGCCGGTAGGCTAAATAGAGGAAGGTCACTACCTGGTTGGTGAAGGTCTTGGTGGCCGGCACGCTGATCTCATAACCGCAGCACAGCGGCAGAGAGCAGACGGTGGCGCGTGTCAGGGTGGAGCCGATCACGTTGGCCAGGCCGTACGCAGCCATGCCGCGCGCCTCGGCGCCCTCCAGCGCGTTCAGCACATCCTTGGTCTCACCACTCTGGCTGACGAACAACCCGACATCCTGGCTGTTGATCGTCGGACCATACTGCGGCATGAACTGCGGCGCTACCACCGGGATGGCTGCCCGCCCGGCGAGCTGGGCGAAATACACCGCCCCCGCCAGGCAGGCGTGGTAGCTGGTGCCGCAGCCGATGAAGTACAGGTTGCGGGCGTTTTTCATCTTTTCTACCACCGCCGCCACGTCCGGCGAGCCGTCCAACATGTGCAGCACTTCACGCGCCACCTGCGACTGCTCGTGAATTTCCTTGAGCATGAAGTGGGCATAGCCGCCTTTCTGCACGGCCTCCATCGTCTCGGTGATCAGCTCGGGGGGGCGGGCGATCGGGGCGCCGTCTTTGACGCTGTGCAGTTCCACCCGGTCAGCCGCCAGGGTGATGATCTCGCCGTCCTGCAGGCGGACGACGGTGCGTGTCAGCGGCAGGATAGAGGGCAGGTCGGAGGAGACGCAGGTGAAGCCCTCGCCGATGCCAACCACCAGGCCGGAGCCTTTTTTGATCGCATACAGCTTATCATCGTCTGCCCGTCCGATGACAAAGGAATAGTCGCCCTGCAGGTCGCCGTACGCCCGGCGGATGGCCTCCAACAGATCATAACCGCGGTCGACGTAGCGCTCCACGGCATGCACACACGATTCGCCGTCGTTCATCGAACGCACGGTCATGCCTTCGGCCATGAACTGCTGGCGCAGTTCCACATTGTTGACCACGTTGCCGTTGTGCGCTCCCACCAGGTCGCCGTCCGAGTCCAGGTGCGGTTGGGAGTTGACCTGCGACGGCTCGCCGAACGTCGCCCAGCGCAGTTGGGTGATGCCGCGCGTGCCGCGCATCTCGGCGAAGTTGTAGCGCGCCGCCACGTCTTTGACGCGGCCCTTATCCTTGCGCAAATCGATCGTTTTGCCGTTGATGGTCGCCGCGCCGACCGAATCGTAACCGCGGTAGGTGAGGCGCTGAGCCGCCTCGGTGAGCAGCGCGCCGAGCGCCTGTTCCTTATCGGTGACAATGCCAAAGATACCGCACATAAACAATCCTTTCAGGTTTTTCCAGAGTTGCCCCATTATGTCAAAGAATGAACCACTTGTCACCTGTCATTTGTCACGATTTTCCATCCGAAATAATACATTGAGGCTGTCGGGATAAACCAGGTTTTGAGCCATCCCCATGGCGCACAATTCATCTGATACCGGGTAAAACCGATTAATTTCTGTCAAATCTGGTCTATATTATTATCCTTCTTGTATAATAAACAAAAGACGGTTGAAAGATTGGAGATGTGATGAAAGAACTTCGATTTCTAGCGATCGGCATCTTTGTTGGAATCTTCTTGGTTTTCGGCCTGTTAATGATAGGTTCTCTGCGCAGCGCCCTGGCCCAGGATGAACAACCTGCCAACCCGGGCACACCGCTGCCATTCTCCGATGAAGGCCGGCTCATCCTGACCCAATCTGCCCCGGATGGCAGTGACGAAATCGCTTCCTTTGACCAAAGATCCAATCCCCAGGGGCCAAACGTTCTTCCCACGCAAATCCCGGGTGAAACGTTGGTTTACTTCTTCACCACAGACAACGATGGTACCGCCACCGTGTTGAACTTGTTAAATACGGATTCTGTCGCGCACACAGTGGCCCTGCGTGGATACAACTACGCTGGCGTGCTGGGAAATTCCTGGAATATTATTGTGCCGGCTACCAGCATCGTGCGGTTGGCCAGCGACTCGATTGTGGCGGCGCCTCCATCCAGTTGGGCAACGCCTCAGCCCATCGTTACCAATTTCACCGACTTCACGTATTTTGCCAGTTTGTCGCTGCCGAAGGGTGTCAAAGTGGAAGGATACACATTGGTCAATGCTGGGACAGGGTTTGTCGATCCACGCGCCGACCAGGGCGCTGTGCCGCTGCGCTTCAGCACAGATCCAAACACGGTGTTTCTGCCTGCGCTGAACAGCCCTTAGCCAGCGCCATCTATCCAACTGGGGAGCGCTTGCCCTGGCTGGCAGGACAGGACAAAACCCTGCCCCAGGCGGGGGTAAGGCAGGTTTCCTTTCGATATACTGAAAATAGATCAAAAATGCAGTAGACCGGAAAGGAAATTCTATGAAAACCCCATTTGTATTCATCTCCATTCTGCTGGCAGCCGCCTTGTTGGCTGGCTGCGGCGTGGTGCGCATCAACACCAACACCCAATCCATCACTCCCTCGGATAACAAGATCAGCGAAACGCGCTCGGTCAGCGGCTTCCGCGGGGTGGATCTGCGCACCCTGGGCAAGGTCATCCTCACCCAGGGCGACAAGGAAAGCCTGGTCATCAAGGGCAGCGATAACCTGGTGCCGTTGATCAAGACGCGCGTCAGCGGCGGCGTGCTGTACATCGAACTGGATGACAATTACAGCATTCAAAATTACAAATCCGATGATGTGCTGACTTACGAAGTGAGCCTGAAATCTGTGGAAAACCTGACCGTGTCTGGGCTGGGCAGCCTCGAAATGGCCGCGGCCGAAGCCAAAGATCTGCGCCTGGTGATGAGCGGCTCGGGCGCCATTTTCATGAATAAAGTCACCGCCAATTCTGTCGATATGACCGTCAGCGGGCTGGGCAAGGTGGTGGTCATCGGCAGCGCCGACAAGGTGAAAGCCACGATCTCCGGCGCCGGTGAGATCAACGCGCAGGAGTTGAAATGCCGGACAGCCTCCGCTAACATCTCTGGCCTGGGCAACGCCTCCCTGTGGGTGACGGATGAGCTGGGCGGCTCGATCAGCGGCAGCGGCGACGTGCATTATTACGGCAGTCCCAAGGTGACCAACACCACCACCACCGGGCTGGGCAAGTTCAACAACCTGGGCGCCAAGTAAATAAATTAATAAAATGAAAACAACCGGCAGATCATTCTGCCGGCTGTTTTCATTTTATGCGTTCCGGAAATTTTCAGGCCATTGCAGCGCCATTTTTGTGATAATTTTAACTTGCTATATTAATGATTCTGATTTATAGTTAGGATAACGAATGGGGGAGAACTCATAATCAAATATCTGTGCAAGGCTTTGGCAAAGCAGTCAATTCCCCGCGAAACCAATCATTCCGGGTTAAGGAGTTTTCCATGCGTAAATACTTTGCTCTTGCCTTAGTGGTTGTTCTTCCTTTATTGGTTATCACCATCCTGTTGACACAATTATCGGCTTTCGCCGGCGCCCCTTCTGGCGCGGCAGCTCCACTCTCAGGCGAGGCAAAGGCGGTAGAATCTGCCTTGCCCGCCGCCGCCCAGAGCAAGCCGCCTGCGCCCGCCAGCCTGGACGCCCGGCAGGAACTGCTGCCCGACCAGGCCGAACAGGCGCGCCTGGCCGAGCGCGATCACCTGGCCAACCTGCGCTCGCAAGAGGCCGTCCAGGCGGCCATGCGCGCCCAGGCCGTGGAGCCAAACGGGGCTCAACCCGCTGTGCCAGACACCAGCGCGCCGCCGTCTCGGCCGGCGACCTTCCTACCGCCTCCCGAGCAGGCAGCCGTCTCGCCGCGCCAGATGTACGCTGACTGGAACGCGCCTGCCAAGAACCCTTCCACACCGCCGTCGCATACTGCGCCCTTTGCGCCGACCTCCCAGGTTTTCACCACCACCCTGCAGAATCTGCACCGCAATACGCGCGCCTTCGCCAACAGCTCCTCGTACCAGCTTACCAACCTCGGTTCAGCCGACGCCATGGTGCTGCTGGAATACTACTGGCCGGGCCAGTTGACCCCGGCCGGTTCGGAATCCTTGACGATTCCGCCATCCGGCGCATCTGTGGTGAATATGAGCTTTTCTCCTCTGCCGGATCCATTCTTTGGCCGCCTGCTTGTCAGCAGTGACCAGCCTCTGCAGGCCCAGACCCAGACGCCTGATTACGGCGTGCTCTCTGGAAAGGTATACCTGCCGGACGGCGTCACTCCGGTCGAGGGGGCCTGGCTTCAAGTGGATTGGCCCGCTGGGCCGAACTGGAACATGGGCGATGTGATGACTCTGCCGGACGGCTCGTATTATCTTGGCGGCCTGCCAGCCGCTTCATATAACCTGGCGCTCAATCCCGGCGGCTTGCCCTACGCCCGTGCGTGGTGGCAAAACCAGACCGACCCCTGGCTGGCTGACCCCATTGCGCTGGCCTCAGGGCAGCAGCGCGGCGGCTTCGATTTCATTCTTCAGCCGGCTGGCTTCATCACCGGCACTGTGTATGCCGCCGACGGCGTGACTCCCCTTTCGTACGCCAATGTGGATATCGATCACGGCAATTTTGGCGCCTGCACCGACGCCAATGGCTACTATGAAATTCACAATGTCGGCTACGGCAGTCACAAGGTGTATGCGGGCAGTAGTTGGAACTGGTGCCTGGGACAGCCTTCGATCTATGTCTTGGAATATTACTCCGGCGTCGCAGACAGCAGTCTGGCAACGCTGGTGGATATCAACGCCGGCCAAACCTCCGTCGGGAACATCAACTTCACCCTGGATGTGGGCGGCGTGATCCGCGGCCTGGTGACCGACAGCCAGACCGGCCTGCCGATTGCCAATGTGCATATCATGGCCGATGGCGTGGCGCCAATGACGACCGGCTCAGATGCCTGGACGGCTGCCGACGGCAGTTATGAAATCCGCGGCCTGAGTTCCGGCAGTTACCGCGTTAAAGCCGATGACTGGGGCAATCTGCCGGAAGGCTACCGCATCGAGTATTACAACAACACGATTTATTGGGATCAATACACACCGGTGGCGGTTGTGCTGGGTGCGGCCAGCGAAGGGATCAATTTTGCCCTGGAGCCGGGCGGCAAAATCAGCGGCATGCTGACTGCCGCGGCCGGCGGCGCGCCGCTGTCCAACATGAACGTCAACGTCAAGACCAGCGACGGCTTGTGGGGTATGGGCGCCTGCTCGCAGGCGGATGGTTCCTGGATGATGAAGGGCATTCCCTTTGGCAGTTACACCATCAGTGTGAACGGCCAATGCGGGCAGAACAACAGCTCGATCTATGCCGGTATGTTTTATAACGGCAAGTTCAGTTGGCAAACTGCCGATGTGGTGCAGGTTTCCAATACCACGCCGGTGACCGGCATCGACTTTGCCTTGCCGGTTGGCGCCTCCATCACCGGTCGGGTCACCGCGCAGGCCAGCGGCCTGCCGATTCAGAATGCTCGGGTGTGGATCAACGAATACAACACCGGTGATTTTTATCAGGAGGCGCGCACAAATGCCTCGGGTGTTTACACCTTCACCGGGCTGATCGAAGGCGTCGATTACCGACTGCAGGTTGATGCCGACTGGCAGATTAACCCCGGATTCAGCATGCAGTATTACAATGGGCACTGGCTGTATGCAGACGCTGATCACGTTTTTGTCACTTTTGGCAGCCATCTGACCGGGTATGATTTTGCGCTCGAACCGGGGGGCACAGCCAGCGGTTATGTGTACGACCAGCAAACCGGCCTGCCGCTTGCCAACATCAACGTTGATCTGCAAAGCGATCGGTTTGGCCTGGGTTCTTGCACCGACCAAAGCGGCCGCTTTTGGATCCAGGGCATTCCCCATGGACAGCCGGTGAAGCTGCGCGCCGGCGGCGATTGGAATTACTGCCAGAACCAGCCCAACACCTATGCCCAGGAGTATTACTCCGAAACAACGATCAACAACCAGGCGGTTGTCTGGACGCTCGGGCCAGGGCTGAGCGACCTGACCGGCATTAAATTCACCCTGGAGCTCGGAGCTCAAATCAAGGGGCGCGTGACCGATGCGGCCAACAACACTCCGCTCGCCAACGTGTGGGTGTTTGCTGAAGGTTTTGATACCCGTTATAGTTACAGCGGAGGCATGACCGACGCCAACGGTGAATACACCATTGGCGGCCTGCCTTCGGGCGACTACCGCGTCAAAGTGGACAACCCAGACTGGCTGCCGGCGGCTTACGCTGTCCAATATTACAGCCAGAAGGTCCACGATAACCTAGCTGACCGGGTCACCCTGGCGGCCGGGCAGGTGCTGGCTGGCATCGATTTCCCCCTTCAGCCGGGCGGCGTGGTGCGCGGCCGGGTGGTGGACCAACTAACCGGCCTGCCCATCGCCAATGAGGCGGTCGGCATCAACAACCCGGATATTTCCAACGGCTACGGCACCTGCACCGACGCCAACGGCTACTTTGTGCGGCCGAACCTGCCTTATGGACGCTACGAAGCCATGGCGGGGGGCGAATGGAACTGGTGCAAGCAAAGTTCCTCCGATTACATCCGAGAGTATTATTCTGAGACGACCGATTGGAACATGCGCACGCTCTTAACGGTGGACGCCGGTTCGCCGGCCTTCGACCAGATCAATTTCACCCTGCTGTTGGGCGGCAAAATCAGCGGGCGCGTGTTTGATGCGGCCAGCGGCCTGCCGCTGGCGGGCGCCAACGTCAGCTTTGCCCCGGCTGACCAGCCCTGGTGGCGCTGGGGGGGCAGCAACAGCGCGGCCGACGGCAGTTACACCATCGGCGGGGTGCCGTCCGGGGATTACATCGTGGCCGTCAACGAAGCCTGGGGCACGCCAGCCGGCTACGCCTGGCAGTATTACCCCAACCAGGTATTCATGGAAAATGCAGGCATCCTGCATATCACCACAGGCCAGGAGATCACCGGCATTGATTTTGGACTGGCGCCGGGCGGCGTGATCACCGGAGCGGTGTATGACCAGGTCAGCGGCCTGCCTTTAGCCAATATCTCGGTCGGGATCGGCATGTGGAACAAGAACGGCGGTTCGGGTCAGTGCACCGACAGCCAGGGCCGCTTCGAGGCGAAAGGCGTGCCGTTCGGCGTGGGCGTAACGCTGCAGGCCGCCAACAACCCCTGGGAAAACTGCCAGAACGCGCCCAGCCAGTATGCGCGCGAAATTTTCCGCGACAAGGTTTTCTGGAGTGAAGCCGATATCATCACCCTCGACGCCGGCAGTCCCACGCTGGCCGGGGCGGATTTTACCCTGGAGCGCGGCGCCAGCGTGCGCGGCCAGGTGAAAGACGAGCAGAACAAGCCGGTCGCCAATATGTGGGTGGAGGCCAAAACCTCTCAGCCTGGCTGCTCCGGCTGCGAGGAATGGCTGGGCGGGACCAGCACCGACGCCAACGGCTTTTACCAGATCGACGGTCTGCCAAACATCACCCTGACCGTCCAGGCGATCGCTGAAAAATCGAGCCCGCCCCTGCCGCTGGTTTCGGAATTCTACGGCGGCGGTTATGAAATCACCAGCGCCGCCTTCTTCCACACAGTCCCCGCAGGCATCGTCTCAGGCATTGATCTGCAAGTCGGCCCTGGAATTGTCCTGGACGGCGATGTGACCGTCCCCCCGGGCTATTCGCCGGCCGGCCTGCAGGTGGACACCTGGACCACCTGGGGCAAGGGTTTTTGGAGCGGGGGTGTCACCGATGCCAGCGGTCATTATGAAATTCACATCCCGCCCATGCAAGACACGCGCTGGGCGGTGGCTGTGCGGCCGTGGGGCACCGATCTCGGCTCGCAGTGGGCGCACGATTTCAGCCTGACGCAGGATGGCACCCATTGGGACTTTGATCTGAGCCTGGGCGGCACCCTGCAGGGCTGCATCAGCGACGCCGGTTGGCCGGTCTCCCAGGCGAATGTCTGGGCGGATTCTATGTGGATCAGCCAGGGGATGAACGGTCAGACGGCGGCTGACGGCTGTTATTCGATCACCAACCTGCCTCCCGGTGATTACAGCCTCAACGCCGAGGCCTGGCCGCAGCGCCTGCGCCTGATGTACGGCGGCTTTGACTGGGGCTGGAACACACAAATTCATCTGGCCGCCGGGCAAACGGTGAGTGGATTGAATTTCGACCTGCCGCTCACCGGGCAAATCAAAGGCCGCATCACCGACGCCGCCAGCGGCCAGCCGCTGGAAAAGGTGTGGGTGATTGCCATGACTGATCGAGGGTTCTGGCAGGCCTGGTCGCAAACCGACGGCACTTACTCCATCGACGCGCCGGCTGGCGCCGATTACCGCTTGCTCTTTGCGCCTTTTGACCTGGGCATCTATGATTCCACCTTCTACACAACCAGTCTGAAGTTGGAGCACACCTTCCAGGGCGCTGGCCGCTTCCCTGTGCCGCCGTTGAAAGACGGTTTTGTGCAGATGAATGCAGCGCTGGTGCGCCTGGGTGACATTCACGGCGTGGTGCGCGACGCCGCCAGCCATACACCTTTGGGCGGTATCTATGTTGCCGCCGAACTGGCGAACAGCACCATCAACACCAGCCCGACCGGTTACGGCGGCTGCACCGATGACACCGGCGCATTCACGATCGCCAACCTGGGCCAGGGCACCTGGCGCCTGCGGGCCGCCGGGTTGTGCGGCAATGACCGCTACCAGGACGCTTCCCTGGATGTGAGCCTGCCGGCCAGCGGCTCGCTGGCGCAGGATATCTTGATGACCGCGCGCAGCGGCCCGGCGCCGGCCCGGCCGTTCACCGTGCGCATCCCCGGTTTCCCTGACTACGATTCGATCCAATGGACCAACTACGTGCAGGGCACCGGCTGGAACAACGTGCGCCCGGCGCTCTTCTCGCCTTTGGCTGAATTGGACGATAATGGCAACTGGCGCCCGGCTCTGCTGGCCAGCGTGCCCACCCTGGCCAACGGCGGGGCGGCTATGATCAACGGTCAACTGGTGGTCACCTTCACCCTCAAAGCCGGCCTGTCCTGGTCGGATGGTCAGCCTCTGACTTCCGCCGACCTGCGCTACACCTGGCAAAAATACACCGCCGTGCGCCCATTCTTTGACAGTTACTTGGCTCAGATTGGCCCGGCTTTCATGATCGAGAGCATGACCACGCCAGACGCTTTGACCGCCGTCGCCACCTTCCGCAAAGGCGAGGCCCCACCGGAATACCTGAGCGCGGTGCTTTACCCCCTCCCAGAGCACATCTGGGCGGCCACCGACAGGCTGAGCGGCATCGCTTTTTCTGAATTCATGCGCAATCCGGTCGGCAGCGGCCCGTACGTGGTCGAAAGCTGGATCCCGGGCGGCGAACTGCGCCTGCGCGCCAATGCCAATTACTACCGCCGGGCTGAAGGCCTGCCGCTCACGTCAGAAATGCGTTTCGTTTTCACTGGCCCATTCGATGAGAGCATCGCCTGGGGCGTGGCGGATGTCGTCAGTGACATTGGGCAGGAAATCTATGAGAACCCCGCTGCTTACGGCGCGCGCATCTACGAAGCCGCCGTCCAGGGTTTCGACTCCCTGCGCATGAGCCCGCGCGACCCGCTGCTGGCGGATGTCAGCGTGCGCAAGGCGCTGAATTATGCCCTGAACCGCCCGGCTCTTTACAATTCCAAGTACCAGATGGGTTATCCCGCCTGGAGCTATGTGCCGGTCGATCACCCAGAGTACGCCAACACCTACACGGTGTACAACTACGACCCGGCGCAGGCCAGATCGCTGCTGGCGGCAGCCGGCTGGGTGGACCAGAACAGCGACGGCGTGCGGGAGAAAAATGGCCAGCCGTTGGTGCTGACTCTGCATGTGAACCAAAATTCACCCTTCCGCATCTGGCAGGCTGCACAGGTTCAGACCATGTTCGCCGATGTGGGTATCCAGCTCATTGTCGTCCAGGTGCAGCCAGATAATTGGGGCATGCAGATCCGCCAACAGTTCGATTTGTTCATCGGCGCCTGGTGGTTTGATGGCATCGTTGACGCCCAGGCTGGTTTCTTGTGGGACACTGCCAGCATTGCCACGCCGCGCAACAACTGGAACGGCATGTTTGGCTCCTTCAGCGATCCGGCGCAAGATGCCCTGGTGTCCGCGATCAAGACCACCCCCGATCTGGACACGCTGAGAACGCTGTACGCACAGCAGATCCAGACCTGGAGCGCCAACGCCTACGCTATCCCTCTCAGCAACACCACCCGTAAATACGCCGCGCAGCCCACGCTGCAGAACTTCAAACCGGGCACCACCATGCCCTTCACCTGGAACCTGTACGAATGGTTCATGCCCGCCAACCCCTATGACATCGGCGTGCGCCAGGCGCTGGCGGTGAACAGCCCGGCGGCGCGCCCCGGCGCCACCTTGATCTACGAATTAAACGTCGCCAACAGCGGTTTCTTCAGCGTGACCCAGGCGGTGCTGGGCGATGAACTGCCCGCCGGCGCCAGCCTGGTTTCCGCCGATCCGCCGCCGAGCCGGTCTTCCAACGGCATCTGGTACTGGGACCTGGGCAGCCTGCCTGCCGGTCAGCATTTGGGGACGGTGCGCCTGGGCGTGCACGTCCCGCTGACCGCTACCCATGGCAGCAGCCTGGTGAACCGGGTCTTTGTGTACGCCGCCCAAACTGACAGCACGCCGGGGAACAACGCCGCCGTGCTCACCCTGCAGGTGCGCGACGATGTGGACCTGGCTCTGCACAAAAACGGCGTCGGTTTCCCGACCGTCGGTGAAAAGTACGATTACTACCTCGAATACCGCAACCTGGGCGGCGCGCCAGCCAGCCAGGTTGTGCTGACGGATGTTCTGCCGCCGCAGGTCAGCCTGCTGTCTGCCAGCCCGGCGCCCAGCCAGGTGAACGGCCAGACCCTGACCTGGAATCTGGCGGATGTGCCCGGCAACCAGTACGGTGGGCGCATCAAGGTGACGGTCACCATCCACGGCGCCGGCTCAGCCAGCAACCTGGCTTCGATCCGCGCGGCCGAGACGGATGTGAACCCCGGCAACAACAGCGTGAGCTTTACCCTGAACGTGAACAGCATCCGCGCCCCCATCATCCTGCGGCCTCTGCACGGCGTGACCGACCAGACCCCCATTGTCAGCGGCCTGGCGCCGGTCGGCTCCGTTGTCGGAATCTGGGACTACAGTGCTCCCCTGCAGGCCATGCAAGGCAATCGCCTGAACGGCCCGTTGAGCGGCCCAACCCTGCTGATGACCACCACCGCCACGGATGATGGCACATTCAGCGCACAGTTGAACCTGGCGCCGGATGCTTACTTCATCGCTGCCCGGGCCAGCAAGAGCGGCCTGACCAGCGCCGATTCCGACCTGGCTTACATCGTTGTCGCCGCCGACCTGGCCCTGGATCCCGATTCGGTGACCATCCAATCGGCCGGCGTGGACATCACCGCCGGCGTGGTGCGCGCCCAGCGCCGCACACTGGCCAACCGCCAGTTGGATGTCCAGGCTGCGCTGGCCTGCGCCTCACAGCCCACCGCCCACCTGCAGGTGACCGAAAACGGCCTGTTCCACTACACCATTCCACATGAAACGCTGGCCGACCTGGGCGATGGCAAATGGCAGCTCAATTTCCGCTTCTGGATGGCCGAAGTGCACAGCACCTATGACATCTGGATCGACTGGGACTGCGGCGGCGCTCACAAGAGCGAACTCCTCCTGTACATCCTGATCGACCCGGATGGTTTTGTGTATGATCAAAGCCTGGTGGACGGCGGCTCACAGATCAACAGCGCTCTGCTGACCACCTCGGTTATCACCGCGTATGTCAGCACGGTGGACGGCTGGGAAATCTGGCCGGCTTCCCTGTATGGACAGACCAACCCGCAGTCCAGCGACCCAGCCGTGGCAGATGGCGTGACCCAGCCCGGCTATTACAGCTTCCTGACACCCCCCGGGCAGTACCGCATCGAAGCCTGGGCGCCAGGCTACGAGCCATACATGAGCGAGATCATGACGGTGATCACCGCGCCCATTCACCTGGATATCGGCCTGCGGCCGATCGTGGGTGGGGAACTGCTGGCTGCCACGCCGGCAGACCTGGCCGCCTCCTCCAAGATTGTGAACCGGGGGTATGCCTGGCTGGGCGACACGCTGACCTACACGGTCACCCTGCAAAACAGCGGCGACCTGGACAGCAGTATGATCACCACCGATGAAAATCTGCCGGCGGAACTTGAATTTGTCTCCGCCAGCGCCGGCGTGACATATGACACCGGCACGCGCCATCTGACCTGGCACGGCGTTGTCCCGGGCAGGGGCGCCGCCGCCTTCACCTACCGCGTGCGCGTGGCTTCGGTGAGCGGCACGCCTTTCACCTTGAAAACCCAAACCTTCATCTACGGCTCGGATTTTGATCTGCGCACCCTGCCAGCGACGCCGTTCGAAACCCTGACCGATATCCTAAACCGGGCCGGCGTGGCGCTGGCGCACAATGAAAGCCAGTCGGCGATCCCCGGCGCGCTGGGTTACGCGCATGTCCTGACCAACAGCGGCAACTACACCGACACCTTCCAGATCGACGCTGTCTCCAGCCAGGGTTGGGCGGTGGATGCGCCACAGCCGCTGACCGTGGGCGCTGGTAAAACCGCTCCGGTGTATGTCACCCTGCACATCCCCGATGGCACATTGATGGGCACGCAGGATACCCTGCGCATCACCGCCACTTCGCAAACAGCCAGCCTGTTCAGCGCCAGCCTGCAGGATCAAACCACCGTCAGCCGAGTGATCGGCGTCAGCCTGAGCCCAGCCAGCGGGCAGTCCAATGTGCCCGCTACCACGCTGACCTACCAGCACACCCTGCACAACACCGGCAATGCTCCCGACACCTTCTCCTTCCAGGCCAGCTCCAGCCGGGGCTGGACGGTGGACGTTCCAACCGACCGCCTGCTGGCGGCTGGCGGGCAGGCGACGGTGAATATCGTGGTGCACATCCCGGCTGGCGCGGCGGCCGGCCTGCAGGACACCACTACGGTCACCGCGCGCTCGGCGGCCAACCCCGCCATTCTTTCACAGTCGCAGGATGTGACCACCGTGAATCAGGTGGCGGCTGTCGACTTGCAGGGCGCTGGCAGCACCACCCAGCCGCCGTCTGCTGTGCTGATCTACCAGCACACCATCCACAACACCGGCAACGGCACGGACACCTTCAGCTTCACCGCCAGCTCAAACCGCGGCTGGACGGTCGATAAGCCGGCCAATGTGACTCTCGCCAGCGGCGCCCAAACCAACGTGCAGGTGACGGTGCACATCCCGGCCGGCGCGGCTGCCGGCCTGGTGGATACCACCACCCTGACGGCGATTTCGCAGTTCAACACTGCCATCACCGCCCAGGCGCAGGATGTCTCCACCGTGGCCCAGGTTGCCGCCCTGACTCTCTCAACCGCCGCAGGACAGGAATCGAAACAGGGAGTCTGGGTGACCTTTGTTCACACCATCCGCAACACCGGCAACGGTTCGGATACGTTTACCTTCAGCGCCCTCTCCAGCCGAGGCTGGATGGTCAGCCTGCCGGCCAACGTCACCCTGGCAGCCGGCGAGCAAATCGATGTCATCCTCAAGGTGTTTGTGCCTGCCAACGCGTCGACGAAGATGGTCGACACCACCACCTTCACGGCGCGCTCAATGTTCAACAACGCCGTCACCGCCAGCGCCCAGGACGTGACCACCGTCAAGGCGCAGCACAACCTCTTCCTGCCGAAGGTGAACAAATAGGTTAAACTAAAAAAAAATCAACCGCAAAGGTCGCAAAGAATCCAGAAAATTCTTTGCGACCTTGTGTGGTTTTGCTTTGATTGGCGCTTTCAACGGATTGTCATGCGTACCACAGGGAAAAGCAAATACCATGCGGAGTGAATTCGATGCGTAGAAGTCGGAAGGGGGGCATTGGAAATGCCGGTATAATGAAAACCGATGGATGACAACCTCGAACCGCATTCAGAACAGCCAGGTCAGCCTGATAATAAATATCCTATTCAGATCCACTATCAGACCTTGGATGAAATCCTGGATGAACTCTGCACAGCCGCTCGAAAAATTTGTTTCCTGATCCAACGCCACCAACCAGAGATTGTCATCTCCCTGATGCATTCCGGTTTCCTGCCAGCAGCGGCCGCGCAGATGGTTTGGGAAAAAACGCTGCCGGGGAAATTCCCACCGCTTGTGCGCCTCAATGTAGGGCAAGAAAAAGTGGATCAATATTACGCAGCTCGCCAGCCAAATGTCCGCGGCTCACATGTCATCTATGAGGGTTGGATGGTGGCGGACCTGCTCATGTGGCTGAAATCGCGGCAAGATTGGCTGGGTTACCTGCGCCAGCAGGTTGCGCAGGCCTTGGGACAGGTTGAGCCTCCACAGCACATTCTGATTGTGGATGAATTCGTCGCCGTTGGCAGCACTCGCCTCTTTATCCTGAGCCTGATCGAAGCGGCTTACCCGGGGTGTGAAGTCTGGTTTTTCAATGCCTTTGTCGAATGGGGCCAGGTCTTCGAGGACTCCTGGCTGAGACAGTACCCACCCGCAACAGCCAGGGAGCTGAAAGAAGGCATGAAGCGCAGCCTGGCAGAATTTACTGCGCAGCAGAAGCCTAATTTTACGGTGCGCATGTTCAGCGGCACCATGGACACCGACCCCGAGCGGTTGGATTGGCAGGAAATCACCGCAGACAGCCCTTTTTTCCGCGGCGAGCAAGGAGCTTTCCTGGCGGCACATTGGTTAAAGTTGCCAGAATTTGTGCTATCCACACTTCAGGACGCAATTTCGAAATGCGCCGCCTTTCCCTTCGCTCCGGTAAAGAAATTTCGTGGTCATTTTAAATTGTCTGGCGGTCTTCCCCTGGAATATTTGGTGCAGCGGGATATGCTGGCCGGTCTGACGGTGACGCGCCATTCCGTCATGGAACGTTATCATATTAATTCGTACAGAGCAGGTAAAGTGCTGAATGAATTGCTGATCTGGAACGATATCCAGGCCATTGGAAAGGGCAAGTCAGTGCGCTATGAGCCCTCACCCGAAATTTACACCGGTGTGTTTGGTATAACGGACAGGCCGTATGATTGGTATGCCATTCTGCCAGGCCAGCTTTGGACTGGAAAAAACCCGGCCTCTGGTTTTTCTCCTCGCTTTGACCATAGAACACGCCGGGAACTGCTGAATTTGCTTGCTTCCGGCATCGATACCTTGATCGAAGTGGATACCGATAACGAAAAAACCCAGGAAGGCTATGAGGCTTTTCTTTCCCAGCTAGCAACCGATGCACACACAACCTTAGCGTACCAATACATCTCTTTATACTCCTCCAAAGAGAGTAAGCAGGCCAGGCCGATCCTGATCGAGCGTCTACATTACGCCATTGATGTCTTGACTGAGGCGCTGGGAAGTGGGAAGAAAATCTACTTAACCGGCTCCTACGGGTATGAAATTGTCCTGGGCTGTTTCCTGGCGGAGAGGCAGGGGGATGGTAAAAAAGCCATTCAAGCATTGGAGGCCTGCCGGGCCGAGTCGGCGTATCCCTGGCGCTCCGTATTGCGCCAACCGAAGGACCGCCGTCTTGTTTTGCGCTGGCTGTCTACCAGATCGTCGCCTCTTCCACCGCCTGCTCCACGCTGAGGGCGCGGCCGGCGCTCCAGGCGGCTTCCAGCTCTGCTGGGGCCAGCATGCGGCGCAGGGCGGCCAGCCCCTGGTTGTACTCCTGGCGCTCGTAGGCGCGCATGGGGATGGAGATGGCGTCGCGCAGCGCCTCGGCCGCACCAAACAGGCGGGCGGCGCGGGCGGGCTCCTCCTCAGCGAGGGCGACCAGGGCGTAACATTCCAGCAAATTGGCCACCGCGGCCAGGTAGCCGTTGCTCAGGAAAATGCGCATGACGCGGGCATAAGCGGTTTTCGCTGCCGCCAGCCGGCCTTCCAGGCGGTCCAGGTGGGCCAGCTCGCATTCGTATGCGACCAGCATGCCGCTGTGGACGCGCCGGGCGACCCGCGCGCCCTGGCTTAAGAAGCGGCGGGCGTCGGCATACGACCCCCGGCCGCGCGCCTCGGATGCCAGGCCCATGTAAATCGGCATCAGCACCGGGTGACCGGCCTGGGTGGCTTGCTGGAATAATTCCTCGCGCAGGCGGGAGGTTTCTGCCAGATCACCTCGCTCGGTTGAGCTTTGCATCAAGAAAGGGCTGGCCAGCAGCGACCAAAACTTTTCGTACCGGCTGAAAACCACCAGGGCTTCCCGGGCCAGGGGCTCGATCTTTTCCAATTCGCCTTCCATCGTCAAAATGACCGAGCGGTTGCTCAGGGCAAAGCCCAGCCAGAAATCGCTTCCCAGAGAGCGCTCCATTTCTATGGCTTCGTCGTATAACTGGCCGGCGCGCGCCGTGTCGCCGCGCGCCATGGTCAGCATGGCGGTCAGGATTTTGCCGAGGGACAGCGTGCGCAAACGCCGCTGGGGATCGCCGTCTGCGGGCAAGGCTTCCACCACCGCATAGAGCGAGGTCAGCCAGTTCAGGCTGTCGCTGAGGTTCAGGGAGGTGAAGCCCCAAAAAAAGGACAGGTTGCCCACCAGGCGCAGAGCTTCGGCCGGGCAGGTTTCCCGAGCCCATTCGGCGGCAGACTGCAGGTTATCATACTCCTCACCCAGGCGGTCGAACCAATCGAAAGCCTGGTGGGTGCACAGGGCGGGCGCGGCTGTCTCGGAGAGGCGCAAATAATACGCCAGGTGGCGGTTGCGCAGCGCTTCGCTTTCGCTGGCTTCCAACAGCCGGTCGCGAGCGTACTGCCGGATGGTTTCCAGGAAACGGTAGCGCGCCTGGCCGCGCTGTTCTTCGACCACCACCAGCGATTTGTTCACCAACTGGTCTAACAGCTCAAGCACGTCCAGTTCGGGGAAAACCGCCTCGGCCGCCTCGAACGACCAGCCGCCGGCGAAAACGCTCAGGCCGCGCAGCAGGCGGCGCTCTGGCTCAGAGAGCAGTTCGTAGCTCCAGTCGATGGCCGCCCGCAGGGTCTGCTGGCGGGGCAGGGCGGTGCGGCTGCCGCCGGTCAGCAGGCGGAAGCGGTCCGACAGGCGCGCCGCCACCTGTTCGACGGAAAACAGGCGTGTGCGGGCGGCCGCCAGCTCCAGCGCCAGGGGGATGCCGTCCAGCCGGCGGCAGATGTGCGCCAGCGCCGGGGCATTGGCTTCGTCCAGGGTAAACTGCGGGTTGACTGCTCGGGCTCGCTCGATGAAGAGCTGGGCGGCCTCCGATGCGACCAGGGAAGCCAGGCTGACAGCGGCGTCCTTCATCTCGTGCAGGGAAAGCGAGGGAACATGGTAAGTCACCTCGCCGGGCACACCCAGGCCCTCGCGACTGCTGGCGATGATCTTTAGACTTGGGCAGGTGCGCAGCAATTCCCCAGCCAGTTTGGCGCAGGCGTGCACCAGGTGCTCGCAGTTGTCGAGGATCACCAGGGCCACCTTGCGCTGCAAGAAATTGTTCACCTGGCGCTCGAGCTGGGCGCCCGGCATGGAACGCAGGTCCAGGGCCGCCGCCACGGCTGCCAGCACCTGGTCTGGTTCGACCAGCGGCGCCAGCTCGACGAACCAGGCGCCGCCGGGGAAATTTGCCAGCGCCTCGGCGGCGGTTTGCAGCGCCAGGCGGGTTTTGCCCACGCCGCCGGAGCCGGTCAAGGTGAGCAGGCGGCAGCCAACTAGCAGGCCGGCCGTCTCAGCCAGCTCGCGGCCGCGCCCCACGAAGCTGGTGAGCTGCACCGGCAGGTTGTTGGGCAGGGCGTCGAGCGAGAGGATCGGCGGAAACTCTGCAGGCAGATCGGGGTGAGTGAGCTGGTAAATGTGTTCGGGGCGCACCAGGTCTTTCAGGCGGTGCTCGCCCAGGTCCAGCAGGCCGGCGCATTGCGGAAGATCATCCTGCGCCAGGCCGGCGGTGAGCGCCGAGACCAGCACCTGCCCGCCGTGACCGGCGGACATCAGGCGCGCCGCCCGGTTGACCGCCGGTCCGTAATAATCGCCGGCGCGCCCCTCGGCTTCCCCCGTGTGCAGTCCCATGCGAGCGCGCAGCGCCTGCGGGGCGAGCTCGGGCCAGGCTTCGGCCTGCAGGGCAAGCTGGGCCGCCAGGGCGGCTGCCAGCGCCTGGGCCGGGCTGGCGAAAACGGCGTGCAGACCGTCGCCGGTGGTCTTGACCACCCACCCGTGGTTGGCTTCCACGGCCTGGCGCAGCAGGGCGTCGTGCCGCCTCAGCGCCTGACGCATGGCCGCCGGGTGCAGCTCCCACAGGCGCGTCGAGCCTTCAATATCGCTGAACAGGAATGTGACCGCGCCGCACGGCAGGGAGCTGGAGTCCATGCGGGTTATTATATCGGATGTCGAGTGGATTTGTCCGGATTGCTTCCCCGGGTCTTCACCCGCCTGTCAAGCCGCGCATTCTCAATGGAAAAGGGCGGGCAGGAACTGGCGCAGGATGATCGTTAAAACGGTGAAATCTACCCCGCTTGGCTCGTAAGACAGCTTCACGCCGCCCCAATCCAGCGCCGCGCTGGCAAAGGCGCCGCTGAGACTGGCGGCCGACAGCACGGAGTATTGGTCGCCCACCGCTGGCAGGTAGCCGTTGCTGCGGTACAGCTCGAGCCGCCCATCGACCGCTGCCTGCCCGCTCACCACCAGCCGGCCGTAGGCGCCGCTGGACGGCGTTCCAGAGAGGCCGACCGCCAGAGCGCCTCCCGGTCCCTGGACGTAATTGCCGTTGATGGCTATGCCGTCCTCGGCAAGAGGCTGGTTCACCCCCGCCGGGCTGTTGGGCAGCACCTGGATCGCATTCTGGTTGAGTTTGCCGCCTTTATTTTGCACCCCGTTTTTCACTTTCAGCTTGCCGATCCCGGTGATCAGGCCGCCGTTCAGCACGATTTTGTTCGCCTCCAGTTCGCTCGCCTGCCCGCCCAGGCTGGTGCTCCCGCCGTTTTGCATGTAATCGCCTGTCATAGAAAGCAATGCGCCTGTGCTGAGGGTCACGGTGCCGCTGGTCACCACGCCGCTGGTGAGCGCGGTTGTGCTGTTGGAGTCAAACAGGATGCTTGCGGCGCTGTCCACATTCAGCGAACAATGCACTTCCGTGCTCAATCCACTGGTTGTCAGCAGGCCTTTCAGGTAGAGTCTGCCTCCCCCATTACCGCACACCAGCCAGGCCGGCCCGTTGGGAGCAATGGGCATCGAGATTAAATGGAGCGTCCCCAAAACAGTGGCGCCGTCCGGCACATATAAGTTAGCTTGCGAGCCGTAACCGGCCACACTCATGGCCACATTTGCCGGCAGCGTGCCGGAAGTCACGGTGTTCACGCCCCACAAGTCCATGCCAAATGCACCTGTCCCGAGCGTTGAAGTCGGCGGCGGCAATTGAAAAGCAATTTTTGCGCTGGTGAAGATGGGCGCGGCGAAGTCGGTCGTGCCATTCACGTACGTGAAACTGCTGCCGGTGAAGCGCATTTCCGCCGGCAGTTTAATTTTTAGATATCCCCAAACCTGGCTGAAACGGACTCCCGCTTCCACGGTAATGTTCCCAGAGGCCTGAATCCATCCTTCATTCACCACCGTGATGCTGCCGGACGGCGAGCCCACCAGCAGACTCCCGGATGGATCAATCTCCAGCGTGCCGCGGTTTTCAAAATTCGTCTGCAGGTAGGATGGGGTCATCACATCAACAATGCCGCGGTTGGTGAATTTATAGAAATCACCGCTGGCGCCCAGCCCACTGCCGGTTTGCGGTGCATTCATCAGAAATATGTACCCATAGTTGGTGGTATCTCGCACCAAGTTAATCACTTTATCACTTGTCAGATATATATTGGATGGAATATCGCTCCCCAGATTGCCTTCGAGGAAAACTTCTCCGAATGCGTCTTTGTTGAAACTCGCTGTACCGTAGATCCTGGGTTCCCCAGGGCCTGTGGTGTGACCGCCGTTGTAATTAAAGGTGCCATGGATGGAAAGATCCTCACGTGTGTCCTTGGAAAAATAGCGGATCTCGCCGCTGTTTTGATCCAGGCGCCCATCAATTTCTATTGGGGCTCCTACCAGGACAATCCCGTTGTTGATCACAGATGCTCCCGGCGTTCCAGTGAATAAAAAGCCTCCGAAAACATTGATTGTCCCATTATTTTTCACCACACCGGACAATCCTTTGCGAGGCAGGGTCTGCCCGGGAGTGTTCGCGATGTATATCAGACCATTGTTGGTCAGGCCTGCCTGGTGAGACACGTTGACGCCAAGCGAACAGCTTGTGTCTTGGGTGTCCAGCATGAGTTCTCCCGCCTTTTCAATGGTAACCTGATCGACCACATTCAAGCCGGCCTGCGAAACCTGGCTGGCGCAGGTCACCTCCAACAGGACGTGCGGTCCGATATACACCGAGTAGGCCGAATAAAGCTGAGTTATCATGATTTGGGTCGCGTTGGTTGGGTCGAGGCAGACATGGGTAGAGGCAATCGGCACACTGCCCGTCGACCAGGCGCTGGCCTCCGACCAATCGCCGTCGCCGGCTTTCACCCAGGTCGCATCCCCTGCCTGGCAGTTCGAGGCCGCCGCGGCGGGCGGGGGGGTCGCCAGGGCCAGGAACAGCACCAAAACAATGAATATCCTCTCCAGCAGCCGGCGCAACGGCGGATTGGTTTTCATATGGCCTTCCTCAAGCAAATCGCCCGCAAAAGAGTGCGATGCGAGCGATCATGACCAGCGAATTTCGTCCGGGTAAATATATTATTTATTATCTATTTTGTAGTAATTGAATTATAGGCATGGCCTACCGGGCTGTCAAGATCATTCATTTGCTCAATCCACCCGCAATACTTCGCGGCGAATTTCGCCGTTCTCCACCCACCAGATCTCGCCGGCGAAGCGCTCGATGAAATAGCGGTCGTGTACCACCGCCAGCACCGCGCCGGGGAAAGCCTGCAGGGCGGCCTCGAACTGCACCCGGCTGGGGATGTCCAGGTGGTTGACCGGCTCGTCGAGCAGTAACAGGTTGCAGCCCTGCGCCACCAGCCGCGCCAGCTCCAGACGGGCGCGCTGACCGAAGCTGAGGGCGGCGTTGGGCTTGAGCGCCTCGTCGCCGGTCAGCAGGAACTGCGCCAGGAAACTGCGCACACGCGTCTCGTTCGCCAGATAAAGCAGCAGGGTTTCCAGCGGGCTGAGCGCGCCGTCCAGGTTGGATTGGTCCTGGCTCATCAAACCCAGGCGGGCGGCAGGGCCCAGCGTGCGCCGGCCCGCCAGCAGGGGAATCTGCCCGGCCAGGCTGCGCAGCAGGGTGGTCTTGCCGCTGCCGTTCGGCCCGCTGATGGCGATGCGCAGGGGCTGACCGCCGGCTGGCTCGTAAACGCTTAAATTCACCCCCGCCAGCAGGGGCAGCTCGGGATCGTAACCCAGGCTGGCATCCTCCAGGCGCAGCGCCAGGCTTCCGGCGCGTCCCTGAGGCTCAAAGGCCAGGCGCAGGCTGCGGCGCGCCTGCCAGCTCTCCTGCGGGCGCTCGACGCGCTCATCCGATTCGACATAGCGCTCCAGGCGGGTTTCACGCGCCTTGGCCTTGGCGGCCACTTTCTTGGCGATACCCTGCTGGTACGACTTGAACCCTTTGCGTTTCATGTCCGGTCCGCCGATGCGGATGCTGGAAGCCTGGCGCTCGGTGTAGCGCGCCTGCTCCTTGGTGCGGGCGATATCTGCCTGCAGGCGTTGAATCTCTTGCTGCTGATCGCGGAAAGCGCCCCACTGCTTTTCAATCTCCGCCTGGCGCTGGGCCAGGTAGGCGGAATAATTGCCGCTGTAGGCGTGCAGGCTGGCCTCGCGCTTGGGGTCCATCTCCAAAACGCCGGTCACGTTGTGGTCGAGGAAGGTGCGGTCGTGCGAGACGATCAGCATGGCGCACGGGCTGGCGGCCAGCCAGCCCTCCAGCCACTCCAGCATGGCGATATCCAGGTGGTTGGTGGGCTCGTCCAACAGCAAGATATCGGGTTCGCCGAGCAGCAGGCGGGCCAGCGCCAGGCGCATCTGCTGGCCGCCGCTCAGCAGACGCAGGGGCAGGTTGGGGTCCAGGCGATCCAGGCCGAATCCCCCCAGCAGGCGGGCGCGCCGGCCGTCATCGGCGGCGGCCGCCTGGCGCGCCAGGGAATCGTAGCGCTGCAGGAGATTCCCATCCTGCGGGGCTTCAGCCAGCGCAGCCGCGCAGGTTTCCAGCTCTGTATACAGCGCCTCGGCCGATGGTAGCTGGCGCAAGCTCTCGCCCAGCGTCAGCACGGGGTCGGGTTTCTCGCCCTGCGGCAAATAGCCCAGCCGCAGATGGAGAGCGCGCTGCACATGCCCGCTGCTGGGCGCCTCTATTCCAGCCAGGATGCGCAGCAGGGTGGTTTTGCCGCAGCCGTTCGGCCCGACCAGACCCAAACGCTCGCCCGGGTTCAGGCTGAAGGTGACATTCTGAAAGACAACTTGTGAATCGAAAACTTTACTTAAACGATGCGCAGTAAGCATACAATCCTCGGTTTGGTTGTGACCGGGCGGACCGGTGGAACCGCAAAAGCCGCGGCGCACGGCCGGGCGGCTTTTGTTGCAGGCGCAGGGCCTGGTTTCAGGCTCTCGCTCTGCGAGGACGGGATTGGCTTACTGCATGTCTATCACAGGTCTCTCTTTTCTTTCGCTCTGAGTATAACAAGGATTGGGGCCGGGGTCAATTGAAAAATATACACTCCTCTAATATTTTTCCAATTCACTTCTTACGGAGCCTGTCTACAATCCAGACAAACGAATCAAAAGGAGGTTTGTATGTCACGTCTTGTCGTTTACCGACCTGAAAGCGATCGGCTGGATATCCAACCCTCTCGGGATTGGATGCCATCGATCACCGATCTGCTCTGGCAGCCGCTGGGGCTGGCCGATTGGGATTTGTTTGCCGGCGACAACCTGCAGGTGGATCTCTATGAAACCAACCAGGATCTGGTGGTGAAAGCCTCTCTGCCTGGCGTTGATTTGGACGATGTCAGCATTGAAGAACAGCAGGGAATGCTGACGATCAAAGCAGTCACCCAGTTCGACAAAGAAGACAACTCGGAAGGTTGGTTGCTGCACGAACGCCGCTGGGGCGCCTGGCAGCGCAGCCTGCGCCTGCCGGTCGATGTGAAGAGCGAGAAAGCCAAAGCCGAGCTGGTGAACGGCGTGCTGACCATCACTCTGCCCAAAGCCAACCCGGAACAGACCATGGTCAACCGCATCAAGGTCAACCTGCCGAAGATCAGCCTGCCCAGGATCGCCGGCAAAGAGAACAAGATCAAGATCCAGCAGAAATAAGCTAGAGAATCTTGCTCAGCGCCGCGCCGGTGTAGGAGCCCGGCGCGGCGGCAATTTGCTCGGGGGTGCCCACTGCCACCACCTGCCCGCCTGCTGCGCCGCCCTCGGGGCCTAGGTCGATGACCCAATCGGCGGTCTTGACCAGCTCCATGTTGTGCTCGACGACGATCACGCTGCTGCCTGCCGCCACCAGGCGCTGCAGGACGCTCAGCAGGCGCTGGACATCGGCCAGGTGCAGGCCGGTGGTCGGCTCGTCCAGCAGGTAGAGCGTGCGCCTGGAGGCGCGGCGGCCCAATTCTTTGGCCAGCTTGACGCGCTGCGCCTCCCCTCCCGACAGGGTGTCGGCGGGCTGTCCGAGCTGCAGGTAGCCCAGGCCCACGTCGCTCAGCACCTGCAGGCGGCCGCGCACGGCGGGCGCCTCCTGGAAAAGCTCCAGCGCCTCTTCGATGGTCATATCCAGCACCTGCGCGATGTCTGCGCCGCGGTAATGCGCCTGCAGCACCCGGCGGGTGAAGCGCCGCCCCTGGCAGACTGGACAGCGCACTTCCACCGCCGGCAGGAGCTGCATGTTCACACTCAACACGCCGGCTCCCTGGCAGCGCTCACAGCGCCCGCCGGGCAGGTTGAATGAAAAATCGCGCGCCGTCAGTCCCAGGCGTTGGGCGTCGGGCGAAGCTGCGAAGGCTGCACGGATGGGGGTGAAGGCGTCGGAGTAGGTGGCGGCGTTGGAGCGCGCCATGCGCCCGATGTGCTCCTGATCGATGGTGATGATCTTATCGATCTGCTCCAGGCCGTCGATAGTGTCGTGTTCGCCGGGCGCTGAGTCTGGCCCGGCCTGGTACAGGCGCTGGCGCAGAGCGCGGTCCAGAATATCGAAAATCAAGGTGGATTTGCCCGAGCCCGAGACGCCTGTCACCGCCAAGAGCACGCCCAGCGGCAGGCGCACCTCCAGGTTTTTCAAGTTATGGCAGCGCGCCCCGCGGATGGTCAGCGCCGCCCCGCTGGCCGGGCGGCGCTGGCGCGGCACAGGGATGGCTGCCCGCCCGCAGAGATACGCGCCGGTCAGCGAAGCCGGGTTGGCCGCCACCTCGGCCGGCGCGCCCTGGGCCACCACCTTTCCGCCGTGCTTGCCGGCGCCTGGCCCAAAATCCACCACATGGTCGGCGGCGGCGATGATTTCCAGGTCGTGCTCGATCACCAGCACGGAATTGCCCAGGTCACGCAGGCGCTGCAGCACCCCCACCAGGCGCTGTGTGTCGCGCGGGTGCAGGCCGACGGTTGGTTCGTCGAAGATGTACAGCACGCCGCTCAGCTCTGAGCCGAGCAGGGAAGCCAGGCGCAGGCGCTGGGCTTCGCCTGCCGATAAGGAAGGCGCTGCGCGCTCCATCGTTAAGTAACCGGCGCCCACCTCCACCAGGCGGCGGATGCGCTCCGCCAGTTCGGCCAGCGCCGGGGCGGCGATGGTCTGTCCCGGCGCGTCGAGCGCCGCAGGCAGTTGGGCCAGCCAGCCGCCCAGCTCGCTGAGCGCCAGGCGCGCGAGCGCCGGAATGGTCTGGCCTGCCAGAGTGACGGCGCGGCTTTCGGGGCGCAGGCGCTCGCCGCCGCACGCCGGGCAGAGGCTGACCGTCAGCAGGTCTTGCATCTTTTCGCTGTACTCGGCATCCTGGATATGCTCGGCGTAACGCCGCAGCAGGGCGGTCGCCACGCCTTCGAAGCGCCCCTGGCGCACGGTGGGCGGCAGGGGGCGGCCGGGAAAATGCCGGCGGAACTGCTCGCTTTCCACGCCGTAAAACAGCAGGTCGCGCTGCGCCTGGTTGAAGGTTTTGAGCGGCTGGGCCAGGTCGAGCGCAAAGCCGTAGTGAGCGGCAGCCGCCTGCAGTATGGTTGCATGGTAGCTGGTCAGCGGCGCGTTCCACTCCAGCACCGCCCCGCCGGCGATGCTCTTCTCTTCATCCACCAGCCGCGCCAGGTTGGCCTGCTGTACGAAGCCCAGGCCGGTGCAGGCCGGGCAAGCGCCTTCCGGCTTGTTGAACGAAAAATGGGCCATGCTCAGCTCAATCAGCGGCGCGCCGCACTGCGGGCAGGGGAAGGCCGCCTCCGGTTGAGCCGGTCCGCCAGCGCTTGAGCTTTCGGGATCCCACTCTTCGGCCTGGTTGTAGGTGGGCGGCGCCGGGCGGCCGCAGTTCGGGCAGGCGCGGGCGCCCAGGCGGGCGAACAGGGCGCGCAGGTAGGTGTACACTTCTGTGGCGGTGCCCACCGTCGAGCGCGGGCTGCGGTTGGTCAGGTACTGGTCGATGCTGATGGCCGGCGTCAGCCCGCTCAGGCTGTCGAGCGGCGGCCGCGCCATGCCGTAGGCCACGAAGCCCAGCGCCTCCAAAAACTGGCGCACGCCTTCTTTGTACAAAATATCCAGGCCCAGCGTGGATTTGCCCGAGCCCGACAATCCGGTGAATACCACAAGGCGGTTCTTGGGGATGGTCAGGCTGAGGTTTTTCAAGTTGTGCAGGCGTGCGCCGCGGATGGTGATCTGGTCGTTCACAGGAAATATTATATCCGATAGATCTGGCTGCCCGAGCGGCGCTCAGCCAGGGTTGATTGCCAGGCGGACGATCGAGCCGATGCCCATGCCGCCCTTCTCCTGGTCAAGGAATCGGATGCCTTGCGCATAGTTTTCTAAATCACGCGGCTGGCGCACGCCAAAGACATAGTTGGTCTCCAGCCCCCAGGTCAGGCGGGTGTCCAGGGCAATCAGTTTTTTCCACAGGCCGCGCGCAAAAAAAGCGGGGGTAATATCCAGCACGAGCTCAGAGCGCTCCAACCGGCGCGCCAGCATCTGCAGCAGGCAGGCCACGCCGTCCTCGGGCAAATACATGAACAGACCCTCCGCCAACAGCAAGAAGCCGCTGCTGCCCCTGGCTGTCACCCGCTCCAGCCAGCTTTCGTCCAGCACAGAACAGCCGATCAGCTCGTAGCACAGCCGCTCCGCCAGCAGTTCTCTTTTCAATGCCGTCACATCCGGCAGGTCGAGCTCGATATAGCGCCAGCCCTGTGGGATGCCTGTTGGGTTAAGCCGCCAGTAGCGTGTGTCGAACCCGCAGGCCAGGTTGACCAGCGTGCCTGCGGGGTGGGCGGCAATGAACTGTCCAGCCAGCCGGTCGAAGGCCTGGGCGCGCTGCACCAGCGCCCGGGCGTGCACCGCCTGGAAGCCGCTGTACAGGCGTTTCACGCGCTCCAGCCAGCGTTTTTCCTGGCCAGTGACAAGGGCCTCCAGCCGCTCCAGGCAGAGGATCGCCAGCGGGTCGTAAAAAGCGGCGTTCTGCCGCCCGGCTTCGACAGCGCGGCCGGTCAGCGTGGGAATCGCGGTGAGCGAAACCCGTGAAAGCTTCAGGCGGTAAGGGTCGGCGGCAGGCTGCGCTTCACTGGCGGGCGCCTTTTGACTGGCTGTTTGATTGGTCATCAGATCCTCCACTTAAGAGTATACACCAAAGGGTTTTGGGCGAGCACGACCAGGCCGACGATTCTCTCCCAAAAAATTCTGCTCACAGTAGAGGCATATCTGGTTGATTTTCCGCTGAACAAGCATTTCAGCCGACTGAATAAAAGCAGGTTGCCTTATAATTGTCTGCATGAGGCGAATTTTTGTCCGCTTGGGGCTGATCCCCTCGGTTATGCTCGTGACGGGCGCCATCTGGCTGATTTCGATCATGGTCACCCTGCTGGTCGTTTCCTGGCTCGGTTGGTCGGGCGAGCGGACGAACATCCTGGCGGCGCTGGTTATGGCCACCCTGGCTCCATTGATCATTTCACCGCCGGTCAGTTGGATGATGATCAGTCTGTTGTTGAAAATTGACCGCCTGGAAGTCGAAATGAGGCAGGCGGCCACCTTCGATGCCCTGACGGGATTGTTGAGCCGCAGGGCTTTCATCGAACAGGCAAATTTCTTCCTGCAGATTGCCAACAGGGATCAATTGGCAGCCGCCGTTCTGCTGGTGGATATCGACCACTTCAAATCGATCAATGATGGTTTTGGCCACGCCTGCGGCGATCATGTGCTGGCTACCTTTGGAAGAATCGTCCACAGCTTTGTGCGCAAAAGTGACCTGGCCGGGCGGCTCGGCGGGGATGAATTTGCTTTCCTGCTCCACAATTCGTCTGTCAGCCAGGCGTATGAGTTCGCCGAAAGACTGCTGGCGGAAATCCGGAGCACGGTCATTGAACAGGACGGCTGTTCTGTGCGCTTTACGTTGAGCATCGGCATTGCCAGCCTGCCCAAAGGCCAGGCGGCAAGCGTCGAAAAACTGCTGGGCATGGCGGACAAGGCCATGTACATTGCCAAGAAGAACGGCCGGAATCGAGCCGCTGTTTTCGGCGGGTGAATTCTGTCCGCAGGGCGTTGAAGTGTGCGCCAGGCTGGTACAATACCCGCATGCTGAACACCATACGCACCGACTCAGACAACCCCGATTTCGTCGCCCTCGTCCGCCTGCTGGATGCCGAACTGGCCGAGCGCGACGGCCAGGAACACGGCTTTTACGCCCAGTTCAACAAGATCGACCGCATCCGCCATGTGGTGGTCGCGTATGTGGACGACCAGCCGGCGGGCTGCGGCGCGCTCAAAGCCTACACTCCCGGCGTTTTGGAAGTCAAGCGTATGTTCACACTTCCCACACAGCGCCGGCTGGGCGTGGCAAGCGCTGTGCTGGGCGCCCTGGAGGCCTGGGCGGCGGAACTGGGCGCGCAGAAATGCATCCTCGAGACGGGTATTCGCCAGCCGGAAGCCATCGGGCTGTACACCCGCCTGGGCTACCAGCGCATCCCCAATTACGGGCAGTATGCCGGCGTCGAAAACTCCGTGTGCTTCGAGAAGAACCTGGTATAAGGCAGGTTGGCTGGAGACAGGCACAGCCAGGCTGGCAGGCGCAGAATCCCCTTAAAAATCTTCTTGTTTGGCGCGCTTCGGCTTGACCAGCGCGACCTCTTTGGTCGCCGGGTCATAACGCACCGGCACCATTGAGCCGCTCACCAGGCTGGACATATCCAGCATGGAAAGCACATCTTCCGCCACTGCTTCGAAAGGCTCGCCGCCTGGTGGGAGCACTTGCAGTTTGATGCGCACCACCGGATCGCGATTGTCTCTTTCGCCAGTATAGCGATAATCCAGCACCTGGGCCGTGGCGTATTGGCCCAGGCGGCGCAGACCGGCATTTTCCAGCGAGCGCGCCAGGATGGAGCCGATAAACCCGCCCAGCATGGCGATAAAGGCCGCCGCCGCCAGCAGTTCTGCCAACAGCAAGGGCAGAGGCAGATCCAACAGGCTTCCGCCTTTGGGTTGATAAAGCACGCCAAAGATTACCGAGGCAATGCACGAGAAAGAGAACACATACATTGACGCCATGGCCAGGCTGCGTAAAAGTTTCGGGATTTGCATAGAAAAAATTATACTACTTCCGTCATCTGCCTGTCATGTGCATGGTGTATCTTTAACATTGGCTGGCAGGGAAATTGCCAGGCAAACCGATCTCTCAAAAATTCACGGGCGAAGAGCCCGCCGCGCCGCAAGGCACAGAAAGCAGGATTTTCTTATGAACACCCCAACTCGTCCCTGGCCGATCACCATCGCCGCCCTCGTCTTGATCGTCGCCATGCTGGCAGGCTTTGGCATCAACCAGTTTTTCCCGCAGCTCGGTTTCAGCGGACGGCAGGGCCGCGCCTTTGCCAACGGCGCCGCCGCTGGCACGGCTGGAGCAACCAATAATGGCACTGCCAATGGGTCAGCAGGGGCCGCCGGTCAGGCGGGCCGCACGTTCGGCGGCAACCGCTTCGCCAATAATGCCACAGGCGCCGCCGCTGGCGGCCTGTTGGGCGCGGCGACCAACGCCAATACCACCAACAGCCTCGCTCAGATTGCCGTGCAGAGCGGCTTGCGCATCGCCAGCATCGTCTTTCCGGTGCTCGGCCTGATCGCCGCTTTTGGCCTGTTTAAGATTAAACGCTGGGGCATCGTCCTCACCGGTCTCCTGTTTGCCCTGGCGCTGGTGGGCGTTTTCCTGCCGCAAGCCACCCTGCTGCGCCTGCTGCTGCCTGCCTTTGGCGTGGCTGGCCGCGCCGGCGCCAACACAGGCTTGGCCTCCGTTTTCACCAACTTCCGGTTGAACTGGGTCAACCTGATCGAGCCGTTCGGCTTGCTGGCTGGCCTGGCGCTTGTCCTTCTGCCCATCTCACGCCGGGCGTTTTCCCCGCAGGAACTGCAGGACAGCCAGGAAGAGCCTGTTCTTGTAGAAGAATAACCTCCGGTTCAGCGCCTCAGCGCCGGGAAATACAGCCTGAGCAGCGGCAGCGCTGCGCAGGCTTCGGCGCTGTACGGGGAGAGCACGCCGTCGCTGCCGTAAGCCTGCACCACGTAGCAGTATGACTGGCCGAGCTGCAGCAGCAAATCCGGCAGGGTTGTGCCGCTGGTCTCGCCGACCAGCTCGTACGGGCCGCCGGCGGTCTTGCTGCGCAGCAGGCGGTAGCCGCCCAGGCTGGCGGCGTTCGGCGGCAGCCACTGCACCCGCAGGGCGTTTGGCAGGCTGCCGTCGGCAAATACGCCGGTCATTAACGGCGCGCCGTAGCTGCCCAGGCTGCCCAGCGCCGTGTCGTTGGCGGCCGGGCCGTTGTACCCGCCGCTGGAAACGCTGGCGTACAGCGGCTGCAAACCCACCCCGCGCGCCAGGTTGAAAACGAACTTGAGATGATCGTTGTAATTCAGGCTGTTGAGGTTGGCCGGCAGGCCCTGGCAGGAAACCAGGCTGCCGTTGGGCGGGGCGCCGTTGTACAGGCAAACCTGGATGGGCGTGTTCATCTTGCTGGCTGCCTGCAAACCGAGGTTGCGCAGGGTGACGGCTACAGAGACAGGGAATCCGGCCGCGGCATGCTGAGGGGAGATGACCAGGGTGGCATCCAGGGCCAGGTCAGCCTGGTCGTTCACCAACAGGCTTTCGACGGCATCACCGTTCGTTGACAGGCGCTGGTAAGCCAGGAGCGCCGTCTGGTACGGCGCGGCCGGTTTCAATTGGTCTGCCGTGAGTGGACTTGCGCCAGGCGCCAAAGCCGCCCGGTTGACGTCCAGGATCGCCAGCCCCGGCAGGCCGGGATTGAGCGCTGCCGCCGCCTGGTAGTGCTGGCTGGCATCATCCGTGAGATACCCCGGGTTGGAGAAGCTGCCGCCCGCCGGCAGGTGCGCCAGCGCCAACTGCCCCAGCAGGCCGTTGCTGCCTGCCGCTCCGAAACGCCGGAAGACGACAGAAACTGCGCCGTTGGCGTCGACCAGCAAGTTCGGTTTTTCAGCGTACACCGGGCTGCCCTGGTCGCCCAGCATCTGGTAGGTCCAGGCGCCGTTCTGGTTCGATTGGCCGGTCCACAAGACGGCCCGGTTGCCGATGCCGGTGTCGCTCAGGCCGTCGCCGTCTTTGCCGCGCACCACAAACGCCAGGCGCAGTTGGCCGCTGTTTTGATCGAGCGCCAGGCTGGGGGATTCGGCGCCGGCTGGCTGGGTCCCCATATCATCGAAGACTGCCGAGCCCCAGTTGGCCGCCTCGCGCGCCGCCAGGATATGCCGGTCACCGTTGGTTTTGATATCGCCGTCCACGTCCAGGGTGAATGCCAGGGCCTTCAGATTGGGACTGCGTGTCACGCTCACCTGGCTGTTCATGGCGGGGTTGGCGCCGTTGCCGTTCAACACATACACCGGCCCCCAGGCGTTGCTCTGCTGGTCCCAGTCGGTCACTTTGATGCGCAGAGAGCGCAGGTTGGTCAGCGCCCCTGCCGTATTCACCGTCCAGGCCAGGGTAGCCCCGCTCAGGTCCCCGCTGATGGCAGCCCGGCCGTCGGGCAGGGCGTCATTGGTCAGGCGCAGCGGAGTTCCCCAGGTGTTGCTGTTGCTGTTGAACAGGGCGTAATAAATTTCCTGCTGGTTCGTATAGCTGTTGATATCGTCGCCGGCGGCCTCTTCCTGCGCCAGGGTCAGGTTGGTTTGCGTCCAGGCCACCACCGGTATCTGCGCCTGGCCGATGAAGCCGACCGCCGGGTCCTGCACGTTGTGCAGGCCGTCGCTGACCGGCAGGGCTGGCAGCCAGGTTTTGTTGTTGGTGTCAAAGAAGCTGGCCGTCACCATTGGCGTGGATTGGGCCGCCGCCGGCGTGGCGTCGGCAACGTAGGCCGCCAGCATACCGCCGCTGGCGCTGGCGGCAAGGGCCGGCGAGCCCAGGACGCGCGGCGGCGCCAGCACTGCCTGCGGGTCAGCCTGGCGGATGGCATCCGCCAGCGCACTGCAGCCTGCGGGCTTGGCATAATTGACCAGCTCATAACTGCCGATATTCCAGGTCTTCTTGGTGAATATCAGGTTGACGCGCGCCCATGCCGAGAGGGTGACTTTGACCGAAAAACAGGGGGTATCCATCCAGATGACCTCGGGGTGGGCGGGGTCGTTTGTGTTCAGGCGCAGCGGCATCGAAAAGCCCATGGCCACGTTGCCGTCCGCGCCGGCCGAGGCCACGCCCAGCAGGATATCCACCCAGATGCTCACAGTCAGGCTGGGGGTGACTTTGTTGCGCAGGGTGGCGTCCAGGTTAGGTTGGAAGGGGTAGAGCGTCCCCTCGATGACCACCTGCCCGCCCAATCCCACGCTCAGGCTGGCGTTGATCGTCACAATCCCCCAGAAGGAGGCCAGCGGGCCTTTGTAGACATCGGTGCTGAAGCTGTCTTCCCACAGCGTGACCGGGACAAAGGTCACCCGGGTCTTGTGCCAATCGTGCAAATCGGTGTAGATGTGGGCCACGCTGTCATCGATCAGCTCCTGGCTCTTGTCGAACAAGGATTGGTTGAGCACTTTCGCCGCCGCCAGCGCCCGCAGGATCTTGAGATGCACCACACCGTTCAAGCGGATCGTGCCTTCCACGTGCAGACCGGCGTTGAAGCTGTTCTCAATCTTGCCCAACAGCGGCAGATCGGGCTCCGGGTTAGGGTATTTAAAAGGCAGCAGGCCGCCTGCGCTGACCAGCGTGCCCTGGAAGTCGTACCATTTTTGCGCCGCGTTCCAGGTGGTTGTGGCGCCGGCCTGCACATGCGGATCTTTCATTGGATCGACATCCACCTGCACCGAGAAGATCTTCGGACACTGGCGAGAGCCGCCGACCACGGGGGCGATGATCAACTTTGAACGGCCGGCCGGGAAATCTTTCACATCGTGCAGCAGGCTGTAGCCATCGCCCGGCGTGATGGATGTGCCCAACTTGACGATGGTTTTATCCGGTTTTTGCAGGTGGTAATCCACTCCGCTCACCACAGCGCCCGTCTTGTTCTGCAGATCGGTGTGGAAGGTGATGGGCAGAGACACACCCTCCAGGTAGCCGCCAAAATCGTAATCTTTTCCGGACAGGGCAGCGGCCGCGCCCAGCGAAGCGCCGAGCAGGTCGCCGTAGCGCGTGAAGCCGGTGTAATCCCCGGCATAGCCGAAACTGCTGTCCGAGGTGCTGGCGTCGGCGCGCCCGACCTGCACATCGAAATTGCCGATGCAGATCGTGCCGTTCACCGGGTCGAAACCCGAGCCAGCCAGGATCGGCGCCAGCGGGCTGGTGCGGGCGGGGTCAACCACCACCTTGCCAGACGGCAAGCCCGGGCTGACGGCGCCGCTGAAGGCATAGCCGTAAATCCCCGGCGCCACCCCAGAGACGGTGAACGAGCCATCCAGGGCGATCGGGGCGCTGTACAACACCGCGCCGCTGCGGTCGGTCAGGCTGATCGAAGCTGAAACTGCGGACGGCGCATGGCGGGCGGCGCTCGCCTGCACGCTGCCCGCCGGCAGTTTGCCTGCGACCGCGCCCGCCGGCGGAGTATCCAGGTTGAAGCCGGCGCAGGCGAATTCGGCGTTGGGCTCGTTGGCCACGGCGGCGCAGATGGCCGCCTGGCCCGAGGCGCTGGTCAGCGGGACGGTGATCACAGCGGAATAGCCCAGGTTGCCGGAGATGGCCGCGTTGGCCGCGCTGTAGGTGGCGCCGTTGAACAGCCAGGCGATGCGCACCGTCTGGTAACTTTGCGCCGGCGCCGTGCCGCTGACGTGCACCGCCTGGCCCAGGTAAGCGTGGTTGATGTTGAGCAGGATGGTCGGTTTCGGCCCGTTGACCGGCCCGGGCACAGATCCAGGCAGGTCAGGTGGGTTTGGTGAGGCTGCGCCATCCGAAGCGGCGAATCCGCTGGGCTGGCTGACGGTGACAAACAAGAAAACCAAAATGACAGCCGTGTGGAAGAAGCGCTTGCCTTTCATCAATACCTCCCAATTTACAGTTACCCGGGTTGAAAAAAATTGCTTCCCCCATGTACAAGATCGGCTTTTAAGCATTGTATAACGAAATGCGCCAATGTCAATTTTGTGATTAATCGTGCAATGGCTGTGTGCCAGCAGTGCCGCGCCGGGTGAAATTTCTGGCGCATCCTTGAGGCCTTCCTCAGAACCCCTCCCGCCAAAAAAGTGTATAATCCAATTTATGGAAAACGCCATCGAGACCGACCGCCTGGTGAAACGCTACGGCTCTGTCCAGGCGGTGAACAACCTGTCATTGCGCGTGGCCAAAGGCGAGATTTACGCTTTCCTGGGCTTGAACGGCGCCGGCAAGACCACCACCATCCGCATGCTGCTCGGCATGGTGCGCCCGACCTCCGGCGAAGCGCGCCTGCTGGGCGTGAAGGTGCGCCCCGGCGAGCGCAAGCCCTGGGCTTCGGTCGGCTACCTGGTGGAAACCGCCGACGCTTACCCCGAGCTGACGGTGCGCGAGAACCTGGAAGCGGCGCGCCGCCTGCGCCCCGGCACAGACGCCAAAACGGTGGGCGAGATCATCGAGCGCCTGGCGCTCGCGCCCTACGCCGACCGGCGGGCGGGCACACTCTCGCATGGCAACGCCCAGCGCCTGGGGCTGGCCAAAGCGCTGCTGCACAGCCCGCAGCTCCTGCTGCTGGACGAGCCGGCCAACGGCCTTGACCCGGCCGGCATTGTGGAAGTGCGCAACCTGCTGGTGGAACTCTCGCAGAAGCAGGGTGTGACCGTCTTCATGTCCAGCCACATCCTGGGCGAGGTGGCGCGCCTGGCGCAGCGCATCGGCATCATCCACCGCGGCCGCCTGCTGCAGGAAGTGCCGGTCAGCGAGCTGGACCAAAACCGACGCCGGCGGCTGGTGGCGCGTGCCCGCGATCCACAGGGCGCTCACGAAGTGCTGGCGCGTGCCGGCCTGGTCTTCGAGCTGAACCCCGACGGCTCGCTCTCATCCAGCGACCGCTGGGCGATTGAGCGCCCGGACGAGACTGCTTTGCGCATGGCTGTCGCCGGCCACCCGCCCACGCACCTGGCGGTGGAGGAAGAAGACCTGGAGCATTATTTCCTGCGCCTGGTTGGCCTGGAGCAGGAGGCGGCGGCATGAACAACCTGTGGCAGGCTTTGTGGGTGGAACTGCTCAAGGCGCGCCGCTCGCGCATGCCGCTTTTGACTGCCCTGGGTTTTTCTTTTGTGCCGCTGGCCGGCGGTTTCTTTATGATCGTGCTGAAAGACCCCGAGATGGCGCGCCGCGTCGGCCTGGTCAGCGCCAAGGCTCAGCTCACCATGGGCGCCGCCGATTGGCCCAATTACCTGCGCTTCCTCACCCTGGCCACCGGCGCCGGCGGCTCGGCCCTCTTCGGCCTGATCACCGCCTGGGTCTTCGGCCGCGAATATTCTGACCGCACCGCCAAGGATCTGCTGGCCCTGCCCACAGCGCGCGCTTCGATCGTCATCAGCAAACTGCTGGTGGTGATCGTCTGGAGCCTGGCCATCACCCTGCTGGCCAGCCTGGTGACCCTGGCGGTGGGCGCCGCTCTGCGCCTGCCGGCGGTGGCCGCGGCTGTTTTCTTCCAGACCGGCCTGAAAATCCTGGTCGCCGCCTGCCTGGTGCTGGTGTTGGTCACACCCTTCGCCTTTGCCGCCAGCGTCTGGCGCGGCTACCTGCCGCCCATCGGCGTGCTGGGGCTGGTGATGGTGCTGAGCCAGTTCATCAACGCCGCCGGTTACGGCGAGTTCTTCCCCTGGTCGGTGCCGGCGCTGTTCGTGCAGGACACGCCGCTGGGACTTGCCAGCTACCTCATTGTCGGCCTGACCGGACTGGCCGGGCTGGCTGCCACCCTGCTGTGGTGGCGCAGCGCCGACCAGAACCGCTGAATGGAATACCGCGCCCGCCGCCTGCGCACTGCCCGCGACCTGGCCGGGATGACCGGTCTGGCGCGCCGATTTGCCGGCCAACACCTGCATGTGGTCGATTTGCCTTACCGTTTCAGTTCCTGGGCGCTGGAAGATCCCCATAATGCCCGCCTGTGGTTTGCCGAGGATGGCGCTTTGGGCGGATGGGTCGTCTTGCAGACGCCGTTCTGGGCCGTTGATTTCGCCTGCCCCCCCGAGGCAGAGGCTGACCTGCTGCCGCGCATGCTGGACTGGGCCAGCCGGCGGGCGGCTGAACTGCAAACAGGCGGCGGCGGTTTGCCCGCCTGGTTTGCCAACGTTTTCGCCGGGCAGGCCGGGCGCATCCAGGCGCTGGAAAAAGCCGGTTTCGCCTGCCAGGCTTTCCTGGAGCAAGACGCCTGGTCGAAGGTGCTGATGAGCCGGCCGGGTCAGCTTGCGGTGGGTGACTTCCCTCTGCCGCCCGGCTACACCCTGCGCCCGCTGGGCGGAGCCCGCGAAGCGCCGGCCTATGTCGAACTGCACCAGGCGGTGTTTGAAACCAGGAATATGCGCCTGCCCTGGCGCCTGCGCACCCTGCGCCAACCGGCTTACCGGCCTGAGCTTGACCTGGTGATCAGCGCGCCAGATGGGACGCTGGCCGCGTTTTGTATTGCCTGGTACGACGAGCCCTCACACACTGGTCAAATCGAGCCGTTGGGCGCGGCGGCTGGGCACCGGCGGCGCGGCCTGGCGCAGGCCATCCTGGCGGAGGCCCTGCGCCGCCTGCAGGCGCTGGGCGCCCAGCAGGTTTTGGTCGAAACCGATAACTACCGGGATGCCGCCTTCCAATTGTACGAAAGCGCCGGTTTCCGGGTGACTCGGGAAGTGCTCGTTTACCGGAAGGATTTCACGCCTCAAGCGGCTGCGTAACGACTTTATTTCAACCGGGTCAAGACGATCACCGGGATGACGCGTGTGGTCTTGCGCTGGTAGTCGGCGAAGCCGGGCATCATCTCCACCATGCGGCTGTACAAGCGCGTCCGTTCTGGCTCGGAAGCCAGCGCGGCCCGCGCCTGGAATTTTTCGGTGCCCACCTCCACGCTGACCAGCGGGTTGGCGAGAATGTTGTAATACCAATCGGGGTGGGTGGGGGCGCCGCCTTTGGAGGCGATCACCACCAGGCGGTCGCCGTCGGCGACATATGCGACCGGGTTGATGCGTTCATGCCCGCTCCTGGCCCCGGTGGTGTGCAGGAGCAGCAGGGTTTTGCCGGCGAAAAAACCGCCCACTTTGCCGGCGTTTGCCCGGAATTCTTCGATGATGGCCTTATTCCGATCGTTTTGATTGTTCATGCAATAATCCTCAACTGCCAGGTGCGAAAGTTCAAAATGATTTAGATTGTCTTCGGCCTGGAATATAACCGAATTTGTCTGAAAAGTCTAGAATCAAACAAAAAAGCAGCGCCAACCCTGGCGCTGCTTTTTTGTTGTGTGCATCTGCTTTACATCGGTGTGGAGTTTTCCATGGCCTTCAATTCGCGGTAGGTCAGCGTCCAGGCGCTGGATTCGAACACCGTGTACAAGCCGCGCAGGAAGATCAGCGGCGAGAACAGGATGATGAGGAAGAGCGGCAGGGCGGCGATGCCCCCAATGATCCAGGTGAGCGGTGTTCCTGTGAACAGGCTGGCAACGCCAAAGGCCAGAGCGCCGGGCAGGAGGCCCGCCAGCAGGGCCGGCACCAACAGCACCAGGTAAGCCGGGATCAGCACGACCAGCGCCACCATCTCCACCAGGCTGAACAGCAGGCCGACGCCGACCATCACCAGCCACATCAGGCTGGCGTTCTTCCACTGCTTGCGGAAGAGCGCCCAGCCGCTGCGCAGCGCGTCCAGCACGCCCAGCTCATCCAGGGCTGTTGCCCGGCTGAAGAAGTTGCGCAGCAGGCTGAGCAGGAGCGCCGCGGCGATGATGATCACCAGCACGAAGAAGAAAACGCACAGCAGGGCCAGCCCGCCGAAGATTGCCGCGCCGCGGGCGCCTGCGCTGAAGTTGAAAAAGGCCGCCAGCCCGGCGCCCAGGCTCACAAGCACAATGATGAAGGCTGGCAGACCGAAGATCAGGTCGATCGCCCACAGGCGCAGGGCGCGCCGGTTCCAACCCAGGCGCCAGCCGGCGCGCAAGCCGGCTTTCGTCCCGCTCTGGTTGTACTCATCCACCATGCGCATGACCGCGGTCTCGACCGGGTAGCGCACCAGGGAGGCCAGCAGGCCGAAGACCAGGAAGAGCATGAACAGGCCGGCGGCTAGCCAGGCGAGCGTGGCGATATGCTGTTCGGGGTGGGTGAACACCGGGAAGACGTACTCCTGCGCCCAGCGGTTGAAGTTCTGCAGCCAGGCCGGGTCGGCGCCGGTCACGGGTTGGGTGGTGCGCGGTCGGTTGTCGTTCAGGTTGTATTGCAGGCGCACGCCGCTGCCGCCGCCAGTCAGGGCTAACAGCAGGCCGAAAATCCACAGTGTGCGGTAGCTCCACACAATGCGCCAGGCTTGCTTGAGAATTTGTTGGAAGTTGATCATAGGTTGCTCCTTTTATGACTCTTTGACTGCGGCTGAGCCGGCCAGTGCCGGGGCCGCATAACTTGAAAAACTGGATGACCACCAGGCGGCCAATCCGACCAGGTAGGCCAGGGTCACAGCGCTCTGCCAGGCAAATGGGCCAAGCCAGCCCAGCAAGGTGTCCAGCAGGCCGCCGCCCACCGGCAGGCCGGGCAGCGTTGGCAGGAAAAAGGCGGCTGCGCCCAGCCACAGGCTCTGCGGCAGGCTGCCCGCCAGCCAGCCTGGAGGGAACAGGCTGGCGTTCTCCAGCAGTGTCAGCAGGGCAGTCAAAACCGCCCCGGCCTGCAGCACCGCCAGCCCACCCAGCAGGCCGGCCGCGCCGAACCACGCCAACTGCCCGGCAGGCAGGGCCGGCCGCGGGTTGTGGCGCGCCGGCAGGCGTTCGCCCAACTGGCTGGCGAAGGCCTCGGCCGTGGGCAGAGAAGACGGCAGGGGAGCGGCGTTCAGCGCCGCCGACAGGCGGCGCAGTTCGGCCAGCTCAGCGCGGCACGCTTCACAGGTTTGCAGGTGTGCTTCCAGCGTCCTGCGGGCGGCGCCGTCCAGCTCGTTGTCCAGGTATGCGCCCAGCTGGGCGCGCAGGGGATCAGGCATGTGCATGCTCCTGTTCGTTCGGATACCATTCCAATTCTTTGCGCAGTAAACTGCGGGCGTAATTCAGGCGTGACATCACCGTGCCAGGCGGGATGTCCAGGGCCAGTGAGATTTCGCTGTATGAAAGGCCGCTGTATTCGCGCAGCACCAGCACCGACCGGGCGGCCGGCGGCAGAGCCAGCACGGCGCGCTGCACGCGTTCGGCCTGCTCGCGCGCCAGCAAAGCGGCTTCTGGGCCTGGGGTTGGATCAGCCAACACATTTTCCTGTTCGTCCAGCCCAGAGGCCGGGCGGCGGCGCAGGGCGTCCAGGGCGGTGTTGATGGCGATGCGGTACAGCCAACTGCGAAATGCGGCGCGCGGTTGAAACGACGGCAGAGCCAGCCAGGCTTTCAAAAAAGCCTCCTGGGCGGCGTCCTCGGCTGTCTGCGCCTGGCCGCACATGCGGTACACCGCTCCGATCACGCCGTCGTAATGCCGGCGCACCAGCTCCGCGTAGGCCGCCCGCTCGCCGCGGCGAGCCTGCTCGACCAGGTGTTCTTCCGATTCATCGCTGAGTGCGCCGTTCACATCCTCATTTCCTTTCTTAATACTATAACGAAAACCGGCAGAAGAATATTCGAAATGGCAGGTGATTCGGGTAAAATCATCTATCAAACGGGCGGCTGGGTTCGCCGGCCGGCTGGAAAGGATGTGATGAACCGCGAAACTGCTCTTACCCTCGCCGCCTACAACGCCTGGGCTAACCACAGGCTGCTGCTCAAAGCAGGGCGCCTGCCCTGGGCCGAACTGCAGGCTGATGCGGCCGTCAGCCACGGCAGTCTGCTGGCGGGTCTGGTGCACATCCTGGACACGCAGTGGTATTGGCGCACCGGCGCCCAGACAGGCCGCCTGCCGCTGCGCACACTGCAGGCGGGGGAATTCAGCGGCCTGCCCGACCTGCGCGGCAGGTGGCAGTTGGAGGATCGTTTGCTCAGCGATTATGTCGGCGGCTTGTCGGATGAAGATGTTCTGAGCGAGGTGGAATACACCTGGCCTCAGGCCCGGCCGCGCCGCCGCCCGCTCTGGCACATCCTGCTGCACATTGTTAACCACGGCACTCAGCACCGCAGTGAACTCGGCCTGCGCCTGGCCGAGCTGGGTCATTCCCCCGGCGACCTGGATTTTATTAAGTTCGTGGCAAAATTGAACCGCTGAAGCGCTGAGGAAGATGAAAACCCTGTATCATACTCATGCTGACCGAGCAGAGATTCTGACAAAAGGAGCGAAATGCAATGGTGATTACAATTTTGGAAGCTCAGGTGACCGCGGAGAAAACCGCAGAACTGGTGACAACCTACCAGGAGGCTGTACGCCAATTGGATCCCGGGATTGTGCAGACTTTCTTATTGCAGAGCGCCAAAGACCCTGCGCTGTGGCAAATTGTCACCCATTGGGAAAGCAGGCAGGCGCTGGAAGCCATGCGGCAGTCAGGCGAGACGCCGCGCGGCGTGCTGGTTTTCCGGGCGGCGGGGGCAGAGCCGCGCCTGTCCGTGTTCAGCGTCCTGGCGCAGGCGCGCGCAGAGCGTTAATCATAATTGAACCCTGGCTGGCCTTATTTTGACTGGCAAGTTGCGCCGTGATGGGTTTACAATTGCAAGCTGAAGATGCGTTTTCTTAAAGCCTTCCGCTGGATTTTCGTGGCTGGACTGCTGCTGGCCGCCTGGGGTGTTTTCCCGGCGGCGGCGCATGCCCTGCTGGTGCGCTCCAACCCGGCGTCCAATGCTGTGCTGGCCAGCGGTCCGGCCCAGGTGGAGCTGTATTTCAGCGAATCCATCGAGCCGGGTTTGAGCTCGGTGCGCGTGTATGACTCAAACGCCTTGCAGGTGGATCAGGGGGATACCCGGGTGGATTCCAACGATCCCACTCGCCTGGCGGTTTCCCTGCGCTCACTGACAGACGGCGTGTACACAGTCTCCTGGGAGGTCGTATCGGCGGCTGACGGTCACCAGACGAGCGGCTCGTTTCCCTTTGCCGTGGGGGCGGCCAGCCAGGCGGCTTTGCCGGCCCAATCAGCGACAACCACCATCCAACTGCCGGCCAGCGCCCTGGTTGCGAAGTGGCTGGCGCTGGCCAGCCTGGCGCTGCTGGTGGGGCAGTTTTCTTTCAGCGCCTGGGTCTGGCAGCCCGTGCTCGCTGCCGCCGGCGATCAACTGCCCGCCGATTTCCGCCGCCCATCCGCCTGGGCGCTCATCAACCGCCTGTCCCTGCTCGGGCTGGCGCTGGCCCTGCTGCTCAACCTGCTCTCCACGGCCGGTCAGGCGCAGGGCGCAGAGCTGGCCTGGCCGTGGTCGCCCGCGGTCACCAGCCTGCTGGTGAATTCCCGCCTGGGCCTGGTCTGGCTGGCGTGCCTGGGGCTGGCGCTGGCAGAGGTTGGTTTGCTGTGGGGTCGTCCGTCCGTGTGGAAACAGGCTGCCGCTTTCGCCATCGGGTTGGGCCTGCTTTTCAGCCTCAGCCTGACCAGCCACGCTGCCGCCGACAGCCAGCCTTTTTCACTGCCCGCCGACTGGCTGCACGCCGTGGGCGTCAGCCTGTGGATGGGCGGCCTGCCGTATTTCCTCGGTGGGTTGTTCGCCCTGCGACCAGTCGAAGAGACAGCGCGCACGCGCCTGGTCTCGCTCTGCCTGCGCCGGTTTTCAGCCCTGGCGCTGGCCAGCGTGGCTGTGATTGCGCTCAGCGGCCTGTACGCCGCCATTTTGCGCGTTGGTTCTCTGCCCGCCCTGTTTGCCTCGCTCTATGGGCAGACGCTGGTCTTCAAACTGCTGCTGTTCGGCCTGATTCTGCTGGTTGCCGCCGGAAACCTGCTGGTGATCTCGCCGCGCCTGGCGCAGGCCAGCCGCAGCGGCCGGGCCGACCTCCCCCTCCTCTATCGGTTCGAGCGGGCGGTGTTGGCGGAAATCGTGTTGGGCGGCCTGCTGTTGGCCAGCGTGGGTGTGCTCACCTACCTGCCGCCAGCGCAGGCGCCTGCCCCCGCCGGGCTGAGAAACACGACCCGCGTCGATGACCTGCAGATCGACTTGCAAATCACGCCCGGCAGGGTCGGCCAGAACACTTTTGCGGTGCATCTGTCTTCCAACGGCCAGCCGGTTGAAGTGGTGAAGGAGCTTCTCCTGCGCTTCACGCCCAGCCAGCAGAATGTGGCGCCTTCGCAGGCGCAGCTTCTCTCGGTCGGCGGCGGCGACTACGCCATCCAGGGCAGTTTTTTGAGTCTGCCAGGGAGCTGGCAGGTGCAGGCGGTGGTGCGGCGTGAAAACCAATTCGACAGCTATGCCGATTTCGACTTCAGCCTCAGCCGGCCGGGCGCCGCTCAAGAGAATCCGCTTTCCCCTTACCTGGCCGGGGGTCTGGCGGGGCTGGATGGCCTGCTGTGCCTGGCGGCGTTCTACCCCGCCTGGCGGCGTGGGCCCTGGCCGCGCCGCGCCGCCTCCTTCGGGCTGGGATTACTGCTGGCGGCGGCCGGCGCGGCCTGGCTGCTCCACCCGCAGACCCCGGCCAACGCCCAAGCCAATCCCATCCCGCCCAATGCACAGTCTGTGACAGCCGGGCAGGCCCTTTTCCAAGAGCGCTGCGCCCCCTGCCACGGCGCCGGCGGCAAAGGCGACGGCCCCATCGGCCTGACCATGCTGCCGCACCCGGCCGATCTCACCCAGCATGCCGTCCCCGGTGTGCACACCGATTTCCAGTTGTACGATTGGATCACCAACGGTTTTGCCGGCACGCGCATGCCGGCCTTCAAGCAGATTTTGAGCGACACCGACCGCTGGAACCTGGTCAATTTTATTCGCACACTGGCCCCTCGTCCGTGAGTCGATATGCAGCGAACCAAATTTCTCGCCTTGTTCATCCTGTGCCTGGCCTTGTTACTGCAGGCCTGCTCAATCGAAATCAATCAACCGCCTGCTCCCACCGCTGTGCGGCACACCACGCCGTTCTTCGAGCCGACGGCGACCCAGCTTCCCCCGCCCGGTTCCACGCAAGCGCCTCTACCCACGCGCCAGATCCCGGTCACCTGGAGCGCGCTCAACCTGCGCGGCCGCCTGGTGTACAACTCTGCGCGCTACGTCGGCGACCGCCTGGTGGCCGGCATTGAGGCGCTGGACCTGGCCAGCGGGACGATCACCACGATCTTCCAGGCGCCGCCTGAGACCTGGACCGATCACCTGAGCGTTTCGCCAGACGGCAAGCGGGCGTTGATCACTTATGTGCCGCCGCGCGACCAGACTCTGCCCGGCCAGCAGTCCATTTTTAGCCTGCCCCTGGACGGCTCGGCTCAGCCCAGCCCGTTTGTCAAGCCCACCAGCGCCAGCGAGCAGTATTATCATGCCATCTGGTCGCCCGACGGCCGGGCGGTCTATTACTCCGCCGGCGACCCAAGCGCTGCGCCGCGCCTGCCGGGCCAGCAGTTTCCAAATTACGATATCTTTCGTATGAACGTGGCAGACGGCAAGACGACAAAAATTGCTGAAAATGCCTACTGGCCGCGCCTTTCTGCGGATGGCTCCAAGCTGGCTTATGTGACCCTCGACCCACTGACCGGCACGAATAAGCTGTATGTCGCCGCGGCGGATGGCAGCCAGGCGCGCCAGGTGACTTTGAGCGGCCTGAACGTGCCGCAGATCATCGATTCGCCCCTCTTCACGGCCGATGGCACAACCCTGCTCTACAGCGCCGTCAGCGCGGCCCAGTCTTCCTGGTCGCCTGCGTGGTGGGAACGGCTTCTGGGCGTGATGGCGGCCTCTGCCCACAGTGTGCCTTCCGATTGGTGGGCGGTGCCGGTGCAAGGCGGCGAGCCCCAGCAGATCACGCACATCGCCTCGGTCGGCCTGTACGGCTGTCTCTCGCCCGACCAAAAATACATCGCCAGTTACAGCGGCGGCGGTCTGTTCGTGATGCAGCCCAACGGCGGCGGCCTGACCATGCTCTACAGCGATGTGGGCGGCCTGCAGGGCACAGTCAACTGGATCCCCTGAGTCCGCGGCTCAGCCGAGCTGGGCCATCTCCTCGGCGGTCAGGACGATATCTGCCGCCGCCAGGTTTTCGGCCTGGTGCTGGGGATTTGCCGACATTGGGATGGTGATGACGCGCGCCTGGCTGGTCAGCAAGGCCAGGGCAATCTGCTGGCGCGTTGCCTGGCGCGCTTGCGCTACAGCCTGCAGGGCCTGGAGGCTGCGGATGGCGCGCGGCTTGACCGGGCTGTATGCCGTCAGCAGGATGTCGTGCTGCTGGCAGTAGGCCAGCACGCCGTTCTGCTGGTATTCACGATCCGCCAGGCTGTACGACACCTGGTTGGTCAGCAGGGGCGTCTCGCTCAAGGCGAGCGAGCGCTCCAGCAGTTTCAAGTTGAAGTTGCTCACTCCGAGATGGCGCACCTGGCCGCGGCGCACCAGCGTGTTGAGCGCCCGGAAACTGTCTTCCAGCTTCATGCCAGCCGTGGGCCAGTGGATCAGGTAAAGGTCGATATAATCCATGCCCAGACGGCGCAGGCTTTGCTCACACGAGTGCAGTACACCATCGTGGGTCAGGTGCTCAGGCGAGACTTTGGAGGTGATGAACAGGTTTTGGCGGGCGATGCCGCGGGCGCGCACTGCCTGGCCGAGCAGTTCCTCGGCGCGGCCGGCGGCGTACATCTCAGCGGTGTCGAAGTGGGTGTATCCCAGGTCAAGCGCCGAGTACAGCGCAGTCAGCGAACGCTGGTCGCGCGACCGGTCGGGCGAGCTGTCACCGCCGATCGTCCAGGTGCCGAAACCCAGCTTGGGAATGGAGAGATTTTGAATGGTTTCATAGCGCATGGGGATATTGTACTTCAACCCGGTCAGACGCGGCTTCGCCGGTTTCTCATATTTCATTCATAGAACTCTAAAGATACAGCCCGCAATCCCTGTTCATTTCCACCTCAAATATAGTATACTAACCTTACTAATCTTTACCGTTTTTATCGCAAAAAACCGAATTGTTTTCAATTTAGGAGGTAATGGATCGGATGGTTGGTTTTCCGGTTTTCCAATCTCACACAACAAGTCCTCAGAGCCACCGTGTTGCCAGCCAGGTTGAACACGCGCATGGCCTGCCTGCCTTATTAAACCTCGCTTCTATTGTCTTTTCCCATGCTGACTGCCTCCGTCCAACGTTTTGGGCGGAGGTTTCTCATTGCGCCCAGGCCAACGAGGCAGGTTTGTGATCGATATCATCGATGCCGCCCTGGTGGAGTGGGCGGCCAAAGCCACCAACAAAGCAGCCCCGGTCAGCCTGTCGGCGCCGTCGGCCGGTGGAGGCCAGGCGATCAGCCTGTACCTGCTGGAGATCGTCGATGAACCTCTGCGCCGCAGCGGCAGCAAACCGCCCGTCCATCCCGTGCTGCGCTACCTGGTCTCGACCAGCGCCGGTGATCCGCAGGCCGCGCACCGTTTACTGGCTGACCTGCTCTACACGGCCATGGGAGACCCGACCTACGAAATCGAGCTGGCGCCGGTCTCCAATGAAATCTGGGCGGGTTTCAACCTGGCCCCCCGGCCTTCTTTTATCCTGCGCGTCCCCCTGCCAGACGAGGATAAGCGCCGCCCAGGCAGAGAACCGGGAAAGACCGTCCGCCAGCGCGAGCCTTCCATGGACAGCGGCGTGCCAGCGGTGCCGCTGTACGGCATCTTGCTCGGCCCGGAAGATATCCCGCTGATGAACGCCCGCATCGAACTGCCCAATTTATTCCGCTCGGCTTACACCGACACCAACGGCGCTTTCGTCCTGCAAGGTGTGCCGGCTGCGCCCAAGGAGAAAACCTTATTGATCAAAGCCCGTAAGCGTGAGAAAACCGTCAAAATTCAGACTACCGGGACTCCCGACCATCCGGAGATCATCCGTTTCAACCTGTTCGAAAACGAAGGAGAAAAATAATGGCAATTATGATGGACCTCAACCCCCAGACGCCAGGGGTCTATATCTACGAGGTGCCCAGCGGCGCACGGCCGATCCAGGCGGTGGGCACACGCACGGCGGGCTTCGTCGGGCTGGCGCCGAACCCCAACGCCACACAGGAGCCGGTGGCGATCAATAACTGGACCGAATTTCGTGACACATTTTTCCCTCCCACCAACCCGGACCAGGCCTGGACACGCCTGGCCTTCGCCGTGTACGGCTTTTTCCTGAACGGCGGCAGCCGCTGCTTCGTTGTAAATGTGGGCGGCACAGCCACCAACCTGAATCCGATCAGCGGCGGCGGCGGCACACCGGCTGGCCTGGACAAGCTCGAGCGCATCGATGAAATTGCCATTGTAGCCGCACCGGGCTACACCCGCAGGGAAGATTACGCCGCGCTGTTGGCCACCTGCACGAACCTGCACGATCGCGTCGCCATTTTGGATGGCCCGGAAATATTGAATAAAGCCGCCTTGGACCAGCTCAACAACGACGCCGACCCGCCCGCTCTGGATCCCAAAGGAACGAAACCAGGCGGTCCATGGATCAAGCCATTCCCATCCCAGAGCGGTGAGACCACGCTCTACGTGCCCTGGATCACGGTCAGCAACCCCGATCCTAGAAAAAATATCGAAGGATCCAACATTGCAAAGTTTATCAGCGTTCCGCCTTCCGGGCATGTCGCCGGGATTTGGGCGCGCAGCGACGCGCTGCGCGGTGTGCACAAAGCGCCCGCCAACGAGATCGTGCAGGGCGCGCTGGATGTGCAGTACCAGATCAAGGCCAGCGAACAGGCCACCCTCAACCCCAAGGGCGTCAACTGCATCCGCTACTTCACCAACGATGGCATCCTGGTGTGGGGCGCTCGCACATTCACCAAGAGCCAGCAATGGCGCTATCTGAACGTGCGCCGGCTGTTCAACATGATCGAAGAATCGATCGCCGAGAGCACGCGCTGGATCGTCTTCGAGCCGAACGACCGCACCCTGTGGAACGCCATCCGCCGCGATGTCACCGCTTTTTTGATGGGCTTCTGGCGCGACGGCGCCTTGATGGGCGCCACACCCGAACAGGCCTTTTTTGTCAAATGCGACGAGGAGAATAACCCGCAGAGCAGTATTGATCAAGGCAAAGTGGTGATCGAGATTGGCATTGCGCCGGTCAAACCTGCCGAGTTCGTCATCTTCAAGATCAGTCAGTTCGAATCCGGCTCCGAAGTGAAAGTTGGAGGCTAAGCATGGCTACCGTGGATCCATTCCGTTCGTATAATTTCAAACTGGATATCAGCGGCCTGACGGAGGGCCATTTCACCGAAGTCAGCGGCCTGGGGGTCAAGATCGAATCGATTTCCTACCGCGAAGCGGGCAACAAGCAGATCGTGCGCCACCTCCCCGGGCAGGTGGATTTCGCCCAGGTCACCCTGCGTTACGGCCTGACTTCCTCGCGTGAGCTGTGGGATTGGCTGCAGTCGGCGGTGGCGGGCAACGTGGTGCGCAAGAACGTTTCGATCATCCAACTGGACACGAAGGGCGACGGTGAAGAAACGCGCTGGAACCTGATCGATGCCTGGCCGACCGAGTGGAAAGCCGCCACTCTGAACGCCGCCGAAAAGACTGTGGCAATCGAATCGCTCACCCTGGTGTTCGACGGTCTCGAGCGGGCATGAGCGATCCCACCGGGAGCCGGACAGGCAAAGCGCCCGACCCGGGCGCTCTCCTGCTGGACTTTGCGCGCTGGCTGGAGCGCTGGACGGCGTATGCCTACGCCCGCGCCGGTCTGCCGCAAACCGACCAGCCGCCGAACGAGCCGCCAACCGCCGATCTGCCAAATGACGACGGCGTTCAAGAGCCGCGCTCCGGGCCGCCAGCGCACTGGCAGGCGCTGGTCACCAAAGGTCCGCCCGCCCACTGGCTGGCGCTGTTCAGCGAAGCTGGCCTGACTCCGCCGGCTGACGGCTTGCCGGAGACAGCCGCAGAGCCGTCAGCGCCTGGCGAAACACAGCCATCTGCTGAACAGATCGAGGCGCCCGAGGCGTTCATCGAACGCTTTCAGCAGGAGCTGGCAGCCTTTATGCAGTCACCCCTGGCCCCGCCCACAGCAGGTGAGATCGCACCAGCGATTTCTTTCCCCGCAGTTCAGCAGCCCGGCCGCAATCCAGAGCCTGCCGCCCACCAGCCCGCCTCTGCGCCTTCCCCTTCGGCGGTCCAAGCGCCCGTCGAGAGCCAGGCCGCCTTTCCCACAGGCACAGCCAGCGCGCCGCAAACTGCTGAGACAGCCGCGCCAGCCCTGCCCAGAAACGACCAGCCGCCGTCTGCGCTTCCTGCCCAGCCGGAGCGAACCGCATCTCCGGCTCAACCCGGCCCAGCCGCCGGCCGCCGGCCTCGTTTTACACTCCATTCTCCCGCTGGGCCCGAACCGCCAGCGGCTGCCTCCCGCCCGGCTCAGCCGCCTGCGCCGCCCGGCAGCGCCGCCCCATCCGCCGAGCCGGCCCTGGAGACCGGATTGGAAGAGGGCGCCGTCCCATCGGCAGGCCAGGTCCGGCCGGAAATTGCCCGGCGCGCCGCTCCCGGTCCTAACGACCGGCCGCAGCCCCCCGCGCAACCTACCACCCGCTCCACCCACCGGCCGCGCTTCGAGCTGGCGCTTCCATCAACAGGCGCCCCATCCCTTCCGGCGGCAGTCAGCCAGGCTCCAGCGCCCGGCGCACAGGCAGGCGCCCCGCCGGTCAGCCTGGCCGGGCCGGCCGCCTCTGCGCCGCGCCCGCTGGCCCAACCCCAACCAGGCCAGCCAGCGGCGCCAGCCTTCGAACAGCTCAATGCTGAGGTCTCAGCCGGAACTGCACAGGCCGCGCCCTTCCGCGGCCAGCCTGCTCGCCCACCAATTGAGACCGCCCGCTCCGACAGCCGGAGCCAGCTTCCCCAGACCGAGAGCGCCTCTCTCGTCCTGCCGCCAGCCAACCCAACCGCCTCTGGCCAACTGGAACTGGCGCTCAACCCGCTCCAACCCGCCGCGCAGCCGGCGCCGCTTGCCCTGCCCCCGGCCGCCAGCCTGCCGCCGGTCGCGCCGCAGGCCGCGCCGCAGCCTCACCAGCCCCTGCCGCCGCAGGAGCTGCGCTGGCCAGCCCGCCGCCCACTGCCTCCGCCGGTTGAACTGCGCTTTTCCGACTCGAACGCCGGCCGTTGGCCGGAGCCGCCCAGCGCAGCGCCGCCGCCCGTCCGCCCGCCGGCTTTCACCGAACCGGCTTACCGCCAGCGCATCGACCGTGAACAAAGTGGAGGCTCATGGAACGAGTAGCTTTCCTGATCGAAAAGAGCAATATGCGCATTTCTTGCCTGCTCAATCCCGAAGATGGGCAAGACAGCTTCGTCGTCGAGCGCACTTCTGGCGCGGCGCGCGATGCTCTGCACCCGCTCAGCCGCAGTAAGATGACTGACAACCCGGTGGTCTTCAACAGCCGCGGCGACACACGCCTGACCCTGCGCCTGCTCTTCGACGTGACTCTGGCCGGCTCATCCATCCAAACCGTTGATGTGCGCCACCTGACCAGCCCGATCTGGCAGCTCGCCGAGTATGTGCAGGGTATGGAATCCCGCTCGGAACTGCCGCGGGCGCGCTTCATCTGGGGGCGCGCCTGGGATATACCCGTGGTGGTCGAATCGGTCGCCGAGCGCTTCGAGCGCTTTACACCCGAGGGCTATCCCCAGCGTTCGTGGATGACCCTGCGCCTCCTGCGCCTGAGCGACGAACTGCCCGCCGCCGAGCCGCCGCGCCAATTTGCCCCCGCCGATATCCCCGAGACGGCCGATCTCCCGCCCAGCGACCCTGATTGGGGTGTGCACGAAGTCATCGGCTCGAGCGCACCGGATCGCAGCGGCGAAGCCCTGTGGCAGATTGCCTTCGAGAATTACGGCGACCCTTCCCTGTGGCGCCTGCTGGCGCGCGCCAACGATATTGACAACCCCGCCAGCCTGGAGGCCGGCACCTTGTTGAAGATCCCGCCGCTGAGCGTCTTGCGGAGCAGAAAATGGACGCAGTAATCCCCGGCGGCCTGTTCCAGGTGCAGCTCAACCAGGCCCAACTGCCTCTCGAGGCCCTGTCGGACCTGGCCGGCGTGCGCATTCAACAGCGCCTGTCCCAGCCCAGTCTGTGCGAGCTGTATTTTCACGACACAGCCGAGGTGGGCGGCGCCCTGGCGGGGATTCTCCCCGGCAGCCCGTTCCAGGTTGGCCCGGTTGGCAGCGTCGAGCCGCTCTTCAGCGGCGAACTGACTGCCATTGAATACATTTATGCCGAAGACGGCGCCCGCTCTGTTTACTTGCGCGGCTATGACAGCCTGCACCGCCTGCGCCGTTCAGCGGAAACCCGGCACTTCCCCAATCGCAGTTTACAGCAGGTCATCACGACCACCGCTGGCCAGCACGGCATTCCGGTTTCGTTTGACCGTTTGTTGAAAGAAATCAATTTCTCCTGGCCGTGTCTGGTCCAGTACAACCAGTCGGATCTGGATTTCCTGGTCGAACAGGCTTACAGCCTGGGGGTTTACTTGCAGATGCGCGCCGGCACCCTGGCGGCTTTCACCCTGGAAGGATTGGCCGGCGACCCAATTCCATTGACATACGGCGTCAACCTGCACCAGGCCGACCTGGAAATCAACCTGGAACACGGCGCCAACCATGTTTTCGTCACAGGTTGGGATCACCGCTTGGTGCGTGATCTTCACCAGCGGGCCAGCAAACGCTTGGAAGCTGTCCGCCGCACCGACCGGCCGGGCGGTGAACCGCTTTACCAGCTCCCCGATGTGCACCTGGCGTACCAGATCGTCGTCGATGAATCCCATGCGCGTGCCTTGGCCCAGGCAGAGATGGACCGCCGGGCTGCCGGCCTGCGAGTTTTGCGCGGCGTGGCGGATGGCGGCAGCGATTTTTATCCCGGCCGCCGGGTGGTGGTGCGTGAGGTGGCGCCAGCTTTAACTGGCGTGTATGTGCTGACCGGGGTCACGCACATTTACGACTCTTCTGGCTATACCGTGCGCTTCGATACCACCCCGCCCCAGCTCAGACTGCGCCCGCAGTCGACCCTGTTCAGCGTGGGCGCGGTGCTCGATAACCGCGACCCAGACAACCAGGGACGGGCGCAGGTTGTCCTGCCCAGCCTGGCGGAAACCGCGCTGTGGCTGCCGGTCGCTCTGCCGGGTGCGGGTGATCAAAAAGGCATGTATTATCGACCCGAGCCTGGCGACAAAGTGGCTGTGCTGTTGATGAACGATAACCCGGGCCTGGGGATTGTCTTGGGCGGCCTGTACAGCGGCAAGCGGCAACCTGCGGAGTGGTCCGACCTGATTGATCCAAACGCCAGCACCTACAGCCTTGTCACTCCCGGCCAGCAGCAGCTCCAACTGCGCGACAGTCTGGCGGGCGGCGCCATCCGCCTGATGGTGGCCGGCGGCGCCTACATTGAATTAAACGGCAGCCATATCACCATTGCCGGCAGCGCCATCGATTTTGAAAAATTATAAGGCGAATCACCAATGAAAATTCTCACGATGCGCGCCAAGCTCACCTGCAAGCATGTCACCGGCCTGGTGCGCCAGGATAACATCCAGGATTATGTGCACATCTCCGGCTCGGCTCTGCTGGTGCAGGGCGACCCGGAGTTCAAACGCATCGACTTTTGTCCCAACATCGGTTTGAATATCAAACCCTGCCTGCTCTCCCTGGTGGTGGAAAAGGGTTATTCGAGCTTTATTCACATTTCCGGCCGGCCCGTGTGCCTCGACATCCTGGTTGGCCTGACCGACGGCACAGTGCCCGGCACGGTGGAATACCAGGTGCGCGATCCCGGCCAGCATTTCGTCTCAGCGGTGGCATGACATGGCCGCCTCTGCCAACAAACCGACCCTGGCTTTTCGCTTCGTGCACCCCGACCTGGACGCCCAACCTGCGCCGTTCGAGTCGGGCGGCCCAGCGCCGGTCAACCACAGCGGCCTGCAGGTAGAGGCGCGCGGCAGTATATCGATGATTGGTGGAGATGCGGCGGTGCGCCAGTCGGTGCTCTTACTGCTGTCGACGCGCCCCGGCGAGCGCCTGATGCGCCCGACCTACGGCTGCAATCTCTCCCAACTCATCTTTGCTCCCAACGACGACACCACCGCCGCCATTGCCGTCCATCATGTGCGCAGCGCCCTGCTGCAGTGGGAGCCGCGCATCGATATCCGCAAGCTGGAAGCCCGGCGCGATCCCTACCGGCCCGGCCTGCTGGTGATCACGCTCCAATACCAGGTGCGTTCCAGCCAGCAAAAAGAAGAGCTCCATTTGTCCCTTGACCTTGCAGGAGAAGAAAGCTGATGCCTCTGCCGATCCCCAACCTGGATGACCGCAGTTTTGACCAACTGGTCAGCGCGGCCATCGATTATATCAAGCACGATCTGAACACCGACTGGAGCGACCTGTCGGCCGGCGACCCGGGGGTGGTGCTGTTAGAAGCCTTCGCTTACCTGACCGAACAGCTCATTTACCGCCTGAACCGCCTGCCGCGCAAAGTGTACATCGCCTACCTGCGTTTGCTGGGCGTCACCATCATGCCGGCCACCGCGGCGCGCGTCCAGCTCTCTTTTTGGCGCGCCAGCCCAGGCAGTGAGGATTACGTACTTCCCAGGGGCAGCCTGGTGACGATCGCTGACAGCGGCGGTCAGTCCGAACGGCCGGTCTTTGCCACAATCCAGGAGCTGACCATCCCGAAAGACAGCGCCTCGGTGGAAAGCGCGACCCAGGTTCTGGCCTACCACTGCGAGTTGATTGAAGAAGCTCTGGCGGCCAGCAGCGGCAGCCCTGGGCAGGCTTACACGGTGCGCTGGCCTCCGGTCATCGCCCCAACTGGCCAGGAATTCCTGGATTTGAAAGTGGGCGTGCAGGTGGAGGATGGGGCCAATGAGCCCGGCGATTGGCTGGGCGCGGATAAGCGTTATTACCGCCTGTGGCAGGAAGTGGACAACTTCTATGGGCTGACCGCCAGCAGCCAGGTGTACATGGTCGACCGGCAGGCCGGGTTGATCCAATTTGCGCCGGCCGCCCGCCCGGCCGAAATACCGCTCGGCCTGCTGAGCAAAGAAGACAGCGACGCCTATAAAAACCAGCCCTTGGCGGCCGTGCCGCCGGCCGGCAAGGCGATCCGTGTTTGGTATGCACACGGCGGCGGCGAGGCGGGCAATGTGCCCGCGGGCAAGCTCACCAGCCTGCTCTCTGTGGCCGGTGGCGGCAGCGCGCCCGCCCTGAATGTCATCAACCGCGAACCGGCGCGCGGCGGTTTCGAGGCCGAAACGCTGGAAAATGCCCTGGTGCGCGGTCCGCAGTCGATCTTCGCCCTGCGCCGCACGGTCACCCCGCGTGAATTTGAGGCCGCCGCCCTGAACACGCCAACCGCTTACGCCGCTCGCGCCCGGGCTATTGCCGCCGCCGACCTGTGGAAACACGCTGTCCCCGGCACGGTGGATCTGGTGCTGGTGCCGCGCCTCAACACCGGCCAGCCAGTCACCGCCCGCGCCCTGGCCGAGAACCAAGGCCTGGCAAACCTGGACGGCCTCCTGCAAAACCTGGAACTGCGCAGCCCGCTGGGCATCCGCACCCACCTGCGTTGGGCGCGCTACAAGCGCGTGCGGGTTGCCGCCAACATTTCCTTCAACAGCAACGAAAAGCCCGAGGATTTTCAGTCGCGCATCACCCAACAGCTCAACCGCTTGATCTCACCCCTGCCCGGGGATGCTGGCCAGCCCGGCTGGCGTTTTGGCCAGCCGCTGCGGGTCGCCGATATTTACAACGCCATTCTGGCCGCTGAGACGAGCAGTCATCCGCTGATCACTTCGCTCACCCTGCTGGTGGAGCATGCGCCCGATTCCGAGATTCGCAGCCTGGCCGCCGATTTTTTTCAGCCAGGCACCTGGTACGCCGCCAGCGGCAGCCGCCTGTTTCGCAGTACCAATGACGGGGCGGGTTGGGAGCTGGTGCTGAATAACCAGCCTGGTTCGGAACAGCCGGTAATGCGTTTTGGCGACCGCTGGCTGGCGGCTGGCTTCGACCAACCCGAGACAGTCCGCCACGTGCGCCCGAACCCGGCGCGCGCCGGTCTGCTGGCCGTCACCAGCCAGTACACCACCTCCGGCGGCATCCAATCGCCGCTGTATCTGTCGCTCGACTGCGGCGAGAACTGGTTTCAACTCAGCATCTTTCAAGACGCTGAAATCGAAGATATCGCCTGGCTGCAGCGCGCCGACCAACAGGTGCTTCTCCTGGCCACCAGCCGCGGTCTGCTGGAGGCTAACCTGATCTTCGGCGAGGATGGCCAACCCATCCTGATCGAGGCCAAAACCGTCCCCGTAGAGGCTGATCGACCCGACCTTCCGGTGTATGCCGTCACCGTTCTGCGCGGCAGTTGGGGCAGCCGGCGTGTGGCGGTGGCCCTGCGCAGCCGCGGGGGGGTCTATCTGTCGGCTGGCAGCAACCTGAAAAAGAAAGAGCAGGTTAGCGCCGAGAGCAGTTTCAGCCTGTTGGGGCTGCGCGGCGAAGACGTGCGCCACCTCAACGTTCAGTCAGCCGACGATCGCCTGTACCTGTGGGCTGGGGCGATGGCGCTGGCGGATTACGGCAAAGGCGCCTACCGCTGGCAGTTCGACCAGGAGACCACCCAGTTGGACAACGGAAAATGGATCAGCAGCCAGTGGACGGGCGGGAGCTGCCTGGCGCTGGCCTTTGAAGGTCAGCGCGTTTTTGCAGTCTCGGCCTGGGGCGGCATGCTGTTGGCTGACCTCAACCCCGCTGGAACCGACGACCTGCCGGTCTGGCAAATCTTCGCCAATGAGGAGCTGCCCCACCGTCCAGTCCAATTGGAGGAAGCCCAGGAGCCAGACCCCAGTCTTCCACAGCAAGATGAAGCCAAAGCTCGCCGCGGGCTGTTTAAGCCGATCTATGCCGTTGCCACCAACGCCAGCGCCGGCCAGCGCCTGCGCCCGCTGGTGCTGCTGGGAGCCAGCGACGGCGTTTACGGCAGCCTGGACCTTGGAGTGACATTCAACAACCTGGCGCGCCGCAGGCTGAACAACCTGCGCGATGCCGTTACCCTGCCGCCCGACTGGTTGTTTCTTTCCAGCAATCACCTTGTGACGGCCACTTACGATTCGAGCTTGGGGCGCCAGTCCGATACAGGCGAGGTTTAGCGGCAATGGATAAAGAGCAAATCTCCCGCTTACTGCCGGAAATTTTCCAGGCCACCCGCCAGGCCCAGCCAGATGTGCTCGGCGCCTTCCTGGGCGTCATGCAGAATCTGCAGACTGGCGACGAAGCGGTGTTGGAAAACCTGGACCGCTATTTCGACCCCCGCCAGACGCTGGATGCCTGGCTGCCGTTCTTATCGAGCTGGGTGGACCTGGATCGTTTCCTGGATGAAAAAGGTCAATTCCCTTTCGGCCCGGCCCGCCTGCGCCTGCTGATCCTGGCCGCTCTGCGTCTTTCGCAAGAGCGCGGCACGCGCCGCGGCCTGTGCGCCTTCCTGGAAGCCGCCACCGGTTTACAGGGTTTCCAGGTACAGGATGATCCCCGGCGGCCGTACCATATTCTTGTGAACAGCCCGGCGCCCAGCAAGGCATATTTGGAAGGCTTTTCAATGAGCCTGGACCAGTACAAGGCCTGCCTGAACCATTTGATTCATGCGGAAAAACCTGCTTATGTCACCTGCGAGCTGCATCTGCTAGAGGATAGCGAGAAGAAATCATGACCGGAACCGAATCTGAATTCAAGTTTATTTTGATCCCTGAGCCGCGCCAGGCCCAGGTCAACCTCTCCCAGGGCAACTTCGTGGATATCACCATCACAGCCCAGAACCGCAGCGGCCGCCCGGTGCGCGTGCAGGCTATCACCGCGCCGTTGGGCATGACCTCGGCCATCGAGATTGAGCCACTGCCGGTGGAAATATGGGAAAATTGGCTGCAGATTCGTTCCGACCAGCCGGAGTGGGAATTTGCCGCCAATGGTGTGCGCCAGTACACCGTGCGCATCAGCCTGCCCAGCGACGCGCGCCAGGGCGTATACCGTTTCCGCCTGATGATCAGCGGGGTGGAAAACCCCGATGAAGAGTTCGCCGAGAGCGACCCGATCACCTTCACCGTGGTCGGGCCAGAGGTGAATATCCAGCCGTTCGTGATCAGCGCGGCAGTCATCCTGGCGCTCATCATTTTGGGGGTGATCGCCGCCGCCCTGCTCATCCGGCCGCGCCCCAGTTTGAAGACCGAACTGCAGGCGCCGCCCGGCGCTGTGCAGGGCCAGCCAGCGGCGTACACCTTGAAGATCCAAAACACCGGCCAACAGCCGGCCGAGAACGTGACCGCCGACTACCGCCTGCCCGATTCGGTCGCCGCCGCCAACGCCTTTGTGCGCGGCGAAACCGTCCGTCACTGCGATGCCTCCGCCCGCCTGATCCACTGCGACCTGGGCGTTTTGGCCGCCAACGGCCAGGTGGAGGTCTCTTTCCAGGCCATCCCCGGGCCAAAAGCGCAGAGCCTTTCCAACACCCGGGTGATGACCGTGACCGCTCAAATGTCTGGCGCCACCTCCGTGATGCCGGTCAAGCCTGTGAACACCCAGCAGAGCACGCCTGTCTCTGCGGCGCCGGGGCCGTTTGTGGTCGCGCTGAATGCCTCCACGCTGACGCCTGTCTTTGAAGAGGATTACACCTACCAGGTGCTGGCCTGGAGCGCCATCACCACCTCCCAACAGATGAGCTTCACCTTCCGCCTGCCCGTGGGCATGCGCTACGTCAACCCCTTGCCAGCCCAATGCAGCCACGTGCGCGAGGATTACTTTACCCTGGAATGCGCCACCCCGCTGAGTCCGGCCGCCAGGAACGAAGATATCACCACCATCAATCTGCGCGCCAGCGCCACGGCAGCCGGAGCTGCCAGCGCCAGCCTGCAGGCCGAAACTAACCTCAGCCGTGTGGGCGGTCAGCCCGCGGCTCGCACCCTGCAAACGCAGGTGGTCAACACCGCCCTGTTTTTTGACGGTGTGCAGGCCTGGGCGCAGCTCGGTTACAGCAAAGCGCCCAAAACGTTCACCGTCGAGATGTGGGTGCATCCTTACTCCAGCGACGACGGCCAGAGCTTCATCGGTTTGCACCGCGAGGAGCCCGAGGCGGTGCGCAATTTGTTCCTCGCCGGTTACTGGTCGGGCAGCCTGCAGGTGAATGTCAACGGCGAATATCACAACCTGGAGACGCCCAAGCGCACCGACCGCTACCACCTGGCGGTGGTGGTGCAGGCGATCAACCCGAACCAATCCAAGGTCACCGTGTACGTCAACGGCGTGGAACAGGATTGGCAGGAGCCCGAAGATCCCTCAGTGTGCGACCGCTGTAAGATTTTCGACAGTGTGATGCCCGGCGGCGATAACCCCCTGCCCTGGGTGATCGGCCAGGATTGGGACATGGGCAGCCAGGGTAAGAAAACCAGCGATTTTCTGCACGGCACGCTGGCTGAAGTGCAGATCTGGGAAGCGGCGCGCTCCAAAGACCAGATACAGGAGAGCTTCCAGGTGCGCCCGCAGGGCAACGAGCCCGGCCTGGCCGCCTATTACCGCCTGGAGCCGCTCACTCCCGACAGTGACACGCTGGTCAGCCGGGTGGCCTCGGCGCCGGCCGGCAAAAGCATGGGGGCGAAGTGGACTGAAGCCGAGCCGCTGTACGGCACCGCCCTGCGCTTCAACGGCATCAGCGATTCCCTGGCTGTGCCTGGCCTGCAACTGCAAAACATGCAGGCGGATGCCAACGGGCAGGTGGAAGTCACCATGGCGGGTTGGATGATGGTGGACGCCATCCCCTCCCAGCAGGAGTGGGTGCTGGGCAGCACCGTGCCCACGGTCGGCACCCTGGGCCTGGCGGCCGGCGCCAGCCCGGAGACGATCGCCTTCGAAACGCCGTCTGCCACCGATCAGGCGGAGCTGGCCGCCTCCCGCAGTGAACTGCTGGCCGCCCAGCAAGCCGCTATCGACCTGGGCGTGGATACCACCCAGATCAGCGCCAGCCGCTACAATGCCCGCCAGCGCCTGATCCTGGCCCTGTATTACCTGGTCAACGATTCGACTGCCACCGCCTCCCCCGATATCGCCGCCATCACCAATTTGCTCAAATTTCCGGTCACCCTGCAAAGCGTCGAAGCGACCACGGCTGAGCTGGGCAGCCTGAGCAAGGCGGCGGGTGTGACGCAGGATATTTCGACAACCGTGTCTGCTCTGCAGACCAACCTGGCGCACATCAACCAGTACACCCTTGAACTGAACAGCCTGGGCAGCCCGCAGGCAGGGGCAGCAGCCACCACTGCGGTGGCCGCACCCGGGGCGACCGCCCCGCTCACGTCCGCCGAACAGGGCGCCGCCCTGCTCAAATCGCTGTTGGAAAACGCCCAGAAAGAGCTGAAGAAGCTGGATGACGCGGCCAATTCCGGCTCCCTGTCTCCGGCGGAAGTGAATTCGCCCAACGCCGGCACGATCGCGCCAGCGCGTTTGGATGAATACCGCCAGACGATCGCGCCCATCTCCAGCCAGATCCAGAGCCTGCTGACTGTCCTTTTAGCCAACCAGGCCCCCAACCAGCCAGATTTGCAGGCCGCCTCGCAGAAGGTTGGCGCCTTCCAGACATCCCTGTTGGGCCGCGAGCAGGCGCTGCGCGCTGAGCTGGCCAATTTGAACATCAATGGGCTCAGCATATTTGTCTTCCCGCAGGGCGACCCGCGCTTTGTCCAGGACAGCGCCCGCCTGGTGATTCTCGACTCCTATCTGCAGACGATCAGCGCGTTGAACAACCTGCTGACCCAATCCGCTCTGTTGGGCGTGCAGTCGATCAGCGCCGCCTCCGCTTCGACCTCCACTGTGCAGTTGATCCCTCCCTTACCCAGCGATGCTCAATTGGTGGCAGAGCGCGCCAAGCTCAATCTGTTGATTCTGGATGAATGGGTTTCGTATTACACCAACCTCAAGAAGCTGGTGCAGACAGCCGAAAAATCGGGTCTGACCGCCCTTGTGCAGCGCAGTCTGCCGCGCCTGCCCGCCGCGGCAGCCCTCAATGATCCGAATGTGAACACCTTCAAATATATCCAGGCCGGCGGGCTGCTCACCACCGCCGCCCCTTACACGGCCTTCAACCTGCTCGTGCAGGTGGACCGGCAGGAAAGAGACCTGGTCACCGTGACAGGCGATGACGCCCAGGCCGGCGCCGAGCGCATCCAGGCTTTCCAAAACCTGCAAGACACCCAGACGAATCTGGACAGCGCACTCACCAATCTGCTGACCTGGCTGCAGAGCGGCAACGATAAAGTCTTTCAGCAGACGCTCTCCAGCGGCAGTTCATCGGCTCTGCCGGTCGATGTCCAAAAATACGTTGCCTCGCTGGCCACCGCCCAGTACAACTTGAAGCGCTACAACGATGCGAAGGATTTGGAGACGAAAGTGCAGGCCGCCCAGGATCGCGTGACCGCCGCTCAGGCGCGCGTCGATGCCGCCCAGGCCCAGGCGGATTCCATCCAACAGGCCTCTCAACAGGCGCAGGGCGATGCGGCGGAACGCCAGGCCCTGGAAGACGAGGTGGCGCAGGCCAACCTGGCCGTCAGCTCAGCCAAGACCGCACCCGAACAGCAGGCCGCCCAGGCGCGCCTGGCGGCTGCCCAATCCAATCTGCTGAATTCCCTGGTGAAGCAGTACACCAGCCTGCAGAGCAACATGGATGGCGTGCTGGTGCGCGAGCCGGTGCTCTCGGACCTGGGACCACGCCTGAACGTCGCCGTGGATCGCGCTACCGAAGCCGCATTCTCAGCGGTGCGGCGTTACAGCGTCGAACGCTGGATCGGCCCCTGGCTCGATTTTATCCTGGGAACGCGCACCCCGCGCCAGACGCCCCAGGAAGCCATCCGCCCGGCGGCCCTGCTGGCGGCCCAGGTGGCGCTCAAGACCAAGGCCGATTCTGACGTGGATATCGCCCAGTTGGAGCTGAAAACCACCCTGGAAAAGCAAAATGCGCTGGCCAACAGCGGCAGCAACGCTGCCCTGCGCCAGCGCATCATTGACCAGATCAACGCCTACCTGGAATCGCTCAACAAAGATGTCAACAGCGCTCAAAAGAAATTGGACGACGCACTGGCGGCCCAGCAGGGCGACCAGGGAGAATCGAAGATCCCGCTGGTGCTGGCCGAAGCGCTGTCGCAAACCGTGGCCGACCAGGTGACCAATGAGACCATCCGCCTAACGCCGTATGCCAATACACGCTACCTGCTCTCCTCTTCAGCGACGCTGGTCAGCCAGGCCAAGGCGGATGTGCGCGGCCAGATCGCCAGCGCTCTCGAAGCCGCCCGCCGGCCGCTGCGCGTCCAACTGTATTACCAGACCGCTTTCCTGCTCCAACGCCTGGACCGCGAGCTGGCCTCCAACGGCCTTAAGCCGCAGGAGCGGCAGATCAAGATCACCCTGCGCGCTCAACTGGCTGCCTCCAACACCGCCCTGCTGCGCCTGCTGAACGCCCAGAATGTCCTGCTCAAGCCCTCCAACGGGCTGAACACGCTGGTCGGGCAGGTGGCAGACGCTTCGCAGTCGGCGGCCTCTGTCGATGCGCTGTTGAAGACTTTTGAAGATGCCCTGGGTAAAGCCAACCAGACGCTGAAGGTGTACATCGCCTACGCCCAGGGCGCCGGCCTGTTTGGCAGCACCGGGCGCAGTTCTGCCAGCGGCACGGCCTCGGCTGGCGCCAGCAGTTCGACCAACAGCAGTTCTTCTGCCGCCGCGGCGAGCGGCGCAGCATCTGCCGGCGCGACAGGCCAGAGCGCAGGCGCGGCGGGAGGCGCCGTTTCGAACGGCGGCGCCGCGCCTGGAACAACCTCTGGCGCAACGGCTGGCAGCGCAACGGCTGGCAGCGCAACGGCTGACAGCGGCGGCGGGGTGACAGGCGGCGCGGGCGCGCCGACCGCCACGCCCACCCCTCTGCTGACCGGCGTGGCGCAAACTGGCGTGCCGACGGCCTCTGCCGGGCAGAGTGTCACCTCCACCCAGACCACCCCGCTCAGCCCCTCGCTGGGCACGGCGGCGGCCATCGAGCCGCTCAACCTGTGGGTCGGGCTGATGGTCGATGCCGACGGCCACATGATGCTGGCGGCGCGCGCCGCCAGCGGGACCTGGACCTGGCAGAAAGACGAAAAGCCCATGCCTGTACTGCAGTGGGTGCATTACGCCATCGTGCTGCGCTACGACGCCCGCACCGGCGAGATCACCGACTACCAGCTCTACCGCAACGGCAGCCCGGTCAAGGGTGACGTGTCGGGCGAAACGCCCAGCCTGGCGGTGGACGCCCTGGCCTGCCCGGCCGGTTTCTACATCGGCGGGCTGTGCGACACCAGCGGGCGCTACTTCTTTGCCGGGCGCATCGACGAAGTGCGCGTCTGGAACCGGGCGCTGACCCTCAACGAGATTGAGGCCTGGCGCAAGCTGCCCGGCATCAGCTATGACGAGGTGGCTTACTGGCCCTTTGACGACGGCCCCGGCCGTTCGGGCGGCGCCTGCCCGCCCGGCCAGACCTGCGACATGGGCCTGACGGGCGATTACAATTTGATTGTCACCGGCCCGGCCTGGCTGGACGCCGAAGCCGGTTTGACCAGCAGCGCCGCGAGCCGCCCATGAAACCCAGGACGTTGGTGGTGATCGTCGCTCTGCTCAGCCTGTGCAGTTGTGCGCTGTTGGCCTACGGCGGCCTGGACGAGCGCAGTTTCAAGGGACGGTTCAACCCGGCTGCGCCGTCTTTCGATCAGCTCCGGCGCATGTTCACCGCCCGGCTCAAGACCAGCGAGATGCGCATGCTGACCGGCTCCCAGGACTGCATTTTGAGCTCGGCGCACCTGGATGTGCTTGAAAACGGAGCCTGCGCCTATGCCATCCAGCCTGACGCCAACAACAGCCGCCAGCTCAGCCTGGTGTTGGGCGGCGACGGCGCCGCCATCGACTTGAAGCTCACCCAGCCCAATGCCCTGTCCATTGAGCAGACATTGAAAACCGGCGAGCGCATCGACCTGGATATCTACCGCAGCAGTTCCAGCAGTTCACCTGTTTTGAGCGTGCAGAACTGCCAGGTGGATAAACCGGCCAATAATCCTGACCCCAACCGGCTGTTTTTCTGCAGCCTGGAGATCAAGAATTGAACTGCCCGGCAGGCTTGAGATGACACGATGACCAGCCAATCTCTCTCTTCCTCCTCTTTGCGCATGGCGCGCGCCCGCTTCGACGTCGCCGAATGGGTCAAAGTGCTGTGCCTGCTGGCTGGCGTGGCTGCCACGCCGCTTTTGGCCGGCTTGCCCTGGCCCTGGCTGAGCGGGCGCTATTGGGCAGTCGGCCTGACTGCTGGTGCGCTGGCGACGGGCCTGGGCGTTTACTACGGCGTGCGCGCTTTTATAAAGGCGCGCGCCTTGGCCAGGGCGGCCAATCCAGATAAGGTGTTGGGCGCAGCGCGCCTGGAGCAGTATGTCGTCAAAGTGTACACCCGCCCCGCGGCAGCCCAGGCCGCCGCCGCGCCTGGCTCGCTGGCCGCTGAGCTGGCCGAGCTGAAAGCCCGCCTGACGAAGTTCGGCCTTTCGCAGAAAGAGTATGACGCCGAGAAAAAAGCCCTGCTGGCCAGCGCCAGCGCCGTGCAGTATGTCCTGCCGCAGGACAATATTTACCGCCAGGCCATGGTGCTGGTGTGCATCGGCGTTTTTATCCTGCTGCCGGCCTGCGCAGCCCTGCTCATGCAGATTCTGGAAGTGGAGAACGCCCCCCTGGTGACCGCCTACCTGGAGAGCCCGGCGCTGGCTATTTGGATCACCTTTGAGATTATTCGTTTCTTATCTTTTTGGCGGCGGCGCGGGCACGGCATGGCGGTCACCCTGGCGCTGGCGCGCAGCGGGGCGCAGATCCTGGCCGCCTGGATGATCTGGAATTACCTGGGCCAGGCGTACGGCTCGGCCTGGGCCGCCTGGCAGTTCTGGCTGGCGGCCGCCCTGGCGGTGTTCGGCGCGCTGGCCAGCGATTTTATCCGCTCCGGGGATGACGCCATGGCGTCCGTTTCTGCCCGTCCGGCGCCTGCCGGATCAGAATCGGGCGCATTTGTCATTTCTCAGACTGCCGATCAGAAGTATGTGTTTCATTTGCAAGACAGCTCTGGCATGCTCCTGCTGACCAGCGGCGCTTATGCCAGCCTGGTCGGCTGTCAGGGCGGGGTGCGCTCCGCCCAGACCAACGCCGCCCTGGCCGAACGCTACGCCATCAACCAACTGCCGGCGGGTGGTTATGCATTTGCCCTCAAGGCGGCGAACGAGCGCGTGCTGGCCAACAGCCCGCTGTTCACCAGCCGGTCGGAGTGCGAGTCCGGCATTGTCACCGCCCGCGCCCTCGCTCCCTCGGCGGCTGTTCGCCTGCCTGCCAGGCCAACCAGCCGCCGGGCGCGGCGAGAAAGGATGAGCTGAGGTATGTTTGCTGCAGGCCTGACATTATTCATCGTTGGTCTGGTAGGAAGCGCGGCCTGGGCACTCCTGCGCTGGCTGTTTGGCGTTACGCTCAGCGGAAAAACCCAGGCTGTGCGCTTTCGTTGGGCGGTGTGGCCGCCGGCGTTGGGTTTCCTCTGCTTTTCAACAGGCATCTCCCTGCTCGTGGTTCAAGGCTCGGGTTACGCAGTATTGTATGCGCTCCTCGTAGCTGTTCTTTTCTTCGGTTTTTTGTTCGCCTATGTTTCCTCTCTGCACAGGGTGCGCACGGGCACCTCGAATCATGAGGAGAATAAATACTGGAACAGTGACAAAGCCTTTGGCGGCAGTGTTTTTGGCGATGCGGCCGTGACAATTGCCCTGCTGTCCGGCGCCGGCGCGTACCAGCTTTCTCGCCTGGCGCCAAACTGGTTCTGGTTGGGCCAGTTTGGCGTTTACCTGGCTTTGCTGGTCGGCGTATCGCAAGCCTTGCGCGCCTTGATGGGCGCGTATGGTAAGGTCGAGACCGATATGAAGTTCGACCACTGGTTCGCCTTCGGCAACCTGGCAATCGCTTACCTGACCCTGCTTGCCTTGATGGCGCCGGTCAAGAACAGCGAGGCGATCAGCCGCAATTGGGTCTACACCGGCCTGCAGATCGGAGCGTTGGGCATTGTAGGGGTGGGCGGCCTGATCTTAATCGTCATTTTCTATTACTACTTTAGCGCCTCGCGCCAGTCGGTTGACCGAGATGCCTGGTTGTATTGGGCGAAATTGGTCCTCACCCTGCTGACCATCGGCGCCCTGATCGGCTTTCGCCTGTTGCCTGGCGAGGCCCCCGACTACCTGCCGGCGATCCTGGGAGTCTGCGCTTTGTTGATATGGGAATGCATGGAATTCTTTAGCCTTGGGTATAACGTGGCTGAATATGGCGACAGCGGAGACCAGGTCGCCGCCCGCAAATTGCTGCGCGGCTCCCTGATCCTGGTTGGCAATATTTTTATGATGGCGCTGATGATCTGGGTGGCGCCAGCGCCGCCGACCGTTTTCATCGGCGGGCATTGGATATTGTTCTGCGCCGGCATCACTCTTCCATCGATCGCTGTCCTGATCGGCATCGACATCGGCATAAAAAGCCTGGCTGATAAGCATGTGACGGTTGTACAGGATGTTGAAATGATGCACATGCCCGGCGGGGGAGGCCATTGATGACCGATTTGCAAATTGGCGCTGTGACCTGCGCCTCCATCGGGGGCGCCTTGCTCATTTTGTTCTTTATTATTTTCTTCATGCGCCGCGCCTGCCGGTTGCAGGCGCCAGGCTGGCAGGTTATCATGATATTGAGCCTGGCGCTGAGCATCATGCTCTCCATCATTGCTTCTTCCATCGGTGTGCGCTACAGCTTGTTTTTCCTGTTCGCTTATGGCTTTCTGCTCCTGCTCCTGGTTAGCTTCTACGTTTATTCGTTGTACTGGTCGGCTCAGGATAATCCGCCGCAGGGCTGGCTGCGTGAGCTGTGGAATGCCCAAAAATCCTTCGGCGGCGGGACCTTCGGAGATTTCGCCAACGGCATCGGCCTGCTGGGCGGCGTGGGCGCCTATAAACTCAGCAAGGCGGATGATTCCTGGTTCTGGGTGGGTCTGTTCGGTGTCTTCCTGGCTTCACTGGTCGCCATGTCGCTGGCCTTGCGTTCCAACCTGGAATCCAAGGCAGGCGGCGTCCACCGCACCAAGGCCCGCTGGCTGCGCTGGTATGCGCTTTTCAATTTCATGATCAGCGGCTTCACGCTGATCGCCATCACCAGCCCGATTCTCACGCCGGGGGCGGCCAACCCCGATAATTTCGAGCTGGTGACGAACCTGCCCCTCAAGTTATGCCTGGGCGCCTGGCTGCTGGCCATGATCTTCAACCTGCGCTATCTTGGCTTTGCCTTCGAAGACGCAGAACTGCCGAACCTGCGCTACACCTGGGACGAACGGCTCCCCTATATCCTCATGACGGTCATGCTGTTTGGCATGATTGCCTCTCAAATCGTCAATTTATTTCGAAAGCCATACCCAGATGTAATGCCGGGCGTGTTCGGATTTTTGGCCCTCCTTTCCTGGTCCGGATTGGAGCTTGTGACATTGTTTGAGATCTATCGTGATTATTTCAAGCGCTGGCGCGGCGTTGTGATCTTTCTCGGCGCCATTCCGATGATGTTTCTCACCCTGTGGGTGGCCATTTCTGCGCCGAGCGATTTTGAAGAGGTTCACTGGTTTTTGTTCAGCGAGGCATTCGTGCTGATCGGCATGGGCGTGTGTTTGGGGTTGTTCGTGAGTGCGGTCAATGTGGCCATCGCCCATGCGCAGGAGGTTGCCCAAAATGGCAATCCTTGCAGTCCGCCGCAAATCCAGGCGCATGGCGCGGCGCAAATCGGGTCGCAGTTTGAGGCCACGAGCGTCTCCTTGAAGGCGCGCCGGTCGAGTTCCGAGGCCAGCACCGCCTCCCAGTTCGAGGATTCCTCTGTTCGCATTGGCCGCCGGCGGCTGTCCAGCTCTGATTCGGGGATCATGGCTGAGGTCGAAAACCCAGGCGGGCAGCCCAACCGATCACAGCCAACCATCTCTGGGGAAGGTTCTGGTCCCAAGCCGCCGGTGAAGGGTAAATCAAGCCTGGTCATCGAATCGGACTCCGAAGACGATGATGGCTCATGGGAAGACGTACCGCTGTGAGCACGACCGGTTTGCCTGCCGCCCCCTCCCTCGACCGCCTGCGCTACAACGACCCGGCTGACCGCCTGGAAACGCTGGGCAGTGAGCTGGTCAAGATCCTCACCATCCTGCTGGGCATCGGTCTGCCTGCCCTGCTGCGCGGCCGCTGGGCCGGGCTGTGGCTGGTCGGCGCGGCGGCTGGTTTGCTCGGCATCGTTTTCGGTCTGTTTTTTCTGCTGCGCCGCGCCCGCCGCCAACTGGCGGCGCTGGATTCTGCTCAGCCGCCAGCGGTCGATTCCCCGTCAGCAGGGCAGGAGAAAACCCCCGATCAGCCAGGAGCAGCGCAAGCGGTCGGCTCTGCGCCCAACCCCCAGCCAGACACAAACCCGCCGGCCAAACCGGCCGGTTGGACGGCGCGCTTCGCTCAGGCCTGGCAGCGGCTGGTTGGCTGGATGGGCGTGCAGTTCGCCGCCCTGCGCCGCCTGTTGAATGCCTTACTGCACCCCTCCCATCCGCTGACCGCCCTGCCGGCGGTGGTCGTGCTGACCGGCGTATTCATTTTTGTCCCGGCCGTTTCCGCCGCCCTGTTCAAACAGCTCAATGTATCCAATTTTGACCTGATCGAGATTTACTTCTCTTCGCCGGCGGTTTTGGTGTGGATCATCGGCGAACTGGTGTACGTCTTCCCCAGGCTGGTGGCGCGCCCCAAGCACTTCTCTGCAGTGGCAGGCATTGTGCGCAGTGTTTTGCAGGTGCTGGCCGCCCTGCTGTTATGGATCTTCCTGGGTTTGTCCATCGGGCGGGCAGCGCTGGCGCTCCTGCTCTGGCTGTCGATCGGCCTGGCGCTGGCCGGTTTGCTGTGCGGCATGGCAGCCGACGCCAGCGAGCGCGGTGGGTAAACTCAGGCTGCCTTTTTTTGTTTTGGCGCTGGTGGCCCTGCTGGCCGTGGTGCTGGTGGAGCTGAGCGTCGTCCAGCCAGCGGCGGTGGCGGCGCGCCTGCCGGGCTTTTTGCTGGGGAACGGCCCCAGCTCGTTTGACCAGGCGTTGCAGGTCTTCAGCCCAGAACAGCAGCAAAAGTTGAACGAACTGCGCAGTCAGAAAGCCGGCGAGATCAGCCAGATTTCCCAGGACCTGAGCGGCTTCGGCGTGCGCTCGCTGGCTTTCGTGGATGGCATTTTATTCTTCAGCCTGCTGTTGATGGGGCTTTCCATCGTGCTGATCAAGGGACTGCCGCTGGTCGTTCCCAAGCGGGTGCTGGACAAAGTCCCGCCCGAATCGATCCATGCCAAGGCGCAGGGCTGCCTGTCTTTCATCTTTCCCTTGCTGCTCATCCCGGTCGCGCTGATCTTTGTGTTCATCGTCATCGCCAAGCTGATCACCATGGTGATGATGCTGCTCTCTTTTCCCTTTGGCACTCTGCTCTACCTGATCATCTTCGGCTCATTCCCGCGCGGCGCCATGAACGCCGTGCTGGCCCTGCTGTTTGTGCTGAAGATCGTGTTGGGTATCTTGCTCCTGCTGGCGCATCAAAAATTCATCGAAAACCTCGGCCTGGTGATCGGCTTTATCGCCGCGCTGGTCGGCAACCTGATCGTCACCATCCTGTACACGATTGTGCCGGCTTTCCTGGTGAGCATCACCGATGCAATCGCCGCCATCGTGATGATCATCATCGGCATCATCCTGGCGATCATCATGCTGATCTTCTCAGTGATCTCGATCATCTCTGCCTGGCGCCCGGGATAGGAAGGTTTGCCTCGTCGGGGTGCAGGGAAGAATCCAGGCAATCCAGCGCATCGCCTGGCTCGGCTGAAACCGGGCGATCCTGCAGAACGGTCGCGGCGAGATGGGTTTTGTCGGGGCGAGTCTCAGACACGCCCAGCGGCGTTGCCGCCGCAGAATCCCAGCTCGCATGCCTGGCGTCTGACTGCTTGAAAACCTGGGCCTGCCCTGCCCAACCTGGGGCTGCCTGGCGCCCTCAGCGCGCCAGCAGAGGAATATAGGCCGCAGAGATGAGGGGAAACAGCGCGGTGTAAGCAGCGATCAACTTGGGCGCAATGTTACTTGGATCTGGGGCAGCCGGCGCGGCTGCCGCGGCGGGCGCGCCAGCCAGGGCATGCGCCGCCTGGGGAGCGGGCATGAGCAGGGCGCTGATCAGGAACAGCGCCGCCAGGCTGGCGAGAGTCACTGCCAGCTTTTCGGTCTTGCTCAGGCGAGAGGATACATGTTTTCCCTTCATGGCATCGTGACTGCCCAGATGGCGCGGCAGTTGGCTGGGTCACAGCCGTAACTGCCGCCGGAAGTGTCGGCGGCATCGAAATAGAATGTGATCTGCGAGCCTGTGGTTTTGGCAGTTTCAAACATACTGAGCATGCGCGAGGCGTTGCCGGAATCGGTGGTGGGGAAGGCAAACCAGTAAATGGCGCTGTTGTATGGGACGGCGCAGCGCGCCACGACGCGCGTATTGGCTGAAACGATAAGATCCGGTACGCAAGGGTAAGTGGCCGTCGGAGCCGATGGAGCGGCCTGGACGAAGCGCGCGCTGAGCAGACCAGCCGCCGCCAGGCAGATGACCAGAGCTGCCAGCGCCACCCAGAAAGACCAGCTTTTCAAAACACGTTTGACCATGTGAGCCTCCTTCAGATCTTGATCATATTCATTGATAATATCACGATTTTGAAGGCTCTCAGATATTTTGCGGCGCACAGCGCCCGAATCTTACAAAGTCCCACAGCTCTTCCGGTGGGCTCTGCCCCATCCCCAAACCTCAAACATAGCGAGCAATCGCCATGCCGACCACGCACACCACCATCAGCACCGCGCCCCACACGCCGGCCTGGTCCAGGCGGCGCTGAATGGCCTGCAGTTCGGCCGCCTGTTCAGGGGAGGGCGGGCCGCCGGCCGGGATGGACTGCATTGTTTTTTGCAGGCGGATGGCGGCCGGCGAAGTGACTGCGCCGCCCACAACCGCCGCCGCCAGGCCAGCGGCCGCGCCGACTGTCAGGGTCAGGCCGGAGGGTGAGAGAATCCAGCCGGCCAGCAGGCCTTGCGAAGTGCGCCAGTAGAGCAGCAGGCCGGCCAGCACGCTCAGCACGGCGGCGACCGAGATGTACTTGGAGAAGCCGCCTGCCCCGAGCAGGGCTTGCATGAATTTGCCGCCGGCCGGCCCGGCCGCCCGCGCCGCCGGGGTGAGGAAACCCGCCGAAACGATCACCGAGCCTGCCCAAAATATGCCGGCCAGGATGTGCACCAGACGCAAGACGATCACGATCAGATTCATGTTAACCTCCTCAGATTGGGTTGGTCAAATGTGTTCTTATCCAGCAGCCAGCCCAGCGCGCCGCCGCCTGCCAGCGCCGCCGCCAGGCAGCCCGTCAGCAGGACGGTCAGCATGGTGGCGCGTTGGGCCGCATTGGGCGCCCCGACCACCCAACCGGCGGCTTCCATCACCAGGTTCGTGACCAAAAAAGCCAGGGCGGCGGTCAGGCCGGTGCGCCACAACAGCGCCTTGGCCAGCGCCGGCTGGCGCAGGCCCAAGCCCAGCGCCCAGGCGCTGACGCCGGCGACGATGAAAGCGGTCGGCACAAAGAAGATGGTGAACAGGCGGTGCAGCGGCAGAACTGCGCCAAAGTAGCGCAGGGCCAGCGGCTCCAAAATTTGCAGTAAGATGCCGGCGCTAACCGCAAGCGGGGCGAAGCCCAGCGCGCCGGCCAGCGCCATGCGCCGGCGGTCGGCCACCCCCGCCAACCGGCCCATCAGCACACCCCACAGCGCACTGCCTGCCAGGAAACCGGCCAGCCCAGGCAGAGCGGCGATTGCCACGTGCAAGGGGTTCAAATTCTGGATGCTGTGACCGGGCAGCAGGTTGAATGTCCCACTGCCGGCCAGGAAGCCGACGGCAATCCCGCCGACCAGGGAGAGTAGAGTCGCCAGGGCGCCGTAAATCACCGGGCGCAGCGCACCCTGGGCTGTGTGCTGCTGATCATCCATGCCGCACCGCCTTTAAGGAAATTAATCATCCTGTTTTGATTAATATTATAAGGAATTATTGTAGAATGTCAATCGAATTTGTCTGAATACCCCATTTGTACCTGCAAAGCGGCGCGCTCAGGGCGCTTTGCCCAGGCTCTGCTGGGTGTGCGGCAAATACAGCTCGGTCTCGCCGCTGGTGGGCGACTGGCGCGCCAGCGGCCCAGACCACAGGTCACGGCCCACATCGACGGCGCTCCACACCGGCAGGGAGGTGACGATCAGCAGGATGGGCAGGGCCACCAGCACCGCCTTGCCGCGCAGGTAGCGCATCATCGGCAGGGCGGTCAGCACGGGCAGGCCGGCCGCCAGCAGCAGGCGCGCCGCGTACAGCCAGCGCCAGTCGCCAGGGGTCAGGGGGAAGGCTGAGGTGGCGACCCAACCCAGGAACGGCCCGAAGGCGCAGCTCACCAGCCACCAGGCGGCGATGTAGTCCAGCCAACCGCCGCGCAGGGCGACCGGCGTGTGGAACTGGCGCAGAGGCTGGAAATACAGGCCGACCGCCGCCAGCAGGCAGTAAACAACAAAGAAAACTGTCAGTCCCCAGCCCAGGGTGGGCACCTCGCCGAAGCGCAGGTAAAACAACAGCGGCACCAGCCCGGCGCTGGCCAGCGCGCTGCCCAGGTAGCGCCCGGCGGCGGCCCGCACTTCGGCCGGGTCGGAGCCAGCGCCGAAAAAGGTCTGGGCGGCCTGTTCAGAGGTCTTTTCTGGATCGGGCAGGGGCTGCTTGGGGGTCTTCTTCATCGAGTGTTTCTCCATTAGCATCGATTCTACCATCGGCGTGCTGGTCTGCCAGGTATAGAGGCAGGGTTTACAAGAATAGGGTTTGGGGTGAGAACGATCGGCCAAGCCGTCCGATCGCACCCCAAATGACGTATAATATCTTCAGCTTCGGTGTGAAGCAAAAACTATTCAGGAGGCTATATGATTGCGAAATTGAAGTCAATTGTCTTGGCAAGTGTGATGATTGCCAGCCTGGCGCTGGCCGCCTGCAGCCAGGCTGCCTCGCCCACCACGGTCGTTGAGCAGCAGCCCACCACGGCTGTCCAGGCGCCTGCTGCCACCGAAGCCCCCACCGCCGCCCCAGCGGCGACGGCTACCCCAGCTCCCATTCCCACAGCGACCTCCCTTCCAGCCGGCGGCACACTGACAATCGGCATGGCCAACGAGCCTGGGACGCTCGACCCGGGCGCTGCTGTTTACGTCCAGGAACAGTTCGTCCTGATCAGCCTGTTTGATTCCTTGCTTTCTGTCTCGCCTGACGGCGCCCTGCACCCTGCCCTGGCGCTCTCCTGGCAGCCGAATGCCAATTTCACCGAGTTCACCTTCAAACTCCGCCAGGATGTGACCTTCCACGACGGCACGCCTTTCAATGCCGAGGCGGTCAAGGCCTCGTTTGATCATATCATGAGCGATGCCGTGCTTGATTCGGGCGGCAAATCGCTGCTCAAGAGCCATAAGTACAAAGAAACGGTGGTGGCGGACCCTTCCACCGTCACCGTCAAATTCGATGATTCCTACCCGACCTTCCTGCGCGACGCCGGCCGCCAGTGGATGAGCATCTCTTCTCCCACTGCGCTGGCAAAATACGGCAAGGATTATGGGCGCAATCCGGTCGGCACCGGCCCGTTTAAGTTCGTCAAATGGGATGCCCAATCTCAGATTGTGATCGAGCGCAACCCCGCTTACAAGTGGGGTCCCGAATTCGCCGCCCACCAGGGACCGGCTTACTTTGACCAGGTTGTATTCCGCATCCTGCCGGAGGCCGCCACTCGCCTGACAGCCTTTGAAACCGGCGAAATTCTGCTGGCCGGCGATCCGCCTGCCTTGGATGCCAGCGCGATGGCCGACTCTGGCAAAGCGACCCTGCAGTCCTTCGCTCTGCCCGGGGTTCCTGCGATTTTGATGATCAACACCAAGAAAGCCCCGACGGATGATATCAATGTTCGCAAGGCCATGATTTTAGCCGTCAACCAGGCAGAACTGGCGACCAATGCTTTCCATAAGCTCGGCATACCTGCTTACAGCGTTGTTTCGCCCACAACCTGGGGTTATGACGCAAAAGCTGCCAGCCTGTACCACTACAACCTGGATGAAGCCAAACAGCTTCTCGAGAAAGCCGGCTGGACTGACGCCAACGGCGACGGCATCCGCGAAAAGAACGGCGAGAAACTGACCATTGACTGGCCGGACAATCCCTCCTGGTCGGAGGCGTTTAATGAACTGATTATCGGGTACATGAAGGATGCCGGCATCGATGTGAAATACCGCTCGATGGATGACACCGCTACCAGCAATGAACTGCTGGCAGGCAACTACACCCTGGTTTACATGTATTGGACTCGCCCCGATCCTTCTCCCCTGCGCAACCTCTTCCACTCGGAAAATCTCAACGGCGGCGGCGCCTGGACGAACTTCTCGAACGCCGACCTGGACGCCGCCCTGGCTGATGCCAGCACCAACGTGGACGAGAATGCCCGCAAACAGGATTACATCAAAGCCCAGCAGATCATCATGGAAAACGCGCTGGTGATGCCCATGTTTGCCGTCAACACGACCTATCTGATCGCGCCCAGCGTCCAGGGTTTCACGTTCGACCTGGAGGGCTACCCCTGGCTCTATGACATGTCGATGACCAAATAGCGGCATGTTCCATTACATTGTGAGGCGCACGTTCACCTCGATCCTGGTGCTGTTTGGCATTTCGATCCTGGTTTTTTCCGTCATCCACCTTGTCCCGGGCGACGTGACCATGACCATTCTCGGACGCCAGAACGTCACCGCCGAAAAAGTGGCCGAGCTGCGCCAGCGGCTCGGCTTAAACGACCCCTTGTATGTGCAGTACGTGCGCTATCTCAACAATGCCCTGCACGGCGACCTGGGCACCTCCATCAAAACCAGCTTGCCGGTGGCCGCGGCGATTACCTCGCAGATGCCGAGCACCTTCATCCTGTCGATGGCCGCCCTGCTGGTGGCGCTGTCGGTCGGCGGAGTGTTGGGCATGTTGGCGGCGCTCAACCACGGTTCGTGGCTCGATACCCTGGTGATGACGCTGTCGGTCAGCGGGCTATCCGTGCCGACCTTTTGGATGGGTCTGCTGCTCATCCTGCTGTTTTCTGTCCGCCTGGGTCTGTTTCCCAGCATCTCGATTGGTTCCACGCCCAAAGACCTTTTCCTGCCTGCGCTGACATTGGGCCTGCCCGAGGGCGCGGTGGTGGCGCGCATGGTGCGCGCCAGCATGCTGGATGTGCTGTCCAGGGAATACATCACCACCGCCCGCGCCAAGGGACTGCCTGACCGGCTGGTGATTCTCAAGCACGCCCTGCGCAATGCGCTGATCCCGGTGGTGACCTTCTTCGGTTTGCAAATGGCTTACCTGCTCAGCGGCGCGACCATCGTCGAGACGATGTTCGCCCGCCAGGGGATCGGGCGGCTGGCGGTGCAGTCCATCTACAACCGCGATTACCCGCTGGTGCAGGGTGTGGTGCTGGTCACAGCCCTCATTTACGTGGTCATCAACACCTTCACCGATATCACCTACGTCTTCCTGAACCCCAAGATCCGCCTGAAATGAGCGCCAACGCTTCGCCCGTTTTAGTGACCCCTGTCTCCCCCGGTGTGCGCATGTTCCGCCAGGTGCTGCGCAACCGCAGCGCCCAATTTGGCGGAATCTTGCTGCTGGTTTTGATTTTTGCCTCGTATGCCGCGCCGTTTCTGACGAACAAAGATCCCAACAAAAATTTCCCTTCGCAGTCGCTCAAGGCCCCCAGCCTGGCCAACCCGATGGGCACCGACGGCGTTGGGCGGGATGTTCTTGCCCGCTTCCTCTACGGCGGACAGCTTTCCCTGCGCATCGGGCTGGTGGGCATTGCCATCGGCGCGCTGACCGGCATCACGCTGGGCCTGGTTTCTGGCTACTTTGGCGGCTGGATCGATGCATTCATCTCATGGTTCAACGATGTCTTGATGGCCTTCCCAGATATCCTGCTGGCGCTGGCCATCATTGCCATTCTGGGCCCGGGCATTGAAAACGCCATGCTGGCGATTGGCATTTCTTTTATACCTTCGTTCATGCGCCTGACGCGCAGCAGTGTGCTGGCCCTGCGCGAGATGACCTACATCGAAGCTGCCCGCGCCCTGGGCAGTTCGGATGCGCGGATTATGGTAACACATATCCTGCCCAATTCCGTGCGCACCCTGCTGGTACTGTTGACGCTGGGCATCGGCTCCTCGATTTTGGCCGGCGCAGCCTTGAACTTCCTGGGCCTCGGCGCCCAGCCGCCCACGGCAGAGTGGGGCGCCATGCTCAACGCCGGGATGAAATACGTGCGCCAGGCCTGGTGGCTGACCGTTTTCCCCGGCCTGGGAATTTTCCTGGCCGTGCTTTCGATCAACCTGATCGGCGATGCCGTCAGCGATGCGGTGGCCGGAACGACCATCGCCCCAGTGAAAAAATAAACTCTTATGACACAATACGCTCATTATATTTTCGAAAACGCCCAGGTTTTTACCGCCGACTCGGCTCTCCCTTTCGCTGAAGCCGCCGCTGTGCGAGAGAACCGCATTGTCTATGTTGGCAGCCGCGCCGCAGCGCAGTCGCTGAAAGGCCCTGGCACACGCCTGGTTGACGCCGGCGGCGGCACACTGCTGCCCGGCTTCATTGACAGCCATTTCCATCTGCTGTACGGCGCGCTGAACCTGGACGGCATGCAGTTGGAACCAGCCGCCAGTTATGAAGATCTCTCCCAGATCGTTCTTTCTTACGCCGCCGCCCATCCCGAGGCGGCCTGGCTGCCCGGCACCGGCCTGCGCTACAACCTCGGCCCGGGGTATACGCCCCTCAACCGCTTCCACCTGGATGCGCTGGTGGCCGACCGCCCGATCTACATCAACGCCTTCGATGGGCATACCTCCTGGGCCAATACCCTGGCCCTGAAAATGGCCGGGATTTTCAACGGCAGTCCGTACAGCGCCAACAGCGAGAACGTGCTCGATGAACACGGCGAATCCACCGGCGAACTGCGTGAACCCGGAGCCTACCAGCCGGTCAGCGACCTGGTTCCGAAGCCCGACCTGGCGCGCCAGCGCGCTCTCCTGAAAGAAGGCCTGCGTCTGACGGCCTCGCTCGGCGTGACCAGTGTGCATAACATGGACGGCAACGCAGAAAAGGCCGCCCTGTATGCGGCGCTCGATGACCTGGGCGAATTGACCTGCCGCATATATCTTCCCTACAGCGTCTCCCCCGAGACGCCGGTGAAAGCCCTGGAAAAGGAAGCGGCGGCGTTAAGGCGGGCCTATGCCAGTGAAATGCTGCGCGCCGGGAGCGTCAAATTCTTCATCGACGGCGTGATCGAGGGCTATACCGGCCTGCTGGTGGAGCCGTACGCCGATAACCCGGCCACCCGCGGCGCCGCCAATTACGAAATTGAGCAGTTTAACCGTCTGGTGGTCGAGGCTGACCGACTCGGCTTGCAAATTTTCACCCACTCAGTGGGAGATATGGGCGTGCGCCGGGTGCTGGACGCTTACCAGGCCGCCCAGGCCATCAACGGGAGGCGAGATTCTCGCCACCGCATCGAGCATATCGAATTGATCCACCCGGAAGATTTGCCGCGTTTCAAGGAACTGGGCGTGCTGGCTTCCATGCAGCCGCTCCACGCCCCTATGCAGGTGGATGAAAACGATATCTGGCCGGTGAGGGTTGGCCGTGAGCGCTGGCCGTACAGTTTTGCCTGGCAAACCCTGCGCCAGGCCGGCGCGGCGCTCGTTTTCGGGTCAGATTGGCCGGTCGTGACGCAAAACCCGCTGAAGGGTATGGCGCACGCAGTGAACCGCCGGCCCTGGGCTGAGGGACTGCCGCCTCAAAACCAGACCCTGACCGATACGCTGCTCGCGTACACCCGCGACGCCGCTTACGCCGAATTCCAGGAACACCAGAAAGGGCAAATCCGCCAGGGTTACCTGGCCGATCTGGTGCTGCTCCCGCAAAACCTGTTCGCAGTGCCGCCTGCCGAGATCGCCAGCTTGAGACCTGCGCTGACGATGGTGGATGGGCGCGTGGTTTTTGAGGCCTGATGGACAAGCAAGATTTGCGCGGCATGGCCGCCCTGATCACCGGCGGCGGCACCGAGGTGGCCGGGGCGGTGGCCCTGGCTTTGGCTCACGCAGGGGTGCAGGTTGGCCTGTGCGGCCCGCAGGCCGATCTGTTGGAACTGGCCGCCAGCCCGATCAGGTCGATGGGCGGAGTCTGCCTGGCGTTGGAATCAGAACTGGACAGCCTGGAAGCGGCAGAGGCGGCGCGTGACCAGGCGCTGGCTGTTTTTGGCCGTCTCGACCTCCTGATCATGGTCTCGCCTTTTTGGGCTGGCGGCCTGATCCACAATCACTCTGTCAAAGCCTGGGATGCAGTGCTGAATGCCAACCTGCGCCAGCCCTTCCTGGCGGCGCGCGCTGTCCTGCCTGTCTTTCGGGCGCAGCAGCACGGTGAGGTCATGGCCATCGGCTCCGATTCAGCCCTGGGGTTTTACGCTCAGGATGGCGCCTTTGGGGTTGCCATGCACGGCCTGAGCGCCCTGATGGAGCTGATTCGTCTGGAAAATGCCGAATCTGGCATCCGCACGCATATCCTGTCCCCAGGCGTGGCCGCCTCCTTTGATGCCGACTTCACCGGCAAACCCACCTTGAGCGTCTCTCATGTGGCGGAATGGGCCGTCTGGGTGCTGACGCGCCCGCCGCATTTGCGCGGCAGTGGACCAATCCTGATTTAACCCTGTCTTCGAGCGGCGGTAAAAGACAGAACGTGCAACCTGATTAGAAAAATAGTTAAAAACCTCACGGCTCGTGACTATTTTCACCTGCCGGGAATTTTTGCCGAATGGATAATTCTAGAAATGGGAAGGTTGGCAAAGTATGAAAACGATGCAGAATCTATTAAAAGTATTTGCACAATTTGTCACCATAATCTTTTTTGTCGGATTGCTATTCGTGATTTTCTAGAACTTTATCCCTTCTGGTCAATCTTTAATAACGACAACTCAAGACCCGAATCAGTCATCATACCCTCCGCCCGATTCTAATCCCTACCCAATGCCTTCCCCTTTCCCCGTAGAGTATCCGTCTCCTACAGCGCTGCCAACATGGACACCTTATCCGACCAATACGGCTATACCTGGTGCTACATTAACCCCAATACCTTTGATAGAACCGGCAAAAAATTCCTCAGGCATGATTTTTTATGTTAGCAAAGATGATAAAGACGAAAAACAGATGAACGTAGTTGAAGTCGATGAAATGGGAAAAGTCAAAAATAATCCAAAGAAAATCTCCGAAGGTTACTTAGACGGAACACATTATCCATCACCTAATGGAAAATATGTGTCGATTATTGGTGAATGGGGTGTCGGCGGTATCTTGAATACAAGTAATGGAAAGTATGAGCCTATTTCTCAAAGCTTTGGGAAAATAAATTTCTTCAACTGGTTTCCAGACAATCAACAAATCCTTTTTGCTGATGAAATTGGTAATCTTTTGTTGGCAAACCCCCTTATTGGTGATTCTGTCCCACTCTTTGTGCCGACATATGGGATAGTCAGGGGCGCTGCAGCATCGCCCGATGGAAAGTATATTGTTTTTGCTTATGATAATGGTGTAGAGCCATTGGGGATATGGCTCATTGACTCTCGGGGACGCAATAAACGACTTTTGTCGGAAGGAATGGGAAGCAATTTTTCTTGGTCGCCGGATGGTGAAAAAATTGCCTTCTATGCTCAGGGATTGGAAGTAATAAACGCCGATGGATCTGATAGGCATAGTATAGACGATGAATTAACCCTTCCTCTATGCTCTGTTCTGCCCCCTGCTTGGTCGCCGGATGGTCGAATGCTGGCGGTTGTTACAGCAGAGACAGAAATTTACTGTAATGGGATATGGGATGATAATGTTTTCCTGTCAAATTCACAAATTTATGTGATTGATATTACCGCCAGTAGAAATCAAGCGATTCTAGCCAAAATTAGGAACTCATTGGATCCGACTTGGTCACCAGATGGTTCTCTGTTAGCCTTCATCTCTAATAATAATGGAAAACCTGATTTATGGATTATCAGCAAGGACGGCTCAAACAAGAAACAATTAACAGATGGCAACGATAAGATTCGATTTCCGAACTGGAAGAAGTGAAGCAAAGGAAAGACGAATGCATACAAAATCATTAACAACGTGCTTGAAAATTTTGCTTGCAATATTAATCTTTACTTTACCTGTTATCGGGTCGCTGGTACCTGACCATTCTGTCCTTGCCCAGCAAAACCAGCCCAGGTTCCTCGCCTCACCTTACTATGGAAATACTTCTGTCACATCTTGGTTTGACCATCGCTCTCCCAACTATACTACAGGCCAGTATATGTGATGAAAATCTCTCCGATCGCCCCATACCCATGCCCAACTATGCCACAGAGGTGATTGTAGATGATAATTTAAACAACAGTGGGGGGTTTTCAAAAGGGTCTGGAGGAGCGCCTTTTGCCAATTGGTGTACTGGGGAATCACCCGCTTGTGAAAAATGGTGGTACGCTAATTGGAATGGAATACATGCGATCGAAGGGGATGCTCTCCGAACCATTGCTAGCGGAACTACGCCAGCCACATGGGCGGGGTGGTTTCCTGACTTATCAAATGCGCCCTATGGAGCGCTGTATGAAGTGGTCTTGTCCTGAAAAAGTGGACACGAAAAATGTCTAAGTCGGGTAAACTAAACCCACAGGAGACCAGGAATGACGGACAAGAAAGGGTACCGCGAATTTACAGAAGAATTCAAACTGGAAGCGCTGGAATTGCTGAAAAGAGGGGATAAGCCAGCGGCGCAGATAGAACGGGAACTTGGGATAACGCAAGGATTGTT